>JAEXNR010000008.1 GCA_023439505.1 Bacillota bacterium
GGTTGACGGTATTGAAATGATATGAAATAAGTATGGAATAAAAACGGAATTTACACGTTATTTTACCCTGTGGTATTATTATGGTGGAAGGTTGCAAGAAAACTTCCTCCTCGGCTGTCTGGTGTTAATACCGGCAGCCGATTTCCCTCACTCCCCCTGAGGGTTCTCCTATTGATAAAGGCATTTGGCTTCGGCTGGGTGCCTTTTTAAGAAATTTTGCTAAATATATTGAAATAATGGTAAAAAGTGGTATAATACATATACAAATACTAGTAAAGGGTATTATACAAATGAAATTAATTAGATTTATATACGTTCTAATAAGTGTTGTAATTATATCAATGGTACCTGAATCTACTGGTGCATTTGGTATATCAACATTTATATTTGGATTTGGAATGGTCTATGATTATGCACAGGCAGTATATGGGAATAATAAACACAAAGAATATCGTATTGGAGCAATTGTTGCTTTTATCGGATTAGGTATAAGTATAGTATTAGCTATATTTGGAATAATGGTACTAATAGGTTGTTTTAATCTAGTGTCAATTAACGGGTCTAAGATTGTTAAAGTGTGTATTCAAAATGATCCTAGTAACTTCACATATTTTAATTTTAGCTTAAGTTATTCAGCGTTTGCTAGGATATTATTAGCTTTTCCATTTTTGGCGGGAATTGAAGGCTTTTTTGTTTATAAAAGATTAAATCAGATAGAAGAAGTTCAGACAGCTTGAATGGAGATGATATTATGAACATTTATATTTATATTTTATTTGCAATTTTATCAATCATATTTGGATTAATAATAGGGTGTTGTCTTAGATTGTTAGACGAAGGAATATCTATAAGGATGGCTCCAACTGTATTTGTAATAATATATTGGTATTCTTTTGGATTTGTTGGTTTTGTAAATAAAAATAAAGATATTTTTATTGAAACGTTAGCAAATTCAGAGGTGGAAAAAGGAACAGAGAATAGAAAAGAAATTATAAATAAGAGAATAAGCGAGTTAGAAGAAGCGTGGAGTAAAAAATATCTTAGATATTTGAGAGGTCTGATGATTAAGAATTTTATTTATAATTATGATCCCTTATTAAAAATTATCTTGAACACTACCAAGGATATATCTAGTAGACGTGACAAGTATAGGTATGGAAATACGATAAAGCATTTCAGTTTTGCTGATACAGCCATTAAAAGTAAGGCATTTATGAATAATATGAGTCATTATTGTAATTAATTATCATTAGTGAAAATATTATAAGATAATTCAAGACTTCCAAGAGCGGAGGTTGGCGTCTGGATTAGTTTTGGGCACCATAATTCAATATAGATAATAAATATAACAATAAGATAAAATGTGCACAAATAAATCATATATCGGTATAAATTTTTGTTGACAATGTATATAAATCAGTACTATAATAAAGAAAATTGAATATGAAAGGGAATGTTGCTATGGTTTTCATAGACCTGATTATTGCAACTATCATTATTTTATATATTATTAGACAAAATAATGGTCGTGGCAAAGGAAGTCAATAGACTTCCATGGTCTTTGAATAAATAAATACAACAACTCCATTTGAGAGGAACTCTTAATCGGGTTCCTTTTTCATACCCCAAAACAACGCGACTGAGAGGTGATACTGATGGCATTAACTGATAAACAGAAACTATTTGCAGACGAATATTTAATCGACCTTAATGCCACCAGAGCATATAAGGCGGTCTATAAAAATTGTAAGAGTGATGAAGCCGCAGCTGCAGCTGGCGCAAGAATGTTAAGAAATGTTAAGGTTGCCGAATATATCGAGCAGCGCATGAAGGACCGTGAACGCCGTACCGAGATCACTCAGGATAAGGTAATAAATGAGCTTGCTGCTATAGCCTTCTCCAATGGAGCTGACTTCGCTCAGGTTGTAGATGAGCCCATGATAGTTGAGGGACGTTATGTTCCGGATCCTGATACCGGTAAGTTGAGGACATGGGAAACTGTCAAGATCACTCCTACCGATCAGCTGCCGGACGATAAGAAGAAGGCGATTGCCGGTATAAAGATGGGCAAGAATGGGATAGAGGTGGCAACCTGCGACAAGGTTCGTGCGTTGGAGCTTCTGGGGCGGCACCTGGGAATGTTTAAGGATAAGATTGAGATTTCTGGACTAAGTGAAGAAAAAAGTAAACTCGACAGTTTGATTGCTCAGATGCGGGGTGGTTAACCTTGAGTCAAGAGAAGCTGATCCTGTCTGATAAATATAAAGCATTTATAAAACACTCAGCTCCGGTGGAGTTCCTTGAAGGTACCACGGCTGCAGGTAAGACCACAGTCGGGATATTCAAATTTATGCTTCTGGTTGCGGAAAGTAAAAAGAAATACCACATCATAGCAGCCAAGGATACCGGTACCGCTGAAAAGAACATCATTAATAAAAATTTGGGCATTATAGATGACTTTGGAATCCTTACAGAATACAATGGTAACGGTACAAAAGATGAGAAAATCCCACATGTTTTATACCATACCAGTAACGGTGATAAAATAGTCTATGTCATGGGCTACGGGGATAAAAAGAAGTGGCAGAAAGCACTTGGCGGACAATATGGATGCTTATACATAGATGAAATAAATACAGCTGACATTGACTTCGCTAGAGAGGCAATGATGCGTGCTGACTATACTATGGGAACGCTCAACCCAGATGATCCAAGTCTTCCAGTGTATAAAGAATACATCAACTGCAGCCGACCATTACCAGAGTACAAAGCTGATGCTCCGGAAGAAATTAATAATATGCTTACAGAAGAACCAAAACCCGGTTGGGTCCATTGGTTCTTTTCTTTTAAGCATAATTGGGGGTTAAGCAAGGAAAAGATCGACCAAATTATTTTGACTGTTCCAAAAGGAACTAAGCTATGGAAGAATAAGATCCAGGGATTAAGAGGCCGTGCTACCGGTCTGATCTTCCCAAACTTCACAAGAGAAAAGAATGTAATAAGCAAAGAGCAGCTGCATAAGTGGATGAATGATCCTAATAAACCACTTAAGTTTGAACACTTTACAGTTGGTGTTGATACATCATACAGCCAGGAGAGCCCTGACACATTTGCCTTCATATTCGAGGGAATAACTAAGTGTGGAAAATGTATTGTGCTGGACGAAGAGGTATATAATAACCGGGATCTTCAGATACCACTTGCCCCTTCTGACATTGTGCCACGGCTTATAGCATTCCTGGAACGCAATCGAAAGGAATGGGGATTTGCCAGGGACGTATTCATTGATAATGCAGATCAGGCAACGATTACCGAATGTCTCAAGTATAAACGAACTCATCCTTGCTTATATAACTTCCTGAATGCGTATAAAAAGATTACTATCATAGACCGTATCCATTTGCAGCTTGGTTGGATTAACTGCAATGGTATGGTCAATTATTTTGTCCTTGATCATTGTGTGCATCATATCCAGGAGCACGAAGTATACAGCTGGAAGGATGACAAATATGAACCTGAAGATAAAAATGATCATACGATCAATGCGGCCCAATATGGTTGGATACCATTTAAAACAAAGATAGGAGGAATGCAGAATGAAACCAGTAAAAACCGAAACCACTAATTGTATAATGAGGGGAAATGCTCCGGATGTCATGGATCTGCCAGTTACCAAGTATGTGACAGATGATGGAATCCCGGCTATGCAGAGTTGCTTCGAGCTATCCAAAGAGGAAATGCAGGAAGTAATCCGAACAGGCAGGATATATTTTTCGCTATATGGAAATACTCATCCACCTATCTGCCTAAGTACTATGCCTTTCGTCGAGGAGGTAAGTAGTTAATGGGATGGATCCGTAATATGTTAATAAAACTACTTAAAATAACACCTGCTGTGGATAAAAAGATTACAATTAAGGAGCCACTTAGTTTTCAGGCTAACGTGCTAAAAAATCAGATATGGTACAGGGGAGATCCGTCAGAGATTGAACAGTTCCTCAAACAGGCTGCCATTGATGATGTTTCCAAAGCAAGATTCTGGGCATCCGTTCCGCAAGACCGTGTCAGAAAAATACACAGTGGTATTGTACAGATCGTAATTGATCGATTAAAGGATATTGTCGTCGCTGATCTGGATGATATCGGCTTCGGGGAAGAAGGCGAATTAACTCCAATTAAGGATATTTGGAAGACGATAGCGGAGGAAAATGATTTCGAAGAGGTTTTAAGCCAGGGAATACAGGGTGCTCTTGCCTCCGGAGATGGAGCATTCAAGATCTCGGTGGATGAAGTAAGTCAGTACCCGATCATAGAATTTTATGAGGCTGACAGCGTAGACTTCGTTAATAGGAGGGGAAGAGTACAGGAAATATTATTCTATACCACTTATACAAGGGAAAGTAAGGACTACCGGCTTCAGGAGACTTACGGGAAAGGATATGTGAGATATAAATTGTTCTCTGAAGACGGGAAAGAGGTTGCGCTGAGTACGTTAGATGAAACAGCGGCTCTTGTTGATGTAACATTCCCCGGTGATTTTATTATGGCTGTACCGCTTAGGATATTTTCATCAAGCAAATGGAAGGGCAGAGGAAAGGCACTCTTTGATAGTAAAACGGATGATATCGATGCACTCGATGAGGTTATCAGTCAATGGCTGGATGCGGTCAGATCTGGAAGGGTGAAGAGATATATTCCCGAAGATTTGATTCCGAGAAATCCGGAAAACGGGGCTCTTCTTGATCCCAATCCTTTTGATAATCAGTTTGTAAAGATCGGATCCTCACTTGCAGAGGACAAGAAAAACCAAATTGATGTATCGCAGCCTACAATTTCATACGAAGCCTATGTCGGATCATATGCAGGATGGCTTGATATTGTGCTGCAGGGAATTATCAGTCCTGCTACATTGGGCATTGATCTTAAAAAGACAGATAATTCAGAGAGTCAGCGAGAAAAGGAAAAGGTTACTCTTTATACCAGGGGTCAGATTGTTAATGCTATGAACAAGACAATTCCGCAGGTTGCGGTAGCCACGATGAGAACGTATGATACCATGCAACTCAGGTCTCCTGGTGAATATAAGGCTTCTGCCAAGTTTGGTGAATATGCAGCTCCTGGCTTTGACATAGTGGTTGAGACTGTGGGGAAAGCTAAGTCATATGGTGTTATGAGCACTGAAAAATGTGTTGATGAAATGTATGGCGATACAATGACAGATAAGGAGAAGGCTGAAGAGGTTGCTCGAATAAAAGCTGAAAACAGTATGAGCACAGAGGAACCTCTGATCAATGCAGATGATCCGGATGGTGATTCTGATGAATGATTATGATGTCGGCAAAATCTTTCAGGAGATTGAAATTGAGCTGATTAAATCCATGAAGCGTAATCTTGGAAGGCATCTTAAGTGGGAAGAAGATGAAGGTTTCAATTGGGATCAATGGCAGGCTAAAAAAATCCGGGAAATACGTAGGTTTCGTAATCAAAATAAAGAAATTATGGACGGTTATTCTCAGCAGCTTAGCAAAGTTATTAAACAGGATCTGAAAAATCAGTTTCTCGAAGGTGGTCGAAAGGTTGATAAGGAAGTATCCAAGGTAATCGAAAAGGGATATAGTCTGGTAAAGCGATCCCCCAACAACGACTTCTTCCAGGGAGACAATGATAAGCTCAAAAGATTGATTCATGCGATTGATAAGGATCTTAAGGAAGCGCCGCACGCTGCTCTCAGGCAGATGGACGATGTATACCGCAAGACAATCTTTAAAACCGAGGTTTATCTTGGATCAGGCGCAGTTACAATTGATAAGGCTATTGATATGGCAACGAAGGATTTTCTTACAGCCGGTATTAATTGTATTACATACGCCAATGGACGTAATGTTAACATAGCATCATATGCCAGGATGGCCGTCAGGACTGGTAATAAGAGAGTATTCCTGATGGGTGAAGGGGAACGTCGAAAGGAATGGGGATTAAGCCTTGTATTAGTCAGTCAATATATGCAATCTTCACCAACCTGTCTGCCATGGCAGGGAAAAGTATACATAGATGATGTTTACTCTGGTGGTAAGGCCGATGACGGAGATTATCCGCTCCTGAGCCAGGCAATTGAAGGAGGCCTTTTCCATCCAAATTGCAGGCATACGATGAGTACCTTTTTTGAAGGTGTTAATGAAAAGCCGGAACCAATGAAGAAAAGTGAAGTGGGAAAAGCATATGAAAAAGCCCAAAAGGAAGCAGAGATAAATCGTAATATTCAAAAGTATAAGCGGTTAAAAGAAGGGAGTTTGGATCAGCAAAATATTGTTAAGTATGAATCAAAATTAAAGGACTGGCAGGAGAAAGGTCGGAGCTTTTATGCTGGGGAGGGGATGGACATAAAGAAACAAAGCAACCTCCTTACTGATCATAAACAATATGACAGATATAAAGGAATTCTTGGCGATGATTATTTTCCTAATTCTTTTGATAGCTTCCAGAGTAAGAAGTATGCCGCTAATAATGAATATGGGATACTCAAGGCTCAAGTCAAAGGAATGAGTTATTATAATAAAGCAATTGCAAACGAGCCGGAGATCACCGAGCATGTTAAGAAGGTTGCTAAAACTGCTGGTATGGATAGTTTGGGCTTAGAATACCGCATCAAGTCGAAAGAATCATTTCTTGAAAAAATTGAGAAAAACTATAACTCGGATGGAAATGAGTATGAAGTAAAAGACATAATCCGTTATACCTTAGGGTCAGATACTAATAATTTAGTGGATAAAACCCTTCATGCTATTGATATGTTTGAGAATGACGGATATAATACAATTAGGATAAAAAATACTTGGGAGCCCGGCAGTTCGTATAATGGGATCAATACATCCATTAAATGCCCCAATGGTCAGATATTTGAGATGCAATACCATACAAAAGAAAGTTTCGATCTAAAAAATGGAGAACTGCATAAACTTTACGAACAACAAAGAAAAATAGTGGATGATGAATCTGATGAATATCTTGAAATTGAGGATAAAATGATTGAGTTATCAAGTAAGCTGACTTTTCCTAAAAATATTGAAAGGGTGAAGAACAAATGAAATATTATGTTTTAAGCGATCTTGATCATAGAGGTACTATTGTCCGTTCTGAGGGTGGAAAAAGTTACAAATATGATAAGGAACGAGGATGGGTAAGATCCGGAATAATGTCTCAGTACTTCTTCCCAGATAGCCCGGTTTATGAATCGTATAATGAGATCACAGAGGAAGAAGTAAATAAATTAATATCAGTTATATAACACCATCTATCATAACGGTAGGTGGTATTTTTATGTCCGAAAGGAGCGTGCCATGCCAGTAGATAAATACAGACCTAAGCCCATCAATGGTCTAAAAGTAAAATATGACGGTAAAGAGTATAACAAAATTACTTCTGTTTCACGGGGATATGATTACAGTAATTTTCATTATTTAGATGAAAATGATTCAGAGTGTTCAATATACTTGGCGCCGGGAAAATCAATCACCATGATTGAGGATAAATCAAATAAATGATATTAGCATCCTTCAGGGGTGCTTTTATTATACAATCAATCCACCGGACGAGACCGGGATAACGAAGCGAAGGAGAGAAAATTTATGAAGAAAGAAGATTTTATTGCTTTAGGATTAACCGAGGAGCAGGCAACAAAAGCAGCTGAGGCATCTGGAAATGAGTTGAAAACTTATGTCCCAAAGCATAGGTTTGATGAGGTTTCCGAGGAGAATAAAACTCTTAAGGGTACTGTTGATAATAACAATAAAGCTCTTGAAGACCTTAAGAAGTCAAGTGGTGATGCCGAGGCTATGAAAAAGCAGATTGAAGAACTGCAAAAGGACCAGAAGACCAAGGATGAAACACATCAAAGCGAGTTAAGGGAATTAAAACTTAATAATGCGATTAAGCTGGTGGTTACCGGTAAAGTGCATGATGAGGATTTGGCTGCAGGATTGTTTGATAAAACTAAATTAATTCTTGGCGATGATGGAAAAGTTACTGGTATTGATGAACAACTTAAGACCTTACAGGAGAGTAAGAAATTCCTCTTCAAGGATGTTACCCCTCCTGCAAGACCTGGCTTTCAAATCGGAGGAAATCCTCCTGCTTCTGGGGCCAGCAACAATTCAACACTGAGCCTAAATGACGCAGTTGCAGCAGCTATACAGGCTCAAACAAAATAAGAAAGGATGAATTTTTATGCCAATTACTTTAGCAGAGGCACAGAAAAATGTGCAGGACGCTCTTCAGATGGGCGTTATTGACGAGTTCAGAAAATCAAATTACATTCTGGATAACCTTACTTTTGACGATGCTGTTTCCCCTACGGGAGGCGGTGCAACACTGACATATTCCTATACTAGACTACTTACACAACCTACAGCTGCATTCAGGGCTGTAAACAGTGAATATTCTCCGCAGTCAGTATCTAAACAAAGACACTCCTGTGATCTTAAGGTGTTCGGTGGAAGTTATGAAGTCGATCGTATCATTGCAAATATGGGCGGTATTATATCTGAAGTCACATTGCAGACCCAGCAAAAAATTAAGGCAGCACAGGCATTATTTAATGATACTGTGATTAATGGTGACAGTGCTACAGATGAGAACGCCTTTGACGGTTTAGAGAAGGCATTGACTGGATCCAGCACAGAATATAATCCCAGTGCTACAATTGACCTGTCTACATCTGCAGCCGTAGACACCAATTACAAAGTATTCCTTGATATACTGGATGAATTCCTTATGGGACTCGACGGACAGCCCTCTTTTATCGCGGGGAATCTGAAGCTAATTGCAAAAATAAGAGCATGTGCGAGGCGTGCCGGAATGTACATGACTTCTAAAAATGATTTTGGTCAGCAGATTGAATCGTACGGACCTGTTCCGTTGATTGATCTTGGAGCAAAGCCAGGAAGCAACAATCCCGTTGTGCCTATTTTGACCGGCGACGATGCAGGCCTGACGTCTCTTTATGCTGTTCGCTTTGGACTTGATGGTTTTCATGGAGTATCTATGGTTGGACAGCCTCCGGTAAAAACATGGTTACCCGACTTTACCACTGCCGGAGCAGTTAAAAAGGGTGAAGTCGAAATGGTAGCAGCGGTAGCTCTTAAAGCAACTAAGGCCGCTGGCGTTATGAGAAAAATTAAGGTGCAGTAAGGAGGAATATTATGTCGAAGATAATTGCTCCCAATAATCAGTATACAGGTATCTCTGCCAGCGTGTCATTTGTAAACGGTATAGGGGAGACTGATAATCCGGAGCTGATTAAATGGTTTGAGCGCAGCGGTTATTCAGTAGAAAAAACTGAAGACGATAAAGCTGATCAGGATCCAGGAGAGTTAACCGGTATGGACATTGATCAGCTGAGGGAATATGCAGAGGAACATGGGATTGACATTGGTGCTGCTACTTCAGTTAACGGTATACTTAAGAAGATTAAGGAAGCAGAGAAGAAGGAGGCTTAACCGATGGCATATGCTACTAGTGGTACATTGGATGATGAGCTCTTGGAACTTGCTAGTAGCAAGATTGATGAGCTCACCTTTAACCGAATAGTGAAAATAGGCTTTGTAAATTTAACACCTTTCCAACAAAGTAAGGTCGGGCAGGCTACACTTCTTCAGGCACAGTATTATGACGATTACGGAACGGATCCATCCCTGTTAAGTGGCTTCAGCGTATCCGGTTTAAGTATGAGCCTCGGTAATAATGTGTCCGTGCCTTTAGGGGTTAGCCCGGCTGCGTATTCACTATTAAAACCTACTGGACTAATGAATAGGACGGTGTGACTATGATACCGAATAAATTACCTAAGCTGCCGAAAAAGCTGTTTAATCAAGAGTGGACGATATCCATAGGGGAAGGAAGTATTAGTGAGGACGGGGAGCCGGTTTATGAAGCGACAAATACTGAAAAGTGTTTTTACTCCGGGAAGTCACACCAGATTATGAACACAGAAAAGCAGATTATCCGATTAGAAGGAACATTAGTGGCATTGGGAGATCTGTTTCCTGATCTTTCCGAGATAAGCACCGGTATAGCACAGAGAGGTATGGAAAGAAAATATAAAATATATCGGTGTGTAAGACCCCTGAATCCTGATGGATCTGTATATGCTACAATCATGGAGTTAATGTAATGAATATTAAAGTTAGGATGAACAAAACCGCATTAAAGCAGATATCCGCTGCACAGATCACGGCATTGGAGATGACTGCTGAGGCAGTAAAAACTGATGTTATTGCCAAGAATGTAATGCCCTTTGACTTAGGAACCATGCAAAATGAATCTACAATGATTGATACGTCTATGTCAAGGCATGGGATAGTGACAATTCCAACAGATACACCTTATTCGAGACGTCTTTATTTCCATCCGGAATACAACTTTAATAAAGATAAGAATCCGTATGCGAAAGGCAGATGGTATGATGACTGGATCAATGGAAAGTATAAAGCCTTCCCTTTAAATGCCTTTCGGACGATATACAAAAGACTGACTGGAGTGTGATGCGATGACTCTAAAAGAAATAAGGGACTGGTTAAAGCCTCAAATTACTGAAATAACGAATGCTTACATAGGAAAGACGGATCAATCAAAAGAAAAATCAATCTGCGTGTATGGTCGTGCCAGTTCTGCTGATAAGATAGCGGTCGGAGGATTGATTAACACCTCAACCGCCACAAAGGGTATCAGTATTTTGGTACAATGGTCGAAAAATTGTGATATTGCAGAAATAAAAGCAAAGAGCATATATAACATCTTTAAAGGCACTCGTACCGTGATAAGAGGTACAGAGTGCTTTTTCCATATGCTTAATGATGAACCTGTGCCCGTAGGGACCAATGACATGGATATCTATGAGTACGTAATTGATATTAACATTATATATAAGAGAGGATGATACGAATTGGCTTTAATTTTGGTAAATGGTTCAAAAGGTACTGCTGGTACCACGAGTATTACCGGGCTGACGTCAGGGAAGAGATATAAGGTAACCACTGGTGGCTTTGTGTTTCCGGTGCTGGCAGGCGGTACCCTTGGTACTCCTGGGGCAAGTGTGGCCTATGCTTCTTTATCGGCATTGTCCGGTACAAGTATTACTGGATTGATCGATGGGGTAGCATATTTCGTACAGGAAGTCACAGCAGGAACTATATCCGACGGCGTTGCTCCGGTAAACGAGATTACGTTCGGAGTAAATATGAGCGGAAGAACAGGATCCATAAGTACCGTTGTAAAGGACGCGGAAAGCCTGTCCATTGCCATAGATGGCAATGTGGAAGAGTGGAATGCAATGGACCAGGGTGGATGGATCAGGAGATTAATGACATCAAAATCCCTGACAATTTCCCTTGGGGGAAAGAGAAATTATGGTGATCCAGGGTGTGATTACGTTGCTGGGCTGGCATGGAAGAAGGGACAGGATTGTAACAGTATCTTTTATATTAATTTTCCGAACGGCGATGCTCTCGTCATGCCATGCGTTATTAATGTTAAAACCATGGGTGGAGATGCTAACGCTGTCGATGCACTCGAATGGGATGCGATGTCAGACGGAAAACCTACATATACACCGGTATAACAAGGAAGGAGTGGGTCTCAAGTGATCCGCTCCTGTGTTTTTGAAAGGAGAAAATAAAATGTCAAACATTATTGATATATCCGGCAGAATAACCAATCAGCTGCCTGTAGTAAAAATTACAGATGATATTGTTGTAACAGTAAATAACCGTCACAGTACAATTATGAGCATGCAGCTATTGATTAAGGAACAGGAAAAGGCCGCAAAAGAAAACGATGATGAATACGATGAAATGTCCTTTATGGATAAGGTACTCACAATGCTTACATCCAAAAAGTCGGCAGATGCAATCAATGAACTGGATCTGCCATTGCCCGAATATAAGATTGTGTACCAGGCAGTTATGGCAGCTGCAACCGGCAAGACCTTTGAGGAGGCACAGGCAGAGGAACAACGATTTCAAAAATAATGATTATTACTATGATTTATATGAGGACTGGGACCTAATAGAAGCCAGTTTTCTTAAGCAATATGGTATAAGGCTCCGGCAGGCAGATGATATGTCCTGGTCGGAGTTTTGTTCGTTGTTGAGTGGTATTATGCCAGATACTCCGCTTGGACAGATCGTATCAATCAGATCAGAAAAAGATCAGGAGGTAATTAAGAAATTTACCCAAGATCAAAAAAGGATTCGAAACGAGTGGATAAAAAACAAGAATAGGAAGCTCAGGGAGAATCCTGAGGCATACAAGACCTACATGGCAGACTTCCAGGCATGGTGTAAGACGACTTTCAGTTAATGATATAAAATCTATAAAGGAAGGAGGCCGATACATATGGGAGTAAATGTAGGAACAATAGATCTCGGGCTTGACATAAATAAAACCAGTTTTAACCGACAGCTTAGCGGAATTGCTGGAGGTGCTGAAAAAGGTGTCGCAAAGGCTTTTAGCGGGATGGGGAAAGCCATTGGAATAACTCTTGGAGTTGCTGCAGTTAAAAGTTTTACAAAGTCATGCCTGGAGCTTGGCAGTGATCTTACTGAGGTACAGAATGTCGTTGATACTGTATTCCCTTCTTTGAATAACCAGATTAATAATTTTGCTAAGAATGCCATGGAGAAATTTGGTCTATCAGAGACGGTCGCTAAAAAGTATACCGGAACGCTTGGAGCCATGTCAAAAGCTATGGGCTTTTCCGAGATGCAAGCTATGTCCATGGCGGAAAATGTTACAGGTCTGGCGGGTGATGTGGCATCGTTTTACAACATGAACTCAGATGAAGCATATACAAAGCTAAAATCGATATGGACAGGTGAAACAGAAACGTTGAAGGATCTTGGTGTTCTTATGACACAGACCAACCTTGATCAGTATGCTATGAACAACGGTTTTGGACGAACAACATCAGCAATGGATGAGCAGACTAAGACAATGCTACGGTATCAATATGTTACGTCTGCATTGTCTGCCGCCCAAGGGGATTTTGCGAAGACATCCGATACTTGGGCAAATCAAGTAAGGATATTAAGTCTGCGTTTTGATAGTTTAAAAGCTACATTAGGGCAAGGCTTTATTAATTTATTCACACCGCTTATTCAAGGACTGAATAGTCTGATAGCACACTTGCAGGGCGCAGCTGAGGCGTTTAGGACCTTTACAGAGATGATTACGGGTAAATCGGTTGAAACATCTGTCGGGAATATATCTGTGAATGCACTTGGAGCTACAGAGAACATTCTCGGTATGGGTGACGCTGCTACTGATGCGGCAAAGCAGGCGAAAAAGGCAATTGCTCCTTTCGACGAACTTAATCAGGTATCAGAAAATACAACGGCTAGTTCGGGGGCTGGTAGTGGAGGTATAGGTACAGATCAGCCATCAAATACAGCTCCGAATTCGTCACCCATGTTTCCCAGTGTTTCGGAAAGTATTAAGCCAACATTAGATGCTCTTGAAAGATTGAAAGACGCCCTAAAGCCTATAGGCGGGTTTGTATTCGATAATATAAAAAGTTTTTATAATGACTTATTAGTTCCAATCGGAGAATGGACGATTGGCAAAGGCTTACCTCGGCTTTTGGATGCATTAACAAATTTATTGAGTGATGTTAACTGGCCCAAATTAAGTGGATCTATCTCAAGATTCAACAAAGCTATTGCTCCCCTTGCTATTGCCATCGGGCAGGGCTTCCTTAATTTTGTATCGGATTTATCAGGTGTTTTAAAGCCTGTCTTGGCAATCACTGTTGATTTACTGGCGGATGCTATTGATGGCCTTTCGCGGGTCCTTGAAAACGTTGATCCGAAACAGATGGAGGATGTTGGATACGGATTCGGGGTTTTGGGTGCCAGTATCGCTGCGATAAAGATATCCAGTAAGCTCCCCGGAATGCTAATAAGCCTAGGAATGGGCCTACGGAGTTTCATTATGGGATTATCAGATCTTGCTTATCTCAATCCCGTTATGCTACCAGCACTATTTGACTTGCTTGGTCTGGATGACTGGCTGGATGAATTGTACAACGATCTTCCTTCATGGGCTAGAGGTCTCTGGGAAGGATTTTGGGGTGCAGTAGAAGGTGCATTTAAGGAAATATTCAACTACGATCATCTGTTTAGTATGGTCAAGGATATGATTGCACGATTTAAGGATGCGTTCGACGGCGGTGGAGATGCCTGGTACGATATAGGCAAGAACATTTTACTCGGCATAATAAGTGGATTCCGAGCTATCATCGATATTATCGCGGAACCGATTGCAGATCTACTTTCCAGTATACATAAGCATCTCTGTGATTTATTTGGTATACATTCACCTGCAGAAAAAATGAAGCCTTATGGTAAGTATATCCTGCAAGGATTGATCGTAGGGTTCACAGATACATTTAGTGAATGGTGGGCATCAATAACCTCCTGGGGAAGTAAAACGAAGGAAAAGTTTAATACCTGGGCAAGTGGAATATGGTCCGGTATTAAAAACGAGTTCCTAAGTGCGCCTTCCTGGTTTAAAGGAAAATTTGATGAAGCCTGGATTAATGTAAAGTCAGCCTTCAGCGGCGTAAAAAACTGGTTTCAGACAAAATATAACGAGATCACCAGTATATTCAGTACTATTCCAAAGTGGTTTAAGGATAAGTTCACAGAGGCATGGACGAATGTCAAAAACGTATTTTCTACCGGAGGTAAAATTTTCGATGGAATTAAGGATGGTATAGCAGATACATTTAAAACCGTGGTCAATGGTCTGATCAGCGGAATTAATAGGATTATATCTGTTCCGTTTGATAAAATTAATTCCATGCTAAACTCAATCAGAAGTGTCAGTGTCTTAGGAATCAAACCGTTTGGCAACTTATGGGGTGAAAACCCGTTGGGCATTCCAAAGATTCCTCCGCTTGCAAATGGTGGTTATGTTGGGGCAAATCAACCGAGACTTGCCATGATTGGTGATAACAGGCGTGAAGGTGAAATTGTATCGCCTGAAAGTAAATTCCAGGCTATGCTTGATGCGGCCACTAAAAACGGACTAACTGAAGAAGTTTTGTATCGGGTAATGTCCAGAGTATGGCGAGAAAACCAGATGGTAATTGAACCAAACGAAGAAGGGATATTCCGCATTGTAAGAAGAAGAGCCAGGGCTTTTAAAGTAAATACAGGAAAACCAGCGTTTGAATAAGAGGAGGAGCGTGATTAATTGGCATACGCAGGTTATTTATTAAAAGTAAATGGAGTTATATTCCCGAATAAATATATACTGATGGATAGCTATAAATCCACTCCTCACCAGCTTACTGATCTGGATAGTTATACAGATGGAGATGGCGAGTTACACAGGAATGTGCTTCCACATACCAGAAGTAAGATATGGTTCGATACCGGAATACTTATCGCATCTGAAAAAACTGAGATCAAATCGATTATACCGATGAGCAAGACCGGAAGAGTTAGAATGACCGTTGAATATTGGGCAGATGATATCGATGCATATGACACGGGATCGTTTTATGTCCCAGATGTAGAATTCCCGATCTATGATGCTGATAACGCGATGATCATCTATAATTCAATCAGCATTACCTTTATAGAATATTAGGAGGAATAATATGCTTTATATTCCGGAAGAGTTAAATAAATTATATAAGCAGGAGAATGTATACAAATCTTTAGCTATATATTTCCCAGCGCTGAATTTAACTATCAATAATGATAGGCTTGTGTCCGAAAGCTTTGAATTATCAGAAGCCTTATGCTCAGACGATGAAACACTTATTATCGGATCCTGTGAGGCAGCTCAGGTTGTATTTACGGTTGCTGATGTAGATGAAAATTTAAAAGGGCAGGTATGTATAATTACGCAGTTGGTAGGCGGCTATACTATGCCGCTGGGGACCTATACGGTATATTCCTGCGTCAAGCAGGATAACCGACGATTCAAGGAGATTACAGCCTATGACATAATGCCGAAGTCTGATATCGATGTGGCTTCTTGGTACAACAGTCTTGCGTTTCCTGTGGCATTGTCCTCTTTCAGATCCAGTTTATTGACTTATTTGGGTTTCGAAGAAGATCCAAAGAGTCTACAAAATGACGGTATGATAGTGGAAAAGACTATTGATCCGATTACATTGAAAGGCAGGGATGTACTATTCCGCATAGAGGAAGCCAGTGGGTCATTCGGGCATATTTCCCGTACGGGGAAATTTAAACATATTGTCTTAAGCACGAACTACGGCTTATACCCATCCGAAACGTTGTATCCTTCGGATGATCTGTTCTCTGAATACGGAATGGAGATAGTAGATGCTCCGCGGTACCGTTCGGTTAAATTCGAAGACTACGTAGTAAACGGAATTGATAAATTACTGATCAGAAGAGAAGAGGGCGACGTCGGAGTAACTGTAGGTGATGGTGACAATGCCTATATCATCGAAGGAAACTTTCTGCTGTTTGGAAAATCAGCTGAGGAGATTCAGATAATTGCGAACAACATATTCAACAATATCAGGGATGTTCCATATCGTGAATTTACATCTGTAAATTCAGGTTTACCTTATATTGAGTTAGGAGATCCAATTGCTTATGAGATGATCAATGATTATTTAGTAAGCTATGTATTCAGACGCAAACTGAAAGGCATTCAGGCTCTGATAGACGAATATTCCGCTGCCGGTACTGAAGAAGTCAAGCAGGATTTCAGTACAAATAATCAGATCATTCAGCTACAGGGCAAAATGGCCGTAATAAAGAAATCCGTTGAATCTGTCAGCGTTACGGTATCCGATTTGGCCGAATCAACTGAGGCACGATTTGAGATTACGGATCAGAATATCTCATCTGCTGTATCTGATCTGGATGAGCAGCTGACTGGAGAGATAAACGTACTGGCCGGACAAATCGAACTTAAGGTGGATGCTGCCGGAGTGATAGCTGCTATTAATCTTTCTCCTGGATCCGTGCAGATATCAGCGGACAAGATCAATCTGACTGGGTATACCAAGTTTACGGATCTGGCTACAGCCGGAGAGACAATCATCAATGGCTCTAATATTAAAACCGGAACGATAGATGCCGGTCTAGTAAATGTAGTTAACCTTAATGCGGAAAATATTACGGCCGGAACCTTCAGCGGAGATAGGATCAACGGAGGAAGTATTTATGGTATTACTATTAATGGATCTGCAATAACCGGAAGTACTTTTAACCGGACAGTTAATGGTAGTGTATGGACAGCTATTGATGATGCTGGATTCTTCCAGAATGTTACGGGAGGCCTATCATTTCAGGTAGGATATTATTCTCAGACCGGATATATTTATGTGGACGGGACATCCATACAGATGGGACCGTCTGGATATGCGTTAGCTATAAATGATGGAGGCGTATTTATAAATGGAAGCAAACCAATAACAGAAG
>JAEXNR010000009.1 GCA_023439505.1 Bacillota bacterium
GGTTGACGGTATTGAAATGATATGAAATAAGTATGGAATAAAAACGGAATTTACACGTTATTTTACCCTGTGGTATTATTATGGTGGAAGGTTGCAAGAAAACTTCCTCCTCGGCTGTCTGGTGTTATAGCCGGCAGCCGATTTCCCCTCACTCCCCCTGAGGGTTCTCCTATTGATAAAGGCATTTGGCTTCGGCTGGGTGCCTTTTGGAAATTACAAAAACTAAGTAAAATATGGTAAATGTGTTTACAAATCTAGTTAATAGGTGTAATATAATGGCAGTATGCAAATGATTGATTGGGGAAATACTATGGATAAAAATATTTATACTCAAGCAGATTTTATGAATCTAACAAAAATTGAAGTTGCTGAGATAGTGAGGCTTTTAGATATAACGTTACCAAATAATTCTGAAACAGAAGCGTATTTGTTTGGAAATATTGGAATGTTAGAAGGTAATAATGAAGTTAATAATATTATTACTAATAAAGTCTTAGCAGGTCAAACAACTGTTAAATGGTTCAAATATGACTATAATGACGAATTTATTATTGATGCATTAAAAGAAAAACTTAGAGATACAGAAATTGGATATAACCAAAACATCATGGAAAGAGCAGATATTTATGATTCAATTAACTGTATTATAAATCATAATAATGTATATACTTTAAAAATCCTTTTACGAGACGGGTATTTTTATTCTTCTGATGGTATTAGATCTACAAGAGGAATTAAAGTAAAAAGCGTAGTTGTTATTCTTGATGTTGATAATTGCTGGGTGGAAATTCGTTGCCCGGAAGTGAAAATTAGCAAAGTCATTGGAATATTATATAAGCAATTAGAATTTGTCAGATTAGAAGAAGTGAAATTACTTAAAAATTATTCTGATGATATTAATGAATTTAAAAACGCTTTGTTTAATGGTTTTTATTTGAATTATAAAGCGATGCCAAGTGATATAGTTGAATTAACTGACAGGGATAGAGATGCAGTGGCAAAAATAATTAAAAGTATAGATGAATATTTACAGGATAAAGACGCAAATAAACTTGTAAAAACATTGGAAGATATGGACTATGATACAGAAGATTTATCTATTATTTCGATACTTTTAGCCGGATTAGATAATGTAGGTATGGGAATAAAACGTGGATGTGTAAAAGATATGAGTGATCAATCTTTTTATGCTGTTCTTAAAGATTATATAATTGAAAATACAAGTTTTATTAGTTTTTCGACAAGTGCTGAAGGTACTTCTTATACTATGCAAGTTGGGCTTAAAAGTAATAATATTCGATTTAGATCGTCTGTAACTGAAGATGTAATAGATTACCTAAGAAATAAAATATTGTAAATAGGAGTGTTTAATTATGCTTAATGTTAATTTGTGTCAAATAAAAGACTATGTTGAATCAATGGCACGAAAAGAACGAATTAAATCCTTTTACCCACAGACAGTAAGCAGAAAGTTAGGAATTCCTTTGGAGTTAGTAGTTATTGAATTGCCCAAATTAGTTAAAGAAGGTTGCATTGAGTTAAAATATGAAATTAGATGTGATGAATTGCACACAATAGAAACAGTAGATAATTATGTGGAATACTTAAATAAAAATTTATTTTGTGACATTTGTGGAGAAGATATTGAGATTTCATATAGTAATATTTATCCTATATACTACATTACAGAGGAATATAAAGACTTTTTAAAAAAAAACTGAAAAATAAGGTTAGCGTTGCGACCATAAAAGAAACAAATAATGAATACAGTAAAAATTTAAAAGTAACAGACATGATATCGTTACATCAATTTAAGAATTATAATATCAATTATTTTTTTATAACGGGGGATATGTCTATGGAAAACAGTAGCTATAATCAAACCATTAACGGGAATAAAAATACGGCTTCGATAAATATAGCAGGAGGAAACATTACATCGAAAATAATTATATCGGGTGAAGATATAAAAGATATAAATAGTGTTATTGAAGATTTAAAGAAGTTACTTAGCCAGGAACAATTAAATGATTTAGAAAAGGAAAAAGCAATAGTAATAGATGATCTGGATACAATTCAAGAACAGATAAAAAGCGATCAACCTAAAAAAATAAGGTTAACTTCTGCTGTAGAAAGAATTACACAGTTTGCAGATAAAATACCAGCTGCAATAGCTACTGGAAAGTTAATCATAGGTAATATACATACTTTGTATAACAAATTGCAGCCAATAATAGAGAATATATTTCATTAATAAGCAGCATCCTTCGGGGTGCTTTTCTTATGCCCAAAGCAGATGCTAATAAAGATGAATAGGTCCCCCGTTTAAAAAGAAAAGGCAGCTATAAGCTGCCTAATCCCTGCATAACTCATCCAGTGTTACACCGAGAGCATCGGCGAGTTTGATAGCAGTGTCTACTTTACAGTTACCAAGTCGCTCAATGTCTTCAATGGTACGCTGAGGAACACCACTTTTTTCAGACAAAAGTTTTAATGTAAATTGTTTGCTGTTCCGGATTTGCTTTAATCTCATTTACGATTCCTCCATGCAAGCAGCGTGACAATAATATAGGCAGCAAGTAGGATAAAAATAATAATATCCAATAGGCCAAGATTATTAAAGTCAATCAGCTTTAATGATATAAAGATAATTAGTAGAGTGGTTATGGTGGTATTTAGCTCTTTCATATTTGCCAATGTGATGATATAATATAGTTACCCCAGAGGGGCGGGGAACTTTCGTTCCCCATTAAATACTTACTTATCTTTGTCGTTCGGTTCCGAGAGCTTGGAGGCTATTTGAACTATTAACCAGAGACAAGTAAGTATTTTTAATATATCATCTAACACTGTTTTCACCTCCTTTCTATGAATTAATTATACCACGCTATAACGTGGAAGTCAATAGGAGAATGGAAAGTTTTTCATAAATGTTTTAATGTGGCACCGTTTATTCGGTGCTTTTTTCATACCCAAAACAACACGAATAGAGGTGGTGATACATGGCGAGGGCTCCTGATGAAAGAGTCAATAATGCATTTGAATTATATAAAAAGGGATTTAAATTAATTGAGATTGCAAGTCAATTAAATATTCCCGAAGGTACGGTCCGGAGCTGGAAGAATAGATACAAATGGGATAATGCAACGTTGCAATCAGGTAAACGCAACGTTGCGAAACGTAGCAAAGGCGGACAGCCTGGTAATAAAAATGCTGCGGGGAATGACGGCGGTGCCCCTGCGGAAAATAAAAATGCTGAAAAGCATGGCTTCTTTAGCAAGTGGCTCCCACCGGAGACAGCGGCCATCATGAAAGAGATTGAAAAGGTGGATCCGCTAGATATCCTGTGGGATAATATACAGCTTCAGTATGCGGCGATTATTCGGGCCCAGAAGCTCATGTTTGTTATGAACCAGGAGGACAGCACTACCACAAAGATCGGAGAAGGCTATAGCGAAGCCGGTCATTCTGAGAAATGGGAAATTCAGTATGCCTGGGATAAGCATGCTACATTTTTAAATGCCCAGAGCCGTGCAATGAAGACCCTTGAAGGAATGATCAAGCAGTATGATGAACTCTTACATAAGAACTGGGATTTAGCTTCGGAGGAACAAAAGCAGCGAATCGAGAAACTTAAGGCTGAGACAATGAAACTTGAGCCACAACAGCCGGAGGAAGGTACAAAATATACCGGAATTCCTGCCGCAATGGTAGCACCGGCATTCATCAAAGTTATCCATGACATTGAACAGCAGTTATTTAATGAATATGTATTCCCTGGAGGACGTGGTTCAACCAAGTCCTCTTTTGTTTCACTGGAAGTACTTGATCTCATCATGAAGAATGAAGATATCCATGCCTGCGTAATGCGTCAGGTAGCTGATACGCTTCGTACATCGGTATATCAACAGATATTATGGGCAATATCGGCACTGGGCCTAGAAGATGAATTTCACTGCACGGTAAGCCCTCTGGAGATCACTAGAAAGAGTACCGGCCAGAAAATCTATTTTCGCGGAGCCGATGATCCGGGCAAGATTAAATCAATAAAAGTTCCTTTTGGATATATAGCAATAGCGTGGTTTGAAGAGCTTGATCAGTTCACAGGGGAAGAGGCAGTTCGTAAAATCGAACAGTCAGTTATCCGTGGCGGTGACAAGGCATATATTTTTAAGTCTTTTAATCCTCCAAAGTCTGCACAGAACTGGGCAAATAGATATATCAAGATACCGAAAGCAACCAGACTGGTTGTACATAGTACTTACTTAGATGTCCCAAGGCATTGGCTGGGCAAACCATTTATAGATGAGGCAGAGCATTTAAAAGAGGTAAATCCGATTGCCTATGAAAATGAGTATATGGGTATCGCGAATGGTACCGGAGGGAACGTATTTGATAACGTTACAGTCAGGAAGATTACGGATCAAGAAATCGCGGTATTTGATAGGTTATACTTCGGTATTGACTGGGGATGGTTTCCGGATCCCTGGGCTTATAACAAGATGTATTATAATGCTGCTCAGCACCGGCTTATTATTATCGATGAGGACCGAAAGAATAAAACGAAAAATGCAGAGACAGCCAGGATATTACGGGAAGAACATGGAATTACACCGAATGACAAACTTACTTGTGACAGTGCAGAAGAAAAATCGATCAGTGATTACAAAGACTATGGACTATTTGCCAGAGGAGCTATTAAGGGTCCGGGATCTGTTGAGTATTCCATGAAGTGGCTGGCATCCCTGACTGAGATCGTAATTGATAACACAAGGACACCGAATACTGCTACCGAGTTCCTTGATTATGAGTACGAGAGGGACAAGGAAGGAAATATCATCAGCGGATATCCGGATAAGAATAATCATCATATTGATGCAATCAGATACGCTCTCGAAGAGGTATGGAGAAGGAGGGGGCAGTAATGTTTCAGAGAATTAAAGACTTTGTGAGGCAGGTGATAAATAAAATGTTTAATAGAGGCACGATTGAAAAAGAGCTGCAGGTTGACATTGTTACTGGAGAAAAAATGGCAAGGGCAATAAAGCTATGGTCGCAGATGTATGAGAACAAAGCTCCATGGCGAAGCGATACGGTAAAAAGTATGAATATAGCTTCCACCGTTGCTTCTGAATTCGCTCGACTGATAACCTTGGAAATGGAGAGTGAAATAGAAGGGAACGAATACCTGAATAAACAGTACCAGGTTGTTATTAGTGGAATTCGTCCTTATGTGGAATATGCATGTGCAAAAGGAGGCATCGTATTAAAACCTTTTATTAATGGAGGCAATATTGAGGTTGATTTCACGCAGGCAGATTACTTCTTCCCCACAACTTATAATAGCCGGGGAGAGATAACCGGCGCAGTCTTTATTGATACGAAAACTATTGGAGAAAAACTTTATACCAGATTAGAGTTTCATAATCAGGCTGCCGAGGGCTATTACATATCGAATCGCTCGTATGTGACACAGAACATAGATGATAATGAAAGCCTTGGCAAAGAGGTACCTCTTACGGATGTTGATGACTGGGCAGAGCTTGAGCCGGAGGTTATGATACAGAATGTTGACCGGCCTCTGTTTGCTTACTTTAAAATCCCACAGGCTAATACGATTGATCAAAGCTCCCCCCTTGGTGTTTCTGTATATGCCAGGGCTATTGACGATATTGAAGAAGCTGACAGGCAGTACTCTCGGATCCTTTGGGAGTATGAAGGATCTGAATTGGCAGTCGATGCGAGTATAGACTGTTTTAAGAGAGATGATACAGGAAATCCAATACTTCCATCAGGCAAAGAACGGCTATATCGTGCGCTTGAATATGAGGCAATCAATACAAAACAGGCAATCAATACTTTCTCTCCCGAAATACGTGATACATCGTTGTTCAACGGTCTGAATAACCTACTTAAGCAAATTGAATTTAAGTGTGGTCTGGCGTATGGGACAATCAGTGATCCGCAAGTGGTAGAAAAAACAGCTGAGGAGATCAAGAGTAGCAAGCAGCGGTCATATCAATCCGTTACGGATGCCCAAAAGTCTTTACAGCATGCTCTTGAGCACCTGGTTTATGCGATGGGCATTGTCGGAGCTCTGGCAGGGCTGGGAACAAGGGGTACTGAGAAGGTAGCCTTTAAGTGGGATGACAGCATTATAGTTGATGTGGATAAAGAACGTCAGTCAGATCGGCAGGAAGTAGCCATGGGAGCCATGACATTGTTAGAATACCGTATGAAGTGGTACAAAGAAGATGAGGCAACTGCCGCTACAAAAATTAATCAACCGGCAGATGTAGTAATATAAGGAGGGAGATTGATGTTTACTCCTTCTGAGCTTGAACAGATTCCACTTGAAATTCAACGCCTGGTTATTGATTTGGCAATGAATATCATGAGTGATGTAATTGACCGGATCAATATGATCAACAGTATTTCACGTACAGCAGACTATGAGCTTTACCAATTAAGTCGGATTGGCTTATCCAGTGAGACAATTCGTAAAGCCATTCAGGATACCCTTAAGCTCGCGGATGCAGAGATAGACCGTATATACGATGAGATTATACAGGAGGGTTATGCGCAGGATAAGAGATTATATGATTCGGTAGGATTACCACATACCCCGTATCGTGAGAATGCTCCCTTGCAGCAGCTCGTAGAAGCTGTCAGGAGGCAGACAAAAAACGAGATGGAGAACATAACCCGTACAACTGGCTTTGCTATCGATATGGGTGGTAAAACAGTATTTACTCCTATGGCCGAGCATTTTCAACAGACTCTTGATAATGCCTTAATGGATATCACTACGGGTACCTTTGATTATAATAAGACAGTCAAAAAAGTGATCCAGGAAATGACGAAATCCGGTGTACGTACTGTCGATTATGAGAGCGGCCACTCAAACCGGATTGAGGTAGCGGCACGTCGGGCGGTAATGACTGGTGTCACTCAGGTTACCGGACAGATTACACAAATGAACATGGACAAACTGGATACGGATTATGTAGAGGTATCCTGGCATGCTACGGCTCGTACTGGCGAGGGTATTAATAATCACCAGGGATGGCAAGGGCGAGTGTATCACTGGAACCGGCGCAACAATAGGAAAGCTGATGAAGAATATCCGGACTTCATAGAAATCACTGGGTATGGTCAAGTACAGGGTTTATGCGGTGCAAATTGTTACCATTCGTATTATCCTTTTCTTCCAGGTATATCTGAGAGATTATATACCGATGATCAGCTTGATCAGATGAATGCCAAGGAAAACACTCCTAAGACATATATGGGGAAAGAATATACCTCCTACGAAGCCACACAGAGGCAAAGATACCTTGAAACCCTTATGCGTAAGCAGCGGCAGGATATTAAATTAATGCAGGATGCAAAAGCAGACCCGGACGATATCATCAATGCCCAGATCAGATACCGTGAGACCATGAGGCAGTATAAAGAGTTTTCCAAGACAATGGGATTGCCGGAACAGAGAGAGCGGATATATGCGGATGGATTAGGTAATATAGGAGGAAGGGGAAAATTGTCTCCGGGCTTGAAAAATGCTGCAGGCCATAGTATAATAAAGGCAGATAGATCTGACTTACAGGGTCCCCCAAATGGGGTTACCCAAGTAACCCATAAAAAAGGCGGGATAGACCGGAATTATTACGATGCAACTGGCAAACAACACAAACAGGTAAGCAATAATAATCACGGTAAGCCGAAAGCCCATCCCTACGGAGCCCAAGGAGAACATGCTCACGATTATCAATACGATGATAAAGGCGAGTTAACCGGAAGACCAATGAGAGAAATGACGGAGCTTGAAAGAAAGGAGAACGCCGATATACTATGAGCACTATGAGCGTAAAAAAAATGAATGAAATTATACAGAATAGCTTTTCTCATGTGCTGTTCACGTATAAAGGAAAAGATTGTGGGATAGATCCTTTTAGCATGAGTGACTTTGATGTGTGGTGCGGGGATGATATCGTAAAAGCACACAGCATTGAAGAGATTTCAGTAGTGCCTATTTTCGAGGGAAAGCCTCTCAGTGAAATAATAACCGATATAACCAACATTGAATACTAATGCCGCCAATCCGTAATATGGTTAGCGGTATTTTTATGCCTAAAAGGAGGGTTGCATGACAAAAATAACAGAACGTTTGAGACGTACGTAGACGTCTTATTTTTATGTCCGAAATGACGTTTAAACTAATCTTGCCTCGCAGACAGGCGTTTAAACACTGCATCGAAGTGGAAGGCACCACGATTAAAAACAAGCTCGATTAAGGAGAAATAAATGGAGTTTTTGAAATTGATTTTAGGTGACAAGTACCAGGAATTTGAAACAGCTGTCAAGACTTACAATGAGCTTCCGGAAAACAAGGATAAACAGGTCAAGATCGGTAATCTCGGATCCGGTGAGTATGTCGGAAAAGCTAAGTTTGACACTATGGAGCAGGATAGGAATAATTATAAGTCTTTACTCGAGACGGCTCAGACTGCTCTTAAGAAATTCGAAGGAGTTAACGTGGAGGACCTTCAGGGTGAGATCACAAAACTGAAAGAGGACTTAGGGAAGAAGGACACCGAATATCAATCCAAGATTGCTCTGATGGAATATGACAGTGCACTTGGAAAGTATTTTGAATCCTTCAAGTTTACATCTGAGCTGGCAAAGAAGGCGGCCATGGAGGAGTTCCGGAAGAAAGAGCTTAAACTAGAGAATGATCAATTCCTTGGAGGAAATGATTTTATGAAGCAGCTTAAGGAAGCAAATCCGACAGCGTTTGAAGCCGAAGATGATGGGACAAGGCCACCTACGATTGTAAAGCCAACGAAACCACGTAAACCGGGAGAAAAGATGACACTCCAGGAAGCCATGAAGTATAAGAATGAGCATCCTGATGTCGATATCTCCACATTAATCTAAGAAAGAAGGATGAATAACTATGGGATTATTCGATAGTAAGAATTTTAATTCTGAGGTATTTATGGCGTACATGGAGAAAACGCCGAACCTCAACAGAAATGAGCTGATCAGATCCAGAGCAATCCGTCAGAGACAGGATGTTGCGGCTATGTTTCCGGATCAGGTAGGTGGAAACTATGCAACCATTCCGATCTTTGCAAGAATTAAAGGATCACGGAAGAATTATAACGGTACCACTGATATCACTGCTAATGGATCGACAACCTATACACAGGGGCGTATCGTTGTTGGACGTGCTGATGCATGGGTAGAGAAAGATTTCTCTTATGAAATCACTGGCGGTGTAGATTTCATGGCGCAGGTAGCTTCACAGGTTGCTGAATATTGGGATGATGTTGATCAGGAAACACTACTTAGTGTTCTCAAAGGTATCTTCTCCATGACCGGAACGGAGAACCTTAAATTCGTAAACGGTCACACCTATGACATCTCTGTAAAAACAGACGGTACCGGATCATTTGGCGCTATCACGCTGAACAATGCGATGCAGCAGGCGCTGGGGGATAACAAGGCAAAGTTTACCCTGGCGATCATGCATTCGGCAATTGCAACGGACCTGGAGAACCTCAAGCTGCTTGAGTACTTGAAATATACCGATGGTCAAGGCATCGAGAGACCACTTCCTTTGGCTACCCTTAATGGCCGCTTGGTTTTAATCGATGATACAATGCCAACTATAAATGTTGCTGCAGCTTATTCATTGACAACCGACACAGAAATAAACGGTGCCAAGACTTATTATACAAAGAGTGGATCTGTATATACGCCGGTAGCTTCTCCGGTTGTGGGAAGCATTGGAACATACTACGAAAAAACAGCAAATGCCTATGTAAAGTATACCTCCTACGTTCTAGGTGACGGAGCCATCGAATACACTGATTGCGGTGCAAAGGTTCCTTCTGAGGTGGACAGGGATCCAAAGACGAATGGTGGGCAGGATACGTTATATAGCAGACAGAGAAAGATATTCTCCCCTGCTGGGATTTCCTTTACCAATGGGACCCTTATCTCTCCTACGGATGCTCAATTAGAAACTGGATCCAACTGGTCGCTTGCGAATAGTAATGATGAAAGCAGTCCGGAATATTTCCCTCATAAAGCTATTCCAATTGCCAGGGTCATTACCCGTAGAGATTCGTAAGATTGGAGGGCGGTACCGATGGTAAACTATGCCGATGAATCTTATTACAAGGATACATATAAAGGATCGGTCATTGGTACCGGATCTTTTGATTTAAGCGCACGTAATGCTACTTTAATTATCAGGCAATATACCTTTAATCGCATAAAGGATGATGATATTCCTGATGATGCCCGGATGTGCTGCTGTGAGCTTACTGAGTATCTATTAAAAAAGGATGCTGCTGAACTGGATACAGAGGCCAGTATCAAAGGCCTTACCTCAGAGACTACCGGAGGACATTCTGCCAGTTATGAGACGGCGGAGGCTAGGGAGCAAGCCCATAATAACATTATCAAAGGTATTATTTATAATTGGCTTGCATATACCGGACTACTATATAGGGGGTGTTGATGATGCATACTAATACGGATATTACACTGTACCTGTATGATAAAAACGGAAATATAAATGGGATCCCTGTCACTGATAAGAATAGTAAAAAAGGAGCCCTTTGGGATGAAGTAAAACAATCCAACATTCTAAAAAACGGACTTGCCAGTTCGGATACAATAAAAATAATGATACCGGCTGCCAATCTTCCAGAAGGGATAACTTTTGCCGCGGCTAAGGATATGGTGGTTGAGGGTATAGTTGAGTTTGAGATCGATAATTCATCTGAAGCAACCAGGTCGGCATCTCTTAAGGAGCTTAAAGCTGCTTATGCGGTATATGGGATCAATGCTGCTGATGCAAAGTTATACGGTAGCCCCGGTATGAGGCACTATCAATTGTCGTGTAAGTAGGTGAGCAGATGGAGTTTAATGGTAGGCTGGAAGCGAAGACCAGAGACCAGCTGCTAAGGGAAAGAGGTCTGCAGGCCAATGGTCCGGTGCAAAAGTTTATTGACAGTGAAGTAATAAGATTAATGGGTCCCTATATGCCTATGAGAAATGGATTTCTGGAAAAGTCGGCTACCATTAGTACCGTGATCGGGAGTGGTCTGGTTCAGCAGCATACTCCATATGCCAGATTTCAATATTATGGAAAGGTTATGATTGATCCTGAAACCAGAAGCTCCTGGGCAAGAAAAGGCGTAAAAAAAATACTTACTGATCGTGACCTTGTACATGATAAGAGCAAACATCCGCAGGCCGGTTCGTTTTGGTTTAAGCGAATGAAGGCTGATCGAAAGGAAGATATCCTGAAAGGGGTCAGAAAGATTGCAGGTGCGAAATGAATATAATTGAAATTGTAAAGGAGGTTTTATCC
Source organism: Bacillota bacterium (assembly GCA_023439505.1). Classification (GTDB taxonomy): domain Bacteria; phylum Bacillota; class Clostridia; order Lachnospirales; family Lachnospiraceae; genus Mobilitalea. The sequence continues at coordinate 11,390 of JAEXNR010000009.1, forward strand.
GAGTTCCCACAGATAACCGCCCTTAATAACGGGGTGGCTGTGGATTTCACTGATAATACTGATGATAGCTGTGGATTATATCCGACCGGTGACCAAACTCTGAAAGAGGACATAATCGGGAATCAGGATAGAAAACATAATTTTGTGCTGTATGCAGTTTTTCAGTCTATGAACGACTACGATAGACTTGCAAACAGCTCTTTTTTATTAGACCTGGCATATTGGCTTGAACATGCAGTTACGAACCAGGAGATTGAAGTAACTATAAATAATAAATCTGTGTCGGGTACACTCACGAAACTGAGCAGTGCCAATGGTATGCTGTATGGGTATCAGGAGGGAACCATATCTGGACCGGTCACGTATCAGCTGCAGATTTATGCCCAATATCATTTAGAAAGTGAGGTATTAATTTAATGGGCAAAATAAAAAGACATTACTTGGCGCATTACGTGGATGCAGACGTTACACAGGTATCGCCTCTTTATGTTAGGGTTGGTGATCTTGTAGAAGAGTTAAACATTGAAATGAATGCTAACGTCGAAACTGTCAAAGACATTATAGGGAATACAACCACAAGCATTGACGGGTATGAGCCTCAGGCATCGATCGAGCCGTATTATGCAAAAGCAGGAGATATGCTTTATAACCGTCTGCAAAAGATTTACGATGAAAGACAGACGCTTGACGACTTACTTACTCATATACTTGAGGTACATCTTTGGGAGGAGGTATCATCCGGAGTATTCATTGCGTACAGAGAAGATGCTGTCATTGAAATTGTGTCTTATGGTGGAGACACAACCGGAATCCAGATCCCGTTCAATGTACATATGGTGGGTAATAGGGTTAAGGGAAAATTCAATGCAGCAACAAAGGTATTCACACCGGATGCCGGAACCCTTGGTAAGCTGATAATCGAAGTAGTTAAGGGTGGAACTGCATCTACAACGAAAGTTAGTGATGTGGTTGGTGAACCCGCTGGATCCAGTCTGTTTTACAAAGTGGGAAGTAGCTTAACACCTCCGAATTACGGTGATGCATCAACAGGCTACACAGCATTAACCACCGGATCTGCCATTACGACGGCTGCCGGGCAATACATCATAGTTGTAGCTGTTAGCACTACGATTGTTGCAGCATCGGATATTATTCCGGTAGTTGTAGGGGCGTAATTAACTAATAAGTAACAGTCTGAAGGGCGGCGGTCAACCTCCTTTCCGCTGCCCGTATAAAGGAGGATATATGCAAAGTCTTAATTTTGATCTTGGATACAAGGAATTTTGCATCAACGGAGATGAAACCAGGGTAATCAGATTTAATCCCGCCGATTATAGTATGTTGAAGCGCTTCTCAGAAGCGAGAAAAAACATTATGCAGGCGGTAAACGAAATTGAGAAAGACATCCAGATTAGAGAAAATCCCAGAGATGAGCTTGAAGAAGCAGCGAATCTTATTGCTGATATTAATGGGCTTATTAATACACAAATCAATTATATATTTGATTCAGATGTCGCCAAAACAGCATTTGGAAATCAATCACCAATCAGTATGGTGAAGGGTAAATTCTTGTTTGAAAGATTTTTAGATGCTACGGGTCCTTACATAGAAAAAGAAATCAAAGCGGAGCAGGCGGCCAGCCAGAAGCGGATCGATAAATATACAAAGCAGGTGAAGTAATTGATTGGTCAACTACCAAAAGAACTGAATATAAATGGTACAAACAGAGCTATTCGGAGTGATTACCGGGTGGCTCTTTTGATTTTTCAGGCTTGCGCTGATCCGGAGCTATCAGATCAGGAAAAGGCCATGGTAATAATTAAGTGTTTGTTTGAAGATGAAGTTCATTCAGAAGATTACCAGGAGGCGAATGATAAAGCAGTTTGGTTTCTGGAAGGAGGAGAGGATCCGGACAAAGATTCGAGACATCAACAAGCAAAAAAGGTAATGGATTGGGAACAGGATGAAAAGATCATATTTTCAGCTGTAAACAAAGTTGCAGGATTTGAAACCAGAGCCGTTGATTATCTTCATTGGTGGACATTTCTTGCTTATTTCAATGAAGTAGGAGAGGGCCTGTTTTCAACTGTGATCGGCATTCGTAACAAGAAAAACAAGCATAAAAAACTTGAGAAATATGAAGAAGACTTTTACAGGGAAAATAAGTTCCTTATTGATCTAAAGGAAGTATTGTCAGCCGAAGAACAGGCTGAGATAGATTATTATAAAAACCTGCTTGGGTAGATAGGAGGTACGCATGGCAGATGGATCCTTAAATTTTGATACAAAAATTAATACCGAAGGGTTTGAGGGAGGAGTAGATGATCTTAAAGCTCTCATGAAGCAGCTGGCATCCTCCATCGATGAACTAAGCAAAAGCATAAAGAATGCATTTACCGGAGTTAATACAACTGAGATAAAGAAAGCGGTTGAGAGTACGTCGGAATCCTTAACAGAAGCTGACGACAGCGCCAGACGCATGCAGGAGTCTATGAAAAACATCGATGCTGCCATTGCCAGGATGGATAGTGAATCAGTTGAAATTGTTCCTGAAAGCGAAATATCCTCAGCTGAAACCTTATCAGCCGAACTGGATGATATAGCTGCAACTGTCCAGGAGATAAATAGTATACCTGTGGACGATATCATACCAGAAAGTACTCAGAGTGAAATCGAGACTTCGGATCACGCTGCAACAGGATTTAAAAATACAATTGATCTTATCGTTATGACCGCCCGTGATATCCCTATTATTTTTAAGCGCGCCGGTGACGGAATTAAAAATGCATTCTTTGGTGCTGGAAATGCCGTTAAAAGTGCAGTTAGTTCGTTAAAAGCAGGAGCGGAATCTGAGAACCAAGTGGTTAAGAGTATGGTTGATGAAATTGACAGATATAAAGACCATATTCAATCCTTGGAAGCCCAGGGATATTATTTTGGTGACAAAGAATACGATGAGGCATACGGCAGACTGTACCAGCTAAATCAAGAGCTAAATGCATATAAAAAATCTCTTACTCAGGCTGATGCGGGACAGAAAAAGGTATCAAACAGTGCGAAAAAGACAAGCAAAAGTGTTGACCATATGAGCCGAAGTACACGTAATGGACGTATGAGCATGTTGAAGATGTTAAAAATGTCATTATTGTTTTCCGTAGTTTTTAGGTCACTTAACGCAGCTACGACAGCAGTCAAAGAAGGATTTCAGAACCTTGCACAATTTAGTGGCAGCACGAATAAAAGTTTATCTACTCTGGCAACCGCAGGACTAACCCTGAAAAATTCATTTGCTACAGCTTTTGATCCAATACTGACAGCGATCACTCCAGCATTACAGACACTTATAAACTATCTGTCACAGGCCATTACAACTGCAGGACAATTCTTTGCGGTTTTTTTAAATGGTGCAACGACATTTACGAAGGCGAAGGACGCCCAGGTAGACTACGCCTCCTCGATAAAAAAGACAGCCAAAGAAGCGGATAAGTCACTAAGTTCTATTGACAAGTTAAACACTGTCGGAGATTCTTCCGGATCCACCGGGACACCTGGTATTCCGGATCCGTCACAAATGTTTGAGGAAGTTAAGATCGATAGTAAGGTAGTAAAATTTGTTGACAACCTCAAAAAGCAACTCGATCCAATTATTAAAGCATTTGAGCGGCTTAAGGTTGCAGCTGCGCCATTTACATCGAATGTAGGGAAGGGGCTTAAGTGGCTTTTGGATAATGTGATTATCCCACTTGGTAAATGGACGGTATCAAGTTTAATACCGGCATTTTTTGATACGCTTGGAGCATCGATTGGCGTGTTGAATGCGCTGGTTGAAGTATTTAAGCCATATGGCTTATGGTTGTGGGATAATTTCCTGAAGCCAATAGCCTCTTGGACCGGGGGCATGATTATTCAAGGTCTAAAGTTACTCACGGACGGGCTAAATTCTTTATCCGAATGGATTATGAATAACCAGGGGACCGTTGCTGCGGGAGTTTTGCTGATTGGAAGTTTTTTCGCGGCATTTAAAATAGCTGAATTTTTGATATGGGCAGCACCTTTCATCGCCTCACTGGTCGGAATGATCACCTCCGGTACCGCACTTAGTGCCGTACTGTCGGGAATAAGTGCAGCGCTTGCAGTAATCACAAGTCCCATAACTATCATTACCGCGGCGCTTGGATTATTAATCTATAGCTTTATAAATCTATACAAAAATAGTGAAGAGTTTAGAAAATCTATAGCAGATCTTGGATCAACATGGCTTACTGCATTACAGCCTTTGGCTGACTTTGTTGGGACTGTGTTATCGGATGCCTGGAATAAGATCTTGAAGCCTATCATTGAATTCTTCCTGAATACATTGTTGCCGAATCTGATAAGCACCTTTAAGAATTTATGGGAGAAGATACTGGTACCACTTGCTAATTTCATCGGAACTGTATTGCAACCAGTGTTTAAGATACTGTCAGATTTGCTCATGATACTCTGGCAGAAAGTCATTCTCCCTCTAGCCCAGGCGATAGGAACGGTGCTGAAGGATGCTTGGAATGGTATTTATCAGGTTTTAAATAAAACGATAATACCCATCATTAAGGTTGTAATCGATGTACTGACATGGCTCTGGAAGAATGTAATTAATCCGATCATAAAAGTGTTATGGGAAAATTTAAAGCCGGCATTTGAAACAGTCTTCGATGGTATCAAGACGGTAATCAATGGACTAAGGGATGTTATGACTGGGATTATCAAGTTTATTACCGGTGTGTTTACCAGTGACTGGAAAAGGGCATGGGAAGGCGTGAAACAAATATTTAAAGGCATATTTGATGCTCTTGTTGGCATTGTCAAGACTCCGATCAATCTTATCATCGATATCATCAATGGCATGATTGGCGGTATAACAACCGGGATCAATACAGTGATCAAGGCGGTAAATGGAATTAGCTTTGATATGCCGGATTGGCTTGGCGGTGGGCATGTAGGTTTTAACTTACCAGTTCTGACTGCTCCCAAGATCCCTAAACTTGCGACCGGTACTGTAGTGCCTAAGAATTATGGCGAATTCCTGGCCGTGCTTGGAGATAACAAACGAGAGGCTGAGGTTGTATCACCTTTGTCCACTATGAAACAGGCCTTTAAAGAGGTTATGAGTGAAATGGGTGGAGCTGCAACCGGTGAAGTAACAGTAAATGTTTATCTGAGTGGTAAGCAGATCCACACAGAGGTAGTGAAGCAGGATAAGGATTATCGCAACCAAAACGGTGGTGAGTCTGCCTTTGCATAATAGGGAGGGAGGGAATTTAATTGACCGGAAAAGGATATGTGTTAAAGGTTGGAAGCAATATCTTCCCGAATGCGCTGCTTGCAAAAGGGGGATACAGCAATATTCCAAATCGTAGACAGGATAAAAACAGCTATACCGATGCGAGAGGTACGACACACCGGAACATCTTACCTGTTAAAAGGACAACAAGTAAAATAAAGACAGTTGATCTTACGTATGGCCAGAAACTCATTGTTCAGGCTTTTTTCCCGAACAGGGATTATGTGACTGCAGAAAGATGGAATGATGAAATAAATGACTACGAAGTCGGCGTCTGCTACGTACCTGATGTGGAGTACACCATAGACCGTATCGATAAAAAAGGAAATTTTTATTACCAAGGAATCGAGATTGAATTTATAGCCTACGGAGAGTGATGTTATGTTAAATACAGATTCGGAATTAATACAGATATATAAAAATGATGGGTTCCCCACTTCCGACCAGGTTTCTCCTAAGGATATCGAACTTTCATTTCCTGACCTGGACCTTACCATAGGATCAGACCAAATTGCGGAGGATAAAGGGGAGTTTGAACTTTCGGAAAGTATATGCCTTGATGACCAGCTAAAAATTGGTAAATGTAATACAAGTCTTATCAAGATCACGCTGGCAGATGTGTCAGACAGAATAAAAGGACAGGAATTTAATATTACACAAAAAGTATATTCCGGAGACAAATCCTATGATATGCCACTTGGGTACTTTACGGTAGATAGCGCGGAGAAGCAGGAGGATCTGAGATTTAAAGATGTAATAGCTTTTGACCGAATGAAGCGTACGAATACTGACGTAACTGATTGGTATAATGGATTAACATTTCCGATGACCTTAGCAGCATTCAGAGCCTCATTCCTGACTTACATCGGGATTGAGGAGGATTTAAGTAGATTGCCACTACCAAACGATTCCATGACCGTAACAAGGACCATTGAGCCTACTAAACTGTCAGGCATAACAGTTATCGAGGCGTGCGAAGAGATCAACGGATGCTTTGGTCATATTAATCGATATGGTAAGTTTACTCATATTTTTCTTAAAAAGGACTTTGGCTTATACCCCTCCGAAACTCTTTACCCAGCTGATGACCTTTACCCAGAATACGGAACTGAAATATTTGGGAATGCCGCATATCAGACGGTTAGATTTGAGGAATATACCGTAAAAGAAATTGATAAGTTGCAGATCAGGCAGGAAGAAGGGGATGTTGGAGCCATTGCCGGTACCGGGACAAACTCCTACGTCATCGAAGGGAATTTTCTGGTGTACGGCAAATCAGCGGATGAATTACAAGCGCTTGCAAATAATATCTTTAATGTCATCGAAGGAATCCCTTACCGCCCATACAGGTCTACAAATAAAGGGTTGCCGTATCTTGAGGTTGGGGATGCGATAGCTTTTGAGACAGCAAATGATTATATCATCAGCTATATCTTTAACCGAACATTAAAGGGTACACAGGTACTCGTTGACGAATTTGAAGCCACCGGCGCCGAAGAAGTCAAACAGGATTTTAGCACAAATAATCAAATCATTCAGCTGCAAGGCAAGATGGCCGTAATAAAAAAATCCGTTGAATCTGTAAGTGCTACGGTATCTGATCTGGATGAGCAGCTTACCAGTGAGATAAATGTACTGGCCGGACAAATCGAACTTAAGGTGGATGCTGCCGGAGTGATAGCTGCTATTAATCTGACACCTGGATCCGTGCAGATATCAGCGGACAAGATCAATCTGACTGGGTATACCAAGTTTACGGATTTGGCTACAGCCGGAGAGACAATCATCAATGGCTCTAATATTAAAACCGGAACGATAGATGCCGGTCTAGTAAATGTAGTTAACCTTAATGCGGAAAATATTACGGCTGGAACATTCAGCGGAGATAGGATCAACGGAGGAAGTATTTATGGTATAACAATCAATGGTTCTATGATAAATGGAAGTACTTTTAACCGAACAGTTAATGGTAGTGTATGGACAGCTATTGATGATGCTGGATTCTTCCAGAATGTTACTGGAGGTCTATCATTTCAGGTCGGATATTATTCTCAGACCGGATATATTTATGTGGACGGGACATCCATACAGATGGGACCGTCTGGATATGCGTTAGCTATAAATGATGGAGGCGTATTTATAAATGGAAGCAAACCAATAACAGAAG
>JAEXNR010000005.1 GCA_023439505.1 Bacillota bacterium
TGATATTTTTTTAACCATAACCTTTGATGGAGGGAGAACCTACTCCTGCAGTTATTGATTAGATTGGACTTTGAAACTATTAACTTGTAGTCCTTATCGACTACACCATTATTATACTAGGAGGAAATATTATGGCAAAGCGTGGTAATGGTGAAGGATCAATTTTCAAGGATAAATCTCGAGATAGATGGATTGGTCAGTATACGATCAATACATTGGAAGGAACGAAAAGGAAAAGTGTATATGGAGCTACGAGGTCGGAGGTAAGAGATAAATTAACAAAGATTTTGAATGAAGTTAATAAAGGCGCTATGATTGATGATACAAAAATAACCTTACAGGATTGGATTATTGTATGGATAAATGATTATAAAAAGTTAGCACTGAAAAGAACTTCTATTGACAATTATTATCGATATTTTAATGCTCATATCAAGGACAGTGTATTAGGTAAGACACTTTTGAAAAAGGTAACTTCTAATCAAATTCAGAAATTTATTAACGATAAATCTATGAATGGAAGAATAGATGGATCTGGTGGAATGCGTAGAGCTTCTGTTAAGCATATATTTAACGTAATTTATGGAGCAATGGAACAGGCAGTTATGAATAGCATGATTACTCAAAATCCCTGCCGGGCAGTATCATTACCTAAAAATGATAAAAAAGAAACACTGTACTTTACGCCAGAGCAAGCGAATCAATTTCTGGAAGCTGTAAAAAAATCAAAGTATTATCCGATGTATTCACTTGAATTGATTACAGGACTAAGACTTGGAGAAATTGTAGCTCTTAGGTGGGAGAATATTAATCTCGAAGAAAAGAGGATAGAAATTAAGTTAAATGCAGCTATCGTTAGTAAACAAGAACAAAAGGAAGACGGGGTACTACATAGTGAGGTTATATTACAGACACCAAAGACGAAAAAATCAGTTCGTACATTGTACATAGAAGAACCGTTGATCTCAATGCTGAAGAATTTGCGGAAAGAACAGTTGCGGAAGCATATGGAATATGGCGATGCTTTTGAAAATAGCGGATTTGTCTTTACTAACGATTATGGAAAAATGATTCATCCTCGAACTGTTCAAGATCATTTTAAAAGAACGATAAAGAAAACCGGATTACCAAATCTTCATTTTCATAGTCTCAGACATACGGCTGCAACTTTAATGCTTTTTAATGGAGTTGATATTAGAACTGTGCAGGAGGTACTTGGACATGAGGATATCCAAACTACGTTGGGTATATATACTCACGTAATGGAAGATATGAAAAAAGATGCGCAGAGAACTATTTATAATAGTATTAATATTAGGGAAAGCAGTTCTTATATTGCGTAATAAGAAGATGAAACTAGTGCGATAAATATCGTCTAGTTTTATTTTTTGTATTAAAATGTGGAATAATATGGTATTATTAATTTAGCTGTAATATAATGTATGCATAAAAAGAATTCCAGAGGTTAACGATGAAGAAAATCAAATGTTATGGAGATATAACGGAAGAAGCAGGAAGTAATAATGATATTTACAAAAATTCATGAGCAATTAGGCTTTCCGTTTTTAGTACCTTCTTCGGCGAGAGGATTTGATATTGATTTAATAGAATATAAGGGGTTATCAGTTACAGTAGAATTTGAATATAAATCAAGTAATTATATCTTACATGGACACCAAAATGCAATGTTAGAAAATAGACGATATGTTGTTATTTGTTGGGAAGATGATTGCGGCTTAATTACTCGATTAAAAGAAGAATATGGTGTGGAATTATATGAATTAATTGAAATAAGAAATTATGTTAAGGTAGTTCCTAAATATGAATTAGAAAATATAGAGGAAGAACCTTTGTATTTTATTATGTCATATCGACCTTCTGCAGCTGGAAATAAGGATTTTGGTGAATGGGTCAATACAAATTGTTTTACAACAGCAACTTCACCGGAGCATCCCAAATTTGCAGGTGATTACATTCCACCGGGATCGAAAGTTCTCTTTTATCAAAATGGCTATATTATCGGCGGATTTACAGTTGTGAGATACGAAGTAATGGATGAACCTAAAACTAAAAGAGAAAGAAATATGTATCGTAAACTTACAAATTACCCTATTTCTTTATATACAATGCAGGATGATGAATGGTGGGAGTTTTCAAGAGGTCACATATTTTTTACAGACTTTTTTGATACAAGAGATTTTAAGATAAAAATGTCAAATTATATAGATAAGCATATGTCTAGGCATGGTAAAATTAATATCACAAAAGAGGAGTATTATAAAATAACAGGGCATTAGATTAAATGCCGAAAGGATAATGATCATATGGCAGATATTAAATTGTTTTCAGTAAACAAAGAAGTTGTAGAATTATCAGCAGATGCGGTTTCTTTGGAAAAAGAACTTCAAATTTTAATTGAAAAGAATATGCCCACTTTTTTTGGAGTGACTTTTTTAAAAAGCGAGTATGTTATTACAAATGGACGAATCGATAGTCTTGGGTTAGATGAAAATAATTGCCCGGTGATCTTTGAATATAAAAGAAATATAAATGAAAATGTAATAAATCAAGGACTTTTTTACCTGGATTGGTTATTAGACCATAAAGCCGATTTTAAATTGTTAGTATTAGAACTCTTAGGAAGTGAAAAATCTAATAATATTGATTGGAGTATGCCATGTGTTATATGTATTGCAAACGATTTTACAAAATTTGATGAACATGCTGTAAATCAGATGCAAAGGAATATAAAGCTTGTTAAATATAAAAAATTTGGATCAGATTTAATACTATTTGAACATCTAAATGCGCCTATTGTTAAACCAATTATTGATACTACTGATTTAAGCACTTCATATAAAGGGGGATTTGATAAGACATTCCTTGAGCAATATTCAACAGCCCCAGCTAAATTACAAAATATATATAATTCTATTAAAGACTATATTTTAGCTTTAGGGGATGATATTACCGAAAATCAATTAAAACTTTACGTTGCTTTTAAAAAAGTAAAAAATATAGTATGCGTTGAAATATATCAAAGTAAAATACTTCTTCATTTGAGACTAAACCCAGATGATGTTGTAATAGATAAGGACTTTATGAAAGATGTTCGTAATATTGGACATTTTGGAACAGGTGATTTAAGGATAATTATTAAAAATAGTGAGGATTATGAAAAAGCAAAAAAATATATTGATAAAGCTTATAATGAAAATTAATTATTATCTTGTCCATGTTGAGAGTAATAATAATATAGTAGCATAGCTAAAATATTTTTACTAAGGGAGAAGGAGGAAATTAAATGTCATTTGTTACAAAAAAAAGTAATACTTTTAATTATGAATCACCTGTTGATATGTATCATGATTATAAATCATCAAATAAAACAATTATGGGGTTACTTGATTATCAATCAACCTTAATAAACGAATATATGAAAAAAGTAGATGATAAAAATATTGCTATTGAACTTCCGACAGGCAGTGGCAAAACATTGGTTGGATTAGTTATTGGTGAGTATAGAAGAAGAAAACATAAAGAGAAAGTTCTTTTTGTTTGTCCGACAAACCAATTAGTTAATCAAGTTAAGGATTATGCAAATAATAATTATGGCATCAGGGCTATTGCGTTTTGTGGTAAGCAATCTGGATATAAAGCTCAAGATAAAGCAGATTATTTAATGGCTGAAGCAATTGGGGTAACATCATATAGTTCACTTTTTGCAGATAATACGTTTTTCTCTGAAAATGACATCATAATAATGGATGATGTCCATTCTAGTGAAGGTTATATAGTAGATAATTGGAGTGTTCAATTTAAGAGAAAAGATATCTTATTTATGGTTTTGGCAGAATTCTTTAAGGATATTATTGGCGAACTTGAATATAGAAAACTTACTTGTATCGATGATGAGGATAAACATGGCGATTGGTGTAATATAATACCAAACGTATTGCTAACTGATAAATTAAACAATATAGGCTTGATAATAGATACTAATATAGAAAAAAGTGCTAATCCATCAAATAAATATGCATGGAAGAGAATAAGAGAAAATTTATCGGAATGTAATTTCTATATTGAAGAGGGGCTGATCCTTATACGGCCATGGATTGCACCTACTATTACACATAAACCTTTTGCCAGTGCTAAGCAAAGAATATTAATGTCTGCAACTCTAGGACACAGTGGAGAACTTGAAAGAATAACTGGTCTTCAAAAAATAACCAAACTTCCGATTGTTAATGATTGGGATAAAAAAGGAGTTGGTAGAAAGTTTTTTATTTTACCAAGTTTGTCTTTAGAAAAAGATACAGAAATGAATATTCTTCTGCAGTTACATAAAATAGCAAAAAGGAGTATTATTTTAACACCTAAAGATAAAATTACGGAAGCCATAAGTGGAATTATTATTAATTTTTCTCATGGTACAAAGATATTTACTGCAAAAGATATTGAGGATAAAAAAGATGCTTTTATTAAAGAAAAAGATGCTGTTGTAATAATGGCAAATAGATTTGATGGTATAGATTTTCCGGACGAAGAAAGCAGAATGCTTATAATTGTTGACCTTCCGAGAGTTGTAAATATACAGGAAAAGTTCCTGGTTTCAAGAATGGGTAGTAATATTTTATATTCGGAAAGAATTAAAACAAGAATAATACAGGCAGTCGGTCGCTGTACTAGAAATACCAAAGATTATTCAGTAGTATGTATTCTTGGAAATACAATTATAAAGGATTTAATCGAGCCAAGTAAGCTGAAATGTTATTCTCCTGAGCTTAGGGCGGAGTTGGAATTTGGAATAGAAAATTCAAAGGCATATACAAGTATAGGTGACATCTTAAATAATGTAAAAAGCTTTTTGAATCATGATGAGGAATGGAAGCACGCAGAAGAATATATTGTTGAAATGCGTAATGATTTTATAAAAGAAGATGAAAAGCTTAAGATGTCATTAGAGAAACTCGGTGAGACGGCTTCATTAGAGGTTCATTTTCAATATGCTTTATGGAAGCATAACTATTTAGAAGCTTTTACAATTATTTCGCAAATTATTTCGAAGCTAAATATGCAAGCACTAAATGGTTATAGAAGTTATTGGAATTATATTGGAGGTACAATTGCATATAAATTACTAATTGATGGCAAAGAGGAATACCGTAAAATTGGATCTCAAATGTTTCAGGAAGTACTAAAGGATAATATTAGTATTAAATGGATTGGCAAGCTAGAGCAACAAATATTTTCATTAAATTGTAAAGAAGCAAATACTTCGTCAGGTAATTTTGATGATATATTGCCGAAACTTGAAAAAAAGCTCATGAGTTATTCAACAAAAGAAAAACTTGAAAAGAAGATACAAAAAATATTAGAATGTCTTAATGATTTTGGCACAAAAAAAGGATTGCGATTTGAAGATGGTCATACAGAATTAGGAGAAATTATTGGATATATATCAAAAAACTCTGATGACGAAGGCGCGCCAGATCCATACTGGATTATTGGAGATGATATTTGTATCGTTGCTGAAGATAAAATGTACGAAGTGGACAAGAAAATCCCACTTGAACATGTTCGTCAAGCTTTAACACATGAGAATTGGTTAAGAAATAATGAAGAATTAATAACTCAAAATATAAAAGTAATTACTATATTCATAACTAATGCTGCGGGTATAGAAGAAAATGCAAGACAATTTGCTGATAATATCTATTATGTCAATAAGGAAACTTTTATATCTTGGGCATATAGAGTATTGAATGTTATACGAAAACTGTATTTAACATTTGTAGAAGAAGGGAATATTGAATGGAGAGAATCTACAGTTAATGAATTTATAAAAAATGATGTAACACCGCGAGACTTTATTAACCTAGTTACTCAGAAGAAGCTATGCGATTTATAAAAACATTAACTTTATTAAGCAAAATATGAGTTATTGTTTAATAATACTAATTCATTATACAAAATCGATACAAGGAAAGAAAATTGATCAAAAAGTTCCAGAATAATATTAACATAAGAAGATACTAGTGCCCATTAATGCAAAATGAATAATATATTTCTTTATAAAAACCTCATAAAATGTTATAATAAATTAAATTATAGATGAAAAGAAAGCAGGGTTTTATGACCAATGCAGAGAGGATTATAAAGAATGTAAATGCAATAATGAGCATGGAAGAGATGCCACTTACGGAATCTGATAAAATACATATTCAGAAATGTATTGATGAAAAAATAGATTTTGATGATATAATTAATGAGTTGATTCAAAATTATATGCAAAAGCATGATAATATAATTTATTCAAAAAAATGCAATTATAAGAAATGAAATTGTTCGTCCTAGGGGGTCTTACTATGTCTGGTATAAAACCGTTGCTTGAAACAAAACTAAATGGCTTAAATGTCAAGCTATTTGAATATGATGTTGAAGATGAGCAAAGTTTTAGTGAGTTGAAAGAGTATTTAATTAATAAAGTAAGATCTTCAAAAGTACATAATGTTAATGACTATGACCTGAATTACTATGGCTCGAGAAACCTTAATCCGGAATTTATTAAAAGATTCAACGAATCCATTGCCAAGATAAACATACCCAAGAAAACATCAATACCTCAATTTGATGTTCGACGTGAAAGAGTAACCGAATGGATGGCTCAGTATTTATTGGAACATGAGTACGGTTGTACTTTTTATGACGAAGCAGATAAAAGAATTAATTTAAAGTCGGTTGAAATAGACAAGCATACAGATGGTATAGATGTTCCTGGAATAAGAATAGATGGAGATACTATTCGATTTGTTATATGTGAAGTTAAAGCATCGGAGGATAAGAATATACCTTGTAACTCAGTGGTTTCTTTACAGGATGATATTCAAAAGGCAGTGGAAAATAGAGATAATAGAGTAACAAGAGAAATATTAGAATATATGCACGGAATTAGGGATGTAAAATTACGAGATGAAGTGCTAAGTAGTATTGTGGAATTTTTAACAACTTTAATAACGGATGAAAATGGGGAATTGATCGATAAAATTATTTTCTTTCCAGCACTAATTAGAAATAATGAAAATATTATTGCAAATAAGTGTGTTGATGATTATAAAAATTTTGCAATACGTGGTGTTAATAACAAAAATGTTGAAAATGTTATTTTTGCTTTTCAGAAGTCATTTAGTGATTTTAGCAATGATATATATAAAGAGGCGATAGGTAATGAATAATATTGAGAATATTACAAACTCAATAAAGTCAGTTTTTGCAGTAAGCGAAGAAAATCTTTCTTCGCTTACTGCTATGCTTTCTTATATCGATCTAAATCATATATATAATAGATTTGATAATATTAATAAAGAAAAGAAATATTCAGATGTTGAATTAATATCAAAAACTAATTTGTTAAATGCACTAATGGAAATTGTCTTAGAAAACCCTAATATGGAAACAATTGAAAATGAAACAAGAAAAAAATTGCTTTACGATTTATATGGAGCAACCGCTTCTTTGTATGAACAATTATTACTGCAGACTGACGATGGTAACTTGTGGGGGAATATGCCTTATCTTGTTATGTATAGTATGTTATCTTATTTAGCGGACAAACAAACTATATCCAGTATTTATATTGATGAATATAATAAGAAACTTAATAATAACGGTGAAATTTTCGATGGATTTAGTACAATAATGAAATTAGAGTATTATTCATATTACCTTGTTGTATTAATGCTGGGAAATATAAAGAATTATGATGGATTAATTACAATAAGCTCATATATAAATACAGCAAATAGTATTCTAGATGAGGCACAGAGTGAAGAGATTAATAAAGATGAAATGAATATTACAAATGGTCTAAAAATTGCTTCTTTTGGAAATATAATATATTTAACTTCTCTTTTAAAGGAGTATCTATTTTCGGGAAAAATTGAAAGTGAAGATAATCAAGATATATATAGCATAATTGATATGTATTCTTATAATGCTTTTTATTTACTTGGTGCTGAAAATATTGAATTGCGAATAATTGGTCATTTGTTAAAGTATTCCTATGAAAGAATTGCAGAAAATTCAATATGGAATATTGCAGAAAAGTCACCATTAATTCGTAAGTTTATTGAAAATAATTTATCTTCTGGAAATAGATATATATATTCATTATTACCATCTCAAAGAGATGTTATTTCTGAAGTGCTAACTCCAAAGAAGAGTATTATTGTAGGAATGCCAACTAGTGCTGGAAAGTCATTGCTAGCAGAAATGCAGATACTGTTCAGTATTCATAATTACCAAATACATGATTTTAAACCAACTGTATGTTATTTAGTACCTACAAACGCCTTAATTGATCAGGTTAAAAGAGATTTACAAGAAGATTTTAAAGAATTCAATTTTAATATTGAGACAGCACTACCATATTACGATGTTGATGAAATTGAGGATGAAATATTATCGAGAAAGCATATCGATATATTAATAAGTACTCCAGAAAAAATGGAAGCATTAATTAGGCAAAATCATCCTTCTATTAATAATACGCGATTAGTAATTATGGATGAGGCTCATAATTTGGGAGATGAATCTAGAGGTTCAAAATTTGAGCTGGTCTTAGCAGCGGTCAAGCAAAAAATTAAAGAGGCAAATTATCTATTGTTAAGTCCGTTTATTGGAAATGCTGCAGAAATCGGTGAATGGCTTGCTGATTCAGAAAGGAATTCTACTGCTGTTTCAATCGAATGGACTCCTACGAGACAATATATTGGTTGCAATTTATTAAACACAAAAAAAACAAAATCATCTTTAAGGTTTTTTAAATCAGCAAGAAATCAGTTAGGAACTGAAAATGTTGATATTTTATTAAACACTGATCCCCAAAAAATAAATGATGATATAAAAGAGGGGAGCATTAATAATGCGGTAAGACTTTGTGTAATTCTAAATGATTTTATATGTCAAGCAGGAAATATCTTGATTTTGTGTGCAGGCTTAGGAACAACTAAAAATTTGTCAAAAAAAATAAGGGATTATTTTGTTGAAAATGCCATATTAAAAGATATTAGTTCTGATAGTGATGTTAAAAGAGCATTAGAAATTATTAAATTAGAAAATGGAGAAGATGATTCTTTACTAGAGTGCGTAAAATATGGAATTTGTTATCATAATTCAGGATTATCTAATTTAGTAAAAGAAACCTTGGAGGAATTGATAAGAAATAATAAGATGAAATTGATATTTGCAACTACTACATTAGCACAAGGAATGAACTTTCCAATAAACACAGTTATTTTTGATACGGTAAGATTTCGTGGAAACAATCCTAGAGATTTGACAAATGCAGAGTTTTGGAATATTGCTGGGCGAGCAGGAAGAGCATATAAAGACAAAGAAGGGTATATAATTCTTTCCTATTCGAATACTCAAAAAGAAACGATTGCTAATGTAAAAAGATATATTGAATCAGATTTAAAGGAAGTGATTTCATCATTAAATGCGTTCTTTACGAAAGATAATGCAATTAGTTTAGAATATAATGTATTGAAGGATCCAGACAACACTCCAATATTAAATCTATTACAATATATCAATCATATCTTAAATATTAGTTATGATTATAAAATTAGTCCAATGGATGTTACTAAAATAAGAACGATATTAAATGATTCGTTTTTATATCATAGTCTAAGTAGGCAGGAAGGCTTTATTAATGCACAAAGAAAGTTGAATACCTTTGTAGCTCAATATATTAGGCATGTAAATGCAAACAAAAAAGAAGATATGTCAAAAGCTGATGAACTAGGAATAAGTGATATAAGCTATATAAAGGTTAAATCCATTATAGGAGCATTTATTAGCCGAATCAAGGAAGATGGATACAATGACTATAAGGTATCCGAAATAATATTAAAGACTAAAAATTTAGAGCGATTAACTGAAATTATAAATATTATTGCAAGAATACCTGAAATTAATATTGAAATGACTGGAGCAGGGACGTTAGATCCTCAAAGTATTGCTAGATTATTATTAGGCTGGGTTAACGGAGAAAAGATTAAAGATATCGCACAAGACATTAAGCGAGAAGGGCAGGCACTTAGTGAAACAATGTCGTTGTGTAACAGATATCTAAATAGTCAGATGAAATCATATATGCCGTGGGGTATAAATATATATCAGAATATCAGTTACGATTTACAAACTGAAAATGCACAAATGTTACCGTCTTTTATTTATTATGGTGTATCCGATAAAGAATCCGTTATTATTTCAAAGCTTGGAGTTCCACGTTTTGCTGTACGCAATGTTCTAGAAGTTTTAAAAAGAGAGCATCCGGATATAGATATAAAGGTTCAAAATATCGAGTACCTTAAAGATTATGTAAAAGAAATAGAATCAGAGCAATATAATATAGAAAATGTTTCTGGAAATGTAATAAAAGATATTATTGATAAAAAGTTATAAGTAAAATTAAGATTACTTGACAGTTATTTGTGAGAAAGAATAATACACAATGAGATCAAGACATTATATAAGATAATTAGTGGCAAAATCTGAGTGTAACTGGAATGCAATTGGAATGCAACCACAATAAAAAACAATAGAAATGTGAATAACCAAAAAAATAAAACCCCAGAAAACCGCATAAAATAAGGCTAATTCATAAGCATTATAAAGCCAAAAAACGGCCTTACAAAACTAAGGATCTAGTCCGGGTTTCTGGGTAGGGGTTCAAGTCCCCTCGACTGCACTACGCGAAAAGTATTCGCGCATCAAAAATGAGAGATATGACGAAAGTCACAGCTCTTATTTTTTTGCCATTGCAACCAATAATTGCGGATATAGTTCTAAATGGTTGGTAGATACAGGAAATTAAATATGATATGATGATTTCATCAGATGAGGGAATGTAAATGACGTCAGTTACAATAATTTCTTTGATTTCAAGAAAGGGGGAAACATGGAATTTAAAGATAAATTAGCAATTTTAAGAAGAGAAAGAAGGCTTTCACAGGAGGCACTGGGAGAAATTATCGGAATATCAAGACAGGCAGTTACAAAATGGGAGCTGGGGCAGGGATACCCTGATATCAATAATCTGATTATGTTAAGTAATACCTTCAGGATTAGTGTTGATCGACTTGTAAAAGAGGAAGAAAGCGATTATTTTCTTTCAAAAATCATGAAAGAAAAAACCGGGACAGAAGAAATAATAGAGTTCTTAATGAAAGCTAAGACATCGACCTACTCAGCGGATGGGCCTAGATCAGCCCCATCCAGACCTCAGTCCCTGGATATGCATTTTAGTGAGGAAGATTACCTATATATTGATACCTATATAGGTGCGGAGCAATTTGGAGGAGAAGAAGCAGTCTGGTATCAGGGAAAACCTGTTTGGTGTATGAATTACACAGGACGGATACTGGGAGATGATTTTTCAGGAGATTTTTTGAAGGAAGCTTTACGTCATATTACAAAAGAAGCACCTTACAGAGGTCCCGCACTCTATCAAAGCGGTGATTACACCTACCATTGTTATTCTACCGGCAGCTTTGAATGGTTCCAGGGACATGAAGAAATTTATTGCCGGTCGGCAAAGATTTATGAATTAATCTTTCATGGCGGTAAGCTAAGGTAATAAACATAAGAGATTTAGGGAATCACCATGCATAATAGCAAATTTGTATCAAAACCGGAACATATGGGTTGTTGAATGGAGGAGAAAAATGGTTTTAAACTATAATGTAATGAAGGAAGAGGTTTTTAATCAATTGGGTAGCCATAAGATAATGGTGTTGGCTACCAGCTCAGAGGATAGAGTTACAGCCAGAAACATGAGCTGCATCATAATGGATCAAAAAATATACTTTCAGACAGATAAACTTTTTTTAAAAACTCAGCAAATACTTAAGAATCAAAATGTAGCACTTTGTACTGATAATATCCAGATGGAAGGTATCGCAAAGATCATTGGTCATTCCGATGATGCTCCGGAATTTTGTGAAACATATAAAAAGTATTTCAGAACATCCTATGAGGCCTATACCCACTTAAGAAATCAAGTTATTATTGAAGTGGAACCAGTCTTTATAACATTATGGGGATATGCGGATGGACATCAGCCCTACAGAGACTTTCTGGACAACAGACAAAATAAAGCTCATAGAGAATTGTACGATATCAGCAAATAATCATTAAATTTTTGCTACTGCTACAGAGAGCTTTGAAGTTTTTCCAGACCCCTTCTGCCGGTTTCATCTTAATGGTTCGCAATTGGTCAAAAGTAGGCAGTGTATGGGAAATCGATTTGCTTTCGCACAAGGTAGATCTCACCCAGGAAGGCGTACGTTGATGCATTGAGCCGCTCTGATATATTCATGGATAAAGAGCGGCTGATTCCTTATCATATCATATCGATTTTTTTCTCTCTGCGGATAACATAACAAGATAGAATCAAACCTATTATAAATACAATACCGCAAATAACAGGTTCGATTCCAAACAACTTCGTATGTCGATATAAAATATTGGATGAGCTGAACATATTTTTAAAAACACTAAAGCAAAGTGACCAGAGAGCAACAAACGCAGGGATTAGTTTTAGTATTAAGGTAATGATATTTTTGCTATACCTGGAGAATACAAATGCAATGCCCGCGGTTCCTAAACATAGCAAATAAAGAAGAATAACGCAAAGCACAATATACTGCCCGTAGGTCAGATCAAACCAAAATACATTGATACCCATAAAAGATATAAGGCCGTGATTTATAAATAGTTTTGTTCCGTTTACGTTGTAAATAGCCCCAAAAATAAAAATCAGAGCAGTGGTTAGAAAAAATGATGACAACAGAACAGCGGCAAACTGCTGACGGAAGATTTTCCTGCCATTCTTTGAAGTGTATTGTAAAAGATACAGGTGTTGCACGCGATCCGTGATGATGACAGGGGCAATAAACACCAATACTGCCATGTTCGCCAATATTGCAAGATATATCGTGTACACGGCGGTATTCTCATAGACCCATCCACTCATTATGTTATGAAGGCTATTATATTTCACGGTAGACTGTCGCAGCTGTTCTTTTTCTTTTAAGCTATAATCGGTATCATAGAACCCCGCATGATACCTTTCCTCAATAGATTCCAGCGCCTCCAGCTTAAAAAACAGAAAGCCGGATTCTTCCCCTAATAATTGGTGAATCGCGTTGTCCTCAAGCTGTGTGCGTTCGTTTTTTTGACGTACCTTTTCAAAATCCCCAAAGTTATGGATTCCTGCCACAGAAAAAGCTTCATTATTTTTGATATACGCTTCTATTTGAGAACTTATTTGTCTATAGGCATTTACAATAAATTCACTGTATTCTTCCGGTTCCAGTGTGGTACCATACTGTTTTGCCATCTGGATGCTATAATCAACCTCCTCCTGATGAGGATGTCCGCCCGGAAAATACCTTATATAATAGTGCATAAACATAAAAAAGAACAGCGCGCAAAGTACAGCAGTCATAAAAATTAGTTTTATGTTCCAGATCTTTTTCATTTCATATAACACAATCTTCATGTCAAATCTCTCTTTCTAAAATAAGTATTGGCAAGCCCGCAAATTATCAATAAGGCTGAAAATGATACGGATATTCCCAATGTTTCAAAGTGGGGCCAAAGGATATCTACGTCACCATCTGTGAACCATATGCTATGTTTCAACCATAACCAGACAGGTGTAAGCATGGAATAATATCGTACATATAATCCCGCGGTCAGCGTTTGTGGAAGCTGCATCGGCAGTACAACAATTGTTGCATTAATTGCGATGAAAAACAGGAAACCGGTATAATCATTGCGTATCAATACAGCAATACCAAAAGCCATAAGTGAAAAGCATAGGATCAGACTTATACTGAGTCCAAGCATTGCACCTAAATAGGTCACCACGCGAAAGCTATGCCATGTTACAAACGGTCTGTCCCCCGCAATCAGGTCATGTCTGTAATTGAATATACTCGACACATTACTGTTCCAAATATCCCCGTAGTCATTCATAATGAAATAGATAAGTAAAGTAAACAAAGCCAATAGCATATATGCGCCAAGCCCCATTGAAATAGACGCAGACAGCTTCGTCACCAGGATACGGCGCCCCTTTTTTGTAGAATATACAATGGCTTGTGTTCTCTGGCTCTGTTCATATCCCAGAGAAAGAAAGACCACAAGAACCGAAAGAAGTATGCCTTCTATAAGAATCCATCCCATCAAATTATGAAATAGTTGTTGATGCCGTGTATATGTCGCGCCCGCAAAATAAAGCGACAGACTTTCGTTTTTCTTCCCTTTTTCATCGACCACTTTTTGTAATAGAGAATACTTTTCCCTTATGATTTTGGCAAAGCTGCCTGTTGCACCTGATGCGGTAATGTAGCTTTCCCCTATTTCACTTGTGTGGTAATCGTCAAACACATCAGTCACGTTGTCGGTGTCAGATTTAAGGCGTTCTAACCACTTCATCTGTTCCTCACTGGTTTTTATCCCGGTAAGGTTATCATAAAAAGACAGGTTAAGCAGATATCCCGTATCTTTTGAAACAGCACCGATAAAATTAGCATAGGGATCGCCGGAGCTGTTTATCACCAGGAATAGGTTAAACATAAGGCACAGGCTTATAAATCCCCATACCGCCATGGATGAAAACAGTTTCTTTATCTCATACCAATAAACAGTCATTAGAGTACCTCATCCCGATAGGCATATAAAAACACGTCCTCCAGATTAGGAACAACCGGTCTTGCAGTGCCTGTGTATTCCGTATCGCATACAAATCGTACAAGCGTATGCCCATCCTCCTGCCGGCTGGTCAACAGAAGATGTGGCTGTGTAACCGTTTCAATCTCCCATGTTTCGTATACTTTACCGTGTAATGTATTGCAGATGTTGACGGGGGAATCATTACATAGTAATTTATGATCTTTGAACATAATGACATGATTAGCGATTGTTTCGATATCAGAAACAATATGCGTAGAGAGAATGACGATCCGGTCTTTTGAGAGAGCGGAGATCAGGTTGCGAAAACGCACCCGTTCCTTCGGGTCAAGTCCGGCTGTCGGCTCATCCAGGATCAGTATCCTGGGGTTGTTTAACATGGCCTGTGCAATGCCTACCTTCTGAAGCATACCGCCGGAAAATTTTCGCATTTTTTTATCCATTACATCGCTTAGTGAAACGAGTTCCAGAAGCTCCTCCGTTTTGTGCTTTGCGGTTGCCCTGTCAATTCCTTTTAGTGCTGCCAGATAGTTTAGAAATTGACGGGGAGATTGGTTTTTATAGTATCCAAACTCTTGCGGTAAGTATCCGATAATATCCCGGTATCTTTCGTCCAATTTAGTGATTTCGCAGCCCTCCCACAATATCTCACCTTTCGTGGGGAAAAGCAGAGTTGTGAGCATTTTTATTAAAGTGGTTTTCCCTGCACCGTTTGGCGCAAGCAAGCCGTAAACACCGCCTGTAAACTCAAGAGTGATATCCGCAAGGGCGGTGTAATTACCGTATTTTTTTGTAACATTATGAATGACTAACATAATATGCGACCTTTCTTTCATGAAACTTCATGAGTTTTTTGATTTCCATAAGAAACAATGTGCACGCAATTACGGCGACGAGCATGGTTATGGCGACAGGTATTTGGGACAGAAAATGTTCCCATTGTTCTCCTAATAACCATATTGGCATAAAACCAATGGCAATCCATAGCAGCAGTGATAAAAAGTGAATCCATTTCCATTTGAAATGCCGCATCATGAATATGGTTAAAAATGCACAAAGAAACAATGCACAAAGAGAGAGGGAGGATGTCTTAAAGAAGCTATAAACAACGAAGGATTGACTAAAATACAGGCTGATCAAGGTACAAAACACGGTGCCCATCAGTGAAAAACAAAGGACACGAAATGCGGCAATCTGTTGTATGGTATATTTGCATGTCATTTTTAATTCATATAATCCATTCATATGTTCAACTGTTTCGCTAAATAGCACAATAAAGAGAAAGAATAGGGGAGCGATTGCAAATAAAGTGGCGTAGGTATGCTGTTTCAGAGTCAGAGGATATAGTCCAATCAAGACAATCATGGTAAGAACAGTCATCACCATGGGAAAAGCCATATCATGAAAAATATATCTAAGTCCAAGTGTCCTGTGTATATTGTAAAGATATTCCCATAAACGCTTTGGTCTGGACAAACCCTTTGATAAGATATCTTCAATTGCTTTCTCTTTTTCGTATTGGGAAGGTTCAATAATATTCATCCTTAAACTCCTCTCTCATTGCTTTTAGTAAGCGGTAATACTTTGACTTGACTGTCGATTCCGATAAGGACAAAAGCGCTGCGATCTGTGTAAATGTATAATTACCAAAGAACTTTAGTCTGAATATTTGTTGTAATTCCATCTCCAGGGAATTGATATAGTGATGTAATCGTGAGAATAATTCTTTGATTTCTATCTGCCGGGTGAATTCAGTTTCATCGGGAAGATCAAGATCTGCCATATCAAGAATGTGTCTTCTCTCTGTCGTGCGTTTGCGAAGATAATCAATGGTTTTGTTTGTTGCAATTTTATACAACCAGGTACGAAAGCCTGCTTGTTTTCCATCATAGGCAGCAATTGATTGAAGCATGGATATAAAAATATTCTGTGTTAAGTCCATAGAGGTGTGCTGATCAGAGGTTTGCCTGTAAACATATCGATATATTTCATCATAATAATTGCAGATCAATGTATTGGCGGCAGCTTTGTTTCCGCTTCTTTGTATCTTGCGTATCAACCGCATTTCCTCATTCAAGATCACACCCCCTCTGTAATTCCCTCATCTATATATTCGTTATGATTGGACGAATAGTTTCAATAAACTAATAAATTTTTATTTTTGTTTGATCAAAGAGTTTCTTATAATTATACTCCTCTTTTGCCGGTTTCGGGAAAGTAAGTATCCTCCAAGCAGAGCCGGGTATAATTTGATTGTCATGATAGCTGTGCTATAAAATTAAGACTGCTTACAAATTGTTAATGTGATATTATATACGTATATTGAAAACGATGATAAGGAAAGGAGAGAGGAACATGAATACAAAACTATTGGTAATCGTTGACATGCAGCATGATTTTATTGCCGGATCTTTAGGGACGGATGAAGCAAAGAACATTGTTCCAAAGGTGGTTCAAAAGATGAAGAATCATCCGGGCATAATTATTGTGACAAAGGATACCCATGATGAGCATTACT
The DNA here is from genome assembly GCA_023439505.1 of Bacillota bacterium. Classification (GTDB taxonomy): domain Bacteria; phylum Bacillota; class Clostridia; order Lachnospirales; family Lachnospiraceae; genus Mobilitalea. The sequence continues at coordinate 17,285 of JAEXNR010000005.1, forward strand.
TGAATACACAAGAAGGCTGTAATTTACCCGTACCGCATTGTGTGAAGGGAACGCAGGGATGGGAATTGGACCGGGAGATCGAAGAAGCTTTGCAGGGGCATTTCGCATATGTTGTTGAAAAACCCTCCTTTGGTTCTTTGCAATTGATTGATATCGTTGATGATTTGTTAAGCCTTGGACATTCCATCAGTGAAGTTGAGCTGGTGGGCTTATGTACCGATATATGTGTAGTATCAAATGCACTGATTTTAAAGGCGAGATTACCGGAGGTGCCGTTTGTTGTGGATGCCTCCTGCTGTGCAGGGGTATCACCTGAAAGCCATAAGCATGCATTAGAAACCATGAAGATGTGCCAGATTAAGATAACGAACGAAGGGTGAAAGACCAATCTTAACGATTCGTGCTTCTATGTTTAAGGCGGAAGAAATGAAACAGACGGAACTGCCATTCGGAAGAGAAGCGGAAAGCAATGGTGTTTTCACAGCCTATCAACACAAAATGTATTGACAGACTGTGAGATGATATCTACCCAAGCATCCTTTTTCTTAACTCTATAATTTCTGTCCCGGTGATTCCGCAAGAGGTAAGAAAACCCACGGCATCCATATAGTAATCTTTTAGATGCTGCATTGTAGTTATCATATCCTGGGGATCTGACAAGAAGATATAGTCTGGCAATTCCTGACCTTTACGCAAGGTCTGAGCTTTGTGAAATGTAATGAATTCAGATAGATTTGCGGCACTTACTGCGTAATCTGCGGCAATCATATCTTCATCAACCGAGACCAGACGAAGAAGGAGCATGGAGAGAACTCCGGTGCGGTCTTTACCGGCGGTACAATTAAAGATACAGATTCCCTCAGAGGATAACAGTAAACGGAAAATATCGGCAAATTTGTTATGATTCTGATCTAACAGGTCAATATATAGAGCAGCCATGCTTTCTGGCAGATTTTCGAAATTGCTGGATTGAATATGATCAAGTAAGCCAATATTGTAATAATCAATGCCTGGTACACCCTGAAGTTTAGATGGCTTTAAGAGCACTTCCTGTTGGGACCTTAGATCCACCTGCATAGTTACACCGAAGGACTTTAAAGCGGCAATATCCTCCGCAGTCAAGTCATGGAGAGAATCGGACCGATAATACACACCCTTTTTGGTATAACCTCCATCCGTTGTCGGGTATCCACCCAGGTCACGTATGTTCATGGCACCTGACAGTTTGATGTTATGTTTTTCTATTTGGAAATCCACAAGTTACCTCGATTCAAAAGAATAATAAAAAGAGCGTTAATGTAACGCTCTTTTTAAAAGCATTCATTTCAGGTTTCTATTTGATAATGTCTAAGGGTTTTCCCATCATATCCGGAAGATTAACACCCAGTATTTTTGCTAAGGTCGGACACTCATCCAGCACACTTGCTCCATCTATGATGACTTCCTCCAGAATGTCAGGACCAAAGGCGATAAGAGCCGGTTTGGGTCCCTTGGAGGGATGATAACCATGATTTGAATGATATCCCCGATAGGATGGATTTTCGGTGGAGATGGAGATGGGACCGTCAAATAAATTCTCAAAGCATACCCCTTCTGACGCTTCAACAACAAAGCTAAAGCTGCCGGAAAGCCCTTCCTCAATCTGAGCTTCCCTTGCGGTATAGATGCGTTCCAGGTAAGCAGGGTAATTTTCTTTAATTCTTTGAAGGATGTCATACACTTTTGCAGTCAGTACCGGATCATCGGGATTCTTTAGAATGATCTGTGCAGAAAAGCCTGCGGAGAAGCTATACGCTTCATAATCAAGAACATTACCTTCCCCATCCACTTGAACAAGACCATAATTTTTAAGTGCGATATTAAGGTGGAATACCTCCTCAATATCCATCTGACCATGGTCACCCATAATAAAAAAGTTCGTTGTTTCAAGGGTTCCGGCTTCTCTGAATGCATTTAATAATACACCAAACAGAGCATCTATTCTTATGAGTGCCTCCTCTATTCTAGGATGATGATTCCCAAGCTTATGACGGCAGTGATCCAGCCAGATAATATGCTCCAGCAGCAGATCCGGCCGGACATTTTTAATAATGTCTGCCGCGATGGGTACGCTGAAAAAGTCGATATCCATAGATTCTCTGAAATTAAAGGGAGCAATATACCGATCGAAGTATTGATTCATGACATTTTGCGTACAGGATATCTCATAGGTCTTTCTGATGGTGCTTTCTGTTTGCGGCCACATTTCCGCAAGATTATAATCCGGAACCTGCCCGCCTAAGCACGGCCAGGTAACACTGGCGGTTACAAGACCTTTTTCCTTTGCTGCATCGATAAGAGTAGGAACTTTAATGGATTCGTGCTTCCAGAACCAGTTCTGGCCAATCGTATTCCAATTTACGGTTTTCGTCGGAACGAAAGGAAGCATATTGTGGTATATGCCATGTCGATCTGCCGTTACACCGGTTATGATACTTGCATGATTGACGTTTGTCAGGGTGGGATATACTTCCTGTATATTCTTTATGATCGCCGCCTTTTTTAATACGCCTGAGAAGTTTGGGAGGGTGGATAAAAACGCAATATCTGCGGTTTGAAGTGCGTCAATGGAAAGAATCATCATTTTATTTTGCATCACGTTTTCCTCTATTTCTGATTAAGTATTTGATTCACTTTTGCTTCAGCTGTGGCTAAAGTTGTATCTACATCTGCTTTATTTACCAGGATTGAGTCAAGGGCACTTACAATTGCAGCATCTGCTTCTGTTGTGCTGGGTGTAATTCCGCCGGCATTAGCTAACTGATCAATAACAACTTTGAATTGTGGCATTTTGGTATAAAGCTGCTGCATGGTGGGATCGTTTGCGGCACTGATTCTACTGGGTAGATATCCGGTATTGGTAGAAGCTTTTATTGCCTGTTCCTTTGCAGTCATCCATTTAATAAATTGCCATGCTGCTTCCTTCTGATTGTCAGTGAGCTTGGAGGTCAAAACCAGATTGGCGCCTCCGGTGGGACAGGAGGAAGAAGTACCCTTTGGTAAAAATGCCGTATTTACATTGAAGCCACTGCTTGCGCCAAGACCAACAAAGGTGGTAAGGCCTCCCGTTGAATAAAACCACATGGCACAATTCTGACTTTTAACATCTGAAAGAAAGCTATCCCCCTGAGTGCTGGAAAGGACTTTGGCACTGCCTTCCTCTATCATCTGATTAATATTTGCGATTACTTTTTTTGCAGCCTCGGAATTGATATTTGTTGCTGTTGTATCATCATTATAAAGACTTGAGTCATATTCCATGAGAAAGGCCTGAAACAGCCAGGCATTTGCAATAACAGTCATACCGTATTTACCGGTTTTTTCTTTGATGGTTGCTGCGTATTGAATCAGATCCTCCCATGTGTCGGGACCCTTGGTATCAAGACCTGCCTCTTCCAAAAGAGTAGTATTCAGATAAAGAATGGGAGTACTTCTCAAGTAAGGAAGAGAATAAGTTGTACCCTGATAAGTAGAATCAGTAGTAAAAGCGGGTTGAAAATCTTCCATATTGACTTCAGCTTTATCACGTTCTATGTAGGTATCAAGTGCTTGTAATACCCCACTTTTCGTATAGGGCTGCAGCATGCTCACATCCATAACAGTCACAGCCGGTGCGGTGCCGGCAACATAGGCAGCTTTCAGCTTCTGGGACATGGCGGCGTAGTCACCCTGATATTCGGCATTTACGGTAATCCCCAATTCCTTGCCTACAGTTTCATTAAATTCCGTGGTCAGACTAATGTTGTTTTCCTGCACCTTGTCGGTATAGCAATACCAGAACGAAATGGTTTCATTTAACTTCGTTGGCGCTTCGTCAGCTGTGGAGACAGGTTCATCATTTGTTTCCGGAGCAGGTGTTTGTGTTACCGCCATAGTACTGGCGGGAGATTCCCCTCCGAGGGTTTCGTTGGATTGTGCTTTACCGCATCCTGTCATTGACAGGATGAGCGTTGCAATTAATAATACTGAGATAAATTTTTTCATTTTTTACTCCTTTCAATTTTGCAATTCATTTTTGGAACTTTGTGGTTATTATTTTTCGCCTGAATAAGTAAAGGCTTTAATAATCTGTTTTTGAGATAAAGCAAAAGCGACGATAATTGGTAATATCATAATTACATTGCCCGCCATTACAATGTGATAAGTGATGCCACTATCGACGGTTCGTAAGGAAGCGATACCCAATGGCAGGGTACGGACGGCGTCAGTCGTCGTCATCACCAGAGGCCAAAAATAGTCATTCCAGGAGGAGATGAAGGTAAATAAGGCCAGGATGGCAATGGTCGGCTTTGCAGTTGGAAGCATGATCTGAAAAATTATCTGTAATTCACCGGCCTTGTCCATCTGGGCGGCTTCAAGTATTTCCTCCGGAATCTGCATAAAACTTTGCCTTAACATAAAGATACCAAAGGCACTGCTGGCAAAGGGGAGAATTAATGACCAATAGGTATTGATAAGACCCAGATTGCTGAACATGAGAAAAATGGGGAGAAAGATAAGCTGACCCGGTATCATCATAGTTGCCAGTGTCAAACCAAAGAAGAAGTTCTTCCCTTTAAAGCGATAGCGGGCAAAGGCGTAGGCAGCTGGTATTACTGTTAATAGCTGGCATACTAAGATGCCGACGGTTACCAGGATGCTGTTGATGGTGTATTTGATGAATGGTACAGCAGTAAGGGCTACCTTAAAGTTCTCCCATTGAGGACGCTTTGGCCACAGGGAGGGTGGGAATTCCAACACTTCTTCCAGAGATTTAATGGAGGTTATGATCATCCAATAAAATGGAAGGATGAATATGACAGCAATCAGTATACAGATGAGCAATCGAAAAATAATCCTAATCGTTTTATTTATCATTATGTCCCTCCACCCTTATCGATAATGTACTTTTGAGCTTAAGGCTCTAAAGTAGAAAATAGTAATAACACCGATGATCAGCATGAGAATTACGCCTACTGCCGAGCTGTAGCCAATTTTATAATATCCGAAGCCATATTCGTAAATATAATAGACAAGGGTATTGGTTGAGTTGGTGGGTCCACCCTTTGTCATAATACTGATTGTCTCAAATACCTTTAAGGAGGCAATGATATTAACCAGTGCTAAGAAAAATAAGGTTGGGGAGAGCATCGGTAGGGTGATCCTGAAAAAAACCGAGGAGGGTTTCGCCTTGTCAAGGCTTGCCGCTTCATACAAATACGAAGGGATACTCTGCATGCCTGAGATCAAAATAATTGTGTTATAGCCAACGCTTTTCCATACCGCCACGATAACTAAGGAAAGCATAGCGGTTTTCGGATCTTCCAGCCAATGAAGAACAGGAATATGGAAGACACCCAGGATATAGTTGAATAATCCATAGGAGGAATCCATCATCCACATCCAGATAAAGGAAATGGATATAAAAGAGATGATATAAGGCATAAATACTGCACTTTGAAGGACCATATTAATACGTGAAGTACTTTTCAAAAAAAGTGCCAGAAAAAGTGCCAGGACAATTGTGAAGGTCACTGTCAGGGCCATGTACGCAAAGGTATTCCCGATGACCTGCCAAAAACCCTGATCCGAAAGCAAGGTTATATAGTTTTGCAGACCAAGATACATCTTTTCGCCCATCATGTCCCATTTAAAAAAGCTGAGGTAAATCATATAAAAAATGGGATAAATCATGAAGATCGAAAAAATGGTAATGGAAGGAGCGATAAATAAATAGGGACGCAGGACTTTCGCCACGGATTGAACTGAAATGGGTTTCCCTTTCATCATTTTAGCGGATCACCTGCCTTAGTAATATTGATACGCTCCTGATTCTTATCAAAGAAAAGCAGACGTTCTGCCTTGACACTAACTTGAATTGCTCCATAGTCAAAAGGATCAGCATCGTATAGCCTCACATAAATAGGCCCAATGGCAGTGGCTATCTTGTAAAGGTGTTCGGTACCGAGCAGCTCGCGCACCAGCAGGTCACCAGGAAAGACGAAGGCAGCTTTCAAATCACTTTCTCCTGGATACTTCAGTGTTGCACTCTCAGGACGAAAGCCCAAATAACAGGCACCCTCCGGTAATAGATCTTCAAATCCTTTCAATGCCTGGCAGTTGATAATATTCATGGGAGGGGAGCCGATGAATTGTGCTGTAAATATGTTCGAAGGGGTATGGTAAATATCATAGGGGCTGGATTGCTGCATGATGTTACCATTTTTCATAAGAATAATATCTGTTCCCATGGACATCGCCTCAACCTGATCGTGTGTTACAAACACAAAGGTGGTTTTTAGCTTGCGGTGTAATTCGATTAACTCGGTTCGAATCTGATTTCTTAGCTTTGCATCAAGATTTGAAAGGGGCTCGTCCATTAAGAATACCTCCGGCTTTTTCACAATGGCACGGGCTAAAGCAATTCGCTGGCGCTGACCGCCGGACAGAGTATTGGGTTTACGGTTCAGATATTCTGTCAGTCCTACAATTTCTGAAATCTCGTTAATTCTTCTTTCGCGCTCTGCTTTTGGAACCTTCATGTTTTTTAAACCGAATTCCATATTCTCCCGGACTGTCATCGTTGGGTAGATCGCATAGTTTTGGAAGACCATAGCAATATTGCGGTCACCGGCATTCACGCCCTTCATAGATATTCCGTCAATCAGAATCTGACCGGAGGTTTCCTTCTCCAAACCCGCAATCATTCGAAGAATGGTTGATTTTCCGCAGCCGGAGGGGCCTAACAGAACGGTAAAACTTTCGGACTTAATATTCAGATTTAGGCCCTCGATGATTGGGTGATTCTGTTTGTAAGATTTGCTAATATCCTTCATTTCAATTTTATTATTCATTGGTGGCTCAGCTTTCCGATATATTTTATTACGGTATTTACTATAATTAAATTAAGAAAATAGTAATATCACAATATGGTTAAATATTTGTAAATAATACGTGATGTATTAAATTGAATTCAGTGTTTAAATTACAATGATGATGTGATATACTAAAAGGGTAAATCATTGATACGAAGAGAAAGTGGAATGAGGTAGGATAGATGGAACAGACCACACATGAGTTTAAATATCAAAAACATAGTGAAAAACAATATACCTTTATCTTGTCAGTGGCTGAAAACCTTTTTATTGAAAGAGGAATTGACAAGGTCAACATAGCTGATATCACAGAGGAATGCGGTATCATGAGATCGACCTTTTATCGTTATTTCAAGAATAAGGAACAGATCCTATGGCATATTATGAGGCGCAATACCGTAAGTTTTTCAGACAAGCTGGCGGATCGATTTAAGTTAAACGGAGGAACCACTTATGATCGGTATAAAATATTAATCGACATCATATATGAGGTGTTTGTAAACAACCCCAGTATCTATTCCTTTATGGATCTGTTTAATGAAACATACCAATATGTCACAAGTGGCAATGATACTACAATATATGATGAGGTATACAAAACCACAGATTTTCGCTCAGGTGATACGGTACGTTTTTTAACAGAGAATTTTCATGACGGATCAGTAAGAGCAGATCTTGATCCCAAGATCACTGCAGTTACGTTTACCTATAGTGCGATTAGTATAGCGGTGGGCATGACCAAGCAGATTAAGACATTACCGAATAAATACGGCGTGAGTGCAGAGCAGGTTGTGCGCATTAGTTTAAATGCATTGCTTTCTGAGCTTGCGTAATCTTCGATCCAGACTTTAGGGCGCGTTGGATGATCATCGTATCAAGCAATTCTCAAAAACGATCCGGTCTGGTCCTTTTTTGTTCAGAAATAGGAAATCCCGAATATATTATAAAAAGATTGCTTTTAGAATAAGATTTGAATAACCTTCAAATCTCTCGGAAAGAAAGGCAGGATGAAGCAAAGCAGAATTATGATTCATATCCTTGTGATCTCTTTTGCTTTTATTCTTTTTATTGCATGGGATCAGCATTTCAACAGGAAGAATGGGGTAACTCAGACATTTTCATTGGTGCCGTATTATGAGATTTATTTAATAACAACGGATAATCAGGATCAATTCTGGAGTGAAATGAACCAGGGAGCATCTGATATGGCAAAGCTGACCAATGTAAATTATTACTGGAGATTCCCTGATGAAAGAAATGTTAATAAGCAGATCGAAGTGATCAATCAGGCAATAGAGGACGGTGCAAAGGCACTTCTGGTTGTTGCAGATGACCCAAAACGCATCTCCGGTCCCATTGAGGATGCCAAAGCAAAAGGGATAAAAGTAATTTATTTGGATTCCCCCGCGAATGAAGAGGCAATTACCACTTTGGCAACGGACAACTATGCGGCTGGAGTTACTGCAGGAGAAAGGATGATTGCCACACTGAAAAACAAGGGTATCAAGGAGGGGTCTATCGGTATTATCAACATTAAGAACAAGATACCGACGAATGAACGGGAGAAGGGCTTTCGGGACGCACTGGAAAAGGAGCAGGGCTATACATTACTGCCAACCAAGTTTTCCAGAAGTGATCCTGAGGAAGCGAACGTGATGGCAGAAAAAATTATCCGCGAAAATAAGGATCTGGTCGGTCTGTTTGGAACAAATGAAGGAACGACAGAAGGTGTGGGGTATGCTAACAGAGACAATGACAACCGATTTGCAGCAATTGGCTTTGATGTGTCAGATTTAACGAAACAATTATTCGAGGAAGGCAGCTTAAATGCTATTATCGCACAAAATCCTTATACCATGGGCTATCTGGGGATGGCTGAGGCAATTGCCAGCCTTCTTGGTAAAAATACCGGACCCAAAATGATCAATACAGGATATACGGCTATCGAAAAAGAATAATTTATTCGGAAAAATGTCATAATACAGAGAATAGATTTGCTATTAGGACCGCTTGGATATTGAAATAAATTTGTATTTATGATATATTGTAACATGGTTACAATTTTTTATATGGTTTTATCATATCGAATAAATAGGGTTGTAGTTTTGATTATTGGAATGTAGTGAAAGGTTCCCGCACATTCAGGGAAAAGAGCAATCTTTGTAATTACATTTCGAAAGATGATAAGCTCGTGAATACAATACTAATATGCTGACATGTCTTACCTCACCGGTGACTTTAAAAGAGCTTATTCGTAACACGGGTCGCATATATAGGGAGGATACAGAACATGGGGTCTTATAAGTTTTTGATGGATTTGGCATTGATTTTGATGAGCACAAAGTTATTGGGCATCATCACTAAGAGATTTAATATGCCGCAGGTGGTTGGAGCACTTTTGGCAGGCTTGTTGCTTGGGCCGGCGGCACTGAACATATTGAATGAGACAGACTTTATAATGGAATTATCTGAGCTTGGTGTTATTGTACTGATGTTTACGGCTGGTCTGGATTCTGATATCAATAAGTTGAAAAAGACAGGTAAGGTATCATTGACAATCGCTTTCATGGGAGTCGTTATACCTTTGATCGGAGGCTTTATTGTTGCTTCTATCTTTAACAGACCGGAGGTATTTGTTTCGAATGTGGAAGCCAGTGTGTTCTTACAGAATATCTTTGTAGGTGTGGTACTTACGGCGACTTCAGTGAGCATCACAGTAGAGACTTTAAAGGAAATGGGAAAGTTAAATACCGATGTGGGGAATGCGATTCTTGGTGGAGCAATCATCGATGATGTTCTGGGAATTCTTGTTCTTACTGTGATTACCAGCGCTATGGATAAATCGGTACATATCGGATTTGTATTTTTAAAGATCTTTTTGTTCTTTGTTTTCTCATTTGTAGTGGGATTTATTTTCTTCCGCTTGTTTAAAATAATTACGGATTATTATCAGAAGGACATGAGAAGATTTGTTATTCTGGCATTTGTTTTTTGTCTGTTAATGGCTTACTGTTCAGAAGAATTTTTTGGAGTTGCGGATATTACGGGTGCGTATATTGCCGGGTTGATTTTATCTAATTCAAAATTCTCGGACTATATTTTGAGCCGGTTTGAGATTACCTCCTATGTATTGCTCTCCCCGATCTTTTTTGCGAGTATCGGACTGAAAGCAGTACTGCCCCAGATGTCATCCGGTGTCATATTTTTCTCTATTACCCTGGTAATCGTGGCAATCATTACCAAGATAATCGGATGCGGAATCAGTGCAAAGCTGTTTTCTTTCTCCAACAGGGAAAGCCTTCAAATTGGCATTGGGATGGTCTCTAGAGGTGAAGTGGCATTGATCGTTGCGAGTAAGGGAGCTGCGGAAGGTTTAATGTCAAGTACGCTTTTTGGACCGATTATCATTGTTGTGGTTGTTACTACCATAGTATCACCCATATTATTAAAGCTGGCATACAAAAAAGAGAGGAAAGAAAATACTAGTCAGCAAATTTTCCAGTGATGGTGAACACCTGACTGGCGTCTCCTCCTGTTACAAATATGGTTCCGCATCTGACCCAGGCATGTGCCGTCATCTTCGTGTCCGCCATTTTGGCAACACCAAGATAGACGGTGCTTTTTAATTTCCTTTTTCGAAGCATCATTTTTGCCGTGTAAGCCTGAATGAGACAGGTGCTCTCACGAAAGGTATATCTTTGCATGAGCTGGATGGCCAACGAAATCTGCTTTACAAGATATGGGTCAATGCCATGATCGGAATGTGAGGTTTCCCGATTGGCATAACCCAGGACACCAGCAATGGCAGAAAACCGGAATATCCGGAGGATCAAAGCAGAAAAGCTTAAGAGAAGATATGCTTCCACACAAAGCAGCTTCATTTGTCCCGGAAGTTTGATAAATCGTAATAATCGTCTCATAAGATCTTCTCCAATATCATATTTGCTAATTCATTCTCCAGGTATCGGTGCTTCGGTCTTAACATCCGATATACGGATACCCTTTCTGCAATTTCAAGACACTGCTTGAAATGCCATTCCCGGATATCCATAGCATCCACCATAATCTTTCGATACGTATTCTTCGAGATCAGTTCCAGCTTCTGCCCGCCCTTTATCTCCTGCAGCTGAAGGTGATCGATATCTAAAGGAATGATTTCGAGGACTGTTTTTAAAGGGACAGGTGTTTCGTCATAGGTAGCGCCGTTGATTACAGAGTATTTATAAAGATGATTGGAGATTCTGTGCAACACATTTTTCTCTCCCTGTATGCCGACCCGTTCAATGGTATCCTCCCAGAGCTTCTGGCTGGGATAACTGGGACATACCATTACCTCCCCGGGGGAAGATAGTATAGCAGACACATCATCGGATATGATTTTGTAACCCTTCTTATACAATACCGCAGCGGTGGTAGACTTACCGGCGCCCGGATCGCCGGTAATTAATAATCCGGCTCCATTCACCTTCACACAGCTTCCATGAAGCGGTAAAATTCTTCGTTGAAATAAAACGGCTCCCATACAGGAACCCAGCAGATACAACTTTATTTCCTCATCAGCTGCATTGTCATAAGGCTCATATAGAATCGTTGTACCATAGGAAACATAAAACTTGGCAACTTCTTTAATATCAGACCAGTATTGATCTATTCCGATCTGTATGCCATCAGCCTGAAGTGTCATATCCGTTAAATGATCGGGAACGCTTTCTTTTTTTATCACGATATCTGTGTCACCTGCAGGACAGGGAAAGAGTTCGTCAAAGATCAGTTCGGTTTCTATGATGAGTCCAAAAGCGCTATATTTCTTCATTACAATCCTCTTTCTTTCCTTCACCGGGCCATCGCAGATCCTTACCATAAGATAAGATTATCTTCGGTATACTAATAAGGTGATAGATATAATACAGGAAGAAACAATGGTCTGATATTCTTACGGAATGAAAATCTTCAACCTTAGGAACCAGAAGAGAAATAAAATAGCGCAGCTTCCTGCCTGCTCCATAATTCCAGTACATTCTGTACTTTCTGTAATCACCGGACAGTGGCCGGTCATCGATATCTGCCTCCCGGTGAACGCTGAGGATAAAGGGGAGGGACAACCGTGCCAGCCGGCGGGCCAGACGTTTATTCTTCGGAGAAAGAGGGAGTTCTCTTTCCGGACGATAGTGAAAAAGGAGGCTTAACAATAAGAAGGTCTGACCCAGCATATGCATAATGCCAAGAGATCCGGCTCTTTCTATGATATAGTCCCAATCCAGCGGTTTGTATTTAATCATATGATAAACATCGCAAATCCATACCAATCTCTCCCATGCATGCTTGGAACCATGATAAATCAGATAAACAAGATTCTCTTCCTCCTTAAGTACTGTAAGTGTTTGCCCCAGCAAGGAGATCTCCTCTTGTCGGTTTCGATAATTTATAAAAGGGATGTCATAGTAATCATTGGACAAAACCCAGTGCAATTCAATCTGTACCCCGGTATTGTAATTCAGATAAGTATAATGGGCATAGGTTTTAACGTATTGTTTTTCCTGCTTTGGAGTCAGAGCACTGCTTTTTTGATCCCTTGTGTAACCGGATTTGATCAACAGGCGGTCAATGTGTCTGATTTTTGAGGGATCCGCCAAAATATCCAGATCCCTTGATAATCGCATGGAGATATCCCCGTACAAGGTATAGGACAGTGCGGGACCTTTGATGGAAATGGCAGAGATATGCTGTTCTTTCAATGCATTGAATATGTGAAGCAGCTCACTGGTCAGAAGAAGGGAGTAATATTGAATGAATTGATAATCTTTTGCCAGCTTATCAAAGGTATCCTGATCCACTTGATCTGAGGGTAGTTTTTTAAGTGCCCTGTAAACAAGGGGCGTTAACTTATTTTTAACGGTAATATCATAGAAAACCTCCCATGAAACCAACTCCTCTTTTAACAATCTCAGAATTTTAACCCTATGGATGGGAAGATTGGGATCATCAAGGCAAAGAAGTAACAGTCTCATCTCTGAAGGAAGAATTATTCTATGGTTAGGATGTTTTATATATCGTATCACTAGGCTTACCTCACGGGATGAATTTATTAAATATTTATGATGAGTCATAGTATGAACAATTGGTGTCTTAGGATAGTATCTTTTTAAAAAGGGGAGAGATCTGTCAAGGGATAGGGCGAAGTTAAGATATATTTGTCGGATTAAGTACGATTAATGGCGTTGTGTCATATATTGTATTAGCGGCAATGTCTGCTTTATTTCATTGGCTTATCCTTGGAGATACATTGCCGGATTATTATTCGAAAGGAAGGCTGCACATGTTGGATCATATAGATAATAAAGTTGAATGGGAGTCACCGCAGCTGCAGTGTATGGATGCGAAACGCCATACAAAGAGCGGTATTGTTATTTTACCCATTGAAATTCTTACTGTCCAGGGTCCGTCGTAAAACGGTTACTCGGACTGAATGATCATCTTTACTAATGGAATGACCTTTAAAACCGGAAAGCGGCATCATTGCTTCCGGTTTTAAAGGTATAGTTCAGTTCTCCTTGATTTCCTCTAGCATTCTCCACAGATCATAGCAGGTCTGTAATTTGAACAGGGTCAGGAGACCATCTCTTGTATTCTCTTTAAAATATTGCTGCTCCACCAGTTCCTGCACCTTTTCCCAGTCCAGATAGGACGAGAACATCTCTTTTGGCATCTGCTTCATAATAAGTTCAGCTTTTTTCTGCAGGTTTTCTGTATTCTTCCAATGGACATTTCTTGCAATATCGGTTTTACTGGTATTGTAGCAAAGCTCCTTTGGCAGGATGGCTTCAAATGCTTTCCGGTAAATATATCTGCTCAGTCCATGTTTATAATAGAAATGTCTTGGAATGGATAAGGCGAAATCAACAACTCTGTAATCAAGGAACGGAAACAGGTATTGAAGGCTGTAATCCGCACCAAGCCATGCGCCAATCTCGGTACGGCTGACACTGACACCCGATTCCATGTGCCTGACAGGATTTGTCTTCATATGAAGGACATCTTTCTTACAGTGCTTTTTCATGGATTTGGCAAATGTCTTGTTTAGAATGGACGGAATCTGATTATTCTGGGAGCCGAAGATGCTATAGGGCCTGAATAACAAGGTCACAGGCGCAGACAATAATATCTTGATAAAATGCAGGGGAGAACCACCTGATTGATCCGATACCTCTTTTATAAAATGTATCATATCACCGCAGAGAAGAAGCTCAGATAAATCGGCCCGGTGGCTGATCCCTTCGTCACCGCCCCAGCCGCTCATAACAAAGCGGGCTCCGCCTGAGGTGATTTCGTTTAGTACAGGACGTACTTCGTCGCTTCTTTGACCGTCGGTTAACACAGGTTTACATAACAGGGACTGTTCCGGCGTCAGATAGACATTTCGTAATCTGCAGGGGAATCCCTCCTGTTCACACACGGTATGGATCCAATCTCGTTCATCAATCTCCTGCTTTTCCAGAAGGTTGTAAGAGGGGGACCAGGAATAGGCCTCCAATGACTGTTCCTTCTTGTTTAGGAGTCTGCTGGTCAGAATGGTAACCACAGAAGAGTCCAGACCTGCGCTGAATTCAGAAGCTACCTTACCCTCCGTATAATCCAGGCGGAGTTTGATACTGTCCCTGACAATGGCATAGAGGGCTTTAGAATAGTGTTCTTCCTGCCGGTACCTGATTTTTTTGCCGGAACCTGGAGTCCAGTATTTATTCATATGAAGCCCGCGATTGGTAATCTGCAGGATATGTGCCTGTGGCAGACGTTTAATCCGGGCAAAGAAGGTGCTTTCTGTGTCGATATGATAAGTATCGCTTAATGCCGCATAAAGGATAAGATCATCGGGTTCTTTTCCTACAAAGGGCAGTGCAAGCAGCGCTCTGTAATCCGTTGCAAAGGCAAACGTAGAATGATGATAAAAATAATACAAGGGTCTGACACCCAGATGGTCGCGAACAAGCGTCAGACATTTTAGCTTCTTATCCCATATAGCGAAAGCAAAGTCCCCATTGATGTGATTGGGGCAATCCATACCCCACCGGAGATATGCTTCCAAAAGCAGCTGCTGTGTTGAAACCTGTGACTGCTTTGAAAACTGACACTCCGTCATAAGTACTTCCCTGTTATAGATGAGTGCATCTCCAATGAGAAGATATTGATGCGAAGTATTTTGATAAATCGGAATATCTTCCCGGGTGTATTTCCCGGACTTAGAAAGACAACATCCAAGACCGACATTAAGATAATGGTAAGTCTCCTGGGCATCCGGCCCATAATGACTCAGCCCTTTCTCCATGGTTTGGAGCTGGTTAAGATCTGCCAAGACTCCCTCCGGATATAGGATACCAAAAATTGCACTCATTCGATTACAATCAACCCCGCTTTCCATAATTGTTGAAGAAAGGACAGGGTATCGTCCTCACATTGCTTCCTGGTTACGTCGTATCGGTCCAATAATTGTTCCATCAGGGCCTGCAGGGTAATCGGCTCCTGAAGCATATTCCAAATGGTACTTCCGGTCTTTCCGAGATTGTAGTAATTCCCGTTCTCTATGTTCATCATTACGATTTCCCCATCCATATCCGCGGCTGTAATCTGTGAATTCCTGCTAATGATGCTATGCATAGTTATATCACTCATATTCATACCTGCAATCTGTCATGATCTTTCATTACTTCCTCTATTATCAATAATACGCAGATGATTCATTTATGATATTCCTTTTTGCAATAATATGTTTAAAATTGAAAGCGTTACAAAAAAAGAAGCTCTCCATACACGAAGGACTGATTAATTCCCGTATATAGACAACTTCGGATCTCTGTTTCATACTATGGTGTACTATTTGACTCAGGTGGAGCTTCTTGTAATCAGGTTGGTGGGCAAGACAACTTTTTTTGGCAGCAGCTGATAACCATTCAGCCTTGAGATTAATAAATCAACTGCAACCATACCGATCTCTCTTGTCGGAATTTCAATGGTGGTCAGGGGCGGATTGGAGTATTTGGATACTTCAATATTGGAAAGCCCGATTACGGCAACCTCATTCGGTACGGAGACTCCGTTGCAGTATAAGCTGCTTAAAGCTGCCATGGCCATCAAATCACTGGCAACAAAGAAGGCACTGGGACAATTCTTTTCCCTGCAAAGGCGGCCCACTTCTTTGAAGCACACATCCTCATCCCAGGCACAGTCAATCACCCAGTCCGGGTTTACACTAAGACCTGCCGCATGAAGAGAGGAATAATATCCCCGGTAACGAAGACTCTCCTTAATATTGCCGGTATTTCCGCTGCCGCCGATGTAACCGATGTTTTTATGTCCCTTGGAAATCAAGTGGGAAACGGCGATGTTTGATACATTATAATGATCATAACCTACATTATCGATATCTTCCCATTTGGTATCAATTCCAATAATGTGCGTTACCTGATTGCGGATAAATTGATAGGTTTCACTGTTTAGAGATTCCATAAGAATCAATCCTGTGATGGAATCCCCAAAGATATTATAGAGTATTTTTTTATCTTCCAGCTCTGCGCCTGTCTTTATAAAAGATAATTCATATCCATTTTCCTTCAACTGGGATTCAACACCGGATAAAATTGACATAAAATAAGGATCGTTATATTTGTCTTTTGTTACGCTTAATACACAGCCGATTTTCGTAAAGCCCTTCTGCTTTTGCAGGGCTTCCTCCGTGCCGGATAAGGCTTTTGCATGGGATTTGGCTTTATAATTCAGCTGCGTAACAGCCTGCCATACTCTGGAACGGGTTTCGTCCGTCATTTTGTACTTCGTATCGTTGTTCAATACTCTTGATACAGTGGCAACGGATACATCTGCTAATTTAGCCACTTCTCTAATTGTGCTCATATCTGTAATCTCCTCTATGTAGACATACCCTTCGATGGTTTCAAAAAGGATAACGCATCGTTTTGATTTTGTTTCGTTAAAATTACGAAAATTGTTATGCCTAATTGATTATAATTACATAAATTCTTATTTGTCAATGGAGAATTGAGGGATCAGACAAAATCTTATGAAGTCATGTAAAAAATGCAATTTTACATATTTACTTTTTCGTGATCGGATGCTATAATTACGCCATAAGGTTTAGTAAACAAACGTAACAATAACGTAACATAATTCTGCTCTGTCAGGAATGAAACCGGAGATGCCAACGGATGAAAATCGTACATTGTAATGATTGTAAACAAAGGATAAGTAACGATGAAATTGCCCTGAATATAAAACTGTTGGGTAAACATAATGCAAGATTACGCTGTAACCATTGCTTATCCAAAACACTTGGCTGTAATGAGGAGAAACTGAGGGAGATGACAGTCTTTTTGAAAAACAGCGGTTGCATGTTATTTCAAAGAACTTATATAGATTAAAATTGCGCGATGATTGACAAATTCTAAGGGAGGTAACCTATGTCTGATCAAATTACAAGATATCCTGAAATCATAGACACGCTGCTGAGTAATCCGGGAATAGGATTTATTGCCGCACCGAAACTGATGAATGCGTTGGAAGAAGTGTATGATAACCGGGGGAATGCTGTTACAAAGTATAAATTTACAGAGGAAAGCAAAACCTTTAATCATCCGGACAGCAAAGTCTTCTATTGCGGCGTCAGGTGGAAGGAGATAGAAGAGCAAAAGGGTATTTATCAGTGGGATGTTCTGGAACGTAAACTGGATTTTGCCAAATCCTTAGGCTGTATTGCTATTGTAAGGTGCTCGCCCTATGCGCTTTCCGAGGAAGAAGATATACCGGAATGGTTTCGAAAGGAATGTCCTGAGGAACCGGAATTTCCATTTTGGAAGGTGGATCCGAATACCTCGCCCTATGCACATTATTGGGCTGAGTTTATCCGAGCATTTGCGCTGCACTTTGACGGTCATCCCATCATCAGTTCTGTTGATATGGCAATCGTCGGTGCCTGGGGAGAAGGCGGCGGTACAGAATTTGTTGATCCACAGAAAATACGTTATATTATTGATGCATACATAGATAATTTTAAAGTTACTCCATTACAGGCACTTCTTCACGATCCAAAATCGATTCAGATGATCAGAGAGAGGAAAGCGAACATCGGATTTCGTGTGGATTGTCTGGGAGATATGGGCGGCTTTCATGGAGAGGAATGGTCCCATATGCTGGATTTTTATCCGGAGAATATCAGCAACTTTCATATGGGTCAGGCCTGGAAGAAGGCACCTGTGGTTTTTGAGGCTTGCTGGCATATGAATGACTGGTTCTTACAGGGGTGGGATATTGATTACATTATCGACGAATCCTTAAAGTGGCATATCTCCTCCTATAACAGCAAAGGAACTACCGTGCCGGATTCCTGGAGGCCAAATGTAGAGCGCTGGCTCAAAAAAATGGGCTACCGGTTTGAATTAAGAAAGTTTGTCTGTGACGCAGGTTCAAAGGGATTGCTCCATATCTGCTCCCTGTGGGCCAATGTGGGGGTTGCACCGGTTTATCATAATTATCCCCTTGTGATACGACTGGTCGGTGCTGATATCATCTATACCTTTGAAAGCAGCACCGACATCAGAAATTGGCTACCCGATATGGATCTTTTGTGGGAAGAGAACTTTATTCTGCCAGAGGTACTGCCGACAGGTGTTTATGAAGTGGAAGTAGGAATTGAAACAAGGATAGAAGCCATCGGGAATATAAAGCTGGCAATCGCCGGTGAAAGGAATGGATATTACCCGATGGGCAGCATTTTCATTGGAGAAGGAGAAAAGAGAAACGATGAGAACATACGGATTTGAAGAATGTATCAAGTATTGCCGCTTTGATCAACTGCCGGAAGGACTGGATAAGTATTATGCCGGATATCAGGATACGATGGGGTCAAGCTTTGTCGAACGTAACTTTTTAGCGGATGTTTTTCAGAGATTTGCTGTTCCCATAGAACAGCAAAAGCAGATACTGGATGGGATCATAGCCGTAGAGAAGGATGAAGTGCTGTTTCATTTCTCTAAATTTCTGGTTTGGGATATGTGCTCTGCAAGAAATCGTTGTGATGCCGACAATTATAACAATTTAATCCCGGCCTGCATGACAGAATACGGCGGATTGTATTCCTTCCTGCTTTTATTGGCCTGTGTACTGCCATCCATGACGATGCTGAGAAAAAGGGGCGTACCGGAGGAGCATTTTAAGGAAATTCCTTATCAGCCCATGAAGCGTCAATTTTATAAGCTGGAACAAGGAGATGTCAAAGTGAGCGACTTCCCCTGGGATATGAACTTTTACACCTGTTCCATCTTTCTTTTTGACAGATTTTTATTTATACCCTATAAATTCGGAGATGCCCTTACCATGTATCGCAATCGCAGCACCGGTAAAGTAATTGCCCTGCGGGATGCCAAAGAGGAATTTAGAAGAGACGGACAGATGAATGGTATTAATGAGGTCTTTGATGAAACCGGTAAATTTGAGACGGTATGGGAAGAGGATGAGAACAGCATTACTGCCAATCCGGTTAACCCCATGGGCTTTGTAGAAAAAAATACAGAAATAATATATAAAAAGGACTGGAGCCTCGCACTGAAAAAAGGAGATATGCTCCTGGCACTGCATGTTCCTGCCGGACCCGGATATAACCCGGAGAGATTAAAAAACTCCATGGAGCTTGCCCTTGCATTTTATGAAGAATACTTCCCGGAACTAAAGGTATTGGGATTTTGGAGTGAAAGCTGGTTGTATGATTCAAGATTATCTTTAATCTTAGATCCGGATATCAGTAATATTATTAAGGTTCAGAGACAATTTTATCTTTATCCCATTCGGGAAGGCGATGGAATGCTTCGATATGAAGCATTCGGAGACTGGAAGGCTGATCCGGAAAAGGTTGAATTAAAATCATCTCTTCAGAAAGCGGCAGCAGCCTATATGAAAACGGGAGGACGCTTTAATACCATGAGTATGATTGTACTGAAGGAGGATGTAGAGAAGGTAAAACAGATGCCGTATATCACCAAAGAGGATATTGATAAATTCATGGAAGTGGTGGACAGTCATATCAGATAGGAGGTGGGATTGTGGGCAAATATGCATTAGAGAATTACAGTCCGTATGAGACATATATCATTCGTCCCAGACCACTTGGTAAATCACAGGAGAACCCGGGTCGGGGGCAGGTGACTTATCTTCGTTATGAGTGGAGTGAACTGGAGCCGGAGAGAGGAAGGTACCTGTTGGATCAGCTGCAGCAGGACATAAAGACCACCATGAATTCTGTACTGGTAATCCGGGCGGCTTCACCGGGCTGGCTAAAGATGGACAAAGAAGCATGCTTTGCTGCTTTGATACGAAGAATCGGCAGCAGTCTTACGAGACATAATCTGTTGGTGGGGGTCATCGTCACATCGATCAATGATGCGGTGCAGATCTGGGATGCCTATCTGGAAGCCTTTGATAGCATGCACCTTCTTGCAGATGTACACCATAAGAAATTAATCAATTATCTGAAGGAAAGAAAAGAGGACTTCGGACTGGTGGTTACCTGCTGTGAAGATAACCGGCTGGAATGTTGTGAGGCATTTGCCAGAAATCAGTTGCAGCATGTGTGGGAAAAGGTACCCGTGTTGCTGGAGGTTACAGAAGCAGCGGTGGGTGAGGCTATAAGAAGAGAAAGTTTAAGATGGCATGCAGGATTTTCGAGTGCAGCTATGGAGATCGGCTATCTGTTTTCCCTTCGAAGAGTAATGTACCCGAAACGTATTTCAAGCAAAGGCGCACTTCCCATCCGATTCTGGTTCGTAAATGAGGGAAGCGCACCCTGCTATATGGAGTATATCCTTCGGATCAAGCTGAAAGCAGAGGATAAGGAATACACGATTCAATTAAATATAGACAGGAAGGCATGGCAGTTGGGAGATATCACCCATAATGAAATCGTACAGTTGCCCGAAATGATACCCGGAACCTATACCCTATGGACAGGAATATTCTTTGAGGATGATCTGCCAATGAAGTTAAACATCGCTTCTGATGAGGCACAGGGTTACTATGAAGTGGGAGTAATTGAGGCAGATTTACAGGAAAGAGAGGAATACTTTCATATATGGGAGGAATTTTATCCGGAGGGATATTATCCGTTGGAGGACCCCAAAACACCGAACTAAATTATGGTAAAGAAGATACAGCAAAGAATTCACCGGATATTTTTTTACAGTGAAGATTTGACGGAGAAAGAGTATAGAAACAGTCGTATCAGAATGATATTATCCGGGCCTACGGCAGGAGTCATTAATACATTAACAGCAGGCTCCTTCTTCATTGGATTTCTCGTTTTTTTAGGTGCACCTGCCCAGTACTGCGCCATCATAGGAGCGATCCCCCAGCTTGGATGCATTTTACAGATGTTTTCTCCCTATATCTTCGAGCGATTAAAGCATCAGAAATTATTGATTTGCATCAGCTGTTTTATCTTCCGGTTCTTCGTGGGTACGGTAATCTTTGTCCCGTATTTCATCAGTGGGACGAAGGGGAGGCTGACGCTGATTATGATCATCTATACCGTCGGTTTTCTGATTGCAGGGTTTGTTACGCCGGGACTCAACCAGTGGTATCTGTATGTTGCACCTAAAGTTGGGCGGGGTAGATTTTTGGCAATGAAGGATATAGCATCCATGTTCTGTGTTTCCGTTATTTCTATTCTGATCGGACGCATGATGGATCATTATAAGGGGATAGATCAGGCATTAACAGGATTTACGATCATGTTTGGACTGGCAATTATCCTGTCTGTGATTGATTTTATCCTGATTTCGGGAATAGAAGAGCCGTTAATTCACAGAGAACCGGTTAAAGAGAAGCTGATGAGACTGATCAGAATACCGGTGGAGGACAGACGGTTTCGTAAAATTATTTTATTTTTAAGTATTTGGAGCTTTGCCATACAATTTTCGGTGACCTTTATTCCGGTCTACATGCTGTCCATTCTGGGATTAAGTTATTCCTATATTTCCGCTGTGACAGTGACCGGCAATATCCTTGGAATGGTAACGATTTTTCTATGGGGAAGACTGGCGGATAAAACCTCCTGGTTTCTCCTGCTCAAAATCAGTGGGTCCATTATCTTACTTTGTTATTTTGGCTGGGCCTTTGTTACACCGGGCAATGCAAGGCTTTTGGTATTTTTATTACAGATAGCCCTGACCTGCTGTAACGGTGCATTCCAGATGGCATCCAATAATCTTCAGTTTAATTTATCCCCTAATGCAGGGAAGACAGCTTATCTGGGTGTTACTTCAGCAGTTGCATGCGTCATTAGTTTTGTCGGTGCAATGATGGGATCTATTGTATATCGGGAGTTGCAGGGGATTAAGATAAATCTGTTCCTGTTTCAGATCACGAATATACAGATATTATTTCTTATGACAGGAGTATTGTTAACCGTTGCTTTTTTGTATTTCAGAAGGCAGCATCAGTTAAGAGAAGCATAATAAACACAGGAGGTCAAAGAATTGAAACTAGCATTGATAGGCGCGGGACAGCGCGGCATGATATATTCGGAATATGCATTTGATTCAAAGAAAGCAGAGATTGTGGCTGTTGTCGAACCAAATGATGAGAGAAGATTACATGCGGCAAAGAAATTCAGTATTTCAATGGAACATCAGTATACAACAAGCGAGGAGTTTTTCCGGAAGAAAAAACAATGTGATGCAATCATCATCGCATCCATGGATCGGGATCATTATGTTCAGGTGATGCATGCTCTGGAACTGGGATATGATATACTGCTTGAAAAACCTATTTCACCAAATCCGGCAGAAGCACTGGAAATCCAAAAAAAGGCGGAGGAGAAGGGGTGTAAGGTCATTGTATGCCATGTACTGCGTTACACTAATTTTTTCAGTACGATAAAAGAAATCATTGACAGTAAAGAACTGGGAAAGGTGATCAGCATTCAGCATAACGAGAACATTGGGAACTTTCATATCGCCCATTCCTTTGTCAGAGGAAATTGGAGGCGAAGTGACTTGTCAAGCCCGCTTATTATGCAAAAGTCCTGTCACGATATGGATATTCTGACCTGGCTGACAGGCAGCGAGGCCAAACGAATTTCCTCCTTTGGCAGCTTAACCTATTTTAAGGAGGAAAATGCACCACGGGGCAGTTCGGATCGTTGTCTTACCTGTGAAGTGGCAAAAGACTGCCGATTCGATGCCAGGAAGGCATATCTTCCGGTTTGCGGAGACTGGCCGGCAACCCTGGTTACCAGAGATCAGACAGAGGAAGGAATCACAAAAGCACTGATGGAAAGTCCTTACGGACGTTGTGTATATCGTTGTGACAATGATGTCTGTGACAATCAGGTGGTTCTGATTGAATTTAAGAACGGAGTGACAGTGAGTTTTAATCTCAGCGGCTTTACCAACAAGATGAGCCGGACAATTAAGATTATGTGCGAAGACGGTGAAATACGCGGTGATGACAATGCCAATATTATAGAGGTTACGAAATTTGCTTCTAATTACGTTGAGGAATACCGCCAGAAAGTAATCCACACGGAGGTGGTTACAGGCGGGCACGGCGGAGGGGATACCCTGCTTATGGAGGATTTCCTGAAGTTAATCGGAGAAAGTAAAACGGAAGGAAGATCTTCCGTAAGGCAATCGGTAGAGAGCCACATTATGGCTTATGCCGCGGAGCTTTCAAGAACGACCGGCAAGGTGATTGACATAGATGAATTAAAGGAGCGGTTACATAATTCTTAATAAAAAAGGCAAAGTGTGGTGAGATGATATGAAATCAAAGAAAAGTAAGAGGGAAGAACGGGAGGTCCCTGATAAGAAGAAAGGGGATTTCTTAAAAGAACTAAAAAGAAACCGGGAATTATACTTCATGTGTCTTCCCGGTCTGGTGATCCTGATCATGTTCTGCTATATCCCATTCGCAGGTACCTGGATGGCCTTTACGGACTTTAATGTGGTTGATGGTATTTTTGGAAGCAAGTTTGTCGGGCTGGATAATTTCAAGTTCTTTTTTTCCAGGCACAGTATGGGCTGGCGGGTTACCTATAATACACTTTTTATCAACTTTTTCGGTATCATCCTGGGATTGATCATACCGATTGCAATCGCAATCTTTTTCAATGAGATAAGAAGTAAAGTATACAAAAAATTGACCCAGAGCTTTATGTTTTTTCCTTATTTCTTATCCTGGGTTGTAGTTGGTGCGATCATCTATGGTTTCTTTTCCTCTGATGTGGGTGTCATCAATAATATGCTGCGGGAAATGGGCTTACAGCCAATTAAATGGTATGCTGAACCGAGGTACTGGAAAGGCATTATTATCTTCGCTAATATGTGGAAATGGAGCGGGTACAGTTCCATTATCTATATGGCCGCCATGGCGAACTTTGATGCTTCTCTTTATGAAGCGGCTGAAGTAGACGGAGCCAATAAATTTCAGCGAATCATTCATCTTACCATTCCTATGCTAAAACCAACGGCGGTTGTACTTACATTGATGAGCATCGGTCGTATTTTTTATGGAGATTTTGGAATGATTTACGGTATTGTGGGTAATAATCCGGTACTTATGGATGCCGTTACTGTAATTGATACTTATGTATACCAAACGATGAGAACCATGGGCTTCTCTTATTCCACGGCAATCGGTTTATTCCAGTCGCTGATGGGACTGATACTCGTAACGCTGGCCAATAAGGCGGCCAAAAAAGTAAACGATGGGGAGGGATTGTTCTGATGAAGAGAAAAAAGTCATTTGCAGATCGTTGCGTATCGATGTTCGCATATTTGTTCATCGGAATATTTGGAATTATCTGTTTTTATCCTCTGCTGCTCACCTTAAGTGTATCCTTTTCTACGGAGCGTGAGATTGTGCGTCATGGATATTCCGTGATTCCTCAGTTGTTTACCCTGGACACTTACCGGTATATCTTTGTAAATAGCGGTTCTCAAATAGTAAAGTCCTATTCCGTAACGATTTTTATTACGGTAGCAGGCACACTCAGTGCCATGATTGTCACCAGTATGATTGCTTATGCTATTTCCATTAAGTCACTGAGATATCGTAACGTAATTGCATTCATCTGCAATTTTACCATTGTATTTTCCGCGGGTCTTATCCCCTGGTATGTGGTATGTGTAAATTACTATGGACTGAAGAATAACATATTGGCACTGATCCTGCCTTCTGTTTTCAGTGTATGGAATATGTTCCTGATGAGAACATACTTTTCCGCAATTTCACCGTCCCTATATGAAGCTGCCAAAATTGACGGTGCCGGATATTTTAGAATCTATTGGAAGATTGCCATTCCATTAAGTAAAACAGCAGTTTTAACTGTGGGTATGATGTATGCCCTTCAGTATTGGAATGACTGGTGGAATGCTCTGATTTTTATTAATGATAAAAAGCTGTTTCCGTTACAGTATTACTTATATACGATTTTATCCAATGTGAATGCCATCAGCTCCGGACGGATACCGGCAGGGGCCAGTGCAGGTATTACCTTACCTGCCGAAACAGTCAAGATGGCGGTTACCGTAATTACCATAGGTCCGATTATCTTCTTATATCCACTGGTGCAAAAGTATTTTGTACAGGGAATTATGACAGGAGCGGTGAAAGAATAGGTGCGATTAAATCTGGTTGTTAAGCCGGTAAAACGGCTCAAATATAATATGATTTAAGGAGGATAACATGAAGAAACTATGTATTTTAATGCTGGCCATGATCATGGCAATCGCTCTGCTTAGCGGATGCGGGAAAAAAGGTGGGTCTAAGGATACTCTGACAATTTTGTATCCGGGGGATGAGAGTGCAAGAATGACTGAATTCATGGAAAATGAATTTGCTCAGAAGATGAAGGATGATCTGGGACTTAAGGTTAAAATGATTTATGTTCCCTGGGATCAGTACTGGGAGCAGAAAGATATCATGCTTGCAGCAAATGAGCCGATTGATTTGTACTGGGATGGTCTGCCGGATTTGGCTACCTTTGTGAATAAGAAACAGGCTTCTGTGCTAAACGAATTGGTAGACAAATATGGCCAGGATATGTTGAAGGTACTTCCCAAAGAGCAGTTGGAGGGGGCTACCATTGACGGCAAAATCTATGGAATCCCTACAGCGTATGCTCCTTCCTCCGGTATGTTCCAGCTGGTATGTGTCCGTCAGGATATTCTGGAAGCAGTCGGCATGAGCGAGATTAAGACGGCAGAAGATTTAAAAACCTTTGCAGAGAAGGCAAAAGCACAGTTCCCGGATATGAAGGGACCTGCAGACCCTATCTTTAAGCCTCTGACCAGATATTTTGCTGACGAGCAGCTGGATTGGGTTGCCCTTGGTGATATTGCTGTTTATGGCGAGGACACCAATAAGGTGTATGATTATTATGAAACAGATGCATTTAAGAAAATTGCACAGTATAACCGTGAAATGTATACGGCAGGATTATATTCTGATGAGCTGACCATCAAATATAATGAGCGGGATTCCCGTATGCAAACAGGATTATATCTGTGGGTAGAAGGTTCTTTGGGCAAAGAGAATGAAATAATCGACGGTGTGAAAGCAAATGCTCCGGAAGCAAGATTAAAGTCCTATATATTAAATCCTGATGAGCCCCGTTATGTCATTGCAACAGGCGGTGAAGTGCTTTGCATTCCTCAGACTGCGCCGAATCCGGAGGGCGCTATGAAATTCCTAAACTGGCTGTATAAATCAGAAGATAATTATCTTCTCGCGTTGTATGGTGTAAAGGATAAAGACTATACCATTGAGAATGGAAGAATTAATAAGATAACAGCGGATGAATTTTTCTATGAATGGATGTTCCGTAACAAAAATTATCAGTTATTCGCGCCTGATGTTGAACAGTCCTATATCGATATATATGAGCACTGGGATGATGATGCAATTTTATCTAACGTACTAGGCTTTCGTTTCAATAATCAAAACGTAAAAGAGATTGAGACAGCAATTAATGAAGTGGCGGGTAAAATTATGGCACCGATTATGTATGGCTTTTCTGATTATGAAACAGAGTATCCCAAGGCGTTACAGAAATTAAAGGATGCGGGCATTGATCAATATATTGCAGAAATTCAAAAGCAGGTAGACGCATTCCAGGCAGCGAAGAGTAAATAAACCGGTGGATTAATGCCGGCGCTGGTGTTAATAAATAAAATTCATTTCATATATAGGTTATAAGCCGGTTAAGATCGAAAGGCAATGAGGTAAGACATCATTGCAAAGCAGATGAGATCTGAAACCGGCTTATGACGCGAAGGATAATTAAAGGCAATGCAAAAATGAGATAACCAGGAAGACAGACAGCGCTCAGGAGGAATGTACATGGCGTACCATGTGAAAATAATAGATAATGTTGATAAGATAGATACCTGTGAATTATTTCAAATTAACCATTATCAGTGGTCGGGCAGTTATCGGCCAAAAGCATATGGCAGGATGGGGATGATAGAGAAGGAGTGCATCATCATCTCATTGACCGCAGAAGAGAAGGATCCCCTTTACCGTTATCGCAAGAATGA
This sequence comes from Bacillota bacterium, assembly GCA_023439505.1. Classification (GTDB taxonomy): domain Bacteria; phylum Bacillota; class Clostridia; order Lachnospirales; family Lachnospiraceae; genus Mobilitalea. The sequence continues at coordinate 44,772 of JAEXNR010000005.1, forward strand.
CGATCCTGTTTACAGAGACAGTGCGCTGGAGGTCTTCTTGAATTTCAGCCCTGAAAAAGAGCAGGTGAGGTACCTGAACTTTGAGATGAATTCCTTTGGGGCAATGCTCAGTGCCTTTGGCGGGAATCAAAATCGTAAGTTTTTAAGGCAGCTTACCCCACTGGAAGCTTCCTGTGAAGCGCAGATTGAAGAGGATTCCTGGAGTATTCTCCTTCGGGTTCCAATGAAATTAATCTGTAAGTTATATGATATAGAACCCCTCAGCCGGGGAGATCGGTTTACCTGTAACTTTTACAAAATCAGTGAGGATCCCACGATAGAACATTATGCCAGTTATGCTCCTGTAGACAATCCGGTGCCTAATTTTCACCTGACCGAGTATTTTGGAGAGGCAGTGATAGAAGAAACAGCATTCGGAATGGGCAAGCCGGCTGTTGCAAAGAGGTAGTCTAAAGGGAATTGAACTTGGGGTTTATATGGGCTCCTGGAGAATGGTAACAAATGCAGGGAGCTAGGAAAGACCTAACGTAGTAACATAAGTTTGTATGGTATTAATTACGGCGCCTGCAGCCGAAGAAATTCGACGATTGGGTGCAAATGCGAGAACCAATTCTCTGTTCAACCGTGGAGTTCCAATGGACAGGAAAGCCGGCAATGCAATGTTTTCTTCAGAATTTATAAAAGTATCAATAAGGATTGTGGAACCAATCCCGGTGCAGGATAAATGAAAAGCGGTCACTGCATTACCGGTTTCCAGAATAATATGAGGCAAATAGCCTGCTTCCTGAAAAACGGAATCGGCAATTTGTCTCATTTTTTGTCCCCGCTTTAACAAAATAAACGGCTCTTCCTTCATATCCCGGATGTCAATCCATAAATGTCTGGTATCCTCACGGGGTATGGCCTTTTTTATTATTGGGTTATCCTTCGAAACAGCAACCACAATTTCTTCGTCGTATAGTTTGATAAATTTCAGAGCGTGTTCTTTGAAAGGATAGTTAACCATAATAAAGTCCAGCTCGCCTCCCAGAACCATATTCTCAAGCTCCTCTGAAATATCTTCTGTAATTTTGATCTGGATTTCCGGATGTTCCTTTTGTAACAAAGGGAACAGCTTCGGAAGTATATAGGAGCCTCTGGTTGCGGTGATTCCTATTCTTACCAGACTGTTTTTGTACTTTGCCATATTGTTAAGTTGATCCTGCAGGTCAATATTTAACTGTACGATTTTCTTAGCATAATCAATATAGACTTTGCCTTCCTGAGTCAATGTCAGCTTTCTGTCCTCGAAAAAGGTAATATTCAAGCGTTTTTCCAGATTCTTAATATAAATGCTTAGGGATGGCTGAGAGATGTAGAGCGCTTTCGCAGCTTTGGAAAAGCTGCCATAATTTATAATTGCCAGAATATAAGTGTATTCTCTGATATCCATAGATTTTAATTCCCCCTTATACACAGTATACCACGATGGGTACAGGAGACTCAATCTCCATTTAAAGTCAGGAATATGATTTTGATCAATGATTCCGAAGCGGAGCTGCTCACCTAGTTGCATCACACTCCTCTGGGGAATCATTGATCGAAATCATTGGCTCATTATTATGTGGGGATGGAACAGTCACAAGCCGTTTGAACAGTCATGATATATGAATTGGCGCGAGGGTTCTTCTGACTTATATTAAAGTATCCCTATGATTGCGCCAAAAATAATTAAGACAGCACCAAAGATAAAAGACTTTACAAAGCTATATTTAAAGGCTTCCTTATACTCAAGACCAAACATACCCAGTCCAAAATAAACAGAGGCACTTGTCATACACAAACCGATTCCCATATTATGGCCGACAGCGATAGCAAGAGCGGCTTTGGTTGGTGAGATTCCATAGGTTTGCCCCATGGCAGATATCACAGGAAGTATCCCGTAATTTAAGGTGTCAGGATCAAAAACCAGGGATAGGGGAATGGTAAGAATCCCCATAATAATATGGATAAACGGGCCCATTGCCTGAGGAAACACCCCGACAATGGATTTTGCCATGGCATCAACCATACCGGTATCGGTAATAACACCAAGAAGCATACCGGCACCAATAATAGTAATGATCATTGGAAGTACATTTTTGGAATGCGCTTTGATACGTGCAGTCTGTGCTTTTTCACCACCCTTCCCATAATTAACGGGAAGGGAGACTCCGATTCCGATGAGGAATGGAATAAATGCCGGAATGCCAATAAACAGCATTACAAGTATCATAATGGTTAGAAGCAGATTGATCCAAAAAAGCTTTGGACGACGTAAATCCAGCTCCTCCTGTGACAACTCTCGAAAGCTAACATTCATATTGGGCTGATATACAAAGTAACCTTTTTTTACTTCATATCTGGAAATAAGAAAGCAGGAGATATAGATCAGGATGATACCCAGGATCTGAACAGGAAGAATTGTCTTCCATAAGGTTACTGCATCGCTCCCGACTACTGTAGCGGCGCGGCCAAGGGGTCCGCCCCAAGGTAAAAAGTTCATGACCCCGATACACATAGTGATAATAAAACTAAACGGCATTACTCGTATTTTTAATCCTTTTACAATGGGAAGGAACGCTGGTACGGTGATTAGCAGGGTGGCAACCCCGGACCCGTCTAAATGGGCGATCATGGCCACACTGGCAGAAATGGCCAGGACACTGAAGACATTGGGCTTTATTTTCCTGGATAACCATGTGATGGGACGGTCAAACAGTCCCACATCATTCATAATTCCAAAATAGGTGATAGATCCGACGAATAAAGCAGCGGTTGGTAATACTTTTATTACACCCTTTGCGATCATTGTCATGGATCCGGTAACCCCGCTTCCGACAATAAGTGCAGCTATTAGTGGAAGGGTAGAGAAAACAGTGATCGGAAGACTATTAAATTTCACCAAAGCTATAATTAAAATACCAATCATTATAAAGCCTACAATTGCTAACATGATATCTTCTCCTCCGTATATATGATATTATAATTCGAAATCCAAAATTTGAACATATTGCTGACCCGAATGCATATCTCGTTCATATTCCGAGCCCTGTGGTATCAGTCTGGGAACAGATATCTTAACTGTTTTCAGATCGGGCAGATAAAATATTTTCGTATTCATTTCTGACACATGGTATAGGGTTGATACCGCCTGTGCTGTTAATCTTTCTGAATCTTTGATCCGCTGATACGCTTCCTGAGTATCACAGAAAATATCAATGGTGATCCAAAAAGGTCCTGCATTTTTAGAGCGAATATAGGATGCGGTTTGTGCTAGAGTGGCCATATTATATATCCTCCTGTCCTGTGAATTCATTGATCTTGATCTGCACGAGTTCAAGGGGATCATCTACTTCTACGGTATGATAAAGCATGAATTTATACAATTTGCCTCTTTCAATTTCAGCGGGTGAGAAGGGAAATGCAAAGGTGGGAAGCTGTTTGTCCGTATGTAGCGGGAAATGCAGTAGATGAGGATTGAACACTTTTGCAACCTTTGTAGCCAGTTCCTGTGTCTTTGCTGTTACAGACAGCAATAATCCGATCTCATTTGGAATAAAGTCTTCCGCTACATGTCCTCCATAAACAGCATTCCATCCGTAGGGCTTTAAAGAGTAAGTATAAGTCGAAGGATCAAAGCCCAGCTTCTGCAGCTTCTTTTCTGTATAATTTGCCATGGCTAAGATCCATGGCTCGGGATTTTTCATAATATCCCTGTCACGAATTCCAACCAGAGATATGGTTTGATAACCTGCCGGTGCAGCTCCTTCCAGCTTCATGGTATAAGGGGTTCTGATGAGCGAGGTATTCTGAACATAAACTTTACCATGATCCAACTGTGTATATTTGGATTGCGTTGTGTCAATTACAACCCCGGGTTCAACCAGATAAAAGGGATCTGAATTTTCATATAAAAGGTGTGCAGATACGGTGTATACCGTACAGCTGCTGTCAGGTGCGGTGGCCTCGACGCAAAAGCCTTCTTCATCAATTGTCAGGAATACACCGCCTCCGGAAGGATTGGTGGTACATATACAGCCACATTCCGCTGTTTTAGCAGCATGCCATGCGGCAGCCTCATTACAACCTTTCATAATCGGCATTGATGCAATTACAGCAGTATCTGTTGCACGTCCACATAATACGATATCGGCACCGGCTTCCAGTGCATGTATGAATGGTTCAACTCCTGACAATGCAACAATATGGCTGCAGTCATCAAAGACGGCCTCATTAATTTCCGGTGCTGCAGTCAACGGCTTGATTTTGCCAGCCAAATACTTCTCTCTTAAGATTTCAGGGGATTGCTGAGTATAGATTTTCGCAATTTTTTTAGTAATCCCCTCTTCCAGGCAAATTTCTTTGCAGATAACCTCCAGCTCGTCAACGCAGGCATCTACGCCGCAGGTTCCGCAGGTTCCGATGGTAATCGGGATGGAGCAGTTGTTCGCGGCGATGATCATCATTCTCATATCATTTTTAACAGCCTCCCTGGCGTACTTGGCTGTTCCGGTTCCTAAATAATAGGGGCCGGAATCTGTGGAACCGGCATCGGCAGATAGAACATCAGGACCAAGCTCGATACCTTTGGCAAAAGCTTCCTCTGTGATACCTGTACCGAGTGCTCCAAATGGTACAAAAACCTTGCAAATATTCATAAAAAAGAGACTCCTCTCAATAAAATTTTGTATATTTTATATAATAACATCGAGTAGAATATTAGTAAAATATATATAACCAATAGTAATATAGAATAAAGCTATTAGAATGTGTTGGGGAAGAATTTCTTGCGAAGGGATCCATTACCGCTGATCGAGGGAAATGATTCGGGCAGGACAACAGAAAAAACAGGTCACATAAGTTCGGATTTTCGCATACAATGTACTGCAGTCAGCAAAGAAGAAAGGTAATTCAATTGAAAGAAATTAATACATAATGGAGTGATAGGAATGGATCAGAATGTGACCGGTAATTATAAGGTGGCAGAAGTTTTAACGAAAGATGTAGGAAAGTCCGTTGCCAGAATAGATTTAAAGGATATTTACAGAATGGATGCCGCGATTGGAGACATTGTAGAGATACAGGGAAAGAATACCGCACTGGCAAGAATTATGCCCCTATATGAAGAATACAAGGGAAGAAACCTGATCCAGATGGATGGCATCTTACGGCGTAATGCAGGCGTTGGTTTGGATGAGACAGTACAGGTAAGACCGGTTAAGACAGAAGATGCCCAATACGTCTTACTGAGCGGTTTGGATCATCACGAGTCCAGTATAGAAGACATGAACTATATGAAAAATGTGATTGAGGGATATCCGATTATAACAGGAAATCATATTAAAATAAAGTTATTCGGATATGCAGCGCATGAATACATAGTAGAAGAAACCAGACCGGAAGGTCCGGTTCGCTTCACGAAGAATTGCGAGATTGCATTAAAAAAGGGGACTGTCCAGAAGAAGGATAACCGGGTATCCTATGAAGATATCGGAGGGCTTGGCAGGCAAATACAAAGAATCCGGGAAATGATCGAACTGCCCCTGAAGTATCCGGAGATTTTCCGGAGACTGGCAATCGAGTCACCGAAAGGACTTCTGCTCTTTGGTCCTCCCGGTACGGGAAAAACATTGATTGCAAGAGCTGTAGCCAGTGAAACAGATGCATATTTTATTCATGTTAACGGGCCGGAAATAATCAATAAATATTACGGAGAAAGCGAAGCCAAGCTGCGGGAGATATTTGAAACTGCCGCACAAAATGCGCCAAGTATCATTTTTTTAGATGAGCTGGATGCAATCTCACCTAAGCGGGAGAGCGTTAACGGTGACGTGGAGAAGAGAGTGGTAGCCCAACTATTGGCACTGATGGACGGACTGAAGGACAGGGGGCAGGTCATTGTAATCGGTGCTACCAATTTGCCCAATTCTATAGATACTGCACTTAGAAGACCGGGAAGGTTTGATCGTGAAATTGAGATCGGAATACCGGACATAAGGGGGAGACAAAAAATATTGCAGATATATACCAGGGATATGCCACTTGGTGCTGACGTGGATCTGGAACGACTGGCGCAGCTGACCCATGGCTATGTTGGCGCTGACTTACAGTCGCTTTGCAGAGAAGCTGCCATGGCGGCTTTTAGGAAGATTTATCCCCAGATAGATTTTTCGAATCTGAATATCCCCTATTCGGTGATTGATAATCTGAAAGTCGTAATGGAGGATTTTGATGCCTCAATGAAGGAAATCGAGCCTTCTGCAATCCGGGAAGTATTTGTTGAAATACCCAATGTACGCTTAGATGATATCGGGGGATTAACAAAGATAAAAGAAAAAATAGAGAAGAATATCGTATGGCCCCAGCAATACCGGGAGGAGTATGCGTATTTTGGTTGTAAATCGGCAAAGGGAATCCTGTTTTATGGAGCTCCAGGGACAGGAAAAACACTGACTGCAAAGGCCATCGCCTCACTGAACAATGCTAACTTTATTGCGGTAAAGGGGCCTGAATTATTATCAAAATGGGTGGGGGAATCAGAAGCAAAGCTAAGAGAAATCTTTAAAAAGGCGAAACAAGCCGCACCCTGCGTTGTTTTCTTTGATGAAATGGATTCCCTGGTTCCGGTAAGAGGACGAGGCAGCGACAGCAATGCCACGGAACGGTTAATCTGCCAGTTACTGGCAGAGATGGATGGAATTGAGGAGCTAAACGGCGTTGTTGTAATCGGTGCAACCAATCGACTGGATATGGTGGATCCCGCATTATTAAGACCGGGAAGGTTTGAACTGTTTCTGGAATTTAAGGCGCCGGATTATCAGGAGCGGATAGAGATCTTCAAGATATATCTAAGAACTATGCCTGTTGCTGATGATATGGATATTCCAAAGCTGGCCCGTATGACGCAGGATTGTACCGGAGCAGATATTAAGAGGATCTGTCAGAAAGCGGCTTTGGATGCTCTGTCAGAATATCTTCGATCTCAGGAAGAAAAGGATAAGATCATTCGATTTGATCATTTTCAGCATGTATTGGAGGAAACTGATTAGAGGAGGGTAACAATAACGATGGTTTCATAACTCTGTACAGGTTTGCTGCAATGCCATTTTAGATATTGCAGCAAACCGATGGAGGGATGATATCATCTGCCGGTCAGATTCCGGATTTATTTTGTTTGGGTTTTTTGGGTTTCAGCATCTGATCCAGATAGGAATCAAACTCCTGTAACCATTGATCGTTATTATAGTTTTTCTGTAGCGCAGATTTATCTGAGGGCTTTTCTGCTTTTTTTTCAGCTCTTTTAACTTCAATACCCTGCTTGGGTTTCTCCGGCACTTTCTCAAAAGGAGGGGGAGACTTTTTGATCTCATGATCTAATACGATATATTCGGAATTTGGATCTGAATGATTTCGTTTTATCAGATTTAGCGTGGTTTCCTGGGGAGAAGAAGTCCTTTTATTATCAAGAATGATCTCGATCGTTGGTGTAAGATTAGCCGGAATTTTTTTGGGTCTTCCTTTATCCGGAAAATTTCTGTCAGACATGGTTTTTGCGTCCTCCATTTCAATCGAACTAATTTTATTGGGCAGATACACGGAAAGGCATTCTTTGCAAAATGATGTTACTATATCATATTGCTAAAGTATAAAAACGGTTCCATACCACAAGGTCAATCTTGCTTATAACAATGTATCAGAGAATTTCATATATTAGGTTTAAATAGAATTTACGTGTGCATTTGCGAAAGTAGTGGAAAAAACAGTGATAGAAATTTGAAGGAGGAATCCTGTATGAAAGATCATAATGAAGATAATACCCCTATGTCTTCTCTTTTCAACGGACTTGATAAAATCTTTAATGTTGTGGCAGATATGGTAGATCAGAATAAGGACAGAGGTAACAACAAGGTAAATATCCAGAAAGAAATGTCAGAGAAATACGGAGTGAATATCAAAGTGGGTATGATCGGGAGGGACTTTTGGAATAGTCCGGGAAACCCTGGGAATGCTGCTGAAAAGGAAAGAGCAACAAAAATAATTACACCGAGTACGGATATCTTTGAAGAAGAGGACAGGTTAATTATTGTCATGGAGCTGCCTGGAGTGGAGAAAGAGGATGCCAAAGTTACCATTAACGAGAACAGGATCACCTTGACAGCTAAGGCAAAGGAGGTCTGCTATAAAAAGGAGATAACCCTGGCATTTGAACCGGAGGATACAGTGAAAGATTATTTTAATAATTCCATTTACTCCATAGAAGTAAGGAAGAGGTAAGCGTTTCGGTATTGGCAGGACCAACATAAGTGAATATGTGAAAATAAAAGGGCAGAGCCGAATCACGGCCACTGCCCTTTTATTGGTCCATGACAAGTGAAACGAGTTGATTTCAGCTTGTTTTTGACGATATGATTAGATTGGCCGGCTAAACCATCAGAAAAGCATGATATAAAAATTTGTGCGCTGGAACATATAAAGTATAGTAAAATTTTGTTATGTAATAAAATTATTATTATGTTGTATTTATTATAAATTATAGGGTTACAATTAGCAACATTATTTTGTAGAATATATCAAAATATGACATTATATTCCTAGGTAAATTAGAATTGTACGAGTGAATAAAGCTCATCTTTCTGATCTTGGTTAATCCCGATGTATCTTAAGGTAATACTTGGAGAACTATGGTTAAATGTATCCATAATTAAGCCCACATTGTAATTTGAAATTTTATACGTCCAATAGCCCCAGGTCTTTCTAAGACTGTGCGTTCCGAAGTTCTCCAGACCGATAAATTCGGCAGCTGCCTTTAACACGCGATAGGCCTGAACGCGTCCTACATAGTTACCTTTTCTGCTCCCAAATAAATAACTGTCAAGGGTAAGATTTTCTTGCAGTGAATATTTCTTTATTTCATTGCATAAAGATGTATTGATTTTTATCTTTTTTTCTTTCCCGGTTTTCTTTTCATTCAACGTAAAATATTCCTTGAATTGACCATCCTTATTTTGGACATCCTCGAGTTTTACAGGTAAAATATCACTTATTCTTAGTCCTGTATTTAATCCGAATTTAAAAAGTAACCCGTATTTTGGATCCTTTCTTACTAAATAATTATACATTTCATCAATTTTTGCTTTGTCCCTGATTGGTTCAACTGTCATAAAATTCCTTCTTTCTAGTAAATGATTAAATGCTATTTTATTTTCACAGATGGTGTTAGTGCTGATAAATTTTACCCCATTTTAATTATACAGCCTGTTCTCGTGAAATGCATTAGAAGTCAGTGATATTATGTAACAAAATAATAATATTGTTACATCAATTAATCATAGCGAAAAATGTTGTATTTGAAAAGAAAAATCGAGCAAAATTATGTAATAAATGCAAGAAATTGCAAAAAATATGGAAAATTATTCAATTAAAATCGCAGAAATCAGGTTTTCAATTGCATGAAATAAATAGTTCAGACAACGCAATTAGCAACAGTGCTTTTAAGACAATCACTAAATAATTTCGAAGCGATATCATGATATGAATTTATAGATTGATATGGTTTCTCAATTACAAATGACATAACAGAAAGGAGGATGAACAAATGACAGAAGAATTATTTGAAATTGAGGAGGATACGCAGAAAGGGAGATATTTAACTTTTATCCTCGATAAGGAAACCTATGGTATTGAAATTCAATATGTAATAGAAATTATTGGAATTCAGACATATACGGTGATTCCGGAGATGCCGGATTATGTAAAAGGAATTATCAATTTAAGAGGAAAAATTATTCCTCTGATGGATGTTAGGATCAGATTTAAAAAGGCAGAGAAGGAGTATAATGACAGAACATGTGTAATTGTGGTTGATATTGACGGCATGTCAATCGGTTTGATTGTCGACAGTGTCGCCGAAGTACTGACGATAGCGGATGAGGACAGAGTAGAGCCTCCGCAAATGAATCAAAACGATTCAAATGGCTACATAAAAATGATTGGTAAGGTTGGATCAGATGTTAAATTACTATTGGATTGTACCAGACTGCTAAGCGAAAATGAAGTGGAAAATTTGGGAAACTCCTTATAACGTACAAAGGAAGGTGACATAAAATGAAATGGTTTCTTAATTTAAAAATTGCGGCAAAATTAATCATCTCTTTTGTTTTTATCGCATTAATTGCCGGTATTGTAGGTGCAGTCGGATTATATAATTTAAATTCGATGAATAAAGCCGACACCCAATTGTATAAAGAAAATACACTTGGAGTGGACAGAATCGGAAATACCTGTATTTCCTATCAGAGAATCAGATTCAATTCAGTTAAAATGATGTTAGTTGAGGAGAATGAGATCCAGGACTGTATTGACAAAGTTAATACATTTACCGCCGATGTGGAGGAGTACCTGCAAAAATATTCGGAAACAATATTTTCTCAGGAGGAGAGAGAATTATATAATCAGCTGGAAGATGGATGGGATCAGTACGCGAAATATATACAGATAGTTGTAGCCGATGTGCAAAAAGGCGATATTGCGGCAGCAAAGAGCGTTCTTTTTGGGGACGCGGCAACAACTGGAGATAACTTGCAGAATTTATTTGATACTATCATGGAGTATAACTCTACATCAGCCGAGAAGAAATCCGGCAACAATGATCGACTGGCAACATCCTCTACCGCAATCATGGTCGTGGTTATCATTGCGGGTGTGATGATTGCGATTGTTCTTGGCGTGGTGATTTCACGTGTTATCAGTAATCCAATCAATCGACTTGTTACAGCGGCCGATCAACTTGCACTGGGAAATGTCAGTATCAGTATTAATTCTGACACAAAGGATGAGACAGGAAAATTATCCGAGTCATTCTCAAGAATGGTATCCAATATCAGGGAACAGGCCAAGGCAGCGGAAAAAATCGCAGACGGTGATCTTACAGTTGAGATCAGTGTCAGATCAGAAAACGATTTGTTGGGTAAAAAGCTATCCGAGATGGTGGAACGAAATAATGAAATAATGAACAGTATTTCTGCCGCTTCAGAGCAGGTTGCATCCGGAGCAAAACAGATTTCAGATTCCAGCATCGCACTTTCCCAGGGAGCCACGGAACAGGCAAGCTCGATAGAGCAATTGACGGCATCTCTGGAAGAGATATCTGCCCAGACAGAATTAAATGCGAAGAATGCAAATCAGGCAAATGAATTAGCCGAAATTGCCAAGGTGAATGCAATCGGAGGCAATACTCAGATGAAAGATATGCAGAGAGCGATGGAAGAGATCAATGATTCTTCAGCGAATATATCTAAAATCATTAAAGTAATTGATGAAATTGCATTTCAGACCAATATATTGGCATTGAATGCCGCGGTTGAGGCTGCCAGAGCAGGACAGCAGGGCAAAGGGTTTGCGGTGGTTGCCGAAGAAGTAAGAAATCTTGCAGCAAGATCGGCAAACGCAGCGAAAGAAACGACTGAACTTATTGAAGGATCGATTAAGAAGGTTGAGGCCGGAACTAAGTTGGCCAATGAGACAGCAAGTGCCCTGAATAAAATTGTAGAGGACGTGTCAAGGGCTGCGACTTTAGTAAATGATATCGCATCGGCTTCCAGTGAACAGGCATCGGGTATTGGCCAAATCAACCAGGGAATTATGCAGGTGTCACAGGTGGTTCAGACGAATTCAGCAACCTCAGAAGAGAGCGCTGCAGCGAGTGAAGAATTGTCCAGCCAGGCAACCTTACTAAGCAGCACCGTACAGAAGTTCAAAATAAAAAAGTCAAGGAATTATGACGGTAGATATGATACCATTGACCCTGAAGTTTTAAGAATGTTAGATAGAATATCAGAACAAAGGAAATATAATGTGGATCCTCCGGAGGATAAAAGCACAGACAATACCTCCTCAAAATTCAAAATATCCCTGACGGATAAGGACTTTGGGAAATATTAAGTGCAATATAAAAAATACTCTCGATTATTTGTTCCCTTATATCAGGATGACAAACAAATATAATAATGATCATACACTTTTTCATAAAAGGAACTATTCATTTAGTTCCTTTTATGAGTGAAACCGTTGCAGACCTATATGAGAAGAGGAAATGGTAATGCAGGATAAGGCTTGTGATCAAGAGATAACGAGAGTATGATTGGATTGGATCAACTTTTACTTAGGAGAAAACAAATGACAGATCAAAGTGATAATGATGTAAGAAATGATATGTATATCTTCGAAACTACACAACTGATCGGGCAGCTGGAAAAGATCATACTGAATTGTGAATTGACATGTTTTTATGGGGAAGAGGACATGAATGAAATCTTTCGGATCATACATACCATAAAAGGTTCCTCCGCGCTGATGAAGTATAATAATATCACTAATTTGGCACATAACATGGAGGATCTGTTTTACTTTCTTCGAGAGGAGAGACCGAAGGAAATTAATTATAAATTGCTGACGGATCTTTTACTAAGCGGTTTGGATTTTATTAAAATTGAGATCGAGAAAATTAAAAGAAATATGTTATCGGATGGTGATCCATCGGATCTGATTCGATCCCTGCAGAAATATTTAATGGATTTGAGGAAGGATGCACAGGATCTCCCGGTATATACGGAAGATGGATACTCTGAGCAGACGCCCGGCTATTTCGTTAAAAGTGGACAGGAGATTACCTGTCTGTCAAATCAATGTTATAAGGTGGTTATTTATTTTAGCGAGGGCTCAGAGATGGAAAATATACGAGCCTACAGTGTGATTCATAAATTAAAGAGCTTCACCCAGGAAATCACTCATTTTCCGGAGGAGTTGATACATGACGTCGATTCGCTGATCAATATAAGGGAAAATGGATTTTATATATATTTCAAATCGGATCATACCTATGAATACCTTTTTGAATTTTTTTGCCAGACAATTTTTTTAAAGGATTTGGAATTGTTCCAATTTCCCGGAGAGGAAGAGTTTGAGAAGGAAATTTTAGATATGGGCTTTTCTGCGCATGGAGAAAATACTGTGCATGCTGATCTAAAAGAAATGATCAAACAAGAAGACAGAAAAGAGCCGTTAACTCCCATTAGCATACAGAACATTATCAGTGTAAATGTCAATAAAATAGACAAGCTGATTGACCTCGTTGGTGAAATGGTTATGACGGAGGCTATGGTCATACAAAACCCGGATTTACAGGGACTGGAACTTAATAGTTTTCATAAAGCAGCCAGACAGCTAAACAAGATTACCCTGGAACTGCAAGATATTGTGATGTCAATCCGCATGATTCCTTTAACGACCACCTTTCAGAAAATGCACCGGATCGTACGGGATATGAGCAAGAAGCAAAACAAGGAAATAAAGCTTGCTATTATTGGAGAAGAAACGGAAGTTGATAAGAATATTATGGAGCACATTTCGGATCCCTTGATGCATCTGGTGCGCAATGCCATTGATCATGGGATAGAAGCTCCCGCAGAGCGGGAACGATCCGGTAAGGCGCAGGCAGGGACCATCACATTGGAAGCAAAAAATATTGGCAGTGATGTGGTGATTCGCGTCAATGATGACGGAAGGGGTCTGGATAAGGAAAAAATTTTAAAAAGGGCTGAGGAAAACAGACTCTTAAAACAGGTACCGGAGAATATGACGGAAAAAGAAATTTATCATATGATTTTATTACCTGGATTATCGACCAAAGATAATGTAACAGAATACTCTGGACGTGGGGTCGGGATGGATGTGGTATCAAAAAATATTGAAAGCATCGGCGGATTACTTTCGGTAGACAGTAATCCCGGAAAAGGGACAACAATTACGATGAAGATCCCCCTTACAATGGCGGTTGTTGATGGTATGAATATTCGCGTGGGGCAATCTTATTTTACAATACCTGTGGCAACCGTTGTAAAATCTTTTCGTCTTGATGACAGTGATCAAATGATCTATATCAGTGGGGAAGAGATGGTTATGGTGAGAGGTAACTGCTATCGGCTGATAAGGCTTTGGAAGGAGTTTAATTTGAAGTCAGATTATTCTAATAGCAGAGAGGGAATTATCATCATGGTGGAGATAGACACTCGGATTTTTTGCTTATTGGCGGATGAGCTTCTGGGAAAACAGCAAGTTGTGGTCAAGACACTTCCAAAATATATACAGAATTTTGATCAAACAAAAAAGTTATCAGGATGTACACTTCTTGGAAATGGAAGTCTCAGCTTAATACTTGATGTATCTAATTTATTATAAAGCGACTGTAATAATATGAATTAAGTTTGATAAATTTTTTGAAGTTATTATGAGGAAATATGGTAATATGTGATGAAATATGGTAAAATAAATCCTGGCTGGCTCATAAAAATTACTTAAGATAAGACTGTTATAGAATTAAATCAGGGACAGGGAGAATGTATGTGGCTTAAGAATGTGAATATTTTAAAGTGCAGTGAAGGTGATATCCTGGCTTCGGATGTATACAGCAGGAATGGAATGACTTTGGTTGTAGCAAAAGATACCATGTTGAATGAGTATATCAGGAACCGATTGATTGAAATGGGGATCGGAAGAGTCTGTATCTATGAGGATCAGGAGCAGACACTCGAACCGGGTGAAGTTAAAAAAACTTATAAAAGAACAGTTGAGTTAACAAGAAATCTATTTCAGGACCTGATTTCGGGAAGGCCTATGGACTATAAGAAAATTGCAGTCATTGGTGATCAGATTATGAAGTGTATTCATCACAATGGCAATATTACAGAGTGTTTGGCACAAATCAGAAGGAAAGATGAGTATACCTATTCTCACAGTGTTAATGTGGCTTTTTATGCCATGTTAATAGCAAAGTGGATGAATTTATCCAAAGATGAAATCTATAAGGCAATCTTATCCGGGCTGCTTCATGACATAGGGAAGGTTAAAATACCGAAACCCATTCTGAGTAAGACAGGAAGACTAACCACAGAGGAATTTGATATCATTAAAAACCATACCATTTTTGGATATGAAATAGTTAAGCAGAGCAAGGAACTGGATCCGGATATTAAAAGAGCAATCCTTTTGCATCATGAGAGAATGGATGGATCCGGTTATCCCTATAGTTATGAGCCGGATCACTTGAATCTTTTCTCCAGAATTGTAGCCATCGCAGACGTGTTCGATGCCATGACATCAGAAAGAGTATATAAGGGCAGAAGTACCCCGTTTGAAGCTTTCCAGATGTTTTTAACTACCGGAATGAGTACATTTGATGTAAGGATACTAAATGTATTTATTAAAAACATGGTGAATTATCTCGTAGGAAGCCAAGTACAGCTAAGCAACGGCGAAACAGGAACGATTGTTTTTATTCCACAGAATGATTTATTTTCTCCTGTTGTCAATGTTTCAAATAAATATATTGATCTCTCTGATGAGAGTGATATAAAGATTGTTAAAATGATATAGAGTACTCCCTTAAGGGAGTACTCTATATCATTTTAGGATGGAAAAGATCTACTCAATTTTGTTTAATGCAAGCGCATTGTATGAATTAGCTAAAATGGTCTGATGCTTTGCATCAGAGTGCATTAAAGTATTAATATATAGGGTTTCAATCACACTTAGCTCAGGAATTCTCTTAGCCATAATTTCTTTATAGATATTCGGTGAAAAGGAAGCTGTTAAAATAACCGCATCCACAAGTTTGGCAATTGGTGAGATAGGATAGTTGGTAATGGCGATAATTTTTGCTTTATTAAGTTTTGCACACTTTGCCACTTCATACAAAGATTGTGTCCTTCCGGAATGAGAGATGACAACCAGAACATCGTTCTCGGTAAATTTTGACGCTTCGATCAATTGCACATCAAGGTCCTTGGAACAACCCACATTATATCCGGTTCTGGAGAATTTCAGATAAGCGGCATATGCAACTGCATAGGCATCTCCGGCGCCCACAAAATATAACCGATTACAATGAAGGATATATTTTAATGCCAGCTGGTATTGAGACTCATCGATAAGAGTCTGGGTATCTGTTAAGGATTGTTTGATGATATTAAAAACCTTATCAATGATAACAGAGGGCGGATCTGTAGGCGTGATCTCATCGTAGAGGAGAAAGTCATTCTCATCTTCGTCCAGGAGAGCAGATTTTAATTCAGGGTATCCGGAAAAACCAAGTTTTCTTGCCAGACGCACCAAAGTAGCTTCACTGCATTGTGATAGCTTGGCTACATCCACTATGGTTGAGTTAACAATGTAGCTCGGATGTTCCAGAATAGTATCTGCCGCCCGTTTTTCCGCTGATTTTAAGTTTCCGTAAATTGCCTGGACACGAATCAAAAATTTATGTGAAATCATTTCGTTAAGTTTTTTGCTTATGATGGTTTGCATCTGAATATCACCTCAAATCGCAGAATGAATTTCTCTTAGTTTATCATATAGTTGGGAATAAGTACAATATTTATTCTCATAGATTCGGTGGGTGACTCCCTCGGGATAATAGGTCTCGGATAACTGTGAATTGCAACGGCATTGCATTTGTTTTCCTGTGCATAATATTTCATTGCCACCTTTAGGCTTGCAACTTTACGTACATCCTCCTGGGTGATGCAGACCTCCATATTGTTATTAATATAGTCGATTGTATCTGAAACATCCTGATTGTCGGATGCTGCAAGGTATTGAGATCCACAATGATATCACAGGAGATGCCCTTCATTTCAGAAATCTGAGCCACAATATCTTTTCCCATTTGTCCTGCACCAATTAAGGATACACGAATCGGGGTTCCTGCTTTATGTAAAGCTTCTAATCTTGAGTCTATTTCATACATGTTACTTACCATCCTTTTTATCTGCAATAGAATAAATATCATCTACCGGTTGTACGATATAAATCTCCATGACAAACCGCCGGTACTAATGTTATATCTATTATATGTGAAGCGGTATGGAGCAAATACAGAAGAATATGTCGATATTTCATTGATACTTTACCCGATGTGAAATTTACTTATGAGGGTTTCTGTGTTATAATTTTCACGGTGTACGAGGCAGGTCCTTTGAGACACAATCAATGAAAGGGGTCTAATACAAGTTACAGCGTATTATGAAGGTAAATGAATAACAAATTAAAGAGTAATTTCATCCTCCTGTTAAAAGGATTTATCATCGGTTCGTCTATGAGTGTTCCGGGGGTAAGTGGCGGAACTATGGCAATTCTTCTAGGGATTTATGACAAATTAATCGGTTCTATCAGTAACTTTCTAAAGGACATTAAGGGGAATACGATCTTTCTGGTGAAGTTTTGTCTTGGCGCAGGTGCCGGAATCGGATCTTTGGCTTTTGTGATACAGTGGTTGTTGGAACAATTTCCGCTGCCGGTATCCTTTTTCTTTCTGGGAGCGGTAATCGGAGGCATCCCTGCTTTGTATCAGAAGACAAAGGAAGTATCAATTCGGGTTTCTTCCGTTGTCTATTTTATCCTGGGGCTCGTCATTGTGATTTCCATTGGATTTATTCCGACGGGAAATTTTAATATCAGCAGCGGTTCTGGCGCAGGTCATTATGCCATGCTTCTGGTGACAGGGATCATTATTGCTCTGGCATTGATCTTACCGGGAATCAGTACCTCTCACATGCTGCTTGTTCTTGGGATGTATGATACAATGCTGCTGGCAATCACAGAATTTGATGTGGTTTACATAGGGATTCTTGGCATTTCAACGCTGATTGGAATATTTCTGATCACGAAACCGTTGGAATGGACGATGAAGAAGTTTCCACATCAGACATATTGTATTATTATCGGATTTGTACTGGGCTCTACCTCTGAGATCTTCCGGGATAAGATCTTACCCGCGATACCGGAGCATGGGAGCATGGTTTGGTGGGCATGCAATGGAATTCTTGCATTGGGCACCTTTATCCTTGGATATATGGCAATCGTGTCGTTATCCAGATTCTCTAATGATTAAGAAAGAGCATTCATAACTTCTGATATAGGAAGGAAGAAAGAAAAGAGGAATGAGGCAATTAACGTGAGTTGATTCCCCATTCCTCTTTTCTTTCTTCTTTCTTTAGCGGTTCCTTATTATAAATAAAATTAGAAAAAGATTAAAAAGGGAAAATTTCAATTGACAATTACTAGTAAATGTAGTATTTATATGATATCAATATAATATCAAAACAATATAAAAACAAAAGCGCTGCTCTTGTTGGAAGTAAAATCAGACGGCGTAGAAAAGGGGCAAATATGAAGATAGAAGAACGCGGCAATGAGATGTATATTGTAGAAGAAAAAGAAATCAAGCCCTTTAGTGGCGGTATGGCTCTGCTTCTTGTGATAGCAGGCTTTGCCATTGCCATCTTACTGATTGTACTGGGAGGAATTCAGTTAGAAGCAATGCATTATGTATTTGGTGGTATCTTCATGACAGTGGGTGTTCTGGGAATCCTGGTTTTATGTATTATGCTTGGCGGATTCCATATCTTAAATCCCAATGAAGCACTGGTTTTAACCTTATTCGGCAAGTATTATGGCACCATTAAGAAAGAGGGCTTTTATTACACGAATCCGTTTGCGGGAGCAATTAATCCGGCCGCAAGAG
Source organism: Bacillota bacterium (assembly GCA_023439505.1). GTDB lineage: Bacteria > Bacillota > Clostridia > Lachnospirales > Lachnospiraceae > Mobilitalea. The sequence goes on from JAEXNR010000005.1 coordinate 63,370, forward strand.
GGACACAGCAGACAAATGTAGCAATCGCAACCGGGACGACCGGTACGAATGCGCATATAAGCGCATCCACATCAGGGAAGAAGATCTCCACCAAAACCTTAACGATGAACAACGAGAAACAAAAGGTAAATGATGTACTGGGAAATCCGATTATCATTGGAGCAGTGGTGATCTGGAGAGTTAAGGATCCTACAAAGGCGGTATTCAGTGTAGATAATTTTAAAACATTTTTATCCATACAATGTGACTCTACGATTCGTAATGTGGCAAGATTATACCCCTATGATTCCATGGAAGATGATGTGGATGAGAAGACCCTTCGCGGCAGCAGTCAGGAGATTGCGGAAAGTATGAGAGAGGAATTACAGCAAAGGGTACGTGAGGCGGGACTTGAAATCAAGGAAGTAAGAATTACACATCTATCCTATGCGGAAGAAATTGCCGCAGCCATGCTGCAAAGACAGCAGGCAGTTGCGATCATTGCAGCCCGCCAGAAGATAGTGGAAGGCGCTGTCAGCATGGTGAAAATGGCTATTGATCAATTAGGGCAGGAGGAAGTTGTGGTACTTGATGAGGAGAGAAAGGCAGCAATGGTAAGCAATCTACTGGTTGTTCTGTGCGGTAATAGGGATGCCCAGCCCATTGTAAACAGTGGCTCAATTTATTAATCGTTTGATGTTGTAAAGGATGTGGGAAATGGAAGACAGGATCGAGGCAAAGGAAGAGAAACTTAAGGCGAGACTGGAAAATATCAGGGAAATGGAACAGGAAATTATAGCACGGGAAAAGGTCCTGAAAGAGAAAGAAAAAACGAAGAAACAAATTCTTCTGAGACTTTCTCCGAGCCTTTGGAATGAACTCGCATCCTGGGCAGAAGATGACTTTCGTTCGATTAACGGTCATATAGAATATCTACTCGCAGAAGCTGTGAGAAAGCGTAAGGAGAAATAGGTGGAAGAGAAAAATACTGCGGGACTTTGTATAAACAAAGTCCCGCAGTATTTTTTGTGTCTGTAAATCCTGATAAATAGGGCGTTTTAATAAATTTTAGTTTGATAATCAAAATAGTTTGTAATAAAATGTTTGAAGGAGTATAATGTACATGTTAGAAATACAGTTCCATTATTTTTATTTAAGGCATAACAATATTGTCAGAAACGGAGTGAGAATATGATCTCGATTTATGAAGAGAAATGTCAGGGATGTGGTCTGTGTGTGGTGACTTGTCCAAAAAAGAACTTAACCATTAACAAAAGCAAGGTAAACATAAGAGGATATTCTCCGGCTGCCCTATCGGGTGCAAATAATTGTAATGATTGTGCTTTATGCGCAGTAATGTGTCCCGACTGTGTGATAGAGGTAAGGAGGTAGACAATGGAACGTAAATTAATGAAAGGCAATGATGCAGTCGCGGAGGCAGCCATCAGAGCCGGCTGTAAATTTTATGCCGGTTATCCGATTACACCTCAGACAGAACTTCCGGAATATCTGGCCAAGTATATGGAGAAGGCAGGAGGCGTATTCCTTCAGGCAGAAAGTGAAATCTCAGCAATTAATATGGTATATGGAGCTGCAGGAGCAGGGGTCAGGGCAATGACGTCCTCATCCAGTCCGGGAATCAGCTTAAAACAGGAGGGGATCTCCTATATTGTGGGAAGTGAGCTTCCCTGTGTTATCGTCAATGTAATGAGAGTCGGGCCGGGTCTTGGGGGAATACAACCTTCTCAGTCCGATTATTTTCAGGCAACAAAGGGCGGTGGGCACGGTGATTATAAATTGGTGGTACTGACACCGAACAGTGTTCAGGAGATGTTTGATTTTACAATAGAAGCATTTGATATAGCGGACGAATTTCGTAATCCGGTGATGGTGCTTGCGGATGGAATACTTGGACAGATGATGGAATCCGTCGAACTTTCCAAACCTGAGGTTAAGAATTTTGACAAATCCTGGGCAACAACAGGAACCGATGGCCAACGAGCCCATAATGTAATTAATTCCTTATATATCAAACCGGAAGAATCGGAAGTGTTAAATCAGCGTCTGCAGGAGAAATATGAAATTATACAAAATACAAGGCAGCGAGCCCAGGTGATTCACCCGGAGGCGGATTTGATGCTGGTTGCATTTGGAATTATATCTCGTGTTGCAAAGCAGGCAATCGAAGAATTAACCCAAGAAGGGTATCGTGTAGGTTTGATCCGTCCGCAGATCGTATGGCCATTTCCGGAGAAGGCATTTGAAGCAGCCGCAAGGTCCTATCTGGTAGTGGAACTTAACAGCGGTCAGATGATAGAAGATGTTAGACTGGCGTTAAATGGCAGAGCACCGGTTGAATTTCTTGGCAGAATGGGCGGCACAGTCATCACGGTTGACGAGATTAAGGAAAAAGTAAAAGAAATGATAGGAGGCGGGAGCTATGCCGGAATTTAAGAAACCTGAAGCCTTATTAGACGTTCCTATGCATTATTGTCCCGGATGTACCCATGGAATTATCCACCGTTTGGTGGCTCAGGCAATTGATGAGCTTGGGATAGAAGGCCGGACCATCGGCGTCGCATCTGTTGGGTGCTCCGTGTTTGCTTACAATTATTTTTCCTGTGACATGCAGCAGGCTTCCCACGGAAGGGCTCCGGCTGTGGCTACGGGAATTAAAAGAAATCTGAGTGATCGAATCGTATTTACTTATCAGGGGGATGGGGATCTTGCTGCCATCGGTACGGCAGAGATTGTTCATGCCGCAGCCCGTGGAGAGAATATCACAGTAATATTTGTAAACAATGCCATATATGGAATGACAGGCGGACAGATGGCACCGACCACCCTAAGCGGGCAGGTGACGCTTACTTCCCCTTATGGAAGAAGGGCAAAAGAAGGGTATCCCATCCGTATGTCTGAGATGCTTTCCACACTGGATGGTACCAGATATATCGAAAGAGTATCGGTACATGATCCAAAACATATCCTAAAAGCCGGCAAGGCCATTAAGAAAGCCTTTGAGATGCAGATGAAGGGGGAAGGTTTTTCCATGGTAGAGGTTCTTTCCTCCTGCCCTACAAACTTAAAACTTACACCCGTACAGGCATTGGATTGGGTAAAGGATGAGATGATTCCTTACTATCCCCTTGGAATATTAAAGGATGGAGGCAGGAATAATGAGAACAGATAATATAATTCTTTCCGGATTTGGCGGTCAGGGAATTGTGGCCGCAGGGAAGACCATAGCTTATGCAGGGATGCTGGATCAGAGAAAGGTATCCATGTTCCCCTCATACGGACCGGAGATGAGAGGTGGCTTTGCTAATTGCCATGTGATACTCTCCGATACAGAGATTGCGTCTCCCCTGGTATCCCAGGCAGATCTGGTCATGGCAATGAGCGTTCCTGCATTGGAGAAATTTGAAGCCTATGTAAAGCCCGGCAAGCTGCTGATTGTAGACAGTCACCAGATTAAAAGGACACAATATCGAAGCGATATTGAGGTCATAGAAATTCCGGCAACCAAAATTGCATTGGAGATAGGAAATGTAAGATTTTCCAATGTGGTCATGATCGGTGCGATGATGGCTGCGATGAGGGTGCCCTCTATGGAAGGCATGACGGAAGCAATCAAAGATATGCTGCCCAAGGATAAGGAGGCACTGATTCCCATGGAAATGGAAGCACTGCATCAGGGATTGAATTATTTAAAATAGGAGTGACTAAGATAATGAATAAAAGAGTGGGAATCATCGGAATAGGAAGCTATGTGCCGGACCAAATCGTAACGAATTTTGACCTTGAGAAACTGGTGGATACAACGGACAAGTGGATTGTAGAACGAACAGGAATTTCACAACGAAGAATCGCAGACAGCAATACTGCAACATCTGATCTGGCAGTCAAAGCGGCACAGAGGGCAATAGAGAATGCTCAGATCGCACCGGAAGATATCGATTTAATCCTTGTGGCAACTGTCACGCCGGATCAGTTCTTTCCTTCTACAGCTTGTTTGGTACAACATCAGATTCATGCAGTGAATGCAGCGGCGTTTGACATCTCTGCAGCATGTTCCGGTTTGATATATGCAATGAACACAGCGTGGCAGTACATTAAGACGGGGTGTTATAAGAATGTTCTGATTATTGGTGCGGATGCACTCTCTAAGATTACTGACTGGGAGGATCGAAATACCTGTGTTCTCTTCGGAGATGGGGCAGGTGCCCTTATAATCAGTGAAGTAGAGAAAGGTGGTATCTTATCCGTACATATGGGGTCGGACGGTGGCGGGGCCGATCTGTTAACCTGCCCTGCCTGCTATTTCAGGCCGGAGGATCTGGAGAAGAGAAACGGTGAGAAAAAACATACCACCTATATGAATGGAGGAGAAGTGTTTAAATTTGCCGTTAAAATTATGTCCCATGCCTATGAAAAGGCATTGGAGGGGGCTGATAAGACGGCAAATGAAATTGACTGGTTCCTTCCACATCAGGCTAATTTAAGAATTATAGAGGCGGCAGCAAAGAAATTTAATGTTTCCATGGATAAATTTATCGTAACCTTACAAAAGTTTGGTAATACCTCAGCATCCTCCATACCTATTGCGCTGGATGAGTACATCAGGAACGGTCGGGTGAAAAAGGGAGATACGATTGCAATGGCGGCCTTTGGTGCAGGTCTGACCTGGGCGAGTGCAATTGTAGAGCTTTGATATTAAAAAGCTGAGTATAATCTGATCAGAAATACTGACCGGATGTTACTCAGCCTTTTTCTTGTCATTTAGGACAAGAGAAGATTATATTTTGAATTTACTAATTAATAATTGAAGCTGAGAAGTAATTAAGGATAAGCGCTCACTTGCACTTGCAATCTCATCCGTGGATGCGGTTTCTTCTTCCATAGCAGCGGACGCTTCTTCGGTAGAGGCGGCATTCTCCTCTGCACTGGCCGAAAGATTCTGGATGAGATCGAAGATTTCATCTTTGCGGTGCTGCATTTTACTGCTGGATTCATCTAAAATATCTACGGCATTTTTTGCAGTATGCATAGCAGAGGCAATCTCATTGAAGTTACCCTCCGTAAGTTTTACACGCTCGGACTGCTCCTTCACGATAACCTCAACTTCCTGCATCTTCTCCACGGCTGTGACAGCGTCTTCCTGTAAGGTTTGAACTATTTCATTGATCATCTTTGTTGAATTTGTAGACTGCTCGGCAAGCTTGCGGATTTCGTCGGCAACAACAGCAAAGCCTTTTCCTTGTTCCCCTGCTCTGGCTGCCTCAATGGCGGCGTTTAACGCCAGCAGATTGGTTTGGGCTGCTACCGCTGTGATAAAATCGCTGGCTTCGCTGATTTTCTCCGAATTGGTCTGGGTTTTCAGGATACTGTTATATACGACATCGGAAGCCTGGCCATTGGCGTTGGTATTGATCGTCAAAGCATGAACAAGTTCCAGCCCTTTATTCACCAATGCACTCACGTGATTGGTTTCATCAGATAGTTCATTGATCGAGTGTTTGTCTTGATCAATCAGATTACCAAGTTCCAGCAGACTCTGAGTACTTGCCTCTGTATTTGTCGCCTGCTCCGAGGCGCCTCGGGCAATTTCACTTATCGCAAGCGCAACCTCCTGAGCAGCCTTGGCAGACTGACTTGAAGTAGCAGACAATTCCTCGGCTGTGGCAGTAACCTGACCTGCTGTATCAGCCGCATTGATTAAAAGTTCCCGGACATTATGCTCCATGGAGATCAGGGCGTCTGTGATTTCTCCAATCTCATCATCCCTATTTTTATAAGCCAAAAACTTCGCATTATCGTTGGAGCTAAAATCCAGGTTTGCCTGCTTCTTAATCACAGACATAAGTAAAATAATTGGTTTTGAGACTCTGTCTCCGATGATTAAGGAGATGCTGATTACCGCAATAGTCGATAGAAGGGAGCAGATCAGTAGTATCGTGAGCAGCTTTTCCACCGGACGTATATACTCTTTATCTGATATGGCAATGCCGAATTTCCATCCTGTTGTCTCAATGGTAGAGACTGCGAAATACCTCCGGCTTTCGTCATAGTCTTTTAGCCGACTAAGTTGGCTCCTATGTACCTGTTCCTGTATGGTTGCAGTTGATACATGAAGGATGTCATTCAAATTGACCTGGGAATCCTCCGTCGGCATAAAATCCGGATTGATATGAAGCATGATGTTATCCTCATCATCGGTTAGAAAGGCATAGCTATCATTCGTTGTAACGGATTTTTGCACAATTTCATTCAGTGTGCCAAGTTTAACATCCATACTTACCACACCAATAAGCTTATCCTCCCGGATAATTGCTTTTGATATGGAAGTGACCATCTGATTGGTAACCATATCCAGGTAAGGTTTGCCGTAACTTAGCCCACTGCTTTGAACCGCATCCTGATACCAGGGTCTGGCTGTACAGTCATAGTCCGCTTTCGGCTGCCAACCGGAGCCATCCAGAAATACCTTGTCGGTAAATCCCATATAGATATCGGAAGAAAATGTATTCCCTTCATATTTGTGTTTTAACAGCTCAACGATAGGATCCTGATCAAGATCCTTCAAATTCGAGATTTGGTCTGCAAGTTCATTCACAATCTGACCCTGCACCATAAGCCATCCATTAATCTCGTTGGTACTTTTTTCGGATAAATTGATTAATTTCATATTATTTTCAGAAGATACAATTCGATAAGAGATAAAGCCTATGATAACGACTATCACAAGGAGTGAGATGACATTCAACAGACTGAAAGACAGAACCAGCTTTGTTTTAATGCTCTTCCTATTTATTTTTTTGGTTTTCAAACTCAGATCCTCCAATTATGTATAATTTGCTACGTTGTTCTTAGTCTTACTAAATTAAAAAACGATGATAGAAGGCCTTTTTGAACAGTTTAGACTATAACATACATTATTCGATTTGCAAAGTAAAATCTGGTTTGCAAAGTAAAATCTGGTTTGTCAAGACGGTTTTCAAAATAAAGTATCATTTACCATGTAAAATCCATGATAATAGGATGTTTATCTTTTATAAAGCAAAAGGCAAATATTGTGCCTTAAGGAATAATGTGGTATAATAAATTTCGTTTAATAAAACATGTTTCTGAACGATAAGGGAATGCTTCATATTCTGACTGAAAGGAAAATGAGGGTAAGTAATATCAAAATGAAACTATATGAAATTCCGGTAAACACAATCGTAGAACTAAATTTTGAATATTTAGGGGACAGACATAAAGTAAGCACAGGACTTTTATACAAGATTACAAATACGATCTATGTTTCTGCAATCAAAGATTTGGGATTTAGCATTCCTGCAAAAAAACTGAAGAGTCTAAGTCTAATCTATAAGACGGAAACAGGTGTCCATACGTTTCGCGAACTGTCATCGCGCTCTATTTCTTTTAATGGACAAAATTTATATGCACTGCACAGCGAACAAAATGCAGATATATCAGATCATATCGGGGCTTATCGCTTATATATCGGAGAACCTGTTACAGCCAAAATAATCCTCAATGAGAAATCTTACAGTGCAAGTTGTATTCTAAAAGACATCAGCATGACCGGTATGGGAATTGTATGCAGTCAAAAAATACCTGAACTTGCAAGGATTGAGATTTCTGTGCGAATTAACGAGCACAGGATAGAAAGAATTAGTGGGAATATCATACATATTGATGAACTGAAGAGCGGAATCGGCTGCCTTTATGGATGTGAGTTCGATGAGCCCAACGAGATCATCGGAAAGTATGTTGTCAGACAGCATGAACAATTGCTAAAAAGAGAGAAAGCATGAAGTCCTACCGCCGAAAGGCGGTTTTTTAATTCTTGACAAGTAAAAGCACCTGTAACGTTTATCCTGGAACTTCCAAAAGAAATTTGTTTTCACCAATATAGGAAAGTGATATAATTACTCTAATTTAATAATGGAAGATTTAAGAAAGAAATTCGTAAGTTACAGCAGGAAAAGACATCGGTAATACAATTGAATATCCAGAAAGTCTTGATGTAAAACCGGAGCTTATAAAATGATCAAAGATAAAGAGGGATGTTTATGATAAGTACATTAAAAAATAGAGAGTTATTTAAAATAGAAGAGGAAATAAGGACTGGTAACCATTATGGAAGCAATCAGGAATGGTATCGAAAAAGATGGCAGAGAATGGCTGGTTGCGGGCCTTCCGCCGCGACTAATATCATCTATTATTTTAACCGGACGAGAGAACGATTTGCAGACTGCTTTAACAGTTTAAAACTAACCCGGGGAAGCTGCCTGAATTTAATGAATGAGCTATGGAATTATGTGACTCCTTCCCTTATGGGAGTGAATTCAACCCTTATGTTATGTGAAGGAATGGAACGCTATCTTGAAGCAAAAAATATAGAGATGAGGTTCAATCGCCTGGACATTCCCAAGACACTGGAAAAGAGACCTGACTTCGTTCGGGTAACCGAATTTATTGCACAGGCATTAAATAATGATGTTCCTGTGGCCTTCTTGAATTTTGATCATGGTTCGGTTCTGGAATTGGATTCGTGGCATTGGGTTACAATTATCGCACTGGAGGCTGATCCAGGCCGCCGGCATACTTATGTTGATATTCTTGACGGTGGTATGATCAATCGGATTGATCTGTCTTTGTGGTATCAGACGACAAAAACCGGCGGTGGATTTGTCAGTTTTGACTCATGACAGGCAAGGAGGATTACCGGTTCATTCTATTTTGGGGATAAATATTATGATCATGAGAATAATGGATATAATTATGGATGATTAAAAATACGGGAGCAGATAAAGGAGATGCATTTATGGAGAAGATTGCAATCATCACGGATTCAGCCTGCGATATCGATTTAGACCTAAAGAAGGAAAGCGATATTTATGTCCTGCCATTTATGATAATATATAAGAATAAGGAGTATATCGATAAGATCGAAATCACACCGGAAGAAATCTATGCGAATATGAAATATGAGATACCCAAATCCTCTTTGCCATCAATCCAGTCCATGGATTTGACGTATCAGAAATTATCCAAAGAGAACTATACCCATGTGATCGCACTTATGATATCCAGTGGATTATCCGGAGCAAGTAACGCCCTCAGGCTGGTGGGGGAGCAATATCCCGAAATCAAAACCTTTATCTATGATACCAAATCGACCTCCATCTGTGAAGGTGTTCTTGTAAAGCAATGCATGGAAGCCATCAGACAGGGAAGGGCCTATCATGAAATAATTGCAAGCATAGCCAAGTGGAAGCAAAAGCTGCATTTTTTCTTTGTTTTTGGGACGTTGGAATATGCCAGAAAAGGCGGAAGGATCGGAAGAGTCTCAGGGGCCATCGGTGATATTCTGGACATCAAACCCATTGTTGGATTTGATGAAGAATATGGACAGTGTTATACCTATTCGAAAATAAGGGGAAGGAATAAGTCACTCCATAAGCTGGCGGATCTTGGGATAGAGCTTGCGGCGGGAAAAAGATGTGACGCTTATATCGTACATGGTAATTCCATAGAAGGAGCTATGAAGGTTTATGAAAAACTAAAAATGACACAGGGAATTGAAACGGTAACCTTGGTCGGTCAAATCAGTGCTGTAGTCGGTGTTTACTGTGGTCCGGGTACGGTTGGTGTATGTTATGTGGAGCGGGATTAAAATAAGAGGAGTTATAAATGCCGATGTTCAAGTCTTAATTAGAAGGGCCAATGAATTGGGATTCCTGATACAAATCATAAGGGGGAGAAGGATTGGGAAACCCCAATCCTTCTCCCCGAAAGAATAAGCTGCGAGACAGCTTCATGATGAAATACTAGGAATTCTGTTGATCTAACATCTGCGGCTGATTTCTTTTCTTTTGAACCATACGAAAGGCTGTCAATAAAGCGCCTACGGCGCAGACGGAGGCAGCGACCAGATAAGCTCCCTTCATTCCATATACAAATACATCATCTCTGCCAGCTACATAATTGGACACTTCATAACCGATTTTACTGCTCATCCGCCCGTAAAGCACCAGTACGGATATTGAGATACCCGAGATCATTCCAAGATTTCTAATCAGTGCATTGACACTTCCTGAGATACCCAGCATATTGCGCGGAGCATTTGACATGATCAGGGAGTTGTTTGGTGACTGGAACAGTCCGCTTCCCACAGACATAATTATGATAAAAAAGATCAGGGTGGTCAGGCTGGAATGCTGTGTCAGCGTAGACATCAGGAATAATCCCGTACTATTAAGAATGAGGCCAATAAAGGTTAAAAATTCCGAACCGATTTTATCTGACAGTCTTCCGCTAAAGGGCGCCACGATGGCTAATATAAGCGGGGATACCATCATAATGGTGCCGGTAAACGAGGGTGAAAACTTCAATACATTCTGGAGATAAAAGGGCTGTATGATGGCTGCGCTGCTGATGGAAACGAAGGAAATATATGCGCAGAAAATACTCAATGAGAATAGCTTGTTATGAAAGAGTTTTAGTTGGAGCAGAGGTACCTGTGTTCTCTTCTCAACGATCAGGAATATGGCAAAGGTTAAAAGAAACAGGAAAAATCCGAACAAAATAGCAGGATTATGATACCCATAGTTCTCTCCAAGAATCAAAGATCCGAATAAGGCGATGATTGCTACCGCAAATAAGATAGCACCCGGTTTGTCCAATCGTTCGGAATTGACAATGGAAGACTTTGGCAGTATCTTCAATCCCAGTAAAAATACAAAAATACCAATTGGAATATTAATCAGGAAGATATAGTTCCAGCTGAAAGAATCCACAATGAAACCACCGATAGGCGGACCCGCCATGGAGCCGAGTGCAACAAAGGTGCCGGAAATTCCCAGAGCTTTCCCTCGTTCATTACTGGGGAACACCTGTGTTATAATTCCCTGATTGGTGGCCATGGTACCTGCAGCACCGATGGCTTGTATGGTTCTGGAGATAATCAACATAAGAAAGGAGCCGGATAAACCGCAGAGCAGGGAGCCAAGGGTAAATACAATGATACTGTAATTAAACACCCTTGTTTTCCCCTTGATATCACCCAATCTGCCAAAGATCAGGATAGAGCCGGCAATTACAATAAGATAAGAGGACACCACCCAGGCGATAGCCTCCGTACTGACGGATAGTTTTTCTGACATTTTCGGTAGGGCAACATTTACGATACTGCTGTCAAGGGTAGCCATAAAAGTCATCAGTACAACATTAAATAAGATCAGCATTCTGTTTTTATAAATTTTATCGCTTGTTTGTTCCATTAATTATTCTTCCACCTTCTGCTTATTTCTGTAATGCTTTGTTTCATGAAATACAATTTCCAGTAATTCCAGCAATTTTTTTTTATTTGTATCATCAAGACTTCTTGTGATAATATCGGTCCATATCTCCGATTCCCTCTTGATGTCGGGAATAATCATTCTACCCTTCTCAGTCAGAAATAGAAGATAGGCTCTGGAATCCAGTAGATCCGGCTCTTTTCTGATATAACCAAGGTCAACCAGCTTCTTAATGGTACGGGCGGACATGGCCTTATCAATGTCCAGATCCCTACTGATTTGATTTTGGTTAATTCCCTCCTTACGATAGAGTGTTAATAAGAATGGATACGTACCGCTTCCCAGTTGATATTTTTCCAAAACTTCATTGAGATAAGCCTGCGTACTGCGATAGATACCTCCGGTTAATTTGGTTAAGGGCATTCGGTCATATGACATACTGTTCCCCTTTCTAAAAGTAATAACAGAATTTTATCCTAAATTAGTTGATAAGTCAACTATGATTTTTGAGAATTTCACGGTTATGATTTTAGAGAAATTTCATCGGAATGATTTAAATTATGTACAGATCATTCAAGACAGGATCTTCTTCCTGTGATACAATAAACCAGTGCAAAGAAGAAGTAAGGGAGAGATGATATGTCACAGAATAAAACGATGATTGGACATTTACTTGGACTATTTACTATTATTATTTGGGGGACCACTTATGTATCCACAAAAGTATTGCTGAAAGATTTTACACCCATTGAGATATTATTCTTTCGATTTTTCCTTGGGTTATTGGTTTTGACCGCGATTTACCCACACCGGCTTAAAACTAAGGGGTGGAGGCAGGAATTGCAATTTATGGCTGCGGGTATTTGTGGTGTTACCCTGTATTTCATGCTGGAGAATACGGCACTTACCATTACCCTGGCTTCCCACGTGGGTATTATTGTTGCGGTGGCACCTTTTTTTACAGCGATCCTGGCACATTTTTTTCTGGAGGGGGAAAGATTTCAACTCAGATTTTTTGCCGGATTTGTGGTGTCTATGGCAGGGATCATATGCATCAATATCAATGAGAACTTTCTGCTGAAGATAAGCCCCATCGGAGATCTTCTTGCAGTTCTCGCTGCAGCGGTCTGGGCTGTTTATTCCATACTTGCCAAGAAGATCAGTGATTATGGGTATCACACCATCGCTTCAACCAGGAGGATATTCTTATACGGAGTACTATTTATGTTACCAATCCGGCTGGTGCTGCCCTTTTCCCTGGAACTGCATCGATTCACGCAACCGGTGAATTTATTAAATATGCTTTTCTTGAGCCTTGGTGCATCCGCCCTTTGCTATCTGACCTGGAATTATGCCATCAGATTACTCGGGGCGGCGACCACCAGCCTCTACATCTATATTGTTCCTGCCGTGACGGTACTTACTTCGTGGATCGTATTGCAGGAGAATATCACCTGGGTTGCAATCCTTGGAGCCTTCCTTACCATGGCAGGACTTGTAATTTCAGAAACTAAATTCCGGATCAAAGGCAGAAAAGCGGTAGAGGGCGAAAGTCAGGCTCCGGGTTGACCAAGTTTCCTGCTTTTCTCTGTTGTGAAAATCAATCCGACAAAAAGTGCGGCAAGAAAGCAGGGGAAGATGGAAATGGTAATATAGTCAGCAACAAGGCCAAAAAAAGGCGGAATCAGTGTTGTACCCACATAAGCGCAGGCCATTTGAATCCCCATCATGGATTGTGAGAGATGACTCCCGAAATGTTTGGGGGTCTGATGCAGCATACCGGGATAGATCGGGGCACAGCCAAGGCCGATAAAGAAAAAACCGGCAGGCATTAGGATGAGATCAAAAGGAAGCAGCAGCAAAACAATACCAATCAGAATGATAAAAAGACCCATTCGAATCATCTGCAAATTATTGAGTTTCATGGAGATAAATCCGCTGATCAGCCTCCCGAGCGTAATGCCAAGATAGAAGAGGGAGATAATGCCTGCGGCTGCTTTGGTGGAAAGACCTTTATTAAGAACCAGAAAGCTGCTTCCCCACAGGCCCGTGGTTGCCTCCAGGGAGCAGTAGCAGAAGAAGGCGATCAAAACCACCTTAGCTCCCCTGATATGAAATAAATCCCTGAATTTCAAATTGGTATCTGACCTGGTCACATGCTCATCAGAAAAAGCGACTGCCTTTTTCCAGTGGGGAAGGGAGAGAAATAGGGCAAGAACCAGAATCGCTTGTAACAGACCAATGGTTAAATATCCCAACTTCCAACCGCTGTCTCTGGAAAGCCAGAAGGACATAATGATGGGGCCAGCGGTAGCGCCCACACCCCAGAAGCAATGCAGCCAGTTCATATGCTTTGCCTTAAAATGAAGTGCAACAAAGCTGTTTAATACTGCATCCACACACCCCGCACCAAGGCCCAAAGGCAGTGCCAGAACGCATAAGAGCAGGAAGGAAGGTACGATGCCAAAGCCCACCAGGGATAGTGCGGTCATAGAGACACTAATTGCGGTAATCAGTCCCGTACTGTATCGTTTGATAAAAAAGCTGCTAAATAAGCTGGAGGCAATGGTTCCCCCCGCAACAATAAATGAGATAATCCCGGCATAAGAGATGCTTACTCCCAGGTCCGGCTGCATAGAGGGCCAGGCTGAGCCAAGCAAAGAGTCCGGTAATCCCAGGCTGATAAAGGATATATAAATCATAATTAACAGGAATGTCATTGCAATAATCTCCTTCTATTCATTCAGTTTATGATAGGTTCTAATAGGGATAAGGTAAGTTCACATAATCCGATTTCGAAGTGACGGATTAACTCATCGGATCTGGTAATGCGTGGCATCATCATTTTCTCAATATCCGTGACACAGCTTTCTTTTATGGCGTTTATAAGTTCCTCCGTAACAGCAGTACCATATAATATCATCTCATTGGGGTTATACATACAATGAAAGGAACGTATGGTTTTTAGCATCATATCCTGCATGCTGCAGCCGTCATGATAATCAAAGTGATCCCAGTTGATAGAAAATGGAAGATATTTCACCTCACCTGCAAAGCCGTTGCAGCCTTTATAGATCTGTCCTCTCAGGAAAATACCTGCCCCCGGGGGATACTTATCAGGAAAATATATTCCGATGATGCATGCCGTATCCGTGATTTTTCTGGAATAACAATAACCGGCAACCGCTGTATTGATATCATTTTCTATGATAACCGGCAGCCCGTATCTGGTTCTGATATAAGTGGAAAACTTCTGCTCTTTTAAATGTTTGTAATCGCAGAGGAACAATTTGCCGTCGACTTCAACACCCGGCAGCCCGAATCCAATGACCTTAACCGCCGGATAAATGGAGAGCATTTTCTCAATCAAGGGATCAAAGCTGGTTAGAACAATATCTTCCATCACAAGATCTATCTGGTCTATTACCTCGTGAAACAGATTTACGATACGTACGCAGGCAGTATCCTTCCCGGACTTTTCCACCATATAAATCAACAATGCAAGTTGATAGGTACCATTATATTGGAATGATGCGGCAGGTCTTCCGCCATTTGAGAGCAGGATCTCCGTTTCCAGAACCTCCCCACGATTGACGAGGATACGGATCAGCGAGTTAATGGTGACCACACTTAAACCTGTCATTGCAGCCAATTGCGGTTTTGTGGCGGATCTTATCTCCTTTAATACCTGGCGTAACTTATTTAAATTGATATTTTTCATCAGAGCGGCATTACCTTTTGTCATAGATGCTCCTTTCTGTGGCAGCGATGCCTGTGTTTGACTGGCAAATCATATGGTGAATGCAACATTATATTACAAATGAAGATGGGGTATAAGCTAGATAAAAGCACTTAATAAATAGTCTTTATAAAGTATATATATAAAACATAAACGGTTTACAAACAATTGTCAAGTAATATTTTCCCATACACGAAATAAATCAAAAATGAATACCGTGAAAGATGCTTGTTATAATAAGGATATCAAAATAAAAGGAGAAAGAGAAAGAGACAATGAGTAAACAATCAAATCAAAGGTATCGAAAAGAAACAGCCAAGGAAAATGGCGAGAAGCTAAATGATACAGAAGTTGCGAAACAAACAAAGAAAAAATCTAAATAGCTGTTTGCAGTCATGCAGCAGGATGATGTAACGATGTATCCAAAAGGTGTTGAGAGCTTATGCAGAATCAGGTCTGTCATGAGCTCTTTTTGTTCAAAATAACCATCCAAAATCAGATGAGACACAACAAGTGTTGGTCTAACAGAAAATAATTCAAAAACTTTTGTGTTTTCTATTAATAAATGTGTCCGTTTGCTCGATATTAAAGTAATATAACAGGAGATAATTTTGGCATAGCTTGATTCACGTTATGTTTCGGGAACGGAGGTAGTGTGAATTATGAAGAGCTAATTCACACGTTGAACTTATGCGTGCGAGCAAGTAGCACGCGTGGACGCTAGTGTGAATTATGAAAAGCTAATTCACACGGCAAATTTGTGCTGATGCCCAAATTCGCGGGCATTGGAAGCATGGAGGAGTAATATGAGGATAGGGACAACTCAGTCAAATCAAAACAATAGTAATACGGTAATGGATGGCATCAGGAAGAAAAACAGCCAGGTGAAGGAAACAAGGAGCAGCACAAAACCTGGGACGAACCATGGGCGAAATATTTCTATCAATGCAGGTGAATTAACAATATTTAAGAGACCTGATACGGAGTTAAAGCGGCTTCTGGCACAAAAGGCCGCAGTAAAAAAGCAGCTTGATCAATTCAAAAGGGATGCAAAGATAGATCAGGAGATCGATAAGCATGCGGCTAAGAGAGATGCTTATGCAGAGGAGGCAGCCGGCAGCTATGATCAAATGAGCAAGACAGGTGCCGCCAAAGATGATCTTAAAAAAGCATATGGCATAACAGAGGATTGCCCGGAAGAAAAGGATCTGAAATTAATCAAGAAGTTATATCAGGGGGAAGCGTTATCGAAAGAGGAATTGGATCACCTTGCAGGAATGGGGCCATTGACAGAGTATCAGAAGCAATCATTAGAATACGATGCCATGATTGATATTTGGGAAAAAAATATAGTAAAAGCCAATGAAAAAGCACATGGGGAAACCCGTATGATAGACGGCATCAAGCTGGATCGCCTGAAAACCCACGAGATGGTAGATGCTAAGGAAGCAGCGGCAGAAATACTGAAAGCTATGGAGGAAGATATTCAAAAAGCCATTGCCCAGGAGATCAAAAAGAGAGCCATGGAAAATCTTAATCTGAAGGAGGACGATCAGTTACCGGCTGATCCGCAAGACCTGATTCATAAAAAGCTGGTGAATGAAGAGGATATCAAAGGCCTTGCGGTGGATGAGCGTGTATGATATAAAGTTTGATGCAATCAGGAGTGTCTTTTCCTGACAGTATGGGTGATCAAATAATAAATGATGGTAATGAGGAGAAAGATAAGCAGAAAGGGCCAAAAATTAAAAGTCAATAAGAAATGATCCTCCTTTGTCCAAAGAGACATGACGATGCTTCTTACGAAAACGAAGGCAAATAATGCATAGCATAGATTACGGAAACCGGTTGCCAAAAGCACAATTCGTTCTGACAGGCTCTTCCCCCTTATAACAAAAAGAAAAGGGCAAAGGAAGAACAGGAGACAGGACATAAAAAAGCAGTTTTGGTACATATGTTTTATGGAAGTGACCGCAGGGGGAGTCTCTCTGTCAATTACGGAGGCGAAAAGCAATAGATAAGAAACAATGGCGAGTATGGTTTGAATTACATTTAAACGAAGGATTTCATGATAAAAAGCAAAACGCACAGGGGATTTGTGATGAACCGGTTGAAACAGGAGACCTCTGCTCAGCCATAAAGCAATCCCAATGAATAGTACCGAGACCAAAATCATATTAGGTACATATAGAAGGTAAGTATAAGGCTTTATTACGCTGGTAAGATACCCGAATCTATGATAGAGCAGGAAAGGCAGTGAGAAAATAAAGGCTGTAACATTAGCAGCAAAAACAGCAAAGGCATAGCGTGCCATCACAAGTTTCAGAGGGGTCAGCACCTCTTCTCCCATCTCTGTGATTTCACTGTCTTTGACCGTACTGCCGGTGAGATTGATCTGAAATAATTCTATAAAAATGCTGATCACCAACAGAATGAGGAAAACACCAAATCCAATCATGGGTCTGTACACAGAAAAGGAAATGGTAAAGAGAGCGATGAGCGCGATCAGTACCAATAACAACGCAAGATAGGAAATACCTTTAAATCTGGTAATATTGCTGTTGATGATTCTTTTCATTTGCTTTTCCGACCTTAAATCGGCTTTTCCTGAAGTTGCCTGTGATATTCGTTCGCCTCTTAATATCTCGTCCGAACTTACTCCAAAGAGCTCGGCAATTACAGGGATCAAAGAGATATCCGGATAACTCTCCTCCCGTTCCCACTTACTGACGGTTTTATTTGATACGCATAAATGGTCAGCCACCTCTTGCTGTGTCATGCCATTCGATTTTCTGAGTGCAGCCATAAAGCTGCCAATCGTCTTCTTTTCCATTACATTCTCCTTTATAAACCATTAAACTTACATGCATTGAATAACGGAAGATATTTTTTGTTATGAGTCGGACAGATGAAAAAATGCCATAGGTATAAAAAGCACAATTAAATTCTACGCAGGGGAGAGTAAATAATCAATCCATATAACAAAGAAATTGTCTCTGAAATGGAGAAAACTCGTTTTTTTTCAAAATTGGTCAGGATTAATCCTAAAATATAACCTTTGCCTGAGGCTAGAACGATTGACAGGATAAGAAATCAAGTTGCTATTTTCTGCTTAATTTACTATAATATACCTAAAAAGTATTCTTCCAGGGGGATTTCAAAGATGGGTAACAATGAGATTTTATCAAGAAATGAGCAGGAAGCCAACAAATTATCATCCATCATTACCTTATTAACCATTTTCTTTATTGTTTTGGTATACATACTTGATGCCTTGCACATCTTTATTGCACCGTTAGATACCATGACCATCGCATTGGGAATTGCGACCGCTATGATGTTAATACCATCTGTGCTGGTGTTTTTATGTAAGTTTACGGGACCATGGGTAAAATATGTTATTGTAACGGCTTGTATTGCCATGGTATCCGTTATGCTGATGTTTTTATCGTGGCATGTAATTGTATTATTAATCTATCCCATAGCCATCGCAAGCCTGTATTTTTCGAGAAAATTAAGTTGGTTTGCCCTCGGACTTTCTTTGCTTTCATTTTCCGTCAGTCAGGTCCTCTCGTTATCCATGGGAGGTGTCGGTGACCGCAATTTAACAGATCAATTTTCCATGATTGTTTATGGCATTGCACCAAGAGATATTGAGTTATTGGCATTGGCCTGTATCTTCATCACCCTTTCAAGGAGAACAAAGAAATTATTAGAGAATGTGGTAGGAGCGAAAGAGCAAAAAGATGCGCTGGACCGGGTAATCTCCCTTACGGATAAGTCTTATGAGGTCTCCCGTGCACTGGATCAATCCGTAAAGAAACTTTCTGAAATTACGGATCATACGAAGAAATCCAATGAAGAAATCGCGGAGAAAACCAGCGGTATCGTGGAAAAATCCCAGCAGACCATGGAGTTTCTGGATGAGGCTGGTACCATCGTAGGAAATGTTGCAACAAAGCTGAATGATATCGCCAAGGAAAATCTGTTGATTTCCGAGGTTTCAAAAGAGGCAAAATCTCTGACGGTAAATAATATGGCAAATATGAAAAGTGCGGCCCGGGAAATGGAGCAGATTGATGCAGCAACCAGAGAAAGCCGGGATATTATCACGAGACTTGAGGAAAAGTCCAGCGAGATATCAAGTATTGTCGAGGTGATCAAAGGAATTACAAAGCGAACAAACTTATTGGCGCTAAATGCAACCATTGAATCAGCACGTGCCGGAGAACACGGCAAGGGATTTGCGGTTGTGGCATCCGAAATCAGATCCCTGGCAGAACAATCCCAGCAGGCGGCTAATAATATATCAGATATCATCAATACGGTTTTAGATGATACCAGAAGCGCAGTAAATTCTATTGATTTAAATACGCAGATTGTGGAAACGGGACTGGATGTGATGCAGAAAGCGGACCAATCCTCTGAGGAAGTATCAAACGCCATCGAGCGGATGAACATTATGGCAAATCATATATCAACCTTATCAACGGAGGTTGCAAATAATAGTAATAAAATCACAGAGACGGTAGAGGGAATCAGTAAATTGACGTATCACAATATGGATGTGCTGATGACCATATGGACTTCCTCCCAGGAGCAGTTGACAGCGATGAATGATGTATCCGACTCTGTGGAGTCAATTAACACCACTTCGGAAGAATTATTAAAGGTGGTTAAACTAAGTCAGGTTTAACTTTAGATTTGCATCCATACCCAGACCAAGCAATACGCAAAACATGGGCGTAGTCTGAATAGACGAATCATTAAACAGTCCGGCCAGCACAAAAGTTATGGTTGCCAGAAAACAGCCTAATCCAAATCGTGCCGTATCATTATTCAGGTCACTCTTTCCATAGAGGTGAAGTGATTGGCGCAGATATATCAGATAAAAGCAGAAAACAGCAATCAGAGAGAGTACTCCGGTCTGTATTCCAATCATGAGAAAGAGATTATGGGGCTTCTCAATGAATGTGTAAGGTGTCTTGCAGTTGTTGGCCTTCCCTACATAATCCGATTGGGGAAATACAAGGGAAAACGTATCCGGTCCTGAACCAAGAAACAGGGAAGAGGAGAGCAGCGGAAGGGATCTTGACCAGATATAGCCCCTCCCGGAAGCAATATTCTCTTTGCCTGCAAAACCCAGGGTTGGAATATGCGTTAATACATCCGTCTTACCAAAATCATTAAGGTATTGATATCCGTTATCTTTGTCATAGGTAAAACACCATAAAATGTCATTGACCTTACAGAGAATATAGGGAGAAGACAGATCCTGCATAAGACAGAACTGAATCTCATTGAAAGGTTTCAATGCTATTGTTCTTTTGACGGGATCATAAAATCTTGTAAGATCTTTCCCGGTTTCATCGGAGAAGATAAGGTTAAACTGATTTTGAGATGGATCTGCATAGGAAATATGCAGATCTTTTTCTTTATATCGCAGAAGGACAGATTCTTTTTGGGTGAGGATCTCATTTAATGTATTCTTGTGCCGGCTTCCCTGAAAGGAGTGAAGGGTATCTGAGAGCTTTGTAACATAACGAAACCCGTTGGCAGCGTCGATGCCAAGAAAAAGAATCACGGACAATGCAGCAAATATAACTCCATGCAACCACAATTTCTTTAAACGGCTGCGATAAAAATATCCTGATAAAATAATAAGAAAAAGAATAGAGAGCAGTCCTACTCTGGAATAGGTTTTAAAGATCAGCAAGAGCAAGAGAAGCAACAAAAGGCTGTAACCGGCTTTCTCTTTTCTGTTCTTTGCGGTTAAGGCATATACGGAAAAAAAGGAAAGAAGCATGGTAAGATAGACACATGCAAAATTCGGGTTAAATAAGGTCAGAAAAACGGCATTGTCAGAGAGTATATTGTGAATGTTATTAAAATAAAGCGCCTGATAAGGACCTGGAATTATCAAATATCCGGCCAGACGTGATTCCAGCAGGTTATATCCAAACATTTGAGAGATACCAATTCCGCTCATAAGGAGGAAAGAAATCAAAAGACATGTAACAATCCTCTTATAATCCTCCTCTGTTTTCTTTATCCGGTAGGAGAAGAGAACCATGACAGCATATCCAAATAGAACAAAAAAACCTTCGAAGTGAGTGATTTGTCCCACGAGGGATGTCTTTAAATTAACTGAGAAAATGACGGAGAGAAGAGCCAGCAAAAGATACACAGCAAGAAACAGAAAGACCCCCATCTTTTTTGTATGATCTTTTTGAGTTTTGTGATGCATGAGCAGGAGGATGCCGGACAGGAAGGAAACCGGAATAAAGGTGTAGCTTTTATAAAAAGTAAAAAAATCTGAAACCACATCCTGATCAGAAAACCAGGGGAATTCGCCAAGACCACTGTTAAATAAGATTAGCCGTGTAATAAAAGGAAGTACAGAAAGTACGAAAATAATAGGCAATAACAGATAGTGAAATTCATTATTTTTTTTACACTTCATAAACTTCCTCCGATAACGAAATGCTTGGCCCAAACCTAGGGCATCTTGAACTGGTATGGCTTCCGGCGAGTAATAAAATATAATTTTCACCCAAATGCTTATACCTGAGAAATCCACGGGTATGGCTGCATGTGATATAGTAGTTTTATAAGTAATAGTGATACAAATCATTTATAATGTCAATATAAAATACAAGTTACAGTTGGGAATTATTGATCGAAATCATTGTGTTACATTATTATATGGAGCGAACAGTAACCGATCGCCGACAATTAACCGGATATCTCTAATTTTTTACTTGACATCGTAAATAAAATATGATTATAATACATCAATTCATAAAACGACTTTGCGGAATATGGTTGGTAAATGACGAAAGTGTCTTAGTAATAAACTAAGGCACTTTTTTCATAGTGCAAAAGACATCCCATTGATTGAAACGATTTCCTGCAATAGGTGAATGTTTACAATTAATAGAAGATAGAGAAGAAATTAGGAAACAAAATATATAAAAACAGGTTGTATCCTTTCTGAATTTCCGGAAAATTAAAAAGTACTAGGTAAAAGCGATAAAAAATTGTTGGAATCGGGATAAGAAATTTGACAATTCGATGTATTGAAAGGTGAATTTAAGAATGCTAAAATTGCACTCATAGAAATTACTGAAAGACCTAAGTGATTTCAAACCGGTACTATACCGGTAATTTCATACTTGGACTCTTATAGACAGAGACGTCATTACTTCGTGTGATGGCGTCTTTTTTGATTCAGGTGATGATATGAAACCAGGGTGACAAAGGGTAATCAAAATTAAGGAGGTAATTCATATGAGACAGGTTGCAATTTATGGAAAAGGCGGGATTGGTAAATCCACAACAACACAGAACTTAACTGCAGGACTTGGGGAGATGGGAAAGAAAATCATGATCGTTGGATGTGATCCCAAAGCAGATTCGACAAGACTGGTTCTTGGTGGACTGGCACAAAAAACGGTTCTTGATACCTTAAGAGAAGAGGGAGAAGACATCGATCTTGACTACATCATGAAGACAGGATTTGCCGGAATTAAAGGCGTTGAGTCCGGCGGACCGGAACCGGGGGTCGGATGTGCGGGACGTGGTATCATCACTTCCATCAATCTTCTTGAACAATTAGGCGCTTATACCGATGATCTTGATTATGTATTCTATGACGTTCTCGGTGACGTTGTATGCGGCGGTTTCGCAATGCCGATTCGTGAAGGCAAAGCACAGGAAATCTATATTGTATGTTCCGGTGAAATGATGGCATTATATGCTGCAAATAACATTTCAAAAGGTATTATGAAATATGCCAATACCGGTGGCGTTCGTCTGGGTGGTTTAATCTGTAACTCCAGAAAGGTTGACGGAGAAGCGGAATTGGTATCTGCCATAGCAAAAGAACTGGGAACCCAGATGATTCACTTTGTACCACGTGATAATGCAGTACAAAGAGCGGAGATCAATAGGAAGACAGTAATCGACTACAGTCCTGAAGTACCTCAGGCAGATGAATACAGAGAATTGGCACGTAAAATCGATGGAAACGATATGTTTGTCATTCCCAAGCCACTCTCTATTGACAGATTAGAAGCACTCTTAATGGAACACGGTTTAATGGATATTTAATACGGAATATTAAATTTGGAGGTGTACTTATGTTATTAGTGAGAGCAATCATTCGCCCGGAGAAGGTCGGAACTGTATTATCGGAATTATTATCAGCAGGATATCCGGCTGTAACAAAGATGGATGTTTATGGACGTGGAAAACAAAAGGGTGTAAAGGTCGGAGAAGTATTTTACGATGAGATACCCAAGGAAATGCTTCTTATTGTAGTAGATGATAAGGATAAAGAAGATGTTGTAAAGATCATTATGAAATATGCAAGAACAGGTGATGATGGACATTTTGGTGACGGAAGAATCTTCGTCAGTCCGGTTGAAGAGGCGTATACAATCAGTACCAGAAAAAAAGGATTATAGGAGGACTGATTATGAAGGAAGTTATGGCGATTATCAGACAGAATAAAGTCAATGTGACAAAGGAAGCACTGGCATCCGCCGGAGTACCTGCCTTTACCTGCAGAAAGGTGTTAGGAAGGGGAAAGAAATTGATTGACATGACTTTGCTCAGGTCAATCGTGGATTCGGGCGAGATACCCGCAACTGCAACAGGAGAGTATTTGACCGAGACGACCCGTTTGATTTCCAAGAGAGTATTCACTATGATTATTGAGGATGGTGACGTGAATAAAGTGGTGGAGACAATTATGGATGTGAACTGTACGGGTAACCCGGGAGACGGAAAAATATTTGTTCTTCCGATCTATGAGAACTACCGGGTACGAAACGGGGAAGCAACGATAGAGGCGTATTAGAGCTGGCATGATGTAAACTTGCATTATGAAAAGTTAATTCACACAGAAGTTTGTGCCTGTGCTGCGGCATAAGACTTGGGAAATAATAAAAGCAGCGCGGAAGAGAGGTAATATATGGATGTTATGAATAAAGTTCTTGACCAATATAATTCCAGGGTTTACAAGAACCGTAAAGAGCATATGGTCGATGTTAATAATAATGATTCAAACAATGGAATTGCTGCCAATGTCCGTACGATACCGGGAATCATCACACAAAGAGGATGTTGCTATGCAGGCTGTAAGGGCGTTGTTGTGGGACCGATAAAGGATGCCTTTATCATCACCCATGGCCCCATCGGATGTGCATACTATTCCTGGGGAACCAGAAGACATAAAGCAAGAAAAGGAGAGGGAGAAGATAATTACATGCAATATTGCTTCTCCACCGATCTACAGGAGCCGGATATTGTTTTTGGCGGTGAGAAGAAATTAAAGCAGGCGATTCAAGAAGCGATGGATTTATTCAAACCACATACTATCATGATTTGCTCCACCTGTCCCGTTGGTCTTATCGGAGATGATATTCATGCAGTTGCCAAGTGGGCGGAAAAAGAATTCGGCATTAAATGTATTGCATTCAGCTGTGAGGGATATAAGGGTGTCAGCCAGTCTGCCGGTCACCATATTGCGAACAACCAGCTGGTAAGATATGTAATCGGAGAAGGCGATCGTGAAATAACAAATAAATTCTCTGTAAATCTACTGGGTGAATACAACATTGGCGGTGACGGCTGGGAGACAGAACGACTCCTTAAGAGAATTGGATATGATATAGTTGCAACAATGACCGGTGATTCAAAAATGGATGATATAAAAAATGCCCATAAGGCAAACTTGAGTGTTGTACAATGTCATAGATCAATCAACTATATTGCTGAACTGATCGAGACAAAATACGGTATTCCGTGGATGAAGGTAAATTTTGTGGGCGTGGATGCCACCATTAAATCCTTACGTGATATGGCAAGATTTTTCAATGATCCTGAATTAATACAACGAACGGAAGAAGTAATTGCCGATGAGCTTGACCTTATTGAAGAGGATATGGCCCATTACAAGAATAAATTAAAGGGAAAGACTGCGGCAATCTATGTAGGGGGCTCCAGATCCCATCACTATCAGTTCCTGTTAAATGATCTGGGTGTTCATACGGTACTGGCAGGTTATGAATTCGCGCATAGAGAAGAGTATGAAGGAAGTGAAGTGATTCCGTTTGTAAAACCTGATGCTGACAGCAAAAATATTGAAGAAATTACCGTAGAGCCGGATCAGGAAAAGTTCCATGTATATTTATCGGAAGAAGATCTGAATAAGTTAAAAGAAGAAAAAGTGGTTGATTATTATGGCGGTATGGTAAAGGATATGTCAAACGGCACGTACATGGTGGATGACTTAAATCATTTTGAGACAGAAGAGTTCTTAAAGTTATTAAAACCGGACATTTTCTTCTCCGGTATTAAAGATAAATATGTGGCACAAAAGGGTGGTACGTTATCCAGACAGCTGCATTCCTATGATTACAGCGGACCATATTCCTGTTTCCGGGGTGCAGTTAATTTCGCAAGAGATGTGGCGATGGGGATTTATACACCGGCCTGGAGTTATGTGAAGGCACCCTGGAAGAATACGCCTGCATTAGAAGGAACAATGGGAGGTGAGGAAGCATGCTAGATTATACGACGAAAGAAAGTTACGACAGAAAAGCATTACGTGTTAATCCTGCCAAGACCTGTCAGCCGGTTGGTGCCATGTATGCAGCATTGGGTGTACACGAATGTCTGCCTCACAGCCACGGTTCCCAAGGCTGTTGTGCTTTTCACAGAATGTTTTTAACCAGACATTTTAAGGATCCTGCAATGGCGTCCTCCAGTTCCTTCACGGAAGGTGCATCCGTATTTGGCGGGGGATCCAATCTGAAAACTGCGGCAAAAAATATCTTTGATATCTATAATCCAAAGATTATTGCAGTCCATACCACCTGCCTTTCCGAGACCATCGGTGATGACCTGAATGCTTTAATTCAAAGTATTGATGTGCCGGAAGGGAAATATATGGTGCATACCAATACGCCAAGCTACTATGGTTCTCACGTAACAGGCTTTAGTAATATGGTAGCAAGTTTTATTAAATATCTGTCCAAATCCTCAGGAAAGAAAAACGGTAAATTGGCTTTGATGCCGGGATTTGTTAATCCGGGAGATATGAGAGAATTAAAAAGAATTGCAACAGCTATGGGTGTCTCCTATACCATGTTACCGGATACCAGCGGGGTAATGGATGCCCCAATGACCGGGAAGTTTGAGATGTATCCTAAGGGCGGCACAACAGTGGAAGAAATCATTACGCTGGGAGATTCGGATCTGTCCTTTGCTTTTGGAAAATTCTCCAGTGAAGCACCTGCTGAGGCATTAAAGAAAAAATGTAATGTATCTTACAAGTTATTACCGATGCCCATTGGTATCGGTAGAACCGATGAATATATGATGGCACTACAAAGTTATTCCAAAAATGAAGTTCCTTACGAAATTGAGGAGGAACGCGGACAGCTGGTGGATATTCTCATTGACATTCATCCCTATACCTACAATAAGAAGGTTGCCATCTTTGGTGATCCTGATACGGTTCTTGGTATCACAGAGTTTGTTCTTGAAATGGGCATGATACCCAAATATGTTGTTACAGGAACTCCCGGTGAGGCATTTGAAACAGCAGCGAAGGAACTGTTTGGAAAATTCGGAGTGGATGGCTGTAAGGCGAAGGCATCCGGAGATTTATTTGAACTTCACCAGTGGATCAAGGAGGAAGGGGTAGACCTACTCATCGGCGGAACCCATGGAAAATATATTGCAAGAGCAGAAGACATTCCATTTGTAAGAGCAGGTTTCCCGATCATAGATCGTTATATCCATTCCTATATGCCTCTCATTGGCTATAAAGGCGGGATGAGACTTGCAGAATTAATTGTAAATGCACTTATGGATCGATCTGACAGAGATGCAGCAGAAGAAGATTTTGAAATGGTAATGTAGTAATTTAACGATCAAGACAGCACGGCATAATAATTTGGATGGTTAGAGGATATAAAAATCATCTTAATTATTATACCGGATAGGTCTTGATTTCCCTTATTACGGATTCCATTAAACAGGCTGCTAATGATTTTAAATCGTAATATTTTATCTGTTTTATTGTTTATTGACTACCTTGTATTAAAGAAAAGTTGAATAATATAAAAGTTTGTGTCCGTGAAATTCCGGGCACGAAGATAAGAAGATATGAAACAGGCATGGTTATTCATTAGGAAGGAAAGGAAGTGTATCGTATGGAAAATGCAAGTGTTCTGGATGATAGAAAGGACTTTATTTTATTAAAACAGGATGGCTGTGGCGGAAATGGCATGCGGTGTGATGCAAACAGTGTTTCGGGTGCGGTCAGTCAGAGAGCTTGTGTTTATTGTGGGGCCAGAGTTGTATTAAATCCCATAACAGATGCATTTCATATTGTACATGGTCCCATCGGCTGTGCAAGCTATACCTGGGATATCCGGGGAAGCTTATCAAGTGGGGAGGATTTATACCGTAACAGTTTTTCTACTGATTTACGGGAACAGGATGTAATCTTTGGAGGAGAGAAAAGATTAACTGCCGCCATTGAAGAGGTGGTAGAACAGTATCATCCCAAATTAATATTTGTATATGCCACCTGCATTGTTGGCGTGATCGGGGATGATGTGGAAGCAGTCTGTAAGACGATGTCTGATCAATATAATATCAGAGTGATTCCGGTGAAATCTCCTGGGTTTTCCGGCAATAAATCCGTTGGCTATAAAATGGCATGTAATGCAATAATGGAACTTATATCAAAGCACACCCCCAAAAAACGCAGGGGAATTAATATATTGGGAGACTTTAACCTTGCGGGTGAATTATGGATTGTCAAGGATTATTTGAGTAAAATGGGGATTCCGGTTATCGCAACAATTACCGGTGACTCTGATTATGACACCTTAATACAGGCACCAGCCGCTCAGCTAAATATTGTGCAGTGCGCCGGTTCCAGTACCTATCTCGCAAACCGTATGGAAGAAGAGATGGGGATTCCCTTTATTAAAGTAAGTTTTTATGGCATAGAAGATACAATGAATTCCTTAATCCGGATTGCCGAGTATCTGAAAGAAGAAGAGGCAAGACAAATAGCAATTGAATTTTCCAAGAAGGAGATTGCAAGATTGCAGGAATTTTTAAATAAATATAGAACAAATCTGGAGGGGAAAAAGGCTGCTATCTATGTAGGAGGCGGCTTCAAGGCAATTTCACTGATCAAACAATTCAAATCCCTTGGTATGGAGACGGTTGTAGTGGGTACTCAGACAGGGAAGAAGGAAGATTATGAAATCATAGAGAGCCTGGTCAACAAGGATACGGTAATACTAGATGATGCCAATCCTGCAGAACTTGAAAAGTTTATGAAAGAGAAGGGGGCCGATATCCTGGTCGGAGGGGTAAAGGAAAGACCCCTTGCCTATAAACTTGGAATCGCATTCTGCGATCATAATCACGAGAGAAAGCATCCCTTATGCGGGTTTGACGGTGTTGTTAATTTTACTATGGAAATTAATAACAGTATGAATCATCCGGTATGGAATTATATGAAGGCAGCATTTCTTTAAAACACCTGCAGCTGCTGTTAACTCTGACACAATGTCTTAATGAAACGGACGTTAGACTTGTCTGGATTTTTATATGCAATATGTCAAAAGACACTGTTTTACTTTTGAAATCCGGATCAGGAATAGTAGAAGAAGGGAGGATCAGTATGAGAGGAACCTTAGTTAATCTGAATGTAAATCCATGTAAAATGTGTATGCCCATGGGCGCTGTTACTGCTCTCTACGGAATTAAAAAATGTATGACAATTCTCCACGGTTCTCAGGGATGCAGCACTTATATCAGAAGACATATGGCAACCCATTATAATGAGCCTGTGGATATTGCATCCTCTTCCCTTACGGAGGAAGGAACTGTTTACGGAGGAGAGGTCAATCTAAAGAAAGGACTCATCAATCTGATTAAGATCTATGAACCGGAAGTAATCGGTGTGGCTACAACCTGTCTGGCAGAAACCATCGGAGAAGACATTCCGAGAATCATCGATAACTTTTACAGAGAGAATCCTGAGTATCAAAATATCACCATCATTCCGGTTCCCTCTGCCGGATATGCAGGAACACAGTTTGAAGGTTACAACAAGGCCCTGGTGCAGATCTTAAAGCATATTCCCATGGATACCACAAAGCATGACAGGGTTAATGTGATCACAAGTATATTATCGCCCGCCGATACCAGATACCTGAAAGAATTGTTAGATAGCTTTGGGATGGATTATATCCTGCTTCCTGACCTGTCGGAGAATCTGGATGGCGTTCATCAGCCGGATTACGAAAAACTTCCATCCAATGGAACAGACCTGCAAGATATTAAAAGGATGGCAGGATCGAGATTTACCATCGAAATATCCTCCTTTCCGGATAAGATCAAATCGGCAGCAGAATATTTATCAGAAACTTACGGAGTGCCATATGAAAAATGTAATTTACCGGCAGGACTTCGAGACAATGATGCGCTGATCAAACTCCTTTCCAAAATTTCAGGGGAGCAGATACCGGTAAAGATACAAAAAGAACGCGGCAGATTTATGGATGCCATGATCGATGCACATAAATATAACGGAGAGGCGAGGGCAGCCATTTATGGTGAGCCCGATTTTGTTTATAGCACCGTAAGAATGTGTGTGGAAAATGGAATCGTGCCCTTGATTACAGCAACCGGATCGGTCTGTCATGATTTAAAAGATAAATTATCAGAGGAAGTAAAGGAAGTCGCGGACCGGTTTTTCATCGAGCGATTTGAGATTTTGGATGACACGGACTTTCAGACGATTGAGGAGCTGGCCAGAGAATTAAAGGTGAATGTGCTGATCGGTAATTCAGACGGAAGACGTATTGCAGAAAAATTGGGACTCGGACTGGTCAGAAGAGGATTTCCGATTCATGACCGGGTAGGAGGGCAAAGACTTCGTATGATTGGTTATGAAGGGGCGCTGACATTTCTGGATGAGATCTCTAACGTAATTCTTGCCAAGAAAGAAACCGGCTTTCGGGAGGAACTATTCGGGAAATATTATAAGGGTGAAAGGAAAGAGGGGATGGGTATGATTTTGGAGAGAGAGGAACTGGAATATTTAAGAAAAGAGCAGAATACAATGAGAGAAAAATCCGTTCAGGAGAAGACAGCCACACATCCCTGTTATAACTGCGGCGCCCATGAGCATGCAAGAATGCATCTTCCCATCGCTCCGAAATGCAACATCAGCTGTAATTACTGCTTAAGAAAATATGACTGTCCCAACGAAAGCAGACCTGGTGTCACCACCGCTGTATTAAAGCCGGAGGAGGCTTTTCAGAAGTATATGGAGGTAAAGGCAAAGGTTGCAAATCTTTCGGTTGTGGGAATTGCAGGTCCGGGTGATGCCCTTGCCAATTTTGAGGAGACAAAGAAAACCCTTCAGATGATCAGAGAACAGGATAAGGATGTAACCTTCTGTTTATCTACCAACGGTCTGATGCTGCCCCAATATGCCAATGAGCTGGTAGAACTTGGGGTATCCCATGTAACGGTTACCATGAATTCCATAGATCCTAAAATCGGTGCACAGATCTATCGGTATGTGGATTACATGGGAGTGAAATACCAAGGAGAAGCTGCGGCGGCAATTCTTATGTCCAACCAGCTGGCCGGACTTAAGATGTTAACGGAACAGGGAATTGTCTGTAAGGTAAATATTGTAATGTTAAAAGGAATTAATGACGAGCACATTCCGGAGGTTGTAGCGAAGGTAAAGGAACTGGGCTGTTATATCACCAATATCATGCAGCTGATTCCGGTAAAGGGAAGTGTATTTGAAGACCTTCCTCTGGTCAGCAATCATGAGATTATGGAAATGAGAACAAAATGCGGTGAGACTATGAAACAGATGTATCATTGCAGACAGTGTCGTGCAGATGCCATCGGGACTCTTGGCAATGACAGATCCATTGAATTTAACGCCTGTCCCGGCGCGGAGAAAAAGAAAGAAGAGGCAATAGAAGCGGCCGGAAGTTTTCAGGTAGCTGTCGCTACAAAGAGCGGTATGATCGTAGATCAGCATTTTGGTCATGCAACAGAATTTTATGTATATGAATATAAAGACGGCAGTGCTGTATTGCTGGAAAAGCGGGAAGTAAAGAAATACTGCGAGGGTATAGCAGAGTGTGAAGAGAAGGATGATAAAATAGAAAGTATCATCAGGACAATTGCAGATTGTAAGGCAGTCATTGCCATGAGAATCGGAGAAGCACCAAAAACAAAACTGAATCAAAAGGGAATACAGGTGTTCACAACCTATGACAGAATAGAGGATTCAGTTAAAAGGGTTGCGGCTGAGTTATCAGCTTAAGATAAATGACAGCAACACGAAATCGGAGAGGAGGGATTTTATGGTAAAACCCAAACACCATATTTTCGTCTGTACCAGCTGCAGAATCAATGGACAGCAGAAAGGTTTCTGTTTTTCCAAAGACTCGGTTGATATTGTGCAGAAATTTATGGAAGTAATTGAAGAATATGATTTATCAAGCGAAGTGTTAATTACCAATACCGGCTGCTTTGGTATTTGTGACAAAGGCCCGATTGCAGTAGTATATCCGGAGGGTATCTGGTACGGTAATCTAACGGAAGACGATGTTGAAAAGATCGTGGAACAACACCTGGAAGGCAATGAGCCGGTGGCCGAATTGATGATTTGATTGTTCATCGTTGATCTTTCATGATGATAGGAGGAGATGGTAGTATGATTCGATTGATTGATAACACATTGACCGCATTAGATAATTGCATGCCATCCAAAGAGGATCTGCACACTTTTTGTGAACTTTTGTCCATGATTGGTGTCGATGTCATTGAATTATCCGTATCTGCCTTTCAGAGGATGGAATATTTACCGGATACGGGAAAATATATTCTGCACATTGGCCTTGACGATGAAATGGTAAACGATCCGGGTTTCTACCGTTATGTATGTCATCATGAGATATTCCTGGATAAATTTATTTATGAAATTCAGATGAATGATGCAAGAGAGATTGTGAAGCTGAGAGCACTGAGAAATTATAAGGAACTCCGTATTGTCGGGCTGGACGATTTAATGTGTAATACCTATGAAAAGATTATGCAGGAAAT
This sequence comes from Bacillota bacterium, assembly GCA_023439505.1. Lineage (GTDB taxonomy): Bacteria > Bacillota > Clostridia > Lachnospirales > Lachnospiraceae > Mobilitalea. The sequence continues at coordinate 95,578 of JAEXNR010000005.1, forward strand.
GAAGTCGGCACTTCCCGGCAGTACCATTATTTTCTGCCCGGAAAATACTTATGGTTGCGCTAGTGCTCTTGCTGTACAATGGCTGCTGGGGTATGGAAATGAAGTTACTACCAGCTTTGCGGGAATTGGTAACAATGCGGCTACGGAAGAAGTCACCATGGCCCTTCGACTGGCGGCCAGATATAAACCAAATAAGGATTTATCCGTGCTCCCCAAATTAACAAGTCTATTTGAGAAATTTATTAATAAACCGGTTGGAAACAAAAAACCCATCATCGGAAAGAATATTTTTAAAGTTGAGGCAGGAATACATGCCGATGGAATTATGAAAAATCCTGCCACCTACGAAGCTTATCATCCGGAGTGTGTGGGAGGAAAATCAGAAATAGTAATAGGAAAGCATTCCGGTTCAAAAGCAGTGATATTGAAGATGGAGGAACTGGGATTACCGGGAATGGAAGAGCCTTTAATAGATATAATTTTACAGATCGTAAAGCAGGTCTGCACACAGGGGAACAAGAGCCTGAGTGATGCGGAATTTGCACAGATTGTAAAACAAGTGAAGTCCATGGAGGTGAAACCCGGTGAAAGAAAGAAAATATATTGTTGATACTACCCTGCGTGATGGAGAACAGAGTCCGGGTATTGCACTTCGGATGGAAGATAAGCTGAATATTGCTAAATTATTGGATGAGCTTGGTGTATATGAAATAGAAGCAGGAGTTCCCATACTCAGCGAAGAGGAAGAAGAGGGAATTGCCCGAATGGTAGAAAACAAGCGAAATTCCAAAATCTCCGTCTGGTGCAGAATGAATGTAAGTGACGTGAAACGCTCTATCACCTGTAGGCCGGATATTATTCATATCGGTACACCGGTTTCTTATATTCAGATCTACAGCAAGTTAAAGAAGAATAAGGTTTGGGTAACAAAGAATATTTTAGAGTGTGTAGAGGTGGCAAAGAAACAGGATGTTAATGTTACAGTAGGTCTGGAGGATGCCTCAAGATCTGATATCGGTTTTATGCTTGGGCTGATCAGAGAATTAAAAAATGCCGGAGTCGATGTCATACGGCTTGCGGATACCGTAGGTGTTCTTACACCCGGAAGAACGAAGGAACTGGTAGATACCATCAGAGCCCACACAGATATTAAAATTGAAATGCATATCCATAATGACCTGGGTATGGCAGTCGCCAATTCTATTGTTGGTGCGAAGGCAGGTGCAGACTTTATAGACTGCACTTTGTTTGGTATCGGGGAGAGGACAGGAAACTGCAATCTGTATGATTTTGTTCATGCCAGTGAGTCCATCTTTCAGTTTGCCATGACGAAGAAACAGATTAGAAATGTGGAGCAGCAGGTATATGAGAAACTCAAGGGTGCCATGTAGGCCAAAGACAAACTTAATATTATTAAGTGTACATTCATTTCCTGTACCATTTCCCTGCTTCTCATAAAGTGACATATAAAACAGGGATTATTTATAATTTGCGTGGAAGGGTGTTTATGCTTTCTTTAAACTTTATGAAATAAATTAAACTAAATATAAAAATTTATTAAATTAAGTATTGACAAATACAATTTTGGACGTTATACTTTCAAAATATAAGTAATAGCGAAGGCGCAGTAGATAACACTACCGCGCCTTGTTTATTATTTTAATTTTTTACACAAAGACGTGTAACATATGAGGGATTTTACTTCATTTTGTTAACACGTTATTTTTATTTTATAATAGGAGGGAAAAGTATGGATTATTCAGCATCATTGAACACGATTTGGGTTTTAATTGCGGCAGCGCTTGTATTCTTAATGCAGGCAGGCTTCGCAATGGTAGAAACAGGATTTACGCGAGCAAAAAATGCAGGTAACATCATTATGAAAAACCTGATGGATTTTGCATTGGGAACACCCGTCTATTGGTTAATCGGATTTGGTATCATGTATGGCGCAGGTAATGGTTTTATTGGTATTTTTGATCCTATGGTAAAGTCAGGGGATTATGCTTTACCGGATGGTATTTCCTTAATGACATTCTTGATTTTCCAGACAGTTTTTGCTGCGACGGCTGCGACTATCGTATCAGGAGCTATGGCAGAGAGAACTAAATTCTCAGCATATTGTATTTATAGCGTGGTAATCAGTGCAATTATTTATCCTGTATCCGGTCACTGGATCTGGGGCGGTGGCTGGCTGGCTGAAAGAGGCTTCCATGATTTTGCCGGTTCCACAGCAGTTCATATGGTCGGTGGTGTATGTGCTCTGATTGGAGCAAAAATATTAGGACCCCGTATCGGAAAGTATGATAAGAACGGCAAACCAAAGGCAATACCTGGTCACAGCATAACACTTGGTGCGCTTGGTGTATTCATCCTCTGGTTTGGATGGTTTGGATTTAATCCTGGTTCCACATTGTCAGCGACAGGTGACGCAGTGGAGTCCATGGGCAAAATATTTGTAACAACAAATATGGCTGCCGCAACTGCATCCATTGCAGTTATGATTATCACTTGGATCCGTTACAAAAAACCCGACGTATCCATGACCTTAAATGGCTCCCTGGCAGGACTTGTAGCAATTACAGCAGGCTGTGATGCGGTATCTCCCGAGGGTGCTGCAATTATCGGAATTATTGCAGGCTTTGCAGTTGTGTTCGGTATTGAATTTATTGACAAAGTACTTAAGATTGATGATCCGGTTGGAGCAGTCGGTGTTCACGGTATCTGTGGTGCGTTAGGAACCTTATGTGTAGGTTTGTTTGCAACTGACGGCGGCTTATTCTACGGAGGCGGCGCGAGTATGTTGCTCACACAGTTCATCGGAGTAGTATCTGTAGCAGCATGGGTAGCAGTAGCAATTAGTATCACATTCTTCGTTATTAAGAAAACTGTTGGTTTGAGAGTTTCCAAAGAAGAAGAAATCACTGGTCTTGATGTACATGAGCATGGTTTGGTAAGTGCATATGCAGACTTTATGCCAGTTGTAAATATTTCAACAGAAGTAGTGGGAACATCAGTAGGGACAAAATCAATTTCAGAATCTGTTCCTGTAACCAAAGTAACAGTTGAAAAAGAAGGCAGTGCTGGTCCTAAATTAACGAAGGTTGAAATTATCACAAGACAAAGTAAGTTTGAAGCGTTAAAACAGGCAATGAATGCTATCGGAGTTACCGGTATGACGGTGACCAATGTACTTGGATGTGGTGTTCAAAAGGGTGCGACAGAATATTACCGTGGTGTACCGATGGAAATGAACTTATTACCAAAGGTTCAGGTAGAAATCGTTGTAAGTAAAGTTCCGGTTCAGACAGTCATTGATGAAGCAAGAAAAGCACTTTATACCGGCAATATCGGCGATGGTAAGATCTTCGTTTACGATGTTGAAAATGCAGTAAAGGTTCGTACCGGTGAAAGTGGATATGATGCTTTACAGGGCGATGATGATTAATTAATCTTAGCTTGTTAACATTCTCTAATATAATAAATCCTTATCAGGGCTTGCGTTTTGAAATTTCAGATCGCAAGCCCTGATTGTGCTTATATTTTACGAAGTTCAAAGTATATCCACCCTTTGCCGGGCATATGATATGATATGTAAATGCCATGATACAAAGGGGGTGTATATGGTCGTGTATCAGATCATCGCTGTTGAGAAACTGTTACAGCAGGATATGTATTATAAAAATAAAATCATAATGAAATATACCATAAAATATCCTGAATTAAGTTCTGACTCCTGTCAGGGACTATTGAATAAGTTAAATTCCCTGTACCGGATTAAAGCACTTATGTATGAAAGATCGAACATCATGAATTTATATCAGATGGCAATTGTGGAATTTGAATATGCAGCAGAGAATAAAGTTCCTTTTCATCCCTTTGAAGCAAATGCAGATTTTGTAATAACATATAACCAAAATCTTACACTCAGTCTATATTTTGATCAATACGAATATGCAGGAGGTGCTCACGGGTTAATCTATCGGTGTTCGGATACATGGGATGTAAAGAAAGGTAAGAAAATAGAATTGAACGAATTGCTTCCTGCCAGAAAATACTTTAAAGAATATATGATACAGAACATACTGCAGTATATGGATTATGCCGCAATACAGGAAGAATATCCTTATTTTAATGATTACTATAACTTAGTGCGTAAATATTTTAAGAAAAATCAGTTTTATCTTACAATAGATGGAATTATCCAATATTATCAACAATATGAAATAGCGCCTTATTCTTTTGGAATTCCTACCTTCCTGGTCCTTTTCTCTTCGGAAGGAGCAGTGGAACCAAAGATTTCTATTCCTATAAAAATCGAAATGAAAGGAAAACATTAACATTACCGAGATAAGATTTCGAACCGATAAAGTATTTCGGACCGATAAAGGATTTCGGACCGATAAAGGATTTCGGACCGAGACTGGAATTTGGAGATGAAAAGTGGACGGATATAAAACTACGGTGTCCGGTAACGACAGGAATACTGCTTCGTTACCGGACACCGTTATTCGTGCACCCGGCGGGCGCACGTTCCAATGGCACCTGAACTTATTGTGTTATATTATTCCCCGCCCGGGCCACTTCGACCCGGTTCATGGTCAGGAACCTGTGCATGGGTATTTTTCATAGAGTTCTTAGATTGTCCGCTTGAGGTTGTATTACTGGTTGAATTCATACTTTTATTACTGGAACTGTTTTTGAAATTATTATTCTTATTTTTTGCCATAAAATATCTCCTTTCAAAAATAATCAACAGAAACATTTATATTATTTCATGAATAGGAGATATTATACAAATGATAGGGAGAAAACTATGGAGCCAGAGTGATTTCACCCATTTTTAACTTATCAAGCGCTTTTTCATTGGTGGTGGTGGTATATTTCTTCAGGATTTCATCTTCATAATACTGATCAAAGGCGTCATTTTCTGCAGAAGTGATGGCATCCTTTACAGCATTGTCATAGCTTTCAGAAGAGTTGTTATTTATCATTCGTACCACATAATAACCTTTCTCATCTTCAAATATCTGACTGATCGCATTATTGTCTAAGGTCTTCATCTTGTTTTTAAACTCATCCGTGAAAGTAGTTGACTTTGATGTGAAATTTCCGTCCTTCGTATAGGTTAATTCCTTTTCATCCTCAGAAACTAAGGTTGACCAATCCTTGGTAGCAGGCGCCTTGTCATAAGCAGCTTTGATCTTATCATATGCTTTTTGCTTGTCCTCATCACTCATGGTTACCTGATTCCCGTCATCATCCTCAGTATTGGTAGAAATATAAAGATATTCTATATCGTACTGTTTATACTCATCATAGTTGATTCCATCTTTTATTTTTGCATCGTCAACATCCAGAGTATCAATTACACTATCGCGATAACTGTTGGCGGTAGTAATTCTTGTAATAACGTCGGTTAAATATTTCTTTGTAAAATTATTTTTTCTGATCACGGATTCTTTTAACTGTCCGTTTAACTGATCCTGCACATTCGATGTTATGGTTTTCTTTTCGTCGTCCGTTAAGCTAAAGTTATTTGCCATAGCTTCTTTATAAAGAACCTCACTGCTGATTGCGGAAGAAATAGCTCCGTCCTTGGCAGTATCCCGAAGGGTTGTCCCCTTAGATTCATCCATCACCATATCCCAGCTTGTACCGCCCAGTAACTGATTGTAATAATCATACTGTGCTTCAGTATTATAGATATAATAACTTAAATCTCTTAACCTGTATTTTTGGCCATTGATTGTAAGAAGGACAGGCTGATACAGTTGCTCAATCAGGATTCCTGCTACCAATAACACAATGACTACAATACCGGTAATTAACCAGACCATAGGCGTTATCGGACTCTTCTTTTCCGGTTTTCTAGATGCCAGCTTTATTTCTTTTTTCGCGCTATTCACTCTTTGCTACCTCCCATTGATACTAATATTTTTAATTCTATACATTTCTCGGAATAAGTCAATTCTTTTCACAAAATATCCATAATTAAAAGCTATTGTAACCAAAAGGCTAAAACCTATGTCATATATTGAGAATAATATAAAAATCCGTATCATTAGATCGAACAGCTTGAAATAATTATGGGAAATGGGTTAATATATTTAGGGAATTGAAATTTTGTAAATTTATGTTATACTATACAAATAATTTGTATGTGAGAAAGGGCGTTTATGATGACACCGTATCATGGAAAAGCGGTCCAGATAATGGATGAAGTGAATAAAGTAGTTATAGGAAAAAGGGTAATCATCGGTAAGGTACTGACTGCCATACTGGCAAAAGGGCATATTCTTCTGGAGGATCACCCCGGTGTCGGAAAGACGACTCTAGCGCTGGCATTTTCTAAGGCAATGAATTTGGAACATCACCGGCTGCAGTTTACCCCGGATGTTTTGCCGACGGATGTTGTCGGTTTTCATTTGCTTGGCAGGGACGGAGAGAATGACCAGTATAAACCGGGCACCATCATCTGCAATCTTTTCCTGGCAGATGAAATTAACAGGACTTCATCTAAAACCCAGTCCGCATTGCTGCAGGTCATGGAGGAAGGTAAGGTAACGGTAGACAGTATTACAAAAGAGGTGCCAAAACCTTTTATTGTAATTGCGACGCAAAACCCCTTAGGTTCTGTCGGCACGCAGATGCTGCCTGAGTCCCAGCTGGACCGTTTCATGGTGAGATTATCCATGGGATATCCTGATATCAGGAGTGAGATTGGGATATTAAAAGAACGACAAAACATCAATCCTTTGGAAAAGGTGGAACGTATCGTTGAGAAGGAAGATATCCTCATTATGCAAAACATTGTGGAGGATATTTATATCCATGATTCCATTTATGAATATATTACACTGTTAGTACAGCAGACCCGGGAAAATCCGCTGATTGAACTGGGGGTCAGTCCCAGGGGGTCTCTGGCACTGATGAATATGGTGAAAGCCACTGCATTCTTAAGCCGCAGAGATTATGTGGTTCCTTCCGATGTCCAATATGTTTTTAAAGATGTGGCTGCGCACCGGATGATTCTGAAATCTAAGGCCAGAATGAACAATATTACAGTGGACAACCTGTTGGATGACATTTTACGTATTGTGAAAGCACCCAGAATTATTGCAAAGGAAGCAAGATAAGAAAGTAACAGGTGAAGTATGATAAGAAATAAATTGAAATATTTGATCTTTTTATCTGCTGTGGGGGTATTGTCAGTCCTCTATAATGAGTATATGATGGGGATTTTATTTCTGACAATTATCGTGATTCCCTTTGCTCTTTTTGCGATTCTTTTTTATACAAGTAAAAAAATCTCAGGTACGCTTTCTACTGTCATGCATGTGGCAAACAAGGGCGAACTTCTTCCGGTTTCGGTCATGCTGTATAATCCTACCATATTTCCTGTATCCAATCTTACCATCTATGTCACTTATAAGAACTCATTTTCTGTTAAGAGCTATAAAAAGGAACTTGCGGTTAATATTGACCGCAGAACAAAATCCAATGTAATTTGCAATTTGCAGTCAGATTGCGCGGGTAATCTGGAGATTACCTTGAATGGCATCCGTAACTATGATTTTATCAAACTATTTTCTTTAAAAAAGAAAATGAATCAGAAAATAACCATTGCAGTATTACCGGATTTATATGAGCTTGCACAGCAGGATATCAGGTTTCAGGATACAACGCTTTCTGATAGCGAATATTTTTCCCAGTCCAAAAGCGGTGATGATCCTTCGGAGGTTTTTGCCATCAGGGAATACAGGGAAGGGGATAAACCGCAGCGCATTCATTGGAAGCTTAGCAGAAAGTATGATCAGATTATGATAAAAGAATTCTCTAAGCCGGTGGATTGTTCCTTTCTGATTTTTCTTCATTTAACTGCATTAAAAACAAGGGACTCGCTAAGAACAATCGATTCATTGATCGAGGCGGCATTTTCTTTGTCCCATACGCTGCAATTAAAGGGGCAGATGCACTATATGGCCTGGTATGAGAGAGAAAACAATTGCTGCCAAAGAATACAGATTGCCCAGGAGAAGGACATGTTTGAAGCATTAGACGGGGTAATGCAGTCTCACCCGTGTAACAATGGGACAGATGTGATAGCTGCCTATCTGGCCCAGTTTCCCAGGGAATGTTACACGGATGTTATCCTGTTTACAGATGAGGCGGGATATCGCCAGCTGGATTGTGTGGATCAGTTAGCTGCGGGACGAAAGCAATTAATTCTGGTACAGAATACCATGAGTGCATATGAAGATGAAGAAGATAAAATTCTTCGGGAAATCCCGAAGGAAATCAGGGAAAGATCTGCCGAACTTGGCATCAAGCTGTTTTGTGTGGGAACAGGTAATGTAAAAGAAGATATGTTGGAATTTGAACTGTAACAGGAATGGTGGAACGATGATGATAAACAATAGTAAGGATGGTATTCGCTTTGAGAATACAGTATATGTGATTGATGAGAAGAGTGCCGGATATCCCTATACCATGAGAATTTTTCAGTATCTGGCTATCCTTGCCGTATCCTGGAGTGCAGTCTCGATCCTGCAGGACAGCTTTCTCATCCAGGCGGATAAGATCATACTATATTTTGTATTATGGCTTGCGGTTACGGTTTTCTATGGATTGTTTCTGATTCCTTCCTATGATCTGGTGAAACTGTTCTTTTTGTGCTTGTTTTACGGACTCTTCTTTTATAGCAGATGGGAAAGAATCCTGAATGGATTTTATATTTTGGAGAACTTAATCATTCACCAGATAGGGGCTTATTTTGAATTAAACTTAATTTACTTTAAGGCAGATTATACTGCCACAGTTGCTGATATCACGTTATTAATCATAATGATCATAATTCCTGTCATATTGCTGACAGTTATTGCCGTTCAAAGAATTTCATTTATTGGGGTATGCAGTGCTATTTACTTTATCCCCGTTGCGGGAAGCTTCGTGGTGGGCATCATTCCGGACGACGGCAAGATGCTGCTATTTCTCATTTCTATAGTATACTTGATCAGGGGATCGGGTACACGGCGTCATTTTCCGGATCAGTCTCAGAAAACAAGGCATCAGATAATCAGATACAATGTAGCACTGGCACTTAGTATCTTGAGCCTGGTTTTATACGGCATCCTCCGATTATTCATTACACATCAGGAGTATAATGATGTGACGAGAATAAAGGAGATGAAATCAGGGATACAGACTTACCTCGATCACCTATCTCTGGAAGATGTTATGAATCAGATATCATTATTTCCCTTTCGTAATGCCAATACTGCGGTCGGCGGACTTAGCGGGGGTAAACTTGGCAGGGTGGACGAGATAGAATATACGCAAAAGGAACAGATGAAGGTGATAGCACCGATTGACCCGGTACGTGACGGGATTTATCTGAAGGGGTATGTGGGCTGTGAGTATACCGGGAACAGCTGGGATGGGTATGATAAAGAGATGAGAAAAAAATATGCTGAACTATTAAAAAAGTTTCCCGAGGGTATATTTTCTCCCATCAATCAGAATAAAATATATCTGGATAATTTAATAAAAAACAACCGATATTCGGTACAAGACGATAATGAATATTCGGATAATTCTTATGGAGGTATCTTAAGAACACAAAACCAGTATTATACCGTATCGGGATTAATGATGATTACCAATTTAAATCCCAATGATAACTATCTTTATCTTCCCTATGGAATTGATGCCAATGCATTAAGCGAGATTAGTTACGAGCAGGATTTATATATCCGCCCTTCCGTAAGAAAGAATAATTATATGGTTCAATTTGACTATGATTTAAATCTGGCATATACACTTTCCGGTTATTATGATCTTTCCGGGAGCTTCGGGGATTATGCCTATTATGAGAAAATCTACAGGGATTATGTTTATTCTGTCTATACCAGACTTCCTCAGAAAGGCCTGGATCAATTAAAGAAAGACTTTGTAGGAAGGAACCATGAGAAGGAACTGGGCGATATCATAGAGAAAATTAACGATGTGAGAGATTATCTCTGGAGCAACACCACATACACCCTATCCCCCGGTAAACTGCCCAAGGGTAAGGATTTTGTGGAATACTTTTTATATGAGAATAAAAAGGGATACTGTGCGCACTACGCCTCAGCTGCGACGCTGATGCTGCGCGCTATGGGAGTGCCCGCCCGGTATGTAGAAGGTTATGCAGCAGGCATAAAGGATATCAGCAATGAAAACATGGGGGATCAGTTGGTTGCCGTTATCTCTGATCAGGAGATAAGGGATATGCGTGTTGACCAGGTGGAATTGTCGGTTAAGGACAGCAATGCCCATGCCTGGGTAGAGGTATATATGGATAGTTTTGGCTGGGTTCCCATTGAATTTACCCCGGGGGCGGTTGAAAATAATCTGACGACGGATGCCTTCGGTGACATGCTGAAAAGGGGAGATGCCATTAATGAATCCATTACCCCCAATCGTCCGCAAGTAACGGCTACTGTTGCTCCAACACAGGCACCAAGGGAGTTAACACCTACCATTTCCCCTAATCCCAACAATAAGAAAAGGGATGAGGAAGGAGGAAATAACCTTCCCTTAAGGGATAACATCATTATGTACTTGCTGCTTTTCTTATTTATTATCATCTGCACTGCAGTGTTTTTAAATAAGCGGCGCAAATTATATGGAGATATGAATGAAAATAATAAAAGAGCGATTCAACTATTTCACAAGACCGAGAAGATACTTTGGCTAAGCCGGGCGCTTCCGCAAAAGCAGAGATCCCTGGAAGACCATATTGATCATGTAATGGCGAATTGTGCTTATATTGAGGAGGAATCCTTTCTGAGGTTTGTGGAGACAGCCTTCAGAGCCAGATTTGGTAAAGGTGATCTGACCAGTGGTGACCTGGAAAGACTGGGAGAATATCACCGGAATCTTTATCAAAGAATTTATCGAAAGCTGCCTTTTCCTAAGAAGATAGTATGTAAAATAATTACACTTTTGTAATGTGTTGATAAAAAAGATTCAAACTATTTATCTTCTATGGTATAATTGAGATGGAAACAGGGAAACAAAAACCATTATGAATGGAGTGGATCTATATGAATAAGATTATTACTATCAGCAGACAGTTTGGCAGCGGTGGCAGGGAAGTTGGTGAAAAGCTGGCGCACAGACTGGGGATTCCATTTTACGATAATGAGATCATAACTTTGGCAGCGAAAGAAAGTGGATTCGCGGAAGAAGCATTCAAGAACGCAGAGAAGAAGGCAACAAACAGTCTATTATACTCCATTGCTATGGGGATTAATGCCTATGGTAACCAGGACATCGGTTTTACACATTTGTCCCTGGATGATCAGATCTATTTGGCCCAGTCCAATGTAATTCGTAAGGTTGCATCGGAAGGCCCCTGCGTTATTGTTGGTCGGTGTGCAGATTATATTTTGAGAAATGCTGCGAATGTTGTGCATATTTTTATCGGGGCGGATATGGAAAGCAGGATCAGGAGAGCAATTGAGGTTTATCACTTGCCGGAACATAAGGCTGAAGATGAAATAGTAAAAACTGATAAAAGAAGAGCCAACTATTATAATTACCATGCGACGGATAGATGGGGCAGAACAGAAAACTATCATTTGTCCATCAAAAGCGATTATGTGGGCATTGATAATGCAGTATCAAGTATCATTTATTTTTTGAATCTGGCGAAGGGAGACTAGCAGATACAAATGAAATGGAGAGATAATTTTAATCGAAAATATTTGCAGATATCCCTTTATGTTATCATAACATCAATCATTATTTACTCATTAAGTTTAATTGCAAAAAACGCGCCATCTATCATGAGCGAGATTTTGCAGAGAGTACAATGGCTTCTGAAGGTGATAAAGCCTATTATATTGGGCTTTATCTTTGCATACCTTATGGAGCCAGTTGTTGCTTTCTTTGAAAGAAAATACGCAAAGATAAAAGTAATCAAACCGTTACGAAAATTAAAGGCGCCCAGAACCTGGGCGGTCATAACAGCAGTCTTTATTTTAATCATAGTACTTGTCGGTCTGTTTTCGTTACTGGTTTTCAGTGTCACGGATCAGCTCCGAATTGCCAATGTCGATGACTTTGTAAAATTGGGTCAGGATTATCTGAAGAGCTTTAATCAAGTATATTATTCTGTTTTAGGTAAATTAAATGAGCTGGATATTCAGTCGCAGGAAATTGTAAAATATGTCAGTTCTGCCACCACTTATATTTTGGATTTTATCAAAAACTTTACTTATTCCACGCTGATGTCGATTACGAATATTTCCGGTTATTTGACTACATTTATCTTTAGTTTTATTATCGGCATTTATTTCATGATAGATGGAAGAATGTTCATCAACTACAGCAAAAAAGTCTGCAAGGCACTTTTGAATGAGAAGATGAATGAGAGATTAAATGGGGCTGCCCACGATCTGGATGAGGTTTTTTCCGGATATATCAGAGGGCAATTAATGGATGCCACCTTTATGATGTTTGTAATTAGCATAGTTCTTTCCATAATTGGGGTCAAATTTGCATTGCTAATCGGAATACTTGCAGGTATCGGAAACCTGATTCCTTATCTGGGTCCGATTGTGGCATATATCAGCACATCAATTGTCTGTTTGATTAACAGTGATTTCAAACTTTGGATTGCTGCTATGATCGCGTTATTTATTGTACAAGCCATAGACGGTAACCTGGTCGGACCCAAGTTATTAAGCAGCTCCATTCAAATTCATCCTCTGATTGTTATTGTCTCTCTGATCTTTGGCAGTGCCATCGGTGGTTTTCTGGGGATGTTACTCGCCGTGCCGTTAGGTGCTTATGCTAAGCTGGTATTTACCCGTTTTATTAATTTCAGACTAAGGCGAAAAGTGGAATTAGAGTCTTTGGTACGAGAGAAAGGACAGGAGCCGGGAATGAACAGCATAAAAAAATAATAGATTGAAAAAGGAAATCTTAATATATTATGTTAAATAAATGACTTTTTTCATAAAAATGTAAGAAAAAATTAAGAATTATAGTAAGCATTATTTAAGATTTAAGGTGTAAAATGCATATGCAGTAGGTGCTGTGTTACGGCATCATGTTTGGAAGTAGGAAGGTGTGAAATGAACAAACAGACTGAGAGTATCATTGAGGTAAGAAATGTAAAGAAAATATACCGTATGGGAAAAGAAAGAATTACTGCTGTAAATGAGGTGAATTTCACTATTGAGCGTGGGGAATTCTGCTGTCTGTACGGGGTATCGGGGTCCGGTAAATCCACCTTACTAAACCTCATGGCGGGAATTGAGAAGCTTACATCGGGACAAATTATCATAAAAGGAAAAAACATCCATAAGATGGGAGAAAGAGGGCTGGCAAAATTCAGACAGGATAATCTGGGGTTCGTCTTTCAATCTTATAATCTGATGAATTCCATGACTGCCTTGGAGAATGTGGAGCTTCCACTGGTGTTTAAACATGTGCCGACAAAGAAGCGGCGTAAGATGGCAAAAGATATGCTGGTAAAAGTGGGGCTGGGTCCAAGATTACGACACAGACCGAAGGAAATGAGCGGCGGACAGCAGCAAAGAGTCGGAATTGCCAGAGCCTTTGTGAGTAATCCGGAGATTGTATTCGCAGATGAGCCTACCGGAAATCTTGATTCTAAAACATCAAGAGAAGTTATGGATCTGATTAAAGATATGGCGAGAACAAATAATCAGACCATCGTTATGGTAACTCACGACCGAAGGCTGGCCGAATATGCGGACAAAATTATACATATTTTTGATGGAACGGTAGATAAGATAGAAATTATTCATAAAAAAGCAGAAGGAGTACAACAGGAAGAGAGCGTTTCTGAGGTATCTTAGGTTTGAAAAACAGGATTTTAATATCTATAAAAAAGGAAGTTGAGGGAGCAAGAATGAGATTAAAAAAGATACTTGTTGCAGTCATAGCGATTGCACTGCTATTCACAAACACAATGGGTTTTGGTAATGTTGTTAATGCCGCTGCTTTGGAGCGCCTGGTATTTTGTCAGGACAGTGATAATCTGCTGATCATTCCCGGTCAAACCATTCATTTTAGTATTCCGATCCAGGCTGTCGGTTCTTTTGTCAATAATCCTCAGATTGAGTTTACGACGAGTACAGGAGCACCGTTTAGCATCCTGAATCCGAAACTTATGGTTTCTACCTATACCGTGACCGATATTTCCTCCAGTAGTCCTACGAATCTGGAATTTGATGTTAAGGTCAAGGAAACAGCCGGTATCGGAACTTATCCTGTAACAATTAAATTTACATTTTATAACTATCTGTCATCTTCTTATGATACGGCACAGTTGTCCACTCATTTCCAGGTAACGGATGAGAAGGCACCTGTTCAGCTGACAATCAGCGGCGTTTCCTATAGTAAGTCTTTGGCGGGAAGTACGACAGATTTGTCATTTACAATTAAAAATGAAGGTGATATCACTGCACGCAGCGTGTATTACAGCATCGATTACAGCAAATCAGGAATTGAAGCGAATTATACGACAAAAAAGATTAAGATTAATGATCTGAAGAAGGGAGACACCCAGAATGTCACCCTGCCAATTAAGATTTTAAATACTGCACGTGCAGGAAATAATGATTTAACCGTTAATTTTGAATATAAAAATTTAGATGGTGATAAGTTTACAGATTCTTATGGGATAGCAATCAATGTAAAACAGAATGACTCAGCACCGGTGCTTCAATTCGATAAAGTTACAACCAAGGGAGAATTGAAACCGGGAAATGACATTAAATTAATTGCTACCTTAGTCAATAAAGGATCCACCAGTGCGGAGAATATTGCAATATCTGTGGACCCTGCCAGTGTGGGGAAAGACAGCTTTATTAAAAACTATCTTACAGATGCAATTAACGTATCTTTAATTGATACGAAAAGTTCAAAAAATGTTGAGATTCCTTTATCTGTATCCAAATATGCTTCCGGGGGTCTTAAGGAAGTGAAACTGAATGTAACCTATACCGATGGAGCAGGGGTGCCCTATTCCTTATCAACCTCTGTATTTTTGGATGTGAAGGGCGCAAATCCTGATTCTGCACCGAATATCGTTATCAGCAATGTGGTGCAGAGTCCCACCATACCGGTGGCAGGTGATAAACTTGAAATAGCTTTTGACTTGGAGAACAAAGGCTCAACCGACTTGTCTGAATTAAAGATTTCACCGGCTAATTTAACCGGGGATACCTTTATACCGTTAAATTCCACCCCGTATCAGTTTATTGAAAAGCTGGCAGCGGGGGAAAAGAAAAGAATCACCATTCCGTTTGTTGTGTCCGATGGTATTAAAGAAGGAATGAATAATTTAACAATTAAGTACACCTATGCAGGGAATACGACGGGGGAGACGGTTGATATCCCGGTACGTGATGTACAAAATGACCTGGGAAGTAACAGTAAGCCAAAATTAATTGTAAGCAAATATTCTACGGATATGGATCAATTAAAAGCCGGATCAACGTTTAAATTGACTTTTGATATTTACAATACCAATACATCTGTGGCTGCTAAGAATATTACGGTGACCATGACGCAGGCAGATAATATATTTAACGTTACCCAGGGAAGCAACAGTTTCTTTATCGCCAAAATTGCGCCGGGAGAAACCGTTGAGGAGACTTTGGAATTAAAGGTTAAAATCGATGCAACCACAAAGGCATATCCGGTGGATATTACCATTGAATATGAATATGACGGTGCAAAAGCCAACCCGACCACCGGGGAAATCGGTGAAAAGAGGGTGGAAAAATTAAACCTCCAGGCAGAGGAAAATGCTCGTCCTGTTGTAGATTCCGTTTACGTATACGCTTGGGATGGTCCTGTAATAATGGGAAGTCCTGCAACCTTATCTTTTGACTTTTTTAACATGGGGAAATCTCCGTTAAATAATGTTATTGCAACGGTTGAAGGGGATTTTACCAAATCGGACGGAAGTATGCAATTTATTGGAAATGTTGCGGCCGGTACTTCAAGCCATGTGGAATTTGATGTTATTCCGGGAATGGCAGGAACTGCAAATGGTACCCTTAAGATTACGTTTGAAGACAGTAACGGTGAACCGGTGGGCTTTACAAGCACATTCAGTCAGGATGTAATGCCAGCGGCCTCGGTAGATCCTAATATGGGAGGAGACGGATCCGGAGAAGTATTTAATCCGACTCCTTTGGCTAAAAAGGCGATATTGCAGCCTTGGCTCTTTGTTATTGTACAGATTGTAATTGTTATCGTGTTTATTCCTGTTACAAGAAAGATAATTCTTACTGTATATAAGTCAAAACTGCGTAAAAAAGATGAGGAAAGTCTCTAATAAGTAATTGTGCTTAAAGATGAATGGAGGATGTTAAAAAGTATGAATATAGAAGGTGTTATAATGACCGGTGTGATAACAGAGGTGACTGCCGTCAGTACTACCGGCTCCGTTTCTGCGACGAAGGAAGCAGTGGCGCAGGAATCGGGAGGGAGTACAGGAACAGCATCAGCCCCGGTAGAGGTTGTTCCGATGGAAGAACCGACTCAGGAGAACGTTGTTTTAGAAAAGCAGGAAACAGATGCTACTGCGAATGTAAGTAATACGGATGAAACAGCGGTAACGGATGAAGCTGCGGCTACGGGAGAAGTGGCAACAGACCCTGCGACAACAGATGAAACAGCAGCTACCGAGCCAGTAACGGATGAAGCGGTTGCCGGAGACTCCGTTGCGACAGATATTCAGGAAAAGGAAGCGATAATAAACGCTGCAGGAGGTGGTACGATGAAAGATGGTATGTCAGGAGGCTATGCCTCAGGAGAAGGAATGCTTGTGGATCCCGCTATGGGGATGGGTGTCGTAAAGGATCCCTTATTGTCATCATGGCCGTTTGTAATTGGTATCTCTGGAGCTGTACTTTTTGTAAGTGTTGTGTTTGGTGTTCTGTTGGCTAAGAGAAAAATCAAAAAAGGAATTGAGTTATATGAGGATTAGTGATTTACTAAAAATGGGGTTGCGCAACCTTTCCCGTAGAAAGGCGAGAACCATATTAACAGTCCTGGGCGTAGTCATCGGCTCTTTATCGATTATTATCATGCGATCCATTGGATACGGAATGGAGAATAACTTTGAGAAACAGGTAATGCAGCAGGGTGGTCTTACTACAATTACAGTGAATAGTATGGGAGATAATTTTGATGCTGACGGGAACTGGATCAGCAGTAAGAAGCAGGAATTAAATGATAATCTTGTGGAAACAATCAGAGGGATTGACCATGTCAGAGCAGTGTCTCCTGTGATACAGATAAGTGCAACGCTATTCTCCGGAAAATATCAGGGCTGGGCATATATTACAGCAATGGATCGAAGTGTTTTTGATGATTTTGATTTCCCGGCGCTGGTTATGGGTCAGTATCCTACGGATGAAGATGATTCAACGATCATTTTTGGTTCGCAGATGCCCTATGATTTCTATGATCCCTATTCCAGAATGGGGCAGTCACGTAAAGTAGATATTCAAAAGGATAAACTTGTATTGAAATTTCAGGATTTTCCTGTGGATCCTACGAAAAAGGAATTTAGCCTTCCGTTAAAAAACATCGCGAAAATGGATGTGACTAAGGGAGAATTTGACTATAATACCTATATGGATCTCAATTATCTCAAAAAGATTTATATGAAATACTGCAATACGTTAAGTGTTCAGGATCGAAAAAGGGCTATAAAAAATATCCAGACTTATCAGCAGATAAAACTAAATGTTGATAATATTGACAATGTAATCGCGGTTCAGGATGAGATTAAGGCACTGGGATATCAATCCTACAGTCAGATGCAGTACCTTAAGCCCCTTCAGAATGCATCTAAAACATTGCAGATGGTGTTAGGTGCGCTGGGATTCGTCGCTATGCTGGTATCAGCAATCAGTATCGCCAATACCATGGTAATGTCAATCTATGAAAGAACAAAGGAGATTGGTATTATGAAGGTTCTTGGATGTGTGGTTACGGATATTCGTAAATTGTTCCTGTTTGAAGCCGGAATGATTGGTATCATCGGAGGAGTGGTAGGCATCATTCTGGGATATCTTGTTTCCTGGGGAATTAATAAATTCGGTCAGCCCATATTCGGAGCACTGATGTCTGGGAATTATATGTATGATATGACCAATACATCCTTCTCGATCATACCGTTGTATTTGCCGCTGGCATCGCTTGGTGTGGCGTTAGCCGTGGGATTGCTGTCAGGGTATTTCCCGGCGAGAAGAGCAACGAAAATAAGTGCAATAGAGGCTATGAAGACAGAAGGGTAACAAAAGTTATTGTGCGAATGGACCAAGATTGACTCATAGCAAATTGATATCATATGATGGAATTTTAAAAGGGTTTCGCTGGATCATATGGAACAAATCGAAACAAATTTCGATATGATTTCAGAATGATTACATGGGACCCTTTTATTTTGATTCAATTAGTTGATTTTTAATAAGGGTATGATATAATGGGGAAAATAAAGATAAGAAGAGGTGATACATATGATATGTAATAACTGCGGAAGATCGCCATATAACGAAGAAGCAAATTTTTGTGAATATTGTGGAAGTCCCCTTCGGGAACACTTGCAAATGGCTTATCATATGGAACCCCAGAGACAAACCATACATCAGACAGAACCGGGAGAACAACCGATTTCATTTTTAAACTGGCTGGGTTCCTATGGTTTGCTCTTTATACCGGTTGTAAGCTGGGTGATGTTATTTGTTTGGGCGTTTAGTAATACAACACCAAAAACGAAAAAGAACTGGGCTAGAGCAACTTTGATATTTATGGGAGTCATTGTCATCATAACAATGTATCTCATGGGCAGTTCGGTATATCGTGATATATTAAATGGAAACTTGGATTTAAGCAGCTATAGTCAGGGATTGAGCTAGAAGAATCAGGGTAAGTAATACGTTGTAATACTGAGATACCGGAATAAACTGAGAGGAAGAACAAAAATGAGTAAGATAAGAACAAGATATGCGCCCAGCCCCACAGGAAGGATGCATGTTGGTAATTTGAGAACAGCGTTATATGCCTATTTGATTGCAAAACATGAGGATGGAACCTTTATATTTCGAATCGAAGATACCGATCAGGGACGTTATGTGGAAGGCGCTATTGACATTATATACAGGACTATGAAGGGGACAGGTCTTATTCACGACGAGGGACCGGACAAGGATGGGGGATTTGGCCCTTATGTACAGAGTGAGCGTCAGGCCAGTGGTATATATCTGGAGTATGCGAAGCAATTGGTGGAAAAAGGTGCCGCATACTATTGCTTTTGCACCAAGGAACGACTGGCAACCTTAAAAAGTACTGTGGGAAATGGTGAAGATGAGGTGGAGTCGGAAGGAAAGGAAATCACCAGATATGACAAGCATTGTCTCCATCTGAGTAAGGAAGAAGTGGAAGAGAAGCTTGCTGCAGGGATCCCGTATGTGATACGCCAGAATAATCCGACAACGGGTACAACAACCTTTCACGATGTGATTTTTGGAGATATTACCGTGGAGAATGAAGAGCTGGATGACATGGTTTTAATTAAGTCCGATGGGTATCCTACGTATAATTTTGCAAATGTAATAGACGATCATCTTATGGAGATATCTCATGTAGTTCGCGGGAATGAATACTTATCTTCTACCCCAAAGTATACCAGATTATATCAGGACTTTGGATGGGAGGAGCCTTTTTATGTTCACTGCCCATTGATAACAAATGAGGAACATAAAAAATTAAGTAAAAGAAGCGGTCATTCCTCTTACGAGGATTTATTAGAGCAGGGGTTCGTTTCTGAAGCAATTATTAATTTTGTAGCATTGCTTGGATGGAGTTCACCAAACAATACAGAGATTATGACACTGGAAGAACTGGTGAAGGAATTTGACCACCATCATATCAATAAAGCACCAGCAGTATTTGATATGGTGAAGCTGCGTTGGATGAACGGCGAATACATTAAGATGATGGAGCAGGAAAAGTATTATGAACTGGCACTTCCTTATATAAAGGAGGTAATAAAAAAGGATCTGAACCTGACCAGAATCGCTGATCTGATAAAAACCAGGATAGAGACATTCCTGGATATGAAAGACATGATTGATTTCTTTGAGGAACTGCCGGATTATGATATTGCGATGTATACCCACAAGAAAATGAAGACAAACGCAGAAACTTCATTAACCGTTTTAAAGGATCTGCTTCCTGAATTTGAAGCTCTTGAGGATTATTCGGAAACAGGAATCGAAGCAGTGATTATGTCCTATATTGCCCAACAGGGAATTAAGAACGGCCAGGGATTATGGCCTGTCAGAACGGCAGTATCAGGAAAACAGTCCACACCCGGTGGTGCTTATGAGATAATGAATATTATCGGCAAAGAAGAAAGTGTAAGAAGAATTAAAGTTGCCATTGATAAATTAAGTTAAAGACATTATAAATGTAAACTGCCGTCCGGATGTAACTTGGGGTTCGCCGGTTACTATTCGGACAGCGGTTGTGTTAACTTCACTATTTTATCTCAAGTTCAAGTAGTTTCTTTTCGTGATAGGAATAGATCAGTAGCTCTATCATTCCATGATCCTCTTATATCTTCCATTGCATCCCATAAAATCAGAAGTTTTTATATGAATGAATCAAAAGTAAAAAGCAACCAGGAGAAGAGATATGCATATGAATCAGGCTCAGCAGCAGGCTGTGCTGCATAAAGACGGTCCAATGCTTGTACTGGCGGGACCGGGTTCGGGTAAAACTATGGTAATTACAAAACGAACAAAGTATTTAATTGATCAGTATCAGATACCGGAAGAACAGATATTGGTTATCACTTTTACTAAAGCGGCGGCAGGTGAGATGAAGGAACGCTTTTTGCGGCTTCATAGATTTAACAGAACAGGGGTGAGTTTTGGGACATTCCATGCCGTATTCTTTACAATACTAAAGCATGCCTATCATCTTAACCATACCAATATTGTCGGGGAAGATGTTAGGATTCAATTCTTAAAGGAGATTATTCATCATAGAAAGCTGGAATATGAGGATGAGAAGGAGTTTATCTCGGATATATTTTCAGAAATCAGTTTGGTAAAGGGAAATCGTATGGAAATCGCAAATTACTACTCCACCAATTGTGCTGACGATATTTTTCGTGGGATCTATACCGATTATAATCATAAGTTAAGAGGGGCCGGTTTGATTGATTTTGATGACATGCTTTTGCTCAGCCATCAGCTTCTTACGGAGCGAGAGGATATCTTGAAATTGTGGCAGAATAAATTTGTATACATCCTGATCGATGAATTTCAAGATATCAATATGGTACAATACGAAATTATGAAAATGCTTGCCCTGCCGCAGAATAACCTCTTTATCGTGGGGGATGATGATCAATCAATTTATCGCTTCCGCGGGGCAAAACCGGAGATTATGCTCAAATTTCCGGAGGATTATCCAACAAGCAAGAAGGTGATTCTTAATATGAATTATCGATCTGCTGAAAATATTGTATTGGCGGCTAATCGTTTGATTGTACATAATGAGAGACGCTTCCCAAAAGAGGTATCCGCAGCAAAGGAGGAAGGAAGAAAAATAGAAATCCTTAATTTTGAGAATTTGCTTTTGGAACATCAAAGGTTGGTGGAAGAAATCATGAAACTTCGTTCAGGGGGAATTTCATTATCCCAGATGGCGATATTGGTACGTACTACTATGGGCTGCGGTGCGATGCTGCATAAACTAATGGAATATAATATTGCGTTTCAGATGAAGGATAATCTTCCAAACCTATTTGATCATTGGGTAGTAAATGATATTCTGACGTATATCAAAATAGCCATGGGGAGTACGCAACGGGCATTGTACTTGCAGGTAATTAATCGTCCAAAACGCTATATCAGCAGAGAGTGCTTCGATACCCAGGAGGTGGATTTTGAAGCGCTGAAGGATTATTATGAGGATAAAAATTGGGCATTGGAGCGTCTGGACCAACTGGAATATGATCTTGCCATTCTTGCCGGGATGAACCCATTTGCTGCTGTGAATTATATCAGAAAAGGGATCGGTTATGATCAATATCTAAAGGAATACGCTGAGCTTAGAAAGATAAAAACAGGAGAACTTATGGAGCTTTTAGATGAACTTCAGGAGAATGCCAGAGGGTATCATACTTTTATGGAATGGTTTGACAGTATGGAGGAATATAAAATAGAATTAAAAAACCAGATGATGGGACATGGAAATAAAAAGGAGGATTGTATCACCATTGCGACTATGCATAGTGCGAAAGGGTTAGAGTATCAGGCAGTTTTTATATTGGATGTCAACGAAAGTATTATCCCTCATAAAAAAGCAGTACTCCCGGAGGATCTTGAGGAGGAACGCCGCCTTTTTTATGTTGCCATAACCAGAGCAAAGGAATATCTGTATCTGTATAGTGTACGGGAACGATACAATAAGACCCTGCAAAGCTCCAGATTCATCGATGAAATTGATATAAAATCTTAAATGGGACTCCAAAAGAGAAAGGGCAGATGCCATTAGGCACTGCCCCAATATATGGTTTCAAAATAGGAAACACAATCATTTGTGTGATTATTCTTCTTCCTCTTCCTCTTCTTCATCCTCATCGTCACCGAACATTTCGTCATATTCCTGATCGTCGAGCAGTTCTTCAAAAGCATCAGCAACAGCTTCAAATTCCTCATCGTCGTCAATGTTCAATAACTCTGGCTCACCATCTTCATTCTCAATATAGCGATATAAGAATACGTTATCATCTTCTTCTTCGCCTTCTTCCGGCTGCAATGCAATATATTCTTTATTATCCACAGTAAATATATCAAGAACCATGCAATTTAACTCCGTACCGTCATCTAATGATAATGTGATTGAATCATGCTCATCCTCATGATCATGTCCGCAGCCGCAGCCGCCACCGTGATTGTGCTCACTCATAATACTACCTCACTTTTTTAAATTTACCTCTAAAGTGCAAGAGGAATATAACTAGAATGTACCAGATTGAGGTAAAAAATGCAAGCTAAAAACACATTTAAATTATGAAATAAATATTGACTTTATGGATAAATATTTTAAAATAAATAAGTAGATCTTTCTTGAAGCGTGCCAAGGAAGTAGAGGAAGGCGCTTTTATTTCTCATATTCTGCATACTGAAATATCGGCAAAGGTTTGTTTGTAGATAGAATAAAATCATGGGGATGTTGCGATACAACATCCCTTTTGTCATCATTCCTTGCGAAGCTATCGACAATAGATAAGATTTTCGGTGGTAAAAGACACAGGGAATGGATTTAAAGAGGAAGAAAGAATGGGGATCAGTTATGCAGGAAACCATCCATAAAGTTCAAATATCGGTTAGAAATCTGGTGGAATTCATCCTTAGAGCCGGGGATCTGGATAATACAAAAACCAGAAGTGATGCAGATGCCATGCAGGCGGGAAGTAGAATCCATAGAAAGCTTCAGAAGCAGATGGGAGCGAATTATTCTGCGGAGGTAGCATTAAGTATTGTCATTCCCATTAGCCGGGAAGCGGTATCTCTGGAATTGACTATAGAAGGAAGAGCTGATGGCATCATTACAAATACAATAATAGAAGACACGTATTCTGTGTTTCTATTAGAGGAAGAAGATCAAAATCCACCGGAAATAGTAATTGATGAGATTAAAGGGGTTTATATGGAACTGTCTCATCTGAGTGAGCCTATTCCCGTCCATAGAGCGCAGGCGATGTGTTACGCATATATTTATGCCACTCAATATCAACAGGGCAGAATTGGTATACGACTTACTTATTGTAATCTGGAGACGGAACTTCTGCGTTATTTCGATGAAACTTTGACCTATGCATATTTATCGGATTGGTTCGATCATTTGGTTGATGAATATAGTAAATGGGCAGTCTGGCAGATCAAATGGAATGAAAGAAGAAATACCGCTATTAAGGCACTTGCGTTTCCCTTTGATTACAGGGAAGGTCAGAAGGAGCTGGTGACGGGTGTTTATAAATCCATCCTTAGAAAGAAGAAGCTCTTTATAGAGGCGCCCACCGGTGTGGGGAAGACCATATCCACCGTGTATCCGGCTGTAAAAGCTTTGGGTGAGGGGATAGGGGAGAAGATTTTTTACCTGACCTCGAAGACAATTACAAGAACCGTGGCGGAGGATACCTTTCAGATTCTGGGGGAACGGGATCTGGCGTTGAAGGCTGTTACTATTACAGCAAAAGAAAAAATCTGTATTTTGGAAAAACCGGATTGCAATCCGGGCGCCTGCGAGCGGGCCAAAGGTCATTTTGACAGAGTGAATGAAGCTGTATATGATCTCTTATTAAATGAAAATGAAATTAACAGAGACTTAATTTCACTGTATGCAGAAAAACACAGGGTGTGTCCCTTTGAGATGTGTCTTGATGTTACCCTGTGGTCGGATGCTGTGATCTGCGATTATAACTATGTCTTTGATCCCAATGTCTATCTCAGAAGATTTTTTATGAGTGAGAAGCAAAATGATTATATCTTTTTGATTGATGAAGCGCATAATCTGGTGGAGAGGGCCAGAGAAATGTACAGTGCAGTGTTGTATAAGGATGATCTTTTGGAAGTGAAACGATTAATTAAAAATGGCAGTAATAAATTTGCCAAGCAGCTGGAACTTTGCAATCATGATCTGTTGGTATTAAAAAGACAATGTGATGAATTTGAACTGGTAGAAAACCTGGATGGATTTTATATTCATCTGCTGTCCCTCAGGACAGAATACGAGGTGTTTTTACAGGAGCATGCCCATTTTGAGGGAAAGGAAACTGTTTTGGGGCTGTATCTTAACGTCAGACATTTTATGAATATATATGAACTTCATGATGATCGATACACAATCTATACGGATTATGATGAACAGGGGAGATTTCGTATAAAGCTGCAGTGCATGGATCCTTCCAAAAATCTGCTTCGATTTATGGGAAAAGGAAGGAGTGCTATCCTCTTTTCGGCGACACTTCTTCCGATCCAGTATTATATGGAGCAATTGGGTGGCGGCAGTGAAGATTATGCCGTATATGCACCATCAACATTTTTACCGGAAAACCGTATCATTATGGTTGGGAATGATGTTAGTATGAAATTCACCAGACGTAATGAAAAAGAATACCAAAAGATTGTTTCATATATCAGGGAATTTACGGATGCCAGAATGGGAAATTATATGGTATTCTTTCCGTCCTATCAGGTACTGCAGAATGTCTTAGCGTTAGCCGAGGGTGAAATCGAGGGATTGGTGGTGCAAAGCAGTAATATGACCGAGGAGGAGAAAGAGTTGTTTTTGGATGAATTTGTCGATACACCTGATAAAAGCAGAATTGGATTTTGCGTATTGGGCGGTGTTTTCAGTGAAGGAATAGATCTTAAGAACAATCGACTCATCGGAGTTGTGGTGGTTGGCACAGGACTTCCTATGGTATGCAATGAAAGAGAGCTGTTTCGTGGATATTTTGATGAAATCAACGGTAAGGGATTCGATTATTCCTACCTGTATCAGGGTATGAATAAAGTGCTGCAATCTGCGGGAAGAGTGATAAGAACCAAGGAGGACAGAGGGGCCATATTGCTTCTTGATGAACGATTTTGCGGACAACAGTATTATAGTTTATTTCCCAGGGAATGGTTCCCGTTTATTACTGTAAATCAATATACCATGAGAAAGGAATTGGAGCATTTCTGGTCCTCAGAAATGTAAAGAATGATTGGTAAAGTAATATCTGCGATCTGATTCCAGAAAATTGCTCCCGCTGATGCTGCGATAAATAAAATTACAGAAATAATACCAGATAGCACCAAGGATACCACCGATAAATCCATAAATCAGATCGTCGATATCACAGCGGTTTCTATTGATGAAATACTGTAATAGTTCTATTGACAGAGGGAGGAATATGACGGAGAAAAAACGGAGAAAGCGATGCTCTTTTCGAAGGAGTAGGGTAATATAATAACCGTAGGGAAGAAAGATCAGGATGCGGCTGCCAAGGTACGCCAAAATCTCACCCAACGGAGTCAGATCATAGAGATAATCCTCTATCATAGAAGAGAGAGTCAGAAATGGAGCAAAATTTGCGCTATGGGCAGAAGCAGCAGGAATAAAAGCAAAGGAATTCAATGCAAAGGAACCGTAGCCAAGAAGCGCAATATAACAGATCAGAAAAAGAATGCTTGTGTTTCTGTAAAAGGACAGGAAATCCTGAATCCTTGTTCCATAGTCGAACATATTGCGAAGCAGACAATGTAACAGCGGGATAAACCAATTGATAAATATGAGCCCAAGCAATACAAAAGAATACGGAATAACAGAAGTTTCTTTTCCATAATAGGTTAACAACGTGATGATGCTGCTGATAAACATAGTTAAGATGCTGTAGATAAAACAGGACTCATAGGTGGTAGATTGTTCTAACAGTAAGTGACAGCATAGCATAGATATCACCGCAGATATTCCATAGATAAGATAAAAGTATGCAAAGAAATAGTATGCGCCAAATTGCACAATTATCGTAAAGATACTTAAAAAGACAATAATCGATGATGTCTGGATATTGGATGTTCTTCGCATAATTCCACCTCTTTTGTTATAAGATTATTCTGTACTTTTCATCTGGACATGTTACTTTAATATGGGAGCAAACCAGAGGAACTTCACCGTCTGTATGTACGGCCATATTCTTCTCAGTTATGATTTCAATTTCTTTACAAGTGAATGTTTCCACTCCCTTATAGTTTATATGTTTTCCTGACAAAATGGTAGGAAGCAGGAACATAACCTTCCATTTGCCGAGCCCATGAACAAGACATATGCTTAATTTGCCATCTGTTGGGTCGGCATCCGGTGCGATTAATAAACCGCCGCCTTCGTACTTATGTATCATATGAGACACCATCAGGACTTTATGGTAGGTGTTCTTTTTTTTGCCGTCTACAATTATAGTTGCATCTGCAGCTTTCACGGCAAATATTTGCTTGAGTGCGATTGCAAAATAAACAAACTTACCTGCGCCAAAGCGATTTAGCCGTTTCTTCAGAGTGGATTCCTGAACTTCAAGACATACATTTGCATCATATCCGATCCCACTTGAGCAGGAAAACCTTCTAGGCCCAGAGTCACTTCCCTCAAAATTCACCACACCATAATCTAAATATTGGAATTTAACAGGCTTTAAAATATTGGATAATGCTTTCAACGGATCTTTTGGAATATTTAAACTTCTTGCCAGATCGTTGCTGGAACCGGAAGGGATATATCCTAATAATACTTCGTTAAAATTGCGAATACCGTTAATTACTTCGTTCATAGTACCATCTCCGCCCAATACCACGATATTCTTAATCTCATCCGAATGGTCACATAAATCACGGGTGATTTCAGTTGCATGTCCCATCGACTGAGTAAAGGTGGCTGTATAGGGGATATTTGTCCTGTCCAGTTCACTTTTTACAGTCCACCAATGATGAATGCCCTTACCTGAGCTTGATTTTGGGTTGATAATAAAATGATACATATGTACGCTCCCCCTATGCTTATGCCTTATGATATAGAATAAATATTATATGATAAAGTTTTCATTGTCAATGACTAGAAGCGACAAGAACTAAAACATTTATATGATAAGGGAAAAATAAATATATTATATTACATTTCGTATCATGCGAGGTAATACAGGCACCGAATTGTCCTCTATTCATACTATATATAGAACAACAAAGCACGCAGCATGTTGCTCATCAAAGTTGTGAAAGGAGAGAGTATTTATGGATAGACGGATGTATCGCGGAAACATGGGAAATAACATGGGAAATAACATGGGATGTAATAGAAATAATGCTCCATATAGACCTAATGACCCTGTTTGCGGTGATGTTTGCGGAGGCTATATGCCAGAGGAAGATTTCAGAAAAGACATCTGTGACAGAAGAGACATTTCTGACAGAAAAGACGCTTGTGACAGAAAAGACCCTTGTGACAGAAAAGATGTTTGCGACAGAAGAGACCCTTGCGATAGAAAAGATCCTTGTGACAGAGAAGATTTCGCAAACGAACTGGATCGTTTTCCTATCGGAATGTGTTATGTTCCTTGGCAGTGCTTTAGAAACTTGTATGATAATGAATTTACAGCTCTGTGTAATGGAACCATTTTCAAAGAACTTGACTTAAAATGGTATGGAGGAGGATGTAAATAGGATGGATGCTAATAATAGAGAAAAATTATTCAAATGTATTATGGCAACAAGTTTTGTAATGGATGACCTAAGACTATTCCTGGATACACACCCTACCGACCAGGCAGCGCTGGATTACTGGGAAAAGGTTCAGAGAGTTAGAAATGCTGCTGTTGACGAATATACCAAGTGCTTCGGACCAATCAGTATGTATGATGTTGATGTAAAAAATAAATGGACCTGGATTAATGAACCATGGCCTTGGGAAGGAAGGTGCTAGTGTATGTGGAGTTATGAAAAAAGACTGCAATGTCCGGTTAATATCAGACAATGTAACCCTAAGCTTGCTATGGTTATCATGAGTCAATACGGTGGGCCTTATTGCATTTGCATATAGATTGAATCCTAACATTACAGTTAACCTAAGAATTTTGCTAGTGGATTTAAAACTTTTTTAGCAATAGAAACCAATTTTAATTGAGGCGATTCCCATTTTTCTATTTCATATTCCCAATCTTTTAAGATTTCCTTTAGTTTATAATGATGTTTATCAAAATCAATTCCTTTAGAAATAGAACTATAAAGAGCACGATAAAATGAAGAAGCACTTAAAATTGTATCATCCAAATTTTTTATATATTTAGGGATACTAGAATTATAGAGATTTAATTTAATTAAGTTTTCAGGTCTATATTTTTCGAATCGACTTAATCGTATTTCTTTAAGGTGATTTACATCATTTTTAAGTTGTTTTATGTAATCTGAATATATTTGGTTTTTTAATATAGTAAATTCATAAATAGCCATAGCTCTCCAAAAAGAATGTAATACTGATTTTCGCTCACGTAATATATTGTACATGTATAATATTCCTTGCTTTGATGAAAGCAATTTTTCATCATATGCATTAGTATTAAATTCTTCATATTTGCTATCAAATAAATGAGATGAAACATCAGTAATATTTAAATCTGAAACGAATGAATATGCAGTATGCCAATTTTCTGTTCGGTTTTTTATATGTGTGCCATCGTTAAATATTGAAATTGAAATTTCGTCTATAACTTTTTGGTGGAGCTCATTAAGAGACATTTTACCTAGTTTACTTGACCAAATCCATTTGTTGTTTTTTCTCCAAGGTTTTGTCTCATTAACCAGAGGCATAATCTCGTTAGGTTTAATACTATTAATACCTCTTAAGGATATCGCATATTGTATTATAATATATCCACTTGGATAAATATGTATAAACATTCTTCCCTTTGCTTTACACCCACCTTCTCCATCGGCCTTAAGGTTGAGAGGGGGCCTTAATTCAAAATACAGGTTATTCATTCTTTGATCTGGTATATTTGGTTTGAAACCAAAATACTCTTCATCATTATCAAAAAATTTATATATATCATTTTGAACTTTCTGTCCTGCATCCCAATACCGTACGCGTTTTCCAATTAAGAAAGCATACTTCTGCTTTTCGAAAGCATAATCTTTAAAATAAGCTGTTCTAGTATTAATACAAATTTGTCCAAGATTACTGATAAAAGGAGCAGACTTTATAGGGATTGGGTTGAAATCCCCAGGTAATAAATATTCATCTGTTACATTCCAATATTTTAAAATGGGATTAGTATGCACTCGATAGTAATCGTAAATAACTGTACTCATATCTGAAAAACATTTTTTACTGTTAAAAATGCTTTCAAAACTTGGTCTCAATTCTCCATCATGATTAAATGGTATCGGACCAAGTGATAGTACTTGAGATTGAACGATATATACTGAACGAGATTTCATACAATCACCTACCTTATACGATAATATCAATGATAGGATATAGGGCTAACCTATATCCCTAATATAACCATTCTAAAGGTAGTTGCTTATCTCATTGATATTAAATACATATTAACAAATGAGAATAAAAAAAGCAATAATACAATTGGAAAAAGCTAGAATATTCATAATGAATTGTTTATTATGAATAATAAAAATAAATATCAATATTCTCTTTTTTCTTATCATAGATAATCTTCTTCACAATTGTCTTAATGGCTGCATTCTTGGTCAATTTATCAGCGTCAGAGGTAAGGATAGAGTATACAGATATCATTCTGTCCAGCATGAGATTCTTGGTTGCCTTGGTCTTTTTCTTCGTCAGGGTATTCTGCATCCGGCTTTCTATATCCTGTCTTTCTGCTTCCAGTCTTTCTTTGCTTGCTTTATATTCCTCCATGGAATCTATTCCGTTGATATATGCATCCTTAATTCTCTTTTCCTTTTGCTCCAGCTTCTTTAAATTCGATCTAAGAATATCGTTATTGAGACTTAGATCTGGGATAACAATTTCATAATCAAATTTCTTACTCTCAATCAATCCCCTTAATAAATCGATAACAGCCTTTTCAATTTTGGTATAACTTACATAATGGGATTCATTACATTTACCTTTCGCATAATTATTACACTGGAACCCTCCGGCAGAGCCACCTGATACCATTACACCGTTGCAATTGCTGCAGATCAGCAGGCTGCTAAGCCAGTGCGATAATATAATATCCGGTTTAGCATATCTTGGCTGGTATTCCTTTAATAACTTCTCATTGGCCTGTTCCCAGAGATCCTCTGATATGATTGGTTCGTGATCGCCCTTCTTGATGATCAATTCCGTGTCGTGATTCTTCTGTTCTCTCAGATCAGTCTTGCCGTTAGGATTCCAGCGTACCCAGCCTTTGTATACCGGATTTTGAATGATGTAACGGACGGTACGGTTCTCAAACTTATTCCCTCTGGTAGTATTCAGCCCCATCTCATTTAATTTGCGGGCAATGGCAAAGAAGCTCTTTGATCCATTCAGATACATATCAAAGATAGATCTGATAACGGCTGCATTCTCTTCCTGGAGGATGAGCTGGCCATCCTTCATCTCATAACCCAAGGGGGCGATCGACTGGTATTCTCCACGCAGCGCCTTCTCTGTCATACCCTTCTTGACTTCCTCTGACAGGCGGATCGAATAGTATTCATCCATCCATTCAATGATACGCTCAATAAGCGTACCAAACGGGCCGTCAATGATAGGCTCCGATACACTTATAACATCCACATTATTACGGTGGAGTAATGACTTGTATACGATGCTTTCTTCCTGATTCCTGGCGAACCGGGAGTACTTCCAGACAAGGATCACGTCAAAGGGACGGTCCTTGGATTTGGCAAGTCCAATCATGTGCTGGAACTGAGGACGCTTGTCTGCTTTCTTACCGGAGATGCCATCATCAATGAAGATAAACTCATTGGATATGATCATATCATGCTTAGCAGCATAATCTGAAAGCAGACGCTTTTGAGCGTCCGGAGAATATTCAACTTGATCGTCAGTACTGACGCGTATGTAGAGGGCAGCTGTTTGCATATGATTTCCTTTCAAAGCGAAGTGTTATAATAATTAATAATGACTGACTAAGGGTGAACTAAATGACTAGATATTGAACCTAATAAAGTAAATCACTCAAATACATGCATTATAAATTTGCGTATGTTGCTACTATTATTGTTTTTTATTAAAAATTCAAAAGTAAGATTGACGTTCCATTTTTTAATTTGGGCATACTCTCTTATTTTGGATAAAACTACTTTCCCCTGAATTAATTCATCTCTACCCACTTCTGTTTTCCATCTGTTATTAAAAGGTTTTGAAAAATCTTTAATAATTTTTTTTTCGTCTAATTTTTTATAATATGCTTTATGTCGTGAGATCATATTAGCATATGCATCAAGGTATAATTCATCTTGCATGTCATTATAAAAATCCTTAAAGCCTACATCAGAATTACATTCTGCTAATTCACATAAATAATTATATTCAATAAATAAATTCTCCATTTCTTTACAAGGCGTAAATATTACTCTTATCTTATGAGCAATTAAGTCGCTTATAAGATCATTTAAATATTCCTCTGGATAATAATCCCTATCAAGAATCAAAATGGCATTTGCATCATTTCCCATCAGCATATTATAAACTTCATAATAATAGATACATTTTTTATAATTTTGAAACCCGTTTATAGGGATAGGCAGCACTGATTTCTTAATATTGTATTTTTCCATAAGTTTCATATATACTTTATAATCATCTTTATCTTCAGTAAATAATATCAAGTCGTGATTATCAAATTGAGAGACTATTAGATTAAAATTACTACCAATTTTTCGCCTTACCTGATTAAGGAATTCACGGTTTTTTGTAGATTTAATTATGGGACTATATTTAGCTTTTTCTATAAAAATGATATTATTAACATCTACACTATCTATCATTTCAACAGAGTGAGTTGCAATAAGAACTTTACCTTTAAAATATTCCTGTACTATCTTTAATAAGTCATGTTGCTTTTCAGGATGCAAGTTCACCTCTGGCTCATCTAGTACTAAAAATGAAGCGTGTCTATTTAATACAATATGTATTATAATTTGAAGCCAGATTTGAAGTCCTTGTCCAGCCCAAGAAATTTCTCTATCTATACCATTCTCCCTAAAAAACAAATTAATTTGATTTAAACTATAATCAATTTCATAATCAAGTAGTTCAGCACTTTCCCATGATTCATTAAATATTTGCTTTACTAATAGGTTTTCTTCCTCGGTGAGAAGTTGATATAAATAATTTCTTGTATGTCTAGGCGCTAATGAAGTGAATACGTTAGCCTTTAAATAAGCGGTTTTCATGATAATCTCTTCGGTTTCATTCAATGGGCCTAGTGGAGGTACAAATCCAAAATAGCTTATTATATTTGAGTCATACTTACCTTCATATGAAGCATAAATATCTCTTTCAAAGGGATTAATATAAACTTTTATTATTATACCACAATCAAAAAAGGCAGAGATTTCGGCGACTATATCTTGATAATTATAAATCAATCTTTCAACGTTTATTTTTTCAACATCCTGCTTTAATAAACGATAGTACTGATTATGCTCAATAATTAGCCTTTGTTGACTTTTGTTAATAACTTTCGTTGCATAACTAACTAGCCTTATTGCATTAATTATGGATGATTTGCCCTCGTTATTTCTCCCAGTTAATAGTGAGCATTTATCTAAAGGGAAGATTATTTCATAAAATTTGAATGGACCATAATTAGCTATCTTTAA
Source organism: Bacillota bacterium (assembly GCA_023439505.1). Lineage (GTDB taxonomy): Bacteria > Bacillota > Clostridia > Lachnospirales > Lachnospiraceae > Mobilitalea. The sequence continues at coordinate 129,033 of JAEXNR010000005.1, forward strand.
TTTGTTAATTTGCATAATTCCTCCAATAGACATTAAATAATTCAAAGTAATCAAATCAAAATATCTTTTCCTGATGAATAACTCGATTTTTTATAGACATCCAATTGATCTGTTCGGAAGGCGGATTTAGGACTGATTATTAATTCTTCTATTAATAACATATCAAATTCTAAATCAATATAATATATATATTTATCTTCTCTTTTTATTATTGAAGGGTCATCAAGATGCTCATTATATAATGGTCTATAGAAGACCAGTCTATATTCATCTTCCTCATTCCAAAAAGGATGCTGAATAAATGGAGCGATATACAATAATTCACGGACAGCCTCTAATAGGAAATCGGTATATATTTTTCTTAGTGATATATTTAGCTCGTTAAGCAAAAACGATATTTTCTCAGTCTCATCTATTTCGAATATTATCTGAGGGGTGTATGTAATGTTACAATATACCGTAGGATCATTAATTTTAAAATATTTTTTGTAATTTTTTTTTAAAATCTGATTTAGTATAGTTATTTGCGAATTTTCATCATATATAACTTTTTTAAACTCATAACCTAAGTAATTTCTGGAATTAAAGCGGGATAAATATTCATTGAGTTTATCAAAATCAAACTTTAAGCATACTCCCTTATTTTTTGAATATGCTTCCCACAAAAATCTACTATCCTTTTTTCCTGAAAAACAGACTACAAAACATTTTTCAGCCTTTGTAAAATAAATCTATTAGCAGTACATTTAATGTATTTGAAATAATTTGCTTTTCATTACTTTGAATAGAAATATCTTTGTTTACGACATTTGAGATCAGTTGATCGCAACAACCCTCAAGTAATTTTGAAATATAAATCGTATCCATAAGATCATTAGACTGGGTGCTTGCTGTAGCTCGTAACTTTTTAGTACTCATGATGTTTTTTAAATAGGCATCTTTTGTATAGTGATAAATTTTTTTCCCCATAATTATCCTACCATTTTCCTTCGATTATAATTAATTCGTCACGATTTTTGTTACAAATTATAGTAATATAATATACCGAAAAAAGGAAATTTACAACGAGAAAAATGGGTTTTTTTCATAATATAAGAACCAATGTTCGAAAGACATTGATTCTTATATTATTATAGTCAATTATATCAAAAGAATTTCAAAAACCAATTAAAAGCATCAAATAAGACAGGGATATTCTAAATTAAAACATATTATTTATACAAGAAGAGCAGAAACTGATTACTGTATTTTTTTTGATTTACTTTACAACGTTAAAAATTTTTCTTTTCATTTCTACTTTTCTTAAGCGATCTTTCCTCATAACAAGATCAGCTAAGATAATTTTAATATCATCGTAGTAATTCAGTTCACCAACATAACCCATATCACATTGTGTTTTAGAGAGCTTAAAAAGTATGCTTTTATCATTTTTAAAGTATAATTCTGTAATTTCATCATGCAATAATATACATGAAAGATAATCATTATTATCTAAGGCTTTTTGGCACTTAATAATATAATCTTCTACTGAATTTTGACTTCTATTTGTCATCATTGCTTTAATCCTTTAATTTGTAAAATCGTAATCATCATATTTAGGAGTCCATTTAAATTCACTAAGTTTAGAAGTTTTATAAGCGTATATATCACCTGAATCGTCAAAATTCTGCCAAGATAAAAACCGAATAGAATTGAAGCCAACCTGGAGGCTGGGATAATCATACCAAGTGGATATATAGCAACCTTCAAACTTTTTATTAGGAAAAAATGTTATTGCATCATTGTATATATCAATCTGTAAATCACGTAAGGCCCGTTTGGTATTTGACTTTTGTTTCTCGCTGTATGATTTCGAATATTCTATATCAAAAGGTGAAATGCCATTCCAATCAACCCAAATACTATAATCATTTGGAGTGAACGAATAATTGGATTCAATTATAGTGTATTCAAATTTTACCGTACCAAAATCTGTTTTGATTGATGAATAGGTTTCTTGTAAATATTGTTCAAAATCTTTTGCATTCTTGACTGTCTTAGTATTTGTGTTGCTATTGTTACCATTGCTATCAATTATAGTTATTTTGCAAGTGAATTTTTTTGAATTCACGGTTGCAGTAATTGAAACGGAACCTTTTTTCTTAGCCGTTACAGTACCAGAGGAACTTACCGAAGCAACAGAGGGCTTGCTTGACTTCCAGGTGATTTTAGAACTGGTTCCAGTTATTTTTAATTTCAATGTTGAATCAATTTCCATTGTAGCCTTAACTTTATTAATAGCGGCAGCAGCATCCGCATATGTCGGAGAAAAACTAGTCAATGCAATAGTTAGAATAAGCAAAAATGATATTATTTTTTTCATTAGTCACCTCCATATGTAATATTGGTAATTATATAAGTTGAACATTATCTGACATTTTTTACCAATTTATAACATAAGCATACCCTATAATTTACATCAATACAAGAAAAATATATTACGAACAAATTTCTGAAACAGTTATATACGATCATAAAGCGTCACAACGAGAAAAAAGAAGGCACTAGCCTTCTTTTTTTTTTCGCAAATTTTCTATTAGTCTATGGCAAGAATCTTTAAGCACTGCCTGTGATTTTGGATCAAGTTCCATGTATGTATGCATTATCTCTTTAATTATGGTATATATGGGATTGCTCTCGTCATCTTCTAATAATTCTGACACGTATGCAGCTACTACATCTTCTTCTGGAATTAGTTTAAACATTTCACCTACTCCAGTTTTTAACCATTTTTCATTGACGTTAAATTCTCTACAAATAGATAGAATGACAGCATCCATTGGTTCGTTACGACCGATTTCATAACTTGCAACACTATTTCTTTTTAAACCTATTCGATCAGCAAATTCCTGTTGAGTTAAATCCAAAGATTTTCGTAATGATTTTATACGATCTTTCAATCCATACACCTCTCTTCTGAATATGAATATAGCACAATATAGTCTCACAGTCAACAAAAAGTCGGATAATCAACAAAAAGCCCTTGGAAAATGTTGTTTAAAGACTTATTATGGTCTTGCAATCAACAAATTTGCATAAAGGGAGGTGACCAAATGCCAGATAAAAATTTTAATCCCCAAAAAAGCATAACTAAATTAACTCAAGAACAAAAGCAGGACATCAGAGAGATCATCGATTCTCTCAAGCAAATGGATAAGATCGGTATCATGCTAATGAAGAACGGTGCTGATCTTTTAAAGGCAAGACAGGAACTGGAGAACAATGCAAGATTATCTGCCTAGTCCGCAGGGGCTAGGCGGGGAAAGGATAATAGTATGTTCAATTATCAGCTTACAAGTGGAGCCATTCTTTTAGAAGAGATGGCGGAGAAACTCACTAAAGATATTATTAACACATTCTCGGAGGAAAATATCAGTTACGAAGCAGCAATAGTAATTCTGGATCTGGTTAAAACGAAAATAGGTAGTACTGCAATAATAAAGATTAACTAAAGCCGTTTTTGAAGCATTTCCTGAAGCGTATATGATATATTGCGTAATTCTGCATCTTTTGAAGCATTTTTCGCAATTACCATGGCTGCTCCGGCTTTCAAATTAACAGTTAAGCTTTCTTTATAAGATTTACTTGTTGTCTTGTATTCAATATCAAAGTGTATTGGTCTATCAATCTTTTTGTATTGGAGATTGCATATTCTAGATTGCTGAGGTGCGATCGTGGAGCCAACTAAATCTTTAAGAAAGTCGCGTTCAGCTTCTCCTGAAGAATAATAACTGGTTTTAAAATCAAAATCATAATCAAATCTTGTAATGGTAGCAGAAGTTAAACCGAAGTTCTTAACTACGATATAAAAAAGTGGTGAGCCGGTATTTATGCTTTCACCATAAATTGATATTACTGGACGAGTTGATTCCTCAATCATTTTAGAATTTTGCCTCATTGTCAGTACAGAAATTATGATCGAAATTATACCAATAACAAGAGCAACTAATATTCCACAAAGCTGTATTAAATCTGATAATAGCATAAGCCCATCTCCTTTATAGTTTATAAAAGTATTATAAAGAAAAAGGAAGATATATGCAATTTGAAGATCAATAACATTGTAAAAACTGAGCAAAGATTAAACAACATGTTCAAGCACCTATACATAGGATATATAGGAGGTGATTCCACTGAAAAGGAAAGAAATAACCGGTAGGATTTTCGTGAGTATTAATGGTGAAGATGTACTATGGGATACGCTTAGTCCAGAGATGCAAAAGGAAATCTCAATTGAATTGAATCGTCGGGCCGTTAAAGCTGCACTCTTGGCAAGTGGATACACGATTAAAGAGAAACCCGCTTAGGCGGTAACGGTCGGACAAGCTCATAGCATATAGTACATACTTGTTTAATTATTATCATTATATTTCAAGGAGGTGATTCCGCTGAAAAGGAAAGAAATAACCGGTAGAATTTTCGTAAGTATTGATGGTCATATTGATAGTGAATATGTTCCTTGAGATTCGTACACTTCTGAAGAAAAAGCAGAAATATCAGCAAAAATTAACAAAAGATTTATCATCGCTTTTTACCAAGCACAAGGCTGTACAGTTATATTTAATGATAATACCCTAGGCGGGTAACGATTGGACTAGCTCTATGGCAAAAGTACATACTTATTTATTTGTTCTTATTATATTTCAAGGAGGTGAATTAATCAATGGGAATCAACCCTACAAAAGCAGCTGATAATATGTACTGTAAGTGTAGAAAAGAGGCTGCAAAATTTAATGACAAACTGAATAGTAGAGAAGGAGCTGCATTACTACTGGGGGTCTCTATATCGAGCCTTTCAGATTATGAACTGGGAAATACTAAAGTCATACCTGTTGATAAGGTCTTATTAATGGCTGATCTGTATAATGCACCGGAGTTAAAGGCTTACTACTGTAAAGAATGTTGTCCACTTGGATGCAATCATCCAGCCGTTGCACTGGAGGATTTGGATCGAGTATCAGTAAAGGCTTTATCACTGTTTCGCAAATTGCCGGGCGCGAAGGACATTCTACTTGATATTGCAGAGGATGGCGTCATTACCGAAGAGGAAAAGCCAAGTCTCAACCAGTTCATGGAAACGATTGAAGAGTTTGAAACGTTTATTCAGCAATTCAAATTGTTGGTTGAAAAGAACAACTGGAAGGAGTGAGGATGATGGACAGGCCAACAGATACGATTGCGGGTAGAATCAACCAGGTCATGGAGATTCTGCAAATGAAACCGGCGGATATAGTAAAAAGTTCAGGAATTAGTAAAAGTTCACTCAGTTATTATATGGCTGGGAAGCTTGAACCGAAACAGAAGAATTTATGTAAGATTGCTAAGGCACTTCGTGTAAGTGAGCAGTGGCTTCAAGGCTACGATGTACCAATGGAGGCAGAGAAGAAGATTCGACTTAGTTAACAGATATCTTGATCTGGCGAACAGATACTCCATGATTTTATGCAGCAATGAACCAGTTGATCAGGATATTAATAATCAAATTAAAACCGAAATTCATAAGATTCGTGAAGTGTTGGGACTGGAGCAAATTTTTTTGAAGTAAGTACTAAATTATTTATTTAAGTTTTACCCAAAGTAGTAAAAATAAAAATGAGAAGGAGATTTTAAAATGGCGAAAGGTATTCAAAGAAAAATTGATGAACTTGGAAGTATCACTATTCCAAAGGAAATACGCAAGGCGATGGGAATTAAAGAGAAGGACAGACTGGGTATGTGTTTTGATAAAGACATTATCCAATTGTTTGTTGTTGGAAGTGACTTTGTAGGTTATTCCAGATGTCTTGATGATCTGGGAAGGTGGACGGTGCCTATCGAGATCAGAAGAACGCTGAACTGCTCTGAAAGACAGTGGATGGATATTTATGTGGATGACAGCGAAGTTTTCGAGGATACGAAGATGATATGTATTCAAAAAGTGGGGTGCTCCTGGTGCGAGAGTTCTTCTGATTTGATTGAGGTGAATGGACATGTGCTTTGTGAGAAGTGTGCCATTGAGGTGGCTAAGGAAGTATATCGGAGAAAAAAGGCTACGGCATAATACTCTTTATAAAAAAGATTGTATCAAGTGACCAAACTCAGATACAACCTTTTTACAAACATTTAAATAAAAGAATCCAAACATATTTTATCAAATACCGAGAAGTATTACAAGGGGTGACTGTGATGTTTGCCAATAATCTCTATATGGTTAATACCTGGGCCGGTGAAATTAAGCCGGTGAAAAAGATAGCTTTGTTTCCGGAGGTTGATCAAAAAGGGAACGTGTTCTATAAGATAGAAGGTCAGGTCAATACAGATTGTTTCATGATCAGTTACTCCTATGATAAGGATAAGGCCAAGAAGGACTATGATCAGCTGCTGGAGCAGTTGATTGAGTTCCAAGAGAAGAACTTAGTCACTTGTTAATGTCATAGGAAGGAGTTTTAAGCGATGGGATGTAAAGCAGCTACATTAGATTTGGATAACGGAAGATATCAATGTGATGTATCTGGAAGTGAATGTATGTATTTATTTCCTGATAGTAAGCGGTGTGCAGAGGACTATGGAGAGGGGCCTGAGGCTATCTCTGGAGAAGACGATGAGACCGAAGACTGATCTGACTGAACGAAGGTGAAATATGCTAATAGGGTTGCATAATGCAATTTGGCTTACTTCATCCGAGTAAATCCGAACAAATCCATGCAAATCCGGACAAATCAGAGTAAATCCAAATAAATCAAAGTTAGGGGTGATTCAAATCATTGAACTTATTAGGATTTCTAATTCTATCGATCATAAATGATCAGAATGCAATCGGCAAGTTAAGAGGTATGACAGTAAAGGATATTGCTGATTCTGAGAATTTAGATTGCATGGATAATACGATATATGAGCAATTAAAGCAGTTCATTGACGTGGGATATATCGCCCAGGGTGTAAAAGATGGACACGCTAATACATACTACATTACCGATTCCGGTAAAGAATTTTTAAGTAAGGAAAGATCGGCCTCATGAAAAAAAGATAGGTTTTTTGGCGATTGGTCAGGCAGGAGGAAACATCGGAAGACTGCTTGAGGAAAAAGGGTTTACAGTCCTGTTTATCAATACTTCCAAAGAGGATCTGGATACTTTGGATAACTCAAAGTTTAAATACCAATGTGACATTTGTGGATTTGGTATTCATCTTGAAAAACGGCCGCACAGATTTGACCGTCTGAGAAAAGAGGATGAAAAAGCCTGGTATTTTTGGATGTATGAAGTTTGCATTGATGAAGAAACAGGTGAACATTACGGATGGGGAAGGGTACTGGATCACATAGGGGTTAAATGGGAAGATGATTGGAGTAAAAGACCTAAGCAAGTAACAATGGATGAATATCTTTCATCGTTTTTAAAAGTAAGTAATTTATAAGTTTGAAATTATAAAAGAAGCTGCCTCATAAGAGGCAGCTAATAATTAATAAAACCATTGTACGTCGTACGTACTGATTTTTGCAGTATTGTACTGTGGTTGAGTTATGGATGTTAATTGAATTATATAGCTACAGGCATAATCTACTGCTGGTATGTATGATCCGAAAATATTCGGTGCACCATCACTGTTATAGACTATTTGAGAGCTATTGTTACCAATTCGATAAACTCGGCACTGAAAAACACCACTTACATACACACTAAACGTAAAATCTTGACCGGCTGGAGTGTAAAAATGAGGTTGTCCAGTAGTTGTATCAGTTAATGTAACAGTCTGTGATGTTAAAAGATCTAGTGGCTCAGGTTGATATTGCCACATCCTATATGTCCATCCTGAACCAGATGTTGACAGTAATAGAGTTGGCTGTGATGTTGTAGATGCCAATGCAGAGGCAGAAGGCATAATGAGTAACATTGTGACACAAGCTAAGATGACAATTTTCCTTAAAATACTTTTCATAAGTAAGGACCACCTTTCTGTATTTGATTACATAATTATACATCAATTTACTGGATATTACAATATAAATTTCTAAATTAAGGAAATTGTAAGGTGTTAAGAAAATATTAAGTCGAAAGAAATATTGTATGGGCTGAAAACACCATAAGTGATTCGATTCAAGTGGAGCATGGAAGAATGAGACTATGAGCCAGATGTCACTGTATCTAAATGAATCATTGAAGATAATCCCTTTATTAGGGTGCTTTCGTAATATTCAATGCATATAAATATACCTTACATTTTTAGAATAACATATCATATGATTATCAATCCGGCGGATTGCTATCGTCGAAGTTGAATAATACGGAGGAATAATGAAAATCGCTGATATAAGAAATTTTGTAAATAAAAATTATAAACTAGGTCAAATTGTGAAGTTAAAGATAAATGACAATGATAGGCATGGGAAAGAAAAGATATCTGTCAAAATTCTTGGCTTCTATTCGGAGCATGTACTGCTGGAACATAACGGATATATAGAGAGTTTCAGATATTGGGACTTCATAAGAATGACCACAGGAATTGAAAAGCAGAAAACCCAACACAGGAAAGCAGGATTTCATAAGAATAGTGTTGCCTCATGATTAAAAAAAGAAAAGGGCTATAAGCCCTTCCCTCTAAATACTAACCAGTCATTAGTAATTGTAACATATTGAATATGCTACATCAAGGGGGAATTTTACAGCTACTGGACTTACTCCACTGTTTTGCAGTTACTTATTGCTTAGTTTAGCCTGAACCCATTGATTTCACTGGGATTCAGGCATAAATTTTTTTGTTTTATTGTCATATTTATATGGCGTTCTATGGTGTATTATGGTATAATAGGTATTATAACTGATTGGAGTGTTGTACCGTGCATTTAAAGAAAACGCCTAACTCAAACGGAAGGATTCGTCTTTCAATCGTTGATTCATACTATGATAAAGTAAATAAGACATCTCGCCAAAAAACAATAGAGTCAATTGGCTTCCTTGATGAACTTGAAAAGCAATACGATGATCCAATTGCACATTTCGAGAAACGTGTAGAGCAGCTTAAAATTGAGAAATCAGAAAAGAATTCTTCTCTTGTGTTTCATTTTTCCCCGAAAGAAAAGCTTAAAAAAAATGCTTGCCTTCGCAAAAATACTGGTTATGCTGCCGCAAGTTCCATCTATCACACACTAGGTATTCATACCTTTCTTATAAACCGACAGCGTCACGCTAAGATGGAGTACAATGCTAATCACATCATGGAACTACTTGTTTACAATCGCCTCCTTTATCCATCTTCAAAAAAGAAAGCTTTTGAAAACAGAGAAATGTTCTTCGAAAAAGACGAATATTCCCTTGATGATGTCTATAGGTTTCTGACCTTCCTTAGCAAGTATGAAGCAGATCTTCAAGTGTGGCTCAACCAAAAGGTTAAGGAAAACTATGGTCGTGATACAAGCCTTATTTATTATGATGTAACCAACTATTATTTCGAGACAGATACTGTCACAGATTTCAAAAGAAAAGGCGTTTCAAAAGAGCATCGTCCGAATCCAATTGTACAGATGGGTCTTTTCATGGATAATAATGGTCTTCCCATTACATATGAACTTTTTTCTGGAAACACCAATGATTGCCTGACCTACAGACCAAACTTTAGCAGAATCAAAAAGGAGTATGAACTAGGACGTGTAATCGCTGTTGCTGATAAAGGCATGACTACCGGAGATAACATCTGGTTTACAACGCACACCCCTGACAAAGATGGCTATGTATTCAGCATGTCTGTTAGAGGTGCAGACAAAGAATTAAAGGATTATGTTCTGAAAGATGAAGGTTACGAATGGCTTGGAACCGAATACAAAAGAAAGTCTAGGCTATATCCTCGGACGATCCAGGTAACCACCAATACTGGTAAAAAACTAAAAAAAGTAGTTCATGAGAAACAGGTTATCTTCTACAGCGAAAAATATGACAAACGAGCCAAGGCTGATCGTGCTGGCGCACTAGCTAAAGCTCAAGACATGGCAAGGAATCCTGGGAAATATACGCAAGCCACCTCATATGGGGCAAGCAAGTATATAAAAAAAGTGGATTTCGATAAAGACACTGGTGAGATTTTAAAAACTAGTTCGATTCTTGAAATCGACGAAAATAAACTTCATGAGGAAGAAGCTCTCGATGGGTATTACGTATTGATCACAAGTGAATACAAAGAAAGTGACGATCGAATCATTGACATTTATCGAGGATTATGGCAGATAGAAGAATCCTTTAAAATCACGAAAAGTGAATTAGAGGCACGACCTGTTTTTGTTTCCAGAGAAGATCATATCCACGCTCACTTCCTAACATGCTTTGTTGCATTACTAATTACGCGAATTCTACAAATGCAAACAAACCATGAATTCAGCATCGGATCTCTTTTAGAAAGCATGAGTAAAGCGGAGTGCACATATCTTCAACAGAACTATTATCTCTGCGATTACTATGATGATGTTCTTGAAAAACTTGAGCAAGTTTATGGCATTCCATACTCAAATAAGATTATGTCGCTTGGTGAAATAAAATTTTTTTTAGCACACACTAAAAAAGGCAAAAGAACACTATGACTTTTTGACAATATGACAAGCCCCCAATCCCGTGTATATGCTGGGATCGAGGGCGTTTTTATCTCTGTTTTGTTGCAAAAGTCAGGATATTGAATATGCTACATCAAGGGGGAATTTTACAGCTACTGGACTTACTCTACTGTATGCCGATAATTCTAACTCAAATAATTTTATGGCAATACAAAACACAGCATATACGCTAAGTTTAAATAATCATGTATCGTCATCGCTCGTTCGTTTCTATGTTAGACGAGATAGCGATGATACTAAATCAATTGATGCTACATGCACGCTATTAAACAGGGCAGTAACAGTTACACCAGGGGCGCCATATATAGCTAATAGATGTTTCATTTATATTTCAGCTGGAGCAACATTATCTAATTTTACATTAAGACCTCAACTTGAACTTGGATCAACTGTTACAACATATGAATTACCAAAATCCAACAAACTCACAGTTTCCGGATTGCCGATGAATAGCCTTCTTAATGGCGTTTGGGATGAGATAGTAAGAAATACCGACGGATCGTATAAGCATATACAGAGAGAGTATAGTAGCAAATATATTGGCAATGAGCCCTGGTCTTTTAGAAACAATGGTGATGGTAATACGACTGTGTCATTTACACTTACTGGGCAAGGCACGATGAGTAGTTCGGTAGCAAATTTTAGTGCAGATAATAGTAGATGCTCTCATTTCAAATCTGAATTATCGTCATCTAATGGTATAATTGGGTACAATAATGGTGCTGGTACCACGGGAGAAATATTTTTTGAAGTGCCAAGAAGTATTTTAACAGGCTTTTCCGATGTATTAACAAATACGCAAAAAACACAGTTATGGAAGGATTATCTATCAACTCAAAACGCTACAGGTACTCCGGTACATTTACAGGCTCCTTTGGCTGCCCCCGTTGAAACGCCCCTTCCAAGCTCATATAAACTCACATCCTACAAAGGTGTAACCAATGTCTTTACCACAGCACCAGTACAGCCTGTATTGACAGCAGATTTTAAAAGCAGGTTGAAAAATACATATGAAGTGTTAATACAAAAAATAATGGCATTAACAAATGCAATCATAACAATGGGAGGGACAATCAATGTTTGATATCAGGGGATTTATTAAAGAAAACCTTGTCGACGGAGTAAGGAACGGCGCATTTGCCAAGGAATATGCCAACATATTATCGGTCAATTACTTAAGCAAGGGTATGATTATTATAGAGGATGTAGAAGAAATATCTTCTGGTATAGAAGCAGTCCTTGCAGAGCAGGAAGCATTAAGGCAACAGGATAATATACCGGTGGAGTACCAGGAGGGACAACCTGAGGAAGATTTTACTGAAATTAATTCTATAGAATATAATCCGGATAATATGGGACCAGAAGAATAAGATCCAGATGAGTATTAAAATTAGGAGCCTAAGGGCTTCTTTTTATATTAAAAGAAAGAAGGGTAAATCAAATGAATAAGATTAAAGTATTATTTACAGCAGTTTTTTCCTCACTGGCCGGATGGCTTGGCATACTTGCGATACCTATGTTAATCCTGATATTAAGTAATCTCATTGATTATGGAACAGGTTTGACTGCTGCAAAATACAGAAATGAGGTAGTAAGCAGCTACAAAGGCTTCAGGGGAATAGCAAAGAAAATCTGCATGTGGCTCTTAGTTGCGGTTGGAGGGATGATTGATCAGCTGCTAATTTATGCCGGTAAAACAATAGGAGTTACATTGCCTATTACATTTCTGGTAGCTTGCATTGTTGCCGTATGGCTCATTTGCAATGAAATAATAAGCATCCTCGAAAACATAGTAGACATCGGGGTAGAGCTGCCCCCGTTCTTAGCACCACTGGTTAAAAACATAAAAAAGCAGGTAGAGGATAAAGCAGCTATAAAAGGAGGTCAAACGGATGAAGATTAATGTAGATGCAGGTCATGGAAGCAATACGGCTGGTAAACGTACACCGCCGATGCCATATGATATTACAGTAAGTGATAAAACAACGATTAAAAAAGGTGAGCAATTCCGGGAGCATATAGCAAATGTCGGAGTTGCTAATTTTTTATTAACAGAGTTAAAACGCTGCGGGTTTGAAACAATGTTTACCGGATTCAATGATATAAATGCTTTTGATGATTCTGATACTCCACTATCTGATCGGCAGGTAGCTATTGCGAAAGGAAATTGTGATTACAGTATCTCCATACATTTTAATGCCTACGGAGATGGAGCAACCTTTAACACAGCTGAGGGTGTTGGAATTTATATACATGACAAATACATAAACCAGTCAGACAAACTGGCCCAGGTAATATTGAAGCATCTAGCCGGAGGTACCAAGCAGGTAAACCGTGGAGTAACCAAAAATGCTCTTGCTATGTGTAATTGCAACAACATGGATGTAAAGGGAGCAATCCTGGTAGAGTGCGCTTTTATGACAAATCTAAAAGAAGCTACAGAAATGATGGCTTCAGAGAAGTTCTGGAAGGAATGTGCGCAGGAGATCTGTCAGGGTATTTGTGAATTTACCAGAATTAAATATGTTTCAGAGAAATCAGATACATATAAGCCAGCGAAGACAATTACACCTGAATCATCAAAAGCAGATGTCAAGTGGTTACAAAGCCGTATCAATTCTGTTCTTCCGGATCTTCCGGGATTGACACCGCTTGTTATTGATGGCGAATATGGACCCAGGACAAGAATAGCAGTCTTAATTTACTGGGAGCAGCTTGGTTGGGGAAAACACATGAATGATGATGGAAGGAGAGCAGGTAAAGCAACCAGAGAGGCATTAGCAGAAAGTAAAAAAGTATAACAATACAATGAGACAAATGTATTCATGGGGTGGCAAAATAACTACAACGCAATATTTTTTGACACCCCATACAATTTAAAATTAAAATTTTTAGAAATTAGTTATTTCAAGATTACCTATTTCAAATACTCCAACTTCATCAAGATCATATTCATGAAAAACAAATACCAATTCACTTATATTTTTTGTCCTTTCTATTTCTTTACTGAGATAATGCTTTAAGTCAATTTGAAATTCATTTGTATTATTGAAATTTAATTTTATGCGGTTAATTACTTCTTTATAATCATCTTTAAATTCAAGATCTGCTGAACGGATAGTTGCTGAACATTTGGTTTGAAATTTTAAATAATAATTATTTGATACATATGAAGACCAATCACTATTAACAAAAATTGCGAACATAACATATTCGGGTATATTGTCTGTAAAATCTAATTTGATTTTTGTGCAGCTGTTAGCTTTATTATATGAAACAATATTTCTTTTATTCTGTGGATGGCCAAATTCTCCACTGTTTAAAAGGTCAATAGGAATCACTTTTTTAAATCCTAGATTATAAACGTTTTCTACAAAAAAGGTTCTAGCATTTATAATTTCTAAATTATTATAATTCTTTTTTATTATTGTTTGTATATCGGAAGTAATAGATATAATAGTACTTATTAATTCTTGCTTATTATCACAAATTAAATTTTTTGCATGGACCTGCTTAAATGGGAGGTTGTGTAATACATTATTAGATATGGTAAAAGGGGAAATATATATTATACATGGTCTAATACCAAGTGCCCAAGCAGCTCCCATTTCATAAAAGCAGTATTGGCTTTCAAGAAACTCTGGTGTTATTAAGAACAGTATAATTCCCTCAGTTCTTTTTAGAGCTTCTAATATTGTATTATTGAAATTATCACTCATAGTAATTTGGTTATTGTTTTCCAGAGTACAGAAAATATCTTTCTTTTCAAAGCCTAACCCATCAATCAAATACGAATAAAAGATTGAGGCTAAATCATTATTTAGTGATGAATGACTTAAAAAGATTTTAAATTGTGACTCGCTACTATTATCTTCCATAATATAATCCTCCTTTGTACACACTATAGGATAATTATAGCATAAAATGGTAATAAAATGCTATAGTTTTTACCGGATTAAGTAAATAATTTTAATTATAATCTATATTTAAAGTTAGAATAACGGAAAGGGATATTGTGATTTGTCACTAGCCCTTTTCTAACCATTTATGAATAGCAATTTTTAATCTCTATGAGAAAAAGCTAATAAGAATAAAAATTATATGCAAATGCAATATGGTGGACCAGATGGCGAACTGGGTGCATCACTGCGTTATTTATCACAGCGATACACGATGACGGATAAACGATGTGTAGCAGTATTAAATGATATCGGTACCGAAGAATTGGCACATATGGAAATTGTGGCAACGATTGTCCACCAGTTGACTAGAAGCTTAACGCCCCAAGAGATAGTTGAGGGTGGTTTCCAGAACTATTATGTTGATCATACGTTAGGGATTTGGCCCCAGGCTGCTGGCGGTATTCCTTTTAACTCCTGTGAGTTTCAGAGTAAGGGTGACCCAATCACAGACCTCGTAGAAGATATGGCAGCAGAACAAAAAGCAAGAACAACATATGATAATATTCTTCGTCTGGTTCATGATCAGGATGTTTGCGAACCCATTAAGTTCCTGCGTCAGAGAGAAATTGTTCATTTCCAGAGATTTGGAGAATGTTTAAGGATTATCTGTGACAATCTGGATTCCAGAAACTTCTATGCATTTAACCCTGCTTTTCCTGCAGACTTATGTAAATAATACCTTGATGTAAATGACAACGGGGAGATTACCAACCGGGAATCTCCCCGTTTTTCTTACCTGATAAACGAAACACATGCCGGTTCATTTTACTTCAGATATAACCTGTAATTAGTATGGACATTAAATTAATAGGAAGAATACGATTTATGGCTTGACAAAAGGAAAAGTTATGCATAAATTTAAAAAGGTACGAATTGTATATCCTAGAGAGGAGATAGACCATGCCATTTATTAATACAAAAACAAATGTGGAAATTACCCAAGATAAAGAGATTCAACTGAAACAAAGGTTAGGAAAAGCGATTGAACTGCTTCCGGGAAAAAGTGAAAATTGGTTAATGGTATCTTTTGAAGATCAATGTTCCTTATATTTTAAGGGGAGATCAGATTCCTCCATCGCATTTGTGGAGGTTAAATTGTTTGGAAGTGCTTCTTTGGAAAGTTATCAGAACCTGACTGCAGAGATTACAAAAATACTGAATGAGGAATTGAATATCAGTCCGAATCAGATATTTATCAGATATGATGAGACGACATACTGGGGCTGGAATGGTAACAATTTTTAGTTTTGAACGGCCGGCATTGAGGAGGAACTTGAGATGAAGAACTTATTAGTGGCGCAGTCCGGGGGACCGACTGCGGCGATAAATGCAACTTTGGCCGGTGTGATACAAGGAGTGCGTGCCAGCGGGAAGGTAGATAAAGTCTACGGCTCTAAAAATGGGATTGAAGGTACAATCAATGATAACCTGATTGATTTAAGCTGGTTGGTTCTCGATACGCAGGCATCGGATGCGCTTATCTATACCCCATCATCGGCGCTTGGTTCCTGCAGATATAAGTTAAAGGACTGGCATACGGACGAGGAAACCTATCAAAGAATCATAGATACCTTTCTTAAATATGATATCCGGTATTTTGTTTATATCGGAGGGAATGATTCCATGGATACAGTGGACAAGCTCTCAGGTTATTGCAAGCACAAAAAACTGGACTTTTATATTGTAGGAGCCCCCAAGACGATTGATAATGATCTTGCAGTGACGGATCACTGTCCCGGGTTTGGCTCGGCGGCAAAATACGTTGCGACGACCATATCAGAAATTGAGCGTGATATCAGCATTTATGACATACCTGCTGTGACCATTATTGAGATCATGGGAAGAAATGCAGGCTGGCTGACTGCCTCAGCGGCACTGGCAAGATTGAACGGAGGAGCAGGAGCTGATCTGATTTATCTATGCGAAAAAGAGTTTGACAGCGATAAGTTTATACAGGATGTTGAGGAGAAGCTGTCGCAGAAGAAAGGAATTCTGGTCGCAGTCAGCGAAGGGGTGAAGAGTAAAGAAGGGGGTTATATCTCCGACCAGATCTCCCCTAGTGATACGGATACGTTTGGACATAAATATATCGCAGGTGCCGCTCGTGCATTGGAACTGCTGGTGAGAGACAGGATCGGTTGCAAAGTGCGTTCTGTTGAATTTAATCTGATGCAGCGATCTGCAGCTCATATCACCAGTAAATCGGATATATCAGAATCTCTTATGCTCGGACAAAAAGCGTTGAACTGTGCCTTAAACGGAGAGACAGGTAAAATGTCTACAATTATCAGGATAAGTGATGAACCTTACCTGGTGGATTATACCTGTGTTCCTGTCAATGAAGTTGCAAATCATGAAAAGACGGTTCCAATCAACTGGATTACACCGGAGGGTAATGATGTTACGCAGGAGATGATCGCCTATCTGAAACCTTTAATCCAGGGAGAGAACTATCCGGTCTTCGAGAATGGAATACCAAAGCACATCAGACTCTACTAGAGGTTTTGTGAATAAAAGAGGCTGTTTCAATAGGATGGGATCCTCTTGAAACAGCCTTTTCACTTATTATTACCAGAATAATTGATCATCAATTTTTACACTGGTGGACTTCTTATCATAACCTTTTCTTACAGCTGCTCTATAGGAATGGAAATATAGTCTGCTTCCGATATTGTTGGCGCCCTCAAGGGCCTGTTGTGCGGCCTTAATGGATAGGAGCTGCGAATTGGAATTGTAATTTGTGTAACTATCTAATTGCTTCCTTAAAGAGCCGGAGGAGGCTACCGTAAATTGTCCGGGGGAATAGATGACGTTCTCTATGCTGTCAGGGAAATCACCTGATTTTACTCTGTTTAAAACGATATTTGCCACGGCCAGTTTTCCTTCGAATGTTTGGGAACCGGCTTCGGCCTGGACAAGACAAGCCAATAATTTCAGATCCTCTTTTGAATAACTGATGCCGTTACGATAAACAGTGAGTGTCTCTTTTTTCAGTCGTTCTTCTTCCTTTAATCTTAACAGCGTTTGTTCTTCTTCTTTGGAAACCGCCTTATCAAACTCAATACGAACCTCTGCAAACTCGGATTTTACATAACCGATACGATGATCATCTGTCAGGTTTACTTTAATCCAATCTCCCTGCTCCTTGATAACAGGATATATCTCACTCCTGTAAATAACATCTACTTTCTCTGAATCCATATCTGGCTTTTTCCTGACATTTAAACCATCCACCTTAACTGTCATGCATTTTCTGCCATACTTTTTAATTAATTCTTCATCAGAAAAACCAGTTTTGATAAATTCTGATTTCACATACCCTTTTATGCTGCCTGACTCTACATAATACCAGTCATTCTTTTTGGACAAAATCTTAGCGGCACCGTCTTTATAAAGCTTCCCAAGGACATCGCTGTCGGTATCTGCCTTCTCCCTAACATTAACGTAATCATCCGCTATGGCGATACCAAGATCGGAATACAGAGAGTGGTCTTCTTCTGGCAGATTAAGCTGCTCGGCAACAACTGCATCAGTGTTTTCTTCATTCGGATTCTTTTTATCAGAATCTGTATCATTTGGAATCATATTGTCATCTGTCTGAGCATTGCTTGTATCGGTACTGTCACTTCTTTTATAAGAGATGGGACGCATCTGATCGGAAGCAGTAACCGAAAGGGTAGTTCCGTTATCTGCGACAGCGGAATTGACATCCTGAGCAATACCTGATCGCCTTGGAATTTCTATTAGTTCTGACATGCTAAAAACAGCAAGAAAAACAAACAAAGACAATAGGGTTCTTTTGATTTTCATTTTATTATTCACCTTCTAAACAATTTCGTGTGGCATTGCACAAGCTATTATAGCCTATTGCATTTGGAAAAGCAACCATTTTAGCATCTGTGCAGGATAATTGTTACAGAATAATACATTATATGTTAAATATATTACAAAAATATAAAATAATACCATGCAAATTAAATATAGTGCTGCATTTGTCTGGATAATAAAAAGGGGCCTCGCATAATAACTTTTAAAAAATTATAATGCGATGCCCCTTTTGTGTGCTCAGACAGCAGGTGGTTATTTGGTTTTAAATGTTTCAATGGTCTCTTTAATCATAGATGAGACCAAAGTCGCAATTTCTGTTGATTTCATTCCTTGATAATCTTCGTAATATAATGGTTTTAAATAATGAAGTTGCATAGTTAATTTTTTGATTGAATGGGAATCAAAGGCTTTAAAGGAATCAATTAAAGCAACCGGAACAATCGGACACCGGGCATTCATGGCGCTCTTAAAACTGCCACCTTTAAACTCCAGAAGTTCATTCCCATTTCTGGATCTTGTCCCCTCAGCAAAGATTAAGAAGTTTTCACCTGTCTTAACCCTGCGTGTCATATTCATGATTACCTGCATGGATTGACGGACATCTTCCCTGTCAATCACTTCTGCCTGCAATAACTGAATCACCTGCTTTAACAGAAACGTATCCTTAACTTCTTTTTTCATTACGGTTACGAAAGGGCGTTCATGCGTCTGTAAAAATGCGAGTGCATCGAAAAGTCCCTGATGATTGGGAAACATAATATAACCGGATTCCTCCGGGAGATTTTCCAAACCATAACATTCCACCTTGACACGTCCTCTGCGGATGGCAATGGGGGTTAATATATGAAGTAGCTGATATCTGACAGCCGCATCATATTTTTGAATATTACAGTACTTAAAGATACGGTAAAACCAAAAGGGTAAATTAAATAAACTCCGAATAACCATTAATATGATTCTTTCCACATAATCCTCCATCTTGCTCCGAAGCTGTTCCTTCGAGCAATCATATGCTGCATCATTCTATTTATCGATTTAGATTAGTTCATATCCCTTCAGCATTTTGGCACGGCTGGGATGTCTCAATTTCCGCAGGGCCTTGGCTTCAATCTGTCGAATTCTTTCTCGGGTTACATTGAATTCTTTTCCGACCTCTTCCAGAGTACGGCTCCTTCCGTCCTTTAAACCAAAACGTAAAATCAGAACCCGTTGCTCCCTTTCGGTCAGGGTATCCAAAAGTCTGGTGATCTGGTCTCTCAGGATCGAGTAAGAAGCGGCATCCTCCGGACTCATCATGCTGTCATCCTTAATAAAATCGCCCAGATGACTATCATCCTCTTCACCGATGGGCGTGTCCAGGGAAATTGGATCCGCGGAAACCTTTAAGATTTCACGTACCTTTTCCAAAGGCATATGTAGGGCTTGTGCCAGTTCCTGATCCGTAGGTTCTCTGCCCAGGTCCTGCAGCAATGTTCTGGAAATACGATAGGTTTTATTAATTACTTCCGACATGTGCACCGGTATACGAATGGTTCTGGATTGATCTGCAATCGATCTGGTGATTGCCTGCCTGATCCACCAGGTTGCATAAGTGCTGAATTTATAGCCCTTGGTATAATCAAACTTTTCAACTGCTTTAATTAATCCAAGATTACCTTCCTGAATCAAATCCAGAAAGGATAAGCCTCTTCCTACATATCGTTTCGCAATACTTACAACAAGACGAAGATTTGACTCAGCCAGTGTTTGCCTTGCCGACACATCACCTTGTTCCATTTTCTTGGCAAGACTGATTTCATCCGCGACAGATAAAAGAGGATAATTTCCGATTTCCTTCAGATACTGGTGAACAGGATCATCTGAAGCACCATATGAGGAGGCGGAAAAGGAATCTGTCTCCACAGGCAGTTCTGTATCGTCCTCCATTTCCAGCAAGATGTCTTCATCAGGTTCTTCCTCTACAGAGTTCAAAACGACGATATTATGAGCTTCAAGTTTTTCATATATTTTGTCAATCTGACTGTTATCTAAATTAAATTCGCTGATTAACGAGGTTACATACTGGGCATCTATAATTCCTTTTTGCTTCGCGGCAAAATGAATTAACTCTTGAAGCTTTTCTTCAAACACATCATGGCTGGGTTGATTGATCATTTTGTTTCCTCCGTTTTAGGATTAAAAAAGCACTAACAATAAGTATATCATAAAAGGGACAAGAAAGATATACGAATAAATGAAAAAGGATGTAAAATATTTACTGACAGGATCGTGCTTTATTATGTAAGTATACCAATATTAATACAAACTATATCGGTCGCAAAATAAAAAAAATGAAGAGAAATTCGCTTAAGTTAATATTTTATAAAAAAATGAATTTCAGAGATCCTTATTTCTACCATATGAAAAGATTGAGATAGGGACAAATCAATCTGGATCAGTGGCAGAAATAAAGATGGATCTGAAATTCATCGGATCATCATGGGATATTATTTATCATCAAAAAGACTATTCCATATAAGGTATCTTGGGAAGCTCATCGAATCCTTTCTTTAAATCTTCCTCAGATGGAACATAATCCTGCATGGTACCTTCAAGGTATGCCGAATAAGCTGTCATATCGAAATATCCGGTACCGGTTAAACCAAAGAGAATGGTTTTAGCCTCGCCGGTTTCTTTACATTTAAGCGCTTCATCCATTGCCGTACGGATCGCATGTGCAGATTCCGGAGCGGGAAGGATGGTTTCCTGTTTTGCAAAGAAAGTCGCTGCCTCAAAGACCTTGGTCTGCTCCACTGCAACGGCCTCCATATATCCGTCATGATATAATTTTGATAAGATGGGGGACATTCCGTGATATCTAAGACCGCCTGCATGGTTGGCCGATGGAATGAAGCTGCTCCCCAGGGTATACATTCTCGCCAGAGGTGTTACTCTTCCGGTATCACAAAAATCATAGGCATATTTTCCGCGGGTAAAGGAAGGGCAGGAAGCCGGTTCCACCGCCACGATGCGGGGATCTGCCTTACCAAGTAATTTGTCCTGCATAAAAGGAGCAATCAGACCGCCCAGGTTGGAACCGCCGCCGGCGCAGCCGACGATGATGTCCGGATATTCATCTAACAATTCCATCGCAAGCTTTGACTCAAGACCGATAATGGACTGATGTAATAAAACCTGATTTAATACGGAACCCAGAACATAACGATAACCGGGAGTGGTAACGGCTTTTTCCACAGCCTCTGAGATAGCACATCCAAGACTTCCGGTAGTATCCGGATTTTTTGCAAGAATTGCCTGTCCCGCCTGTGTGGTCATACTTGGACTGGGGAAAATCTCGGCGTCAAAGGTTTTCATAACGGATTTACGAAATGGTTTTTGCTCATAAGAACATTTCACCATATATACGGTAAGCGGGAGATTATAATAAGCACATGCTTCGGAGAGCGCCGTACCCCACTGACCGGCGCCGGTCTCAGTTGTCAGACCCTTTAGCCCCTGTTCTTTTGCATAATATGCCTGAGCAATGGCAGAATTAAGTTTGTGGCTGCCGGAGGTATTATTACCTTCGAATTTGTAGTAAATTTTTGCGGGGGTGCCCAAAGCCTTTTCCAGATTGTAAGCCCTGATCAATGGGGAGGGACGATACATTTTATAAAAATCTTGAATTTCCTCCGGAATATCAATGTATCGGGTTACTGCATCCATTTCCTGCTTCGCAAGCTGCTCACAAAAGATCGGATATAACTCTTCTTCCTTCACCGGCTTTAAGGTACCTGGATTTAGCATAGGATCCGGCTGCTCCTTCATATCCGCACGAAGGTTGTACCACTGCTTTGGCATTTGATCCTCAGTAAGATATAATCTGTGTGGAACTTTTTTAGACATAATAAAAACCCCTTTCACTATTATCATATTTTTTATTGCATATAAAAAAGCTTTTGTCTCAGAATTATCTGGGACAAAAGCTTAACATCAACTTCTGCGGTACCACCCGGTTTGGTGCAAATGCACCCGCTCGTTCCATATACTATCATATATGCTCCCTTGGTAACGGATGGAGATTCCGTCAGGCATTACTCGGCGACAGCCTTTCTTCCTACCCTCGTAAGTCCATTCCATTCTGAGTTAATACTGCACTCACACCAGCGGCAGCTCTCTGAAAATAACACCAAAATATACTATTCTTACTCAACGGTTTTGAATATAAATTAATATTATAGTACACGTTAGAATAAAAAATGTCAACATAAATAGTAAATAGTACGTAATATAAATAGTAAATAGTATGTAATATTTAGAAATTGAGAGCAAATTTAAGAGAAAATGACGAATATCACCGCAAAGATTTTGCCAATTCATTCATAATCCTGTCTCTTATATGAGGCAGGAAAATCAATTTCTTCCTATTAATATAAACAGACTAATATAAACAGACTAATATAAACAGACTAACAAAACAGGCTCATTAAAAAGGACCCATGCAAAACCCCTTATAAACAATGCATACAAAACTTCTTGCATACAATACCAAGACTTTACATAAAAAAGCCTTGACATTTTAAAATGGAAAAAGTATAATCATCTAGCGTGCAATTTTTTGTATGCAATGTATTTTTTGTGCGTTTTTTGAAATGCTGATAAAGTAGTCAAAAACGCAAATTAAAACCACAGAATTTTTATCCATTACAGGTGACCTTTTCACCGGTTTATACCGGGAAAAGCAACTATGTATCAATTATTTTCAGGAGGTGAAAAATTAATGCCAACATTTAACCAGTTAGTAAGAAAAGGAAGACAGACAGTAGAATACAAATCAACTTCTCCTGCTTTGCAGAAAGGACTTAACTCCTTAAAGAAGAGACAGACTGATATTTCTGCTCCTCAAAAAAGAGGTGTTTGTACAGCTGTTAGAACTGCAACCCCTAAGAAGCCTAATTCAGCGCTTCGTAAGATTGCCAGAGTTCGTTTGTCTAACGGTATCGAAGTAACAAGCTACATTCCTGGTGAAGGTCATAACCTTCAGGAGCATAGCGTTGTTCTGATCAGAGGTGGTAGGGTAAAGGATTTACCTGGTACAAGATATCACATCGTCAGAGGTACTCTTGATACTGCAGGCGTTGCCAAGAGAAGACAGGCACGTTCCAAGTATGGTGCAAAGAGACCAAAAGAAGCAAAAAAATAATTCAATTACTAAGTGATGTTTAAGTGCCGGATTAATTTTTTATTTCCGTATGATTTGTATTTCTGTGGGTTACAGATGATACAAGAGTAAATTAATTTATTCTATTGGAAGACGAAGTTAACTGAGCACGAACACAAACGGTGGAAGATAACCTTCCATTCAAGTCAAGCGAATTGAAGTAAGATATTACAGAGGTTTGCTTGTATGTGAGTACCGTTGAATTAATTGTCTGATGAATGCGAAGCGTTCATTAAGTATCGTTAAGGAGGGAAGAAACGTGCCAAGAAAAGGACATATAGCAAAAAGAGATGTATTAGTAGATCCTTTATACAATAATAAAGTTGTGACCAAGCTTATCAACAATATCATGTTGGATGGTAAGAAGGGTACTGCTCAGAAAATTGTATATGGAGCATTCGACAGGGTAGCAGCTAAGACCGGTAAGGAAGCCATTGAGGTTTTTGAAGAAGCAATGAATAATATCATGCCGGTTCTTGAAGTAAAAGCCAGACGTATTGGTGGAGCAACCTATCAGGTTCCGATTGAAGTAAGACCGGAAAGACGTCAAACCTTAGCACTGCGCTGGATTACTTTATTCTCCCGTAAAAGAGGAGAGAAGACCATGCAGGAGAGGCTTGCAAATGAAATTTTAGATGCAGCTAACAGCACAGGTGCATCTGTAAAAAGAAAAGAAGATATGCATAAGATGGCAGAAGCAAATAAAGCATTTGCTCATTATAGATGGTAATAATAAGTTATCAGAGCATCTTCTTCTTGTAGCCAGAGAATAAAATCAATGAAAATTGATTTTTATCATTTTGAATACAAGGTGAATTATAAAGTGAATTCACTTGTCAAGAATTAAGGAGGAATTATCCTTGGCAGGAAGAGAATATCCGTTAGAGCGGACTAGAAATATCGGTATTATGGCTCATATCGATGCGGGTAAGACTACACTTACCGAACGTATTCTTTATTATACCGGTGTTAGTTACAAAATTGGTGAGGTTCATGAAGGAACCGCTACCATGGACTGGATGGAGCAGGAGCAGGAGAGAGGTATTACCATCACCTCTGCTGCAACGACATGTCACTGGACTCAGGAATTTGAGCATAAAAAGATACCCGGTGCTTTAGAACATCGTATCAACATTATCGATACACCTGGGCACGTAGACTTCACAGTTGAAGTTGAGCGTTCCCTGCGTGTACTTGACAGTGCTGTCGGCGTGTTCTGTGCGAAGGGCGGTGTAGAGCCTCAGTCTGAAACCGTATGGCGTCAGGCTGACAAATATAATGTACCAAGAATGGCATTTGTTAATAAAATGGACATTTCCGGTGCAGACTTTTTTAACGTAATTAAAATGATTAAATTAAGATTAGGTAAAAACCCTGTTGCGCTGCAATTACCCATTGGTAAGGAAGACACCTTTAAGGGTATCATTGATTTGTTCGAGATGAAAGCATATTTCTACAACGATGATAAGGGCGAAGATATCTCCATCACCGATATTCCTGATGACATGAAGGATATGGCGGAGGAATACAGAGCAGCATTGGTTGAATCAATCTGTGAGACAGACGATGAATTGATTGAGAAGTTCTTAGAGGGTGAAGAGCCTTCTACCAAAGAGCTGAAGGAAGCACTTAGAAGAGCTACCATCAATGTGCAAATCATCCCTGTTCTTTGCGGTTCCGCTTATAAGAATAAGGGTGTTCAGAAGTTACTCGATGCAGTTATCGAGTTCTTACCGGCTCCTACCGACATTGCTGACATTAAGGGTTATGATGAAGATGGTAATGAAATTCACAGAAAATCTTCTGATGACGAACCATTCGCAGCTTTGGCATTTAAAATTATGGCTGACCCGTTTGTTGGCAAGCTTGCATTCTTTAGAGTATATTCCGGTACCTTGAATTCAGGTTCCTATGTACTCAATTCAACAAAGAATAAAAAGGAACGTGTTGGTCGTATCCTTCAGATGCATGCAAATAAGAGAGAGGACCTCGAAAGAGTTTACTCAGGAGATATTGCTGCAGCAGTTGGTTTAAAGATAACTACAACAGGTGATACCATCTGCGATGAGAAATCCCCCGTTGTATTAGAGTCCATGGAATTCCCGGAACCGGTTATCAATGTTGCAATTGAGCCGAAGACCAAAGCCGGCCAGGATAAGATGGGTGAAGCTTTAGCGAAACTTGCGGAAGAAGATCCTACCTTCAGAACCTATACAGACGAAGAGACCGGACAGACAATTATTGCAGGTATGGGTGAGCTTCACCTTGAAATTATCGTAGACAGACTTCTTCGTGAGTATAAAGTTGAGGCTAACGTAGGTGCTCCTCAGGTTGCTTACAAAGAATCCTTCACAAAGACGGTTGAAGTTGACAGTAAATATGCAAAACAATCCGGTGGTCGTGGTCAATACGGTCATTGTAAAGTTCGTTTCGAGCCTATGGATGCCAACGCAGAAAAGGTTTACGAATTTGTTAACGCTATTGTTGGTGGTGCAATTCCAAAAGAATACATCCCGGCAGTAGATGCAGGTATTCAGGAAGCTACAAAAGCCGGTGTACTTGGCGGATATCCGGTACTCGGTATTAAAGCGACCTGTTATGATGGTTCTTATCATGAAGTTGACTCCAGTGAAATGGCATTCAAGATCGCCGGATCCATGGCATTTAAAGATGCGATGCACAAAGGCGGAGCAGTTCTTCTTGAGCCTATCATGAGAGTAGAAGTTACCGTTCCGGAAGATTATATGGGTGATGTTATCGGTGATATCAGCTCCCGTCGTGGTCGTATCGAAGGAACAGAAGATATGAATGGCACCAAATTAATCAGAGGTTTCGTTCCGTTGTCAGAAATGTTTGGTTATTCAACTTCCCTTCGTTCAAGAACACAGGGACGTGGCGCTTATTCCATGTTTTTCCATTCCTATGAACCGGTTCCGAAGAACGTACAGGAAAAGGTACTTTCCACAAAAGGTAAATAAATCGTTTTATTGATAAAAATGTTATGATATCAATTGTTTATGCTTGAAAATATTTCTAACTTGAAATATAATTAGGCATATGAGGCAATATATAAACAAGCCCCTGATTTTAGGGAAATTGAACATTTGCTTATAAGCAATTATTTTTTAAGGAGGACGTTGTAAAATGGCTAAGGCTAAATTTGAAAGAAACAAACCGCATTGTAATATTGGTACCATTGGTCACGTTGATCATGGTAAGACAACTCTTACAGCAGCAATTACAAAGACTCTTCATGAGAGACTTGGTACAGGTGAAGTAATCGCATTTGATCAGATTGATAAAGCTCCAGAGGAGAAGGCAAGAGGTATCACAATATCTACTGCTCACGTTGAATATGAATCAAAGAACAGACACTACGCACACGTTGACTGCCCTGGACACGCTGACTATGTAAAGAACATGATTACTGGTGCTGCTCAGATGGATGGTGCTATCCTCGTTGTTGCTGCTACTGACGGTGTTATGGCTCAGACAAAAGAGCATATCTTACTTTCCCGTCAGGTAGGTGTTCCTTATATCGTAGTATTTATGAATAAATGCGATATGGTTGATGATGCTGAACTTCTCGAATTAGTTGAGATGGAAATCAGAGACTTATTAACTGAATATGAATTCCCTGGTGATGATACTCCTATTATCCAAGGTTCCGCTCTTAAGGCTCTTGAAGACCCTAGCAGCGCTTGGGGAGATAAGATTCTTGAACTGTTTGACGCAGTTGATACTTGGATTCCGGATCCTCAGAGAGATAAAGATAAGCCTTTCTTAATGCCTGTAGAGGACGTATTCTCCATTACCGGACGTGGTACTGTTGCTACCGGACGTGTTGAGCGTGGTGTTCTTAAAGTATCTGAAGAAGTTGAAATCGTTGGTATCAAAGAAGAAACACGTAAAGTTGTTGTTACCGGTATCGAAATGTTTAGAAAGCTTCTTGATGATGCACAGGCTGGTGATAACATCGGAGCACTTCTTCGTGGTGTTCAGAGAAATGAAATTGAAAGAGGTCAGGTTCTTTGCAAACCAGGCTCAATCAAATGCCACAAGAAATTTACCGCTCAGGTTTACGTTTTAACAAAAGAAGAAGGTGGACGTCATACTCCTTTCTTCAATAACTACAGACCTCAGTTCTATTTCAGAACAACTGACGTAACTGGCGTTTGCAACTTACCAGAAGGCACAGAAATGTGTATGCCTGGCGATAACATCGAGATGTCAATCGAACTGATTCATCCGATCGCTATGGAGCAAGGTTTAGGTTTCGCTATCCGTGAGGGTGGAAGAACTGTTGGTTCCGGTAAGGTAGCAACAATTATTGCATAATAAAAAAAATACCCCAAGCCTTTATTTATAAGGGTTTGGGGTTTTCTTTGTTTTATCGTAATACTAATTTGATACTAGTTCGTTTAATTTAGTGGCTACTTCCCCATGTTTACTAGGGTAAAGGTGTAATAAGTATTTAATGTTGTCTCAACTTTCTCGTGGCCAAGTCTCTCAGCAATCAACAACGGAGTAAAGCCCATCTCAATTAATAATGATGCATGAGAGTGTCTCAATTCATGAATCTATAATTTTCACACCGGAAGCCTTTGATCCCCTTCTCATTTCCCCATAAAGAAAAGATTTCGTATAAGGGAATATCCGATCATCATTTGATAGCTCGTAGATTTGTTCTAGATACTTTTGCAATATGTTGCATAAGAAGTCTGGAAGTGTTATAGTGCGATTCCCTTTTGGTGTCTTAGGTGGATTGATTGTGTCCTTCCCTTTGTTCCGGTGCAGAGATTTATTAATCGAAATTGTTTTATCAGTAAAATTAATATCTGCAGGTGTTAATGCCAAGAGCTCTCCGATTCTTACCCCAGTCCAATATAATGTGCTAAGAGCTGCATGGCCTTCAGGCTTTGTTATGTTGCAATAAATTTAAAGTATTCCTTTTTCATCCAAGAATCAAAATCCTCAGCTTTGGTCCTTCCTATGCTCCCAGCCTTATGGCATGGGTTTTCTCGTAGAACATAATACTTAACTGCGAATTGATTGTTAAGTTTTTTCAGATAAGTTGACGAATAATTCTTTGCAATCATTTTATTTTGCTATTTTCTTATGTCAGTGGCCTTGATTTCGTTAATTGGGGTTTTTTTAAGCTGATCAGGCACTTGCTACGGCAGGTGTCTTTTTATACCAACCGAGTTAAAATAGTAATTATTTCAAATATTTATATTTATATGTAAATTATGATAGAAATATGTTGTAATATATTGTATGATAATGTAAAATATATTTTTAGGAGGGCTTTATTATATGAGTACTGCTTCATACTATCCGATTTTGAAATGGAAAAAAGGAGAACAAATTGCTTTAAAGGAATTAGCAATTGGTGATTCAGAATTTATTCCCGTGTTAGAACTTGTTGATGATATTGCACCTGCTTCTTTCTTTTCGACTTTAAAGGAATGTTTTAGGGGCGCGATTTATATTGATACAATAAGATGCGATGAAAACCGTATCTTGTTGAATTCCATGATTGACTATGCTAATAGCAATGGTATTGATGCACGTCCGCTACTATATCCTGATGACGTATATGAATTTTATGATGAATTAGCAGAAAAGACATCATACTTAGCATTTAAGATATCAGTTCCGGAAGACTTTGACGGTATATCATACGATACGATTGCGGAGTATATTACCGAACATGAATATAATTGCGCTATCGACATATTTTTAGATGCAGAGGAGGTACTTAATAATAAGGATGCAAGCGTTGCATTCACATCTTACAAAAGCCAATTAGATAAAATAGATATAGATTCAGAAATTATTAACAAAGTTGTAATATGCTTAACTTCATTCCCTGAAAAACTGGATATGGAGGCAGGCGGAACAGTTGCTTATAAAAGATATGATATTAAGATATTTGAAAAGCTGAATGAACTTTATCCGAAGTATGAGTTAGCGTATTCTGATTACGGAGTTACCAAATTTACAGAAAGTGAATTGGATTTTAGTAGAATGAAATTTGGTATATTACCTAAAATTAAATATACGACTAATAATGAGTATATCGTGCTAAAAGGAGAAAAAGATCGTTCACGTGGCTTGGTTGTTCGATCTGTAATTGATATGGCAAGAGAGATAGTTGGATCGAGTTATTATTCAGGGAAAGAATTCAGTTATGGCGACTCTGCAATCTATGAAAAAGCAACTCTACATAATTCAAAGCCGGGGGGATCAACACAGTGGGTTACTTATTGCAGTAATCATCATTTAACATTTGTAATGAAGCAGCTCTCCAACCTTGTCGGTATTTAAGGGTATGACGAACATAATCTAAAACATCATGATATGAAACATGCTGTTCAATCATTTTCGCTAGATCATTTCGTGTTTTGCTTCTATAGCCCTTTATTATATCGCCGTGGGTTAATAATAAATCAATCATTTCATCTTTCCAAAGCAGCATGGCAACATTATACACATTGATGTTGCTATTTTGCTTTCCTTGGCGAACAGTTTTCATAATAAACTTGTCCTCTTTAGATGAAACACATTTTATTTCCCACCATTTTGGGACGATAGTCTTTATTTTTTTAATATGATCTTCATAAGCCACGATGGTCATTGTATCAAAAACTTGATTGTAAGACTCTATTTGAAATGGTAATCTATCAAGATTATCTTGCATGCTCTTAATCTCATAGCCATGAAGCTTTCCATTTATAACAGCTATATCAACTCTTGAAATGCCGGAGCATACATCTAATTCATGTATAACGACAGTATCCTCTTCGCTAATAAATTCATCAACCTCAAGAAAACTATTTAGTAATAAAGATCTAATATCAGAATCATAAATCTTCATTTTGTCAGCACTCCTTTAATAAACACTTTTAATAAAATACAAATACTATGCGTTGAGTATACCATAAATTTACTATAGGTGCACCCTATTTTTATTAATTGATTCCAGTTGATGTTATATTATCACGTGAATGAGTAATGTGAGGTTCAATTAAGTAACGCGTAACTGGTTTCAGACTACCTCTTCCTAAGGGAAAGACTTCGATGATTACAACTTCGTTCTTGTTGGGTAAGGAGACTGGTTATTGAATTAACTGGGAGTATGATGTTGCTGAAGAATGGAAGAAGTGTATAAAATAACGTAAAACACATAAAAAGGGGAGGTTTAATGACAATTAAATATATTCTAGGTATTATGTGAGGAAGTTTCTATTTTGGTCAATTCGGAAAAACAAAATATGGTAAATTTTATTGTATTTATATAGAAAATGACGTAAACTGTAAACAATAAATATCTTTAGGAGGAAAGAACATGTATTCGGGATTTAATTACAAAGTTAGTAATGCTAATAAGTTCACACAATACGTCTCTGAAGGTGAAAAACTCTTCGAGATACATAAAAGAATAATTAAAGATGAAATTAATAATTACTTAGTCAATGGGATTCTCGATGGCACCAAGATACAAAACGATTGGTTTCCGGCAATTAAAGCCGATATTTTTATATCTCACTCTCATAAAGATGAGACTATTGCAATGGGACTGGCAGGCTGGTTATATGAAAAATTTAATATCACTGCATTTATTGATTCATGTGTCTGGGGTAATTCTGTTAAATTATTAAGAGACATAGATGAAGCACATAGCAGAATGGATAGTAATCCAGACATGTTTGATTATGACAAAAGAAATTATTCCACTAGCCATGTACATATGATGTTGCAAACAGCATTATATAAAATGATAGATAATGTAGAAGCTGTATTTGTGTTAAATACTGATAATTCATTTGAGACAATCGAAAAAGTAAAAAATACAATCAAAAATAAAACATCATCACCATGGATATTCTCCGAAATTATAGCCACAACACTTATACGAAAAAAATCCCTTTCAGAATATAGAACGCAGCCAACTCTTGAACATAGGAATTTTGCCGAGAATAATAAATCGCTAAATATAGAATATGATATTGATTTAACTCAATTAATAAAAATCGATAGTAATATACTTGATGAGTGGTATAGGAAATACGAAGGGAGTTCTCGTAGTATTTCTAATTTAAATTATAACCTTAATAACGAAATAGCAATGGATTTTCTTTATAAATTAATTGAGCATGAAAATGCAAATAAAAAATAACAAAGGAGGTTAAAAGTGAATAAGAAAATAAAGCACCTAGAAATGATACAATCTGTTATAAACCGGTTAGCAAACAATTCATTTACCTTAAAGAGTTGGACTATAACCCTTGTTGTGGCAACAATAACCTTTATAAGCAAGAGTGAAGATAAGAAATATATGATGATAGTATATTTTCCTATTATTTTGTTCATGATTTTAAGTACGTACTATCTATTTTTGGAAAAGTTATTTAGAAAGCTATATGAGAATGTAATAGTGAAAGATGAAGATGAGATAGACTTTAAAATGAATATAATGGATTTACCAGGCAAGCCAAAGCTATTTTTGAAAAGCTTCTTCTCGATAACACAAATGTTATTCTATTTCTCATCATTATTAGCGGTATCACTGTTTTTGAAATATGTAGGAGCGTTATAAGCAAAAGGACCTGTAGTTACTCTATCAAGGGCTGTAGGCTTTATCTATTCGTGATACTGATATGATACTGAAAACTCATTTAACATATTTTTTCATCAAGTAATAGCTGTAAATAGTATAATAAAAACCTCAAAAACAACCTTTTATAATAACGAAGAAACTCCCCAATGTAAGGTAGCAACAATTATTGCATAATTATCATCCCAGATAGAATTTGGTTTGATGAAATAATGATATAAATAAGCTGTCCGTAGGTCATAGACCTATTGGACAGCTTATTTTATGTCGATCTATATTAACAAAAGATAACAAAATAACTTTTTCATGATACTACCCAAGGGAAATAATAGCCATGACCAGAATGATACAGAGGGCGTTTGCACATTTCGGATAAACGGTACCCTTGTTTCACATTAGCGGTGTAAGGAACTCAACTGAACGGTGTTTCATTTGTTTACTGTAGGGGCATGTAAACGGCAAGTACTTTCCAGCAAAAGCTTAGGTTTAATTGCGGCGTAATCGGTCCAAGATTATGTCCGCACCCCCATCCGCTGGTTATAGTTTACCACTTACAGGGCATCCATGCTAGGCTGGCACAGAGTGCCGACAGGCTTCTTGTCCCCTTCATCATGGGTGACGAGAAACCTGTCCCCAGGCCTGTTTTGGTGTGGAATGTGGTTCCTGCTGTCAACATATTATTCATCAATGAAGAAGTATCCGAGCACACCGTCAATATGGAATGACTACACCGGTGAACCAATTTGCTCACACTGTTCCAAGCTAAAAGCTTGCACCGGTCAGGCGAAATTTGCAGGCGTTTTAAGAAATTTGATGCGTGCTGAACTAATGGAATGAAATTTATTGAGAATTCCTTTGAAATATTCGGAAAAAACGTATATAATCCTGTCTTTGACACCTGAAACGACAAAAAAGTCCCGCAAGCTATGATTTTACAGGCTTGTAGGACTTTCTTAAATTTTGAGCTTGCACGTTACACTTTCATCTTTTTTGTCTTTGCACAAATATTTTTCATTTTTTTTACTGGTACGATCTGCTTGGAGGTGCAGAAGCCAAAAGCTTCGTGAAGTGCATCCGTCAGTTCAGTACGGGTATAGGTTGGCTGATAGCCTTTCCCATCATGTTTTATAAAATTCATTTCCTGTAATGAATCTATGATCTGACTGCATGTATAACGGTTATCCAATTTCTTCTCAAGATATCGATAAATAATCAGGGCGATAAAACAGGTAATGAAATGTGCAACAATTCGTTCCTTGCGTTTTAGGTACACAGGTCGTGCCTGGAATTCACTCTTCATGATTCGAAAACATTCTTCAATTTCCCATCTGCGCTGGTTTATTTTTACGATAGCCTCAGCACGATCATCCAGACTGGTACATACTGCATAGAAACCGTCATACAGTTCCTCCACGGCAATGGAATCCTCGTCGATGTAGTAAACCGTTTTATCTACAACTTCTCCCTCTTTTGTACAGCGGTTTGCTTTTATAAAACGTTTGGGATCATTCTGTTTTTTCTTTTCAACAGCTTTTTCTCCTGCTTTGACAGCCTTCAACGCGCGTTCCACCTGCCGGTCTCTTATGGAACGAAGATAATTCCGGTACTTGATTGAATAAGTGACAATGAGTTGTTGCTCTAGCTCTACTTTTTTCTTTATACCATCTATGGTAACATCTACTTTTTCCTTTATCCATCGGCTCTTGTAATAAATTTTTTCAAGATCATTTTCCTCGTCAAGATTGTTCAAATCATACGTTATCGACTTATTTTCTCCGAAGCAGTACCAGCCCTTTGTAGAAAGAGTCCAGTCTTTGTATGCCTTTTTCAGTTTTTTTACGGACTGTGTGGTAATGAAATCACGCGTTCCTTCTTCCTTTGAATAATTGTTAAATATTCTGTTGTTATTAGAGGAAAGGCCTGCATCCGTGCAGACAATGAATTGGGACATATCAAATTTATTTATCAGCGTTTTTTCAAGTGGAATGAGGGACTGCTGTTCGTTTTCATTTCCCGGATTGATACAAAAAGCGAGAGGGATGCCGTCCCTGTCCATGAAAAGTCCCATTTCAACGATGGGAAGAGGACGGTTCTCTTTGCACATGCCAAACTGTTTGTCATCTTCGGTTTCTTCAATCTCAAAATAGAAATTAGTACAATCATAGTAAATAACTTCGGTACGCCGCTTTGCTATCTGCATGCTATTTTTAAACAGACGGCTCTGGATATAGTCAGACTCCGATGCAAGAACAGATAAAGATCGGTAGATCTGATGCAGGTCAAAATCAGGCTGTTCAATAAAACGCTGGGAAGCCTTGTAAGCACTCAGTTTGGAAGAAGGATAAAGTATTCTGGTGTAGAGTAGGCGGGAAAGAATGGAGTTGAGATTATAATCAAAATCACGCCGGTTCTTAATAGAAGTGCATATCTTGTCCAGCCCTAGATTATAATAAATGGCCTGAAGAAATAAATATCCGCCGTTGAAACAACGCTGGTCATCTAATATAAGATCAGTACCCGCATTCAGTTCAATGGAATAAGAAGGCGTTTCTTCTTTTTCAGCTTCATCCATTTTTTGAACCTGATCCTTAGCCCATGCTTTAGCGTCAGAAACACCATAAGTTTCGCAAATATATTTATCGGATCCGAAATTTTTAACGATAAGAGTTTTGTTTTGACCATCGACTCGGATTGTTTTCACCGCACGGTAAGTAGTTGAATATTTTCCTGTAGTCCAGCCTAATCTCATAAGAATCACCTCAATACAATTATACCGTATTATAGTGGGACGTGCAATATATATTTTTAAAATTGACAAAAAAATAAAGCAATTACTGGCTTTGAAGGATTTAATCATATGGGAAGGTGTCAAACACCCGAGATCAAATCAATAGAGTTTAACGTTATACTTAATAAATATGAGGTTAAATTCCATTTGTTTCCTTAATAGTTTATATTGTACAATGATTTACTTTTTTTTGCAAGGTAAATATTACAATTAATGT
>JAEXNR010000029.1 GCA_023439505.1 Bacillota bacterium
TGGATCCTGCGCAGGTATCGAGATTGCTATCTTTCTATTTCTTTATGGGGGCGCTGTTTCATTAAAATATATTACATAATAAGCCCGAAGGTAGTATTGTTGTTTGGTAAATCAAACTGGTTTCATAACGTTTGGAAATCAATTCTTGACCGCAAGATTTATAAGCTCAAACAAAAAGGTTATCAGGAAACTCCATATAAAGACCAATGTCATGATGCAGGGAACAAAACATAGATTTTCTATGCCTACCCTTTCAAAAGAACCTTGAAAATTTAATATTTTACAGTACAGAATTTGGACATTGTACCAGGTACCGATATTATCTTAAGTAGAAATATGAAACTATTATTTACAATTCTTCGTTCTAATGATATACTTAATTTATGAAAAGGAGCAACCGCCCATAAAGTGGTTAGCCTCTGTGTCAGTTAAATAACCGCCCGGGTCCGGCTAAGACGGGGCGGTTATTTTTTTCGCTTATTATTCCTATTATCTAAATAGGTAAGCAGTGCTATGAGCAGTAGTCCAAATGTAAGCATTAAAGATAATGTTTCATATGTAGTCTGCATTGGCACCACCTCCCTTCATGGGAGGCTAACACACCCTGTACTCGATTACTTCATATCATAATTTTACCATATAGTTAATATCCTATCAATCGAACATAGATAGGTATGGGGAGCCAGGCGCCAATGTGATGCTATTTAGTCCTATTTCCCTGGGTTTTATATAAAGTTTTATAAAAAATTAGAGTATTGTAAATCATTAAGGGAATGCTGTTTAAAAAAAGTTTATCTGCCGATATATTTTGGTATTTATTTCCATTTCTTTTTATACTTTTATTTATCTCTTTCCCTAAAATGCTTTGTATGATGGATATATCCTCAGCTTTATCATCGTCAGTAAATTTAAACCTATCTAATCTGAATTCAACTTCAACAACCTTAAATTTAGCATCTTTACTTTCTATCTCATTGTATTCTCCCACATAAGTAAAGTCATAATGACATCTGTGTCCGTGTAATTCATAACATTTTGCATGGTTACTTACTTTAAATAAATAATTAAATACAGGCGCATTGACAGGCCAACAAGTGTCAGGATAATTATATTTTGAACTACTCTCAAAAGGATCAATATATTGAAAATTTAAATCTATAAGTTTTAAATCAACCAATCCAGCTTCATTTTTTGCACTATCAATAATATCATTATGCGGTATATACTTTATCTCTGCTAGATCCGGCTCATTATCTGACTGATTTTTATTTATATTCACATGATTTCCCGGAAACATCCATGCAGCTTCTTTATGAGATTTATTTTCAATTAAGCAAATATAAATACTATTGCTATCTTTATTATATCTAAGCGGTATGCATGTAGCAGTATAAGCAAAAGTAAACTGTTTCTCTAATTTATTTTCTAAAAATTCTAATTTCTGAATATACTTATTTTGATTTGTTATTATATTTTCCAATTTATGTATATTATCATTTTGATTGCACTCAATCCCTTCCAATTTATGTATATAACCATTTTGATTATCATGTATACTACCTATTATATTATGTAAATGACAATTTACCTTACAATCTACTAATGTACTTGTAATTTCATTGCTATTTTGAACTAGTTTTTGTATTTCTTCAATTGTATATAGAATAAAATAACAAATAATAGTCGTCAAAAAGAACAAAAAAGCAAAATTATTATCACTAAAAGTTTTCAAAGAAAAATCCAATAAAGTTAATTTATCATTATTCGGTTGGCTAAAAAATGTAACCGAATAAAATAAAACTGAAATTAATATCGGATTTATGATTAAAAAGCCAATAATTAAAATATTTTTGACCTCTTGAAACATTTTTTTACTACGTTTATTAAAAATTGCATATAAAATAAAAAATATGTAAGCCCCCATCAAAAAGCAGGGGGCATATTTTAACCAAATAAAATCAAATATTCTATTTAAAATATAAGTAATCATTACTGTAATAAATAATATAAATATTCCATTAGTTGCGATCATATGAATTAGGCTCTTCTTCTCAAGTTCATCCGATTTACTATTATCCATATAAAACCTTTCTAAAGATCAACATAATCTAATCTTTTTTGTAAATATTTGTTTACATCTATATATTTTGTAATATCATTTATATCATCTTTTAATAGATTAAGCTTTTTATTATAACTGCTTCCATCATATACAATTAACATTCCTTCGGATGATATTGTAATATAGCTTTTATTAAAATCTTCATAATTATTAATTGATATTTTGATATTATCATTATATACATCTTTTGAATTCAAAAGACCACTTACACAATTATTAAATTCATAATCTGTAATATCAAACATAGTTTTATTTTTCAATGCCCTTTCTCTAGAGGGAAGGAATTTGAATAATTTCCATCTATTTACATTGTATTTAAGAAGTAAATCATATAATTTTTCAAGCTCGTTCATATTTAATTTATTTACCACAGTATTTATCTTAATTTTCTTGTCAATATTATTTATCATAAAATAATTTAGTAAATAACAAATCCGATCGAAATGTAATTTATTTCTTCCAATTATAGTTTGTGTTATAGAATCCGATGCATCTAAAGAAAAAGTAATCCAATTGAAAAATTCCGTAATTTGTGATAGTAAATTTTCATTTATATAAAAATTTCTCTGATTTTCATCATAATCACATAAAATAATTGCATTAGTGGTGATTGAAAAAATAGTGTTATTGGTATCGATTTCCCTTCCATACTTAACCAATTCGATAAGATCATTATATAGAAGTGGCTCCCCACCAACAAAGGATATTTTCTTAACACCAAAAGATAATAACTTTTTTAATATAATTTTATTACTCTCTATATCTAAATCCGAGTTGTTCGAATTTCTATAGCAGTATTTACAATTATCATTGCATCTCGACGTTATATCCCAACATATACTTATCAAATCATTTAACATAATTATACTCCCAAAGTAAAATAATAATTTAGCTTATAGTATCGCCTATATTATCATATTAAATACAACAAGATGCGTGATAAATTAACTTGTCCTAAAATGTATCCGTGTGTATCACTCTTCTTTATAAAACAAATCAAGGATATTTTACCATATAATAACAAACATTTCAATAAATATTCGATATCTATTTCTTAATACATGATGACCTACTAGTTTAGATATTGTACCAGGTACCGATATTACCCCGGAGCAAAGCAGCCAAAGAGTCGCAGCTGAGCATGGAACAACAAGAGAAAATCTCTACAACTGGAAACGTCAGCTTCTTGAAGAGGAGCGTGTATATTCAATGAGCAATAAGAAATCCAATAAAACTATTAATACTCACTCCATCGAAGCAGAAGTATCAGAACTTCGTTCAGAGAAAGACAATCTTTCATCACAGGTTGCTGAGCTTCAGAGCGTGACATCTATGAAAAGGCAGCTGAAATCATTTGGACATTGTACCTGGTACCGATATTATCTCTATGCTTTCCGTCAACTCAAATATGCAGTCGGTATGATGAACTTTCATGCAAAAAAGGTGGAGTACATAAAGCAGGAAATCTTCGCAAAGCTTATCGTGCATAACTTCTCCGAGATAATTGCCTCGCACACTTCTATCTCAAAAAATTCGTAAAAGAAAAACAAACACAACTATATGCTGAACTACTCCATGGCTTGTAAAATTTGCTACGAGTTTCTGAAATCCATTGCTGATGCACATCCACCTGATGTCATTGGCTGGATACAACGATTCCTAAGTGTAGATAAAGACGAAGACCGTTCCTTCCCACGTAACCTTCGGGGTATTGGCGCAGTCAGTTTTCACTATCGAGTAGCCTAACCAATACCGTAATTATACATCTTTTGAGACAGATTTGAAATCTGTCTATTTGTGCTGCACAACTTTTTTATTCTACATCGCTGACCTATTTTTCTCCCTTATTATGATTGCTTTCGTGCTTCCCGTCATGATATCAATCTGTTTTTATATTACCAAACAAAAATCGAACGATTATCTAAATGGCATTGCCGATATTATCTCATTCTTTAGACATGGTGCCTGACACCAACTGAATACTACCATTTCCATCTATACTTCGTAATATCATCCATACTAAGCTCAGAACCAAACTGCACTTCAATACAATGAATATCCGAAGTCATATCTGCTCTCAATGCATGCTTTTGTCCTCGTGCAATATAAAGACTGTCTCCTCGCCCTACCTTATGAACTTCACCATCTAAAACCATCTCTCCGCTTCCGTCCACAATAATCCATACTTCATCTCTGACACTATGGGCACGGTAATCAATTCCCTGACCGGCTTTGATAGTCAGGTGCTTTGTCAAAGACTTGGTTCCATCCTCATAGCTGGTATAATCCAGAGCTTTATAATCTCCCCACAGACGTTCCTCATACATGGGTCTGTCGCTTATCCCATCTACATACGATTTTAAATGAGCACTCTTATTCTTATCAGAGATTAAAACACCATCCGGACTTGCTGCAACAATCAGATCCTTTACACCAAGGGCAACGATGGGGATACACAATTCATTAATAACGTGGGTATTCTGTGTACCCTCTCCCAGAACAACTTGTCCCAGACATTCATCTCCCATCTCCTCCGACAAGGTATTCCAGGTGCCAAGATCCTTCCAGAAACCATCATAAGAAATCATCGCGATGGAATTTGCTTTCTCCACTACTTCATAATCAAAACTTATTTTCTTAAAGATATGATAGTGATCCCTCAAATCTGCAAAAGATTTAATCTCTTTCCCAGACAAGTCAACATAATGATTTACAATATCCATCAAATACTTTAATTTGAAAGCAAACACTCCGCCGTTCCATACCGCACCTTGTATAATCAACTCCATTGCGAGAGATACCGATGGTTTCTCCGTAAATCTCTCTACAGGATAAATAGATAGCTCCATCCCATTTGTATTTAGTTGATTAACTTCTCCCTCCACAGGAACGATGTATCCATATTTCTCAGACGGATATGTGGGCTTAATTCCCATTAATACCAGATCAGCCACACCACATTTTACGGCCGCTTCCATCTGAAGAAGGGAATGAAAGTATTGAATATCTGCATAAGGGTCTACCGGCAGAACCAATACTACTTCTTCCGGATCAACCCGCTTCTCCAGGGCAAGATAAGCGGAGGACAGGGCAATTGCAGGAAAAGTATCCCTGCGTTCCGGTTCCAGAACGATATCTACGTCTTTTCCCAATTGGTTTTGTATGGAATCAACCTGGGTAGCTCCTGTAGCAATCACGATGTTTGCTTTAATACCGGCAGTATGTATCTGTCCATGAACACGCTGTACCATAGATTCCAGATCACCCTGTTCATTCTTTAGCAACTTCAGGAACTGCTTTGATCTGGTATCATTGGACAAAGGCCATAGACGTTTCCCTGAACCACCCGATAACAAGATTATATTCATAGCAACAAACCTCACCTTTCCTATTTCATTTTCAAGAAGCCTCTCGCAATCTCCTCATTTTATAGGATATTTTTTCTACTTACGTCAACAAATGTCCTAGAATGTGCCGTCGCTCTCGTTGCTGATGTATTTTATGTAAAGAGAGCGGCCCTTGAATAAATATATTTAAGCCTTATCTCAAGGAGACATTACCCTATGGTACATCAAAAAAGTCACTAACTACCATTTCAAATGGTGGTTTGATATTAGCCCTATAAGGGCTGATTACCTGCGCGCCTGAAAAGCGAGTATCGCAAGCACCATTATCGTCTGCCTCTAAAAGAGGCTATCTAGTTTCTTCTTTTTTGTTTCTTCTTGCTATTCTTGTATATATCTTTTAATTGCTTCTTCAGTGACATTTCCTACTGTGGCGACATAATATCCTTCTTACCCAAAATGATTTTGTCCATTTATTATGTCTAATCCGGATGTCTGACAAAACATCCCACAAAATCGGATATACTTACTTTGGGTGGAATACTTACACATAAATGTACATGGTCTGAGCATACCGCTCCTTCCACTATTTCAATATTTTTGTACTCACACAGCAGGATGGAAATCACCTTTTTCTGCTTAATTACTAATTATCTTGGAATAGAAAAATTGTCAATGCCTTGCCGCATAAGCGGTGCGTAGCAGTATTAATAATTATTCTGTCCCATGATACCTTTAGCGATGCAGATTAAGAGATACAATTATATGATTTCCAGCGACCGGATTGGGGATGGATTCACCTCTGGAATATTCACATTGTATTTTATATATTGTACCAGGCACCAGGTATCATGATAAATAAGATTAATGAGATTTTCAGCAAACAATATCCAAGTTAAGATAAAGAATTTATATCCAAAAGCCTCATTTCATTAATAATAATTAGAAAAATAGGTTTACTTATGTAGTCCTATTTTGTTATAGTTTAAATCTTTATAGGGCACCATATATCGGTATTATGAGCCTATCTTTGTACCCTACCATTTCCTCCTAGTTTAAGGAGATTATCCACATCTTCTATGGTAGATCTGTTGTAGTCACCCTCTATTGTATGTTTCAAGCAAGCTGAAGCTGTAGCAAAATCAATTATATCTTGATTTTCCTTTTCCACAATAAAGCTGTAAATGATACCTGCTGTAAAACTATCCCCACTGCCAACGCGGTCAATGATCTGAATATCGTAATGACGTGAATAATACGATTCATTCTTACTTCTGTCATAAAGCATAGCACTCCACCCATTATGACTAGCAGAGATACTTTCTCTTAATGTTATTGCCACATACTTGCAACCATATTTTTCACATATTTCCCGTGCCACGGTCTCATATCCAAATTTATTTAATTTACCAGATTCTATATCATTGTCATTTAATTTAATACCTAATACTTTGCCTGTATCTTCTTCATTAGCCATGCAGATATCGACATAAGGCATAAGCTTATTCATAACCAACTGCGCCTTATTGCTACTCCATAGTTTTTTTCTATAGTTTAAATCACAAGATATCGTAATTCCTTGCTTCTTTGCAGCTATACAGGCATCCAAACAAATATCCGCTACATTATCTGAAAGTGCTGGGTTAATTCCAGTCCAATGGAACCAATTTACATCCTTAAAAATAGAATCCCAATCAAAATCTGTCCTTTCAGCCAACGAAAATACCGAATTCTCTCGATCATAAATCACCTTAGAAGGACGCTGAGATGCCCCCTTTTCCAGATAATAAAGTCCCATACGACCATCTCCATAAAGTATTTTTGAAGTATCTACTCCAAAATAGCGCATGGAATTGACTGCAGCTATACCTACATCATTATCTGGAACTTTTGTTAAATAAACTGATTCCAAACCAAATATTGACAAAGAAACAGCTACATTAGCTTCTCCACCACAGAAAGTTGAAACAAGGCTTTCTTTCTGAAATAATTTCGTATATTCAGGTGCAGCCAGTCTTAACAGTATCTCACCAAATGACAATATTTTCATTATACTTTCCCCTTTCGCTGCCGGTGATACTTTATCTTTTTTTACTTATACACTTAACAATATATAGGGATAAAATAGATTGCTGGGATTCTATATTAACACACATTTCCCATTATATTGATTGTGCATAATATCAAAATATGATTAATATAAAAAATTAAATCTTAACATATTTGGGTATCGTTAAAAAATTAATCTTAATCTCTTTAGAATAGTTCCGAATCACTCTAATCATCCCCTCATTCATCGCATCTAGAACGGCATTTTTTGTAACTAATGCCATATGACTATCACCATAGTTTTCATTCACATCATGAGAATATCCGTCAAAACCAGCTAGAAGTATTTCTTTAACACCATAATTAATAAAGAATCTAATTGCCATCAGCCCAGCATTATCCTTAACCGCTCTTTCATTCGTTAGCAAATCTGAATATTTGGTCTGCAAATATACATTATCAGCAGGAATATTAGAAGTTACGATACATTTCCCTTTCTTAGTTTTATCCAAATCTCTAAAACGTCTTAGATTACTTAAAAAAATAAAATCCGTATCTTGATAATCGAAATTTATACTTATTGATATTACATCATCAGATAAAATAATATCTAAAATCTTTGTTTGCTCATCTATACAACTTTTGCCTGGAGCGATAAGAACAACTCTTTTTCCAGCTAATTTTTCTCTCAATTCAACTTTATGTTCATCTTGAACTTTTTCGGTTGCCATATATCTCAGATAAAGTTCTTCGATATATTCTTTATCGTAGGAATCTTTTTTGTCCTCGTCCATCATATCAAAGATTTCATTCATATCTTCAACAGTCAGTGTCTTTTTATCATCAAGAAAACTTGCATAATCAGGATGAGCATAATGAGACGCGGATAAATAATTCGGTAGAGAATATCCCCAGTAATTAAGTTGATAAAAGTCATTTAAAATTTTATCAATAATAAATAGTAACGGTTTTAAGTTATAACTGGTTTCCGCATTTTCATTCAGATATTCAACAAAAAGTTCCGTGTTAAGATTACCGGCACCTCTTCCCATACCATAAACAGAAGAATCAATAATTAAATTTCTATTTGTCTGAACGCATACTAATGACTGTGCATTTGAATACGCAAGTTGCATATTATTATGTGAGTGGAAACCAATCCAAACCTTTTCTTTTAGATTATGCTCCACCATATAAAACAAGCGGATTAAATCTTTACCTTTCATCATTCCAAAGCTATCAACAATGTAAAAAGCATAAGGCTCAAATTTATTAACACTACGAATCATATCCATAAACTCTTCATCAGTATAGCTCAATGATGCCATAGCCTGTATGAATACCTTATATCCTTTTTCTTTAATCTGTTCACACAATTTCAATGCTTCAACAAGATTTTTCTTATGGAATGCTACTCTTATTCCTTCAATAGATGAGCCATCATATTCCGGTAAATCATTTATGTCATACTCTCCATAATTCATCATAGCCACAAAAAACTTATCTTTTCTTTTTTCAGGAATTACAGTACTTATCTCTTCTATTGTCGTAAACTTTGTAATATTTGGATCATATACTACCTTATTTGTTAAAAATCCACATTCAATAATATCAATATTTGCCTCAGTCAATTCATTTGTAATTTTTTTAACACTTTCAAAGCCAAACTCCCACTGATTACAATATCCACCATCTCTTAATGTACAGTCTAAAACATGCACTCTATTCATCTACCATTTCTCCTTCTATATTATTCATGATCTTGAGTTCATAACTAAAAAATCTCATATAAACCTATTCATAGATATTTTGTACAGGTAATTTGGTCTAATTTCCGATTACAGCTTAGCTATTAATATAAAGGACTTACTTCCTTTCTAAATATGTGATTGTAGATTGCATCTGCAATCAAGAAATCTTCCATCTCATCTATGTCTATACTTTCAATCTCACCAACCTCAACAATATAAGGTTTTTGACCAATTCGGCGATTTAGTTTAGTCATGACGTCATTCTTATAGATATAAAAGCCACTAGTTTCTTCATATAGTACCGGTAAATCCTGCGTACGTGGGATGTTATACAGCTCATAATTAAATGGTGTACCGTCTTTCCATAAAAAATCCTGTAGTTTTTTCGCAGCAAAAGATGAATCGTACTCGCCACTAATAACTGCCTCTAAACC
Source organism: Bacillota bacterium (assembly GCA_023439505.1). Lineage (GTDB taxonomy): Bacteria > Bacillota > Clostridia > Lachnospirales > Lachnospiraceae > Mobilitalea. Next base: position 9,701 of record JAEXNR010000029.1, read on the forward strand.
CTTTTCAATTGATTCTTTTGAAATAAATGGTGCTGTTGTATGGGTCATTACATAGACATCTGCAGGAACTTCGGCTGCAAAGCTCTGTAAAACTTCATTCATTTTAGTAGTATCCTGATCTAATGAGATAGATCGGCATAAATATTTCACTTCAATTGGAATATAGTTTTTGATATCAGAGTTACTACAATATACATATACATCATCTATACTGTCAATTGCCAGTAATGTAGACAGGATATAATAACATAGGGGCTTACCATTTGTAAAACACTTTGTATTTTTCTGTGGCATACGACGATTGTTCAATTTCATAGGTACTATAGCAATAGTCTTCATTATAATCTCTCTCCTATCTAAATTTTTTGCTCAGATTACTTTCCAATTCATGCATAAATTCCATAATAATTTCCTTATTATTTAGATCCATTTTTTTACTATTCAGAACATATGTATATATAAAATTATCATAAGCATTTTTATCAATTCTAAAATCATTATTACTCGGATTGTCTAAATCTACCAGGTCTATTTTAAGCAAATCTGCAAATTTACACCCCATTAATACACAATATCTTGTAGCGCATTCAAGTAATTGTTGGGAAAACATTATTTTCATGGGTTTTCCTAGCAATATAGCATCAACTAAAGATGTTGAATAGTGAGAAATAATATAATTAGCATATTTTATCAAATTAGGTGTTTTGTATTTGATAATGCGTCTTCCATTAAAAGTATCATCTGAATACATGGCTTTGGGATGTGAAGAAATAATCACTGGCATATGATACGTATCCTCAAGCTTGTCAAAATATCTATTCAGTGAACCTATATAGTAATTTTCGTCTAATGGCTGATTACTTTGAGAAAACATCGGATGGCCAACATATGCTGCATCAACAAACAAAATATAAGGCTTGTCAACATATGGTAGCTCCTTTTCTGCCTGCAGATATTCGTCATATTTAATATTATGTATCCTAATGAATCGCTTTCTCTGTTCCGGGTAAAAATCATAGGCAGAAAGAAGATAGTCATATTTTATACCATGAAACTTGACCTTGTTATAGACACCTCTTATCCATCTATTCATCTTAAGCTTGTGCTTGATTCTAGATTGTATTGGCACTCCATGTAGTCGTTCAGCTAGACCCGAATCTCCCAGCCATGCTGCTAATCCTTCTTTATTAATATTAATTATAGTTATTTTTTTCTTTGTAAATAATATTTTTAGTTTGGCTAATTGGGGAATTATGATGTTAGTAATAATAACTACCATGTCATCCCGCAAGGAATTATTTACCATATTTTCAAATTCATTGACTGAATTAACTTTCATAACTTTTTCAATCTGATCACTAACCTTATCCAACCTATTATAGATTTTACTTAAGTCCCAAAGTTCAATACTATATTCGCTAGCAATTGCTTCAACATACATATCTATGGCCTGTTGCTCAATAAAAGGATTACTAGTCATAAAAATCACTTTCATAGTTGCTCCTATTCCGCCGCGCTTGGCAGCTCAAAAAGTAATAAAATCGAAACCCACTTCTCTTCCCTATTTTAATTTTAGTTCTTAATAATAGGCTAAATTGCTTTAACACAGGATGATACACAATCATAATCCTTATCTCTGAAGCCTTTATCTATTTTTAATTTTATTTGTTACTTTTTAAATCGGCCTAAGATAAGTTTAAACTGGTATTGAAAAGTTTCTTTATTAAAAATAAAATAAACTGCATAAGTTACAAGTAAAGCAAATGCAATCAGTTGTAAAACTATATTTCTCATATAATACGTTACCAATGCAAAAATTCCAAATGGAATCTGAGGTACAAGTACCTTAACATCAAAATGTAATTTCTCGATATTTCTCAATCTGTAAATTCTGTATAAAAACATAGCAAAAAAAGAAAATAATGTTGAAATACTTGCAGCATAGAGCTTAAGAAACCCAATAAGTCCCAAGTGGATTATTACATTAATAACAGCGGTCAATATCGTCGTATAACTTATCTCTTTCGTTTTCTTATAAGCAATATATATACTACCAACATTTGCAGATAGTCCCGAAAACATTGCTGCATATACAAGAATCGGAATTTGATAATATGCTGCATCATAGTTAGCATTAATAAAGTACTTAAAAAAAATACCAATTCCTGACGATACTCCCGCAGCCGCCATCAAGAAAAAAGATGTTGTAAGTGAAAAAACCTTGTTATAATATGTATTACGATCACTATCATGTAATGTTTTCGTAACTGACTCTGTCCATGCTAAATTATAGATATTTAGAGTTGTTGTAATTAATGAAAAAAACTTATTAGCTATGGCATATATACCATTTGTGGATATTCCAAGAATAGCAATAATGATGAATCTATCTGATGAATTAACAACCCAACTCGCTAGCTGATTGAAAACCAAGGGTGTAGAATAAGTCAACATCGATTTCAAGCATTTCTTGGAAAAATATCTTAATCTAAATTTTTCCCATAGATTAGACTTTATCAATACAAAAATCACACAAAAAATTCCAGATATTATTCTTGCAGTTAATATTCCTTCAATCCCCTGATTAAATCCACAAATAAAAAGAACGGAAAATATAATAGAAATTGTTGATGACAAAAAAGCAACTAACGTATACAGCGAATATCTTCCATATCCGCGAGGTAACTGCTGTGAAACAGTACTAAATAACATGGTTATATAATACATTAATACTTGTCCTTTAAACTGTATTGTGACAAGCTGCGAAATAGGTATAAAAATTGCAATTAGAAATAATGATGAAAGAAACAGAAAAATCGCAGTTGAAGAAAGGACGCTCTTTTCATCCTCCTCCGCTGTAAGTAAAAATCTGAAAACAGCCTGCTCTAATTGCAATGTTAAAAACGGCATTAATAAACTCGCGATTGTAGTATATAAATCTAACGTCCCATATTCTTGAGTAGCTAATCTAGCTGTATATAATGGTAATAACAAAAAAGACACAAATTGTGTTGATATTTTCCCAATAAAAAGTATGCCTGTATTTCTAATAAGTTCTTTACCCTTAGTCATTTTTTCTTTCGCACCTCTACAAATAACTCAAAATTCCTACCAAACATATAATTACTATAAATTTCCATTAATGTTTAACTATTACTATACTCTCAAATAGAGTCCATTCAAATTATTCCTCTAAGTATAATTGTCATTCATCACTACCCCAACCTATACCCTTTGCAGGAACTCCAACTAGCGTTACTCCCCTTTCGAAACAACTTTTATTCACAACTGCGTTCGCGCCAACTCTAACATCATCTGCAATTTGGACATCACCAAATATCTTAGCACCTGGACCAATATAAACATTGTTTCCAATTTTAGGAGCTTTCCCATCTATGCCTGCACCTATTACCACTCCAGCGTGAATTCTAAGATTATTACCCACACAACTTTTCTCATTTATTATGGTTGAAGTTATATGTCCAATACTTAATCCTTCTCCACAAGTATTGGGAGGAATCAGAATACCAGTCTTTATCTGCAATCTTCTAAGTCTCACAGTATATATTACTGATAATAATTTATGTTTTGCATTTATATGATACTCTAGATTTCTTAAAGTAACACAATATTTCATCAACATCTGTCGTTCGGAAAAGTCGAATGGAATTAGGTACTTTTTTCCTCCACCATATAAAGCTATTTCTTTTCGTAATATTCTTTTTAGTTCGTGTTTAGAATCAATCATGACCAATCTCCTCATCTGGTACAGGATTACTTATATAACCATAGGTCGCATGCTCCCTCATATGAATCACTCCTGGACTTCCAATGACAACTGAATGATCCGGTACATCAAAATTAATATAGGTATTAGGGGCAACTAATACATCCGATCCAATTTTTACTCCCCCAACTATAGTAGAATTGAGGCCTATGTACACACGGTCTCCAATTATTGGTGTCCCCTGTCGCCTTCCAACTTTGATATTACCAATCGTCGCCCCTTTATAAATTGTCACATTATTACCAATAATAGCATTTGAGTTCAATGTAATACCATAAGGATGTACTAACAAAATACCTTCCCCAAGTTGAACTGTAAACGGTATCTCTAATCCATTTGAGTTTTTAGTATGATGGTTTATTACTCTCCAAAAAAAAGTGATTTTTGATTTAGATTTAATTTTTCTCCATGAAAGTAGAAATAGATAATGGTTCCAAGTCATCGCTTTAAGCATATGCTTTTTTGAGGCATCTCCAAATATACGCCATAGATCTTTCTGATAGTCTTTCACTTATAATATCTCCTATCCATTAACAATCTCATTTACAATTCCTTTCAGAGAGTTTTCTTGTTGCTCAACAATATAATTAAACCGTCCTCTCATCTTACTTCTTACCTCTGTAACAATATTATTGTCAAAACTTTGTAAAATGCGATTCTTAATTTCCATCACATCATATGGATTAAAATATAAAACAGAATCTCCACATATTTCTGGAACAGATGTGACAGCAGAGCAGATAGATAATGTACCATATTTCATTGCTTCTATAGGTGGATATCCAAATCCTTCATTTAGTGTTGGATAAATAAATGCATGAGCTTCCTTGTATAGGGCCTCTAATGTATCAGTTTCAACATACTTTAGAAACACAAAATGTTCTTTATTTCGGATATGTCTTAGAAATATTTTGGGGTTTGATACACCTGTCATAACAACTTTTGTGTCACCCATCATATCAGCATTTAAGGAATATAACTGATCAAATGCTAATACCGCCCTCAAATTGTTTTTTAACCATCTACCTGCACTGACCATTAAAAAATATCTTTTTTTATTAATTTTCATTTTCTCAAGCTCTCTTTGAGACAAATCCTCTGAAATATAAGAAAATTTAGACGGAGAGTTAAATACTTTAATTTCTTCAGGATTCACATTGGGAAAATTAGTCAATATAGAATATTTGGAATGCTGTGATACTGTTAAAATCTTTCTATTATTTGATATATCAAAAGTGGCATTTGCTCTATGAATATATTTTTTATCCCAATACTGTGGCATAATATAGATACTGAACTTTTTAAGTATATTACGAATATTCTTTTTCTCATACTCAAACATCATGGAGTCATAAGGTTTCTCGATTTTTCGTAGACCATGTATAACAAAAATGAACTTTGTTACCAGTGGCATTTTAATTCCATTGCAAAGACCAGGCAGTCCAGAAAAAAAAACATCGTACAAATTTTTGTGAAGAAGTTTTTCAATATCTTGAGCAGTAACACAGTTATAAGTTTCAATACCCTGTAGTTTTGTCTTTATAACTTCGTCAAGTTCTAAACTAAAATCATAAAACACTTCAAGTTTGCAATTTTGATTGTCAATATGTTTTATCAATGCAGTAAAAACAGCTTTCACATATTCACCTCCGCCATGAAATCTTACTCCATGTAATGGTTGTGAAGCTCGTAAATCATACAAAATCTTTTTCATTATTAATATGTCTTCCCCCTTCATAACTTAAAAAGTTGGCTGCACCTAATACTAAAAACACGAACCAACAATATAAAAGCAAAGCATCCTTCTGCGTTGATATAGTATTAAATGTATTTACATCAAGTATGATTGCAATCATCCCAATTAATATTTTAAACTGTTTTAACTTTAATAGTTTGAAAATTGGAAATACAAATAATACTGTTGACAAAACCCCCGAAAAAACACTGCCAATTAAAAATGACCACCGTATAAATGGGTATTCAGTGGCTGCAACAAGTGTCGTTTGTGTACTGTCTACAGTCCATTGACCTGTCCACATATTAATCGAATAAATTCCCGTTTCAAACAGTTTCACCCATGCCGAACTTCGTGACGATGTTAAATCTCCCGACTGTATGCCTTGGATAAAACGTTGAATAACAGTGTCAAAAACACCAATGGAATACATGAGTGCTCCGATAAAAGCTAGAATAAACATGTATCTAAATCTTTTATTCTGAAAATTATGTAATAGAGCAATCGATGCAATTATGACTATGCCTGCTTTACTTCCAACAAGAGCAATATCAAAAAAAGACACTAAAATATATATTATAGGCAATCTTCTATTAATAAATAATTTATCATAAATATAATTGCAAACATAAAATATTAATACCATTTCTGTAGTAAACAGTGGATGTCCCAAATATGATACTAATCTGTTTCCTAGCATGTTTGCACTCATCGCTGAGATACCACTGTCTGTGCCCCCATACAATACACGAAAAAATTCGCTAAATTCTATTCCCAAAAATCTATCTGCTATAAAGCAGATCGTAATAAAGTAGACCATAAAGTTTAATACTTTTAACCATGTTTTAAATATAGCAAGGAATTTATCTTTACTTATTTCCATAAAAATCAAAAACAATGGTACTATCCATGAAACATATAATGACATAGCATAAAATAGATCTGCACGATATTTCATATAACTCACAGCATATAATACGGTTAATAACAAATATATAAGTATAAGCCATCTTTTTTTAATTGAAAACGAACATGTATTCTTATGACTCATAAGAAGAAATAAACCAATTACCGCCACAAAATTAAACCAAGCAATATTGTGGGGTAGAAATGTACTACGCATATAAGAAGGAAAAAACAGAAAACCTATACTGATAATAAAGGCGTCCCTTTGATTTTTTGATAATGTTATCTTCATTATTCACCACTTCCTCAATTAATCAATCACTCGGCGCCATGCATCAACTATCAAACTTAATTGAAGTTTATCTCTTATATTTACAGCATTTGTAGATAACTTTATTGAAAGAGCTCTATCAGAAGCAACTCTTTTCATTGCATTGGTCATTGCATTTTTATCGTTTACAGGTACTAATAGGCCATTAATACCATCTTGTATCACCATACGAGCTCCACCACAAGGGCAATCCGTACATATTGTAGGTAAGCCAAGTGCCATAGCTTCTAGCATCGAATTCGATAATCCTTCATAATTAGATGACGAAACATACATATATGCCTCTCTTACCCTTTCATGAATATCAGCTACTGCAGAGTATAAAAAGATTTTATCCTTCATTCCGATGTCTGTAATATATTGTACAAGTTCGTCCTTCAATGCACCATCTCCATAAATAAACATTTTGAAGTCTCTAAATTCTTTTGAAAATTCAACAAATGAGTCAATTAGTAATGGTAAATTTTTTTGTCGTTCCAATCTACAAAAATTTACAATCTCTTTTTTTCTTATTCCTTTGAAAGGTTCAGGTATACTTTCTTTTATAGGGTTAGGTATTATAATGGTTTTCTCTTGAATAGCGTTTGGAAAATATGATTTTGCATCTGGTGTTTGACAAATTAAGTAATCTGTCCTTCTATATAATATATTTCGAATCTGCTTTAATGGAAAACTTCCACCTTTACTATTTGGATCATTTCTTTCGGAAATAACCACATTAACGTTTTTTATACTAAATGTTGCAAGAATCACTTTCATATTCATATGATACTCAAAGGAAACAACTGTTGTTGGTCTAATATTTACTATTTTATTCCTGATCTCCCTTATAATTTTAAATGTATCACCGCCTAAACCATCCAACTCTTCTACATCCACTTTTGAATCAATTTCATACTTTTGTTTACTATGATGTATTGATAAAATTTTTATTTCATAGTCATTCAATTTTGACAGTTGATTAGCAAGTAAAGTAAGGACACGTTCAGCCCCACCTCCACCTAATTGATTTATAACAAAGAGTATTGTCATTATAATGCTTTCTCCATTTAATAATATTTTATTCTACAAACAGAAGACTAATATATCTATCTTGCATTTTTTTTACCCCATAATATTCCAATACAAAGGCATAATTTATTCCTGTTATCTCTTTTTTTTTATCACTCTCAAGTTTACTTATCCAACATATTTTATCAGCCAGATCTTTGGCATCATTGGGATCAAATAAATATGATTTATCTTGCAAACAATCTATATTCATTGGTATATTAGATGCCAATACAGGCAAATGACACATATACGCCTCTAGTAAAACATTAGGAGTGCCTTCTTCAAGAGAAGGCAGCACTAATAGATTACTTGTTTGATATAAATATAACATATTTGATGTGAATCCAATAAAATCAATAAATTTTTCCATACAATTTGCTTTCATATAATTTTTAAGTATTTGATAATAGCTTTCATCTTCATAAACGCCAGCAAAAGTTATATGCAAATTCATAGTATCTTTTAAGCGATTAATGGCCTCTAATAAAATCATTTGATTTTTAACACGAGATATTCTCGCTGGAACTATAATTCTAAAAACACCATCTGATATAGGTGTATTATCTTCATCTATAGGTATAATCCCATTATTTATTACTTCAATCTCACGGTTAAGCATTCTATGCATATGTTGAGAAGCATATTTTGAATTACATACAAGTTTTTTACACTTTAAAAGCAGCTTTCTTTTCCAAATCGAGTCGCACACCTTAATACCTGGATTTCTTTCATTGTAAATCACTTCGCATCCTAAGAACCTAAACCAGGGAACAAGCACTAAACCAGTCAAGTTGGTAACCATAGCAACTCTAATATGATTTCTTTTAATTTCTCTTTTCACTGCATTGATTAGCAGAATCAATGATTTAACTTTGGATAGGTACTTCAAACAAGCATTTTTATACTTAGTTTCCAGTGAATTGGAGTCTAAAAAAACAAAGTGTGTATTTGGGTGGTTTTTCACATATTCTCTTTCAACAGCGTCCATAGATGCATCCCTGCATTCAACTATAACAGAAAGTACATCTTTCTTCCCCTCTATGCCATCAATAATCAATCTTATTTGTTTTTCCGAACCTCCACGAAAAAGAACTGGCATAATTATTAAACAACCATTCATAATTAACCTCTCGTTATACTTCTTCGATATTTAATAACTAATCCTAATATCTTTGAATCATCTATAATATATCTTTTTAGCATTCTCTTAGGATCCTGAGTAATTCTAAAGAGCCATTCTAAACCATGGTCAGCCATCCATCTAGGAGCTCGTTTTACGTTCCCGGCTTCGAAATCTAAGGTGGCACCTAATCCCAATGAAATAGGTACACTAAGTTTGTCTCGATTATGCAAAATAAACAGTTCCTGCTTTGGACAGCCAAGTCCTACAATCAAAATATGAGGCTTAGCATCCTTTATCATATTTTCAATCTTTTTCATTTCATATGAATCCTCTTCAAATCCATATGGAGGAGAATATGTTCCAACTACCAACAATTCCGGGAAACGTTTTAATAGGTTCTCTGCTGCTCTTGCAGCTACACCCTCGCTTGCCCCCAAAAAGAACATCCTGTATCCCTTTTCCGCTGCCATTTTACAAAGAAAAGGAAATAAATCTGAGCCAGAAATTTTCTCTTTAATCGGAGTGCCATATAATTTAGAAATCCATATCAAAGGTTTACCATCTGTTAAAATCAGATCAGCTTTTCTATATACTTCACACAACTCTCCCCCTCTCTCAAGTTGTACAATATGATCAACATTCGGGGTCACAACATAAGCATTTTTATTATTATTAATCAAACTATCGATGGCATTCAATGTTTCATCCATCGTAAGATTATCAATTTCAATATTCATAAATTTCATCCGAGACATATATATACCCTCAAATCTAAGATTTTAATGCGAAAATTTTCTTTCCAATAGACATTCAGTAAAGATACCTTTATCAATATCAAATTAGTATTATTTGTCAACAAAAATTTTATATGTATCAGGACTTAATAGTTTACATTTATTCTATGCACTTCCTTCATACTACATTAGTCAATTATTCATGCAAGAAAATAGACATTTTCAATCGAGTCGTTTTGTGCCCTAAATTACCTTGTGCGCAAATCAGCAGGAAGATCTAAATAAAATTATACCAGCTTCTGCAGTTCAAGTTCTTTATCCTATCACACTTTATGAAGATTACAAATAAAAATCTTTGTACCACTCCGCAAACTTCCGTAGTCCTTCACTTAAGCTTGTCCTTGGCTTAAATCCAAAGTCCCTTTCCAATGCGATCGTGTCAGCAAAGGTAACAGGCACATCCCCAGGTTGCATTGATACAAGTTCCTTGTGAGATTCAAAATCATAATCTGTAGGAAGTACCTTGGCACGAATCAACTCCTGCTGGAGTGTATCTACAAAGTCGAGCAAATTCTCTGGCTGATTATTCCCAATGTTATAAACAGCATAAGGAGGAATTGGTAAACAATCTTTACCATTCACACGATCAGGCGCTTTCCGCATTACACGAACAACACCTTCAACAATATCATCTATATATGTAAAATCTCGCATGCAATTACCATAATTAAAAATCTGAATTTTTTGACCCGTTCTCAACTTATCCGTAAAACCATAGTATGCCATATCTGGTCTACCAGCAGGCCCATAAACCGTAAAAAACCTCAGTCCTGTAGACGGAATATTATACAGTTTAGAGTAAGCATGGGCAAGCAACTCATTAGACTTCTTTGTCGCTGCATAAAGTGATATAGGATTATCCACCTTATCCTCAACAGAATATGGGACTTTTTCATTAGAACCATAGACAGAAGAACTAGAAGCATAAACTAAATGTTCCACCCCATTAACACTATCATCGTAAGAATGGCGGCAAGCTTCTAATATGTTATAAAATCCGATTAAATTACTTTCTATGTACGCATCAGGATTAGTGATAGAGTAGCGAACACCTGCCTGTGCTGCGAGATTGACAATAATCTGTGGTTTATAATCTTCAAAAGACTGAGTAATAACTGCCTTATCGGCAATACTCCCTCTAATAAACACAAAGGATTTATTCTTTACTATTTCATTCAATCGATGTTCTTTTAATCGTATATCATAGTAATCATTCATGTTATCGATACCTATGACCTTAACATCAGGATGATCTTGATATATTCTTTTAACAAGATTAGATCCAATAAAACCAGCTACACCTGTCACTAAAATCGTTTTACCATTCAAATCCACACTACTCATTTTTTACTCCTACTTGCCTATGAATAAATACCTAATTTCTATAATAGAAAATAAAAGAATATGGTATTTAAGGGCGTGTTATAATTTATCAAATTTCTAAATTTATTCGCTGCGGTAACTCAGCACTCCTTTGGTCTGCCAAAGCGCCTATATTTTAAGGCTTTTCACTCACTTCCCCGGGTAAGAAAATATGAACTCAGATATCGAACTATAACTCTCAGTATCCTTTATTCTTAAATATGTCGTATTCATATTATGTCGTATACCATAACCATGGTATATTTTTACTTTGACCCCTTCCCAAACAACACAACTCCAACCGTCTTGATCAATATCTTAATATCCATCGTCAACGACCAATTATCAATATACTCCAAATCCAGTCTCACTACATCTTCAAAATCCGTAATATCACTTCTACCACTCACCTGCCACAACCCTGTCAGCCCTGATTTCAGTGATAATCTCCTTTTATGTCTACCTTCATATAGAAGGAATTCTTTCTCTGTTGGTGGCCTCGTCCCAACAAGGCTCATATCTCCTTTTAATACATTGAAGAACTGCGGGAACTCATCCAGACTTGTTTTTCTGATAAACTTCCCAACCTTCGTAATCCTCGGGTCATTCTCCATCTTAAACATTAACCCGTTCATCTCATTCTTCTTCATCAGATCAGCCAGTCTCTCCTCGGCATCCGGGAACATGGATCTGAATTTATAGATTCGAAATCTCCTTCCATTCTTTCCGATTCTCGTCTGTGAGAAGAAGACCGGGCCTGGAGATTCTATATAGATAACAGGCGCAAGGAAAATAGTAAGGATCATCGTAAGAATACATCCTACAAACCCTCCCGCAATATCCAGGATGCGCTTGAGCTGTAACTGCCCCTCACTAAAGAGCTGAGAACTAAAGGTAAGTACCGGATATCCACTCAGTTCCTGAACCACCTTCTCCTTTAGCTTTAGTCCAAAGGTATTGATACTTAAGTTCACTGTAAGTCCCATATTCTCGAATTCCAGAATAATCTGTTCCAGATTAAACTCTACGGTGGTATCATCCGGGATATGAATAAAGATACCGTCCAGTACCTCTCTCTTGGCAACCTCGAACATATTATTCAACTCTGCCTTAACAAGAATTCCGTCAATCTTCTTACCCACCATCGGTTTATCAATGATGGTCAGATAGGTAATCTGGTATTCCCATGCATTCTCCTTACGAAATCTTGCTAACACATTCTTCACCTGCTTCGAGGTGGTGATAATCATGATCTTCGTACTGGAGCTGCTCTTCTTATACATGGACAGAATCATCACCTTATAGTATTGTCGAAGCACATAGGTAATCATTGTATTCAGCACAATGAATATTCCAAAGAACAACCTGGAATAAGCCGCGCCCTGCTGGAAGACGAACATGACTGCCGTTAAGATCACAGCAAGTACACTGTTCTTCTTTACCGTATTTAAGAATTCATCCAGATAACCCCGCTTAAAGAATTCTCCGTAAGAATTATGGATGTAATAAATTACCACATAAACCAGAAGAATAATGGCAAAAGCAATTCCATAGATATCCGAGATATATAATTCCTTCGTAATCTTTCCGTAACGTATCCAAGTAGCAAGTAAGAAGGAGATTACGATACCGACCAAATCAATCACAAGCAGGTACTTGTAAGGTAATTCCTTTTTCACTAGTCCCATTTAGTTCACTCCCCTTAATAATGTATCCCCTCATGTATGTAGGTTCTCTAGCCTCTGATTGCATCAGGCATAAAGCTTCTCCTCTGCAGGTTCATAGGTATTCTTCTCTTTAAACAGATGATTCTTCCTGGAGATCATCAGACACCCTCCAAAGGCGGCTGCAATACAAGCCAGGGTAATCATCAGTACATTCATTTGAATCCGTACCTTATTCCCTGCCGAAGGAGTCTGATACAACGCTACTCCTGCAGTATCCTTAACCAGGTTAATGCTTCCATCCAAGTTAAAGCTGATCTCTAATCCGCATATTTCATAGATCTTTTGCGCCAGATAGATTGTCGCCGCTTTCCCATCGATGGACATATCCTTGATATCCACACCCTTCTCATGATAGATGGCACTGCCAAAGTTTCTGATCTTCGCTGTGGCTGCCTTCGCTTCTTCTGCCGTCAGGTCCACGCCGTCTTTCGCAAGATACTCTCTGAGGTACTTAAAGTAAGCCTTGTATTCTTCGCTGTCTTTCCCGGAATTAGGGATATTATGCTGATACTCATACACCAGGGAAGCCAAGACCTCCTGCTCCGGTGCATTGTAACCCTCCTGATCAAAGTACAGTATCACCCGCTGGGACAGCACCGGAATGCTCTCCCTTCCATTCATACCAAGATACTCCCTTGTGGATATGGTAATCAGTATAATTGCCGCTATGACAGCAGCCGTAATTAATGGCAATCGAAGTAACTTCAACATATCTTTCAGTAAAACCAAACCAATTCCCCCTTAGATGAAACCCATGAAAGTTTCTATTCCGTTACATATAATTTCAGATAAGCTGATTTCGATTTATTTTGATCTGAGTCTATTACCGAGTATTCCAGGATGTAGATCCCGGGCTTATTCATGGAATAGACGCCTTCTATCATAATTCTTCGGTATAACAGATCCTGACTGTCCTTATCATCCTCTATGGATGCCACATATCCCATCGGATCAAATCCACTACCCTTATTCAGATACACCGCCTGCGCTGTTAATGCAATCGCCGGCTCACTTGCCCTTGCCTCCGGTGTAATCTCAGGAGCGGGTGTACTCTCAGGAGCGGGCGTAATCTCAGGGGCAGGTGTGATCTCAAGTGGTGCAGGGGTACTCTCAGGGGCAGATGTTACCACAACCTCTACAGGCTCTGCATCCTTCGTATTCTCTGTCGCATCCTGTGTCATATCTACTGTCTGCGTCTTACTGATCTTGATGTAATTAATGATCTGACTGTTCTTGGTAATATGATTATCCCTGTCCTTCGCAGCATAGGTTACCTTAGCTGTCGTATCCTCCCTTAGTGGAATCACACTCTCCACAATCAAGGTATCCGATACATCTCCATCCTTGGTATCATAGGCGGTGACGCCCTCCAGCAGAGGAGACAGATCACTGCCTTCGGTATAGGTAATCTCCGTATTCCCAAAGTGAATCTCCGGGCCCGACTTATCCTCCGTTGTATATAGAAATCCTGCGATACCAAGTACGACAACGCAGCACACGCCTGCCAACAGAATACTCAATTTTTTCATTCTAATCCTCCAGGCTGCCGATCCCCTTATCTTCGGGTGGCTGCATCAATTTACTTGTTCCCGGTTCTATTCTTCCTCATTCCCGTAATTACCGTAATACTTCCCGTAATATTTACCGTAGTACTTACCGTAATATTTGCCGTAATAGCCCTTACCGTTTAACTCCACCTTGTTTAAAACTGCGCCAAGGATTCTGCAATTACCCTTCTCCATCTGCTTCTTCACCCTCTGGGCGAATTTATAACTGATGGCATTCGATTCCACCACAAGGATGATACCATCACAATGCTCCGCAACAATTACACTGTCAATTACGCTTCCCAGCGGCGGTGTATCAACGATGACATAGTCATATTGTTCTCTTAAGTAACGCATTAATTCGCTAAAGCACTCGCTTCCCAGAAGCTCGGCAGGATTTGGCGGTACCGGTCCTGTAAAGATTGCATCCAGGTTCTCGATATTAGTATTGTACAGTACCTCATCCAGGCTGTTCTGACCGGACAGATAATGGGTCAGTCCAAGAATCGCATGGTCCGCTTTATAACGTCCAACGATTACCGATTTACGAAGATCTGTATCCACGAAGGCAACCCGCTTACCACTCTCTGCAATGGAGACAGCCAGGTTAAAGGATACACTGGATTTTCCTTCATTGGGCATACAACTTGTTAAACAGATTTCTTTAATATCACTCCCGCAAAACTGTATATTCGTCCTTAAAGACTTATATGCTTCGTTGCTTCTATAATCCAGCTTTTCTACCTTCTCAAAGTTTACCTGCGGCATATGCATCTCTCCTAACTCTTCTGTTTATTCTTCCTCTTCTTCTTGTCAGTTCCTTCTAATAAAGGAATGGTTCCCAGTGTGGTAATTCCAAGATACTGTTCGATATCATCAGCACTTTTGATGGAATCATTCAATATGTAGAATAAGATAACGAAGAATGCAGTAAGAAATACGCCGATGATGCCGCCGATTAAGACATTCTTCTTCACATTGGGGCTGGACGGTGATGTGGGGAGATTGCCGGGCTCAATGATATTCACCTTCTCCATCTCCATTACACTGACCATCCGGTCGGCAGATACCTCTGCAACTGCATCCGCGATCTGCTTTGCCAGATAGGCATCCGGATTATGAACCACAATCTCAAGAATACGCGTATCCTGAGGTGTGTTGACGGTGATCATTCCTGCCAGCTGATCACTGGTTATGGTAAGACCCAGATCGCTGATGACCTGTTCCGTCACCGGACGGCTGGTCACCAGAATCTTATAATCCTTGGTTAACTGGGTTCCGGTCTGCAGATCTGATAAGGTCGTCTTATCTCCCTGCTGACGGTTGATGACATAAATACTGGTGGAGGAGGTATAAATCGGCTTTAGGAATACCTTACTGAACAATCCGGCACATGCCGCTGCAAGGATCCCTATGATAACGATCAGCCACACCTTATCCAAAAGCACAAAAAACAATTCTTTGATATCTATTTCAATCTCATCGTTCATTCTAGGTTCCATTGTGTGCTCCTCAAATCATAATCTTTATTCTATCATGTACTACAGATGCTTATCCGTTAACATTCTCTCCGGGTTCTCCCTGATCAGCCGATTGGTCAGTGCTTCTCCGTACTTCTTATATAGAGATGAGATAACCTCCTTGCCAAGAGGTGGTCTGCTATTTACCCCATGGGCATCCGTCCCAATAAAATGCACCAAATCTCTGTCGATTAATTTATTGCAAAATCTTGCAGCCGGATTAAGAAACCCTCCGTTGATGGAAGACAGATTCAACTGAATATAGGTTCCTGCCTGGATCAATTCCTCCACATCCTCCGGATGCTTTAGAAGACATTGATACCGTTCAGCATGGGCAAGAATCGGAATATATCCCGATAATACACAGCTGCGCAGCCCCTCCTTTAATGAGGAATAGGCAGCACCCGGTGTAAATTCCACTAATATGTATCTGGTTCCGGCGATGGTTAACGCATCTCCCCGCTTAAGTGCATCCGGAATGTCATAGCTAAACAGCAATTCATTCCCCAGCTCAATTCGAAAATCTTCTCCGATGCTTGATGCCTCAGCTCTTACCAGTTCTAAGATATCCTTTAACTCAGACGCCTTCTTCCTGGGTCTTCCCGCCTCGAAGTGGGGTGTGGCAATCATCACCCGGCACCCTTCCCGGTAGGCCATGGCCAGCATCTGTCTGGTCTGCTCCATATCCCTGGCACCATCATCCACTCCGGGCAGGATATGGCTATGTATATCTATGTAATTGAGCAACCCTGTATCCTCCAATAATAGAAATCCAAGCCTGATAAATTCTCAATAAATGGATTATATAACAGTGGATTGATAATTACAATTAAATAATTGTAAATTAGGGATCCTGTCAGTCATAACTTTCCCCTATAATCCGCTGTGTTATTACATTAATCCAGCTTTTTCTTCAAAAGTCCGATCATAAGCAGCAATCCGGCAAAAATTACAAGACCAATTCCACCGATATAAAGAAAGATTGTGATATCCCACTCAATATAACTTACCATAAAGTGATAGAAATATTGGGGTGACACACTGATCTTTCGATAGTCCCCGGAGATGAGTAACCCGATGGGCACGGCCATGGTCATAATACTTGCGGCCAGCATGCTGTAAGCAATATATCGGATTCCCTGATGCTTAAACCGGTGAAGCTTAAGAAGCACCAGGATCATCGCCGCACTAAGCAGGATAATGACAGGAACCAGAATCCAGAATACCTTGAGATAAATCGCCTTATACTTCACATAATAATCAACGAAGGGGAAATCCAGCATCCTGGTATATTCCTTCGCTACCGCTTCACACAAGGTATTTAACCCTGCCTCCTGTGAACTGTCGTAAGTCATATTATGCGTCTTGGCGTAGGCAAGGATATTCTCCCTGAGACTGTTCTTAATCGTCTTCACGTCCGGCTCCAGCCGATTGCCCTGAATACTTTGCTCAATGGTCTGCTTGGCGCCGATATAAACCATGTCCTTCGTGATCACGCCATCCAGAACGGATACATCCAGTCCTGTAGGCATGATAACGCTCTGGGCATTGTCCATAATTGTTGTATAGATGCTTTGATAATAATTGCTCTTATTCAATCGGTTTAAGATAACATTGTCATTAAACACGCCCGCATAGATTCCGATGATCAGAAAAAGCAAGGTAAAGACAAGTGTCATCAGGTAGGCAGTGAAATAGGAGATGCCCTGCCTGATCCGCTTCTTCTTCTTATTCTCTCTTCGATGCGTCGAATGTCTGTGGTGTTCGCCTTCCAATGTACTAGTTAGATCCGCCATTCGATGCACCTCCCTGTACAATCTCCGGTCCCGAAAGCTTGTCCGCATATACAAAGTAGCGTTGATCCTTCGTGCCAATTACCGCTCCAAAGGGATAGCAGGTGTAAAGAATTAGCTCTTCCTTCTCCCGGGTCAGATCATAAGCCTTCCGATCATGTTCCGATGCCACCCTGGTTGCCGTAACCTTGTATTCATAATTGCCGTAATTCGTTGTGATCTTAATGATGTCCCCTTCCACAATCTCTTCCAGAGGGGCAAAATATGTACTGTCATGGGCGCTTAATAACATGGGCAGACCATATCCCGGCATAAAGCTGCCGATGTATTGTCCAACGCCCTTCTTCAGAACTTTGTCTGAATCTCCCCAGTAAATGGGAGCCAGCAGATTAATTCTATCGCAGGATATTCTCGCATATTCCGTTTCGTACAATGGCATGGTGACTTCGCTCTGGTCAATCTGCCCTGTAGCTTTCACTGCGTTCTCATCAAAGATAGAATCAAGTTCTTCGGAGAAGTTTGGAGCACTTTTGGAGATTACCATACTGGATACCGCAGATGCCAGCCCGATGACAGGTGCGCCCGCAAGATATACCGTGAGAAATCCCAGTGCCGCCAGAAGTACCGGGATATAGAGATATCCCAGAAACCGCTTTGTATTACGTTTCATCATCATGAGCGAATAAATGATTTCTACGTGCCACTTCTATACTGACTCCAAATAAAACAACCAGTCCCAGCATAATCCCCAGGGTCTGATTCAATCGAAATCCGGTGTTCTTAATCGTCCGGTCAGCAAGCATTACCGTCTTACCATTCTCATTAATGACACTGACATTCTTCTTCTGTGCGTCATAGGAGATGTTCACGCCAAGCTCCTCTGACAGATCCTTTACCGAACCGATTAAATCCGGAATACTCATCTTATCCGTACCAAGCCCTGCATTCGGGGTTTTCGTTCCTTCTGCGCCAGGTTTGACAGGAGTGCTGCCGTCCCCTGTATTTTCCTTCTGTGGAGATGCATCCGGTGCCGGTGTTACTTCTGTACTGTCTTTGTCTTCCACCAGATAGCCCTGTTTAATCCCTTCCAGGGTCATCTCTACGACCTTCTGATAGACCTTCTGTTTCTGTGCATCCGTAATCTGAATATCGGACTGCTTCAGATAATTAATTCCCTGATTGATATACTGACTTGGAATGGTATAGTGCTTTCCCTCATAGTCAATACCTCCCTGGAAGTAACCGATCAATTCTCTCTCATTTGCATTCAGTCCGGTCTCAGCCCTGCTGTAGGCCGGAATATTCATCGATACCACGACGAATAGGATCAGGAGGCATGCCAATCTCTTTCTCATTGTCGTATTCTCCTTTCGTATAGTGCGATTTTACCATATTTTAAGAATACTTTCAATAAATGAAATTCAATTCCAATTAATACCATAAAATTATCCCAGTGAGGTTAATCACTGGGATAATCTGAATTGTAAATAATAATTGTGATTAATGAATGTTTGTAATCGTATAACTTGTTCCGCCGCTTACAACGATTGACTGCTTTGCAACATCAACGCTCATGTTGAACAGGTATACTCCGTCAACAGAAACCTTGTAATTGAACGCAGACACTCTTGTTAAAGTCAGATCCTTGTATCCGGGTACGCTGGTTGTAGGCTCATTGTTTGGCCATGCAGCTGCTAATTTTAATACATCCTTGCTATTAATTTTGTATACTTTAGGAAGGATAGGATTGGTATAAACATTTACCGTGAATTCTGTCTCATTGGTAAATTTGAAGGTTCTTTCAATGTTCTTAACAATAACGTCTGCTCCGCCAGTCACCTTTACATAATTATTATCATAAGTCAAGGTGAATGAAGGAAAACCCGGCGCTGTCACCTTATAGCTGGTGCCGATTGCAATTCTATCCAGCGTAAGTCCCTGATAAGTATAGGAAGCAACATTATTGAGCCAGTTTACACCCAATTCAAGTAAGCCGTCTCTTGTAAAGGAATAATCAACATTGCCAACCGTCAGTATAAGTCCGGTAAAAGTAGTATCTACATAATAGGATCTTACAACATTGCTGATGGTAAAGTTACCGCCGCTTACCGTAACAGAAAGAGTAGCAGGGTCACCGGTGAGAACGAAATCTCCCTGTCCGACGATCTTAACATTATATTTGTAAGCTGTTCCTGTTCTTGTGAACTGAATATCACCGTTTGCTTCCGGAATAATGGAAGAAGGCACTGTATAAACTGATTGATTTGTCCAGTCGTCCATGATCTTAACCAGCATTCCAGCATTCAGCTTAAAGGTCTTGGATCCAACTGTAACATCAAAGGAAGATACACTGGAATCAAAGGTGTAAGTTCCGTTGTTGCTGCCAATTCCGGGAATTGGTGTAGGTGTTACTGTAGGTGTAGGAGTAGGTGTTACTGTAGGTGTAGGAGTTACTGTAGGTGTAGGTGTTGGTGTACTTCCACCGTTGTTACCGCCTGAAACAGGGGTAGGGGTAGGGGTTGTGGAAGGAGTGGTAACCGGTACTGACACATCACCCTTTACTTCCTTCACAGCGCCGTTACCGGTTGCTGCAACCTTGGTTGCTGTGCTGTTGTTGGTTAACTTCTCTACCGGCTGGGATACAGTGATATCAGCCTTCTTAACTGTGCTAGCAACAACAACTTCTTCTGTCTTAACATCAACGTTAAGTGCTGCGCCGCTCTTCATATCGATGGTTCCGATAGAAGAAGCCTTGTCAGTTCCTGCATTCTTATCTACAAGACTGATCACAGAAGCATCAGAAGTTTTCTCTAATGTAACCTTCTTAATCTTACAATTGTTTGTATTAATGGTTAACTCTGTCTTCTTCTCAGAGTCAATTACAACATCACCATTATAACCTTCAAGAGAGATGCTGAGCTTGCCGTCTGCACTGGTACCGATGGTTACAGTAGCAATGGAAGCAGAGTCAGACTGGAAGATCTCAATACTGCCGTTAACACTGATCTTAACGATGATGGTTCCTGCACCTGCAACGAGGGAAGGTACCTCTTCTTCAGTCTCAGCCATAGCTTTTACTTCAGGTTCCACTACCTTAACATCTGCGATCTCAGATTTCAGTGTGGATACTTCGTATGCTGCACCGCTTTCTAAGGTAAGTGTTCCTGTAACCTTAACTCTGTTCAGTACGATGGAAGCTTTTCCAACGGAGCTCTTGATGGTAAGGTTCTTAAATGTCTTATCAGCGATTGCCACCTTGCCGTCTTTTACATCAGCGGATGTAATGGTCACGCTGTCGGCAGCTACTACTTTAATCTTAACGCTGTCCTTCTTACCGCTTAATGTGGTAGCAGTAATCGTAACAGTACCTTCCTTTAATGCAGTAAACTTACCTACTGAATTGGGCTTTGCAATGGAAGTGTTACTTGAGGTCCAGGTTGTCTTATCATTGGATGTCTTAGGAGTTAAGGTTCTGTTGAGGTCATAGGACGCTCCAACCTTAATCGTTGTAATCTTGTTGCTGATCTTGATGGACTTAGCCGGTTCAAGAACATTCGCTGTAGCTTTCAGGTTGTATACTTTACCCTTAGGTGTGGTGATCTTCAATGTAATCTTTGAAGTTCCCTTCTTAATACCCTTTACTACACCGGTATTACTAACTGTTGCAACCTTCTTATTACTGGAGGTCCATATGTACTTTGATCCGGCAACCTTATTCTTAACCGTAAATGTATAAGATTTACCTGTTAAAATATTGCTTGATGTCTTGGAAAGTGCCGGTTGTGTTGCAGCGCCTGCTACCGCACCTGGAAACAGTGTCAGTACTAAGGCCAATGCAAGGATAAAGCTAAGTGTCTTTTTTAGTCTGCGCATTTCTTCTTATCACTCCTATCGTATTTTTAGCCGGTAAAACAGTTCCTCTTACTTAAAAATCTAATCAAGGCTTATTGTAATATTTTTCTTATAACATGTCAATATAGATAAGGCAATTTTATGTAATTTTGGATATAATACCGAAAATGACATACCATGCTTTTCCATCCTTATCACATTATCATCATTTTGACATATAATGTGGCATAAAGGAGTGAAGCATATGTCCCATCAATTTGATCTTGGTGTCTATGGCGGCGATCTTCGTCAGGTGTATATGATTACTTCCCTGCTTAAGCTTGGATACCGCATTGCCACGTACTGTATTGCCGAACCGGTGAAGGATGAGAATTGCACTATGGTGTCCACCTTGACTGAATTATTCGAGGGATGCCGTGTCCTGATTGGTCCTGTTCCCATGTCAAGGGATCAGTTTTCCATTCTTTCTAAGAATCCGGCCGGTGATCTGACCATAGCACATGTTGCCTATCTTATAAAGAAGCACCATATTCTGGTTGGTGGTAACATTCCCGCCCCCATCACAGATATCTGCAATAAATGGAATACCCCCTGTTTTGATCTGATGAAGGATGAACAAATCACCATATTAAATGCCATTGCTACGGCAGAGGGCACCATCATGGAGGCCATTCAGACCGGCAGCAGTAATCTTCATGGAAGCGATTGTCTGGTTCTGGGCTACGGACGGTGTGCCAAAGTCCTTGCGGCAAAATTAAAGGCACTGGATGCCGGCGTTACGATTGCGGCACGCTCACAGGAGGCCAGAGCATATGCGGTGGCCGCGGGACATCAAAGTGTCCCTCTGTCGGAACTGTCACAAATTCTGCCCTCCTTTTCCTTCATATTCAATACAATTCCACAATTAATACTGGCTAAGGCACAGCTTGATCTGGTTCACCCCCAGGTCACGATTATTGATATTGCCTCGGCACCGGGCGGAGTTGATTTCGATTATGCAAAGCACCTTAATATAACTGCCAAATTATGCCTGGGCCTGCCAGGGAAAGTTGCGCCCTTATCCTCGGGAGAGATTCTGGCAGCCGGCATCCATTCCTTTTTATTAGAAAGAAGTGATTAAATGACCGTCAGCGGAAAGAATGTAGGTTTTGCACTCACCGGATCATTTTGCACTTATGATAGAGTTTTTCCGGAGATCGAGAAGCTGGTATCGGAACACGCTGCTGTCCACCCCATATTTTCCGACAGCTCCCAATCCATCGACAGTCGATTCGGAAAGGCGCAGGATTTTCTTACAAAAGCTAAAACCATAACCGGGAGGGATCCGGTCACTGCCATAGTGGATGCGGAACGCTTTGGTCCCTCCAATCTACTGGATGTCCTTGTAATTGCTCCCTGCACCGGGAATACCCTTGGAAAACTTGCCGGCGGAATTACCGATACCCCTGTGTTGATGGCTGCCAAAGGACACCTGAGAAATTGTAAGCCTCTGGTCATTGCAGTATCCACCAATGACGCCATGGGTGCCAACCTGAAGAACATCGGCGTTCTTATGAATGCCAAGAATATCTACCTCGTACCCCTGAGCCAGGATAATTATAAAAAGAAACCATATTCCATGGTTGCGCATTTTGATCTCATCCTGCCTGCCATAGAGGAAGCCCTGGAGGGCAGACAGCTTCAGCCGGTTTTCCTGAGTCCTGAATAACCATAGTTATCAATCTTATCACATCGAAAGCAAGGGTGCTTTCAATTACCCAATTGAAAGCAGCCCTTTATTAATAAAATATCATGAGGTGATCCTATATGTGCGGAATCGCAGGTTTTAGTAATATAAAGGCTGATTATACAGCAAGTCCCGGCAAATGGAAGGCAATTCTGGAGGAAATGAAACATCTGTTAAAAAACCGGGGACCGGATGATGACGGTGATATCTTATATCCGCAATGCGGTCTGGCCCACACCAGACTCTCCATCATTGACTTAAGCCGGGGGCATCAGCCCATTACCAAGGAGAGAGCCGGTGCTTCCTACAGCATCATCTACAACGGGGAGCTCTATAATACGGACGAACTTCGGGATAACCTCCTTCGAATGGGGTACTTATTTAAAACCCATACCGATACGGAAGTCATACTTACCGGTTACATGGCCTTTGGCGCAGAATTTATCAAGGAACTCAATGGAATCTTCTCCTTTGCCATATGGGATGAGAATAATAAAACCCTCTGTCTGGCAAGAGACCGGCTGGGGGTAAAACCGCTGTTTTATACCGTCTTTGGCAACACTTTGGTATTTGGCTCGGAATTAAAAGCCCTGTTCTCCTATCCGGGAATTACCCCGAAGATTGACAGGGGCGGACTCTGCGAGGTCTTTGGCCTGGGTCCGGCGAAGTCCTATGGGCTTGGTGTATTTAAGGATATCTACGAGATTCTGCCCGGTAATTTTATTCTCTTTAATGAAAGCGGCGTTCACGAAGAAGCATATTGGAGTCTGGTCAGCAAGCCCCACGAGGATTCTTATGAGGAGACGGTTGAGAAGACTTCTTATCTTCTGTATGATGCCATCAAGCGGCAAATGGTGTCCGATATTCCCATCTGCACCTTCCTTTCCGGCGGTGTTGACAGCAGTCTGGTCACGGCAATCTGTGCAAAGGAACTAAAAAGCAAGGGAATCCGGATGAATACTTATTCCTTTGACTTTGTGGACAATTCCAAGCATTTTAAATCCAACTCCTTCCAGCCCTCCCAGGACCGCCCCTTTGTGGATATCATGGTCGATCATGTGGGAAGCAAACACACTTACCTGGAATGCGATAACCTGGATCTGGCCGATGATCTGTATAAGGCCGTAGATGCAAGAGATCTGCCCAATATGGCTGACGTGGAGTCCTCTCTTTTATATTTTTGCAATAAGGTTTCTAAGGATATCAGCGTTGCCCTGACAGGGGAATGCGCCGATGAGATCTTCGGCGGTTATCCCTGGTTTCATAACCCGGAAGTTATGGCCACCAACGCCTTCCCCTGGTCCAGAAATATGGATACCAGAAAGCTCCTGTTGTCCGACGATGTTCTATCCGATATTGATCTGGATGGGTATGTTCAGGCAGCTTATGACAAATCCGTAGCTGAGACACCCAGGTTACCGGGAGAGAGCAGGGAGGAAGCCAGAAGAAGAGAGATTTCCTATCTTAATATCAAGTGGTTTATGATCACCTTACTGGATCGTATGGACCGTACCAGTATGTATTCCGGTCTGGAAGCCAGGGTTCCCTTCGCAGATCATCGTATTGTGGAATATGTGTGGAATGTCCCCTGGGAGATGAAGTGTCACAACGGCGTGGTTAAGGGTCTGCTCAGAGATGCCGGAAAGGGCCTGATCCCGGATGAAATCTTATTCCGGAGAAAAAGTCCTTATCCAAAGACCTACCATCCTGACTATGAACGGCTGCTGGGAAACCGCCTCCTTGATATTCTTACCGATACCGCCGCACCCATACGCCAGCTGATTGATGTCAAAAAGGTGGAAACCTTCCTGTCCGCCCCTTCCGATTACGGAAAGCCCTGGTACGGACAATTAATGGCCGGACCCCAGCTCATCGCCTATCTTCTGCAGGTCAATTACTGGTTGGAGAAGTATAAGATTGAGCTGGTATAGCGTGCATATATCGTATCTGATTGACCACAGGTTAATAAGATTCAGACCGGTGAATGCAGGGCGTTATATTGATTACCAAAAATGTCAGATCAGTTTCTTCCTATTAAAATGAAGCCAAATAACTTTATTTAGTGACACTAAGTACCTATCAAATTTTACTCCCATGCGTTATTTCCATATCCTTGCTCCCATGTTTCCAGTCTGACAAGGGTGATTCTGCAAAGTTATTCGGCAGGAAGATATGGCAATGCCAAGAAGACCGGTACCCCGAAAGAAACAGTTTGGTTGAAAGGCTTTCCCTCCAACCTGTTTCTTTCCAGGCACCGGTCTCATCTTTGAATCCACTCAATTCATTATTATCTGGCATTTATCATCATTTATCATCTGCCATTTATTATCTGCTATTTATCACCTGGCATTTATCCTCCCGGATAATTATGAATTCTTCTCTGCATTTACCTTCTCAAGTTCAACAATAGCACTCTTTTTCATAGGGATTCTGCAGTTCTTATTGTTACCAAACTCTACAATAACAATCTCATCCATAATATCAATAACAACACCATAAAATCCGCTGGAAGTCAACACACTGTCACCTACAGCAAGGGTGGACAGCATACTCTGCAGCTGCTTCTGCTGCTTTCTCTGCGGACGGATCATCATAAAATAAAGCAGTAAACCTAACGCACCGATTTCCAAAACCATGATCAGCCAGCCGCCGCCTGCACCGGTGCCTGCTGACTCTGTTAAAAGTAAAAAATTATTCATTATTCTTCCTCCTGATAATTTAATTTCTATAATTCAATGTTATTCGCTCCTAATCTTCGCTCCTAACAAATCCTTCCAGCTTTTGTTTCTTGTATTCCTGATATCGTTGTCCTCTGATTGCCTCCCTGATCTCCTCCATCATATGGTTATAAAAGTAGAGGTTGTGAAGGACGAGAAACCGCATTCCCAGCATCTCCTTCGCCTTCAATAAATGCCTGATGTAGGCTCTGCTGTAAGTCCTGCAGACAGGGCAGCAGCAGCCCTCTTCAATCGGTCTGTCATCCAGCTCATATCTTGCATTCAGCAGGTTTAATTTGCCCCGGTTGGTATAGGCATGTCCATGTCTTCCGTTTCTGGTGGGATAGACGCAGTCGAAGAAGTCCACCCCCCGGTCCACAGCCTCCAATATATTGGCGGGCGTTCCCACGCCCATCAGATAAACCGGCTTATGCAGCGGAAGATACTCAACTGTCTCTTCCAGAATGCGATACATCTCAGAATGGCTTTCACCTACCGCAAGCCCGCCAATTGCATACCCGTCCAGATCCATCTCGGCGATTCGTTTGGCATGTTCGATTCTGATATCTTCAAAGGTACCGCCCTGATTGATCCCGAACAGCATCTGGTTTCTGTTAATGGTATCCTCCAGCGTGTTCAGCCTCGCCAGCTCCTTACGGCAACGCTCCAGCCACCTGGTTGTCCGGTCGACAGAAGCCTGCATATATTCTCTGGTCGCCGGATGGGGAGGACACTCATCAAAGGCCATAGCAATGGTGGAAGCCAGATTGGACTGAATCTGCATACTTTCCTCCGGGCCCATGAAGATCTTCCTTCCGTCCACATGGGAGTTAAAATATACCCCTTCTTCCTTTATTTTGCGTAATCCTGCCAGGGAAAATACCTGAAAGCCGCCGGAATCTGTCAAAATGGGTTTGTCCCATACCATAAATCGATGCAGACCGCCCAGCTGCTTAATCACCTTGTCTCCCGGTCTTACATGCAGGTGATAGGTATTGGATAATTCCACCTGGGTTTTAATCTCCTCTAAATCTCCGGTGGAAACTGCGCCTTTGATTGCTGCAACGGTTCCCACATTCATAAACACGGGTGTTTGTATCTTGCCATGGACAGTCTCAAATTCTCCGCTCTTTGCCTTCCCGTCCTGTGCCAATAATCTATACATCAACAATTTCCTACTTTCTTCTCTCCATCAATTCGTCTCATAAACATTACAAGTATACCCTTAAAACCCTATATTTTCAACAAAAAAATGACATTTCCATAATATTTATTACTACTTTTCTTATATTTATTACTTTGTTTATACACTTTACGTATATTTCATTATTTTGGAAATTATCTGTAGATAAATGCATCATTTTTTTGTGCAATTCTAACAATAATCATCGGAATTTGAAAACTCATTGCAATATTATTTCATAATTGGTAAAATTATAGGGAGGTATAATATGATTATAAAGTGGGGGCCAAAAGGATGTCAATTAAAAAATCCTTACGCATTGTGTTAACATTATGTTCCATCGTTCCTGTTGTTGTCGTATCCGTTATTGCACACGGTCTTCTTACCGATAAATTAGTTACGGTTCAAACGCAGAATCTTCAGGTGCTGGCCGAAACAAGCAGAAACGGACTGGAAGCAATGCTTGAGACCCAGAAGGCGGAAGTATCCCTGCTGGCCATCCAAAGCGAGCTGCAATCGATTGCCACGCAGAGCGCTGATTCTGTGAAAGCTGCTCCTGATAACGCCAATCATATCTTGCAGACAAGAGTCTCCCAGTATGACTCCTGTGTTTCCATTTCGTTATATGATCTGCATATGCAGGTCATCGCCAGTTCAGACCCTGACTTAATCGGGGCGGACAAGACAGATGACGCCACGTTAACCAGGTTAAATCTCACCGGTGGGATTGCTATCGGGGTGGGCGGGGTAAAAACCCTGGATCAGAATGGACAAGCCGTGAAAACAATCGAGATCGGGTGTCCGGTATACGATGGCGCCGAAAAAAGCGGCCGGCTGATCGGCTATGTGATCAATACCGTTAATTTATCCTACTTTGAGAAGTTTCTGAACGCTACTACCATCGGAAAAACAGGATTTGAAATTCTGCTGGATCAAGATGGTATCATTCTTTACCACCCGGATACCGATAATATAGGGAAGCCTATGAAATCCGCCGAGCTGTCCGGCATCCTTACAAAATACAAAACCGAACATACCAAAACCAGCGGCACGCTGAACTACATAACGGAGAATAAATTACAGGCAGTGGGGTATTCTGTGATACCGGAGCTGGACTGGGTACTACTGATGAAGCAGGACATATCGGACATGCAGTCCCTGACCAACATTATTTTTATTCTTTTACTCATCATATGCACCATTCTTTTATGTTTCATTGTCATTTTCGCCAATTCACTGTCCATGAAATTGTCCGCTCCCATCATTGCCCTGAGAGATGCCATGCGAACTGCTTCAGACGGTAATCTTACGGTGCAATCCAATATCAAAAGCAAGAATGAATTGGGGGAGTTGTCTAAGAACTTTAATAAGATGCTCCATATCATCAAAACAAATTACGAGGATCTGGCTGCCATGCACGAAGAGTTACTCTCCAACGAGGAACAGCTCAGATCTAATTATGATCATATTGAATTCCTGGCTTACCATGATACGCTGACCAATTTGCCGAATAAGCTGGCATTTCTCGATTACGTCAATGCCATTCTGGTATCCAATCCGCCGGGTATGGTAAAACACGCCGTATACTTTGTGGATCTGGACAATTTCAAGACGGTAAATGATACCCTGGGTCATGAATACGGAGACGCTTTGCTGGTTAAGACAGCCAATATCCTGACCTCCGTACTTTCCGGCAGGAGTATTATTGCAAGAGCCGGAGGGGATGAATTCCTGATCTTTAAGGATCATATCTCTTCTAAGGACGATGCTCTTGAATTCGCCTCCCGGCTATCGGAGAGCTTTAAAAATCCTCTGGATCTGAATGGAGAAATTGTCTATGTATCCATGAGTGTGGGAATTGCCCTCTACCCGGAGAACGGCTTAACGCCCAATGCCTTAATCAAAAATGCCGATATCGCCATGTATAAGTCCAAGGATACCGGTAAGAATAAATTCACGCTGTTTGATAAGAAGATGGAGGAAGAATTAAACCGCAACACCTTAATCGTTGAGATCCTGAGAAATGCCATCGACAGCAAGGAAGTCTATCTGCAATACCAGCCTCAGATGGAACTGGAGACCGGTCTTGTCATCGGCTTTGAGGCCCTGATGAGAATCCGCAGCAGCCGGCTCGGTTTCCTCAGCCCTGCGGAATTCATCCCCATCGCTGAGGAAACCGGCCTGATCATAGAGTTAAGCTCCTGGCTGATCAAAGAAGCCTGCAGCTTTAACAAACGACTCATTGACTACGGCTTAATACCGCTGCCCGTCTCGGTGAATATCTCCTCCATCCAGATCAACCGGCCGGGCTTCACGCATCTCATATCGAGTATCCTGGAGGAAACCGGACTTGACCCTCAGTACCTGGAGCTGGAGATCACAGAAAGCACTCTGGTAGCATCCATTATGGATGCCACCCAGTTGCTTTCCAATCTGCAAAGCCTTGGTGTCCGTCTCTCTCTGGATGACTTTGGTACCGGCTACTCCTCCCTCAATTACCTGACCAAGATGCCCATCAACACCCTGAAAATAGACAAATCCTTCATCGACAACATCTGCATCAGTGAGAAGGATTCCTTCATTGCCGATACCATCATCCAGCTGGCCCACAGCCTGAATATAAAAGTAGTCGCCGAAGGTGTGGAACACCAGAATCAGCTGGCCCTCCTGCAGCAAAAAAACTGTGACATCATACAGGGCTTTATCTTCAGTCCGCCCCTCAACCCCTCCGATCTCGTCGAAGTACTGCGCGACAACCGACAATGAACAAAGCATATGGGCATCCGTAGTATATACGAATGCCCATACACGTCCGGAATGTCTGCAGCTGCAGAACTCCCTTATTCAAATCGAAACAATTCTATCGCCCTCTCCAGCGCCGTCGCATTCTCACTCAATTCCCCGGACAACCGTTCCAGAGAATCCACCGCCTCCATCTGATGATTGGTAGCCTCTCCCACAGAGGAGGTCGCTGCTGCCGTCTCCTCGGAAACCGCTGAGATATTTTCTATTGCCGCCAGCGTATCCGCCCGGTCTGCTTCCATGGAATACATACTTTGCAGTATCAGATCCACATTTTCAATCAGCTGTTCCACATGCTGATTCATAGCGCCAAAGGATCTCTGGGTATCATTTACCGCAAGACCCTGCTCCCTGATAATATTCTCTGCCTGATTGGCAGTGGTAACAGCATCCTTTGTTTCTTTCTGGATATCCCGGATCAAACCTTCAATCTCGTGTACCGCTGTGATGGATTGGTCGGCCAGTCTTCTGATCTGGGCGGCAACCACCGCAAACCCCCTGCCTGCTTCCCCTGCTCTGGCAGCTTCAATGGAAGCATTCAGTGACAGAATATTGGTCTCATCGGCAATCCCGTTAATTGTAGCAACGATTTTACTGATAGATTTTGATTTTTCTTCCAAACCCTCGATATTATGGATGATTTTTGTTGTAATATCCGTTGTTGACCTTGCCTTGCTGTCTAAGATTCGCATGGTATCCAGTCCCTGGTTGATACTCGACTTTGTATCCTGCGCGATGTGACTGATCTCGTTGGTCTTGCCTGTAGACAGCGTTATTTTCTGTGACAGACCATCCATCTGATGGAGACAATTCTCCGAATCCTGGGCCTGTTGGGTTACCCCCTGTTCAATATCATGAATCGCATCGGTAATTCCTCCGGTCGCTTTGAAGAAAATCCGGGAGGACTTTCTTACTTCGTTGGAGGAGGCAGTGACACAGGCACTCTCTGCGGATACCTTCTGGATTAAGCTTCTCATATTCTCAATGGTGTGATTTAGTCCCTCTGCCAATACAAGAAATTCATCCTTTCTCCTGACCTTCAGCCTTACGGTCAGATTCCCCTGGGCGATCTTATTTAATTCCATAATCACATACCGGATAATTCTCTGTATTCCTGTCGCCATCACCACTCCCACAACAATGGCCAGAATGGAAGCCAGCAATACAATGATTACGGTAAGATTCTTGATCCCATTTAACTTCTGTAAGATGACAGCCTTCGGAATGATTGCACAGATGGTTACCCCTGTATCTCCCACCACGGAATAAAGGTAGAGGTACTTTCTGCCCAGATAAGTAATATCTTTGCCGGTGTAGTCTCCCGGGGATTGAAGCGATGCCTGATAGAATTGTTCTTTTCCAAAGACAATGCCGGAAGGCTCCTTCTCTCTGGAATTAATAAACTCTCTGCCGTCCTTCGTCACCATGGCAACAATGCTCCCCTCGCCAAAATCCAGACGGTTCAGGATCTTCTTCAGAGCATCCGTACTGATATCCACCATAACAACCGCTTCCCCACTGTTAAAACTTCTGATATGCCGCATGGCATAAGCATTGGTATTCAGTGACATGGTTTTATCAAATGCATCGTCTTTACCGATCCAGTAGTTGACATTGGACTTCTTCTTTAACCCGAAAGCTCCCTCCGAGGCAACAAACTGACCATATAATCCGCTGATATAGGAGCCGGAGGTAGACATATTCTTATCAATGGCCAAGGACATGATGTGGATATTCTCTATAAATTCATCAGATCCCTGTCTTGCCATAATGGAGGAGGTAATATCCTTATATACATTATAGGCCTGTACCTCATCTCCCTGATTTAATCCATAGAAATAATTCTGTATCTTGGTGTCAAGCGCATATTGGTTGGCAGTGGATACAGCAGAATTGAGACCGAAACCGATATATTCTCCTGTCATGTCAATTGCCTGAAGGCAGGAAGCATCATAGTTCTCAACAATCGCCTTTGACGCCCTCTGATAGGATACGACACCGATCAAAACAACGAACCCTACCGAAATCATAAAAGTAATAATCAGCTTTATACGGATACTGTGGTACCATTTGACAGAATTCTCTTCCATATGATCCATTCGATTTACTATTTTGTGGATATAGTTCCACAAATTAATTCGTTCTTCCTCAGATGTACCTCTTTTCTTCATCACAAAACTCCTTTGTACTGAATCATTCCTGCAGGTAGATTAATCCGGATATTGTTCTTATCGTTATTGCGATTGCTATACTTCTTTATGAAACACCGGGATAATAGAAAGAGGTGCATCCACTTCTATCACTTTACCGCCAATGGTTACTTTCCCGTCATGAATGTTCTTCCATACTCCTTCCGGCAGGTATACCTGTCTTTGTATCATATGCTCATATAATATGGGAGCCACCAGATATTCTGAGCCAAACATATATTGATCCTTCACTTCCCAGCACTTTGTGTCTTCCGGAAATTCATAGAACATGGTTCTGATGACCGGAGCACCGCTTCGATGTGCCCCTTCCATCAGCCCCTTAATATACGGCTTCATGGACAGACGAATTTCCAGATATTTCTTCAGGATCTCATAAACATCTTCTCCATAGCTCCAGAGCTCGTTGGGCTGTCCCGTATGACAGAAACCGCCGCCTGTTGTACCATGATCCAGTGGTGGAATATCATGGGGCCCTCTGTCACCATGCATACGAAGCACGGGACTAAAGGTAGAGAACTGGAACCACCGGATGAGCAATTCTCTGAAGAAGTTGGTATTAATATCACCGATAAAACCACCGGTATCCGATGCCCACCAGGGGATTCCCGACAGACCCATATTAAGGCCTGCAGCAACCTGATCCCGTAAGGATTCAAAGTTCCCGTAGATATCCCCTGACCAGAGGAGGGAGGCGTATTTCTGACTTCCTGCCCAGCCGCAGCGCGCCAGGTTCACCATATCTTCCCTGCCTTCGCTCTTCATTCCGTCATAGAAGGCCTTGGTATATAAGCTGGGATAGATGTTGCCCACCCGAATATTCGGTCCCAGATAATAGCGGTACTGATCATAATCGTATGCACAGTATTCCGGCTCTGCCACATCCAGCCAGAACAGATCAATGCCCTGATCATAATAGCTCTTCTTCACCTGTTCCCAGACAAAATCCCTGGCTTCAGGATGAGTCGCATCCATAAATACCGTATCCCCAAGACAATCCATAGTCTGAATAGAGCCCTTCTCCGTCCTTACCAGCAGTCCTCTCTGTCTCATCTCTCCAAAATTTACACTCTGCTTGTCAACCGTAGGCCAGACGGAAATCATACAGCGGGTGCCCATCTCCTTCAATTCCCGGACCATTGCCTTAGGATCGGGCCAATACTTGGGGTCAAAACTCCAGTCGCCCTGACGAATCCAGTGAAAGAAATCTATCACAATCACATCAAGAGGAATTCCTCTTCTCTTATATTCTCTTGCAACTTCCAGCACCTCTTCCTGGGTCCGATATCGTAATTTGCTCTGCCAGAGTCCCAATACATTCTCCGGCATCATCGGAGCACGTCCGGTCACCTGGGTATAGTTCTCAAGGATATTTCCCGGAGTATCATCTGCGGTAATCCAATAGTCCATCTGCTTTGTCACTCTGGCATGCCACTGGGTATAATTCTTCCCAAAGGATGCCGCACCAATGGCCGGATTATTCCATAAGAAGCCATATCCCAGGCTTGATAGTGCAAAGGGAATACTGATCTGAGAGTTACGCTGTGCCAGTTCCAGAACACACCCTTTCAGGTCGAGATAAGGCTGCTGGTATTGTCCCATACCAAACAGTTTCTCTTCCTCATTGCTCTCAAAACGCACCATCAGCTCATAGTCACCGCCAAGAATCGGATGAAACTCTCTGGCCTGGATTTTCAGCGCACCACTGTGGGCACTGCCGGCTCCAAAGGTACGATAGAATTCCTTCAGGATTACCTGATCCTTCTTAAAGAATATGATCTCTCCGAAATCTGTGATCCGTGCCCTGATCTTCCCGTTGCGAATCCATGCCTTATTGTTCTCTATCCCGATCTCTACAGACTCGGATGGTATGTATTCCAGTGCCCAGTCCTCCTCCTCCAGTTTTGGATACTGGGTGGCACGTACCCGAAGGGCATTTCTTCCCCAGGCTTCTATCCTTATGGTCTCATTCTCTTTCCGGCATATTAATGCGTTCTCTGACTTAGCAAAATACATAGGCTCCTCCTTATCATTTTTTATATTGTCTTCTATTTCCCGTTGTCTTATCTTCTATTAATTTAGATTTGATTTATATATACTTTATATTTGATTCAATATCTGTCTTCCTATCTGCTTTCCTATCTGCTTTCCTATCTGCTTTCCTATCTGTCGTCAATCTGTAAACCCCTTCTATTATCGTTGGAAAGGACAGGGTATCCTTATTTGGCTGATGAAAGGTAATCTCTCTTCCTTCCCAATGAATCGCCGGATTCAACTGAACGATGTCCGGATAAGTGATCGTACAGTCCCTCCCCGCACCGGACCTAATCAGCGCACTCCTTAGCATTCCGTCCTCCCAGGTAAGGGATAACTCAAAATCGCCTCTGGCTTTGATCCCGCTGCAAAAACCACGATTCCATGCCTTAGGCAGTGCAGGCAGCAGGGTGATGTCCTCTCCATGACTTTGGATCAGCATCTCTGTCATTCCGGCAGCAGCGCCAAGATTCCCGTCAATCTGAAATGGAGGGTGGGTGTCAAAGAGATTGGGCAGTGTCGACTCCTTTAATAACTCTTCCAGCAATCGGTGTGCCCGGTTTCCGTCTCTTAGTCTCGCCCAGAAATTAATCTTCCAGGCCTTGCTCCATCCGGTACCTCCATCTCCCCTGGTCTTAAGCGTCTGCTTCATCGCCTCTCCAAACAATGCATCCGCTTCCCCTCTTGCGGGAATTACTCCCGTGCCGGGATGGAGTGCATACAGATGATTGGCATGACGATGCTTCTGATCTCCGCTGATATCCAGAGACACTTCATCCTTCCATTCCATAAACTGTCCGGCCAATCCGATCCGTGGACCGGATAATCTGGATCTTGCTTCTCTAATCTCTGTTAATTCGGGTATGGAGAGGGACAAGGTCTGTCCTGCCTGTATCACAGCGGTAAAGATTTCCCATATGATTTGCTGATCACACGCCGCACCAAGGGTATATGGTCCGTGTTCCGGGGAATAGGAAGGGTTTGCAACCAGTGTATGGTCTCTTTCATCCTCCCATAAATTATCCACCCAGAATAAGGCTGCCTCCAGCATGGTATTAAAATTGTCGCGAAGGAACTTCTCATCCTGATGGAATCGGTAATATTCCCAGATATCCTGACAAAGCCAGGCTGCCGCCGCCGGAAAATAAAAAGCGAAATAATAAGTCCCGGGTGCCGTATTGCCCCAGATATTATTCTCATGGTGTGTTACCCATCCGCGGACATCCGACCCATCCTGTCTGCAGTAGTAATGCCTTGCGGAGGCTCTTCCCCGGAAAACCAGACTGTTGATGTACGCAATCAAAGGCAGATGGCATTCCCTTAAATTGCCCGGCCCGGCCAGCCAGTAATTCATCTGCAGATTAATATTCGTATGGTAATCGCTGTTCCAGGGACTGGAAAGCCCCTGGGCCCAGATGCCCTGAAGGTTTGCCGGAAGGGATCCCTCTCTTGAGGAAGCAATCAGCAGATACCTTCCGTATTGATAGTAGAGGAGTTCCAGATACAGATCTTCCTCCCGGTCATTCGGTTCCTCCCCGCATCCATGGTATCCGGATAACAATCGGTCCGTGGACTTGCCGGAAGGTTGTGCCTGACCAAGTCCAAGCCCCACCCTGTCAAAGAGGCTCCGGTAGTCCATCGTGTGAACCTTCAGTAATTGCTCATAGGATTTGCGGGAGGCGGTATCTATTCTTTCACCGACAGCAATCAGTGGATCCTCCCCATGAAAATAGCTGCCGCCCTCCTCCGTACACTGAAGATAATTGGTTCCGGCACTAAAGAGCAGAAGTATCTCATCAGCCTGGGTAACCACAAGGGTCTGATCCTTCACAGCAAGATTACCGCCAATGGGAATAACCTTTAAAACTGCTGCAAATTTCAGCCCCTTCTCTCCCTGATCCTCCGGGGAACCCTGAAGGGTTATCCTATCCTGCCCGGCCTGCATTCTGATTTGTTTATGGTCTGATTGCAATCCAATCTGGCAGGACAGCTTCTTCCTCTGACTACAGGAATACCGTATCACAAGAAGCCGGTCCGGATAGCTGGCAAAGTATTCTCTTTCATATCCTGCCCCGTCCCTTTGAAAGCTAATAGTTACCTTACCCTGATTAAGATGGAGTTCCCGACGATACTCTGTACATACATCTGCTTCCCCATCCGGAGGGAGTTCCCGACGATCACCATTACACACGTCTGCTTCCCTGTCCGGATAGAGTTCCCGGCAATCATCCCTGCACACATCCGTCTTGTTCTCCTGCTCCACATCGGTGATGATAATTTCTCCAAGGCTCTGATAATCGCCAAAGTGGGTTTTATCCCCCATCAGCCTCCCAAGAAGCTCCCTGACTTCTTCTTCCTCCGGTGCGTAATCCCCGGCAATTATCTTTCCTTCTTCCATATGGGCCTTGTGATTTCTTGTAAAATCACTCATGTTCTTCTGCAGCAGTACTCTGACCTTTTGCAGGGCTTCTCTTGCTTCTTCCCCGCTTGCGCTATGCCCGCCGTTATATTCGGGATCAGCTCCGGGTCCGCCGGACCACAGGCTATGTTCGTTGATTTGGATCCGGTCCTTTGGCACACCACCGAATACCATGGCACCAAGAAATCCGTTTCCTAAGGGTAGTGCTTCCCGCTCCCAGTCCGTAGCCGGCTGCTCATACCACAGCTTCAGCTCCGGCCCCTTCCCTGTCGCAGACATCATTTCCGAACTGTCCTCTGATCTTTCTTCTGATCTTTCCTCTGAACAGTCCTTTATTCTTTCTTCCATCCCATTTCCTGTCATATGCCAATGTTCCTTCTCTTCTGACATTCGTGATTCCTCCTGTCCTCCGGCTGCAGGCAGACCTTATTTATTGTCTTGCAGACAGGAATGTATGACATCCGCCACCTGTCTTGCCTGCAATCTTGCCCCTGCATCATTATAGTGGAGTCCGTCAGGCAGTCTGATCTCCGGCCGGTCATAGGATACCTGATATAAGTCGTGGACTGTAAGCCCCTGTTCCAGGGCATACTCCCGAATAAAGCGATTCCGCTCCAGGGCCAGTTGATTGTATGGATTCTCATATCCTTGCTGATAAGCCGGCGTACAGGTAGCAAGTACAATCCTCGTATTCGTATATGTTCTTAACAGGTGCATCACCACCCGGTAATTCTCCTCAAATTCCTTGATGGACAGGTGCTGTCCGTGCAGTCCGTTATTAAAATGCAGGATCTGATACCGATAAGCCGGGTGATCCAGCATGGAGAAGAGCTCTTTTAGCAGCAAAGGGTTATCGACTGCCCGGGAAGAAGCAACCATATCTGCCAGCGCTTCCCCTTTCAGATATTCATTTACAAAGGGCTTGTAGCCCCTGGTGATGGAATCCCCCACCAGCAATACCCTGGGCGTATCCCCATCCGTGGCTTTCTCCCACCAATAATCACACCATTCCATTTCTTCTAATACAGGCATTTTTCACCCCCGGCTACCCGCCCTACGCAATCGTTATCGTCTGTGACAATCTGATATCCTCACTGGAGGAACCAACCATGATATGGAATTCTCCCGGTTCAACAACCCATTGAAATTCTCTGTTTAATAGCTTAAAGCTGTCAAAGTTAAGCTGCATGGTTACCGTTTTCGCCTCACCGGGCAGCAGGCTAATTCTCTGAAATCCCTTAAGGAGCTTTAACGGAGTAACAATGGTGCTTTGCATATCTTCTATATATAACTGCACGATCTCATCCGCAGGCATCGTTCCCAGATTCGTCACCGTAACGCTTACCTCATAATCATAGGCAGTCTTCTTCTGATTTTCCGGTTCTATGGTTAAGTTATCGTATTGGAACCGGCTGTAGCTGAGTCCATGTCCGAAGGAAAAGAGCGGTTTTCTCGTTCCTTCCAGATACTCGCTGCTGCCGCCGGGCAGCATGCTGTAATAGCAGGGAACCTGACCCACATTCTTCGGAAAAGAGATGGGCAGTTTACCAGAGGGACTAATCTCTCCGAATAACACCTC
Organism: Bacillota bacterium; assembly: GCA_023439505.1. Lineage (GTDB taxonomy): Bacteria > Bacillota > Clostridia > Lachnospirales > Lachnospiraceae > Mobilitalea. The sequence continues at coordinate 47,898 of JAEXNR010000029.1, forward strand.
TGCAATTGCCTCCGCTCCCAGTTCGCCGCCAAACCATGCCACCAGTATGCCATCCACATGCTCCGTTTCATAACTTAAATCAATGGGTTTCCCATTTTCCAGTACCAGTATGGTCGGCTTATTCAGCGCGCAGACTTGTTGGATCAACTCTCTTTGTTTTCCGTAAAGGATAAGCTCCGAACGATCGTAGCCTTCTCCGCTTGTCACCTTATCATCACCACATACAAGAATTACCACGTCGGAAGCTTTCGCCGCAGCAACCGCATTTTCCAGGGAAGCATCATGAAAATCCATACTCAGCGTGACGTTATTTCCATTGACATCACAGATATATTCTATCTCAAGGTCATGCACAGCCCCGTTTACAAAGGAAAATGCACACTGCGGGAGCTTTTGTTTCTGATCTCCCATGCTGTCAATGACTATATTACCGTCAATCATAACTCTTACACTGTCTTCCGTGGTGAATACCAGCTTTCCGTTAATCTGCTCCGTTTCGGAGAAGAAATGGGTATCAATCTTTAATTTGGCCTTCATTCTTACCGAATAACCGGTAAATGAAAGATCTCTGTGGGGTTTTGCCAGAATCCAGTTGAAATTAATGGCATTCATGCGTTCTGTACCAATGGGACTTCCCTCAAAGCCGGCATTATTGTAATATTCCATGTGTACGCCGTCGGCAAACCATTCTTTGGGCACCAGGGCAATGTCCCGATCCGATACGGGACAGCCATCCTGCTGACGAATCACGGTATCCGGTCCAACCTTGCGTTTTAACACCTCTGCAAGAGAGTCCACCTGATATCCGTAAGGAACGGAGGAATAGCTTCCGATTCTCTGCTGGGCAGAGCTGGGTCCGATTAAAGCGATGGAAGGAATGTCCTTCTTTAACGGAAGCAGCTGATTCTTATTCTGTAACATAACAATGGATTCTCTGGCCATGTCGCAGCTGATCTTCTTGTGCTTCTCGCTGCGGACGATTTCCTGATAGTTCACTTCATCTGTAAAGGGATGTTCAAACAGTCCCAGTTCAAATTTCACCCTCAGGATTCTGCTTACCGCATCGTCTATGGTATCCATGGAGATTCTACCCTCATTCACCAGGGCGATCAGCGTTTCCTCCCAGAACTGATTGGGAAAGTCAAAGCCCTGCACATCAAGACCTGCATTCACTGCCATGCAGATGCTGTCTTTATCATCCGTTGTCATGTGATGAGAGTGCTTCATACGGCTTACCGCTCCGAAGTCCGCACGAACATATCCCTTTAGTCCATAGCGTTCCTTTAATACCTTTCTCAGATAATGATCCGATGCAATAACCGCTTCTCCGTCGATACAGTTATAAGATGCCATGGCATTGTATGCGCCTGCCTCCTTAATCCCTGCTTCGAATACGGGAAGATAAGCCGTCTCAATCTCTCTTGTACCAACTCTGGCAGGAGAGCAATTGGTACCGCCTTCCGGTATTCCATGTACACAATAGTGCTTCGGTTCACACACAATCTTATCCTCGCGGCTGATATCATCCCCCTGTTCTCCGGTGATGATGGCATATGCCATACGGGAGGATAAATAGGTATCCTCTCCAAAGGTTTCTTCCACTCTGCCCCAGCGGGGTTCTCTTGCCAGATCCAGATTCGGTGCGAGAATTTCATGAATTCCCAGACTTCTCGTCTCAGCTGCTATGGCTGCTCCCACAGCATGGGTCAGTTCAGGATGAAACGCCGCTCCCATATTGATGGGCATGGGAAATACCGTTGCGCCCGGATAGGATAGTCCGTGAAGCGCCTCCCCTGTGAAGATACAGGGAATACCAAGGCGGGTCTCTTCCACCATATATCGCTGCAATTTATTAAGAACCGCGGGGGAGCTGTAGACATCGTGTACAAATCCCATCCCCTTCTTACCAATGCTCTGATCCACCTTATCCCAATAAAAATCGGAACTCTCATCCACGGAGCAAAAATGTGCCTCATGCACCTTTGTTGCCAATTCCACCCCACGGATCATGTCCATCTGGGCTACTTTCTCCTCCAATGTCATTAATTTCAATAAATCTTCTGCTCTCTCCTTCGGAGATAATGTCGGGTCCTGATATCTCATTCTAACACCCTTCCTTTCCTGCATCGTTTCTTCCCTATGTAGTTATCCACAGCCAGCTGCATTTTTACTGCTTTTATCAACAAAACAAGATTTCCTGTTGTTTCTGCCTGTGAAACATATGATTATATTTTCTATATAGCAAATTTTATCATACGATAGCTTCCCCTACTGTAGTTTCCTGTACTGTAGTTTCCTGTACTGTAGCTTCCTACACGATAGCTTCCTGTACTGTAATTTCGTGTATTTTTATTGAATCTGCTCCAGACGATAGAATTCGCCCTTCTTGTTCATCAGTTCCTCATAGCTGCCGATTTCCTTACAGATACCGTCTCCAATGACTGCAATACGGCTGGCATTGCGGATGGTGGATAACCGATGGGCCACAATAAAGGTGGTACGTCCTTTACAGAGATTCTGGATTGCTTCCTGTACCATACGTTCTGACGCACTGTCAAGTGCGGAGGTTGCCTCATCCAGTACAATGACGCTGGGATCTCTCATGAGTGCCCTGGCAATGGAAATCCGCTGTCTTTGTCCGCCGGATAATTTGCCCCCGTGTTCCCCGATCATGGTGTCAAGGCCCTCGGGCAGCTCCTGAATCAGATCCGTCAGATTGGCTGCTCTTACGACTTCATTTAATTTCTCTTCATCCACATCCGGGATCCCATAGGTGATATTCTGACGGATGCTTCCGGCAAATAGAATTACATTCTGGGGAACCACTGCAAGATGCTTACGAAAACTATTCATATCGATGGTGGATAACGCTGTTTTGTCCAGGCGGATGGTCCCGGTGGTCGGCTTTAGAAACCCGATGATCAGATTCAGCAAGGTGGTTTTCCCTGCTCCGGATTCTCCGACGAAGGCAATGGTCTCCCCCTGCTTTACAGTCAGGTTGAAATCATTGAGTATGGGTTTTGTGGAATCCTTATATTCAAAGCCTACATGTTCAAAGGAGAATTCACCATGGACACACTTGACTTTGGTTTTGTTTCTATAATCCTCCACGTCATGGGCAAGCAGTATCTCTCCCACTGACCGGACAGATTCAATCCCTCTTGCCAGTGTGGGAAGCAGAGTGATCAGATTGGAAACCTCCGAGATGATGGAGGAGAAGTAGATCTGATATAGCACAATCTCTCCCACAGTGATTTTACCGGTATAAGCCAGATATCCGGTAAAGGCCAGACACAGTATGTTAAAGGTCTGAAAGGATGCCCAGCTGGAAGCTCCGAAGATATTGTGGATCATATCAAGCCGATAGCCTTTTTCCGCCACACTGTTGAGCAGTCCCTCCATCTTATTGACCTCTTCCTTCTGGAGGCCATGTGCTCTCGTCACCGGAATTAGTTCCACCATCTCAAATACCCTGGCGCTGGTGACCTCCATTTCTTTACGAAACTGCATATTACCGTTTCTGATTTTACCGCGAAAGGAGACAATTAAGAGAACAGATACGGGAACGCTGAGGAGAAAGAAGGAAAAGACCGTCAGACTTTTGGTCGCAGTTACTGTTAACGCCACTGTCAGATTTAAGAAAATGGAGAGTCCTCCTACAAACAGCTGTCCGGAGAGCATCTCGATTGCCTCCACATCCCGCATGATTTTGGACTGAATCCTTCCGGATTCCATTTCTTTATGATAACTGATGGATAACTGCTGCAGTTTTCTGACTAACGTACCGCGAAGTCCGGCTTCCACAAACCGGATTGTGCGGCTGTAGAATCTGGCATGGAGATAGTTCGTAGGAACATTCTCCATCAGGAAGAAGATCATGACACCAACATTGAGGAACAATTCCGACATCCTGTGCTGTGAGGGATGCGTTGCAAAGTTTACAATATTGGAAGTGACAATGGGCATTACCCAGACCGGCATAATCTTAATAACAAAGAACAGTGCGGACAATAATAATTTGCCGTAATATCCTTTGTATAATCCAATCAGGGTTTTAATCGGTTTGTTGACATTTCTTTCATAACTGGCTAAAAATGGATTTTCATCTCGATTCGATTCCATGAATATCCCCCAAGTGTCATATTGTTTGATGAGTAACTACAATTTTTTTTGCACGTTTTGCACGAATAGTATCCTCTGTAATACTGTCCCAAACCAATCAGTATTCTGGTCCGGAATGGGAGGTGTCGTATTACAGGGATACAATCCATGAACTATTCTATTGTACTATTCCGAGGGTAAAGATTTCGTGAGGTCTTAATGTAACTAAGATCTCCTGGTTCACATCCGGTATGACCTCCATAAGCTTTTCCTCTATTACATTGCTAAGGTAATACCCTTTCTCACTGTCGCAGTTTTTGATGCGCAGATTTCTCTCCTGTCCAGAGGCATTGATCCAGCGAAGGATGGTATGATCTGATTTTTCTTTGTTCTTCATACCGGTGAGATAGATCTGCTCCCCTTCCCAGGTGAGGTAAGACTTGATCAGCGGAAGGCTGCCCTCATGGATCATGGTCTGAGCGCTTAAGAGGCGCATCTGGTTTTGATAAGCAAGCGCAACGGGATCAAAGGTCTTATCCTCTACTGCATATGGGATGATATTTAGCGTGGCCGTGCACGTTCTTATACACTGCGCACCCGGTGTGGGGAACACTCCCCAGTCTCCCATCTCGCCTACCGCCCGAAGGAGCGTAATTGCAATGGCATTCTCTTCCTTTGCCAGCAGTTCATATTCATAGAGACCAAAGTTGGAGACAAGCAAACCGTCCCGGTCGTCTTCGATACCAGCAAAGCACTGCTGATGTTCACAGCCGCTGGGATTGGCCCAGGTATCGGCATGTACATTCGGTCTTGTCACTACTTCATAAGCGGAATCAGCATAGTGATGATACGCCTGAATTCCCGTCGGAAGGATGAGACGCAGTCTGTGATCCTTCATGGTATTCTCAAATTCTGTGGTGATCTGCAGGGCATGGCTGTTTTGTTCCAGACGGATCACGGTCTGAAGGGTGAGCTTCTCCAGCTTCCCGCTTCTTCCCGCCTCTCTGTATCTGATATCTATCATACCGCTGCGCTCCTGTGTCAGCGTCTCATCTGCGCTCACCGGAATATCCAGTACCTGTGTGATACGATAGGATCCCCGATAAGAACAATCTTCCTCAAGGGTAATATTGCAGGGGAAATCTTTTGACAGAATTGCCCGGTCATCCTTTGCCTGTCGGTAGATATATTCATTGCCGATATCCCCCGTATCTTCATAATAGCAGATTCCTTCATATAATCGGTTGCTGTCTTTGTGCAGTAGGTTCAGCGTACCATTCTCATTGATGGTAACCTTTATGTATTGATTTTCCAGTCCTTTGTCGATGATCAGAGATGCGCTTTGCTCTGCAGCTTTCTCCTCTTCCCGTCCCGGCACCAGCGCATATACCCGATATCCCATGGAAGGAACTGCCTTTGCCTCAAAGGTTACTTTCACAAATCTTGCCATATAGGGTTGTCTGAACTTGTCTCCCGGAAGATCATATCCAAATCTCACACCCATATCTTCTATGGTGCAGGCAACCGGATGACCTTCCTCATCTGTCAGAAGATAAGATTCAATTGCTTCCTCCTTCAACTGCTGATATGCCAGATGAAGCTGGTTGGAATATTCTCTCTTTAGATCAATGGTAACGCTGATTACTCCGGTTCTCTCCCATCCGCTGGTATTCCATACGGTGAAGGGATAAGCCTGACCGTCCTGAAAGCGGGAGGTATCAATCTGACTCGTGATGCCTTCCAGACTTTTTGCTACAATTTCGTTACCTACCTGCATGCTCTTATGATACCGTGTCACCATCTCCTCGTGAACTTCATCCACACTGCATCCGCAGATACTGTCATGGGGATGATTTTGCATCAGCATTTTCCAGGCGTAGGTCAACTCTGAATGAGGGTATTCCTGATTACAGTCAGCAGCAAATACCGCCATCGGTTCTGCCAGATTGGTAAGGAGTACTTCATTCTCCCGGTTAAGCTGCTTAAGATAAACCCTGGAGGAAGTGGTGTTCACAAGCGTTGTCCAGCCATCCGTAGCCTGACTGGTTAATTCTCCCGTTACCGTGGAGAGCTCTTTGCCCTGTAAACTCATCCTTTCCTGATCTTCTTTGACACAGGTGATATAGTCCGGAAAGTTGGAGTGTCTGAATTCGTACTCCGGATATAGCCTGCCTGCCACTTCAATGGCTGCCCCAATGTCCTTTTGCACCGGCTGATGGTCACAGCCGTTCATGAATAACAGATGGTCTGTGGACGCATAGCGAAGGGAATCCTTCAGTCTCTGATCCCAGAACTGTTTTGCCTTCTCCTCGTCCACCGGTATCTCAGCGCCGTTATTATACCAGTTGGCGAATAAAATTCCGGGTAATCCGCTTCCATCCGGTGAATTCCATATCATTTCCGAATAGAAGGATTCATAGTTGCCGGTCTGGGTGACTTCATTGTTAAAGCCAATGGGCTTTACCCCTCTTCCGAAGACAACAGCCTCCATTCCTGCTTGTTTCAGTAATTGGGGCATCTGTCCCGCATTACCGAAGGCATCCGGGAAGTAACCGATCTTGCATACTTTCCCGTATTTTCTGGCTTCTTCTATCCCAACAAGAAGATTTCTGACACTGGCTTCTCCACTGACCAAAAACTCGTCCTGCAGAATATACCAGGGTCCGATATGAAATCTTTCATTGACTACATTCTCTTTTAATTTATCTATATTCTCCGGTTTGATTTCCAAATAATCGTCCAATACAATTGTCTGCCCGTCCAAATGAAAGCTCTTAAAGTCCTGTGATTGCTCAAATAACTCCATACATTCATCCATCAGCTTAACCAGTTTAAGCCGATGTTTCTCAAAAGGCATATACCATTCGCGGTCCCAGTGGGAATGGGATATGATATGAATTACTTTTTTACTCATTTATTCTGCCCCTTATTTCTGTAAAAACCCCTGCCTGTATGAAAGGACAGGGGTTTTTCCTGTTTATGCACTACGTTTCATCAGTTTCTTAATTATTTTGCTTTGGATGCCAGGAATTCATCAATTTGTTTCTGGCATTCTGCAATGATATCTGCGGTTCCCGCTGCATTGGTATCCGCGATTAATTTATTAACAGCATCCTGGTAATTGCCTGCAAGACCAACTTCAATCAGCTTGTTAGCATCACCATAAATCTGATCTCTCTGAGCCACCTGTGTCTTAACATTGTCTACGTTAAAGCTGAAACCGTTTAACGGACTGTTTACATTCTGAGGAAGAGATGCGGCATAATCTGCTTCTGCCTTCCAGAATCCCGGACCATAAGATGCATCAGGACGCATAAACTGCGGTTTCCAGAGAGCCCAACGGCCGCCCCATTCCATGTAGCTGGAGTTTTCTGCCGTCATACCTTCAGGGAACACTGCCTCTTCTCCGTTTAATTCATAGTTTTCGCCTAAGATTCCGTATTGAACCATATCATATAAGGTCTGATCTGTTTCAAGGAGATTTAAGAACATTAAGGTTCTCTCAGGATTTTCTGAGGTTGCAGGAATTGCTACAAGGTTTGATAACGGGGATCTGTTTGCAAATAATCCATCCGGATATACCTCTGTGTAATCCCATTTCGCGCCCTCTTCCAGCCATGCTCTCTTCTGATTACAGAACTCATGGGTACCCCATTTGGTAATTAATTTACCCTGGTTAATGTATGTATTGTGATCAGTGGTATCCGTTAAAATATCCTTCCAGATAATTCCTTCCTTCTGCCATTTCTCACCATATTTTGCTTTGTCAAGATAAGACTGTGTTGTCTCAACAGCGAATACCTTACAGGTTGGATCATTTAAGTTGATACCAAGTCCATGTCCGATATCCATAATTCCTTCCTGAGAACCGATAAATCCTGCATTTTCAAGGATGTATTTGTCAGGGAATGAAGTCTTTAACTGCTGTACGAAGGCGTCTACGCCTTCCCAGGTTCCAAGAGAAGCCTTATCCACTGTAATACCGGCCTTTTCAACCATATCCCCTCTCCATTGGAAGAAAGTACGGTTATTCATTGCCATTGTCCAGGGAAGGGATACAACTGCTCCCTTTGATTTGGCTGCATCAAGAATACCCTTTTCCTGATATAACTTGTATAAATCAGGTGCATATTGAGGGAGAAGATCGTCAAGTGCCAAATAAGCATCGTTGGCAATCATCTGATAGTAACAGGTCCAGTCACTGTCAAAGTTTAAATCCCAGCTGTCTCCTGCACCTGCCTTTACCAATAATTTCTGTGTAAAGTCAGTACCTGCGATGAACTGTACATCGAAGGTCGCATTTAATTTATCCTTCGTGTATTCTGAGATTTTCTCCCATACCTTATCCGTATCTGCTTTTTTATCTCCGTAGAAGATAAAGTGCAGTGTTACGGGCTTCAGATCAGCTGAACCGGCATCCCCCGTCTTATCGCCGTCTGTCTTTGCAGGTGTATCCGTATTACCGGCATCTTTGCTGCCTGATGACCCGTTGTCTTTTGAACAGCCTGCAAACATAGTGATGGTAATCAGAAGGCAAAGCAATAAGCTAAGCATTCTTTTAACATTTTTTTTCATAGCTCGTCTCTCCTTATTTTTATTATTACATGTAGCCTTGTTGATCAAGACCCCCATAGTAACCGATATGAAACTTTAACCCTTTACTGCCCCCACCATGATACCTTTGATGAAGTATCTTTGCAGGAAAGGATATAACAGGATGATGGGCCCGGTGGTGATAATTACCATGGCCATCTTTACGCCATCGCTGGGGATGGATGCAAGCAGTGCCTGTGCTTCCGCCGACTTATTCCCCATGGTCTGCAAAAACTGTATATTGGCAACAATTGTACGAAGCAGCATCTGTAACGGCTGCAATTTGGAATCATCAATTAACATCAAGCCCAGCCACCAATCATTCCAGTAACCCAGTGCCGCAAACAGGGTGATGGTTGCGATAACCGGCTTAGCAAGTGCAAGATATATTTTACGAAAGATAACAAATTCACTGGCACCGTCTAATTTAGCGGATTCCCACATCTCATCGGGAACAGAGTTAAAATAGTTTCTGACCAGGAAGATGTACCAGGCATTTACAATACTGGGTACAATCAGTGCAAAGATATTGTTTTTCAGCATCAGATATCTGGTGCAGACAATATACCAGGGTACCAATCCACCGCTAAAGAGCATCGTAAGCAATACATACAGGTTAATAAACGCTTTGAAGCGAAGATTTCTTCTGGAAAGCACAAACCCCATCATGGAGTTAACAAATACTGATAAAATGGTACCGCATACTGTAACAATCAGTGTAATTTTATAACCGTTTAAAATCATGACCTTGTTGGAAAACAAAACCTTATATGCGGCGAAGGTGGGATCTCTGGGTATGATACTAAAACCATGAGCCGCCGCCTCTGCATTACTGGTCATGGACCCGCCGATTACCATTAGAAACGGGTAAAGACACACTGCCGAAAAGCTTACAATAAAAAATGTAACCAAGAATTTCCCTAACGTCATTTTATTTTTTCTCATCTTCATCATTCTCCATTTTTATTCTTGTATAAAATCAATCCTCTTAGAATAGTGCTGATTCTTTCTCATAACGTCTTGCAAATCCGTTACAGATAAGTACCAGTATAAAGGAGATCACGGACTGGAAGAAGCCGGTAGCGGAGGAGATTGCAATGTCTCCCGTCTGACGCAGAGCTCTAAATATGTAGGTATCCAAAACATCCGTTGTACTATGGAGGGTAGGTACATCATTGGTAACATTGTAGAACAAGCCAAAGTCCGCATTCATGATTCTTCCCACCGCAAGGAGTGTCATAATAATAACCGTCGGTCTTAACAGCGGAAGGCTGATGCTCCGAATCTGCTGCCATCTGGTCGCACCGTCAATCTTGGCTGCCTCATAATAGGATTCATCAATACCGCTTAAGGTCGCCAGATAAATAACCGAGCCGTAACCGGCTCCCTTCCATATGTTAACAATGAGCAGTATCACAGGCCAATAGGCCGCATTCATATAAAATGCTATCTTTTCTCCCCCCAGAGAAGTAATTAATTTATTAATGGTTCCGTTATCGTAACTGAGCAAACCGCTTACAAAGATTCCGACGACGACTGTCGAAATAAAATAAGGCAGGAAGGTAAGGGATTGCGTTATCTTCTTAAGAATCTTACCGGTTAATTCATTAAAAGCAAGGGCCAGCAGCAAGGCGAAGATCGTCCCTGCAACAATGAACAATGCATTCAGCAGCAGCGTATTGCGAATCGCCGACATGGCTGCCTTGTTATTGTTGAACAGGATCTCAAAGTTCTTATAGAAGGGATCCATCCAATCGCTTCCCCAGATACCCTGTCGGAAATTATATTTTTTAAAGGCAATTACCAGACCACCCATGGGCATATAAGCCAACAGGAACAACAAAATCATTGCCGGCAGTGCCATGATATATAGCTGCCATCCTTTTCTAAGATCAACGAATAATCTTTTTGCTTTTTTCTTTTTCAAGCTACTACTTCCTCCTCATGTTTGATATATCATATTATTGCACATATATTTTGATATGTCAATCTCTTTTATTAAATTTGTACAGTTATTTTTATATTACCATTTCATTCCTAGTAACATTTTATCCATTTATTGGATTTTATCCCGTTTTAGCCATATTTATTGACTTTTTATGATATATCATTCCTAATTTCATCTCCTTTCTTACATTGTTCAATATATCATTCATTTTATCTATCTGGCATTTGACTTTTCCCATACTTTGATATACTATATACTAAAATACATCCCATGAACGGGAGGGGAAGAATGGGCACATCAATTCAAAATGATCGTTACCAAGGTTTGAACGAACATAACAACCCAAATAACAAAAAGAATTTATATGAGATAATTATTGACGACATATATGCCAGAATTCACAGCGGTGATTTCTCTTACGACGAACCAATCTGCACTGAGAAGCAATTATCCCTGCAGTATGGTGTCAGCCGCATCACTGCCAAACGGGCAATCACAGACCTGGAGCATCAGGGTGTTCTTTACCGGAAAAGAGGTGTGGGGAGCTTTGTGGCAAAGGACGCCGAGGCAAAGAAGGAACAGCCTGTTTCTATTCCGACACAGGCCTCCAATACCTTTGCATTTTTAATTCCCTTTGACACAGCAAAAGGCGGTTTAATTGATACGGTAACCGAAGTAAGCACTGTGCTGAACGAAGCCGGTTATTTCATGGGAATCTATATCACCAGCGAGAAAGCCTCCAAAGAAAAGTACGCCATCAGACAGCTGTTGCAGCAGCATATCGCAGGCGTTGTGTATTATCCAAAGAGTAATAAAATCTATCTGGATATGCTCAACAACTTTGTCGTCAACGGCAAACCGGTGATTATCATCGATAAGACCAACGACTGCTCCTATATCCACAATGTGGTATCGGACAACTTTGAAGGCGGAAAGCTTCTGACAGAGCATCTGATCTCTCTCGGTCACAAAAAGATCGCCTTTCTTTCCAATGCATCCATTGAGGAAACCTCTTCTGTCCGTGACCGTTTCGGTGGTTATCTGCACGCCCTTCGCATGAACGGAGTTCCTGTGAATATGGATCATATGGCTAACAACCTGGGTTATCTCACAGAGAAGGTCGCCATCTCCGGTAACAGTATCCCGGAATTAAACGCAGTGGTCAATCGGTTATATAACAGCGGTGTTACCGCCATTGAAGCCGAGAATGACCAGGTTGCTTATTCCATCTTCTGCTCCTGCAAGGAGCTAAACATCCGGGTTCCCCAGGACATGAGCATCTGCGGTTTTGATAATACCGTCTGGTCTCAGAAGACAGAGATGGGAATCACTACCGTAAGTCAGGACTTTCCGGAAATCGGAAGACAAATCAGCAGAATTTTATTGTCTTCCTTAAAAGATTCTGCCTATGCCACACAAAAATGTGTTGTACCCGTAAAATTAATTGTCCGGGGTTCCACGCAGCCGCCATCGAAGGAAACACAGAACTAACGCAACGAACAAACAGACAGGGCATGATATTCGAATCATATCATGCCCTGTCTGTTTGCTGTTTCCTTCGGTCAGTTAAAATGATCTCATTTGATATATTATGACATCATTCATCATATCATAGAATCATCGTCTTTTGAACCGGAATGTGGCCTGTTAATGCTATGCTTCTTGCATCCGGCTGATGAAATCCTGCAAAGATATGATATTCTCCTTCGAACAGCCTCCTACTGCCCGTATCATCACATACAAGGAAGGCATCCTCTTCCAGGGACAGTTCCACATGTTTTGTCTCTCCGGGATGAAGTCTCACCTTCTTCCACCCCTTCAGCTGTGCCCCGGGACCGTCCGGATCCGGCGTTTGTATGTAAATCTGGAGTGTCTGTGCCCCTTCCATGCTACCGGTATTCGACAGATCCGCCTGAACCTTGACACGAAGCACAGCTCCTTCCTCTCTGGTTACCTGCACCTGATCCAGCGCAAATTCCGTATAGGATAAGCCATAACCGAAGGGATACAACGCCTCCTGCTTCATATACCGATAGGTCCTCCCGCGCATGGAATAGTCTGTGAATTCAGGCAGTTCCTCTACACTATGATAGAAGGTAACCGGTAATTTCGCTTCCGGTGACGCTTCTCCAAACAACAACTGGGCAACGGCATTTCCTCCTTGCGCTCCGGGATACCAGGCCTGAAGGATAGCCGGAATCTGTGGTTCCAGTTCCCCCACAGACAAGGCGCTGCCGGATAAGAGTACCAGTATCACAGGTTTATTGCTGTCACAGATTGTTTTCAGTACCTGCTGCTGTATTCCGGGAAGAGAAAGATTCTTCTTATCCCCGCTGCCATACTGATTATTGGGATCCCCTTCCTCTCCTTCTATTGATGCGTCCAGTCCAAAGCAGGCAATCACAACATCACTTTCCTCACAAACTGCCTTTACTTCCGAGAGCCTGTCACTGCAGATTCCAAAATCACTCACATGCTCCAGGTACAGGTGGCAGCCCTGGGAGTATCGCACTTGCACTTCCTCTCCCAGATAATTCTGGATTCCTTCCAAAATCGTTACATAACGGGAGGATGTTCCTTCATAATTGCCGACCAGCGCTTCCCTGCTGTTTGCATTGGGTCCGATGACACCGACGGTCTTTATCCCGGTCTTATCCAAAGGAAGTACCTGTGCTTCATTCTTCAGCAGCACCATGGTTTTTCGGGCAATCTCCAGATTCAATTTCCTCATCTGCGGGGTATCCACCTGATGATATCCAATCTCAGAATAAGGCATCTTCTCCTTCTCTTCAAAGAGTCCCAGCTTCATTCTGGTCACCAGGAGTCTGGTCACCGCCTCATCCAGCTTCTTCTCCGGCAGAAAACCGTCTTCTACTGCTTTCTTAAGGTATAGGAACATCTTGCCGCAGTTTAAGTCGCAGCCGTTGGCCATGGCCATGGCAGCGGATTGCACCGGCCCTTCAGTCACTCCGTGATGTTCATGAAAGTCCGCGATTGCCCCGCAGTCAGAGGTTACATGTCCCTCGAACTTCCAACCGTCCCGCAAAATATCCTCAAGAAGTGTCTTACTGCCGCAGCACGGTTCCCCGTTTACTCTGTTATAGGCACCCATAACCGCTTCCACATGTGCTTCCTTCACACATGCCTCAAATGCCGGCAGGTAAGTCTCATACAGATCCTTTTGTGATACCCTGGCATCAAATCCATGTCTGATATTCTCCGGTCCGGAGTGAACGGCAAAGTGCTTGGCACAAGCCGCAACCTTCATGTATTCTCCATCCCCCTGCATTCCTTTGATATATCTTACGGCAAGTCTTGCGGTCAGATAGGGATCCTCGCCGTAGGTTTCATGTCCTCTTCCCCATCGGGGATCACGAAAGATATTAACATTCGGTGCCCAGAAGGTCAGCCCTTTATAAATATCCGTATCCTCGTATTGCTGCTGCATGTTGAATTTGGCCCGACCCTCTGTGGAGATGGCATCTGCCACTTCATAGATCAGCTCTTCATCAAAGGATGCCGCCAGTCCGATGGCTTGCGGAAATACCGTGGCAACACCTGCCCTTGCCACACCATGCAATGCTTCATTCCACCAATTGTAGGATTTGATGTTCAGCCGTTCTACAGCCGGAGCTGTATGCAGCGTTTGAAACACCTTCTCCTCCAGCGTCATTTGCGCAACCAGTTTTTCTGCCCTTTCTCTGAATTCTCCGGTTCTCTCATAATACTTTTTATTCGCCATTGTTCTCCTCTTTTCCGTGCTGTGATTTGCAGTGAAACTATCTCGCTTTCACTGTGCAAGTATTTTTCTTTTACTCTGATTCCACCTGTATGGTACCGTCTTCATATAGTACCCATTCCTGATCATTGATCAGCGTCTTGGCAACCTGTTGATCGGTCAGAACCATGGGTCTGGCATTACCAAACTGTCTGCAGCAGTCCTCTAACAGATAGGAGAAGGCGGGGGAGGGTGTCCAGATAGCATCCGCCTGTGCATCAAGATCTAATGGTGCGGCAAAGTAGATTCCCATCCCCTTGCCATGATGGTTGGCAAAGGAACAGAAGGCCTTCCTGGTTGATACCGCACCCTGTTCACGCTCTTCATTTAACATTAACGGAATCACATTCTGATTCAGCTTATTCCACGCAATCATGGAATGCTGATGTCGGAGGGCCTTTAATTTGTCCATCCAGGGCAATGCCTCCACATGGTACTCACTGTGTCCCCAGACCTCTTCTGATTCCGGATTCATACCAAATACCTGCTCAAATTCTTCTACCGGGACGTCCTCCAGATCATGGGGATGGCAATTGGCTAAAAGCACTCCGCCTTCCTTCACCCACGCTCCGATCTTCTTGAGCACCTCTGCTCTGACTACCTTCACATCCAGCATAACCAGTACCTTGCTGCCCGTCAGGTCTTTCGACAGTTCTCCCGTCAGGGCACCGTCAAGAATCATCTGCTCATCCGCCACATTCACCATATAGTTCTTACGAATAGCGCTCATGGATGCCCTGATGCTGTCAGGTATGGGTGTTCCTCCAAGGATCGCCTCATCCAGTGGCCAGAAGAAGGTGATCTTCTGCTTCATTTCCCGTTCTTCAATCAGCTCCTGATACTGCTTGACAAAATCGCCTCCGCTCCTGCCCTTCTCTTTCTCTGTCAGATTCCCATAGTAATGAAATATCTGGCGGTTGCCGTAAGCGATACTGCCATAGGTACGAACCGCAACTCCCAGGGGGAGGATAGGCCCTACCGGTTCTAATCCCAGATAAGCCCCGTAGTATTCGCAGGCACTGTGCATATGTATGGTAAGATAGGTATTTTCATAAAAATTATTGCCTTCATTGGTTAAGCGAATTCCTCCCTGATACTTTGCGGCAATTTTCGCCTGATCGGAAAAGGATGACCCATGTTCCGGCTCCTCGATTCCGCCGGTACACAGATAGATGGGAACCTGAGGAAAATGCTTCCTGCAGGCTTCCATCCAAAAGCCGGCATAATCCGTCATCGATTTGTGATACCACAACAGGAAATCCATATACGCCGTGCGGCTGGGAGAAGCCACCCGAAGGAACGGTGTCACTTCTTCAAAGGATTGGTATCTCGTTCTCCATTTCAAATTCAGTGTCTCAATGCTGCCATATTTCTTCTCCATCTCATGGCGAAAGCTCTTCTTCGCATCTGCGCCGCCGCACCAGAATCCTCTATGGGTATGATAATCTCCCGGCCAGTTGCCCACAACCGGGAATATCGCTTCCCCATAATCCCCACAGATTCCGGGTTGGATACTCTCCAATACATTCCAGGGCAGATAGTGTTCTGCAAAGGCCTTTAATACTCTGTCAATCTCCGTAAGAAAATCCGGGTTCCAGACAGATTCAATGGGATTTTCTTTCTTATGTTCCAGGCATACCAGACCACGATGGCGATCCGAGTCCAGCCACCACCGGGGTGCTGCATATTTGGGCCCCATTAAAAGAAAAGGCACAAATTTAAGCCCTTCTTCCTGAATCAGTTTTACCTTTTCATCATAGAACTCCCATTGAAAGCCATCCCTCTCCTCAGGCTCAAAATCTCTCCAATAAACATAAATCTGAACCGATGTAAATCCCTTCTCCTTCACAAACCTTAGAGCTTTTCGAATCTCCTGCTCCTCCCCTTCAAAGGGGATACCGCATACTACAATCTCACCCATCATAAAGTCTCCTTCCAAAATGTGTATCATGAATTGCCTCTGATCTATCTTACATCAGTCAGATTTTGATATATCATTCATAAGTTTAATATTATCATATGATGTATGATATATCAAACATTTTTTCTTTTCCCTTTATGTGCGGGATGCATGATGTTATACCGCTTAGCCTCCTCCCTGTTATTCAAGAAAATAGTCTGGCGCACTGGCACGACCATGACAATCTTCCTTAAACGCGTCATGTGCCTCCCCCCAGAGGGTTTTTATCAAATAGGACAAACTTTCCTTTGCGATAAAAAAATACTCCCCACCGGACAAACAGTTGAAGATATCTGTTTGTCCGGCGGGAAGTATCCGACCGCATTTATCATATCAGGCAGGTCCTGCCTTCTTAGTCTATCTTGAATTTTCCGACTGCATCTTTGAGTGATAACGCATTCTCACTTAATTCCTGCGAAACTGTTTCCAGGGAGGTTACAGCGTCAAATTGATGATTTGTTGCTTCGCTTACCGATAAGGTAGCAGCAGCTGTCTGCTGGGAAACTGCTGAAATATTCTCAATTGCTGAGAGGGTATCTGCTCTGGCAGCTTCCATCTCCCGTACACCGCCCAATATCATGTCAACATTCTCAATCAATTTCTCTACATGCTCATTCATATCAAGGAAATATTTCTGAGTGGTATTAACCGCAACACCCTGATCCTTTACAATACTTTCTGCCTTATTCGCCGTACCTACGGCAGCTTTCGTCTCTTGCTGAATATCTTTAATCAGTCCCTCGATTTCGTGTACCGCATTGATGGACTGATCCGCCAGTTTTCTTACCTGCTCTGCAACCACCATAAAGCCCCGGCCTGCTTCACCGGCTCTTGCTGCCTCAATGGAAGCATTCAGTGACAGGAGATTTGTCTCATCGGCAATATTATTGATGGCTCCGACGATCTTACTGATGGATTTTGACTTATTTTCCAGGTTCTCTATATTTTTGATTATCTGATTGGTGATTTCAGTCGTGGAATTTGCCTTTTCATGCAGGGATTCCATATTATCTATTCCCTGTACAATACTATCCTTGGTTTCTGCCGCAATCGAGCTGATCTCATTGGTCTTGCCCGTCACCATGGTTATTTTCTTAGACAAATCATCCATTTGGAGCAGACAATTCTCCGAATCCTGTGCCTGCTGGTTAACGCCCATCTCGATATCATGAATTGCATTGGTGATTCCGGAGGTTGCTTTAGCAAAGACCTCGGAGGAATTTGTTACTTTGACGGAGGACTGTGTTACCGATGAGCTCTCGTTCACAACCTTCTCGATCAAACTTCTCATATTTCCAATGGTGTCATTGACACCCTCTGCCAGAATGCTGAATTCATCCTTTCGCTTCACCTTAATCTGTAATGTGAAGTCACCCTTGGCGATCTTCTTCAACTCATTGATCACATGAATAATGACCCTCTGTATTCCTGTCGCCATAAGGATACCGACAAGGATTGCAACAAGACTGGCAATCACGACAATAATAATTGTAATCTTCTGGATCTGGGCTAATTCCTGTAATACGGTGGACTCCGGTATTAAAGCACACAAGGTGACACCGGATCCTCTGATTCTGGAATACAGGTATAAGTATTTCTTCCCTTCAAAGGTTACATTCAGTGTGTCAGCATCAGCCTTTGCATTCTTGGAATCCGCATAAAATTCTTCCTGTCCAAAACTCATCTCCTGTATTGACGCATCACTGGACTTAATAAGTTCTCTGCCATCATCCGTGATCATACCGACAATACTGTCTTTTCCAAGCTCAAGGTCCGAAAGAATCGCTTCAAGCGCTGCTTTGCTGACATCAATGAGAACAATTGACTTACCGGAATTAAAGCTCTTCACCCGGCGCAGTGCATAAAACTCTGTTCTAACAGCCAGCGCCTTGTCAAACTCCTCATCCTTACCGATCCAATAGCTTGCATTGGCACCGGACTTTAGACCCACTGCAGCTTTTGATTTAAGAAATATGTCATACAGACCGGTGGCATACTTTCCTGTCGTTGATACTGTCTTGACTTCAGGTGAAAAAATATGGATTCCCTGGATGAAATGATCCGTCGTCTGTTTTGTCATAACTTCATTAATAATATCAGTATTGGTATTAAACGCAATTCTTGCATCATAATTATATGCACCGTTAAAATAATTCTGAATTTTTGTATCTACTGAGTACTGACTTGCTGTGGCGGAGATGGATTCCAATCCGAACTTTATGTATTCCCCTGTCATCTTGATTGCCTGCAGGCTTGATGAATTATAATTCTTAATGATAATCTTGGATGACTGATTGTAGGACACTACGCCAATTGCGATCACAAAACACACCGATATCATAAAGGACATAATCAGTCTCATGCTGATACTGTGATGCCACTTCACCATTTTCCGATTCTTCTCTGTATCATCCAAAATATTCTTGTCTCTTTTTCCGTTGCTAAAAGGGATTTTTATCGTTTTTAGTTTCTTCCACATTCTACTTATCCTCCGTGATTTCATACTTCATGCCTTTTATGACATTATTTTAGCATATTAGACATATTATTTGTTAATATTTTTAAAACTTTTTGAAAAAAATTGAAAATATTTACCTTGACTCCCAAAATGACCTTGCATTTTCCCATGAAACGTATAAAATTAAGTTTTACAGATCCCTTTCTTCTGTTATAATATTATCATTTATCATCGGACGGGGAAAAGCTGACTGGAAAGGAGTTTATTATGGACGCAAAGCATGTACGGGATTCCGTCACAGAACAGGTACAGATTTTGATGCCTTCTCATATCAATGGTTCGGGAAGATTATTCGGAGGACAGCTGGTAGAATGGATTGATGTGGTGGCAGCTGTTGTAGCCAGACGTCATTCTGAACACAACGTCACCACAGCAGCCATAGATAATCTGCAGTTTAAAGCAGGTGCTTTTATGAATAATATTCTGGTATTGGTGGGGAGGATCACTTATGTAGGCAATACCTCCATGGAGGTTAGAGTGGATACCTATGTAGAGGATCTGAACGGAGTACGCAAAGTGGTGAACAGGGCCTATCTTGTTATGGTGGCTTTGGATGAGAAAGGCGCTCCGACTGAGGTTCCAAGATTAAGTTTGGAAACAGAGTCGGAGCGCGCTGAATGGGAAGCGGGAGAACGCCGTAATTTGCTGCGGCACCAACGCCGCAGGGAAGGCTATTAAATTCTATTCATATTCTATGATAAACGCATAATAAATATCAGTACTGTAAGTAGTCTTACCCGTATTAAGATAGACGTAATAGGTTCCGGCCTTTAAATCCCGTTCCATATACTGATAATAACCTGCAGATCCAATATACGCAGTATCGATATAGTTCAATTCTGAATCATAGAGATCGAAATAGACTGCATCAGATTCCTCTTCATTGTCCAGTATCACCGCCGCTTCAAATTTACAATCTTTTGTTGCAGTGAATTTGTAGCAGTCTCCCGGTTCTGAAGGTAACAGGACGCCTGCCGCCACGATCTCCGAAGGGATCTCCTGGCAGGTTTGTGTACTCTGGCTCTTGTCGGGATCCTCCAGGATCGCATTATTGATCAGGTCTTCCACCCGTTTCACATACAGGGCATAATATTCGCTTACGGTTACCGGTCTGTTTGTGGCCACTTTCTCTAATTCTCTGATATTAATCGCAAAATTCAGATTCTGCCCCTCCACGTAACACATGGTATTGATTCCGATCACTTGCCCATAAGCATTCAGTAATGGTCCGCCGCTATTCCCACTGGACATGGATGCCGTTGTCTGAATATAATCCACCTGATCAAAGATTCTGGAGGAGGTGGATACAATTCCGCTGGATAAGGTTCCGGTAAGCCCCATGGGACTTCCAAGCGCATAAACCGGTTCTCCCACACTGGGAGCAGCCTGACTCAGGGTCAGACTGTCATTCTCCGAATTGATCCCAAGAATGGCAATATCCAGTACGGTGTCGTATCCGATTACGGTATAGACATCATAGATCTTATCGTCGTAGGTTTTTACCTGAATTTTATTCGTACCCTGAATCACATGATAATTCGTAACAATCTTACCTTTTCCAATAAAGAAGCCGGAGCCAAGAGCCTTCCCGTTGGTCGGACTTTCTGCGGTAACTTCAACCGTGGAGGAGCCGCATTTTTTGTATATCTCCTGAGGGGTGAGCTGGGTATCCTGCTTAGGCTGTTCTATGGTGGTAATATTCAGGAGAAGCCGGTCATCGGATTGATTACTGGTGATCGTAATCCTTCCCTTTCCCGACTTGTTTGGCTTAATTGACAGGCCAAGTAATTCTTTGCTCTCTGTATTCTTCCAGGTTAATGTAAACAGCTCCGGATGATCTGACGTAACGTCCAGTTTCTCACCCTCTATGTAATCGGCGATAGAGATCCAAATGGTTTTTTCCTGAAATAACGTAATATCTGAAGCAAAAGTCCCAATTCGATTCGTTCCGATGGTGACGGTGCACTCCGCTTTGTTCCCTCCTGCCGATGCAGTTACGATGACCTTTCCCTTCTCCTTTGCCTGAAAGTTCCCCTTGGCATCAATCTCTGCAATGCTTTCATCCGATACGCTCCATACCACCTTATCCTCCATGCCATAGGTTTTTGCCTTAAACTGATAATACTCCGTCCGGTTCAGATATTCTGTTGACGACGTATATGCCACATAGGGCTCTGCCACCTTGACCGATAGCTTCAAAGGATAGATTTTATTGTTCTGATTGACTTTCACCGTAACATAGGAGGTGCCTTTGGAGACCGGTGTAACACTTCCAGTTTTATTTACCTTGAGTATACCGGGATTCCCGGTCGTATAAGTGACTTTCGCATTCTTCATCAGATTTACGAGTTCAATTTGATAAGCATCCTGTTTTACATATAGGGTGATTGTCTTCTCTGATAATGCAGGTGACTTCACCTGGGCATAGGCCACTGTTCCTGCTGACATCCCGGCAATCATGACACCGACGATCATAATCATAATAAAGATCTTACTAAAAAGCTTTGCTGATTTTCTCAAAATACTGCCTCCCGATTCTTAATTGACAAACGTTATTGTTACATACTCAGCTCATCTACTAATATTATAACGGTAATATTTGTAATTACAATATTTTCCCATCAATAAATTTATTTATTTTTGTTTTCGTTTTTGTTATAAGACACGTAAAAGCTGCCCTTTGCTTCCTTATCAGATCCTATGTCTGGCATAGTAAAACATATATTGCTGAACGATCCCTGCGTAACCGGAATACTTCTCTTTCTCAAACTTCCCCTGATATACTTCTTTAAGCACCCGGTCAATCCATACATCCACCGGAAAGGCTTCAATATGATGCAGTCCGAAGAGCGCAATGCAGTTGGCCACCTTCTCTCCGATTCCATGAATTGTCTTTAACACGCTGACAGCCTCTTCAAAGCTGCAATCCACCAGATTCTCAAGAAGAATTGTACCATCCGAAACAGCTTGTGCCGCACTGAGAACATAACGATCCCGATAACCAAGCCCCAGCCCCCGCAGTTCCTCTTCCCTTGCAGCCCCAAGGCGTTGGGGGGTGGGAAACGTGTAGTAGGTGATCCCGCCGCACTCCGGATCGATCTTTGCATCTCCATAGTGCCTGCAGATTGCCTCAATGCAATTTTTTATGGCAGGGATATTCTTATTCTGAGATATGATAAAGCTGATCATTGCCTCAAACGCTTCCTGCCTTAAAATTCTGATTCCCTGCCCATAGGTTACTGCCTCTCTTAAAAATGGATCCTCGCCGCGCGCCAACCGCCCCACGATGCCGTTATAGTCATAGAACATATCAAAATAGTTTGCCCAGACACTCTCATACATTTCTTCACTGCAGCTAAGCCTGATTGTTTCCGGGTCCACCTGCGTAAGCTCAAGATAATTCTCATATGCAACCAGACAATAGGTATTGTCCTTTATGTAATTCATTCGAAAGCATTGCCCTGATTCGGCAATCTGTGCTATATTAAAATTCTTTGATTTTATTATCATACCATCAACCATGCTCGCTCCATTACTCCTTAAATTTATGTAAATCCATCCGTCACCGCCCATTATAGCATATCCTTACCAAAGGAGATATGGTAATTCCAACAAATACAGGATGATAGAAATTATGAAAACACCATGGAAATGATAGAATAAACCATTACCATCCGTCATCAAAAATGATATAATCTAACCACCCGATGATCGATTAAAATATTCACTGCCTTGGCAGCATGGAGGATTATTATGTCAACTACAAATACAACATTAGAAGGATTTCAACTTCGCTTTGCCACGCAAAAGGATGTCCCACTGATTCTCACTTTTATCAGGGCTTTGGCAGAGTATGAGAATCTTTCCCACAAAGTCATTGCCACTGAGGAACTTCTTACCGAGCATCTCTTTCAGCATAAGATGGCGGAGGTTCTGATTGGCGAATATCACGGAGAACCCGTCGCTTTTGCATTGTTCTTCTCCAATTTCTCCACCTTTCTCGGACAGCCTGGTATCTATCTGGAGGATCTGTATGTAAAACCGGAACTTCGCGGCAAGGGGATTGGAACCATACTGTTATCCCGTCTCGCTGCCCTTGTACTGGAGAGAAAGTTTGGAAGGCTGGAATGGGCCTGCCTTGATTGGAATGAACCCTCCATTGCATTTTATAAGCAGATGGGTGCTGTTGCAATGGATGAATGGACGAACTACCGGGTCACCGGCAACGCCCTGGAGCAGTTGGCAAACCTTTCTTTATAATCACAAAAAATTACGTTTTACCTTGACTTCTTTTATGATACAATAGCTTTGTATGCATACATAACCACATTGAATCATGATGTGCATCCATCATGAAGTAAAATCTGACATGCAAAAGGGGTAACAACTGAATAATGTTTAAGAACATCATGTTTATGCAAAGGTACCTGTTAGGTAATCTAAGAAGGATTTATTTTATGGCTTTGCCTGAATCAAAACAGGATTTTAAGAAAAGCCGCGTCTATTATACGACTGCCGATACTGCGACACAAACCATCGTTCAGTTAGCCGGAGGTACCTTTCTGGCAACCATCATGGCTTTCTGCGGAATCTCTGATGCCAATATTGGCATTATCACTTCCCTGCTCAGCTTCGCTGCTCTTACCCAATTGTTTCTTATTAACTTTTTTAAACGCCTGAAGAAGTATAAACTTCTGGTTTGTATTACAGCCTTTCAGCGTTTTCTTTTTGCCTTCCTTTACCTTGTGCCTTTATTACCGGTCAGGAATGGAGTGAAAGCGGTTCTGATCGTGATGTTATATCTCATCGGTCAGATCTTTGTGCAGATTGGATTACCTGCCTCCCAGGACTGGATTGCAAGTCTGGTGCCCAGCCGGCTACGGGGTAAGTATTTTTCTATTAAGGATTCCATTGCCGTCTTCGTTGTATCCAGTGTTATGCTTGCAGCCGGAATGGTTCTGGATTATTTTAAAAACAGAAATCTAATCATTGGATTTGAAATTATATTTGCTATGATTTTTATTCTTACCGTCATTAATGTCTATTCTTTTTCAAAAATGAAGGAGCCTAAATTCTCTTATATGACCGAGGATGGAAAGGAAATGCACGGCAGACTGGCCAGGAAAGCCAGGGATTATGAAAAAACAGTAAAACAAAAGGAAGTCAGCATCTATGTGGAGGTAAAAGAAGCATTAAGCAACAGAAAGTTTCGAAAAGCATTTACCATACAATGCCTATACATCACTGCATTTTACATATCGCTTCCCTTTAACGCCAGTTACCAGATCAATGAGCTGGCACTCCCCTATACCTTTATCATGCTCATCGGATTTATCGCCAACCTTTATCGTATTGTCATTATGCCAAAGTTAGGACGCCTGGCTGACCGTTATGGGATGGCGAGACTATTAAGATATACGCTGTTTGCTCTGGGATTATACTGCCTCAGCATGGCCTTTACCGTACCCTCCAATGCCTACTTCTTATTTATCATCGGAAGCTTCCTGTCAGCTACAGCCTGGGCCTTTCTTGGAATCGGTTTGTTTGGAGTTCAATTGGATTATTACAAGAGCGAAAAGCGTATGATATGGCTAACCATTACTTCTTCTCTTTCCGGGCTGCTGGGCTTTATGGTATCTTTGGTGGGTGGATATTTCCTTAGTCTGTTACAACGAGCAGATCTTCATCTTATGGGTATGAAACTCTATGCGCAGCAGGTTCTGAATATGGCAGGTTTTTTGATCATTCTGTTTTCTGTATTCTATATTAAATATCATATCGAGACAGAAAAGATTGATACCAACCGTTCTGACGGAAGAATCTAAGGATCCTCGCTTTCTATATACAACATCACCGGTCCTGTGTTATCATAATTACAAAACCATTTATTTCTAAAAGGAGGTAGTGTTTATGGAAACAAGGACTTTTATTTCCTGGGAACTGATTGAGCACTTTATGACCAGCGCCTTCGAAAAATTAGGTGTTCCCCATGAGGATGCACTGATCTGCAGCGATGTGCTGATGGAAAGCGACCGGAGAGGAATCGAGAGTCATGGCTGCAACCGGTTTAAAGCAATTTATGTCGACCGGATCCTGGAAGGGATTCAAAAACCGGTTACAGAATTTGAGATCATAAGAGAAACCGCTACGACAGCAGTTGTGGACGGACATGATGGAATGGGTATGATGGTTGGCACGAAATCCATGCAGATGGCCATTGAGAAGGCAAAAGCGTATGGCATGGGTATGGTTGCCGCCAGAAATTCTACTCATTACGGAATCGCAGGGTACTATGCCACAATGGCAACAAAGCAGGGGCTGATCGGTATTACCGGAACCAATGCACGTCCTTCCATCGCACCTACCTTTGGCGTGGAAAATATGCTGGGAACCAATCCGCTTACCTTTGGTATTCCTACGGATGAGGAATTTCCCTTTGTCCTTGATTGCGCCACCAGTATTACCCAGAGAGGAAAGATTGAATATTATGCCAGAACAGGAAAAGAAACTCCGGCCGGCATGGTAATCGGCCAGGATGGCAGTGCTTTGACCGACAGTTCACAGATACTAAAGGACCTGACAAGCGGCAGTGCGGCCCTCGCTCCTCTGGGTGGCATCGGGGAAGAACTGGCAGGTTATAAGGGTTATGGCTATGCTACAGTCGTTGAGATTTTATCTGCCGCCCTGCAAGCCGGAAGTTTCCTTAAAACGCTCACCGGCATCGGAGAAAGGGGAGATAAGGTTCCTTATCATCTGGGGCATTTCTTTCTTGCCATTGATCCTGAGGCATTCTTAGGATTGGAGTCTTTTAAGAAGACCACGGGAGATATACTGCGGGAGCTGCGTGCCTCTAAAACAGCACCGGGACAGGAGAAAATTTATACTGCCGGAGAAAAGGAATACCTGTGCTGGCTGGATCGCAGGAATAAAGGTGTTCCTATTGGAGAAGCCGTACAGAAGGAATTTATAAAAGTAAGGGATCTGCTTGCCCTTCCCCTTACCTTTCCCTTTGAATAGTTCCCGGTTTGATTGATTCGAATGTTCTGATAAAAAGAAGAGGGGCTATGACACCGGTCTCATGTAATGCTGCCGGTGCCATAGCCCCTCTTTATTGTGATCCTTTATTGAAACTTTTTATTGTAACTATTTATCTGATTGCTATGTAACAGATTCTTAGGAAGGAACAGGACTAGGAAACCATGTCCTGACTGTCATCGGTATTCTTCTCCATCTCAGAATCCAGTATGGTGATGGATAAATGCTCCATCAAGTCGATCTCATACCGCTCAATATCATTGCCAAATTCATCTGAAATTACTCTGACAATGGGTCGCAGCGGCATACTTTTATTCTGATCCTTTACAATCCCCATCCTCTGATTGGACAAACGTACCAGAGAACCGTTGGGATATACTGCGATCTGCTGGATAAATACAGCAACAAGATCTGTATCGAATTTCGTATCCGAACATTCAATCAGATAATTCACTGCCTTGATGGCACTCCATTTCTTCCGGTAGCAACGATCACTGGTTATGGCATCATAAACATCGGCAATGGCAACAATTCTGGAGAATTCATGGAGTTGTCCCGCCGGAATCCCGAAAGGATACCCGGAGCCGTCCATTCTCTCATGATGATGCAGGGAGATAATTTTAGACAGCTCTGTGAGCTGATTGCATTTTTTTAAGGCCTCATAGCCTAAGGTTGTGTGCTGCTTGATATATTCAAATTCATCGGGGGTCAGATCGGCTTCTTTAAATAAGATATCCTTGTCCAGCAACACCTTCCCCATATCATGTAATATGGTTCCTGCTGCCAGCTTTGTCAGCATCGATCTGCTGTAATTTAATTGCTTTGCGATTAATAATGCATAAACGGTGGTACTGACGGAGTGTGCAAAGGTATAATCATCCACCGCACTGATGTCATTTAAGCTGACCTGAACATCCTCATTACTTAGGATCTCCTCGATAATATCATTTACGGCTTCGTTCATGGGTGTCAGATCCAGGGTAGCATTTTTAGAAAAGTCCGTTAGCGTCTCCCGTAAAACATGCATGCAGGTTATTCTTGTTTTCTGTGTTACCGCATCCGGGATCTCAATCCCATCACTTTTGTGATCCTCTACATAGACATAATCGATTCCCATTTTCCGTAATCTATCTGCGTATCTGATCAAATTGGGCTGCCCTTCGTGTAAGATCAGACAATCCATATAATAAATTGATTTTGCCAACACCATATCAGGTTTGATCATTGATAGCGAAACTAGTCTCATTCAACATCCCTCTCCATCCGGTTAATTCTTCCTGTATACAAATAACATGGTTTCCTGATATTTCATAAAACCACAAAATATGCCTCTCAATTATCATACCTTGAATTTGTTCAGATATCAAATATTTTTTGATAAAAAAACTGCAGATCTTACATTCTGCAGTTTTTCCCTTTTATTTTACTGTGATTGAGATTCGACGGATGGCTTCCTCCTGTTTGTCAGCAAGAATCCGCTGGTAATTGCCGTAAACGGTGCCACGGTGACCAATCCGATGCTTCCGACCATGGTATGAAGTATTTCTGCCGACACATATTTCAGATTAAGAATGTTATATATCGGTGTTCCCTGCGCCATAAATACCATCAACAACGCGATATATCCGCCGGAATATGCCAGTAACAGTGTTGTTGTCATGGTTCCCATGGCGGCTCTGCCGACACGTATTCCGGAAAGAGCTGCTTCCTTCCATTGGATATCCGGCTTCTTCTGAACCACTTCATGAATAGACGCGGTAATATCAACCGCCAGATCCATAACCGCACCGGAGGAACCGATAAAAATACTGGCCATAAAAATCTGCGTTAAGTTCAAATCCGCATGACCGGCATATAACAGGCTTTCCGAAAATGACATCACCGCACCGTGGATCCGAAAAGCATCTGTAAATATACTGCCAAGAACTGCCGTAGTAATTACGCCGAGAACTGCCCCCGACGCCGCAGATAATGTCCTTAAGCTAAACCCATACACCAGGGCGATAATCGTAACGGTTAGTGCAATGGTAATCATCAGCCCCAAAATAACCGGGTTTTGTCCCCTCAGAAATCCCGGAATTAATACCTTCCATATCATAAGCACTGTTACAATAAAGGATAGCATGGCACGGACACCGGTTTTTCCCGCAAACAGGATTAAAGCCACAACAAATAACAGGCTTAGGATCAGTTCTTTGTCCACCCGGTAATGATCAATCATATTAATGGATAAGATGCTGTCATCCTTATAACTGATGACCACCAGTGCTTTATCTCCCGGTTCGAATATCTTATCCAGCTCCAGCGAACCATTCAGCATATTATAGGCATGGGCTATCTGTCCCTTAAAACGGCCCCCAAGAAGCTCTACCTTACACCCCTGCTCCCCTGATTTAATCAGCCCGGTGCTGATAATTGCACTGTTATCCACCTCCAGTACTCTGGCTGTACAACGGTCGGTTCCCTGATAGATCTGTGCATCTTCATATCCGGTGGGCAGAAGCAGCAAAACGATCATCAGGATAATACTCACAATGACCGGCAGATTATATTCCATATTCTTTTTTATAAATTCATTCATAGAAGCTCCTCGCTTTATGTTAGTAAAACTTCCCCGATAAGTGCATTAACAAGTTCCGTAATAACCGGCAAAGAATTAACCGCATAGAAAATTCCTTGGGAGATATCACGTATTCACCTCATTAATTCACAACTCAGGGAAGCTTTATGGCTTTGACTGAAGTTATCTTACATTGGTTAAGCTTGCAAGATTAAAATAAATGTTCGTATTATCATAGTAACCTTCGAATAATTGTGCGCCATTTCCCATTGCAAATACGGGAACCGGAATTCCTGTATGGGAATATGAAGTGAAGCCAATTCCGGATTTATTATTTAAAATGTGAGTGATGGTTACTGTAAGCGGCTCATAAGAACCATATAATACGTATTCTTCCTGGGTCTGCGTCTTGATCCCATTGATGGTTCTCGTATAAGCCTGCTGAAGCAGCTGGAACTCATAATCGGTAAGAACCAGGGTCTTATCCACTTTGGCGGATGCCGGATCTGATTGTGCTACCAGGCCGAACTTATCCTTAACATCATTTAATACCTGATAGAACGGTGTCTTATTTGCTTTGTATTTTGAAACATAGTCTGAATCGAATTTTGCATAGGATATTTTCTGATTTGCAATGTTGGTTAAATAGGTATCATAGTTGGTTCCCGCAAATCCAATGGTCAAACCACCGGTCTCATGATCTCCGGTTACTAAGATTAATGTCTCATCCTTATGCTGATTGTAGAATTTAATTGCTTCGTCCACTGCGTTTGCCAAAGCTACGGTATCGTTAATGGTGGATGCTGCATCATTTGCATGACAGGCCCAGTCAATCTTTCCGCCTTCTACCATCATGAAGAAACCGCTATTGTCTGCATTTAATACTTCGATTCCCTTTTTTACGTAATCAACCAGTTTCCATTCACCGGAAGCGGCGTCCATATTATAGGAAATTGAATCTGAGTCAGCTAACTTTTCGCCAATAATAATTGCTTTTCCGTCTTTCGCAGTTAATTTCTGTGCGTCAGCCTGTTTCTTAATTACTTTATATCCTGCCTTCTCAGCAAGCTTGTACAAATCCTCTTTATCTTTATCATTGCCGGTAGGTTTTAGCAATGCGCCGCCTGCAAAATAATCGAAACCACTCTTAATCATCTCAAGACCGATCTCATAATAATTATTTCTGGATGCCTGATGTGCATAAAATGCAGCCGGTGTTGCATGGTTAATATTTACGGTTGAAATAACGCCGATCTTATATCCTAACTGGTTTTTCAGCTTTTCGGTGATTGCTTCATAAGGAACTGTCATCGTGGTATCCATGTTA
This sequence comes from Bacillota bacterium, assembly GCA_023439505.1. Taxonomy (GTDB): domain Bacteria; phylum Bacillota; class Clostridia; order Lachnospirales; family Lachnospiraceae; genus Mobilitalea. Next base: position 77,718 of record JAEXNR010000029.1, read on the forward strand.
ATGGTACCGCTGTAGGTTTTATGTCCGGTGGAAATGGAAGTTGCGGTTGATGCTGAGTCAGGGCAGAAGGAAGTGCTGTCAAAGGTCTGTGCGGAACCGGCTACCGGGAAGTTCATAAAATTCAGCTTCTTGGACTGAACCTTCGTTGATCCGCCTGCATTTGCGCCCAGATAATAGGAAGCAGCCTGAACCTGAGGGTAACTCATACCGTCACCGATAAACAGAAATATATATTTCGGTGCTGTAGTCGTACCAAGAGATACTATGTTCTTTTCTTGTGCACCCTTTACAGGTACGGGACCTTTACTGCCCAGGGCGGTAATCGTAGGTATTATCATGGCTAACACCATGACAAATGCTAAAATCTTAACTAAATGCTTTTTCATTTTCGCTTCTCCTTGTTTAATCAGTGATTGGTGATTTGGATAACATCCTATTCCAATGTAACAAGGTTTGTATCATTCATCTATCATATTATGGTAAAAAAAGGCATAAGCACTGGTAAAACTTATGTAAAATCTATGTTATACTGCCCACCCGCAGCATACAAAAGGACCCCGCAAGCCATCCTGCTTCGCAGAATCACCTGGGGTCCCTGATCTGTTAATCCGGGGGTGTGTTCTTCTTAACCTTCACCGATTTAATCCACGCAGACAATCCGCCTTCCGCACCGCAGAATGTAAATACACTAACGATTAAGGTTTTTGGCTCTGTCCCCTTCTGATAAGTAATAAATAAGCATGCACAGGTAAACAAGATGAGGAAGACAAACATAAAGGTCAGCGTAATCTTCATATACCTGCCCTTTTTTTTCTTCATAATAATCGCCCGGTAATCCTTTACTCACTATATACTTTATGAGATTGCCTTACAAATGTTACCTTTTTCCGCATCATTCTACACCATTCGATTTGTCGTATTTGAGCGAAACAAGCGATTTACATTAATTTACATTTGACTGGTTTTGGAATATAATTCTGTTTGTAATCAAATAAAATTATGGACAAGGAGCGTGTTTGTATGGCAAAGGCAAGTAACAGCAGCAGTAGCAGCAGCAGTGCCGGTAAAGGTGCGGCACCAAAAGGAAAAGGAACGCCAAGCGGCGGAAAGGGAACAAAGAAGTAAAGACAAAGGGATGATCACCTGTTGAGCGAATCCGGCATCACGATATATGCTCCGGATACAATGCGCCACAGAGGACCATCCCTTACTTCTACTGTTGAACTTTTAAAAGAGAGATAAGTTCCGCTTCCCTGATCGGTCGGCTATATAAAAAGCCCTGTATCTTATCGCAGTCATGCCGCTGGAGATAATCCAACTGTTCCTGCTTCTCTACCCCTTCCGCAACAACACATAATCCCATACTCTTTCCGATGGTCACGATATGCCCGGTTAAGGTATCCCCTTTTTCATCCACAATATTATCGATGAAAGTCTTATCCACTTTTAATGTTGTGATCGGCAGCTGCTTTAGATAATTCAGGGAGGAATATCCTTTTCCAAAATCATCAAGGGCAATTCTGATCTTTCTGTTACTCAGATGCTCCAGATTCGTCACAATACTATCGAAGGACTCCATAAAAATAGATTCTGTTATTTCAAGTTCCAGACTTGCAGGCTCCAGATGGAATTCATCCAGCACACGATCAACAATTTCATAAAAATCTGCCTGCAGAAGCTGCAAAATAGATACATTGACGGATACCATCAAATTATGGTGCCCCATGTCATGCAGTTGTTTCAAAAACATACATGCTTTTCTCAGCACCCAGGTCCCGAGAGGAATAATCAGATGAGTATCCTCCGCTACCTGAATGAATTTTAACGGAGACACATTCCCAAGAACGGGGCTTTTCCAACGCAGCAAGGCTTCAAAGCCTGTTATTTTCTTCGCCTTCAGATCAAGCTGGGGCTGATAATAAACCTCAAATTCATCATGCTCCAGTGCGGTATGCAGATATTTCTCAATGCTTACCCGCTCCGTGAACACCTCATTTAAGGATTCGTCATAAACAACATAGTTTTTCTTTCCCTTCTCCTTCGCCCGGTACATGGCAATGTCCGCATATTTTAATAACTGCTCAAAATCGGTACTATGCTCCGGATATAGAACAATTCCAATGCTGAGGCTGATATGAAGGTTACTGTCAAGGATGCAAAACTCCTCATTAAATTTCAACAGAATCTCTGATGCAAACTTCTGTGCAGCCTCCCTTCCGGAAGTATTCTCCAGAATAAGAATAAATTCATCTCCGCTAAGCCGGTAAACATGATCTCCTCCTCCCGCCAGATGCTTGATCCGTTCACATACCCCGATGATTAATTGATCTCCGAAGGCATGACCCATAGCATCATTTACATACTTAAAATTATCAATATCTATGAATAACAGCGCAGATTTGCCTCTCCCGGGCACAAATATGTAGTTGGCGTTCTCATACAGGGAAAGCTTGTTGGGTAATCCGGTAAGGGAATCAAAATAAGCCAGATAAGCCAGTTTCTCTTCTCCAATCCGTATCTTTTCATTGATGCTTAAGATCTCATCATACTGCTGTCTCATCTCTTCGTCGGAGGCAGTGAGCTCTTCATAAAGCTGTACCAATTCTTCATGATTATCCGAAAGTTCCTTTTTCATGCGTCTGATCCTTCTGATATAGAACAATAGCACTGCGATAAAGATCCATGCCACCACAAAGGCAGACAAAACGCTGATGACCAGTGTTTGATAGGTTTCAAAAAAAGAAAATGGCCGGTTAATCAGTTCATACTCTTTTGGCAGTTTAGAGATTGGAATCCGAAAACGCTGTAATTGCTGATAATCAAAAACCTTCCTTCTCGATTCCGGTGCTATCACCGGGATATTCGCTATACTCTCCCCCTTAAGAATCCGCAATGCCAGGGTGGCTGCATTTTCTCCCTGCATCCTTCCGCTTAACATGGCACCTCCAATGGTACCCCTGTTCAGTCCAAAGTCATATAATTCATATACAGGAACACTGCTGTTGGCACTCACATCCTGTATCACATATTCCATGTCAAAGAGTCTGTTCTTACCGTCACTGTAATAGGTAGTCAGAAGTACGATGCTATTCTGATCCAGTTTCCCGACCTGACGGATCATCTGCTCATACTCCATGTCATTGCATGGTATGATATTGATACCACTGTCAAAGTTCCTGATTTTATCAGAAACAAGTCTTCCGGTGGATGTTCCGCTCTCAGAGTTATCATAAACCAGATAGATATTCTTTATGGATGGATTAATTTCCTTCGCCGCTTTTAATGTATCCGTCGGATCTATTACCTCCACAACACCGGTTACCCGGTCATATCCCTTGGTGAGGCTTGCTACACCGCTTTGATTAACACCGCAGAATACCACCGGGGCATCCGAGAATAACTCTTCCCTGTTATTCAACGCGAATTCCAATGCTGCATCGTCTGTTGTTAGTATCATATCGATCTTTTTATTTTGATATTTGAATTTATAATATTGATAGAGATAATCGATATTCTCTCTGGATGGGTAGTTTTTCCAATCCATATATTCCACCAGGGGAATGATATTATCACCGCTTGCCAGAAGCGTATCAACAATGCCGTTTGCTTCTTCCTTCGACCAGGTCAGTCCCTGATGATACGAATTCAGGATAAGTATGTTCATGACCTTATATTGATCCTGCGCATTGGCGGTATTGGGATACATTATAATAAGAAGAAGTAAAAGAGCTGCAAAAAAAGTATGTTTCCGTTTTAAATATTTTTTTCTAACCATACTAACCCTCCATGCTGCCAATACCTGCGGATCCGGGGATCGGCAAATTACGGATTGAACGTTTTTCCTTTCAATCTATCCATCTTTATCCTGTGTAATCACTTATTACCCTTATCAATGCTTTTAGATTCATTTCAACATGAACAGTGCTTTTTTGACAACATTATCCTTATATTTCATATTGTATACCATATTTAGGAATCTGCCAAGTAGTTTCCTTTGTTTTATCTTATCCTTTGTGTACTGCTACGTGACGCAACTAAGTGCCTGCGGCTCCGCTTCGAAATCGTTTGTCGAAATCATAGTTATGGCCTTGAATGGGGAGTAAACCGAAACGTTATAATATTGTAAAGTATGTTATATTTTGTGACATCCATTGAAAAGAACGGCAATATCAAGTATAATCTCGGTATCAAGTATCCTGGAGGTCCTTATGAAGCAGCATGACAAGGTTATTGTAACATTGGATTATTCGAAACCAAATCTGATTAATTATTGTGTCACCGGTGGGATCGTATTCGTACTGGTCATTATGAATCTTGTGGAAAAATCCTACACTCCCTGTATCGCAGTTAGTACCGCCTTTGCCCTCTCCTCCCTTATTTACTGGCTAAAACCCATTCCGCAAATAATGAAGAGTCTGCTGCTGCCCCTCTCTCCGGCAATATTAAATATGGTTCTGGTTCTGATTGATCAGGAGTCTACCACTTTCTTCTCCGTTATGATCGCCTGCCTGATCATGGGGGCCCTCTATTATGAGCAGAAGCTGCTCCTCTTCCATATCGTTTTGATTAATATTCTATGCCTTATTCCCGTCATCGTCCTGCATAACGGACTGGTCACTACTCAGGTGCCTGCAAGTGAAGGATTTAGTCATCTCCTTCGTATCGATCTTGCCGCCTTCATATTATTTCTACTGACCAGAAGGGGATACCAATATATCCACAAAGCCACCCTGGCAAAACAGGAATCGGAGGAACTACTGGTAAAGCTGGGTCTCATGATGGATTCTGTACGCAAGACCTCTGATCTGCTGGATCAGGGAATTGTATCTGCAGGCTCCAATATAACGGAAGTGGAGCAATCCAGCAATTATGTGATGGCTGCAACCAATCAGATGGCAGAAGGCATTACACAGCAGTCCCAATTTTCCTCGGACGTGAATGATCTTGCCGAAAATTCTCTGGAGAAAATGGAGCTGACCAGGTCCTTATCAGAAAACGTGGTATATACCGCCAATGCCCTGATCTCTGTTATGGAGGATAATCAGAGTCAGGTAACCCGGATGAATCAGGAAATGCAGTCCATCAGCCAGAGTACCGATTCCACCCATTCTGCGGTCAGTGTTCTGCAGGAAAATATGGCTTCCATCAATCATCTGCTGGGTGATATTAATCAAATTGCGAAAAGGACCAATCTGCTGGCACTCAATGCATCCATCGAGGCTGCGAGAGCAGGGGAACAGGGCAGGGGATTTGCTGTGGTGGCAGGGGAAGTAAGAGAGCTATCCGCACAGACCCACCATACCCTCCACAATATCTCAGTCATCATAGACCGCATGAATACCTCTACCCAAAATACGCTGGAGCAGGTAATAGCCGAGAAGACTGCCATCCACCAGGGAAAACTTATTATGGATCATCTTTTGGATCGTTTTCAGCATATGAAGACAAGCTTTCTCTCTTTGGATCAGGAGATAGATAAAGAAAATGAATATATGAAGGATATTGCAGGTAACTTTGACAAGATTATGCAATCTATTAAGAAGATCGCAGAAATATCTCTGGATCATTCTGCTGCCGCGCAGGAGATCAGCGCTTCCATAGAAGCGCAAAACACCCATCTATCCTATATCACCAGTCAGATGGATCTGCTGAAGAATCAATCCTGTGAGCTTAAGAACACCCTGGAATAAACATCTTATACAAAGAAGGAGGGACACAAGTTGATGATGTGTGCCATTCACGCAGCGAAATGTCCGCTGCCGGCATCACCATCAATTTTGATATCCCTCAATCAATGCAGAAAACTCTTTATTTTAAGTTCTCCACTGCCGCTCTTTCTATAGAGAGGCCTTTTTTATATCGTTTCATAAATTCTTCAAAGCCTTCCATATCCTTAGGATCAGGCTCTACCGTTGTTCCTTTCTGTTTTGTGAACACTGCTTTGTCCAGATATTCTTCCAGAGACGGATAGTCCTTTTTATGCATCAGATAGGAAGCGAGGAGGGCAATTCCCCATGCACCGCCTTCGCCGGCACTTTCCATGACCGATACGGGAACATGAATGGCGCCTGCCATCATTCTTTGCCCCACTTCCCTGGATTTGAACAAACCGCCATGTCCCAGCATCTGATCCAGTTTAACGCCTTCCTCCTTTAACAGAATATCCAATCCGATCTTCATTGCACCAAGGGCTGTAAACAGGTTTACTCTCATGAAGTTTGCCAGCGTAAAATGACTGTCCGGCGTGCGGACAAACAGCGGCCGCCCCTCTTCAAAGCCTGTCATATGCTCTCCTGACAGATATCCGTAGGCCAGCAAACCACCGCCATCCGCATCTCCCTGTAGTGCCTGTTGATACAGCGTATCATAAAGAGTACTCATGTTCAGGTCCAATCCCAGAACCCTGGTAAATTCACCGAATAATCCCACCCAGGCATTTAGGTCCGAAGAACAGTTATTGGAATGCGCCATGGCTACCAGATTGCCGGTGGGCGTTGTTACAAGATCAATCTCAGGATATACCTTTGATAATTCCTTTTCCAAAACTACCATGGCAAATACAGAGGTTCCGGCAGACACATTTCCCGTTCGTTTTGCAACACTGTTGGTTGCCACCATTCCGGTTCCCGCATCCCCTTCCGGCGGACAAAGAGGAATTCCGGCCATCAGCTGTCCGTCAGGATCCAGGAGTTTTGCTCCTTCCTCTGTCAGTGTTCCGGCACATTCCCCTGCCGTCAGAACCTGCGGCAGAATTTCTTCAAGCTTCCAGGGATAGCTCTTTGCGGTGATTAATTCATTAAACTGATTCATCATCTTCTGATGATACTGGCCTGTGCTGCAGTCTATGGGAAACATTCCGGAGGCATCTCCCACACCTAAGGCTCTCTTTCCGGTAAGCTTCCAGTGAATATATCCGGCAAGTGTTGTAAAATATGTAATTTGCTCCACATGGGCTTCCTGATTTAAGATTGCCTGGTACAGATGGGCAATGCTCCACCTTTGCGGAATATTATATTGAAACAGTTCTGTTAATATCTTACACGCCTCTTCCGTAATATTATTACGCCAGGTTCTAAAGGGAACCAGTAATTCCCCCTCCCCATCAAAAGCCATATACCCATGCATCATGGCGCTAAAGCCGATGGCGCCCACCGTCTTTAGCGTAACCCCGTACTCTTGCTTTACCTGCTTTGCCATATCACGATAGCTGTCCTGTAAACCGTTCCAGATATCTTCTACCCCATAGGTCCACAGATTATCCTGATAACTGTTTTCCCAGTCATGGCTGCCTATGGCAATGGGCATATGATCTTCATCCAGCAATACTGCTTTTATACGGGTAGAACCAAATTCTATGCCCAGCGCTGTTTTACCGGCCTCAATTCTCTGCTTTCTCTCATTTACCGTAACACTCATATTGTATACCCTCCCCTTTTCAATCCTGCACCGTCAGTCATTCCCGTCATCGTTTGGATGTTGCTGCGGTGCCGTCTGTGGCGCCGTCCGTCAGACGGCTTACGATCCTTGTCTCTTCCCGCAGATGATTATGTTTGACCGTAATAAGCATGTTCTCCATGTTTTCTCAGGTAATGCTTATCTGCGATTACCTGGGGTGCAGGCTTTATATCCGTCCGAATCAATTCAGAGTAGCATGCCATTTTCGCTACTTCTTCCAGCACTACCGCATTGTGCACTGCCTCGTCTGCATCCTTCCCCCAGGTAAAGGGACCATGATTGGTGCACAGTATCCCCGGCATATGAAGGGGATTGATCTTTTCCCCCTCCAGGGTTTCAATGATGACAAGACCTGTGTTTTTCTCATATTCTCCATTAATCTCTTCCTCTGTCAGACTTCTGGCACAGGGAATGGCACCATAGAAGTAATCTGCATGGGTGGTTCCGTACAGGGGAATGCTTCTGCCCGCCTGAGCCCAGGAGGTTGCCCAGGTGGAATGGGTATGGACAATACCGCCAAGTTCGGTGTAGTTCTTATATAGTTCTATATGGGTTGCCGTATCGGAGGAAGGGCGGTATTTCCCCTCGATGCACCTTCCCGTAAGATCAACCACAACCATATCACCGGCCTTCATATCCTCATAGGCTACTCCGCTGGGCTTGATTACCATGTATCCGCTTTCACGGTCTATGGCACTGACATTTCCCCAGGTATAAGTTACCAGACCACGCCTGGGAAGCTCCATATTGGCCTGGTATACAATATTCTTTAATTCTTCCAGCATTCTGTTTGACCTCTTTTCTGCATTGCAATTCTTATCGATAAGAAAGCGCGTTCCACCGCAATTCATTCTTCAGTGTTCTGATGGTGGTTGTCTCATCAATCAGTACGGCCTCTATCCCCATGGCAGCTGCCCAGTCACACATCTGCTCTGCATTAAGATCATAGGAGAAGGCGGTATGATGTGCTCCTCCGGCCAGTATCCAGGCTTCCGCACCTGTGGTCAGGTTCGGCTGCGGCCTCCAGAAGGCTGCTGCTACCGGAAGGTTTGGCATTGCCTCCTCTAACGGCAGGCATTCTACCGGATTCACCAGCAGGCGGAAACGGTTACCCAGATCAATCAAAGAGGTTGCCACTCCTTTCCCTTCCTTGGAGGTGAATACAAGACGTGCCGGATCCTCTCTGTTGCCCATAGACAGCGGGCTTACCTTGATTCCAACCTTCCCCTGTGCTATGGTCGGGCAGACTTCCAGCATATGCGCCTGAAGAATTCCTTCTCTGCCGGTTTCCAGATGATAGGTATAGTCCTCCATGAAGGAAGTTCCCTTCGCGTTCTTCATTCCCTGGGTCATAAGCTTCATGAGGCGAACCATGCCCGCAGTCTTCCAGTCTCCTTCCGCACCAAAGCCATAGCCCTTCTCCATCAGCCGCTGGATGGCCAGCCCGGGAAGCTGCTTCAAACCGGAGAGCATCTCAAAGTTTGTAACAATTGCATGATAATTTCTCTCCTCAAGAAACTTCTCAAATCCGATTTCAATTGAAGCCTGAACGGCTACATGTTCTTTGAATTCCTTCGGATCTCTTCCCTCGGTAATTATCTCATATTTCTCGTAATATTCTTCCACCAGAGCATCAATCTCACCCTGAGCTGCCTGATCCACATATCCGGCGATATCCGTGATATTATAGGCATCAATCTCCCAACCGAACTTAATATGGGCTTCCACCTTGTCTCCTTCGGTGACAGCCACATTTCTCATATTGTCACCTACACGAAGGATGCGAAGATGACTGCTCTCGATAATGCCTACCGCCGTAATCATCCACTCAGCCATACGCCCAATCAGCGCCGGGTCCTCCCAGTAACCGGCAATCACCTTACGCTCCAGTCCCATTCTGCTGACAATATGACCATATTCTCTGTCCCCGTGGGCGGACTGGTTGGTGTTCATGAAATCCATATCAATGGTGCTGTAAGGGATGGCTTTATTAAACTGGGTATGCAGATGCAGCAGGGGCTTGCGATACTCCTGAAGTCCCAGAATCCAGGACTTTGCGGGAGAGAAGGTATGCATCCAGGTAATAACACCCGCACAATTCTCATCCGCATTGGCATCATTGAATATTTTCCTGATGGATGCGTTGTCAATCAGGGTCGGTTTCCAAACCACTTCAAAAGGCAGCAGCCCTGACTGATTCAGCCCCTCCACCATGATTTTGGAATGCTCTGCTACAACATTCAGACACTCTTCTCCGTACAATGCCTGTGATCCGGTTGCAAACCAGAACTGATACTCTTTTTTCTCCAACATAACTTATTCCTCCTATCAAATTATCCTCATGCTACTATGCTAAGAATAGTATATTTGTTTGGGGTTATTCCGGCAATTGCGCCTTCCTACCGTATCCTTCAAAAAGTTACCGATTGCTACCTCATCCGTTCTTTCGCATCTTAGACGGTGTCATCTGATATCTCTCCACGAATATTTTATAGAAAAACCCTTTGTTCTGATATCCCACCTGCCGCGCTATCTCATCCACCGTCAGCTTTGTGGTTTTGAGCAGTCTGCAGGCATTTTTCAGACGGAGTTCCCTGACATATTCCTGATAGGTCACACCCAGTTTTTCATTCAGAATACGGTTATAATAGTCTTTATTATAATGAAACCTGTCTACCAGGTCCTTAATGGTAACATTGGCGTAATTCTTATCAATATATTCCATAATCTCTTCATACGTCAGCCAGTTGACCTTCCTTCGCTGTTCCCTGGAGAGATTAAATTCATACATGGTACTGATATAATTGAGGATCCGCATAACGAACCCTTTGGTTATATAGCCGGATGCCACGTCATTGGTCTCCAGCTCCTTCAATAATAAAAGAAGTAAGTCCTCCAGTTTCACATCCTCCGGATCTTTCGGCTTAAAGTGCAGATACTGTTTGATATCCTTCTGCTTCATCAATGCCATTCGAAGGAAATGTAACAGCTTCTCCTCCCCGATGTTCTCTACCATTACCTCATCAAAGATGCTATTGGCCAGACCGATGAATAAGATCACACTGTTCTTATCGTCCATAAAGTCCTGATGTGGGCAATTCTTATCAATCAGGCACAGCTCTCCCCGCTTAAACAGGATATCCTGTCCGATAATTCGCTGCCGGAACTCCCCCCACGCAATGTAAGCCAGCTCAATATAATCATGGGTATGATACTGGGTCTTCTCCCCCCGTTTAAAGCTGCAGCAATAGGTAAAGGCCTTCTGATATGGCTTGATGGTAGCCATTAGCCTGCCTCCCTCTTGTACATTCCAGCATAAGGCAAAGACATCATTCTTCACCGTGGACGGAAAGCTCTTGGTGTCAACATGATCCGGGGCATACTCCGGGCACATAATACGACGGCTCAGCCGCTCGTCGGTCCCTGCCGATTCCTCTTTCTGTTTTGTGATGCTGATGCAGTAGTTTTTTAATTCCACCCGAATGCTCCTTTCAGGGTATATTCCCGGTCAATACCTACTTAAAATATTACATCAAAAGAACGCCAATCACAAGTATGATTGGCGATTCCATTTGTATTTTACTGCATATCAGCTTAAATTATGATATTAATTATTATACGATCAGTCTCTAGGATTCAATGTTTTTCTTAAAGATTACCCAGGTACTGATAAAATAGCTGATAAACAGGGAGGCGATCATTAACATCATCTCCAGCAAATTTTTGCGAAAGGCTTCTCTGCCGATGAGCATGTTGATATATATTCCGCTCCATCTGATATAAAAGCTTCCGGTAATCACCGCACTGATTCCGGCAAAAAGTATGGGCAGTCCAAACCAGATCCCCATCTGTGCGCCAATCATCCGATGGACGGATGCATCGGAGACCCCCATCTTCCTGATGATCTTAAATCTCTGCTTGAAATCATAGGAATCTGCCAGCTGCTGCAGGGAGAGTACCGTAAAGCTGATGACAAATAATACAATTCCACCATAAAACAACAATAGTTTAAAGGACAATGCTCCCGAAATCCCTTCATTTCTTTGCAGCGTACGCAAACGAAGCTGGGTATTATACTCTTTTTCTTTATTGAGTGCTCTGATATGCTTTTGAAGCGTCTCATATAATCCGGTTGCTTTTTCAAACGACATCTTTTCTGCTGCATTCCCGTAGAAATTACACTTTCCTGCAACCAACCCATTGCAAACCGCATCAGGAACGATGACAACCTTGGTATCAAAACCCGGATAGATCACCTCGCCCAGCTTTGCCCGGTATCTGGCCTGTTTTGCCTCCTGTAAGGATCTGCCCTTTATGGTAAGGGTGGTATTCTGCTCTATGAACCGGTCTATCTCCTCTTCCTGTGCACTATAATGCCATTGTATCGTGAACTCATCTTCCCCGAGACGGATTTGATCCAGTCCTGCCATCTTTCTCAGATAATTGTAATCTGAAAGTTTCATCACCATGTTTCGCTGTGTCTGGTTATCCGCTGTAACACTGCTGTCACCGGTCAGGTAGAAACTTACTTGCCTTTGATCCTTCAATCGAATGTCCATGTCCTGTAACACCGACTCCACATAAGTAAAATTTCCGTCCGGCATGGCCTCGATCTTCGTTTCGGAATTGCTGTCCGAATTAATCTGAATATCATATACTGCCCGCTCTTCGATATACCCCAGTGCCCATCCTGATAGGATAGGATCGACGATGAAGGTTGTTAACGCCAGCAAGATGGTTCCGGCTAAGATGGACATGCTTCTGGAATTGGAGGATAGTCTGGCATTCAGCTGACCAAGTACAAAGAGGGTGTTTCCCTTATATTTTAAGCTTCTGGATTTGCTCCTGAATATCTGCATCAGAACCGAAAAGGAGTAGAATATGGTTGACATGAGATATACAAGGTGAATGATAACATACAGGTAAGCCTCATTTACAGATGCAGTGTCCAGTACAGGATGCCCGGCAACAATCATAAGCTCAAATAAGATGGAGAGGATCGTGAGACCGGTTAATGCAATGACAGGCTTTTTCATGGAGATTACCTTGCGCTTTACGAAGCAGCTAATGATGGTTACCGTGACAACTCCAAGAAATAATATGGGGAGGATCAGATTGCACCAATAGGATATGGTATCCGCAAGCTTCATCTGTGTAAAGATGTCTGTTTCCCTGCCCATCTTATACTGCAGGATCATACTGCAGCTTCTCTTCACCCCGATCGCTGCTGCTAACAGCGTAATTACAGGCATCAGGTACTCCTTTTTCATGTCATTTTGCAGCTCTTTATCCGCGTGGAGCATATCGATTATTTTCATCTTTCTTATCTTGCGGATATTAAAAAACCCGATTAAAATGAATGCGACACAAAAACCCGCTACTGTAATCAGTACGGTATCCGGAAACAGGGAGAAATACATACGGTATTCTTCCTGAAAGAAATTCATAACACTGTATGTTAAAAACTGTGAAAGAAAAGCCCCCAATACGAGCCCCGCACCGATTGAGATAAGTCCCATAATCAAGGTTTCCACAAAGAATAAAAGCGCTGCATTTCTTTGCTCCATACCAAGCAGTGTCTGTATCGCAAATTCCTTTTGCTTTCTTATCAGGATATATTGATTGACGTACTTAATTAAGAAAATGAGTAACGCTGTGATGGCGGCAATTGGGTACTTCATCAGCTTTTGTGTAACTTTTAGATTGTATTCTACGGATAGATGACTGACATAATATTGACTGCAGATGGACATAAAGGAATAGAATAACCCAACACAGATAATCAATGTCACCATATAGATCAGATAGTCCTTCATAGACTTTCTCGCATTACGAATCGCCAGCTTAACGTACATCTCTTAAGTCACCCCCAAGCAGTGTCATGACATCAAGAATTTCGCCGAAAAACTGTTTTCTGCTCTTATCCCCTTTGACGATTTCATTAAAGATCTTCCCATCCTTTAAGAACAGGATCCGTTTGGCATAGCTGGCTGAAAAAGCATCATGCGTTACCATCAGAATGGTAGCGTCAAGATCCTGATTCATGCTGATCAACGTCTCCATCAGCATATGAGCTGATTTTGAATCCAGCGCCCCGGTGGGTTCATCCGCAAGGATAATTCCCGGTGTATTTACAATTGCTCTGGCACAGGCACATCGCTGCTTTTGTCCGCCGGATACCTCCCCGGGATATTTGTTCAGAATATCCCCTATGCCAAGCTTTGTCCCAATATACTCCACTCTCGAGGGAATCTCCCCCGGTGATACTTTATTAATGGTTAGAGCATAAGCAATGTTTTCTTCCAGCGTAAGGGTATCCAGTAAATTAAAGTCCTGAAAGATAAATCCCAGATTCTTTCTTCTAAACCCCGCCAGATCACGATCATTAATCATGGTAATGTCCTGACCACCCAGATAGATATGTCCCGCACTCACGGTATCAATGGTTGCAATCACATTCAGCAAGGTCGTTTTGCCCGAGCCGGATGCACCCATAACTCCGATAAATTCTCCTTCATAGACACGAAAACTGATCTCATCAATTGCTTTGGTAATATTGGTTTTATTACCGTAATACTTTTGAATTTTTTCAATATTAAGTACTTCCTTCATACTAATCCTCCATACTGCCAATGCAGTGAAAATTTTAATTTTCACACGGATCCTCCATGCTGCCAATGCCCGCGAATTTGGTCATCAGCACAAATTTGCCGTGTGAATTTTCGGGATATCCGTTCTGTCCGGCTTTCTGCTTCTATTATCCTTCTTGTGCAAAGAAAAATATATAGAAACAACTTACCGGCTTCTTACAATTTTGAAAGAAGCCGGTAAGTGATTGATGTTTCTCTATTGAATGTCTTCCAGACCCCCGGTGGAGAATGTCAGGATTATTTTCGTATACTTTGAAGGTTCGGATTCCACCCCGATCAATACATCCAGCTTATCACAGAGTTTTTTACATAGAAAAAGCCCCATTCCCGTAGACTGTTCCTGTTCGTGTCCGTTCTTTCCGGTGAAGCCCTTCTCAAAAATCCGGGGAAGATCTTCCTTAGTTATTCCCATACCATCATCCTGAATATAGAAATGGGTCTTACTTCCCAGTGCCTGCGACCGGAATATAATCGTACCGGCTCCGTATTGCACGGAATTGAGGATACATTGATCGATAATAAAGGTGATCCATTTATGGTCGGTAAAGACATTTTGATCACAGTCAGTCTTCACCTGGACTTTCTTCTCGATGAGCAGCTGTTTATTATTTTGAATGGCTTTCGTTACAATATCTGTCAGATTTACCTCCCGAATGAGATAATCCTTCTCCACATTTTTACTCCGTGCGAAGAAGAGTACCTGCTCCACACATCGTCCGGCCCGCTCTAGTTCCCGTAAGACCTTACGTGTCTCTTCGCTCCGATTGTTCTCGCAGATCAGCTTCATTGCGGCCAGCGGTGTCTTTACCTCGTGAACCCATTGTTCCATATACTCCGTATAATCTGCGTATTCCTGCCGGATTTCTGAGATTTCTTCCAGCATTGCCTTATTTCCCTGACGAAGCATATGATAATAGATCAGATCCTCCGCCCGATACGGTTTTTTCATAAGATCTGCAATCAGATATTTTTGATCCAGCTGATCCATTTGTTCCAATAATACCTGATAATATCGCTTTCTTGCACGGAAGTCAAAAAAGTAATACAGGATTACAGTCATTCCCCAGCCCATAAGCAGCAGAACGACCGTATCTGCCAGACTGCCCGATATCCTCATATACGCAGAAACCGCCAGCATCCCCATGATATGAAGCAGGATCGACATCCCTTTGTCTTTTATATATCCATATAAATTCATACGTTATAACCATGCCTTTCCAAAATGCCTCAGGTTTGGTCAGATATTCAACTATCCGATATAATAACCCTGACGATGCCTTGTTTCAATCAGATGATAAACCTGAATCTTCTCCAGCTTATTTCTGATCCTGGTGATATTCACACTTAAGGTATTATCATCCACAAACACCTCATTGTCCCAGAGATAGTCCACAAGATCTGCTCTCGGTACGATTTTCCCTGCATTTCGAAACAAATAAGCCAGAATTCTCATCTCACTTTTTGTAAGATCCACATAGCTTTTGTCCTTTTCAATCCTGCCATTCTCTATATTAAGTTTGATTCCTTTATGCTCCATCGTTATCTGTTTCTCATCTTTATATACTCTTTTCAAAAGAATGGCAATCCTGGTCAGCAGAATGGAGCTATTATAAGGTTTTGTAATATAATCATCTCCGCCCAGCATAAGGCTGGTTAATTCATCCAGATCCGACTCTCTGCAGGTGACAAATATAATAGGGACGGCGGAAAAGGCCCTTATTTTCGTACATATTTTAAATCCGTCTTCCCGGGGAAGATTAATATCCAATAATACCAAATGCGGCTGTAATTGCCTGATCTGTTCTGCGACCTGTTGAAATTCTGTCACATCACAAACCTCATACCCCTGATTGGTCAGTATTAGATGGAGCTCATTCCGTATTGCTTTGTCATCCTCAATCACCGCTATTTTATACATACTCCCACCTCTTTTCTTTGCAGCAAAATCTCCTGCTTCCTGTTTTTCCTCCATTATATTATCATACTATGGCATACTTTTCTATTGCCTTTGGGAATAAATTCAATCGTTTCCGTCATTCTATCTAGTTTATTTTTTATTCGCCTCTCATTTTCTTACAATATGTCTATAAATTCTTCCCTATTTTTATCCATTTTAACATTGTACTTTATTTTACATAATGTTAGAATAAAACTAACAAAGTCACTTTATGGAATTATCTGTTCTTTTATCATTTTATTCATTAAAATTGATGTTTCATGAGGATCATGAGCACTCACGTATGTCCATCTGAGCATGATTATTGTTTCCTTCCTGTTTTTAATAATCATGCAACAGATGGGTTGACGTTCTTATACAGCTATGCTGCTACGAAACTGATTTACACGTAAGAAGCCGATGGGTGCTAATAAAATCGGGGGGCAATATTATGAACACAATTAAAAAAATCAGAAAGTTCTTATTTGACCAAAAGAACACACAAGCTTTACTTATCCGGCTGTCAGCCATCATACCGGGATTTTTACTGATCGTTGCGATTATCGGCCTGGTCAGTCCGACGATCTTCCGGTATGTGATACCTGTTGCAATTGTTATCACCATTCTTTTATCATCGCTGCTTTTGCTCTTTTTAATTCAATTTATTAAGGGCATACGGTTAATTGATAAGAATGCCATCATTTTATCCCAGGGTAATCTGAATATCGATGATATTATATCAGAAAAAACGAAAGGCCTTGAGATACTCACCTCCGCTTTTAATGATATGAAGCGTAATTTGTTAAGCTACATAGAGTCTACCAAGGGCAATGTCATTATCTTATCCGATGCTGTGGATAAGGTGACGAAGAGTATCGATATGACATACAAGGGAAATGAACAGATTGCATCTAACATCACCATTGTTGCCGAGAAGGCGCAGGAACAGTTAAAGATTGCCAAGAATACTCTGGACGGAATAGAAAAGGTAAGTCTTGGTGCAAGCCGCATTACTTCTACTCTGGGAAGTATAGAGAGCTTTGTGGAGAATACCGTGAAATTAACCACGGACGGTGCAGGTCATCTGGATAAATACACGGATCAGATGCAGTTGATTTCCACCAATCTGGATGAGACCTCTGATTTCCTCCAGACGTTGAATTCTAATCTTTCAGAAATCAATCAGTTTGGTAAGTTGATCATGAATATCACGGAGCAGTTAAATCTTCTCTCCTTAAATTCACGGGTTGAGGCAGCAAGAGCCGGTGAAGCAGGACGAGGCTTTGCCGTGGTTGCCATGGAGATGAACAAATTGTCAGATGCAACAAAGGACAGTGTTACCAAAATCAATCATTTGCTGGGCGATATCTTAAAGAGTAATTCTAAGGTAAGCGAAAGTATCGGTAATGTTACCACCGGCTTTGCGACCAGCAACGAGATCTTTCGCTCTGTGAAAGACTCCTTCTATACCATTAATAACAACGCCAATATCCTGAATTCCGATATTAAGAAGGTTTATGAGGAATCCGTTATGATCAGCGAGAGTACCAAAGTCATCAGTGATCAGGGCGTTATCCTTCATGATGCTTCCAATGAGATCTCCAGTATTACACAGGATGTGGCTGCCGTAACACAGGAAGAGCTTGCAGAGAATGAAGAAATTAATACACAGGCAATCTCTTTAAAGAAGATGCTGTCCAGTATCGAAAATCTGTTAAAGAGATATCGTACCTCCGTTCTCCCCGTGGACCAGACAAGTCCTAAGAGATTAAAACTGGTTATGCTGAGTCTGACCAATGACCCCTTCTGGCTCTCTGTCAGACAAGGTGCATTATATGCCCAGACCGAGCTAAAGGGAAAGAATGTAGATCTGGAGTTTAGTGGTTTTGAGAAGGTGGATCACAGCTTTATTGAGGCTTTAAACAAAGCAATCGATCAGGGCTGCGATGGATTGATTCTGCCGGGTCTTTCAAAAGAGATTGAAGATTGTGCGAAGCGGGCTGTGGCCAAGAAAATACCAATTATGACCTTTAACAGTGATTTTACCGATACCCAGAGACGTCTGTCTTACTTTGGACCTAACATCAAAGCTGAGGGTGCACTGGCAGCAGAAATTCTTGCCAAGAGTATTGATGGGAAAGGTGAGATTATCATCTTTAAGGGCAGCTCTACTTCTACTTTGAATACTACCCGCAGGGACGCGGCTGTCGCTAAACTTGATAAATATTCCGACATCAAGATTGTATCCGAAGTAGCCGATATGGAAAATCCTTCTCAGATTTATAAAAAATTAAAAGAGGTTATCTACTACCTTCCGAATGTCAACGGCGTTCTCTTTATCGGAGATGGTGCTCCCGGAGCTGCAAGGCTGCTGGAAGAAATGAAGCTTGTCGGCACAGTAAAGCTGTTCTGCTTTAACTCCAATGAAGAGACCTTAGGTCTGATCAAGAAAGGCATCATACATAAGGTATTTCGTCAGGATCCTTTCGGACAGGGACATGATCCGATCATATATCTTTATAATTATCTGGTGGCAAATCAAACGCCCCAGAGTGCTACCTATACCCGAACAGAGGTTATTGATCAATATAGTGTAGGGGATTAACCAGACCTTTGATCATCAAGGAACCGGCAAACATTTTACTATATCATAAAGGAAGGAGCCCGTCACAGCGGTTAGCTGTCGTGATGGGCTCCTTCTCTTTCTACTGTTTCCATATAGATTAATATCTTTTTTATTACCGCTTATTCTTAAACAATTGTTTTCAGACCCTTTTTTGCTGAGCAAGCTCATGAACACATTGCCTGATCTGATCCAACACCTCTTTGGAAGGCTCCGCTTCCCCTTCCACTACCGGAACATATTCATTGTTCCTTATATCCCCGTGCAGGACAAACTCAAACCATACTGCAGCCAATGCAAATCTTCCATAGATATAATCCATGTGAAAACCGTCCCTGCATAGACTTTTCCCGCCATTTTCATAATCAAAGGGTGGTAAGGTTCTGAGTTTTTGAATGGTCTCTCCAAAGGGTATGATTTCTAAGGACAACTCCCTGGCAATGGTATCATAACACTGAACTAAGTTACGATACATCTCCTGCTGATCTCTATGATAGAATTCAAAGTGTCCATGGTCCGAATCTATCTCATACGCCCAGGTCTGATGAATCAGAATTTTCGCTCCCGGGGCATGTTGTTTTATGAACTGTGTCAAATTAGCGCCATAAGGATAATAGCTGGATAATATACCACTGAATCCGCTGCATTGCTGTATGGTCACAATATCCCATTTCTCTTCCTGTAATGTCTCTTTTATTCCAACATAGCGGTCTGTATCAACGCCATTGCGCTGATAGTTGCATTCTCTGATATCCTCACAGATATTATTCCAGTGGCGTTCCATGGAGCAGCCGCCAATGTACAGATTTACAACCTGCACCTCAATCCCGGCGCTTCTTGCCATCTGATAGAGATAGGTAGTAGAATCCTGAGAAAAACTATTTCCGATTGATAATATGTTTAACACAATGAAATCCCCCTGAATCTTATGATTACATGAACAATTATGCCCTCATTGGCTCCTCCTTGCTTGGGTGGCGGGTTTCAAGGGCTGCCTGCTCATGCTTATAAATTCTGTGTATGAATAATTATAGAATTCATACTATTTATTTATCGGTCTGTGGACACAAATTAATTATAATTAATTTAAAAGATAATTGATTTGCTCCCCACATGTGTTACAGTTCAATGGGATTTTACAAAACCCGGTATTGTAAGTCAAATGTCCCTATAGTATAATAAACCAAGATTCTAATTGTTGGAAACGAAGAAGAATTCCTGTAGATGGGCACATATGGAATTTGGAGTTTATTGTGCAACCGGCCAGCAAGTATTATTTTTACTTTACCTAAAGATAAATTATACTTGGAGGCTGACATGAAAAAATTAAGACACAAAATATTATTAATTCTACTTACCACCTCTTCTTTCTTTACCATACTGATCGGAAGTTATAGCCTGGTTAGTATCTCACGTCTAAATGATAAGGAAACTGCTTCTATCAAAACGACCCTGACAGATGACTACGATACGCGAATCAAGAATGAGGTTGAAACGGCGGCTGCCATCGTTGATTTCTTTTATACCTCCTATCAGAATGGAACTTATACACTGGAGGAAGCAAAAGAAACGGCAAAAGCAGCCATTAAGTCCTTACGATATGATAATGACGGTTACTTCTGGATCGATGATACCAAAGGTATTCTCATCGCACATCCAATCCAGCCGCAAGACGAAGGGAGCAATCGACTGGATATCGAAGATCCCAATGGCGTCGCATTAATTCAGGAAATCATCCAGGCGGCCCTGGAAAATAAAAATTCCGGATACACCGACTTTATGTGGGTAAAACCAGAGAATGTAGATACGGGTAAGACAAGTCCAAAACGTGCTTATTCCCAACTATTCAAACCCTGGAACTGGATCATAAGCACCGGTAATTACGTTGATGATATTGATCAGGCAGTATCATTAAAGCAACAGCAATTGCAAGACCGGCTCAAACAGAACTTCTTTGGTATTCTCGGACTGATTCTGCTCTCCTTATTTGGAATTACCGTATTTGGGATCATGTTAAGCAATCTGATATCAAGACCGGTGGTTAAGCTGGTCAGAGCCTTTGAAAAGGATGCCGGCGGCAGGATCACCATTCAGGAGATACATATAAGATCAAGGGATGAGCTTGGTTTACTGGCTAATACATTGAATGAGATGTCCCTTCAGGTGAAAGACTTTATCCACGGTGTGACAAAGGAAGCGAAGGAGGTCTCTGACTCGGCAAATGTGGTTCGTAATAATATGCTCACGCTGAATCAGGAGATTCAGGAAATTTCTGCTGCCACAGAGGAAATCTCAGCAGGAATGGAGGAGACCACCGCCACCTCCGAAGATCTAAAGAATAAGGCGTGGGAAATTGCTAACGATACCGATGCTATCGCAAAGAAGACAGAGGAAGCCTCGGTCGCTGTCAGCGAGATGAATGAAAGGGCTTCCCAGCTAACGAATACTTTAAATATCAGTATTCAGAAAGGACAACAGATTATACAAACGGCCCATGACCGGTTAGATCAGGCTATGGAGGATGCTAAGGCTGCGCATCAAATCAGCGACCTTGCCGAGGTCATCACTCAGATTACCAATCAGACAAATCTGCTGGCATTAAATGCGGCAATTGAAGCTGCCAGAGCGGGGGAAGCAGGAAAAGGCTTTGCCGTTGTAGCGGAAGAAATCCGGCATCTTGCGGATAATTCCCAGAATACGGTGAACCAGATGCAGGATATGATACAATCCATTACTTCTTCAGTTAACAGCCTGTATTCCGGTTCCAGCGAACTCGTAGATTTTCTAACGAAGAATGTAAAAAATGATTATGATCTGATGCTCAATGCTTCCGATGAATATCATAAGGATGCCCGCTCTCTTGAAGCTATGATCACCGACTTTAACAGTAACGCAATTTTCCTGAACAGCACCATACATCAGATGACAACTGCAATGGATGAAATCGCATCCGCCACCTATGAAGGTGCACAAGGCGCCGGTTCTATAGCAAATAGCGTGGATCTGGTTACCCAAAAAGCAGCCGGTTTACTGGATCAGGCAAACCACTCCGAGGAGAATTCCAACTCCCTGCTCCAACTGGTATCTATGTTTAAGGTGTGATATTACATTATCGCAGGATGGAGCAGATGCCCACCGACCGGCGTGGTCCGGCTTCGCTGGACACACAGCACACGCAATGAAATAAGGCGCTTCGCAATGCGAAACGCCTTGTTTTAGCGGTATGTTCTAGTTAGGGAGCTATCCAACCTTCTAAGTAATATGGCAACTGCTTCATAAGCAGTCATACTGTCAATCTCCAGACATTTACCCATATTCCGGATGGTATGCGGCCCGGATTCATATACCTCCAAAACCTCATATTCAGTGGGTATCGGTATGCTTATTTTCCCTGTGTTTTCAAAGGAATGAAGTACAAGATAAGCATTCCCACTCTCTTCAAGACGTAAAATCCCCTGCCACCCCTCTAACACTCTGTAACTTCCCTGTCCGGTGCCATAATATTCAGAGATTCCGTTTTGCAGGATGGAAGAAATTTTTCTGTAGAATGCCATTCCCTTATCTATGAGTTTCCACTGGGGATCAGACAACTCATTCATATCTCCCGAAATACACATAACACCCAGGAAGGCAGCACTCATCGAATAACAGATTCTTTGCAGGGTATCTTCTTTTCTTATGACCGCCCAAATCTGGCTCTTGTGTGGCGGAATCACCCGGTGCATATTGGCCGCTATAACCGGGATTTCCGGCTCCTCATGCGCATCTGAAAAGGATACCATATCCGCGATGGATACCATGGAGGGTTCCAAACGGTGTCCGCCCGAAGCACAGATCTCAATCACAATTCCGGGGATTTCACTTCTGATTTTTCTAAAGAACAGCTTGGTTGCCTCTATCGTATCATACAGCCCCTGTCCCAGACTTTCTGCTCCGTCACAGCCAATTCCGATGGTTTCGTTATAATCAATTTTGATATATTCAAATTGATTTTCTTTCAGAAACCCTATGATTTTCTCAGAAAGGTAATTCTGTGTCCAGGGATCTCTCATATCCCAGAAATACCTGCTGCCGGAACAAATGATCTTGCCTTTCTTTGTGAGCAAATGCTCCGGATACAATAATAACACATTCGCTTCCTGACCAACCACCTCCGCTTCAAACCATATCCCGGGCTTTAATCCCGCAGTCTTGATGGCATTTACAGCCGCGGCAATTCCATCCGGGAAAAGGCGTTGTGATACGTTCCAATCCCCCATATTATTTTCCCAGCCTTTTTTGGCATCCGCATACCAACCGGCATCAATCACAAAATAGTCTGCACCTTTATCCCTTAGGACCTTTAGGAGGCTGCCAATCCTGTCCTGTGACGGTTCCCCCCAGGTGGTACAGTATTCATTAAAAATCACCGGCAATTGATCTGTAAATTCAGGATGTTCTTCCCCTGATGCCTGCATACGGACCAATCTTTGACATGTCCCGTCAAAGTCCCCTCTGCTGACTGTCAAAAATGCCTCCGGCGAAACAAAGCGTTCCTTCTGTTTTAATGTCTTGCACCAATGTCCAAAATCATAATCCGCAATTCCTCCGGAGATGCATAAGTTTTCGTCCCTGCGGTAAATCTCCATCTGCCAGGAGGAGGCGCAGCATAACTGTGCTGCCCAAATTGTTTTATTTCCCTTGTCTTCTATGGCCAGGATCGGAAAATAATTTCTGACCGGCATGGATCCTAATTGTCCAAACTTTTCACTGAATGCACCATGCCTGGACCAGGTTGGCTCCAACAGCATTTCTTCTGCCGTCCTGGTCTCTACTCTTCCTTCCGTACTCCACTTACTGCGGATCCGGTGGATCAGCAGCCGGTGTGTTGCCTCCCCTTTCACAAACGGTGTCAGCATACCCAAAGAAAACGAGGACAGCATATTAATTGTCAGTTCCTCTTCTCCCTTATTTTCCATTGCGGTTCTTACCGTAATGCCCTGATTTCCTTCTTGGAATGTCACCTGATGACTGATATACAGGTTTCTCTTGTTCTTTAGTATGGTTGTAATTGTTATAATCCGGTCTTCTCTCTCCACCATCTGTTCCACATACTCCAGCTCCATGGCAGACGAAGCATTGCGAAAGGAATGTCCGTTCAGAAATCCATAGGGCGCGGCATCTCCATCAATCATGAGCTGCACGAGAGAGTCAACCTTCCCCGGCTTATCCCACACAATGTTTTGCTCCATATCACTGGGAACCAGCAGCATCTCCATCTGCTTTTCTTCATTGAGGATATAAAACAGTATCATATCTGTAAATTTGAATTTGGATTGTATTGTCTTCATTCTTTGTACTCCTTGGCTCCTTCGCTATGTATCCCACTGCCACCCCATGTCATGATAGACATTTCATGTAAAATTTGCTAACATAAAAATGTACACAGACGATTTCCATCAGGAAGCATAAAGGAGATTCACATTATGGGTGTAAATGCAAAATATACAAATTCAGCTCGTTATAAATGCCTGGAATATTTAAAAAAAGCATCCCTGGAATTATATTTATGTTATTGCGGTTCTCAAATTTGTTGTTCCGGGCATGCTTACGGTCCGGAAATAAGAAACGAATATCTGGTACATATTGTCCTAAGCGGTAAAGGCCGCTATACCGTGGGAAGAAAAACCTATGACATCGGGCCTGATATGGCATTTCTGATTTACCCGGGTGTCACCACCTTTTATGAAGCAAGCAGGGAAGATCCCTGGACCTATATCTGGGTCGGCTTCAATGGAACCAAAGCAGAAGCTTCCCTGAAACATGCCCAATTTTCTAAGGAGCATCCGGTGGTCCCCATTCAGAATGTGGAACCCTTTGTCTACTCTGTCAACGGAATGCTCGCTTCCAGCCAGCTGACCTATGCCAATGACCTCGCCAGAGAAGGATATCTCTATCAATTTATCTCCTCTCTGATTCAGGACAGACAAAACCAGGAGAACATCGAAGAGGTACATGATTATTCTTATCAGGTGTATGTAGATCATACCCTGGAATATATCGAACATAATTACAGTAAGAATATTAAGGTTCAGGGGATCGCCGATTACATTGGAATTGATCGTTCTTATCTGAGCCAGTGCTTCAGAAGCGTCCTAAATATGTCTCCCCAGGAATATATTCTCAATTACCGCATGAATCAGGCCGGTCTGTTACTGAGAAATACTTCTTTGCCGGTAAGCGAGATTGCCAGCCGGGTAGGCTACGATGACGCATTGAATTTCTCGAAAGCCTTTAAGAAAATATATAGTATCAATCCCACCAGTTACCGCAATACAACAGAGGATCTGGAATTCTCTGATAAGGATACACAAAATGAGGATCAGGAAAAGGAATGATCAAAGAATTACTTCCCGCAGCGAATGATCTCAAACTGATATGCGGGATAGTCCCCCCATGGATTGGGCAGATTAAATCCGGCATACATTAATGCGCCTCCGCTATACGTTCTTTCCTCACCGATTACCTGATACAGTGCGCTTTCCTCAAGTCCCCGCAGATGAACCGTATAAAAGTCTGTATTTCCATGACTCGTCGGAAACACTATGCTCAGGAGGCTCTTCTTCTTATCCTCTGAAACCATCTGCCATGCAATAAAATCATTGTTTTCATAGGGATTTGTCAGGCGGTAATAATTACCGTGGTTAATCAATTCATAGTTTCGTTTATAAAATTCCACCTGGGTTTTAACTTCTTCCTTCTCTTGCTCAGAGAGCACATTGATGTCAAGCTCATACCCGAAGGTACCGGCCATGGCTACTACCCCTCTGGTATGAAAGGGGGTAGTTCTTCCTGTCTGGTGGTTCGGGACAGCGGATACATGGCTTCCGACTGCACTGATGGGATAGCCAAAAGAGGTTCCGTATTGTATCTTCAGCCGATCAAGGGCATCCGTATTATCCGAGCACCAAATCTGGGGTTCATAATATAACATGCCCGCGTCAAACCTTCCTCCACCGCTGGAACACCCTTCGATTAATACATTGGGATAAGCCTTTGCTACCCGATTAAGAAGCTCATATAATCCAAGAATATAATCATGAAATACCTGCCCCTGATGCTGATCATCCTTCTTCGCAGACCACACTTCCGCAATACTTCTGTTAAAATCCCACTTTATGTATTCAATATTGGCACTGTTTAGAATATCTGAGATGGAATCGTAGATATAATTTCTTACTTCTTCCCTGGTAAGATCCAGTACGATCTGATAACGGCATCGGGTCAGCGGCCGATTGGGGATTCGAAGACACCAATCGGGGTGATTTCGATATAAATCACTGTCTTCATTCACCATTTCCGGTTCAAACCATATCCCAAATTTGCAGCCTGCCTCATTTACCCTGTCTGTCAGTTCCTTTAGCGAGGTGCCCAGTTTTTCGGTATTAACAACCCAGTCACCCAGACTTGAGAAATCATCCTCCCGTTTGCCAAACCACCCATCATCCATTACCAGCATCTCAATCCCAAGCTCTGCCGCCTCTTTGGCAATGGCCACCAGCTTCTTTGTATCAAAATTATAATAAGTTGCTTCCCAGTTGTTAATTAAAATCGGTCTTCTTGCATTCTTATACGTTCCTCTGGTAATGTGATTTCGAATCAGTTTATGATAATTATGAGAAAGCTGCTCCATCCCCCGGTCAGAATAGCTCATCACCACCTCCGGCGTAGTAAAGGTCTCTCCCGGTCCTACTTCATATTGAAAAAATGCAGGATGAATTCCCATGGCAATTCTGGTCTGACCAATCTGTCCTACTTCCACCTGTGCCTGAAAATTTCCGCTGTATAAGAGGGAGAATCCATAACATTCTCCGTTAGTTTCCGTCGCTTCATGATCTGCCAGAATTACAAAGGGATTATGCTGATGGCTGCTCAACCCCCGCATACTTTCCACCGATAGAATTGCACGCCCCACGGGGGTTCTGTCAACCTCCCGTTCCATGGAATGTTTCCCGTAAAAGTGAATCAGATCATACTGATGATGCGGATAATCAACACATGCGGAGAACGCTTTTAACAGCTTTACAGGCGCCTTCCCCCTATTTCTGATTTTGGCGGCACGGGTAATTACATCATATTGCTCCACCACACCATAATATAAATCCACTTCCAGGTTAGTCACTTTATCGATACAGGTAATCACCAGTGTCTGCATGGCAGTCTGATCTGTCTCATAGACGGAAGGTAACTTCTCCAGTTGATACTTGCCCTCCATAATCTGATGCGATTGATATCGCAAATCGGCTGCGCAGCTGCCATCCTGATTCACCACATCCAGGCAGGAGATCCGATAATCCCCCATTCCAAATGTAGAATATTCCTGCGGCTGGATATCCATAGAGAAGGTTCTGTCTTTTCCCGCTTCATTGGGATTCCCGCAATGACTTCTGTCGATACCGCGTATGAAATAATCCAGGTTACACTCCACCTTTTTCCCATAAAACAGATGTATTAAGGTGTCATACGGTCCGATTTTTATATGGTAAGAGGTATTATCGGTGAATAGCAAAAACACTTTATCCTGTTCGTTATACATAATAGCCAAGTTATTTTCCTCCTGATCTGAATGTGCATCTCTGTTTGTCTATAATTTACTTCCGCTGGTTGCAATACCTTCGATGAACTGTTTCTGGAAAATAATATAGATCAACATCATCGGCCAGATCGCAAGGACAGATGCTGCCATTAATTCCGGGTATTTTACCGAATATGCACTTTGTATTTTGGATAATGCAGAAGAAAGTGTGGCTGCGTCAGATTGATTGTTCACAATCAACGGCCACATTAAATCCTTGAAAGCAAATAATGCAGTGAATATTGCAAGTGCAATCAAACCGGATTTCGTAAGGGGCAGCATAATCTTCCAGAAGGTCTTCCAGATATTACATCCATCCAGTCTTGCCGATTCCTCCAAATCCCTGGGAAGGCCCATAAAAAACTGTCTTAACAGGAAGGTGCCAAAAGCACTTACCAGCCCGGGAAATACCAGGGCAAAAACTGTATTTCTCATATTCAGAAAGTCAACCATCAGATACTGGGGAATGACAAAGATCTGAACCGGAACCATCATTTGAAATAGTACGATCCCAAAGAGGAAGTCCCTTCCCGGAAACTTTAATCTTGCAAACGCATAGGCAGCCATCGCTGAAAAGAAGACGGCACAAAAGACGCGTAAAACCATCATGGCAATACTGTTGATATAGAGCTGTATGAAATTATTATTCTTCCACACTGTGATAAAATTCTTCCACTGTAATTCTTTTGGAATATAAATATAAGGATTCATGGAAGTCGATTCTGTTACCGTCTTTAAGGATGTCAGCACCATCCAGACGAAGGGGAAGACCATGACGATTGCTCCCAGTATTAATACGATATGTAATAATGTATGTGAAAGAAATCTCTTTTTTTTCATATTTTCTTACCTCATTTCTTAACTGTTTTGTGCATCTGATTACATATAGTTCACCCATTTTTTCTGAGCCTTCATTTGAATCACGGTAATCACCATGATAATAGCCAAAAGTAAGACAACAATTGCTGAGCCATATCCCTTATTACTATATTTAAATGAGTTATTATAGAATAAGTAAACCAGTGATACCGCACTGTTATATGCCGGGTTCGCAACATCAATCATCATATAAATCACATCAAACACCTGCATTGCAGTAATAACACTGGTAACTGCAACAAAAAACAGTGTCGGTGATACCAGTGGCAGTGTTATTTTGAAGAATTGTCTGACGGGAGAGGCCCCGTCAATATCACTCGCCTCGTAAAAATCTCTTGGTATTTCCTGTAAGCCTGCCAGTAAAATAACCATACTGTAACCAATGGTACTCCATATGCCTATAATGGCAATGGAAGTCAGGGCAAGATTCGGGCTTTCAGTCCATTTTATTTTGTTCACTCCCAGGTTTGCTAAGATATGATTAATAAATCCGAAATTATAATTATATAACCACCTCCATACCATGGTGACTGCGGCGGGAGCCGCTACCATCGGTACAAAGTAAATGGTCCGATAAATTCCCCTCCCCTTTAACTTCCTGTTTAATACAACTGCAATCAGCAAAGAAATCGCCATCGTTGCCGGCACCACCAGACAAGTATAGACCAGCGTATTGCGAACGGCATACCAGGTCTGTGCATCCGAAAACATTCTCTTATAATTATCCAGGCCGATGAATATATTGCCTTTTCCAAATGCTCCGCTCTTGAAAAAGCTCATATATATTGTCTGAAAAATGGGTATGATATTTAATATAAATAATCCGATGATCGTTGGAGCGACCATAATATAGGCCCATTTCCATTCGTTTAATACATTTCTGGGAATTCTTCTTTTTCCGGTGATATTGTTATCTGCCAACTTATCTACCTCCTAAGGGATCTCACTGCATGTTAAATCACAAGAAACTACTGTGTTTTTACCGGAATACAGGACTGCTGCAAAAAGATGAAACATGCTTTTTGCAACAGTCCTATCTACTCCTATTGCTTATCTGATTTTTATTGCTCCTGAGCAATTGCGTCGTTCATCATACTTGCAACATTCTTACAGGCTGCTTCGACATCTCCGCCATTGGTGTAAACATCTGTTAAAAGTTCATAAGCTTTGTCTTCCCATACACTGGACTGATTGGTGTACGGTCTGATCTGTGCATAGCTCACCATGTCAAGATATGACTTAACATTAAACTGGCTGTATGCACTGGTCCATGCATCTGCTGTTCCGTTAAATGCTGAGATAGCAACACCAAGCTCCGCCTGTTTCTTTTGTCCTGCTTCATTGCTCAAATATTCGATCCACTTCCAGGATTCATCCGGGTGTTTCGTATTTGCTGCGATACAGTTGCCAAGACCATTAAAGATAGATGCTCTTCCGCCATTATTTGCCTTGGGAAGTACTGCGACATCACAGTTATTAACGATGAAGTCATTTGCTGCAAAGCCTGACAGATTCCAGGAACCGAAGAATGCCATAGCTACCAAACCATTCTGGAAGGCTTCTGCTCTTTCTGCATCGTTGGTGATAGCAGGGGAAATTCCCTCTCTTACAAAGTCAAAGTAATATTTCATAGCATCAATTGTCTTGGGATCATCATATCCTGACTTCTTATCCGCTGTAACGATGGTTCCTCCATTCTGGTATACAAAGTTATAAAAACCTTCCTGACTGTGAAGAGCGGCAAGGAAGCCGTACTGGGTGCCATCACTCTTGGTCAGCTTCTTCGCAGCTGCCTTTAAGTCATCCCAGGTCCAGGTATCATTGGGATAAGCCACCCCAGCTTCGTCAAACATGGTCTTATTGTACCATAATCCGATGGTATCATAATCTTTTGGTATCGCATATTGCTTTCCGTTCAGATTATAGATCTGATCAAGTCCCTGAGGATAATTCGCCAGATCGATATCCTCTGACTTATTAATGTAATCTGTTAAATCCAAAAGCTGGTCATTGGATTCATAATAATATACGTTATTTGTATGCATCCAGAACGTATCCGGCAGGGATCCCCCTGTGGCAGCTGCTTCCAGCGCAGTCCAGTAATCTGACCAGCCATTCACCTGTATGTCAACATGAATACCGGTTTCTGCTTCAAATGAATCAGCGAGCTGCGAAAGCAGTGTTGCCTGATTTGTATCCCATACTCCATATGAAATTGTTACTTTCTCTTTTGCATCAGAAGCGGCCTCTGTTGCAGCGGGTGCTTGCGTTGCCTTCGGTGCTTCGGTGACTGCTGCGTTACTGTCAGACTCGTTGGAATCGCTTTTCTTACCACATCCTGCCATGAGTGACATAACCATGAGTACACTCAATAAAATACATAAGACTTTTTTCATTAACTTAATTCCTCCTCTTGTTTTTTTGTTCTTATTGGAACTAAGTAGATATTAACATTAAATGAAGGCGTTATAAATGGAATATTGTTATATTAATATGTGATAATGTGAACTACGATTTTTTATTTGTGTATAAATTATAAATATCACCTGTTTTGCATCAATAAATTATGCATTTAAAACAATAAAAGCCCTGTAAACATTCGTTTACAGGGCTTTTATTGTTCAGATTACAGGTGGAACGCAGATCAATAGCAATTATTTCACTTCCAACATCCCATTGTCCTCCAGAAAATCTCTGGCAACAGTTTCAGGGTCCATTTGAAGTTCATCTACCTTATAGTTTAATTCCATCATTACTTCATCCGTCAGCATATCACCAAGTTCCTCAATAATAGGTGCAATTTCAGGGTACTTCTCTATCATTTCACCTCTGATCAATGGAATCGCATAGTAAGGGGGAAAGAAACTTTTATCATCTTTTAAGGAAGCCAAATCAAATTTCTTCAAGAGTCCGTCTGTTGAAAAAGCATCGATCACATCCGTCTCCTTCTTCATAAGTGCTGTATATCTTGGAGATCCGTCCAGTCCTTTTGTATTCTTGAATTGAAAACGATACATCCGGGTGATACCGGGCAACCCATCTTCACGATTTAAAAACTCTAATGTTGTTCCGGCTCTCAGTTCCGATCCCACCCTGGCAAGATCACTGATTGTCTTAAGATTATATTTTTGAGCCGTCTCTCTGGTAACCGCCAGAACATAAGTATTGTTAAATCCCATCTGTTTTAATACTTCGATGTTAAATTGATTCTTAAAGTCTGATTTTACCGTCTGGTAAACTTCTTCCATGTCAGAAATCGGAGGATAATTTAACGTATCGCCATAAGCTGTTCCACTGTAGTCAAAATACAAATCAATGTCTTCTGATTTCAAAGCTGAGAAGCAAACCTGTGTCCCGCCAAGATTCACTTTACGCTCTACAATAATATCTGTTCTGTCCTCTATCAGATCAGAGAACATATGAACCAGGATATGCTGCTCCGTAAAGTCTTTACCGGCAATTTTCAGGATATTCTGTCCCTTGTTCAGACTGGAACCCAGAGATCCCGCAAGCATTATCAATATAGTTACAAAAGAAATTCCAAGAATAAATTTACTGCGCTTGTTCTCCTTCTTCATTGTTTCCTTCGCTTTACCGGTCTTCTGGAGACTGATGGGCGTGACCAGCCTCTCAATTAATCCCACCAGATAGTCTACAAGCAAAGCCAGGAGGCAGGCAGGTATGGCACCTGCCAGTATCTGATAATTATTTACTGTGCGTATTCCGGAGAATACCAGAAATCCCAAACCGCCGGCACCGATAAAGGCTGCGATGGTCATCAGTCCGACTGCGGTAACGGCAGATATTCTCACACCTGCCATAATAACAGGCAAAGCAAGTGGGATCTGTATCTTCATTAATATCTGAAATTTTGTGAGACCAATTCCGCGTGCCGACTCTATTGTCATCGGACTGATATTTTGAATTCCGGTATGGGTATTTTTAATGATCGGAAGAAGGGAATAAATGATTACCATGACAACCGCCGGAAGTGTTCCAATCCCCAATAAAGGAATGGAAAAGCCCAATAACGCCATACTTGGAATTGCCTGAACTACATTTGCAAATCCTAAAATTGGTTTATTCAGTTTTTTGATGTAGCTGATCAAAATCCCAAGAGGAACACCGATCAGTATTGCAAGTCCTACAGAAATTACGGTCAGTCTGATATGCTCTAATAACAGAGACAGAATCTGATCCCTTCTATCCAGTATATACGCAACAAAATTCGTAACTTCCAAATAAATAGTTTGAAATAACTTCATATAACATATCCTCCCAATGGTATCTCCTTCCTCAAGTTACAGTTCCTCCGTTTCTGTATCAAGAAACTGCTGACTTAAGGTCGTTACCAAGCTGCTTTTTGTGATTAACCCTTTTAATTTTCTGTTTTCATCCAGAACCGGAATCGCTGACAGCTGCTCTTCATTGACAATTCGTAAAATATCGATGATCGTATCCTCCTCCGATACACCAATCGGCGTTGTATTCATAATTTCCTGCCCTGCAATGCTGCGATCCTGTTGTGTCCGGATCTGTTCTGCCTTGATGGTTCCCAGCAGCTTCCCTGTCTTCTCTTCCACTACCATCAAGCTGTCTACCTTCGCTGTCCGCATCTTTTCCACACATCTGAGTAAAGTGGTATTAGGATAACATGTAACCGGGGTTTGAATCATAATATCTTTTGCTTTAATAAATTCCGGTGAGGTCCATATTCTGTTCTTTCCCACAAATTCTGATACAAATTCATTTTTCGGATTTTTCAGAATATGTTCCGGGGTATCATATTGAACAATCTCTCCATCTTTCATAATGCAGATCTTATCTGATATTTTAATTGCTTCATCCATATCGTGTGTGACGAATATAATCGTCTTCTTAAACTTGGATTGCAGACTGATCAATTCCTCTTGTAAGCTGACTCTGTTCATCGGATCGAGTGCGGAGAAAGGTTCATCCATCAAAATGATCTCCGGGTTGGTTGCGAAGGCCCTGGCAACGCCTACCCTTTGCTGCTGTCCGCCGCTAAGTTCCGTTGGAAACCTCCGGATAAATTCCTGTGCATCAAGACCCACCATCTCCAATAGCTCAAAGGTTCTTTTCGTTGTCTCTCCCGGATCCCTTTTCTCCGCTTTTGGAATGATTTCTATATTTTCCTTAATCGTCAAGTGAGGAAATAATCCGGTCTGCTGAATAACATATCCCATATTTCTACGGAGTTTAATCATGTCCTTCTTCTCGATGTCCTCCCCCTCAATATATATTCTGCCAGATGTAGGTCTTATCAGCCGGTTAATCATTTTTAATGTGGTGGTTTTTCCGCAACCGCTTTCACCGATAAAAGTCACAAGCTGCCCTCTTTCAATTTCAAAAGATAAATTGTTCAATACGGTTTTATCTTTATACGTCTTCGTTATATTCTCAAATCGAATCATATTTTCCCCTTATTCTACTAATTTGACAAAGTGACAACTTTAATTATACATACAAGTTGTCACTTTGTCAAATAACCCATCCTATGAACAAATAAAAATAACCCACCTTTATTTCAAGTTCCCTGGAATACCGCGTCGTTTCCGCAATATCAGATGGAAGCTTTTAAAAAAAGTGAGTTAATTATTCATGACAGGGAAAGCAGCTGCCGATTTAGCTTGTTTTAAGGATAAAGATACTTCTTTACTCTTTCATCGCAATTTTCATCGCCGATAAAATAAAGGATGTCCTTTGATAAAAACAATGCGTAGGGACCGGGTGACAGAATTAAATCCTGTTCTCTTCGTATTGCTATAATGGTAGCCATGGTATTATGCCAAAAATTTGATTCTGAAATCGTCTTGTTTAAAAAGGGGGTTCCCTCTGTGATCTCTACTTCATAAGGTGTAAATGGATTGCTGGACCGAAATCGATCTGTTCTCTCAATCAGTTTGTTTAAACTGCTGTTAAAAAACTCCAGTTCCCTTGATTGTCGTTCCATACTCTCCTGAATATCTTGTTTTAACTTGTTCACTGTTTGAATATCCTGATAGTGTCTTATAAATTCATGTGCTTTTTCATAGGATTTTATGGTCACACCGCTTCCGATCTCAGATTCAACAATTCCCAAATCTGTTAAGATACAGATTGCCCTTCTGGCAGTTTCCGGTGAGACACCGTACTGGCTTGCAATAGATGATCTCGCATAAATTTTATCCCCGATTTGATATTGTTTGTTTGCAATCTTGGATGCGATGTCAGCTGCAATCTGCTGATATCTGGGCTTAACAATCTTCATTTCTTCAGCCATAATTTCCCTCGTTTTCTAATTCTGCTCTTCAACATGATATGAATACTATCTTATAATATTTTTGTTTCCCTTTCATGTCAATCAATTTTTAATTCCGGCTGTCCGGTATCTCCATGTCATACCTGTCTTTCGACCACCCGCAAACAGTTCATTCCTTTTATTCCTGTTCCAGGCTGTATTTCATCTGTTTTACCAGATAATCCATAACAGCTTCCGACCATCCGATAGATCTTGCACGTATGATCCCGTCTTTGTCTACCACATAGGCCATAGGTAAGGTACTTGCATGGAATGCCCATTTTACGGACTTCTGATCATCCGTATAGCTATCCATGGACAGCCCGTGCTCCCTGATATAATTCTTTGCTTCTCTTAGGGAGGAACTGATTTCTATCATATAAAACGCCATCTCCTTCAGAGAATCCTCCTTCATGATTTCCTCCCAATAAGATAATGCATTTTTTGATACGGGGCAGTCTGTTCCCCATATCACCAGACAATAGTTCCTGCCCTTTAATGTCTCCGAAGAAATCCGGTTTCCCTCCTGGTCCTGGAAGGTAAACAAGGGTACCTGCTCACTGACTGCAGGTGGTGTCCCTGCTGTCATCATTACATCCTTTTGAAAGGCTGCCTCTCTCTCGTGATTAACATAAATGCCTGTAACAATCACTGCTAACATAATCAGATAATAAAGGAAACTTCCTCTCCTGCCTGTTGTCTCCTTTCGTAAATCCGTATGTTTTCTTAAGATTTGAACAGGATCCATCAGGGCTGCGCGAAGGGCCGGAAGGATTCCGGATAGTCCGGTGAAGATAAATAATCCTGTGCCACAGCCAAGGAACAATTGCAGATTGATCCTTGCCTTCAGATTAATTCTATGAAAGGGCAGAAAACCGGCCATCAGGATGCCGATGATTACGCCGAGAGCAGCGGGAATAATGATCAGACGAAGCGTATCCATCAGAATAAGGCGTATCACATCTTTCGTGCAGGCGCCAAATGCTTTATGCAGCCCGATCTCATCCCGCATACGATAAACATGGGTCAACTGGAGTCCCATAATACCAATCGCTGTAACGAGCATGGATAGCAGTGTAAAGGCATTCAACAGATATAGATACTCCAGGGAATCAACGGCAGCCGTATTTGTCTTCAGCTGATGCAGATACCCCATATTAATTGATAGGGCTAACGTAATCACAGTAAAGGCAACGATCAATTCGGTAAATGAAAACATATCCAGACTTATGTTCTTGCGAACTCTGTTCATGGGTTATTCCTCCCTTAATGCCGCCATGGGATCAAGTCCCGCAGCTTTTACGGCAGGTAATATGGAAGTTATCCAGCCGGTGATAAAGGCCAGCACAATACCTGCAAATACGGTAGTCAGATTAAAGCTTAGAATGAACTGGTTAAAGTAACGATTTACCACAGTATTCACAGTGGCTGCAATTGCCACTCCAAGGAGTCCACCACTCATGGTGCATACCAGAATTTCCTTTGTGATAAGAATGCCGATATCGCGGGTATTCGCCCCGAGTGCCATGCGCAGACCTATTTCCCGCTCACGGTCCATAATGGATGCCGTGGCGATATGGATGATATTAAAAGCCGCAATTAGTAATACCAGCATGGACAGAATCAGGATAAATAAAAATACCTTTATAAAATCCCCTGTGTCATCCAACAATTCCTTCTGAGCAGGCAGTACCTTTAATTCTGATACATCCACTGCCATGCCGGCGGCTTTCTCTGTCAGAAGTTGAACGATCTCCTTTGCAGAATACTCCTCTTTGTTAAAATCAATCTGGGTAATCAATCCGGATTGCTCGTCTGTTTTCTCAATATCCCGATAGAGTGTAGTTACCGGTACAAAGACGTCTCCTTCTTTCTCATATACACTGCCCCCATCATTGCCTGATACTACTCCGATGATTTCATAAGAAGCACCGTTAATCTCAATAGAAGCCGCCGGTTCCTTCCCTAACAGATCGTAGAGACTGCTCCTTAAGACGCACACCTTTCGATATTCCTTCAGATCCTCCTCCGAAATATATCTTCCCTGCAGCAGCTGCATCTCATGGAGCACCAGATAATTACTTTTTGTTCCAATTAAGGCCTGAACCGGCAGCGGTTCCCCCTGATCAGACACGGCAGCACCCCATCCCGGAGCTTTCACATCCGTGCAGAGTTTCTCCGGAAGCATGCTTTGTATCTGTCCGGCATAGTCCAGTCCCATTCCATAAGCTGCGGTATGATCCGGCGAACGAACAATTTTATAAATGTCCGACTGTGCTGCCTGATTCTGAAGCACAATCGCCGTCCACACCCTCTGACCTGCCGAGAATACGGTAATGGCACAGAATACGCCAAATGCGATCCCAATGCTTAGCAAAATTTTATAAAAGCGTTTCATTCCCATCCTCCTCATCCGGGTCATGGAACGGATTGATCAGCCTGCCAATCCTATGATGCTCAGAATCCATGCTTCTCTCTTGCGTTAATTTTCCGTCTTCCAGCCGAAGCATTCGATCGGCATATCCTGCGATTTTAGGATCATGGGTAATCACAACTACGGTTCTCCCCGATTCCTCCTTTAATTTACGCAGTTCCTTCATAATCTCCTGCCCCGTTACCGAATCCAGATTACCGGTGGGTTCGTCCGCAAGGATAATCTCCGGATCACAGACCAGCGCACGTGCGATGGCAACTCTTTGCTGCTGCCCTCCGGACAACTGATCCGGATACCTTTTTTCTATCCCCTTCAGGTCTACGATGTCAAGAACTTCGGCGATCCGCTTCCCCCACTCTGCCTTTGGTATTTCACTGTATCTGAGAGGCAGGGCGATATTTTCCCCGATATTATGATCAGGCAGAAGATGAAATGCCTGAAATACAAATCCAAAGACGCGGTTACGGATTTTAGCCTTTTCTCTACCGGATAAACCTGCCACATTCTCACCCATTAACAGATACTCTCCATGGGTAGGTGTATCAAGGCAGCCTAACAGATTTAATAACGTAGACTTTCCCGATGCCGATGGCCCCATGATCCCCACAAATTCTCTCTTTGCTATCGTCAGGTCAATCTCCTTGATTGCCTGAACCTGATTGTCTCCTGTCTGATAAATCCGCCCAATCTTTCGCATACGGATTAATGCATCGTCTGGTTCTGTAAGTAACTTTCCGCCCATTTGATATCAGCCTCCATTTTCATAATATTGCGTTCCATAATCCATGCCATGAGTGAATTGTGATCCGATATCACCGCTTTTTGCATAACCAGTTCACCGATCAGTTTCATTAATTGTTCTCTGTACTGGGTAAGCAGATCTGCAGCCTTCTCCCGGTCCACATAATCAAGGGCCGTCAGCTGAAAGGAGAGCTCATCTGCAAAAACATTCCACTGTATCTCCTGCTGCATCCATACATCCAGTGTTTTCTTACCCTCCGTCGTCAGATTATATATCTTCTTATCCGGTTTATCCTCCTGAATCACTTCTTCACTCGTTACCAGTCCATCCCGTTCCAGACGGGTCAGGGTGGTATAGACCTGTCCATAGTTAAGCGTCCATTGCCCCGAGACCAGTTCTTCAAAGGCATTCTTTAAGTCATATCCATGCATTGCTTTTTTAGATAATATCGCCAGAAATAAATGTTTAACTGCCATAAAAGCTCCTTCTTATATACTCGGTATATAACTATATACTGAGTATATAATATCATAGAATATCTGTCAACCTCTCTTTTCTATCTTATTGGACCTTCATGCCCACTTCCCGATTTATTCTATTAAGCTCTGATCCTGAAATAAGCTGGATACAGCCATATCATAGTCCTTTAATTTTTCCGATTTCTTTATCTTCTTTGCATATTTTTCATAGTCTGTGAACATAGGTATCATATAGAACCAGATTTCTTTCATTTTAAACAAGACATTTCGTTCGCCAAAGAGAATCTGTTGATACGCTTCATAGATCCGGTCATGAAAAGCTCTGATCACCGTCTTGTCCGGGTTACTATGGCCGGATATGCGGCCGATCAGGCCGGGATTGGCCAATAGCCCCCTTCCGATCATTACGGTATCTACCGATGGAAACTCGCTGCAAAATCGAATATAGTCTTCGCCGGTAAACAGATCACCGTTATAGCACACAGGGTTCTTACTTAACGTCAGGGCATCCCGGAAAATGGGCAGATTGGGTTTGTTCTTATAGAAATCTTTTTGAATTCTGGGATGAATGATCAGTTCCTTCATAGGATATTGATTAAAAATTTCAATCAGTTCATAAAATTCATCAGGACTGTCCTTTCCGATCCTGGTTTTAACTGAGATACCGGTAACGGCTGCGGAAAATATTTCTTCCAAAAATGCATTCAGTTCTTCTTTTCTGGAAAGAAATCCGGAACCCTTATTCTTGGAAACGACAGTTCCTGACGGACATCCTAAGTTAAGATTGATCTCCTGATACCCCATCTGACTTAACTTACGGGATACATGAATAAAATCCTTGGCGTTATTCGTAAGCAATTGGGGAATTAACTTAATACCCTGATTATGTTCCGGTAAAATATCATTCAGCTCTTTCGATTTCATATTCCCCCCCTGATTAGCCACAATAAAAGGGGAAAAGTATTGATCGACGGAATGAAAAAGAGCATGATGCGCATTTCTGTAAATATATCCGGTGATGCCTTCCATCGGTGCGAAATAGTATCTCATAGCAGTCTCCTTGATTTGATTTATGATCCTGCCATTATTGTAACACATCTTTCTCCGGATTTGTAATCAGGTTGTGACCGGAAGTTACATCAGGGTATCATCCTTTAAGTGTTCCACCGGATTCATCCGGTATACGCTCCTTCCCCCAAGGTAATAAGCGGCTTCTACTGCCCCGATTGTAACAGCGGCAAAGAGTACTACCGGAATGACCGGCATTTTTGCCACAAACTCTGATAACGGTATCATACTTGCATTCAGCGCCAATAGTACGATGGGTATATTGAGAAGCAGACTGATCAGGATTGGTCTTACCACCAAAATCGTTGCTTCCAGCATCAGAATCTGTACCACTCCCCTGGGGGAAAGACCTATGCTGATATACCTTGCCAGCTCCCTTTTTCTCTGATAGATCAAACCCATGGTATTGGATAAGATATTGGCAAGACCTATGATAATCAACAACCCCGCAAGACACCCCATCACCACCCTGTATACCTTACGAATGGTTATATTCCGCTGCTCAGTCTCTGCCCTGTTCTCAAAGAGAATCGGCTTTTGCAGTCCTGGTTCAGTCAAAAAGGTATTTTGTATTTCCGGAATTAAGTCTTCCTGATTCACCCGGATTGTATAGTTAACAGGGGCATCAAACAAACCGTTGATCATCCTGTTACACGTGCTTTCCGACATCAACTGTACAAGACTAAAGTTCTCATATTCCTCCCGGAGCTTTGGAAGCTGATCTGTGAAAGCGGCTATTCTTACCTTAACGTTCTGCTCCTTCGTCAAATCTGTTCCATCCTTTAGCTTCAGCTGTAGTGTTGTCTGATGCTCATTCTCCTTTAGAAACGGGATCATGATTTTATTTCGTCTGTTGCTGTTCCACTCATCCCAAACTGTATTAATTAAAACAACTCCGGGCTCTTCGTTTTCCTGGAACAAGTCAGAGGATATTTGGTTTTCTTCACAATATGCCAGGAAACTTTCGTCATCCAGTACCAGTAAGACTGCCTCGACCTGATACCCGGTACCATTCCATATCATTCCCGTGTCTTTGAGATCATCCTGGCGGGTTTTTATGGATTGCACCAGCTTATCCTCCATCCTGTCTTCCGTAAGGGTGGTCTGCGCTGACATCCTTTGATAAGAAATACAGCTTCTGACGCCTGCCATCTTCCGGACCTTTGAAAGAATCTCATTTTGCGGGCTTGCCGGCTCTTCGGTGGTGACCATCAAATCCCATATGTTCTTATACCGTTCGAAGAAGGTGTACCCTGTACTGATTCCGGAGATTGCTTCCAGATTGAAGAAACTGACCAGCACCAGGAACGACACCGTAAGGGAGAGGGTGGCGGTACGAAAAGCCTTTCTTCTTGTATACAGGGATTTTCCCGCCAGCTCTCCTTCTATTCCGAACAAACGGGAGCTTAGTCTTCCTTTCTTCTTTGACTTCCCAAAGGTTTGCTCTCCTTCGTATCGTATTGCCTCTAAAGGACTCAACCTGCTTAATTTTCTTGCCGGAATCCTGGCCGAATACCATACCGTTGCCAGTGATAGGATCAAAGCCGTCAGCAGAACCAGCGGATGATAGCGAAAGACCAATGGAAAGGATCTTACAGAATCTGATACTTCTTTTATATAGATCATAAAAAGAAAGCATAAGCCTATCCCTGCTAATATGCCCAGAAATACCGGGATCAGGCACAGCGTAACGGCTTCAAAGGTCAGAACCAGCCTGATTTGTCCCGGTGTGGCACCAACGCTTTGCAGGATCCCCAATTGATGGACTCTGGCCGTCATGGATACACCGAACGCATTATGGATCACAAGAATTAGGGATATCACGGACAGCAGCAGGATCATTCCATACACCACCAGAATTGTCGGCGGCTGATGTCCTTTGGCAAATATAAAATACTGGGTCATAAGTTTCTCGTGGTATTCCAGCTGTATTTCACTCCTGCCCCTATTCTCTGCCCCAAGCTTATGTACGATCCCCGGCATATCCCGGTATACCTTTGAGGGGTGAAGCAAGTAAAGGTATGCTGTTACTACTCCATCTGTTTCGCCGTTCTTTACTTCCACCATTTTTACGTTTGGAAAGCCCCTCATCGCTGATATGTCTTCCTCAGACAGATCTCCCGTGATTTTTGCATGCCATTCGCCTTCCTGCTGTTTGATCCTGGTTGTTTCATCGATCCATATATTATAAAAAACACCGCAGAGCAAAGACAAAAGGGCGGAGGCAATCAATGAGGCTATGAGTATGGAAATAGTAGATGCTTTATTCTCTTTTATATAACTTAAGGAATATTCTCTCCAAAGATTCATTATCTCACCGCCTTATCTGAAATAATTCTGCCATCTTCAATGGTGATCATCCGATTGGCCGCTAATGCAAGCTGTTCATCGTGGGTGATCAGGAGAATGGTCTGATTCAGATTTTTATTGGATATTTTCAATAGCTCGACAATTTCTCTGGAATTGTTCCGGTCAAGATTACCGGTGGGTTCATCCGCAAGTACCAAGGCAGGACGATATAAAAGTGCTCTGGCGATTGCAGTTCTCTGCTGCTGGCCTCCGGATAATTGCCTTGGAAGACAGTCCAGCTTATCAGACAACCCCAGGGTCTCTATGATCTGCACAAAGAAATCCTCCTCCGGTTTTCGCTTATCTAACAGCATTGGCAGCATAATATTCTTTCTGACGCTCAGCGTAGGGATCAGATTATAGAACTGATAAATCAATCCTACTTTCCTTCTTCTAAAGATCGCTGACTGTTCGGGCCGAAAGCCCGAAATATCCGTTCCCTCGATCAGAACCTTTCCCTGACTTGGTTGATCAACTCCGCCGATGATGTGCAGCAGCGTGGATTTTCCCGAGCCGGAGGCACCGGTAATGGCGATAAACTCTCCCTTTTCCACCGACAAATCCACCTGCTTTAGGGCGGTAACTTTGTTATCTCCTGCACCGTAAATTTTTGTTAGAG
This sequence comes from Bacillota bacterium, assembly GCA_023439505.1. Lineage (GTDB taxonomy): Bacteria > Bacillota > Clostridia > Lachnospirales > Lachnospiraceae > Mobilitalea. The sequence continues at coordinate 119,867 of JAEXNR010000029.1, forward strand.
ACTCACATCTTAATATTTCCATAGGAATAACCATGTCCTTTCTATAGACTGCAGACTTTGGGCAGCAGGCGCAGCGCCTTCACCCGATTCTATAGATAAGTTTATCATAGTTAAGTGACAGCTCAGTGACAGTAGAATCTGATTTCAAAGCAGGCTCCCCCTCCGGCATGATTCCCGGCACGGATCACACCATTTTGCTGTTCTATCAGGGCTTTTGACAGGGAAAGACCAATTCCTGCCCCGTCCTTACCCGTATTCCCCCGATAAAATCGTTCAAATAGATGGGGAAGATCTTTTTGGGCAAAGCCTTCCCCGGAATCCTCTATTTGAATTTGGGTATAAAGGGGGTTTTGATGATAAGAAAAGGTAATACTGCCGCCCTCCGGGGTATGTTCGGCACAATTTTTTACCAGATTGGTAAGCGCTTCTACACTCCACTCCAAATCCCCTTCATAACAGATCTCCGGGTCATTGGGCAGAATAACGTGAATCTGCTTCTGCCTGATCAGTACCTCCATCTCATCCACCGATACTTGAAGCATGGTGAAAACATTTACTCTCGTCCGCCCTAAGGGGAGCACCCCGGCATCTATTCTTGCAAGGGTTAAGAGGGCATTCACCAGTCGTTCCAGATGCAGACTCTGTTTGCTAATCCGCTGAATATAGGTGTCATTTTCTTCGCCCACCAATAGCTGTGTCATTAAGGAGATGGAGGAAACCGGGGTCTTAATCTGATGGGATATATCTGCAAGACTCTGTGCCAGATCATGATGTTCTTTCACAGCCGTCTCCTTCGTGATGGTAAGTTTCGTCATAGTCTTATATAATTCATCTTCCAGCCGTGAGAATTCATCTTCCTTATGAAGCGGAAGAACCGTTGCTTTGTCCTGATTCATTTTCTCCAGATAGTCTGTCACCCCCCGAATACCTGCCCGGTACCGGGATTTTACGTGAACCAGCAAAAGAAAGAGGAACAGAAAGACCAGGGGAATCAGAATACCAAAGCTCCCAGACAGGATCCGGTAATATTTGCTCTCGAAGGTTTTCCCACTGTAACCATAGGTGGAAAGGATGGTATTCTCTTTTAAATCCTGTGTTCTGTCATGAAGTGCATTCTCCTTGATCCACTGCACCAGTTCCTGTTCCTCCTGCGGGTACTTTGCCACAATATGATCTGTGAATGCAGACAGATTGTGATATTGATCCGATGCATATGCCCTTGTAAGAATTAACAGGATCACCATGCTGACAATCATGCCGCTGACGGATAACATCATAAGAAATATTGTAATTCGGTTTCTTCTTATCATTCCGGATCCTCCATGCGATAGCCAAGACTTCGCAGTGTCTTAATACAGGGTGGGTTGCCAAGTTTCTCCCGAAGCCTTTTCATAGAAACTGTCAGGGTATTGTCATTCACGAAGTTTCCCTTCCTGTCCCATATTGCTTCCAGGATCTGCTCCCTTGTCAGGGTATGATTTTTATTTTCCAACAGCAGAAGAAGCAGTTCATATTCTGCAGAGCTTATGGTCACTTCCTGTTTCTCATGATATACCTTCCCGCTGTTCTTATCTAAGGAAACCGGTCCGCATACCAGCAGCGCCCCTCCCTTGTTGCCTGCGCGCCGAAGCACTGCTCTGATTCTGGAATATAATACCTCCAGGTGAAAGGGTTTCACAATATAATCATCCGCCCCTGCCTCAAAACCCTGAAGCATGTCCCTGTGATCTCCCCGTACGGTAAGAAAAATAATCGGCAGGTCCCTCCACATTCCCCTGACCCATGTACATAATTCCTCCCCCGTACCATCGGGCAGATTCCAGTCCAGGATAAGCATGGAAGGAAGTCTTTTCTGCAGATATTCTTTTGCTTCCACCATCGCCTTTACCGTATGCAAAACCATGTTTTTATTTTGCAGGTAATTTTGAATGCCCGCTGCTATGTTGTCATCATCCTCTACCAATAGAATTGTTTGCTCCATATGTATCATCCTATCCTTCCACATAATGGTCCGTTTAGTGCGGACCTTACCTTTCTTCCTATTCGTACCGGGACATACGCGTGGGCATATCCCGTTCTATTTGAGTATATAAGATCTTCCAGCAAATGTAAACATGTGGGGTGTATGCAAAAATACCCTGCCAAACATAATTGCTATATTTGACAAGGTATTTCTTGATCGTCCTATCTGTATACCTGGAACATATGGATCAGTACGTATCTTCCAGCTTCATTTTATAAACTTCATACTCCCATCTTGTCTCCTCTGACAGCCTATCATACGCATTCTCTGTATCCCGCAGCGAATATTCGTCCCGGAGTCTTGACTGCATCTGACTGTGGTCCTTTGTACGGGCTGCTTTGGCAAAGCGCTCCAGGCAGGTACTGTTGAGATAATCCAGATCTCCAAAGCAGATCTCTTCGAATTGTTTTCTCATAAATTGAAGTAATTCGTCGTCGGTTAATTCCTCCTGTGCTTCGTTCTTATACGCATAGAATATTTCCTGTAATTCAGACAGAACTTCTGTGTAATTATCCTGACTGATATACTGGGAATCGCAAAATAAATCAATGATCCCGGGTAAGACTCCCTCACCGAACTCAACCCGTTGATTTTCTTGCAGCGCTTGTGTTCGGACAGCCATCAGATGCATCACATCTTCCGGTAACAAAATAAGTCCGTACTGTTCTGTTTTACGATTACAGTCCAGTACTTTTTCCAGCGCCTGTTTTTGCTGACCTGCCAATATCAATCCAAACATATCATCCATGATAGCCTCCCTCCGCTTTCTGCCGAAGCAAAAAGTAACTCTGATCATTTTATACCTATTTTATTATTTTGCCCTGTTTTTTACAAGTCTTGTAAATCAGAAAGGCGCATGGTATAATTAAGTTAAGAAATCAGTGTTTTCACGAAGGCATAACGAAAAACACGCCGCGTACCCGCTTAAGGTATTCGTGGCGTGTCTTTTTATGTGGCTTAGCTCCACAACGCGCTGGCATCATTGGCGCTTCTGTTGAGTCTGGAGAAATCGGTTTTTACAAAGGACCTGGTGGACAATACCAAAAAGATCACACCGATCAGGATAAATATGACAAATGACATGATAGGAGTTACCGTAAATCCGTTAATCTCAATTACCAATCCCTCATTGACCAGATCCTTTAATGGCATATCCGCTTTTTCCAGAACAATCATACGAAAAAATGCCGTCGCATATGTCATCGGATTCAGATAAGCGATATACTTTAATAAATCGGGCAGCATGGACAGGGGAATATAAGCACCGGAGATAAACGTCAGCGGCATTGTCACGGCTGTCTTAATAATCTGAAAGGTCTGACCGCTTCGAACCTTGGTAGCCATATATAATCCTACTCCGGAGAATACAAGACCCACACAAATCATCGCAATCAGAATTAAAACAGGGGTGATCCAGGAAGTGAATTTAATTCCGATAAATAATCCGATCACCAGAATCATCAAACCCTGCAGGGTAGATACCGTAGCCGCAGATAATAACTGACCGATGGCAACAGCCAGCCTTTTGGCCGGGGATACCAAAACTTCCTTCATAAATCCACTTACCATATCATCCACAGTCGTTGAAGCAAGGTTAAGGGATCCCTCGAACACCGTAGTGATGATAACACCGGAAAGCATATAGGCTATGGGATTATCAATATAATCATTTTTAAAGATTGCGCCAAATACATATACAAAGAAAAACGGGAATACAAGGGAAAAAATCAAGCCGGTTTTATTTCTGATAAAGGCCTTTAATCCTCTTTTCCACAATGCCAGTATGGTATTCATTTTAAGACTCCTCCCTTATCTTCTTTCCTGTAATTTCAAGGAATACATCATTAAATGTGCCTTTTTTGATCTCAATATCTGTGATTTCTTCTTTTTGCAGACTGATTACCTGAAGCAGGCAGTCAATATTTTGTGCATCAATTTTATAGTAGCCGTCCTTTTTCACATAGTTCAGATCGTATCGGGCCAGGGCCTCTTCCAGTCCGGCTCCATTTTTGGTGGTAATGAAGGCTTTGTCCTTGGTGTATTCCTTCTTCAGTGCATAGGGGGTGTCATGGGCTACGATCTTACCTCCATCGATAATGGCAATCTTATCGCATATTTCTGCCTCTTCCATGTAATGCGTGGTCAGAAATATGGTGATATTCCTTTCCTTTTGCAGCTTTAAGATGTATTCCCAGATATGCGCTCTGGTTTGCGGGTCGAGACCGGTTGTCGGTTCATCCAGAAATAATACTCTGGGATAATGAATTAACCCCCTGGCAATCTCCACCCTCCGCTTCATTCCTCCTGAGAGGGCACTGACTAACTTCTTCCTCTCTGCCGTCAGATCAACCAGGTTCAGAACAAACTGAATCCGCTCTTCCACTTCTTTCTTAGGGATATGATAGAAAACACAATGCATGACAAGGTTCTCTTCAATAGTCATCTTTGCATCCAGCGTAGAATCCTGAAAAACCACACCAATCGATGACCTTACTTCGCTCTTATTGGCTGTAACATCTTTCCCGTCGATTACCAAGGTACCTGATGTCTTCTCAAATATGGTACATAATGTATTAATGGTGGTACTCTTTCCGGCGCCATTGGGTCCCAGAAAGGCAAATACCGTGCCTTCATCCACATCAAACGAAATATTATCTACCGCTTTAAAGTCACCATAAGTCTTGGTAAAATTTTTAACACTTATAATAGGCTTCATCCTGCTTACCTCTCCTTAGCATTTTTCATGATAAGTTCCATTATATAAGTATATCCCATGAAAATCAACATAAGCCGGTATAAAGAATAAGTTCAGTAAATGATGGCAGGATCTAAGTTTCCCACCCGCATTAAATTAGTTACATTTGATTTCTTTTTTTATGATCCTTATTTGAAAACTTTCTGTAACTTCTTTTTTCTTTCAGCGTTCCATCCGCTGTCATCCGGTACTTCTTCGTGGAAGATTTTGCTTTCTCCATATGAGTGGCGGTGTTTTTTCCCTGTGATGCAGCCTTGACGGCGGGAAATTGATTCATTAACGGGTACGGGTGGTCTTCTACCACTTGTAGCCGTTTTCCTATCAGCGCTTCGATATCTGCCAGCTGCTCTTTTTCATCGAAATCACAGAAGGAAATGGCGATACCTTCATGACCTGCCCGTCCGGTCCGGCCAATCCGATGCACATAAGTCTCGGGAATATTGGGAAGATCATAGTTAATTACATGGGATAGTTCGTCAATATCTATTCCCCTGGCAGCAATGTCCGTCGCAATCAATATCCTTAGTTTCTTATCTTTAAAATTATTCAGTGCATTTTGGCGCGAGCCCTGGGACTTATCGCCATGAATTGCCTGTGCTGTAATATTTTCTTTTGCCAATTGGCGTACGATCCGGTCCGCTCCATGTTTTGTCCGGGTAAACACAAGTGCTGACGATATCTTTTTATCCTTTAAAATATGAAACAGTAATTCTTTTTTATTCCCTTTATCAACATAATAAAGATACTGCTCTATGGTGTCCACCGTTGAAGATACCGGTGCTATTTCAATTCTCGCAGGATTTTTTAAGAGTGTGTCTGACAATCTGGCGATATCCGGAGGCATTGTAGCTGAAAAGAGCAGGGTTTGCTTATTCTGGGGTGTCTTTGCAATAATCTTCTTCACATCATGAATAAATCCCATGTCCAGCATACGGTCAGCTTCATCCAGTATCATTATTCTTATATCCTTTAAGTCTACCTGCTTTTGATTGATCAAATCATTCAATCTTCCGGGAGTTGCAACAAGAACATCCACACCCTTTTGCAGGTTCTCTTCCTGAGGTTTTTGAGATACTCCGCCAAATATGACACAATATTTAAGATTCGTATATTTCCCGTAAGTACAGAAACTGTCATAAATCTGAAGCGCCAGTTCTCTGGTGGGGGTAATAATTAGTGCCCTTATTTTCCGTACTCCTCCAAAGGGTATCTCCTCTTCCTTCAGCAGTTGCAGTGTGGGAATTGCAAATGCAGCCGTTTTGCCGGTGCCGGTCTGTGCACACCCTACCAAATCCCTGCCACTTAATATGATTGGAATTGCCTCTTCCTGAATCGGTGTGGGGACTTCATAGTTCTCCTTCTCCAGAGCCTTCAAAATCGCCGGTATCACTTTTAATTCCTTAAATTGCATTCTTTACCTCATTCCTGTGCTGCTTTACACAAATCACATTTCTCATTTTATTTTCACACTGGCGTCCACACGTGCTGCTTGCTCGCACGCATAAATTCAACGTGTGAATCAGCTTTTCATCATTCACACTAATTGCGCTTCACCGTAACATTACAGATATATTTCTCATCCATTATTCCCTTTTGCGCATACAAAATGCTTTCCACTGAATGAATCTTACTTATAATATAATAAATCAGTCCAATAAGCAATCATTACACCAGAGAAATTGAATGTATTTACAAAAAGGTTACAATCCATCGCCACAAAATATGTGATGCCCCCACTGTGCAATGGCATTTTGCTATGATACAATATAAATGCTAATGATTTTATCCCATAATGGCCGGAGGATTTCTATGCTTTACGCATTAAATTATTTTATGGTGTTTACCTATGGTCTGTTAATTATGACCTTTTTTCTCGACATTAAATTCGGGAGGAAAACCTTTCTCATTCTGTCTGTTTTTGTACTCCTGGGCATGCTTCTTAATTTTTCTATCTATTTTATATTTGGTGACCGCTTCTTGCAGGAAGTTTACCCGCTTGCCGTTCATCTTCCCTTAGTGTTCTTTTTCCGCCTTGTCTATAAAAAACCGCTATACCCTGTTTTGTTCGTATTATGTACCACTTATATATTAACTACCCCCCGCAAATGGATTGGTGATCTCATCACTCTGCTCTTTCACGGAGGGCCTTATATTGCCGCACTTGTACAAATCGCTGTAACCATTCCCTTACTATATATTATTTATCAGTATTTACGTCCCTATATGGTTAAGATCATTGCCTACTCCAGTAATAAAATTCGATTTCTATTAATCATCCCGCTTGTTTACTATATCATTGCGTATCTTACCACCGTTTATACCGATCTCCTCTATTCCTCAAGAATTGTGGTTGTAGGAATCCTGACCATCGGGCTCATTTGTACCTTCTCTTATTTTCTGATCTCCTATTTTAATGAATTGGTGAAGCAATTTGAAATGAAGAACGAACAAAACATCCTTGCGGCTCAGGTATCTGCCCTGCAGGCCCGGTTTGAAGCGACAAAGCAATCCGAGGAAACTGCGAAAATCTATCGGCATGACCTGCGACATCACCTCCATATGCTGAATAACTATGTTTATTCGGACAATATCACCGGCGCAAAGGATTACATAAAAGAAATTGAAAAAAACATGCGTCCTGCTGTCACAGTAACCTACTGTGAAAATGAGTCCATTAACTTAATCTTGTCCTCCTATCTTGATAAGGCAGTTCAAAATGATATCCGGGTGGATTCGTCGGTTTGTGTTCCTGACTCCTGCAGCATACCGGATATAGATTTGTGTATTATCTTTGCAAATGCCATAGAAAATGCAATCAATGCCTGTATCCTGATCGAGAACATCAATCAAAGATATCTTAATATCAGCTGTAAGATGAAGCAGGATAAATTATTGATTCAATTCACAAATAGCTATGCTGTCGCACCGGTCTTTGAACATAATCTTCCCATCACTGAGAAAGAAAATCATGGTTATGGAACAAAAAGTATCGTTGCCATCGTTCACAAGCATCAAGGGCTTACTTCATTTGAAGCCCGGGAGGGCATATTTAAGTTGAATATTATCCTATAATGTAAAGAAGCCACCAATCAATTCCCATGTTCCGGAATTCATTGGTGACCTCTCTTTTAAGCTGTCCCGCCAATTATTCTGTGAAACCTACAGTTGTTGTAATCGTACCATCCGCCGCAATCTCAAACATAGTGACATCGGAATAAGCGGAATATCCCTGTACGTCACGCATCTCAAACATCTGCAGGAAAGTTCCTTCGCCAAGATTAATCTCCTGAAAGGATAAATTTTGATCCACAGTGATCTCATCTATGGAAATCGGGGTAAGCTCATTGTTGTCACCGGAAATCGGCATTGCATAGTGAATGGTGGTAATGACATCTCCTTCGACAAGATAACGAAGGTTTTTATCTGCCATTCCATTTTCATCAATGGGTTTTTTCGCTCCCTGAATCGTATAGGCGGCAGCAGCATAATCATATGCCACACTCAGGTTATAATTCTCCCCATTTAATAAAATCGGAATATTGTATAAGTTATAGCCATCCCCTTCATATGTCAGCTCCATATTAACCAGATTGCCGTTGATTGCGCCCCAGACACCCCGGAAATTATCCTTGAATTCGCCCTTGACCCAGTCAGGATACAGATCATTGTCACTGCCCAGGAGGAGCATAATATCCTGATCGAAATCCACATAATAGAGCTGTATATATACACCGCTTAATACTTCTGCCGCTTTTTCTCCCAGGGTAAGAATCGCTGAGCCTTCCCTGTCAACCTCCAGGGGATGATTCTCCCAACCCTGATTTTTCAGTGTTTCCAGCGGTTTTAAGGTATCATAGCTCATTGCTGCAATATAATTCATTCCTTCCTCACCTAATTCACCGGTTAATCCATAAGCATAGTAATACTTAAATGCCTCTCCGGCACCAAGGGAGGCATACCCAAGATAATTATCCACATCCCCATCATAAGAATAATAGCAGGACAGTCCCGAGGCCTGCGCCCGATAAGGTCCGTTCACCTTATATTCCACACAGTTTGCCAGGGCAGAAAGAACACTCTGTGACGTGTCTGTCAGCAGATCTTTTGACTGAATCGCAAGATCTCCCAGGTCGACCATATTGGTATATCCCTGTTCCTTCGTATTTCCGCCGTAATTCTCCGTCACAGCGGCGGCACGCCCGAAGTAGGAAAAGAAGGATGGATCAATCAGCGCATTGGCAAGGGCTTCCTTCCCGAAATCATTGTAGGCCGCGATCAGATCTGCCACCCTGGATAGATTTGTAAGGGAAAGGGTGATATGATCTGCAGTTCCCGCCATCTCGCATCCACTCTGGTAGGTATCACAGATAATTTTACCTAGTTCTGCTGCCTCCATTGCCGGATTCTTACTCAATGCTGCGGGCCAATCTGTATAATTCCATCCATTTCCCGGTTCTGTCTCTTCTGATGCAATTAAATATTTCCCTATGTCAGAGAACGTATCAGCCACATCTACTGTTGCCATTAAACAAGTATCAAAGCCGATAAAGTCAATGGGCTGGTTTTGGGCCGATAATTCATAATTTTCCTGAAATGCCTGATGCATTTCATCAATTGTAAGTGAGTCCCCTCCAAAAAGTTCATCATATTCTGCTCCACCAACACTTCCGCCGCCATGGTTCCAGAAAATGATTCCTGTTTTATTCGCAGGATAATTCGTCTTAGCGAATTTCAGAAAGTCAGATAAGGTCTCTTTACTTCCCATGCTGGTCAAAGGCTGTTGCTGTGCCAGCTGTAATCCATTACTGTCATACACATAACGTTCTATATATCCCGGATCTACAAAGTCATTCTGCCATGCATTGGCTCCGCCGGTCTGGATAATCACCTTTACATTCTCCGGCAGCTTAACTTCCATTAGTTCTGAGATATCAATGGTTGCCGCTCCTCCATTGGATTCCAGATCGCTCCCGCAAATATACCAATAGATTGCCCATTCTGAATGATCGGTTGTATCTGCGGTATCCGTTTTTGCCTCTGTATTCAAACTGCTTTGGTCCCCCTCTGCACCCGTGGGAGCTGTACTGTTCCCGCCACAGGCATTCAGTATAATTATTAAAATGCAAACCACAAACATACTACCGATCGTTCTATTCCCTATTCTATCTCCCATTCTTCAAAAACCTCTCTTTCTTTTTCCGGATCCGCAACTGGGCTCCACTTTTCGGGTACATGCAGTCAGCGCAGCCTGATAGGAGGCCCTGGTATACCGGTGGGATAACATATAGTAATACTGTGCATTCTCACTATACTGTGTTTTATATGGAAAAAGTCTCTCGAACTGCTCTATGACAGTATCTCCAATCCCTAAGAGCATTGCAAAGATCAGATAATCCTGCCAAATCACACGTTCTTCCATTGACCGCTCTCCGATTTGGGAGAACTCCAGAAGGTATTTCTTAAATCCCATAATGTTGGTAAGTAGTTTTCTTCCCCTGTCCGTAAGTCCCATCTGCTTTGCCTTCTTTAGGTCATCATAGCATCCGATTTGTTGCAGCGTACGTTTGCCGTCCTGTTTTGCCGCATCAATCACTCGCATCATATCACTGTAATTACTGATACAATATTTTTCCATCTCCTGTTCCTGAAGAATCTGGCCTTTCCCGCATACTAAAACCAGCTGATCATAAAGCATACCTGACATTTCTCCGGCAAAATCCGGTGGATGGATTAGCTTTAACGACACGCTCTCTTTTTCTATGCCCAATTGTCCCATCGTTTTCTCTGTCACTGGTTCAAGACACCCGGTACTTATTAATTTCAGGAATGCGGCACCAACCAGATTTTTGTCGTCGTCTGCCTGCTTAAATTGCCTGGCCAGTTCAAACGTGGCCTCCAGATTTCCGGCAATGGGTGTATTTTTAAAATAATCCGCATTTTTATAAAGTACTCCTGTCTTGCTTGCCTTATCAATGTGACGCCAGATCAAACTTATGATTACGATCATCGGTATTGCGGAAAACAAAACTCCCAACAGCACCGCAAACGGTCCGGCAGCCTGCTGATCTTTTTCTGATTGGTCAAAGACTTCCTCCCCGGTTATATCCAGAACATCACCCACGGTTTCTTTGTCATAAGCGCTGCCATCTTCCCGAAGCATAACCTCATCATTGATATCAGAGACTGCATTGGCCGCAAATGCAGTCCTTGTAATGAAGGCAGCTAAGAACATGGTTAAGATTACTATATATTGTGATTTTTTGACCATAATTTCCCCCGTTAATTATCAAGTACAATCGGTTTCTACTTCATTGCAGGGATCTTTGTTCTGTTCTCTGCCGCCTTCAGATACTCCCGTTTTGAAAACCCCAGGATACCGGCAATCAAAATCGCGGGAAATCCGCGAATGGCACGGTTTAACTTTGTAATACTGTCATTATAGATCAGCCTGCTGGCACGAACCATCGTTTCATATTGGTTTACTGCATCCATAGATTTTAGGTAAGTCTTGTTTGCCTTCAATTCAGGATAATTTTCTGCGATCTCCATGATCTTAGCCAGTGTCCCTGTAATTACATTCTCCTGTTTATTGATATCTTCCGGGTTAGAATGACCGGTAACAGAACGTCTTACTTTTATTGTTTCCGCTAATATATTATAGTCATGAGCTGCATATCCTTTGGTTAAATCCAGCATACAAGTAAGCGCATCCCATCTTGAGGACAGCTGAATACCGATTTGCGACATTGCATTATTAATGTTTTCATCCATTACAACCAGGCTGCGTTGCAGTGAGATGGCCCATAGAATAATCATCACCACGATTATTCCTGCCATGATAAAATAAATCATCTTATACCTCCTTGTTTCTTATTACTTTAAAATATCGCTACCCTAAATAACTTTTGAAAATCAGTTTAACAAAAAATGGCATAAAAAAATGCCGTTTACCTGAAACGACTTCTTTTTTGCATGAAATGCATATATTAATTCCCTTGTGTGATAGCAGGATGCCTTTGCAATCCCATTGGAAGGACAGGTTACATGAAAAGTCACCTTTATGTCACGAATACCCGCTTCAAATTATACTTTTTAATGATATAATGTAAGAGCAGGAAGTAAACGTATGGCGAGTAAGGAGAGAATTTCTTGAAGATTGCAATCTGTGATGATAATATTAACGATTTAAGCAATATGGTTTCTATTGTAAGTGACTACATCTTAATGCATAAGAATAAACGAAACATTGAATATGTTTCGTTTCAAAATGCTTTGGATTTACTATCGGCAATGGAAAGTGGTCAGCGATTCGATTTGATCTTGTTGGATATCCTTATGCCCTTTGTTACTGGAATGGATGCGGCAAAGGAAATCCGGCAATTTGACCAGAATGTGAAAATTATCTTCTCCACTTCTTCTACGGAATTTGCAGTTGAATCTTATTCTGTAAACGCATATTATTATGCGATCAAACCGATCTGGAAGGAGAAGCTTTTTACACTATTGAATAAGATCATTTCTGATATAGAGATTGATGCAGGTTCCGGTTTTTTAGTTAAGAGCAGAACCGGACTAACAAGGATTTATACCAGACGCCTTGAATTTGCTGAAGTCATTGGAAGAAGCATTTTCTATCATATGATGGACGGTTCGGTGATTGAGGCTGTGGGTTCTATGTCCGAACTTGAAGCACAGCTTCTGGTAAACCTCAATTTTGTCAAACCTCACCGCTCCTATATTATTAATCTGGATTATATTGATATGTTAAACCCACGGGAGATCAAAATGAAATCCCGTGTCCTCGTACCCTTGTCAAGGGGCAATTATAACGCGGTAAAGTCAGCCTATCTATCATTTGCTTTCCAGGAATAAATCTCTTGCAGCAAATCCCGTCCACAGCTGCCCGGCTATGAAAAAGCTTTCTGCCTTAATGGTTATACATATTTTTCTTCCAGTTCCTCCAGCAGTTTTATATAGTTATTCTGGACCCCCTGTAGATTTGCCTCTTCCTCAAAGGTCTGTGTCAGTTGATCGACACGCTCCAGTAATTCTCTTGATAGTTGCTTTTCTGCATAAGTATACACCACCTCATCTTCTTTGGCGATATGTCTTGCCAGATGATTGGCATAGCCCACCGCATTGGCGATGACATCCAGTTTGCTTTGGGCATCCCCTGATTTTACCCGCACGAGTGCAGCATCCAGTTCACTGATCAATAATCTGCCCCACTCATGCTCCACAAGCATTCCGTGGGTTACCAGATTCGTTCCAATTCTGCCAAGGTGATTTACCATTTCCTGAAATAAAAATTGTTCCTCTTTTCCATGGTGATGTTTGTCGGCATAATTGCGGATAAAGTCTATCATTTTGTTAAAATCCTCAAAACAGGGTTCTTCTCCCTGCAAGATTCTGTTGCAGGCGCTTCTGACAACTTTAAGCATTCTCTTGATATATTTGTGCTCTTCTACCATTAATTGAATACTGTTCATATCAAATACCTCTTCCTTTCTATCGCGTTCTTATTTCATTGAGATCCTTGTCGATCTTATGATAGTGAAAGTCTGTATCAGCAAGAAGTCCTCTGATTAATTCTTCCCTGAGAATATGGTAATATGCAATATCTCCTCCAACTTCCTCCCAGTACCTTGTATGAACGCAAAGATTCCTTTTCCATATAACTTGATCCTCTTTCTCTTCCAGTACAGTGTTGGCATGATCGCAGGGCATACCATCCAATAGGCTATCGCTGACCATCTTGTAAACCTGCGCTGCACTGACAGCCTCCATTTCAGATGAAAGATCTTCTCCCTTTTTATAAAAGATTTTTTTTATCTCATGTAATAACTCCGGGTATTTTCTCATCAGTATTGTCACACTGTCAGCCAGCTTGTATTCCACCTGGCTGATATAGATTTGCAGCCATCCATGAATATTGGTTCCATCAATGATCTCTTCTAAAGTCCCGGACAAAAATTCACCATATTTCCGGTCCATCTCTTCCCCTAATTCCGGGATCAGCTTTTCTCCTGCTTTTATTACTTGCTCTGTTAATTCCTGTTGTATCTCTATCTTATGAAACAACCAGTGATGAATTGGTCCTAAAAATGCACTCATATTTACTCTCCTTCTACGCTGATTTTACATCTGTATTCAACATGTTTTATATCTGAGCTCATTATAGATCAAGGTTCATTCAACATTTGTTGCCATAGCTACAATATCATTGGAACGCATCGACTATATTCGACATAAAATATATAGATAGTCAAAAATAAAACAAGGGGGATTTATGAAACGTTCCTATTATAAAAACAATATCCCGGAGCAAAATCAAATCATCTTCAGAACAAAACCCGGTGCGGTCCATATCCCTGCAGGCGAGACAATTCGCCTTACTGCCTGTCTGCCCAAAGGAGTTTTGGTAGCCATACAAATAAATGAGGAACACCTCATTGATTTTGTAGGTAATAAAATACAAACCAATGATATGTTCCTCATACAGTACATTTATGGGAGTATGTAAACTGTCAAATATGAAATGCCCGTTGTTTTTCCAACGGCTTCCTCTGTTTTCCTGACTATTTTACTTCTGTAACGCTGATATTACCAAGATCTATTCTTCCGGGCTGCGCTTCCCCCATTTTTCCCATGGATATTACAAAATCCACGAGAGCGGTATCCTTCTCTACTGTAATAATAAATTCCACTGTCTTTTCTGTTCCTGCCTCCAGGGCAATATCACTGCCGCCATACCAGTCGTAGGTGGCAGGCGTAAGAAGTGCTATTTTTACGCTTCTGGAACCACTGGACAGGAAGGTCGCCTT
>JAEXNR010000048.1 GCA_023439505.1 Bacillota bacterium
CGACTGACCGGATACCTATTTTTCACGAATTATATATTGGTTTTTCGAAGTCGTAATAACGTTTTCTTGCCCTCGTCTATACATAAAACAGGAAGATTTGGATATAATTCGGGTAGAAACTTAAAAAAAAGTACTTGCAAAGGATATATTCATGGTGTATAATATCAAATGTTGTGACATTGATAGCGTTGAAACGAGAGGTTGCTACCTATTCCGGGTAGGTTTTCCGTGGAGCGAAGGTCAAGTTATGAAACTGGCGACAAGTCACTGTACCAATTGAATTTCTGCTTCGGGCAGATAAACGTGTGAGAGTCTCATATCAATTACGATGAAGATTAGTTCTGTATTCAGGCTAGGAGATCAGCTATAGTTGTATGAATAATGAAGATACACACGGATGAGTGTACAGTCACCACTTGTCGTACTGAAATTAGGTGCGAAAAGGAGGCGGCTTTTTTTATGGCAAGTCAAGTAATGAGAATTACATTAAAGGCGTATGATCATCATTTAATCGATCAATCTGCAGGTAAGATTATTGATACTGTTAAGAAGACAGGATCCAAGGTGAGCGGACCGGTTCCGTTGCCGACAAAGAAGGAAATCGTTACAATTCTTAGAGCGGTTCACAAGTATAAGGAATCCAGAGAGCAGTTTGAGCAGAGAACCCACAAGAGATTAATCGACATCATCACACCTTCACAGAAGACGGTAGATGCATTATCCAGATTGGAAATGCCTGCTGGTGTGTACATTGACATTAAGATGAAGACGAAGTAATTTGCTGTAAAAGACAGGAAGTGACTTCAAACTTATTTTAATCAGACTTCGGGGTTGTCGTATAGGTGCGGCGAGAGCAAAGGCACAATGCGCGGACAGAAATTATTATTTAATTTAGAAGAAATCCTTAGGGTTTATCATATAGCTATAAACCATCTAGGATGATTGCACAATTGTGTAATCCGCTGTAGATTAAACAGGAGGTTAGAAAATGAAGAAAGCGATTTTAGCTACGAAAGTCGGAATGACTCAGGTATTTGGTGAAAATGGAGTACTTATTCCGGTAACCGTATTGCAGGCTGGACCACTTTTCGTTACACAGGTTAAAACTGTTAAGAACGATGGATATGCAGCAGTACAGGTTGGTTTTGGTGATATCAGAGAGACTCTGGTAAATAAGCCAAGAAAAGGACACTTTGCAAAAGCAGGTGTTGCGAATAAAAGATATCTTAAAGAATTCAGGTTTGAAAACGCTGAGGACTATAAGGTAGGACAGGAAATCAAAGCTGACATCTTTACTCAGGGTGACAGAATTGACGCTACTGCAAAGTCTAAAGGTAAAGGCTTCCAAGGTGCTATTAAGAGACACGGATTATCCAGAGGACCTATGGCTCACGGTTCCAAGTATCACAGACATGCCGGATCCAACGGACCTGCTACTACCCCTGGTAGAGTATTTAAGGGCAAGCACATGCCTGGACAGATGGGTAACGTAAAAGTAACGGTACAAAATCTTGAGGTTGTAAGAATTGATACAGAGAAGAACCTCATTCTTATTAAAGGAGCTGTACCGGGACCGAAGAAATCCTTAGTAATACTGAAAGAATCAGTTAAAGCAAACTAGAGCTTTAAGAAAGGAGGAACACTTTAATGGCAAATGTAACAGTTTATAATATCGAAGGCAAGAAAGTCGGCACTTTAGAGTTAAACGATGCAGTCTTCGGCGTAGAGATAAATGATCATTTAGTTCATATGGCAACCGTTTTGCAGTTGGCAAACAAACGCCAGGGAACACAAAGCGCAAAAACCCGTGCTGAAGTAAGCGGCGGCGGAAGAAAGCCTTGGAGACAAAAGGGAACCGGTCATGCCAGACAGGGTTCAACCAGATCCCCTCAATGGAAGGGCGGCGGCGTTGTATTTGCTCCAAAGCCAAGAGACTATTCCTTTAAAATGAATAGAAAAGAGAAAGCACTTGCAATTAAATCCGTTTTGACATCCAAGGTAAACGAAGAGAAATTCGTAGTATTGGATGAACTGAGCTTTGACGAAATCAAGACAAAGAAAATGAAAGCAGTTCTTGACAGCTTCAAACTCAGCAAAGCATTGGTTGTTCTTGATAAGAAAGATGAAAACGTAGTTCTTTCCGCAAGAAATCTTCCAAAAGTAAGAACTACTTTATCTAACTCCATTAACGTATACGACATCTTAAAGTATGATACGATTGTATTAACAAAAGATGCCGTGGCACAAATCGAGGAGGTGTACGCATAATGGCAGATTTAAAATATTATGATGTCATCCTTAAGCCCATCGTAACTGAAAAAAGTATGAACTCCATGAGCGATAAGAAGTACACATTTTCAGTTCATCCGGATGCTACCAAGAATCAGATCAAAGAAGCGGTAGAGAAGATGTTTGCAGGAACAAAGGTTGAGAAGGTAAACACAATGAATCTGGATGGCAAGACACGCAGACGTGGCAATACCTTTGGTAAGACATCAAAGACAAAGAAAGCAATCGTTCAGCTGACAGCTGACAGTGCTGATATTGAAATTTTCTCCGGATTATAAAATACAAGATAATACAGAAATGATGCGGATGTCATATATTCGCATAGTTGAAAGGAGTGCAAATCATGGGAATCAAAACATATAACCCATATACACCTTCCAGAAGACACATGACTGGTTCTGATTTTTCAGAAATTACAACATCTAAACCTGAGAAGTCTTTGGTAGTTTCTATTAACAAGAATGCCGGACGTAACAATCAGGGAAAGATTACAGTAAGACACCAGGGCGGTGGATCTAGAAGAAAATATAGAATTATTGATTTCAAGAGAAGAAAAGACGGTATTCCGGCAACTGTAGTGAGCATTGAATATGATCCTAACAGAACAGCTAATATCGCATTAATTAATTATGTTGACGGTGAAAAAGCATACATCCTTGCTCCGAACGGACTTACCGTAGGAACAAAGCTGATGAATGGCGAAGGTGCAGAAGTAAGAGTAGGTAACTGCTTACCGCTAGCGAATATTCCGGTAGGTACTCAGGTACACAACATCGAATTATATCCCGGCAAGGGCGGCCAGCTGGTTCGTTCCGCAGGTAATTCAGCACAGCTGATGGCGAAGGAAGGCAAATATGCTACCTTAAGACTTCCCAGCGGTGAGATGAGAATGGTTCCGATCATCTGCAGAGCAACCATCGGACAGGTTGGAAATATTGATCATGAGCTTGTTAATGTAGGTAAAGCCGGACGTAAGCGTCATATGGGTATCAGACCTACCGTACGTGGATCCGTAATGAACCCGAATGACCATCCTCACGGTGGTGGTGAAGGTAGAACAGGTATCGGTCGTCCAGGCCCTGTTACACCTTGGGGTAAACCTGCTCTTGGTCTTAAGACAAGAAAGCACAACAAGCATTCAAACAAATTAATCGTAAGAAGAAGAGACGGTAAGGCGGTAAAATAATTTATCACCGGAGTTTAGTCTCGGAATATGGATTGGATCACTGATTTATTTAAATAGAATTGAATTGATGAGAAATTCAAAAATTTGATCTGACGGAGGATATCACCTGAAAAGAACAAATGGTTTGAATATCACAATTCGATGATTAAGAATTCTAAGGAGGTTAGAATACATGGCTCGTTCACTAAAAAAGGGACCATTTGCTGATGATCATTTATTGAAAAAAGTAGATGCGCTCAACAAGTCCGGCGATAAAACGGTAATTAAAACCTGGTCACGCCGCTCTACCATTTTCCCGCAAATGGTTGGTCATACAATTGCGGTTCATGATGGAAGAAGACATGTGCCGGTTTATGTAACAGAAGATATGGTTGGACATAAGCTCGGAGAGTTTGTTGCTACCAGAACCTATAGAGGACATGGAAAAGACGAAAAGAAATCAAGAAAATAGCATGTTAGTATTGAATGGAAGGAGGTTTCATCCATGGCAAAAGGACATAGATCCCAAATAAAGAGAGAGAGAAACGAGGTTAAAGATAACAGAGCTTCTGCAAAATTATCTTACGCAAGAATTTCTGTTCAGAAAGCTTGTTTCGTATTAGATGCCATTCGAGGTAAGGATGTACAGACTGCACTTGGTATTTTAGCATACAATCCAAGATATGCTTCAAGTGTAATTCAGAAAATATTAAAATCAGCGGTTGCAAATGCTGAGGTTAAAAATATGGATACTGCAAAACTTTATGTTGATGAATGCTTTGCAAATCAAGGACCTATTATGAAAAGAATTAGACCAAGAGCACGAGGTACGGCTTATCGTATCGAGAAAAGAATGAGCCACATTACAGTTGTGCTTAATGAAAGATAAGGAGGGCAATAATGGGACAAAAGGTTAATCCTCATGGCTTAAGAGTCGGAGTCATTAATGATTGGGACTCCAGATGGTATGCAGAAGCTGATTTTGCTGACAATCTCGTTGAAGATTATAAAATCAGAACATATCTTAAGAAAAAACTATACAGCGCAGGTGTTTCCAAGATAGAAATCGAAAGAGCATCTGATCGTTTAAAGATAATCATTTTCACCGCTAAGCCTGGTGTAGTTATTGGTAGAGCAGGTACTGAAATCGAGAAATTAAAGGGAGAAATCCAAAAATTCTCTTCCAAGAAATTAAATCTCGAAATCAAAGAAGTGAAAAAACCCGATATTAATGCTCAGTTGGTTGCTGAGAACATCGCAACACAGCTTGAAAACCGTATTTCTTTCAGAAGAGCAATGAAATCTACAATGGCAAGAACCATGAAGGCAGGCGCAAAGGGTATTAAAACAGCTGTTGCCGGACGTCTTGGCGGCGCTGATATGGCTCGTACTGAATTCTACAGCGAAGGTACGATTCCGCTTCAAACACTTCGTGCTGATATCGACTATGGTTTTGCGGAGGCAGATACCACTTATGGAAAATTAGGTGTAAAAGTATGGATCTATCATGGTGAAGTGCTTCCTACCAAAGGAGCAAAACAAGAAGGGAGCGATAAATAATGTTAATGCCAAAAAGAGTTAAGCGCCGTAAGCAATTCCGCGGTTCTATGGCCGGAAAGGCAACAAGAGGAAATGTCCTTGCATATGGCGAATATGGTATTGTAGCTATGGAGCCCGCATGGATTAAATCAAATCAGATCGAAGCTGCCCGTGTTGCGATGACTCGTTTTACAAAGCGTGGCGGTAAAGTTTGGATTAAAATATTCCCTGACAAACCTGTAACAGCAAAACCTGCAGAAACTCGAATGGGTTCCGGTAAAGGATCCTTAGAATACTGGGTAGCTGTAGTTAAACCAGGTCGTGTATTGTTTGAGATCTCCGGAATTCCTGAGGAGACCGCAAGAGAGGCATTAAGACTTGCAACACATAAATTACCGGTGAAATGCAAAATAGTTTCCCGTGCAGACTTAGAAGGCGGTGAAAACAGTGAAAATTAAGAAGTATGTAGACGATTTAAAAGTAAAATCAGCTACAGAATTGAATGAAGAATTAGTAGCTGCGAAGAAGGAGCTTTTTAACTTAAGGTTCCAAAATGCAACCAACCAGTTGGATAATACAAGCAGAATTAAGGAAGTTAGAAAAAATATTGCAAGAATTCAGACAGTAATTGCTGAACTTTCAAAGACTTCTAAATAAAGGCTGATCGATAGGAGAGGTTTTGACCTTCGGTCAAAGAAAGGAGTATCGCTGTGGAAAGAAATTTAAGAAAAGTTCGTATCGGTAAAGTGGTTAGCGATAAAATGGATAAGACGATTGTTGTTGCTGTTGTAGACAACGTAAAGCATCCTTTATACGGCAAGATCGTAAAGAGAACTTATAAACTGAAGGCACATGATGAGAACAACGAGTGCAATATCGGTGATAGAGTAAAGGTTATGGAAACCAGACCGTTATCCAAGGATAAGAGATGGAGACTGGTTGAAATTGTTGAAAAAGCAAAATAAATTTCAACTGAAAGGAGTATTATCATGATACAAACAGAAACTAGACTCAGAGTTGCCGACAATACAGGTGCGAAAGAATTACTTTGTATCAGAGTATTAGGCGGATCAACCAGAAGATATGCTAATATAGGTGATATCATCGTTGCTGCGGTTAAAGATGCAACACCAGGTGGTGTTGTTAAAAAAGGCGATGTTGTAAAGGCTGTTGTTGTTCGTACTGTTAAGGGCGCACGCCGTAAGGATGGTTCTTATATTAAATTTGATGAGAATGCTGCCGTAATCATCAAGGAAGATAAAAATCCAAAAGGAACCCGTATTTTTGGACCGGTAGCGAGAGAATTGAGAGAGAAACAATTCATGAAAATCGTTTCTTTAGCACCAGAAGTATTATAAGGAGGTGTCGACAGTGGCAACGATGAAAATTAAAAAGGGTGATACCGTTAAGGTAATCACAGGAAAAGATAAAGGCAAAGAAGGCCGGGTTATTGCTGTAGAAGACGGAAAAGTATTAATCGAAGGCGTTAATATGATTAAGAAGCACAGCAAAGCTAACCAGAAAAATCCTAAGGGCGGCATTATGCATCAGGAAGCTCCCATTGATTCTTCCAATGTTATGTACGTTCACAAGGGTAAGTTAACCAGAATCGGATTTAAGACAGTTGATGGCAAAGAAGGAAGCCAGAAGGTTCGTTTTGCCAAAACAACTGGAGATGTAATTGACTAATTCAGAGAGGAGGTTCGTTGAAGTTGGCTAGATTAAAAGATATGTATAAAAGTGAAGTAGTAGCCGGCATGACAAAGAAGTTCGGTTACAAGAACGTTATGGAAGTGCCGAAACTTAATAAAATTGTAATCAACATGGGTGTTGGTGAAGCAAAGGATAATGCTAAGGTATTAGATGCTGCAATTAAAGAAATGGAAATAATCGCTGGTCAGAAGGCGGTTGTCACAAAAGCGAAGAAATCCGTTGCGAACTTTAAAATCAGAGAAGGCATGGCAATTGGATGTAAGGTAACCTTAAGAGGCGAGAAGATGTATGAGTTTGCTGATCGTTTAATTAACTTAGCCCTGCCTCGTGTACGTGACTTTAGAGGTGTTAACCCTAACTCATTTGACGGAAGAGGAAATTACTCTCTTGGTATTAAGGAGCAGATCATTTTCCCTGAAATCGAGTATGATAAAGTGGATAAGGTAAGAGGTATGGATGTCATCTTCGTTACCACTGCTGAGACTGATGAAGAGGCAAGGGAACTATTGGTACAATTCGGTATGCCATTTAGAAAATAGTTAGGAGGGATTTCCATGGCTAAAACATCTATGAAAATAAAGCAGCAACGCGCGCAGAAATTCTCTACCAGAGAATATAACCGTTGCAGAATTTGTGGTCGTCCGCACGCATATTTAAGAAAATACGGAATCTGCAGAATTTGTTTTCGTGAATTAGCGTACAAAGGACAGATACCAGGCGTTAAGAAAGCAAGCTGGTAAGAGTTAAGAAAGGAGGCAAATCAAATGACAATGAGCGATCCAATTGCAGATATGCTTACAAGAATTCGTAATGCAAATACTGCAAAACATGATACAGTAGATGTACCTGCTTCTAAAATGAAAGTTGCTATTGCTGATATCCTTGTAAAAGAGGGTTATATAAAGAAATACGAAATTGAGGAAGTTGGAAGCTTTAAAACAATCCATATCACATTAAAGTATGGTAAAGATAAAAATGTTAAAATCATCACGGGCCTGAAGAGAATTTCCAAACCGGGTCTTCGTGTATACGCAAACAATGAGCAGCTCCCGAAGGTACTTGGTGGCTTGGGTATAGCGATTATATCTACCAATAAGGGTGTTGTTACCGATAAAGAAGCAAGAGAACTGAATGTAGGCGGTGAGGTATTAGCATTCATCTGGTAATCGGTTCTTGATTTCAGTCTGCGAAGCTGTGCAGACTGAATATGGAAAATAATCAATAAGGTCAGTTTATGTCGAAAAGGTCATGTTAAAACAGGAAAATTTAAGTACTTTTAACATGATAATTCCATTTAAATGAGTTATAATGATTATTATGTTCCTAAATTAATGAAGTCAGAGAAAAACATAGTGATAATTGGAACTTAAGTACAATTATCAACAGGTTCTTAAATAATATTAGGAGGTGCGGGCATGTCACGTATAGGAAGAATGCCTATCGCTATACCTGCAGGTGTAACTGTAGAGATAGCAGAAAATAATAAAGTAACCGTTAAAGGCCCTAAGGGAACATTAGTAAGATCGTTACCCGTTGAAATGAACATTAATGCTGAAGGTTCTGAAATTGTTGTTAGCAGACCCAATGATTTAAAGAAGATGAAATCATTACATGGTCTTACAAGAACACTGGTTGCAAATATGGTTACAGGTGTAACTGAAGGTTACCAAAAAATGCTTGAAATCAACGGTGTTGGTTACAGAGCAGCAAAAGCAGGTAAGGAGTTAACTCTGACACTTGGTTATTCCCATCCTGTTGTAATGACTGATCCGGAAGGAATTGAGTCCGTTTTGGATGGTCAGAACAAGATTACAGTAAAAGGTATTGATAAAGAAAAGGTTGGCCAATACGCCGCTGAAATCAGAAGTAAGAGAGCTCCTGAACCTTATAAGGGCAAGGGAATTAAGTATGCTGATGAAGTGATCAGACGCAAGGTTGGTAAGACCGGTAAAAAATAAAGGAGGAGTGAAATAACATGGTAAATAAAGATTCAAGATCAGAAATTCGTATTAAGAAACATTTAAAAATCCGTAATCGTTTCACAGGAACTCCTGAGAGACCGCGTTTGGCTGTATTTAGAAGCAACAATCATATGTATGCACAGATTATTGACGATACAGTCGGAAATACTCTGGTTGCTGCCTCCACACTTCAAAAGGATGTTAAAGCTGAGCTTAGTAAGACAAATGATGTTGCAGCTGCAGCATACTTAGGAACTGTCATTGCTAAGAAAGCAATGGAAAAGGGAATTAAGAATGTAGTTTTTGACAGAGGCGGCTTTATATATCAGGGTAAGATCAAAGCGTTGGCAGATGCAGCTCGTGAAGCTGGTCTGGAATTCTAGGTAAGGAGGATAATAAATGAAACGTACAATCGTTGATCCAAGTCAACTTGAATTAGAAGATAAAGTAGTATCAATCAAGCGTGTAACTAAGGTTGTAAAAGGTGGACGTAACTTCAGATTTACAGCATTGGTCGTTGTTGGTGACAAAAACGGACACGTTGGTGCAGGCTTAGGAAAAGCAACTGAAATTCCGGAAGCAATTCGTAAAGGAAAAGAAGATGCGATTAAGAAATTGATCAGTCTGCCAATTGATGAGAACGGAAGTGTTCCTCATGACTTTATCGGCAAGTTCGGTAGTGCTACTGTTTTATTAAAGCGTTCACCTGAAGGTACTGGTGTAATCGCAGGCGGCCCTGCTCGTAATGTTCTTGAGCTTGCAGGATTTAAAAATATCCGTACGAAATCACTTGGTTCCAACAATAAGCAGAATGTTGTACTTGCTACTATTGAAGGATTAAGCCAATTAAAGACTCCTGAAGAAGTAGCGAAGCTTCGTGGCATTCCTGTAGAGCAGCTTTTAAAATAGTAACTGGTCGAGATGTTATTATTTATAGCAAGTGAATTGTCAGACCCCCATCGGGCTGTCAATTCTCTTGTATATCAATGGAGGTATCAAAATGGCAGATAAATTAAAGATTACATTAGTGAAATCTACGATCGGCGCCATTCCTAAGCACAGAGCAACTGTTAAGGCACTCGGTTTAAATAAGCTTCATAAAACTGTTGAGATGCCTAATAATGCTGCAGTTAAAGGAATGATCGATCAGGTAAAACACTTGGTTAAGGTGGAAGAAATATAAATTGCTAAAAGAAGGAGGTGCGTACGATGAATCTATCAGAATTGAGACCGGCAGACGGTTCCAGACAGAGTGATAATTTCAGACGAGGACGCGGTCACGGATCAGGAAACGGTAAGACTGCAGGTTATGGTCATAAAGGACAGAAAGCCCGTTCCGGAGCTCCCAGAGTAGGATTTGAAGGTGGCCAGATGCCATTATACAGAAGAATTCCTAAGCGTGGTTTCACCAATAGAAATACAAAGGAAATCGTTGCAGTTAATGTAGATGTATTAAATATTTTTGATGAAGGTGCTATAGTTACAGTTGATTCATTACTGGAAACAGGAATTATCAAGAACCCAAAAGATGGTGTAAAAATTCTTGGAAATGGAGAATTAACTAAGAAGCTTGATGTCAGAGTTAATGCATTTAGTGCAGGTGCAGTCGAAAAAATACAGGCTCTTGGTGGAAATGCTGAGGTGGTCTAAATGATAAATACACTACGAAATGCTTTAAAAGTTAAGGATATCAGAAGTAGACTCATTTATACATTCATTTGTTTTTTAGTAATAAGACTGGGAACTCTGCTCCCGGCTCCCGTTATTGCAAGGGATGTTACCGCAAAATGGTTTGACACAGATGCCATGGGTTTCTTTAACAGTATTACAGGTGGATCTTTACAGAATATGTCCATCTTTGCGTTAAGTATTACTCCATACATTACAGCATCCATTATTGTACAGTTGTTGACAATTGCGATTCCTAAGTTGGAAGAACTTCAAAAAGAAGGCGAAGACGGAAGAAAGAAGATGAACGAGATTTCTCGTTATTTAACCGTTGCGCTTGCTTTTATTGAGTCAATCGCTATGGCAATCGGATTTGGTAACTCCGGTGCTTTAGAAGGTGGTTTAACTTTTACAAATGTAGTGATTATTGTTACGTCCTTTACAGCAGGCTCGGCATTTCTTATGTGGATAGGTGAAAGAATCACTCAGTATGGTGTGGGAAATGGTATTTCTATCGTATTGTTAATCAATATTGTATCAAGAATGCCTTCCGATTATATTAATTTATTTACGGAACATGTAAAGGGAAAACCGGTAGTAACAGCTTTTGTTGCTACGGTTCTGATTGTTGCAATTTCCGTTGCAGTTATCGTTATGGTAATACTTTTACAGGGTGCCCAGAGAAAAATACCTGTGCAATATGCGAAAAAGGTTCAGGGAAGAAAAATGGTAGGTGGACAAACCTCCCATATTCCTTTAAAAGTAAATACAGCCGGTGTTATTCCGGTTATCTTTGCTCAGTCTCTGTTATCTTTCCCTATTGTAATTGGACAGTTTTTCGGTGTTCAGCCTGCAAGAGCTTATTTTTGGCCTAAGGTACTGAAAGTTTTGAATTCCAGAAGCTGGCTTGTCATGGACAGCTGGGGTAATTTTAAATATTCTATCGGTTTGCTGCTTTATATCGGACTGATTATTTTCTTTGCTTATTTCTACACTTCAATTACCTTTAATCCGATTGAAGTTGCAAATAATATTAAGAAACAGGGAGGCTTCATTCCCGGTATTCGTCCCGGTAAACCGACCACAGAATACTTAACCAAAGTACTTAACCATATCATTTTAATTGGTGCAATCGGATTAACAATTGTATGCGTGTTACCAATCCTCTTCACAGGGGCATTTGGTATTAACTTCAGCTTCGGTGGTACTTCCATGATCATTATCGTGGGTGTTATCATCGAGACAATTACTCAGATTGAATCACAATTATTGGTTCGTCACTACAAGGGATTTTTGAATGACTAACTGATATCCAGATATAAATTTCAAAAGGCTGTTGCAGATCTGTTATAAATCTGCAACATCCTTTTGTACATTTTATAAAAGTTACGATTAGATGCATTTACCAGATGAGATGATGAGAAAAAATTCAAAAGCAGTGCAGAAAGAGGTAAAACATGAAAATTATTATGTTGGGAGCACCTGGTGCCGGTAAAGGCACACAAGCCAAAAGATTAGCCGCAAAATACGGTATTCCTCACATTTCAACGGGAGATATCTTCCGTGCAAATATCAAGAATGGTACAGAACTTGGCAAGAAGGCCAAGGTATACATGGATCAGGGATTATTGGTCCCGGATGAGTTGGTAGTCGATTTGGTGGTAGACCGTTTTAAAGAAAAAGACTGTGAAAATGGTTATGTTTTGGACGGTTTTCCAAGAACCATTCCCCAGGCAAAGGCACTGGATGAAGCATTGGAGAAGAATCATGATGCAGTAGAATATGCAATTGACGTTGATGTTCCGGATGAGAACATTGTAAGTCGTATGGCCGGAAGAAGGGCCTGTGTAAATTGCGGCGCTACGTATCATGTTACAACCATTCCTCCCAGACAGGAAGGCGTTTGTGACGTATGCGGAAAGGAATTGGTACTCAGAGAAGATGACAAGCCGGAAACAGTAGAGAAGCGCCTGAAGGTTTATCATGACCAAACCCAGCCGTTAATTGATTATTACCAGACCAAGGGTATCTTAAGATCAGTAGATGGTACCAGGGATATGGATGTTGTTTTTGGTGAAATAGTTCAAATTGTAGAATAAATATGCTTGATAAGTAAAGTTTAATTGAAAGGAAGAGATTGTATTGTCTATTAGTATTAAGTCTGAGAAAGAAATTGAACTCATGAGAGAATCCGGACGAATTCTTGCATTGGTTTTAGAAGAGGTATCAAATATGGTACAGCCGGGAATTTCTACGCTGGAGATTGATGAAAAGTGCTTCGATTTAATTAAAGGATATGACTGTATTCCTTCCTTTCTTAATTATAACGGATACCCTGCCTCAATTTGCGTTTCAGTGAATAATGAAGTGGTCCATGGGATTCCTCATAAGAACCGCATTCTGCGGGAAGGTGATATTGTGAGTCTGGATTGTGGTGTCATCTATCAGGGCTTTCATTCCGATGCAGCAAGGACCTTACCCGTCGGTAAAATATCTGCTGAAGCCAATCAATTGATTGAAGTCACGAAACAAAGCTTTTACGAAGGTATAAAGCTGGCAAAAGTTGGTCATCATTTACATGAGATTTCGGAAGCGATACAGTCCTATGTGGAGGCGCACGGCTACTCGGTGGTCAGAGACCTGGTGGGACATGGAATAGGAAGAAATCTTCATGAAGAGCCCCAGATCCCGAATTTCAAACAAAGGCGCAGAGGACCCGCACTGGAAAAGGGAATGACCTTAGCCATTGAGCCAATGGTGAATGAAGGACGATACGATGTGTATTGGATGGATGATGACTGGACTGTAGTGACAGAGGATGGAACACTCTCGGCACATTATGAAAATACCATATTAATTACAGAGGGTGAGCCTGAGATATTCACAATCAGAAAGCCTGAGAGTAATTCTTAATATCAGATTGTAACATTTCTTAACGATGGAAATATGATAGTGATAGAATGGTCAATACGTATTTCCCCGGGATGAAAGAGAAAACTTTCATGTTAAAGGGGATAAACAGGAATGATGGAATTAGAAGTCGGTAATTTTGTAGTTTCGACTGCGGGTCATGATCTTGGAAATTATTATGTCATAATAAACAAAGATGATGAATATATATATTTAGTGGACGGTAAAATCAAGAGAATCAATCGTCCGAAAAAAAAGAAGAGGAAGCACATAAGAAAAATAAATTATGTGGATCCATCTCTGACGGAGCTGATCAAAAACAGTACCGTACGGGATGAGGAGATTAAAAGAAGCATAAAGTTAAGGTTAAATGGAGATTCAGGTAAGGAGGTTGAGTAATGTCAAAGACCGATGTTGTTGAAATTGAAGGTACTGTAATTGAGAAATTACCAAATGCAATGTTTCAGGTGGAACTTGAAAACGGACATAGAGTATTAGCCCATATCAGCGGTAAGTTAAGAATGAATTTTATTAAAATAGTACCTGGTGATAAGGTTACTTTGGAGTTATCTCCCTATGATTTAACAAAGGGAAGAATTATCTGGAGAGATAAATAGTTTGATCAAATTACATGAATTCCCGACAAGAACAAAGTAATCCTGATCAGTTCTCTTTTGTTTCGATGGATGAATATAGGACAACCTATCGAGGTATAAATCCCAGGATTTGCGCTTCCGGAATAACGATTCCATGAATAAAAATTTCAGGAATAAAATTCTTGTCTGTAATTATAAAAATTGCTTGCTATTATATTCCTGTGATGGTATAATGATAAGCGGACTTTTTTGAAAGGGGTGAATTACTGTGAAAGTAAGGTCATCAGTGAAACCGATTTGCGAAAAATGCAAAATCATTAAAAGAAAGGGAAGTATCAGAGTGATCTGTGAAAACCCTAAACACAAACAAAGACAAGGCTAATATGCAATAGTTCGGGTACCTCAAATACTCACCTGTTGTTTTATATATTATAGTTCTTGCTTTTTGTGTTACAATTTCTGCTATATGGCAGAACCATTGTGATATTGTGAGCGGACACACACGAATGTGTTGTTAAGTTCGCTTTAAGACCTGTGCCGTCATCACAGAGTCTTAGCAGCAGCTGTATCAGCCTGACTGTCACAATTTAAAGCGGCTGTCGCGGGAAACGTATGTTTCTTTGCGAAAATTAACACTGGAAAGTTGCTTCACCAATTTTCCTATGTAAACAATATTATTTGGAGGTGTATTAGGCACATGGCTCGTATCAGTGGTGTAGATTTACCAAGAGAGAAACGTGTTGAGATTGGACTTACTTATATTTATGGTATCGGCAGAGTAAGCTCAAATCGTATTCTTGCTGAAGCAAAAGTGAATCCTGACACACGTGTCAGAGATTTAACTGATGAAGAAGTTGGAAGAATTCGTGATGTAATTGATGGAACACAGATGGTTGAGGGTGATTTAAGAAGAGAAATCGCTCTTAATATTAAGAGATTACAAGAAATCGGATGTTATAGAGGAATCCGTCATAGAAAGGGACTTCCGGTTCGTGGTCAAAAAACAAAGACCAATGCCAGAACAAGAAAAGGTCCCAGAAGAACTGTTGCTAACAAGAAGAAGTAATTGATTGAACCGCAACATATTTGAATAAAATAATGAGATTATATAGCAGGTACAGATTGAAACCCGACTTATAAAAATCATGTCGGAAATTCATCTGGAAGATATCGGATATCATTGAAGATGAAAAGTTATGTTCAATGACTAGATTAATCTAATAGGAGGTTAGTTAGATGGCTAAGAAAATGGCAACAGCAGCAAAAAAAGTGACAAAGAAGCGTGTGAAGAAAAATGTCGATCGTGGACAGGCACACATTCAGTCATCTTTTAACAATACAATTGTTACGCTGACAGATGCAGAAGGTAATGCACTTTCTTGGGCAAGTGCCGGTGGATTAGGCTTTAGAGGTTCAAGAAAATCAACAGCTTATGCAGCACAGATGGCAGCAGAAACAGCAGCAAAGGCAGCACTTATTCATGGGTTAAAGTCAGTTGAAGTTATGGTTAAAGGACCTGGTCAAGGAAGAGAAGCAGCAATTCGTGCGCTTCAAGCTTGCGGTATCGAAGTAACAAGTATCAAGGATGTGACTCCAGTTCCTCATAACGGATGCCGTCCACCAAAACGCAGAAGAGTCTGATAGGGAGGTATAAGAACAATGGCAAGAGATATGAGTCCAGTTTTAAAAAGATGTCGTTCCCTTGGTCTGGAACCGGCTTATTTAGGTATCGATAAGAAATCTAACAGAACCTTCTCAAGAGCAGGAAAGAAGACCAGTGAATATGGTAATCAGTTAAGAGAGAAACAAAAAGCAAAGTTTATTTATGGTATGTTAGAGCAGCCTTTCAGAAATTTATTTGCGAGAGCGCAGAAAATGAAGAATGGCACTGCAGGTGAAAACCTGATCACATTATTGGAGTTAAGACTTGATAATGCGATGTTCCGTATGGGATATGCCAGAACAAGAAAAGAAGCAAGACAGATCGTTGATCACAAGCATGTATTAGTTAACGGCAAATGTGTAAACATTCCATCCTACACATTAAAGGCTGGAGATACTATCGAAATCAAAGAGAAATTTAAAAATACACAGAGATATAAGGATATCTTTGAGGTTACAGACGGAAGAGCCGTACCGGCATGGCTTGATGCAAACCATGAGGGATTTACAGGTGCTGTTAAGGAAATTCCTACAAGAGACCAGATCGATGTTCCGGTAAATGAAGTGCTAATAGTCGAGTTGTATTCCAAATAATTAATCGTATTGTTCGTCTGCTTCATGAGGCGGACTGGTTGGTTATTTAATATAAACAACTCATATAACCCAGAAGGAGGGTCCTGTTGTGTTTGATTTTGAAAAACCCAAAATAGAGATTGCAGAAATTTCCGAAGATAAGAAATTTGGTCGTTTTGTGGTAGAACCTCTGGAGAGAGGCTATGGTACAACCTTAGGCAATTCTCTCAGAAGAATTATGCTTTCATCCTTACCGGGTTCTGCTGTAAGTCAAATTAAGATTGACGGTGTTGTTCATGAGTTTAGCGTTGTTCCTGGTGTTAAGGAAGACGTTACTGAAATTATCATGAATATTAAAAGCTTAGCAATCAAGAACACAAGTGATACGAACGAGCCTAAAACCGCATATATCGAGGCTGAGGGTGAGGTTGTTGTGACAGCAGGAGATATTCAGGCTGACCCGGATATCGAGGTACTTAACCCAGACCAGGTAATCGCAACCTTATGTGGTGGTCCGGATAGCAGACTTTATATGGAATTGACAATCACAAACGGCAGAGGTTATATCAGTGCAGATAAGAATAAAAATGATGATCTGCCCATCGGTGTAATTCCGATTGATTCTATCTACACGCCTGTAGAGCGAGTTAATCTTTCCGTTGAAAATACCCGTGTAGGTCAAATTACGGACTATGATAAGCTTACTTTAGATGTATATACCAATGGAACTTTGGTTCCGGATGAGGCTGTAAGCTTGGCAGCAAAGGTATTAAGCGAGCATTTGAATTCCTTCATTGATCTATCAGAGCACGCTAAAACTGCGGAAATCATGGTAGAAAAAGAAGATAATGAGAAAGAGAAGGTTCTTGAGATGAATATAGATGAACTGGAATTATCCGTTCGATCCTATAACTGTCTGAAGAGAGCCGGAATTAATACCGTTGAAGAACTTACCAATAAGACTGCTGAAGATATGATGAAGGTAAGAAATCTTGGACGTAAGTCTTTGGAAGAAGTACTTGCAAAATTGAAAGAGCTTGGCTTATCTTTGAACCAAAGCGATGATTGAGATAGAGTTTAAAGCTGAATGATTTAAGGAGGGAACGAAATGGCAGGTTATAGAAAACTTGGAAGAACCTCAAGCCAGAGAAAGGCTTTGTTGAGAAACCAGGTGACAAATTTATTATATAACGGTAAAATTGTTACAACCGAAGCTAAGGCAAAAGAAATTCGCAAAATAGCCGAAGGTATGATCGCACTTGCTGTAAAAGAAAGAGATAACTTTGAAACTGTTACTGTAACAGCAAAAGTTGCTCGTAAAGATAAAGAAGGCAAAAGAGTGAAAGAAGTTGTAAACGGTAAGAAAGTTACTGTTTTCGATGATGTTCAGAAGACTGTTAAAAAAGACAGCTCTACTCGTCTTCATGCAAGAAAGCAAATGATGAAATATCTTTATCCGATTACCGAAGTTCCTACAGAGAATGCCGGTAAGAAGAGAAATACAAAATCAGTCAATTTATCCGATAAATTGTTTGAAGAAATTGCTCCAAAGTATGCAAATCGTAACGGTGGCTACACAAGAATTGTTAAGATTGGACCCCGTAAGGGCGATGCAGCGATGGAAGTGCTGATTGAATTAGTTTAATTCATAATAAAGTACAGGGGACGTAATGCTTGTAAAAGTAAACGTCCTCTTTTTTTATATCAGAGTATCATATTAAAATTATATGAATTTAGATAACTGAGGTTTATTTACTTGTAGTTTTAAAGATATGTGGTATAATACGATTATTATTTTCAGGGAACAAAACAGTAAATGCTATTTCATAGAGGGATAGTCATCTGCTTATCATATAAATTGTATTGAGTAAGAAAGAGGATACGCCATGGATATGATTAAAATTGAAAATCTGTCATTCGAATATATCAGACGCGATGAAGATGGCAATGTGGAATCAATCAATAAAGCAATCGATCAGGTTAATCTTAAGGTGGAAAAGGGAGACTTCGTAGCGATTCTCGGTGCCAACGGTTCCGGAAAGTCTACCCTGGCAAAGCACATCAATGCCATATTATATCCTACGGAGGGGAGTGTCTGGGTGAATGGACTGATGACCTCGCAGGAAAGTAATCTTTGGGATATCAGACAGGCTGCCGGTATGGTATTTCAAAATCCGGATAATCAGATCATCGCTACGGTGGTTGAAGAGGATGTGGGCTTTGGACCGGAAAACTTAGGAATCCCAACGGATGAAATCTGGAAGAGGGTAGAAGAAAGTCTCGCTGCGGTTGGCATGCTAGAATTTCGAAATCAGTCCCCGAATAAATTATCCGGCGGACAAAAACAACGGGTAGCCATTGCCGGAATTATGGCCATGAGACCTCAGTGTATTGTACTGGATGAACCTACAGCCATGCTGGATCCCAACGGACGCAAGGAAGTAATTGCAACCGTAAGAGAATTAAATCAAAGGGAAGGTGTCACTGTCCTTTTGATCACCCACCATATGGATGAAGTAATCTTCGCAGATAAGGTATTTGTCATGGACGGCGGCAGTGTTGTCATGCAGGGAACGCCAAGGGATATTTTCTCTAAGGTAGAAGAGATTAAACGATATCGGCTGGATGTCCCACAGGTGACAGAACTGGCCTATGAATTAAAGAAGGCGGGGTTAAATCTGCCGGATGGAATATTAACCGTTGAAGAATTGGTAAATACGCTTGCTGACCTAAAGCAGAAAGATGATAAATAGCGCAGGTGATAAGAATGCAGATAATATTTGATAAAGTGAATTATGTATATGGCAGCGGAACAGCCTTTGAGCGACATGCCATTAAAGACATCAGCTTCTCCATCGAAAAGGGAGAATTTATTGGATTAATCGGTCATACAGGATCCGGTAAATCAACACTGATTCAGCATATGAATGGTTTGATGAAAGCAACCAGCGGGCATGTATACTTTAATGGGCAGGATATTTACGATAAGGAGTATAAGATTAAAAATTTGAGAAGCAAGGTAGGGCTGGTGTTTCAATATCCGGAACATCAATTGTTCGAAACCACTGTGTTTAAGGATGTAATCTTTGGCCCGGCCAATCTTGGTCTGGATAAATTAGAAGCCGAGCTTCGATCCTATGAAGCGTTAAAGATGGTGGGAATGGATGAGAGCTTATTGGATGCCTCCCCCTTTGAGCTGTCAGGAGGGCAGAAGAGAAGAGTTGCTATCGCAGGTGTTCTCGCAATGAAGCCCGATGTATTAATTTTGGATGAGCCAACAGCTGGACTGGATCCGAAGGGAAGAGATGACATCCTGGATCAGATTGCGAAGCTTCACAAGGAAAGCGGGATGACCATTATTCTCGTAACCCATAGTATGGAAGATGTGGCAAATTATGTTGACCGGATTTTTGTTATGAATAAGGGAGAACTCATCTATAACCATACCACCAAGGAGGTCTTTGGCCAGTATAAGGAACTGGAGAAGATGCAGCTGGCAGCACCGCAGGTGACCTATGTGATGAATTCGTTAAAAGAGAAGGGATTTCCGGTTCTTACGGATGCCACTACGGTGACTGAGGCAAAAAATGAAATCTTAAAATTATTCTGATAGAGGAACGGAGGCAGATGACAACTTCATCTGCGAAACAGAGGAAAGTGAGAACGTTATGATCAAAGATATTACGATAGGACAATATTACCCTTCCAATTCCATATTGCACCGGCTTGACCCGAGAGTAAAATTATCCGTTACCTTTTTATTTATTATATCACTATTTTTATTTCAGAATAATTTTTATGAATATATTTTGGTAACAGTATTTTTAGTGGCGGTAATTAAGCTGTCCAAAGTTCCCTTTGGCTACATTATAAGGGGTCTGAAAGCGATTGCTATCCTTCTTATATTTACCTTGTTTTTTAATTTGTTTCTGACCCCGGGTGAGCCGATTTTTCAATACTCGTTTATCAAGATTACAAAGGAGGGAATTCGGCTGTCTGCCTTTATGGCAATTCGTCTGACGTATTTAATTATCGGTTCTTCCCTTATGACCTTTACGACGACACCTAATCAGCTTACAGACGGCTTGGAGAAGCTGTTATGGCCGCTGCGCCATATCAAGGTGCCGGTTCATGAGATATCGATGATGATGTCCATTGCACTGCGTTTTATCCCCATCCTGATGGAAGAGACGGATAAGATCATGAAGGCACAGATGGCAAGAGGAGCGGACTTTGAAACCGGAGGATTAATTAAGCGGGCAAAGAGCCTGATTCCTCTTCTGGTACCTCTTTTTGTATCCGCATTTCGAAGAGCCAATGATCTGGCGATGGCGATGGAGGCCCGGTGTTATCGTGGTGGGGAAGGAAGAACAAAGATGAAGCCGCTGCGTTATCAAAGAAGAGATTTCCTGGCTTATTTTGTTTTCATGATATATTTAGCCGGCGTAATTGTGATTGGGATCATGCTGTAATGGATGATTCTGCCGGTGTAGAATAAATTTTCAGAGGAATGATCTCAAGTTTAATATTGGAAAATAATGTAAACTATGACTTTTCGTCTGATAAGTTAAGCAAAGACGTTCCTGATGAGGATGAATGGAATTCAGTTTCAGAAATCGGAGCAGTTTTGTATAGAAGTTGTGAAAGATAGAGAGGCTATCCCATATGAAGCGAATGATGCTGGTGATTGCATATGATGGCACAGGTTATTGCGGCTGGCAGCTCCAGCCGGGACAGATTACCGTAGAAAAGGTGATCAATGATACCTTGTCCGAATTGCTGAAAGAAGAGATTAAAGTGATAGGGGCCAGCAGAACTGATTCCGGTGTGCATGCCAGAGGAAATGTGGCTGTATTTGATACAAATTCACGGATTCCTCCGGAAAAGATATGTTTTGCTTTAAATCAAAGATTACCGGAGGATATTCGTATTATGGAGTCCCGGGAAGTGGATCAGGCATTTCATCCACGGCGGATCAAGGGGCAAAAGACATACGAATATCATATTTTAAATCGAAGAATAGCATTGCCCACCAAACGTCTGTATGCGGCATTTATCTATTATGATTTGGACATCGCTAAAATGCAGGAAGCTGCAAACTATCTTGTGGGTGAACATGATTTCAAGAGCTTTTGCTCTGTTAAAACACAAGTTCAGGATACCGTCAGAATAATTTATCGTCTGCAGGTAACGAAAATGGAAGATATGATTACAATATCAGTAACAGGCAATGGTTTTCTGTATAATATGGTAAGAATTATTGCAGGTACGCTGATTGAGGCAGGAAGAGGTGCTTTCCCGCCGGAGCAGGTGATGACCATGCTAAAGGGATGTGACAGAGCCCTGGCAGGGCCGACAGCGCCTGCTCACGGCTTAACGCTTATGAAAATTGATTACGATAGTGATGATAAATAATCAGAGAACATACCTCCGGAAAGAAACATGACAAGATTACGAAAAGAGCACGAAGAGATTACGAAAAGAACACGGTGTATTTCATAGGAAAGAAATGTGTAGAAGGATCGATAATCGCTTCATCATAGGTGT
Source organism: Bacillota bacterium (assembly GCA_023439505.1). Taxonomy (GTDB): domain Bacteria; phylum Bacillota; class Clostridia; order Lachnospirales; family Lachnospiraceae; genus Mobilitalea. Next base: position 21,624 of record JAEXNR010000048.1, read on the forward strand.
AAAGGGGGATTTTATTGTTTCATTTTTCAACAGATCTAAATAGTATTAATGATACCACCATTATTCTCAGGCTGATGTTAGCAGTGATACTTGGCGGCACAATCGGGTTCGAACGCGGAAGGACGGGACGTCCGGCAGGACTTAGAACTCATATTCTGGTCTGCCTTGGGGCAGCGCTGGCAATTATGACCAACCAATACGTGGTTCAGGTATACGGTGTGGGTGATCCAACCAGATTAGCTGCTCAGGTAATATCGGGAATAGGTTTTCTAGGGGTGGGTACCATTGTTGTAACCGGAAGGCATCAGGTAAAGGGACTTACGACAGCGGCGGCACTATGGGCCACAGCATGTATGGGACTTGCAATCGGAATCGGGTTTTATAAGGCTGCAATATTTTCCTGTATTTTGATTACCTTTGTTACCGTTGTATTGCATCGGATTGATAATATTATATTGTCAAAATCTAAAATTATTGATCTCTATGTGGAGTTTGGAAATACGGTTTCCATTACTGCCGTTTTAGAAAAAATAAAAGAACTGGAGCTTCATATAGATGCAACCGAAATAGTCAGGCCGCAGTTTGGTAATAACTCCCGTACGGCAGCAATACTGACATTGCGATTAAAGCAAAAAAGAGCAAGACTTGATATTGTGGCAAGAGTCCACGAAATAGAGGGAGTTGACTTTGCGGAGGAAATATGATCTGGCATATAGTATAGAAATTCCCTTAGGGAATGATGATAGTAAATTATTTGCTTATTTTACAGGATATCTTCCGGAAAATACTTGACACGCCCGGCAACATGTTATATAATTATGAATCGTGACGTGAGAATACTAAACCAAAGCCCCGGTAACAGTATTTGAGATCGTGATTAGTTAAAATAGTTGCAGTAACCTGCTATAAGACAAGTTATTGCCATAAATAACGTGAAAAATATATTATTTGGAAATTACATTTTCATAAGGAGGAAAACCGATGAAAAGTTACATGGCTAGTCCGTCAACAATCGAAAAGAAATGGTACGTAGTTGATGCTACAGGACATACATTGGGCCGTCTCTCTTCAGAGATCGCTTCTATATTAAGAGGAAAAAACAAACCAACCTTCACACCTCATATTGATACAGGTGATTATGTAATAGTTGTTAATGCGGATAAGATTAAAGTTACAGGTAAGAAATTAGAGCAGAAGATCTATTACAATCACTCAGATTATCCAGGTGGTATGAGAGAAACAAAGCTGGCTGAGATGTTAGTGAAGAAACCTACCGACGTTATCACTCTTGCAGTAAAGGGAATGCTTCCTAAGGGACCTTTGGGAAGATCCATGATTACAAAGCTTCACGTGTTTGCAGGACCGGAACATACACATGCAGCTCAGAAACCTGAAGTATTAGAGATTAAATATTAATTGGTGAGGTTGAAAGGAGGAAATAACAGTGGCTAAGGCAAGATATTATGGAACAGGAAGAAGAAAGAGCAGTATCGCAAGAGTATACTTATTACCTGGTACAGGTAAAGTTACGATAAATAAAAGAGATATGGATAGCTATTTTGGTTTAGATACTTTGAAATTAATCGTTCGTCAACCATTGGCAATTACCGATACACAGGATAAATTTGATATCATGGTAAATGTTAAAGGTGGTGGCTTTACAGGTCAGGCTGGAGCAATCAGACACGGTATCTCCAGAGCATTATTGCAGGCAGATTCTGATTACCGTCCGGTTTTAAAGAAAGCTGGTTTCTTAACAAGAGATCCAAGAATGAAGGAAAGAAAGAAGTACGGTTTAAAAGCAGCTCGTCGTGCTCCTCAGTTCTCAAAGAGATAATAAGAATAATAATGAAAGCCTTGAAAACTCAGTGTTTCAAGGCTTTTTCTTTGCTTTAAAATAGTGATTTGTTGTGAATTTGTTGTGAGCTAATTTATTTTACTAATTTCAATTCAATGATTTCAGCAGTTTTCTTTCTGGTTGAGGCCAGAACATCCGCATATATGTCTGCTGTGATCCCAATATCAGAATGGCCTAGATGATCTGATACCACCTTAATATCCACGCCACTATTCAGCAGGAGTGTAGCATTGCAGTGTCGGAGAGAGTGCAGCGTTAGGAAGTCAAAATCGGTACCTACTATGCGCCTTCGGAAAGAAGTGTTCAGGCTACTTCTATCTTTGTAATTCCCGGTATCGGATGTAAATACCATTTCAGGATGTACGAACGTTTCATATTGGGCGATCTGCAGCTCTAGTTGATGCTTTTTATGTTCCTTAAGCAGTTCAGCTATGGAATCACTCATTGAAATATAGCGCCGGCTGCTCTTGCTTTTGGGAGTAGTAAGAAAGTGCTTACCTCCTACGTCAGATAAGGTATGCCGTATGGTAATAGTCTTATTCGTATAATCTATATCATCCCATTGAAGCCCCAGACATTCCCCGGATCGCATTCCGGTGAATAGGAGCAGTTTAACAATAGTATTAAGAACAGAATAATCTTGAAAGAGATCCAGGAACAGAGGAAGTTCATTCTCGGTTAAATAATTGCGTTTCTCTTCAAGAGTAGCTTTCTTAGATGGGAGAATAACATTTCTGGCCGGTGACTCCTTCATATAATCCTGAGTGACTGCAAATGTAAATATACTCTGTAGGATTGTGTATAACTTCTTAGAATTTGATGGTGACAGTGGAATTTCTTTTCCATCTTTGCCAGGACTGTTGTGATTGGCAAAGAAGTTTGTTAGCATACCCGGGGTAATCTCTTTTAGCTTCTTATTGCCAAAATAATCATTGAAGTGATAGGTAACCATCTTCTCGTAATTGTAGGCTGTAATGGGCTTTAATTTGTTTGTAGCATACACTTTGAAGTAATCCTCTGACAGCTCCTTAAATCTCATATTCTCATTGAATGCCGACAGACCCTTGCAGCGGTTCTTGAAGTTGATATATTCCTCCTTGGCCAGTTTATCAGCTTTCTTTTCGGTCATTCCTTCCGGAGGGGTGAAGGTAGTCGTCTTCCGGATCTGCTTCCCTTCTGCGGTCATTCCCATGGCAACGGTGAAGGTATAGCTGTTGCCTCGCTTGACGATTCCTGTGTCGATTCTGATTGATTTCATTTCAACATCCTTTCTTAAGAACACCTGTTTTGTGGTGACTTGAAGCAAGGCTTGTGGTATAATGGTTATGTGGATTGGCATTATACAAGCCTTATGGTTTATAGTGTCATTTATGAAAGCCGTCTCTGTTCGCTGCAGGGGCGGTTTTTTATTGTTTAATCATCCGCTTCAGCTTCTTTTATTAGCATTCTGTTTTTCAGTGTACTATCAATAGTATATTTTATATATGCTTCTGAGACTTCTTGGAATTTCTTCAAATCATCATATTCAAGTGCAAAGATATTACCTATAGGATCTTTAATAAAAGGAGGATGTTCAGAATCATAAATGATTAAATATTGCATATCTAGCAACATTTGTTGGAACCCACGCATCTTAAGGTTTTCATCTTCGAAAGGTGAAAAAATTCCAATAAGTTTTGCTATGTCGGTTTGTAAAGTGGAGGCTATTTGCTCTAATACGCTATTTGGAATTTCAACTTCTCCTTTTTCGTATTTACGGATGGAACTTTCAACTTTTCCTATATGATCAGCCAATTCACGCTGCGTCATTTTCATTTTCTTTCTTGCGGCTTTTATATTAAGACCGATTAATACGTTATTCAAATTATCACCTCCTGGATTTAAGATAACACAAGCGATAATTAAATTCAAGTATTTCTTAAGAAAAACATTGACAACGATAATTTAAAGGTTTATCATTTGTGTGAAATCGCATTTTAATTATCGCTATAGAAAGGAGTGTCAATTTGATTATCGATACTAAAAAGTATAATTTACTACTGGCTAATAACAGTATGTCAGTAAAAGAACTGTCAGAATTGTCAGGGGTAGCAGAAGTGACCTTGTGCCGCATAAGGAGCGGTGTACAAGTGGCAAGGCCTCAAACTTTAGGTAAAATAGCAAAAGCTCTAAATTGTAAGGTTGAAGATTTTATCAATGATTAAAGAAAGGAGGCATTATGGCAGATCAGAGAATCAATATCATCCTTGAAGAGGTTGACGAGGAATTTAGTATTCCTTCATACATGGAATCATATGTGAAGCGAGGAATCGCAAGAGCATTGAAGCGGATCGATCAGCAGAAGGAGTTACTTAATGATTTGAAATTAGAATTAACAGAGGCTATGTGAGAGGAGAGGAAGATTTATGACTGTAATAAAAGGAATTGAAGTTCCTACGATGGTAACCATTAATCGAGCATCAGAGCTAACCGGGGTATCATATAGCTATATAAGGCAGCTATGCCTGACAAAGCAAATTGTATTCGTTAAAACTGGATGTAAATACCTGATTAATTTGGAAAAGTTCGTTGCGTTTCTAAATGGTGAGCCGGAGCAATTAATTGAACGGAGGTAAATATAATGGCAAAGTTGGATGATCTCACCGGAAGAAGATTTGGAAGTCTTATTGTTTTGAAAAAGGAAGACAATCATATTTGTCCAAGCGGCGTATATGTGACCATATGGCGCTGTAGGTGCGATTGTGGACAAGAAAAACGGGTGATGGCGAAGCACTTAAAAGAAGGTGTTATAAAATCATGCGGTTGTATTCAAGGCAAAACGACTTTTTACAAAGGAACAAGAGTAGCATTAATAAATGATAATGTAAAAATTCATAAAAATAATAAATCGGGATGCAGGGGTGTTTGCTGGAATAAAAGCCATGATAAATGGATGGCCTATATTAACTTGGCAAAGAAACCGTACAACCTTGGACTTTATGACAAACTGGATGATGCGATTAAGGCTAGGAAGGCGGCGGAAGAACGCCTATATAATCCGGTAATTGAAGAATATGCAGCAATGATTGAGGCAGGTGAGTAGGTGGCATTGACATTACAGGAATTAGTAACACATTTTAAGGTTTCAAGGAGGCTGAACGACAGATCATATCAGTGTGAATGCCCTGTACATAGAGATAAGAAAGCCAGCCTAACCATTTCCGAGGACAAAGGGAAATTACTTCTCCATTGTCATGCAGGATGTGAAACTAAAGACATTCTGGAGGAAGTAGGGCTTTCGTTTAATGATATAGGTAATTATAAGCCGCCACAGTGGAAGGGACGGACTGAGTTTGCCCAACGTAAGCAGATAGAGGCTGTATATGATTATTATTCAGAGGATTCCAGATACCTATATTCTAAAGTACGGTTTGAAGGTAAGGAGATCATTTATGCCATTGTAGATAAAAGAAATGATACCTTCAAGTATGGGAGAGCCGGTAGGCATACAGTGCTCTATAATTTACCATCGTTGATAAAAGCGGTTAGGGAAGGTTACCCGATTTATATTGTAGAAGGGGAAAAGGACGCTGATACACTTAAAAAGCTAGGCTATACAGCTACTACACCGGGGGGAGTTAAGGACTGGAAAAAAGAATATGCACGTTTCTTTACCGGAGCAAAGGTGGTAATCCTTCCGGATAATGATGAACCTGGACTTGAGTTAAAAGATCAGATTATGAGGGACTTGAAGCACTATGCACATTCGATCCGGTGGACAATTACCTCCAGGGATGAGAAGGGTGATGTCACTGATTATTTAGTCAGGGAGAAACATACGAAAGAGAATCTGGATGGACTGGTAGCGGAAGCTGAAAACATAGGAGCACCATGGATCTACATTGATGGAAGTGGTGATAAAGCAAAGACAAAGATCAATGGAGATATTATGGCAGACAGCATCAGCCGAGGACTCTCGTACCTTATAGTCAGAAGGCCGGACGAGGATAAGGATGATTTTTATCTTTATGAGAATGGTGTCTATAACAAATGCAACCGGAATAAAGTGAAATCCATTATCCGGCGTTATGTGCCGGTGGGGCTTGCAAGTGACAATATGATCAATAACGTGTATAACCTCCTGCTCTGCAAGGATAGTAATATAACCACGTTCCGGGAACTGGATACCGATGAATGGATAATCAATTTAAAAAATGGCTTGTACAATTTAAAAACCCGGAAGTTGGAACCTCATACAGCTAAAGTACATAGCACGCTGCAGCTCAATTGTGAATATGATCCTGAAGCAAATTATCGGCCAATGTTTGAGCACTATATGAATGATCTCTGCAGTGATAGGGAAGGCATAATTGACGAGGAAAAGAAGGCGGTTATTCAGGAGTATATGGGGTTGATTCTTTCAAACATAAACGTATACCGGGTTAAGCTGGCGTTGGTGCTATGGTCAATCCTGGGTAACTCAGGAAAAACGCAGATACTCAACCTTGTGGGAAAGCTACTGGGTGAGGATAGAATAGCTAACATCCCGATCCAGCACATGAATGAAGCTTCAAAGTTTTCCCTTGGCAGCCTTGCCGGTAAACGTCTGATAAGCATTGGTGATCAAACAGGAAGTGAGATTAAGGATAGTGCAGTGTTCAAGCAGCTCACTGGAGGGGATGCAGTGAAAATTGAGCCGAAGAATAAGCAGCCATATTATTATATCTTTCCTGGAGGTATAGCAATAGCTTGCAACAACCTTCCCAGCTTTCAGGATGATAAAGGCGGTCATATCTTTGAAAGGCTATGCGTTGTCCCGTGTGTGAATACAATTGAGAGGGAGAACAGGGACGGTGAAATTCTGGACAAGATGCTTATGGAACGTAACGCGGTGTTTAACTGGTTTCTGGAGGGGCTACATAGGCTTATAGATAATAATTTCAAGCTTACGAAATCGGAGGCCTGTGAGACAGCGGTAAGTGAATACAGGGCAAGGATGGATACGATCTACCGTTATTTATCTGAACATTACATCATTACAGGAAATAAGGCAGATGTAGTTTCCAAATCAGATTTCGATACAGCATATTTAACATGGTGTCAGCTCAATGAATTTAATCATGTGAGTAAGCAGAATATCAAGGACAGAATGGAAGCTAATGGTTGTCCCAGTGGGCAAGGACGTTTGAGTGGAAAAGCAGGGGTCATGGTTTACCGCAACCTAAAACAGAAGAATGATGGATTCCAAAGCGTTACACAAGAAGAGTATGAACAGAGGGAATTTCCATTTAATTCCGTAGAGGGTTTGTAGACACTTTGTAGAGATTTTAAACGCAAATGTAGAGCTGAAAATGCTTTAAAATCAATGGTTGTAGAGATGTAGAGACTTTATTTACAAAAAAAATGAAAAATTAAGATATTTCATAAAATGTCTATTGATATAGAAAAAAATCTCTACAAGAATGAAAAAAGATGCTCAAAGCCTTGTGAACACAGTGATTTCACCGTGTAACGAAACCTCTACAAACCCTCTACAAGCCTCTACAAAAATCTCTACACGTAAAGAAAAGGAGGAAAAATGAATATATTTTGGTATGTTGTTCAGAACAATGAAAATAAGAAGCAGGTGGAATATCTGATAGGGTATCTTTATGGCCGAGCTGATGCTGATGAGGAGGAATTGATAGAATTTGTACAGGAGTACTGCAAAGAGAAGGACTATAGGCTTGCACTTCTGATACAGGCAGCTCCTAAGCTCATGATTATTAATCAGATATTTCCATTCGAGGTAACGGAAGAAACAACATCATGTTTAGAATATGCAATGCAGGTAATTCAGGAGACTATGACGAAAGGAGAGGTATGCTAATATGAACGAAGAATTATTAAAAGGAATCCTGGAAGCCTTGGAAGGAATCAACACAGCTATCAGGTATCAGAATGAGCAGCTTGAGAAACTAAACGATACCATTGAAAGTATTACCGTAATGTCACCTCATGGAATAACCCTGCTGAATGTAGCAGCTTCCGTCTATGGGAACTAAGAAAAAGCCCTTCCCAGTGCGCCAACACCGAGAAAGGGCCAATGTAACCCACTAACCACGCAAATAGCCGGAATTACACCATAAATATATCATAGGTGAGCCTCCGGCGCAAGAAAAGGAGAAACTTACATATGTTTATTACAATCAATAAAGAGTTGCGGATCCAGTCCTGTGGTATTGAGGACATAGTACAGGAGGATCCAGAAAGTGTTACAGTAATATATGATCCAGCAGCAGATCTAATAATTATTAATCAGGAACATCCGGATTATGATATTATTCAGCCTCTATCAGTTAAGTATTTAGCTGATACAAGTAAACGCAAGTATATCAGGGATTACGCTGAATTAATCACTGGGGAGAAGTTAACCGGGATACTTGATCTTCTGGATAAAGTGTTGCAGATTAGGGAGAGGTTGAGTAAAGAAAAGCAAGCTCAGGAAGTGTACAAAATATTAGGAAAACATACGATAGATCCCTATATTAAGAATGTTGATATGCTGGGTGTTATCAAGCAGCTGGATCCAGACAGATATTCGGTTTGGGATGAGTACGACACTTTTATGTTTGGCTATATCCAGGGCAAAAGAGCAGAGAGAGCACGCAGGAAGAAGGTGGCCTTATGAGCAGAGCTCCGATGATTACTGATTCCAGAAAGTGTTTAAGTTGCGGTACATATCATAGCCCAGATCAGGAGCTTTGCCCGGCGTGCGGCCGGTACCTGTATCTCGTAGGCGGCATTTATCAGCCGAAGATCCGGAAGGGAGCTGATCCGGATATCAGATAAAAATGACATCAAGGTATCATATAATGATCCGGCATTCCTGGATGAGGTCGTTAAAAGGCTGCAGCCGGTTAAGAGGGTAAAGGTTGCCGAAAAGGAACACAATGGGTATAAAAAGGCATATATAGAGCTAAAGCAATTATAGCTGAAATAGCCTGTACATACTGTCAGAGCAGTGATATAATAATTGTAGATAAACAAAATATTGAAGTACCTCCAGTGGTTTGCAATACTGGAAGTCTTATTACAAGACGTGGGAATGATCAGGAGTTAAGCTCCGGTTGTTCCTGCGTCTTTTTTGTTTATACCATACCTTTCCTTTCTCCCAGATCCGGCTCCTGAGCAAGAGGATAAAAGGCTTGTATGATCATACAATGGGTGAGAGGACAAACAGTATTATTATCGAAAAGGAGAAGAGAAAGCATGTATGTAGTAAGTGAGGATCAGAAAAGCAAAGTAATTGGGAAGATTAACAATAGTTTGAACATCTACAAGGACTTCATTCATGAGGTCAATAAGGTGCTGTTGTCTTACGGCAGGGAATACCACGATTATACCAAGGGTAAGATCACAGCCGAGTTTATCCAGGGCTTAAGTTCTGTTACAACTGCCGGTATAGTTGAGGGGGAAAAGAAAGCATTTGCAGATATAATCACTGCCTTGGAGAAGCTGAAGACGGATTATATTAAAGAAAATTATCCGGAACAGAGTACCGAGGACCAGTTGGAGCTTGACTTTATCGGCAAGGAGCTGGAGGTCATGTCAAGGGAAGAGCTGGAGGCATTCTACATGGATAACTTCCTGGATAAGAATAAGATGCGATTGTTTGATATTGAAATCAAGAAGCGCAGCAGATCCACTGATGGAAGCCTTCGGGATGATGCAGCATATTTAAGCGTTCGCAAAGAGCAGTTCCTTCTTCGGGACAGAGCAATCATGAAAATCAACGAGAGGGTCAAGTTTATTGATGCAATGAAGCAGCTCTGCAGCAACGGTCTGTATCTGGTTAAAATTGATGAGGCAGGAGATATTCAAGCAAAACATGAAGCAATGCATATCGTAATTGGTGCAGTGAATGGTCGGAGCACCATCACCAGACCAGAAGCAATTGATATCTATGACTTACTGAATTGGAGGGAATAAGCATGAGTAGAAAAAGAGTGATATTCCATTATGACAGCGAACCGGATAACGGTAAGGAAAAGATAATGATGAGCTTCCGGGATAATGTAGTTTTTACCTATGATGGACAGTCGGAAACGATAGGTCCAAGGCTTGATGTACTGGGCTATGCTCCGGACGGCCTTCCACTAATAGCTGCAAAGGAATGCCTGGAAGAAATGCTTGCCCTGGTGGATGCTGCTATGGATGAGGAATAATTCTATACCCCTCGTGGCTGACACAACGGTTGTGAGGGGTTTTCTGATGGAGGTAGGATGGGTAGTAATTATGTGAAAAGTAGTAATTATAAAAGCCCAGAAGGTGGCAGCTTCAAAGGACGGGATACTTTCATTGGATATGGTTGAGCTGCAGGGAGATAAACTAGTTCTCAAGTGTCATATCAAGAAGAGTAATCATGAGAATTCAATACAGGTCATTGAGAGCTGTCATGATACGATGGAGGATGTTGAACAGGAGCTTAACAGGCTGTCGGATCAGTATACTAACCCAGTACATGACGTGACGATTATAGTTGATGATATTCCAGGGAGGAACTCATGAAGAATATAGACTGGCTAACCAGTTCAACCAGAGCGGATCCGCAAGCGAAGAAGATCCTTCCGGAATCAGGGTTATGTTTTTCACGGTGATCGAGTTGGTAGTAACCGGTGAAATGGATCTGAAAAAAGCAAATACCATTATTACAGATGGGAACGCTGTTCTTAATGCCATCCGAACCAATGGACAGGACATGAAGATTCAGGAGACAGCAGCTTCTTGAAAAGACTATGGAGAATGAATCAAAATGTTAAGAATTGTTAAGGTTGAAAACCATAAGAAAGCCTAAGGTTGAATAGTGAATGTTAACTTATGTTAACCTGACAAAATTTTACGAAATGCAACTTGTGAAATACTAAGATTTGCTAACAATAAATTTGTTTCGACGTCGAAACAGTTGCGCCGGCGCAAGTCCTGAATAAGTTGGAATGAGTAAAAAATGGTGTACATTGACAATTGGATATTGATAGTTGGATACTTATACCTTATAATATAAGAAAAACTAAGGGGATTATTCCATGAAAGTGAATAATAAAATACTATTAGGTTTTGGTATGGGATATATTATGTTGGCTATTTTGGCATCAATGAATATAATAAAAATACCTCCTTCAAATATGACTAAGCTAAATACAGCTGCTCTTCTATTTGCTATAGGTGACTTTTCGCTAAATGGTGGAAAAGTAATTATTTTAAAGATCAAGCAGTTATTGTTCCTTTTCTTTGCACGTATTGCTTGCTATTACGCGAATAAGATCAAAAAGAATATACTCCATAATAAAAAAAATAGTAAATTAACCATATATGTATATTGGATCCCCAAATGTATAGCTAATTATATTTCTATAGGGATAAGAAAAAATACAAATAAAAGATCTAATTTACTATTTACGATATGTTACATATTAGCCTCAGTATTAATAATATTCTGCGCATCAAGTAGTAATAATTTCATGGATATAGCTGAAGATACTATTAATGTAATGGGATTGTTGCCAATAGGGCTTTTTTTATTAAATATCTGTTTAAATGATGAAGTAACTTATTTGTGGAAAAAGTTTTCAGATCAGGTTCAAGATGAAATAGATAAGTTAAAAGATGCTTTCAGTTGGGCTGATGAAGTAAAGAGGCGATTGAAAGAAATAAATATGGGAAAAAGTAATATTTAAATAGCTTTTAACTACCAACTATCAACATTCAGTTGGTAGTTTTTTTATACGGAAATTTAAGTTGCGACGTCGCAACTTAGGGAGGGATACCATGAGTAACGAGGAATTAGTAGAACGGATCCAGCACGGTATTAATGTATCAGAATATATGGGTCAACTCTATATTCAGAATAAAGGCTTCATTGCAACAGTGATTCGGAAGTATAGCTATGCCTGCCGGAGCAGCTATGACAGCATACCGGTTATTGAGAAGGAAGAATTAATGCATGAAGCATATTTCGGTCTGATTGAGGCTGCTAGACGTTTTAATCCGGATCAGGGCAATAGTTTTCTTACTTATGCAGAATACTGGATCAGACAGGCCGTAAAGCGATTCCTGGACAACTCCGGACAGATTATTCGGGTACCGGTACATACGCAGGAGAAGGTTTATAATTATAATCAGCTGACAGCATATTTTCTAAATAAGCATGACCGGAAACCAGAAAAGAGAGAATATGCATATTATATAGGAATATCCCTGGCCGGAGTGGATAAGCTGGAGAAATTCATGTTTCGGGGAGCAGTCCGGAGCCTGGATGAAACGATACCAGGTGGTGAGGATGAGAATATCTCCTTGATGGATACGGTACCGGCAGAGGTTTACGTGGAAGAGGATGCAGTGGAGAAGCTGGCAGCGGAGCAGCTCCGGGAAGAGTTATGGAGTATCGTTGCTAAGGCATTAAAGGATAATAAGAAGCTCCAAATCTTCCGGATGAGGTATGATCATAATATGACCATGGAGCAGATCGGGGAGAGGCTACAAGTCAGCAGGGCTGCAATAGATCAGACCCTACGATATGGATTAAATCTGATCCGGAGAAATCCCAGGGTGAGGGATCTGGGCGAAGAGCTGGGGATCTACAGCCGGGACATTCCTTTGAATCCTGAGCGTGTCAAATGGCAGGCTATGAACGGAAGGGTTCAGTACCTGGACAAGAGAGAACTGAAGTATGCTGCCAATATGGGCTGGGTAGACAGTGGTATGATGTGAAGGAAGGTGAGTTATGAAGAATCATGAGCATTACATAGATCGGACAGTGGAGGAAGCTATCCGGAAAACTGACCAGTCTGGAAGGAAGAAGCGGCGTAGGCCTTGGGGTGATTGGCTTACGTACCGGATCGGTGAAGTGGTGGATCCAGAGCTGATCCAGAGCTGTGGCTCCTCCTACATAAAGAGTGAACCTATTAAGAAGCATTACTTCCCGATATGGGGATTCCCATGAAGGGATTATCATAGTTGCTTCCGGCAAGAAGAAAAAAGGCAGCTATAAGCTGCCTAATCCATGCACAGTTCATCAAGCGTTACACCGAGAGCATCGGCCAATTTAATGGCAATCTGAACGCTACAGTTATTCTTCTTCTCAATGTCCTGGATAGTACGACGGGGGACACCACTGATCTCTACAAGCTGAGGGACGGAGAGACCTTTATTAACCCTTATTTCTTTTAGTTTCATGGTAATACCTCCATAGCTTTGGTACAGTATCAACCAGTACCAAGATAGACGCGATTATTACAAATATACAAGAATACAGTTCCCAGTTTGTAGCAAAAGCAAGAATTAAGCTAAATATAAGAAACATGGTGTAAAAGGGTATTTTTTTCATTTTACTTTTTAATCCGTTTATGGTAAGATGTTTTTAGGAAGGGGAGATTTCTCTCCCCAGTGGGTTAGCTGAGAACTTCAATCAATTTTGCTATTGCCGTAATTAAAGCTGATATTGCGAGTATCGCTTCGATTATGTATTTGATTGGGTTCTCTTTTTGTTTCTTCTTTTTCTTACCCAACGGTATTCCTCCTTTCCTTTAATGTAATTATATTATAGCACATAAATATGTGCTTGTCAACGAAATGAATGATATTATTTATAATATTTTCAATGGATAGTCAGAGAAAAACAGACCAGGCATTTGCTCCGGCAGGTGTCTTTTTTGTTGCTGAATTATGGAATATGGTGTATAATAAAGGAAATTATTGAATGGGGGGAGTATTTTGAATAACCAATTAATAAAAGTAACACATAAAGGAAAATTAGATATTGGAGAGATAACTATACCATGCGCAGTGTTGGAAGATGGCACAAGAGTTTTAAGTGAGACGAGTATAACCAAAGCAATACTAAAAACTAGATCTGGGGCTGCAAATAGAAAGAAAATGTCAGAAAAAGAGAGTACTCAATTACCAATTTTCTTAGCTTCTGAATCTCTCAAGCCTTATATATCAGACGATCTTCTTAGCGGAGCCCATATGATAAATTATTTGGATGGTAAGCGTGAAATAAGAGGGTATAATGCATTAGTGTTACCGGCAGTATGTGACGTATGGCTTAAAGCACGAGAAGAAGGCGCTCTAAAGCCTAGCCAATTAGTTAAAGCACAGAGTGCTGAAATATTAATGAGATCATTGGCTAAGGTCGGGATAATAGCGTTAATCGATGAAGCGACAGGATATCAGGCAGATAGAGAAAAAGAAGCACTCCAAAAGCTTCTTTCTTTATTTGTTTCTCAGGAGTTGCTGCCATGGATAAAGACATTCCCAGATGAATTTTATAAAGAGATGTTTAGACTAAAAGGATGGGATTATAAAGGTAGGCTAAAGACACCATATGCCGGTAAATTAACAAACTATCTTGTGTATGACAGATTGCCAGAAGAAGTGGTGAAGGAACTTAAAAGGTTAAATCCATATGTAGAGAATAAAAATTATAGGAAACATAGACACTTTCAGCATTTAACTGAAGAATACGGTTATATACAACTTAAATCACAAATTTCAACTAGTATGGCTATGATGAGAGGTTTTGATTCATGGAACGATTTTGATATGGTATTCAGACGATCTTATGGTATTACGGAACCTTTAGAGGAAGCAAATGAGCAATTAGAAATGAATTTAGAAGAGCTACTAAAATAATTAATTATTCCAGAGGGAAGTAAAAAAGCACTTCAAAGGGATATAAATATTAAGTGATATTAATACTCTTTGTTGTGAAAAGATACATAAAGTATGGTGTGGATCCAATGGACTTCCAACGTACACGAACCTCAAATGATACCATTCAGTAAGTGCTCTTAACCAGGGCACTTATTTTTGTCGGTTTCTGGATGAATATGGATTTTATTGTTGCGTGATAATAGGGGAACGTGGTAGTATAAAGAAAAAAGGTAGGGTTCAGATATGCCGATGGTTAAAAATGTTGAGAAGAAGATTTGGGATATTGAGGGATTTGAGGTTAAAATTCTTTCGAGTCAAGGCAAGAACTTAAGAGGGGATAAGAGAGATCTTCCTCAATATGCTTATGTTAGAAAAATTTCCGGAGAGTCAACTGTGAATGATTGGAAACAAAACAGGTTTTATATATCATATCCGGGGCTGGATGTTGAGGTTCTTGATGTTGTTGGAATTTCAGTGGCTGGAAACACAAAGCTGAAAAATGTACGAAAGACATATGAGGATGATTAAGAAAGGAATATAAAAATGGCGAATATTGGTGAATTATCTGGATTTACAGCAGGGACAGTAGTTGATTTTAAACGTAAAAAAATTAAGGAAGAAAAAGGATACAATGTTGCAGTGGTCATTGATGTTAAGCTGGAAAAGAAACCAATTATGATACTGGTTGGTGATGTAATTAAAGTTCGAAACAATATCAATAAGCTACCTCAAGATATTATTTTCAGAATGGAAAAGAACAAAGGAAAAAGGGTTAGCATAGGTAAAGATGCATCTAATAATTATCACTTGACCAATATGCTAGAGCTTGATTTGGAACTATAATATTTTGCGTTGGGTAAATGAGAAATTTCCTCTCTATTAAATGTTGCTAACGGACGCAAATCCCACATTCCTTGTTGTGACTTTGTTGTGAAAAGATACATAAAACTATAAAATCTATAGTCGGCTTTAAATGTTAGGTTTTTCAGAAATGCAATAAAATCAAGGATTTACGGATATGTGATAAGTTGTGAAAAGTCTAAGGTATTCCTCAAAGAGATAGTCTGTGCCGTTTGTGGAATCGTGCAAAACCGCATATTTACTGGCTTCTTGAAGTTCTGGAATGTCGTAAAATGGTGTGGATTTAGTACGGTAACTAACACACAACTAACAAGTAACTAACAAAAATATAGGATGTTTTAAGTGCTAATTAGTGCTTAGAACATCCTTTTTTGATAACGTTTTTTAGGCAAACTTCTAGGAATAAATATATTCTTCATTTTGCTCTCCTTGATTTTTCAAGTTCCTTGTAATATGGAACTTGTGATGTGGGATTAAATTTGGTTGATTGCTTTTACCAATTCCTGTACATCAAAGTGGGTATATACCTTTTCTGTCAGAGACATGGCTCCTGAATGTCCAGCAATCTTTTTAATAATCGTCTGATCAACTCCTGCTTCTGCAAGTAAGGAAATGCAGGTATGTCTGCAACAGTGTGGAGTCTTTTCAATGTTTAAGTTCTGCATGAGTGGGGTGAAATAGCTGTCATAGTAATTGCGATAGAGGAAATGCTTATTATCCTCGGTATGAAGCAGATATTCACAATCTGGAGCAGAATCAAACCATGACTGATAAAAGGGAAGAACTTTGTCGGCGATTGGAACTTTACGGATTCCATTCTCGGTCTTGCTATCCACTACATCGAAATATTGTTCGTCTAGATGAACGTCTACTTTCTTCAAGTCTAAAAATTCTGAAATTCTTAGTCCATTGTAAATGAGCATTAGGACAATCTGATAATACTTATCATCCTTCAATTCCCATAAACGATAGATCTCATCTTTTGAAAATTTCTTTCGGTCATACTTATTTGGATTACGCTCCTTGTATCTTACAATATCTACAAATTCTGAGTAATTCTTATTACAGATATCATTCTTAATCGCATAATCATATAGCTGGTTAAATAAGACCTTTAGCTTTCGTAGTGTGGGATAGTTCTTGCCGCAAGTGTCAACGACATGTTGTAAATCAACAAGTCTTAAGTCTTTGAATAACTTATCATTCAAAGAGGTGCATAAGCTGTAAGAAGCGGTATAACCATTTACATTAGACTTCGATACAGTCGGGTATTTCTCTGCCGACCATTTCTCATAAACCTCTGCAAAGGTAACTTTGGAAGCTTCCAAGTCGTAGGGATTGGTATTATAGTCTGCTAACATTTGCAGGCCTTCTGCTCGATTTGCTGCATATCCAATAATTACATAATCCTGAACTTGTTTGTCCTTCTTCTCGTCAAAGTGCCATCCAACGGTCTTTTTGACAATGTAAGGATTTCTTCGTTTCCCACTTAGTTTATACACAGTGCCATCGCCATTTGGTAATTTCAATAAAACATCATCCTTTCTTTCGTTATAGTATTCTTTTTATTGGCTGGTAAAAAGAGTACGTTTGTCAATGTACGATGATTTCTAATCTTCGTGAGTTACTTTGGTAACACTTGGGCGAATCGTCTTCCAGATATCATAGTTGTCCATGGTTTGACTTCCCATATCTATTAATTCTTTCATTGCTTGCCAATCCTTAAGAAATTGAATCAAGCTCTTGTCTTTAAAGAAAATCCCAGGCTCACCGTCAATATCTTTTAATTCTACCGAAAAAACTTCGTCGATTGCAAAGAGAAGTGGAAGAACATCACCGTCTGCCTGAATATCAAATTCAGCTAAGGCATTTACATTCACATTCAATGCGTCTGCTATCTTCCTTAACTGGTCTGGCTTTGGAAGATTCTTTCCTAATTCATATTTACGGATTGCAACTTCATGAATTCCAGATTTGTCACCAAGTTCCTTTTGTGTTAAGCCTCGAAATGTTCGTATTAACTTAATCTTTTTACCTGTGGTCAAAATAATCACCTCCTATAGGAAAGAATATAACATACTAAAAATGAAAAGTAAACATTAAATTATTACATATTGACAGAGCATTAAAAGCACTGTATAATACAAAACATAACAGAGCAATAATTGCTCTATAGAGTATTGGGAGGTGAAGTTTTATGGGAGAAGTAAATTACCAGATTGAGCTTCCGTCATTTACAGGGCGAAATGTTCCGATTGCTGAAATAGCAAAAGCCATCGGAAAAGATGCCCAATATGTAAGGGTCGGATTGCAAAAAGGGATTCTAAAATTTGGATATGCATTCAAGATGGAGAATTCCTCAGAGTACAACTACTTTTGCCCTGACAAGAAGGTATGGGAAGAAATTGGATATTTCAAAGAAGTACCAAGGGCAGTGTAGCAACAAGTAAAGAAGGGAGTGGTTTTATTGGAATTCCAATAAAAAAGTCCTAACCCAAAGGGAAAGGACTTAAAAGACAACCAGCAGAGCTGATATATCTTATCTCGCAAATATAATTATATCAAAAGCTTCTGCTGGTAACAACGTAATTATTTTATCAGGAGGACGATGAATGAGTGAACAAAAGACAGCATTAAAATTAATTCATATGGAGGATGTACAGACAAGGGAAGTGAATTGGCTTTGGTATCCTTATATCCCATATGGAAAGATAACCGTAATAGAAGGAGATCCAGGAGAAGGTAAGACGACACTTGCACTGACATTAGCGGCACTACTTAGCAGAGGGCAACCTCTTCCATGTGATGAAGATATACCATATGAGCCAATCAGCATTATCTATCAGACTGTTGAGGATGGAATTGACGATACGATAAAGCCAAGACTTGAAAAGGCAAATGCAGACTGTAGTAAAATACGTGTTATTGATGAAACAGAGAAAGAACTAAGTATGACGGATGAAAGACTAGAGCAGGCAATCGCTGAAACAAATGCAAAGCTTGTAATTCTAGATCCGATTCAAGCCTATATTGGTTCTAATGTAGATATGCACCGAGCCAATGAGATACGACCAGTACTAAAGCGATTAGGAATAATTGCTGAAAAGTATGGATGTGCCATTGTTCTTATCGGTCACATGAATAAAGCTTCTGGCTCAAAGTCAACGTACCGAGGGCTTGGCTCTATTGATATTCAGGCAACGGCTAGAAGTGTATTACTAGTAGCAAGAATACCAGATAAACCTAACATTCGTATTATGGCACAAGATAAATCAAGTCTTGCAGCGGCAGGAGATTCCATTGGCTTTGAAATATCAGAAGACAGAGGATTTGAGTGTATTGGCCCATATGACATTACAGTAGATGAATTGCTTGCTGGAAAAGAAGGCAGAGGGCGAAAAAAATTAGATGTAGCCATTGCTTTTATAAAGGAATATTTCGGAGCGGAAAGAGAAGTATTAACTGCAAAGAAAAAACTTGGGATTACAGCTGGCAATCGTAAAACTACAGATGGCGCGATGTACTGGACTTGGATATTGCCACAGAAAGAGTTTAACAATTTGACTTCTTAAGATGGCAGATTCTTAAACTCTGGCGAAGGCTTGTGAAGCGAAGCTTCACATATAATGTGATTAAGCGGCGTAACGCTTGCCCCCTAAGTTTGGGATTTCCCAAACTGATAAGGGGACATTACTTTCGGAGCAGTGCTTTAAAATTCTTACAAAGGAAAGTAAAGAAGATAAGAAAGCAGAACTTTTAAAGAAGAGAAAGGAAATCAACTAATGACTGACGGATAAAAAGAAAGGATGATTGAATGGGGAAATCAAAAACAATATCGGGTGCATTGCACCGTATTCCAAATCTAGAACATAATAATCGAGATCACTGGCCGCCCAATGCAACGCATAATATAGAAGATAGAAATGTTGTAAATGGTACAAGAGATTTTACCATCGAGCAGGCATATGACAAGTTGTTTGAAGCTTCTTATCAGGAGTGGAGACAGAAGGAAATTAAGAAAAGTCGTGGAGATCGGTGTCCTGATACGTATTATGAGAAAATTCTGCAAGATAAACAGAAGCATGAGCAGTATGAAATTATCTGGCAGATTGGAGATATGGAAGATACGGGATATGAAAATAATTTCTATGATTCGCTATTTGCAGAACGAGCATTGCTAGACTTTGCTGAACATATGTTGACAGAAGTTCCGAATGTAACATTTCTAACGAAAGATAGAATTGCTGATCCAGATTGGAAGCCACCATTTGAGGAAGGAATTGTAATCAATAATATGGCTTTTAATGGAGATGAATCAACGCCACATCTTCATATGACATTTATCCCTTATGTGAGGAATTGTAGCAGAGGGCAAACGGTTCAGAATGCATTTTCACAGAAATTTAAGCGAATGGGATATGCAACGACCATGAAGCAAGTTGTTGATGAATCTGACAATCTGGTCTGGCAGGATACACCGCAAGGTAAAGTGCCACAGATGAAAAAAGTAGAGTATGGAGCGGTGACTTGGATTGAAGAACAGAAAGAGTGGATTGCAGATTATATGCAAAAAGAACTTGGCTGGGAACGCTTCTTTAAGGGGAAGAATGAACATGGGGATTTGCTGTTATCGGATTACCGAAGAGAACGAGCTGCTGAAAGAGCCAAAGAAGCGGAGAAGAAAGTTGCTCTAGTGGAAACGGATTTGAAAGTGAAAGAAAAAGCAGTTACGGAGAAAGCTTCTACTATATTTAAGCTAGATGAAATGCTGACGGATAAAAAGAAGAATCTGGTGGAGGTTGATGATACAGTTCGATATTATGACCGAAAGTTAGATTCGGCAAAGAAAGAACTTGCACTTGTAGAGGATAATTACAAGGCTGTTTCAGATAAGCTGGAAGAGAAAAGCAGAAAGGCTGAAATAGCGGAAGAAGTATATTTTATGTATAGTGGTGCTGGCTCTGACAAGGAGCATGATTTGTTTGAAGAAGTAGTTCAGCTTCGATATGAGAATGAAAGGAAAGATGGAGAAATTCGGAGTTTGAAGCAGAAGCTGGGTGACGCATATGATTTTATGAAGCAATTTATGATTGGGGAAGTGACATTGTTCGAGAAGTTTATGCAGAGGGTGAAGGAGAAGGTAAGGGATTTTGTGGAAATAAGGTAGATTACGAAGAGAGAATCTTAAAGTTCAGATTTTCTCTTCTAGTGTAGAAATTGTGGTTAATATGGGGTAGAATATAAATATTAAGAAAATGAGGGGGAAAGTTATGGACTTATTATCTAAAATACCAAATAGTAAATTGAAAGAAGCATTTGTTCGAAAATTGGAAATTGACGCGGGGAATGATTCTGATATCTATTCTGAATTACAATCGGTATGTGTTAAAATCTCATGTGAGTTGCGTCAGATAAATGAACTATTTCCAGAGTATACTCCGCATGATAAAGATTATCATATTAGTCATTTGTTCAGAATTGCAGATATTATTCTTGGTGAAAATAAATATGAAAAATTGAACATAGTTGAATTATATTTGCTTGTTGTGACCATGTATGCTCACGATTGGGGTATGGCAGTAAGCAAAAATGAGCGGTATTCTATTTCAACAGGTATAAAACCAGATGATGCTAGTGAGTTAATAAGTTTATTGGATGATGAAAGTGAGCGGTTTTACGAATTTGCAAATAAAAAATTGGGTAAAACTAAATTTGATAGTGATGATGAAATTGAAATAACGATTTGGCAAGAATATATACGAAATACTCATGCGTTGAGAAGTGCAAAACGAATACAAAAATATTTTCAAAAAATTAATGGTAGCATTGCAGAGGCATTATCTAAAATTTGCTTAGGTCATTGGTTAAACATCGAAGATATTTCAGATAGAAATGGATATTATACGGATGCTTCTGTTTATGGCGAAATAGTAAACTTAAGGGCGTTGACAATTTATATAAGACTTATAGATTTATTTGATTTAGCAGAAGATCGTACGCCTTATGTTATTTGGAAATATGTAGATCCACAAAATACTTATTCTAGGATGGAATGGAGTAAACATCGAGCATTACATCAAATTACATCGCCATCATATGAAAGGGGTCGAGTTATTTGTATTTGTGGTAGTACAGATGATCATGAAGTATACGCTGCGTTGTTAGATTTCAAATCTCTTTGTGATAAATATTTTAGAGAGTGTTCGGATGCGTTAGCACATATGAATAATGAAAAATACGAGTTAGGTGTTTATTTTTTGGATTGGAGAATTGAAGCAAGAAATTTTAAACCAATCAATGTTCAATTTGCATTTGAGAGGGAGAATATTTTTGAAATATTAAGCCAAGAAATTTACAATTGTCATCCTTACGTATACATTAGAGAACTTATTCAAAATAGTATAGATGCAATTACATTACGGAAAGAAATCTTAGATAGAAAGTTAAATGGAAGTAATATTGGTTATATCAGCTTAGAAGTTAATGAGATTAATGATGAAGATCTTGAGATAATATGTAAAGATGATGGAATAGGCATGGACGAATACATATTACGGGAATATTTTTCGGTATTAGGAAAAAGTTATTATCAAAGTACAGAATTTAAAAATAAGAGATTAGACATGACACCGATTTCGAAATTTGGAATTGGCATATTAAGCTGTTTTGCTGTAGCAAGTCAAATGATTATTTATACAAATAGAGAACCTTATATGAGGGAAGGAAGAGAACCGTTAAAGGTAATAATTAGTGATATACAAAAACAATTTAGAGTACAGGAACTTTCTTCTAACGAGGTTGATGTTGGTACTAAAATCATCTTAAAACTAAAAAAGAGTAATTTACAAAAACATCTTGAAAAAAATAAAAAAGAAATTGTTGATTTCAATATCACTGAATATGTAAAGCAGATTATGGGGTATGTTCCATATCCTATAATTGTAAATGAAAAAAATGAAAAAACAATTATTGTTCATCCGGAATATGATACTAAAAAATTAACAACAATATTTGGTGATATAGAAGGATATTCAATATACTCAATAGAAGAAGAGTATCCTGTTCAGCATAATGTTCCTATTCAAGATATAAATAATTTTAATAATGTTTTTAAAACAAAGAAAATGAATTTAAAAAAAGATTTAAATATCGAACAAGTTGAAGGATGCGTACTTTTTTCTGTACTTCAAGATAATATAGAAGATATAATTAATGAGGGTCATTGTTGGCCAGCTAGTGAAATCTATATTAAAAGGAAACAAAAAGATGATGTACGTATAAGATGGACTGACAATTATAGAAATTACAATCTTCCTAAAATTCAAAATATTGTAAATAAAACGTTGAATGTATATAGCAAGGGAATTCTACTAGAGAATTATAAATATGATAGATATGACGACAAATTTAGATTTGATAAATTTCCAGCTGTCTATATAAAAGTGAATTATCCGAATGGAATAGATGGTATTTCAGTTTCGCGTTTTGAAAATCGAGATGAAAATAATATTGTTGATAAAATATGGAAAGAAATAATAAATGTAATCTCAAAAGAAATAGAGGCTATATCAAAAAAAGTAGTCAAGTATGATTTTTGGAAAACAGTGGCAATTAATTGCATGCAATTTAAAGTTGCTGCACAAGAATTGTCAAATACCATATTTAACGATGTGGAATTTCCATTTATTGGAGAGGACGGAACAGTGCAATTTGAACGCTTAAATAATTGCCAGCAAATTAATTTATTACCTAAATCAATTAGGAAACTTTGTGAAATAATACCTGAAGATTGGGGTAATATAAAGTTAGATGATTGGAATTGTGGAAAATGTTTAGTAGCTGACCAAACAAAAGATTTTTCTATGTCAGACTCAATTGTAAACAATATTTCGTCTTATATTTACGACATAGTAAAACAAACATATTGTTTAAAACAAGCAAAGATAATGAATTGCGACAAAGTGGAATATCCAGATGTACAATTAGTATTTTGGAAAGAAGAATCTGACTATGTATTAAAAAAAATTTTTGAAATACTCAATGATTTTGATTTGGAATATCAGAAAGAGTATGAAAAAATAAAAGAATTATTTGGAACATTTATATCATCAAATCGTTTTTTGGAGTTCAATGATAATATGCAAAATTATTTTGCATATGGTTGTCGGATTTTCAATATTGATAATTCGATTACTCATACACTCATTAAATGTAAATGGATGCTGCAGGAATTGAAAAATCGTCCTGATGTTAATCTATTGGAGTGGGGATTGAAAAATGATTTGTTTGAAGATAATTCTTTTTTCACGATTAAGAATGATATTGAAAAAAAAGAACAATGTAATCTTGAAATAATTAATTCAAACTTAGAGGAAGTACAAAAATGGTTAAAAAACTACTTTAGTGATATTACAATACTTCCTATTAAAATTTTAAAAACGGATTTTATTCCAAAAACATTTGAATTTGTTGGAGATAATTGTTTTTTAAGAATTAAGGAGCTGGAATATAGCTAAGATAAAAGTTGTAGATATATATGGTTAATAAATGCGATACGTAACAAACACGTAACTAACACTCCATCCAAAGAATCCAGCATTCATGCTGTTCTACAATTCTCAAACAGCTATCAAAGAGATAATATGTGGGACTTTTGGAAACTTGGAAAATGGCTTATTTACTGGGTTTCAAGAGTTGTGTGTTGCTCTGAAATGTGCTTGATTTCGCTGGATAAGTAACACATAAGCGACAAACAAGTAACATGAAAGCAACTTAAAAGACACAAATATTAGAGATTTTATAGGATGTTTTTCAGATGGATTTATCTGTCTGAGAGACATCCTTTCTTTTTGCTATAAATAGACATTTGATAATTACCTCTTTGCAATATAAGTAACGCATAAGTGACAATGGCTTCTTAAATCATGTTAATTGCCTTCATTGTCCAGACCTTTTCTACTTCTTCAGGAGTGAAACGATCTCTATCGTATTTGTTAGGGTTTCTGTCTTTGTACTTTAGAATATCAACAAATTCGGAATAGTCTTTTACGGTTAATTCGTGCTTTAGAGCATATTCATAAATCTGATTAAATAATACCTTTAATTTGCGGAGTGTTGGATAATTCTTGCCACAGGTATCAACGACTTTTTGTAAATCGTCTAATTTCACATCTTTAAATGCTTTGTCAGAAATGCTATCACATAAAGCAAATGCAGTTTTATATCCATTCACATTAGATGGAGAAACAGTTGGATATTTTTCTTCTGACCATCTTTCGTAAAAATCAGCAAAAGTCAACTTCATTACGGATAAATCAATTGGGTTATCATTGTACCTTGCTAATATTTGCAATGCTTCTGTCTTTGTCGTTCCATAACCTAGAATCTGATATTCTTGCACCACCTTTCCTGTTTTCTCATTTAAATGCCATCCAGCAGTCACTCTTGCTGCATATGGCTTTCGTCGCTTGCCAGAGAGTTTTACAACGCCTCCATAGCCATTTGGTAATCTCATACCACTCATTCCTTTCTGAAAAATATTTATTATGAAAGAGTTAGAAACTCTATTCATCAAGATAACGTGTAGTCTCGGAAGTAAGTGATTTCCCTTCTTCTTTTTCTTTTATCTATTGTTTTGCATCTGCTAATGCTCGGTGATGAATATCACCCTGTAAATCTTTTTTTGTGAATCGAAGAATTGTTGTAAAAAGTTGAGCCAGTGTACTGCAAGACACGCAATAGCGACGTCGCCGTTCTATTGCATCTTGTCAGGGGGTAAAATCCCCTGAAACCCCTAAAATATTTCATATGGCTACACCTTTTGTAGCCAATGCCACGAGATGGCAGTATTTTTTATAGCCAAATCGGTAAAATGGCTGTACCGATTGTAGCCAGAATATTTATTGATAGAAAGATATATTTAAGGATTTATGCAGTTGGCTACACTTTCTATTGCCAAAATTGATATTTGGCTGTACTAATTGAAGCCAGTGGCTGTAAAAAGTGCAGCCATTTTATCGATGTTTAAAGTCAAAATAAGTTCAATAGTAAATTCCAGTTATATGAGAATAGGGCGTGCAAATGCAAACTTTGCAAATTGCTTTGCAAATTATGTCAAATCATGGATGATACCAAAGTATGAAGTATGCGGATGTAAAATTTATTTGTATCTTCAAATTGTTTTGATATAATAGAACTATAAGCGTTTTTGTTTGAAAATAGATTTCTATCTGTTCAATTGGAGGAATAATTTATGCCTGTGAGTTATAAGAAATTATGGAAAATACTTATAGATCGAGACATGAAGAAGAAAGACTTAACAAAGATAGCAGGAATTAGCACGGCGTCAATGGCTAAGCTAGGACGTAATTAAAATATTACAACGGATGTATTAGTTAAGGTTTGCGATGCATTGAAGGTTGATATTGGGGATATAATAGAAGTTTTACCTAAGGAAAGTGGTGAGGGAAATGGAAAACAAGAAGCTTCAAATCAGGAATAGTACAGCTGAATTTTTAACATTTACGGCAGAGACTGGAGAAAAATCAATTGAAGTGTTGTACGCTGAGGAAAATGTGTGGGCAACTCAAGAAATGATGACAATATTATATGATACGACAAAGCAGAATATCAGTTCGCATTTAGTTAAAGCCTTTAAGGAAAATGAAATTGATGATGGGGCAACTGTCAAGGAATTCTTGACAGTTCAAATGGAAGGTGAACGAGAAGTTCAGCGTAAAAGAAAGTTTTATAGCCTAGAAGCAATTATTTCAGTTGGATTCAGGGTAAATTCAACACGAGCAATTCAATTTAGACAATGGGCGATTAATATATTAAAAAATTATTCTGTAAAAGGATACGTTCTTGATAATGATCGTATGAAAAATGGTGCTTTTTTAGATGAAGATTATTTTGAACACTTGTTGGATGAAATTAGAGAAATCAGAGCAAGTGAGCGAAGGTTTTATCAGAAGATTACAGACATTTACGCAACAGCTATGGATTATAATGTAAATGCTCCAACTACAAAAGATTTTTTTTCTATTGTACAAAATAAACTTCACTTTGCGATTCACGGACATACAGCAGCAGAGGTGATTGTAAATAGAGCAGATGCTACAAAGGAACACATGGGTTTGACCACTTGGATGAATGCACCTGATGGAAAAATAGTAAAACGCGATGTTTCAATTGCAAAAAACTATTTAGCAAAAGAAGAATTGGAGAGTTTAGACAGAATTGTCAGCATGTATCTTGATTATGCAGAAGATCAGGCAAGGAGACGAATACCAATGACAATGCAGGACTGGTCAAAAAAATTAAATGCATTCTTACAATTCAATGAAAGGGAAATTCTTGAAGGTAGTGGAAAAGTAACAGCCGAAATGGCAAAGACATTTGCTGAAAGTGAATTTGAAAAATATAGAATTACGCAGGATAGATTGTTTAAAAGTGATTTTGACAGATTGATAGACGAGATATAGATAATTGTATAAAGAAATTTATGTATAAAGAGGGGTATATAATATGACGTATTTTGATCCAAGTGAATATATTAAGGGAATACAGCAATTACTTATTTCAGATAAAAAGAAATTTGGATTTTTATGTGGGGCAGGTACTTCATTAGCAAAAAAATAATAATTCAAAGGTTGTACCTGCTGTTGGACAAGAATGCAACAATGCGCCATATTACGACGGTTTTGTAGGTAGTTATAGTCCATTTTTCTATTCGGATTCAATTGATAGTTTTGAGTATCTACCAAAACAGACTAAGTTATGGAAAATACATGGTTCATTAGAATGGAAAGAGTCAAGCGAAGAAAAGTAATACGTACATGTGCAGATGATACAGATATTTTGATATATCCATCTAGTACAAAATATGAGAATTCAAAAAAGATGCCTTATACAGCTTTGATGGATCGGTTATGTAATTATCTTAAACAACAAGATACAGTAATAAGTATCATTAAAATATCTTGATAGTCCTCAGTAGCCCTGAGTAATACACCTAAAAGTAACACGACCACATAAAAACCCAGTCTTTAAGCCACTTTCAGCTCCGCATTCTCTTTTAAAGAGATAATTATTACAAAATTCAAATCCTCAAAACAGAAATGTTTTGGGGATTTTTTTTACTATTTAGCATATACTATTATTGACGTACAGATAATTGTACGATATAATAAGAGTACAGAAAAATGTACGTAAAGGAGGTGCTTTTATGCTGGCTGTTAACTATACAACGCTAAGAGAAAATATGAAGACATATATGGATAAAATCACAGATGACTATGAGACGATGATAGTTACAAGGAAGGATAACAAAAATGTTGTTATGCTATCAGAAGAGTCCTACAACAATATGATAGAAAATATATATGTAATGGGAAATAGAAATAATTATGATTGGTTGATGGAATCAAAGGCTCAGTTAGAAAATGGAATGGTAGCTGTACATGATCTTCCTGAGGTAGAAGTTGATGAATAAGATATTTACAAAAAATGGATGGGATGATTATATTTATTGGCAGACGGAAGACAGAAAAACATTAAGAAAAATCAATCAGTTAATTGAACATATCGCTAGAAATGGAAATGAAGGGGTTGGAAAGCCCGAAGCATTAAGTGGAAATCTGGCTGGCTTTTGGAGTAGAAGAATCAATGATAAAGATAGACTGATTTATAAAATTGACAAAGAAAATATTTATATATTGGCTTGTAGATATCATTATGGTGATAAGTAATTTTAGATACTTGCTATTCAGCGCAAGATCGGTATAAGGAATTATTAGAATATTTCTCTGAAGAGTAGTGTATTAGGAAGTACCGAAGTGTCTTATAACAATATGATTGAAAAAAAATATATAATAGGAAATAAATGTAATTGATTGGCCTCTCTGGTTGGTACGAGTAAAATTCGTGCTTGCCAGGGAGTCTTTTTTACTTAATAAGCAAAGAATGAAATGGCAATTGAGTGGTGATGCCATTGAACAGAACGATACATATATTAACATATAATATAGTCTATCTTTTATAAGGGGGTAGGGCATTGAGACAAAAAATCATTACCTGTATGAAACATCATCCGAAAGGCATAGCGTGTTTGCTGCGGATTTACAATGCTACTTTGGGTGGAACCAGAATACGTATTCCTGCAAAGAACCGTATGAGAACAGGTGCTGTTCTCATGAAGAAAACAAAGATTACAGTAAACGGAATTCATAACACCATTATCATGAAAGACTTTACAAGCTTAGATCATTGCAGGATTGATATTAAAGGAAACAATAATCATGTTATAATAAGGGAAAGAGTGTCTTTGAACCAAGCGGAACTTCATATTGAGGATGACAATAACGAAATTATAATTGGAGAACACACTTCAATCCATGGTGCCACACAGCTTGCCG
Source organism: Bacillota bacterium (assembly GCA_023439505.1). Taxonomy (GTDB): domain Bacteria; phylum Bacillota; class Clostridia; order Lachnospirales; family Lachnospiraceae; genus Mobilitalea. The sequence goes on from JAEXNR010000048.1 coordinate 50,430, forward strand.
CAATTGAGGGGACAACGATTAAAATTGGAAGAGATTGCATGCTTGCAAATGATATCCAATTCAGGACAGGCGACAGCCATTCTATTATAGATTTATCCGGTAAAAGACTGAATACGTCAGAGAGTATATCTATTGGCAATCATGTATGGATTGGAACCAAAGTAATATGTCTGAAAGGGGTACACATTGCAAATAATTGCATTGTAGGAGCAGGCTCATTATTAACCAAAAGATTCGATGAAGATAATGCCATAATAGCCGGAAATCCGGCAAGAATTGTCAAGAGTGAAATCGACTGGTTAAGAGAGCGAATATAATTCACATCGATCAAATGTCAAAGTAAAGTTGTTATTCTTGATCAGAAGATGGTGAATTACGAATTTAGTAGTATAGTTTACGAATATTTTAAATTTTTCTATTGACTCTACCGTTGCGTGATGGTTTATGTTCAGATCAGGAGGTGAAACATGAGGAAAGTAAAAGAAGTGGAAGAGATAACCGGAGTTAGTATCAGAACATTACGATACTATGATGAAATAGGTCTTCTGATACCGGCGAAAATATCGGAAGCAGGTTATCGGCTTTATGATGATGCAGCGATAGAAAGGCTGCAGCAGATTATGTTCTTTCGAGAGCTTGAGATGCCACTGTCTGTTATAAAAGAAATCATGAGTAACCCTGATTATGATAAGGGGGAAGCTTTGCTGGCCCAGAAATCTCTGTTGGAGAAAAAGCGAGACCGGCTAAACGGGATTCTGGAGCTGATCGGCGACGTAATGAAAGGAGTCAATACGATGAGTTTTGAAGCATTTAATGAAGAAGATGTAAACGAGATCATAGCTAAAATGGAAGAAAATCTGACAAAGGAAGACTATGAACAGCTGATACAAACGTATGGAGAAGGGGAGGAGAAGAAATACAGAGCTTCCCTGCTCAAGAACTTAAAGGATGATAAAATCAGTGCAGAGCTGATCAAATGGTACGGAAGCAAGGACAAAGCCAAGGCAGCAGCATTTGAGCCGATAGAGGGTATCACGGATTATCAAAAAGAAAACCAGGACATTTATCAACAGCTCGCCGGGATAGCCGGGAAAGGGGAAAAGGATGCGGAAAAGAATTTAATCTCAAGACTGGCAGAATGCTACAAGGGAATGTTTCATCTGGACAATGCAAGGGCTATTCTGATTGATCTTGCAAAGGAGTATCAAAACAATAATAAATTGAAGGAAGCGAACGATAGCATATACGGAGAGGGAAGTACAGCGTATATTGCAGGTGCCATTATGCGGTATTACGGATTGTAGCAGGAATGAGTAGTCATAGCGTTGGTATCAAATCATACGATAGAATTGGTATCAAATCATACCGTAGAATGAGTATTAAAGTGCGGATCATAACCGTAGAATGAGTATCAAATCGCGGATTGCGAAAAAGTAATAATATGATATAATGGATCAATAAACAAAAACCATTCTATGAGGTAGATGACGTGAAGAGAAAGTGCAGTCTTGAGGAAATATCGGATGGTAGGTTATATGAGATCAGTGATTTGGTAACGGCAAGCTGTAATGGATGCAAAGGGGCAGCTTCCTGCTGTCATGGAATGGGCAATTCCATTGTCCTGGACCCTTACGACATTTACCGGATCACTGACGCTCAGAACCTCTCCTTCGAGGAGCTACTGGGGCATCAGATAGAGCTGAATATTGTCGACGGGGTAATTCTGCCGAATCTTAAAATGAATGGGCCGTCAGGTGCCTGCGCGTTCCTAAGCGATGCCGGAAGATGCAGGATCCATTCCATACGTCCCGGTATTTGCAGGATTTTTCCGCTGGGTAGATATTATGAGAACCATGATTTCAAGTATTTTCTGCAGACAAAGGAATGCCATAACCAAAGCGAAACCCAGACCGGAGTAAGTAAATGGATTGATACGCCTGACTATGCCAAGAACAGGAAATTCCTGATTGACTGGCATTATCTTCTGAATGATATGGAGAATATCATAATGCAAATCCGGGATGAAGTCACGCGAAAGAATATAACAATGTATCTGCTTCAAAGCTTCTACGTGAAGAAATTTGAGACGGGAGTTGACTTTTATCTGCAGTTTCACAAAAGACTGAGGGGCGCAAGAGAACTAGTAAAAGTAAAGCAGAATGAGACAGAAATGAGGGACTGACATGAAATTAATGATCGCATCAGATATACATGGTTCTTCCTATTATTGCAGGAAAATGGTTGAAACCTATGTAAAAGAAAAAGCGGACAAGCTGATATTGCTGGGAGATATCCTATACCATGGCCCCCGCAATGATCTTCCGAGAGAATATGCACCAAAAGAAGTGCTTTCCCTGCTTAATGGTATAAAAGAGGAGATCCTATGTGTACGCGGCAATTGTGATACTGAAGTGGACCAAATGGTACTGGAATTTCCCATCATGGCGGATTATGCCATCCTTTATTCCGAAAACCGTATGATCTATGCCACCCATGGTCACAAATATAATGAAGATAGTCTGCCGCCGCTAAAGAACGGTGATATCCTGATGAATGGGCATACTCATGTCCCGAAGTTCGTGGAATATAAGGATTATATTTATATAAATCCAGGTTCTGTATCGATCCCGAAGGAAAATAGCCCCAATAGCTATATGATCCTGGAAGAGGGTGCTTTTATCTGGAAGGAACTTGAGACAGGGGACGAATACTTAAGATATATGCTTACAGAATAAAAGTAAATTATAATACGTCAGGTAGATCTGAAACTATGAGATTGACCGGCGGCACACCCTACCAAAAAAGCTGTAGATAGCGTTCAGTGTTGTTATCTATGGCTTTTTCGTTCTATCAGCGTTGCAGTGCGCTCAGAGTACAAGAATAATTACCTTCTGCAGCGGGTATAAATGTCGGTTCTTCCAAATACCTTATAAAAAGATGTGAGAGGGTGATTGTGTTGTCGGATTTGTTTGCAGGGATCGTCCATAACTTCTTTGTATCCTTTGGTGTGGTAATCGGATCATGTGTTTTTGCCGGGATCGGAGCGGTACTTACCAATAAGCCGCCTCTTAAGACAATGGTTGACCTGGCCGATGCCGTCAAGCTGTGGGCGATGGCCATCGCTTTGGGAGATACCTTCTCTTCCTATGCGGCGATTGAAAAGGGATTATTCCAGGGAGAATTGAAAACGATCATTAAACAGGGAATCTACGTGCTGACAGCATTAACAGGAGCTAATCTTGGGTGCGGTGTGATTAAAATCTTACAAAGGTGTGGAGAGTTATGGAACAGGTAAGGTCCGGTGCAGGATATAAATTTTGCTTTTTTTCCGGCACTACTGTCGGAGTGATTATGGGTATGGCAATGCTGATGCTTGTGACAGGATATCGCCTTGACTATTATCAGGAAAGGACGGCATATCTTGAAAGTACCATTACGGACAAAGAAGAACGACTGAAAATGCTGGAACAAACAATCAATACCCAACATTTAATACTGGAGGATATAGAAATCATACTTGCCTTTACGGGAAGTGATCTTGATAAGATAGTTTTGGAGAAAAGCATTCATAAAAAATATACGGTACTGCTAGGAAAGGAAGTAGAAAGCATTGATGCCGATCTGGCAGCAGAGGTGATCGATAATAGAATATTAAAAATTAAGGAGCGGGAATACAAGATCCATGTAAGCAAATTGATTCTGACCGATGTACTCAAGATTTGGGCAGAGGCCGTACCAATTGAATAGAAGGTTGGGCTAGGAATAATCAACAATATATGGTAAAATAATGATGTAAAAAAACCAATGAGGAGGGTGGCCAATGTCTGATCAGTTAAAAGCAGAGCTGCATCATTATGATGTGCTGAAACAAATGGCGTTTGTGCTAAATCCAATCTATCAAACAGATAACGGGCTGAAACTAATAGACTTTGAGTGGATTTATCAGAATAATTTTTTTTTGGAAGAATTAAGAGACGTGTTGGAAAAGAAGGCCGAGAAGGATAAATTAAATGCACGAATCCTTGAGATCCTTCAAAACCAGTCACACTATCTGCAAAAGGGATATCAACATATCCTGGATGAAATCGAACTGGATAAGAGAAGGTTTGTGTTTCATCTGTGTCCATATAAAGAATATTTACTTTGTACCCTTCTCAAAAAAGAGGAAATAGCAATGAATGGGTGCGAGTATTCTGTTTATAAAAATTTTGTGAGAGATTTTCTTGATATCATCCTGATTGTAAATGAGGATGGGCGAATTTTATACGGGAATAAGAAGGCGGTTGAAGCATATGGGTATTCGTATGAGGAATTGACTGCTTTGAGTATATTTGATATCCGGAGAGAGGACACGAGAGAATTTACCCAAAGACAGATTAATCAGGCTTTGGAACATGGAATTGAATTCAGGTCATATCATTATAAGAAGAACGGCACCAGATTCCTGGCTGAAGTAAAATCGATTTACAATCAGGATGAACCGGGGGTAGTGGTTAGTATTATTCGTGACATGTCCCAAATCGAAAAGATTTCAAAGGATGCGACAATGTTTTCTGCTTCTCTGGATATCTTTGATGATGCTATTGTTGCGTTGAATACAGAAGGAAAAATTATCTTATGGAGCAAGGGGGCACAGGCAAAGCTTGGATATCAGGCGGAAGAAATATTAAACAAGGACGCGCGAATTTTGATTCCCAAGGAGTTAATCCCAGGGTATTTTGCCGGCATTGAGAAGGTGAGAAGGGGGAAGAAGTTTGACAACTATGAAACTGTACGGATTCATAAGAACGGAACGTTAATAGATGTATCTGTTGCGATTGCCTCCTTGCATGACGCTGATGGAAGCTTTATTGGTACGATTGCAATTTATAAAGATATCTCAGAGAAAAAGGAGCTGGCAAGAAGATTGCTGGAATCTGAAGAACGCTGGAGATTGGCGTTGGAAAGCGGTAATTTTGGTGTATGGGAAGCGAATCTGTCCACCAGAAGGTTATTTCATTATGATAATTGGGGGGATATCGTCGGCGACGACAGAGAAGAAGTTGATATGTGCATTAACGATTGGGAAAAGCTAATTCATCCTGAGGAGGTAGAGCGTGTCAAAAAAACGGTTTCAGAACATCTCAATGGGGAAAAATTTGACTTCGAGTATCAGCTCCGGGTAAAGGAGGGTAACTATAAATGGTTTCGGTGCAAGGGGAGAGTCAGTGAATGGAACAAAGATGGAAACCCAATAAGAATCGTGGGAACAAATGAAAATATTACGGATAAAAAAACAATTGAGTTTGAAATTATAGAAAAGTGCAGACAGCTGGAACAATTAAAACGGGAAGCTGTGCAGGCAAATGAGGCAAAAACGTTATTTGTTGCAAATGTGAGTCATGAGATCAGGACACCATTCAACGGAATTCTTGCGACGATTCAGCTCCTTCAAACGCTGGATATGAATGAGGAACAAAAATATTATCTTAAATTATTGAAATCATCTTCTGATACACTTCTGATGATGATTAATAATATTTTAGATATCTCAAAAATAGAATCCAATGTAATTGTATTAAATGAAGCACCTTTTGATTTACATAAGATAATTAAAACAGTTCATCAGGAATTACTGTTGACCGGAAATGCGAAAGAACTCGAGATTAGTTTTTATCTGGACCCTTCCATCAACTTTCAGGTTATAGGGGACGAAGTCAGACTAAAACAGATATTGACGAATCTGATTGGTAATGCAATAAAATTTACGGACAAAGGTATGGTTTCATTTCGTATTAAAAAGTTGACATCAGATGGTCTTTCAGAAAGACTGGAGTTTATGGTAAAGGATACCGGAATTGGAATAGAGGAAGCATTTCGGGACAGAATCTTTATGAATTTCAGTCAGGGAGACTTATCCACGAAGAAAAAATTCATGGGAACAGGTCTGGGGCTTGCCATCGCAAAACAGCTGGCCACTTTAATGAAGGGTGATATTTCTTTTGAATCTGTGGTGGGGGAAGGCAGTGTCTTTCATTTCACATGTGAGCTCAAGCTGGACAGGGAGTCAGAGAAGGAAACCGGTAATATATCCCGGGAAGATAAGAAGGATACACTGCAGTCAGATAAGACGATATTATATGTTGAGGATAATCTGATGAATCAAAATGTGATGGAAAATATCATATCAGGCAAAGGGTATGAATACATCGCTGCATTTCATGGGAAAGAAGCGTTGGAGATCATAAGAAACAGAAAAATCGATTTGGTGTTGATGGACATACAGCTGCCTGAGATGAATGGATTTGAAGTGACCCGGATCATCAGAGAGGAATGTGAGAAGGGGACACAGATACCCATTATAGCAATTACTGCCTATGCGATGAGGGAAGATCGGGAGAAGTGCTTAAACAGCGGTATGGATGATTATATTGCGAAACCGTTTAATATTGAAGAACTGTATCAGTTAATTGATCATCACTTAAGACGACCTTAAAATATCAATAAATATTTTTAATTAAACCTGTTTGTGAATTATTCTAAAAGATAATGTAAAAGATAACTTCAAAAGATAACTGCAAAAGATAATTGAAAAGATAAATGGAGATGCAATTTTTTCAATAAAGAAAAAGCATGATGGAATCAGGATACTCAGAGATATATGTTCTGAAAGTAACTGGTTGTTGTCATGCTTTTTGAAGTATATTGGTGGAATTACTAATAATGTATATAAGTGAAAAAATAAGCAAAAAAATATCTAAATATGTCAAAAAGCTGATTGAATTTTTTTTATTAAAATGTTATAATTTACCTAACGAATGTTAGGTAGGCGGTGATTCTTATTGATCAATGCAACAAATGATACAATTCGATATATTTCCTTTAAGTATTTCCTGGAGAAGGGATATGAAGGTACCAATATCAGGGATATTTGCGGTGAGGTAGATATTAAAGCATCTTCCCTGTATTTTTATTATTCATCTAAACAGGAGCTATTCCTTAGCCTGTATGATGAAGTATATGGAGAGTACCTGGATTATCTCCATGGTATTTGTGAATTGTCACAAAATACTACTCCTAAGATGAAACTGTATACACTTTATAAAAAGAGTATGGAATATTATACAAGGGATCTGATCAAACAAAAATTTTTGCTGCGATACCATCTTTTTCCACCGGAGGAAGTGGCCGCATCGATTAGAGACAAGTTTAAATTTTGGACAAATGAAGAGAATAAGATCATCGTCGATATCATCAATCAGGGGATGGAGAGAAAAGTGATAGATGATAGCAGAACAGTAACGGAGTACCTGAACGACTTTAAGAGATTTTGCAACTCGCAGGTGATAGAGATGATCATCTATAATACAAAGTTAAGTGAGGAAGAGATGGACAAGCTCTGGATTAAATTCTGGAGCTGCACCATGTTAAACTGTATCTAACAGATATTTTTACACATAGGATAAAATTGAAATGCGGATAGGACAAAAAATCTTATAATAAGGATGAAGATTATTTTTGAATAAACAATTTAAAAAATCCTATAAAATAGAAATTGTAAGACAGAAATTGAATAACAGAGTACGTATGATGAGAAGTAATATGTTGGATGAGGGAGTGGTTGCGTTGAGCCAATACCTTGATGAACTAATCGCAGATTACGTAGGAGGCACAGGGGGGTGCAGTGTGGAAAGAGATAATTTTGAAATATCATTTGATGAGATTATAGATCTATTTCCCATAGCATTATGTGTGGTGAAAGAATTGGTGATCATTGATTGCAACAAAATGGCGTTGGAACTTTTTGGATATTCTATGAAGCAGGATATGATCGGACTTCTTCATGAGGAGATCTCCCCCCAATATCAGCCGGATGAGATGCGTTCTGACTGTAAAATAAAAAAAATTATTAAAGATGCCATCAATAATAAAAATCAAATCATCTATCAGTGGAAGTATCAAAGAAATAATGGGGATTACTTTCTCTCCGATATCCAGATGTATATGTTGAACAATATCCAATATCTCTTTTTTAATTCCTTCAGCATGATGGGTCAAGCCATAGCACCTACTATGGGAATGGGATACACTTACAGGAATATGTTTGAACATCATAACAGTGTGATGCTGCTGATTGAACCATCCACAGGGTTGATTATTGAAGCAAATGATGCTGCGGTCATGTATTACGGCTATTCGAAGGATGTATTACTAACGATGAGAATACAGGAGATTAATATGCTGAGCCAGTCTCAGACAGAAGCCGAGATGCAGCTGGCAAAGACGGAGAAAAGAAACTTCTTTCAGTTTGTTCACAAATTAGCAAACAATGAGTTAAGAGAAGTTGAAGTCTACAGTTATCCTATTAAATCGGAAAAAGGCACCCTGTTATTTTCTATTATCCATGATGCATCGGAAAAGAACAGACAGAAGCTGATGTTTAACACACTGTTTCTTGATTCCCCTTATTCTGTCATTATTATGGACAGCGAACGCAGGGTGGTAAACATTAACAAGAATTTCACTGAGCTGTTCCAATATACACTGGACGAAATCAGAGGGGAATATGTACAGGATCTGGTATCTATGGAAGAGAATAAAGGACAGGTGAATCAAAATATACAAGACATCTATAGAGGGATCGTATTAAAGCAGGAGGGCCAAAGGAGAAGAAAAGATGGCCAGCGAGTTGATGTCGAGATTATTTGTTATCCTGTGACCAGTATGAATAAAATGATTGGTGCGTATGTCATTTATATAGATATTTCGGAAAGAATTGCAAATGAAAAACAATTACAATTGTTCAAGAAAGCACTGGAGAACAGTACGGAAGGCGTTGTAATTACTGACGTAGTCGGAAGAACGGAATGGATTAACCAGGCTTTTTACGAAATTACAGGATATACTCTGCCCGAAATCGCAGGCAAAGGGATGAATATACTAAAGTCAGGGATACAAAATGAGAGCTTTTATAAGGAGATGTGGAGCCAGCTTAAGCTTAATGGGATTTGGCGGGGAGAGATCTGGAACAAGAATAAGCGAGGAGATATTTATTCCGAATGGCTTACAATAAACAGTATACAGGCGGATTATGGGAAAACTTCCCATTATGTCGGCGTGTTTAAAGATTTGTCCGAGAAGAAAAAACTGGACATAAGAATGAATGATCTGCAGCAAAAGGATTTGTTAACCGGATTATTTAATCGCAATTATTTTTGTCAAGCAGTGGATGCAAGCATAAGGAATTCTTGTGCTGCCTCATTTTACATCTGCTCCATTGGAGTAGAAGGGGTGAAAGAGATTGATGATTCGCTTGGACACAATTTTGCCGAACAGCTGATGATTGAGCTTTCAGACAGATTAACAAAAGCCATGGGAGAAGATTGCTTGTTATCCAGATGTGATACAGATGAATTTGCTGTTTTCTGCAGTGACAGGAATAATAAGGTCGAGATGAAGACCTATGCCCGGACTCTTCTGGAAACTATAAAAAGACCATATATAATTAATGACACCACACTTTATATTAACATCTATATTGGGATCAGCGATTATCCTGACAGCGCTGCAGATGCAAAAACCCTGATCCGCTTTGCTGATATCGCAATGTCAAAGGCGAAGAATCAGACGGAGGACAATATCTGTTTCTACACATTCGAAATGTCAAAAGATATAGAAATGAAGTTCCTCTTAACAAATCAGCTGATCAGAGCCCTGCATCGGAATGAATTATATCTTTGTTATCAGCCCATTTTTAATTTAAAGGCGCAGGACAAGATGGATTGTGCAGAGGCATTATTGCGTTGGGAAAATCCTCTTCTTGGCAAGATTCCACCGGATCAGTTTATTCCGCTGGCAGAAAGAACGGGACAGATACTTGAGATAGGCGAGTGGGTTCTGGAGCAGGTTTGCAGGCAGATATCCGTATGGAGAATGGCCGGTTATCAGATTGTTCCAATCGCGGTCAATCTTTCAGTAAAGCAATTAGAACAGATGGAATTTGCTGACAGAGTGATGGATATCCTGAGAAAATATCAGGTGAATACCGAAGAAATTGAACTGGAAATAACAGAAAGTGTATCACTTGGTGATATCACAGCCATCACGATGAACTTAAAGAGACTTAAGAGAGAAGGCTTCAGGATTTCCATGGATGATTTTGGCACCGGATTTTCCTCGCTGGGACAGCTGGATCTATTCGAGCTGGATAAATTAAAGATCGATAAGGTGTTCATTGATGATCTGACCGGAATTTCAAAAAGACAGAATCTGGTAAAAACTATCATTTCAATGGCGAACAACCTGGAGCTTAAGGTTGTGGCAGAGGGAATCGAAACAAAGGAACAATTATATTATCTGAAAGAAATCGGCTGTGATCTGGGACAGGGATTTTTACTGGAAAGACCGGTCATCGCTGGTGAAATAGAGAAATATTTTAAATATACAAGGCAAAACCGGGTATAGTGATAAGCAAATATGACCTGACACCCGATTTAATAAATTTATAGAATTGCGGAGGCTGATATGCTGTAGTTTCCTGCGAATCGTCCGGGATCTGGTAACCCCCCCTCACCAGGCAGCAGAGGTCAAATAGTTCGATTATATCCAGCCTCCGTCCAACCCGATGATCTGACCTGTAAGATATTCATTCTTGCAGGCCAGATGGTGTACCAAATCAGCCACCTCTTCTGCACGACCAAGACGATTCGCAGGTATTTCATTCATTAATTGTAATAATTCTTCATCATTTAGAAAATGATTCATCTCAGTGTCAATGGCACCGCAGGCAACGGCATTGACCTGTATATTGCTTGGAGCCAATTCTTTGGCGAGTGCTTTTGTAAAAGCGTTCATACCGCCTTTGGATGCAGCGTAAGCAACTTCGCAGGATGCACCTGCATTCCCCCAGACGGATGAAATGTTGATGATCTTTCCTGATTTTTTGTGAACCATATCGGGAACGGCCAGAGAACAGCAATTAAAAACAGAGGTTAAATTGGTTGTTAATACCCTGTTCCAATCCTCGAAGGACATGTCGGTAAGTAAGCCGATATAGGCGATTCCTGCATTGTTTACAAGAACATCTACACTCCCGAATGACTTTTTGATTTGTCGAAACAATTCCTTTGCGACCCCATAGTCTCCAATATCCCCCAGGTAAGCCAGACATGGAACCTGATAGGATTCTATTTCCTTCTTTGCGCTTAGTAACAGTTCGTTTTGCTTTGCGCAGTTAATGACAACATTATATCCCTTCTTTGCGAATTTCACAGCGATTGCTTTTCCGATTCCCCTTGAGGAACCGGTGATTAATACCGTTTCTCTGTTCATGATATCACCTTTCCTTAAAGCCTTTTATTGCTATAATTCCTGATTTGGATTTATTGTCCGACCCCTGCTAAGGTTGAGTCCGGGATTTCTCAGACGTAAACATTTGTCTAAGAATGGTGTTTTCATTTTTACGCTAATTATAGCATATGATTGAAATAGAAGAAAGGGAATGTATAAAGAAAAGTGGAAATGCAAACCATAAGGGAAGACCTTGGAAGCAGTTCCATAGGTATGAGGTGAAGATATGGCGACAGATAAATTCTGGATTAACAATAGAAGAATCATTATAAAGTACCTGAATATTCTGGCGGGAGCTTTTTTGATGGCAGTCTCGGTGAATTTGGTTTTTGAACCCGTGGGTATGGTCACAGGCGGAGTGTCCGGTCTTGGCATTGTAGTAAAAGCACTTACAGAAAACTGGGTGAACGGAGGCCTTCCCATATGGATCTTTAATGTAATATGTAATGTCCCTTTATTTTTAATTACAATTAAATTAAAAGGCTTCCGATATATCATCTCCGTAATCACGGGTGCAGTTTCCTTCACAATCGCTTTGCTGATCATCCCGATCTACGATTTTCATTTTGACGATCTGCTGCTTTCCGCGATCTTTGGCGGGGTAATCGGCGGGATAGGAATAGGTCTGGTATTTTCGGCCTCAGCCTCCACCGGAGGGACGGATATGCTTGCCACACTGATTCACCCTTATATGAAGCATATCTCCATACCGCAGATATTAAATGTAATTGACGGAGTAATTATTGTCATCGGTGCATTTGTATTTGGAATCGGGAATGCCCTTTATGCCATCATTGCTGTATTTATCACTGCTAAGGTATCAGACGGAATATTAGAGGGAATCACCTTTGCCAAAATGGCTTACATTATATCAAATGATTATGAAAAGATAGCAAATGAGATTTTAAATTCCCTGGATAGAGGGGTCACCGGGCTCAGTTCCACCGGAATGTATTCTAATCAGGATAGAAAAATGTTATTTTGTGTCGTATCAAAAAAGGAAATTGTCAGAATTATCGAGATCTCTCAGCAAATCGATCCAAAATCTTTTGTAATTATAAGTGATGTAAGAGAGGTTATGGGAGAGGGTTTTATTGAATATAGACAGTAAATAAAACAAATTAATCGCGTATTATCGGTAAAAGTACTTATTTTTACTTGGAATATACAAAGTATACAAAAGGCCAAAACCTATTTTGTTAAAATGGGATATGGTTTAAAGCGTTTGAATGGTGTATTATTACAGGTATAAGAGTAGTACAAGGTACTTGATAATGTAGAAATTAGGAGGATTGCAAATGGCAAGTTTATCTTTAAAGAATATCACAAAGCAGTATCCAAATGGGGTTATTGCTGTAAAAGACTTTAACTTAGAGATAGCCGATAGAGAGTTTATCATCTTCGTAGGACCATCCGGTTGTGGAAAATCTACAACACTTCGTATGATCGCAGGACTTGAGGAGATTTCATCAGGTGAGTTATGGATTGGTGAAAAATTAGTTAATGACGTAGAACCTAAGGACAGAGATATTGCGATGGTTTTCCAGAACTACGCATTATACCCTCATATGTCAGTTTTTGATAACATGGCATTTGGTTTGAAATTAAGAAAAGTTCCGAAGGATCAGATTGATAAAGTAGTTAAGGAAGCAGCTCAAATTCTTGGTATCGAACATCTGCTTGACCGTAAACCGAAGGCGTTATCCGGTGGTCAGAGACAGCGTGTTGCCATGGGTCGTGCTATCGTTCGTAGCCCTAAGGTATTCTTAATGGATGAGCCTTTATCAAACCTTGATGCTAAGTTGAGAGTACAGATGCGTATCGAGATTTCTAAATTACATCAGAGACTGTTAACTACTTTCATTTATGTAACACATGATCAGACAGAGGCTATGACACTTGGTACCAGAATCGTTGTTATGAAGGACGGTTTAATTCAGCAGGTAGACAGCCCTCAGAATTTATACGACAGACCATCCAACTTATTCGTAGCCGGTTTCATGGGATCACCTCAGATGAACTTAATTGATGCTACCATCATTAAAAAGGGTGCTGATGTATATGCACAGTTTGGTGCTAACACCATTAAGATTCCGGAAGGAAAAGCAAAGAAAGTTATTGAAGGCGGTTATGAAGGCAAGTCAGTTATCATAGGTATTCGTCCGGAAGATATTCATGATGAAGAAGTGTTCATCAGCAATTCACCTGACAGTATCATTGAAGCAACGGTAAGAGTTTATGAATTACTTGGTGCCGAAGTATTCCTGTACTTTACTGTAGATGAGAACTTAGAAATAACAGCTCGTGTTAATCCTCGTACTACTGCAAGACCGGATGATACGTTAAAGATTGCTTTTGATATGACGAAGCTACATATCTTTGACAAAGAAACCGAACAGGTTGTTACAAACTAGTAATAAACTTTGATCAGGGAACACGAAAGTGTTCCCTGTTTTGTTTTTCGAATGGGAACACTTCGGGAAGGTATGCATTGAGTTCGATGATAAGGATTTTTATTTGAATAGGATGCAAATCAATATCGCATATTATGAGTGGACGAAAATAGATTTTGGAATTAGTTTACGTAATAAACTAATTATAAAATCATGTTTTTAATAGAAATTATACGAAAAGGTTTATGTAAAACTAATAAAATTTATTTACTTCTTCTGAAATTGGTGTTAAAATATGTTTCGTAAACATGAATTTTAAAGAAAAATACAAATATACTATATAAAAGGGAGTGAGTACATGATTTCCAATCAGATTCTTCAAAGTACCATTGACGGGCTAAAAGGAATAACACGCATTGATATCTGCGTTATGGATACGGAAGGTAAGGTTCTGGCTACAACAATTGAGAATGCTGAGCAATATGAGAATGCGGTTTTGGCATTTGTTTCATCTCCGGCAGACAGCCAGTCCATCCAGGGATATCAGTTTTTTAAAGTGTTTGATGAACATCAGTTGGAATATGTGATTCTGGCTAAGGGCGACAGTGAGGATGTATTTATGGTTGGAAAGATAGCTTCCTTCCAGATCCAAAACCTTTTGGTAGCCTATAAGGAAAGATATGACAAAGATAATTTCATTAAGAATTTGCTGCTGGACAATCTTCTTTTGGTAGATATCTATAACCGTGCCAAGAAGCTTCATATTGATACAGAAGCAAGACGAGTAGTTTATATCATTGAAACCAAGTATGAGAAGGATGCGAATGCACTGGAAACAGTACGCAGCCTTTTCTCCGGTAAGACAAAGGATTTTATCACTGCAGTAGATGAGAAGAATATCATACTTGTTAAGGATGTAAAACAGAACGAAACCTATGAAGATTTAAACAAAACTGCCAAAGTGGTTCTTGATATGTTGAATACAGAGGCGATGTCTAAGGTTCATGTGGCCTATGGAACCATCGTAAACGAAATCAAGGATGTCTCCAGATCCTATAAGGAAGCAAAGATGGCGCTTGATGTAGGCAAAATCTTCTATAGTGGAAGAAATGTAGTTGCTTACAATAACCTGGGAATAGGAAGACTGATTTATCAATTGCCTATGCCTTTATGTAAGATGTTTATCAAAGAAATCTTTGATGGCAAATCACCGGATGATTTTGATGAAGAGACATTAACAACCATTAACAAATTTTTTGAAAACAGCCTGAATGTATCAGAGACTTCAAGACAGCTCTATATCCACAGGAATACGCTGGTGTACAGATTGGATAAGCTGCAAAAGAGTACAAATCTTGATTTGCGTATTTTTGAAGATGCAATTACATTCAAAATTGCACTTATGGTAGTAAAGTATATGAAGTATATGGAACAACTTGATTATTAAAATATGGGGAACATACAATATAACGGGTCATAGACTTCTCTGAACGTTTTGCTGGTAAAGACCTATATCATTACAAATGAATAACTGTGTATAAATATCTTGCGTCAATCATACATTTTGAGTGTATGGAATATGACGGATGAATTATTTATTCACCGTTATTCGTTTGCTTTATACAGGTTTAGTTTTGACAGCCCCTGTTTCGTGACATCGGGTTGATAGGAGGACAATATGAAGAGAAATTTTGTAACCGGCTTGCTGTCAGGATTATGTGGAACAATCGTACTATTTGCTGTTGTTATTGGAGTTTACTTCTTTGCCGGCGGCAGATTAATAACGAACGCTCAACATGATATTGAGGACGGAGCAGAGAACAATCAAACGGTGGGCACACAGCAGGTTAGTGATAAAGAAGCGCCATTTAAGGAAGTTGTAAGTAAACTATCATTTTTGGAAACGCTGGTGGATAAGTATTACTTGAATGATGTAAATCCGGATGCCTTTGCCGATGGGATATATAAAGGCTTTATGAGCAGCCTGAAGGATCCTTACTCTACTTACTATACCAAGGAGGAATACAGTGCTCTGATGGACAGTTCCTCCGGCTCATATTGCGGAATAGGCGCCACGGTCAGTCAGGATGTTAAGACAGGGATCATAACGGTGGTGAAACCGTTTGAAACCGGTCCGGCGCAAAAGGCCGGAATACTGCCGGGTGACATTCTTTATACCGTGGATGGAGAAAAGGTAACCGGATTGGACCTGACGCAGGTTGTCAGTAAAATGAAAGGCAAAGAAGGTACGGAGGTTCAAATTGCTATTGTGAGAGAAGGCGTAACCGAACCGATGAATTTTACTATAACACGAGGGGAAGTAGAGGTTCCGACGGTGTCATCCCAGATGCTGAAAGGGAAAATCGGGTATATTATTATATCGGAATTTGATGAGATCACGGTTGGCCAATTTGTGTCTGCTGTAGATAAGTTAGAGAAAGACGGCATGAAGGGACTTGTGGTGGATGTAAGAAATAATCCGGGGGGGATGCTTACCTCCGTAGTCAGTATCCTGGATCGTCTGCTTCCAAAAGGCCTGGTTGTATATACGGAGGATAAATACGGAAACAGGGTAGAGCAAAATGCGAAGGATGCAATAAAAATCAATGTTCCGATGGCGGTATTAATCAATGGGAACAGTGCCAGTGCATCAGAAATATTTGCGGGAACCATACAGGACGATAAAGCCGGAACCATCATTGGCACAACAAGTTTTGGCAAGGGTATTGTTCAAAAGGTAATTCCCTTAACCGATGGAACGGCAGTTAAGATGACGATTTCCAAGTATTATACGCCAAAGGGGCGCAATATTCAGGGAATAGGCATTACACCGGATATCAAGGTCGAACTGAATGACGACTTAAGACAAATGGCAAAGATACCGCTGGATAAGGATAATCAGCTTCAGGAAGCAATTAAGTGTGTTAAGGATCAAATCAAATAAAGGATGGAACGGTGGTCAAAATAGGGATTTTCCTACGCGGCTGCCGTTTTTGCTGTACTGCCGGGAATATATTTCTTATAGCGACAGTATTTTGACGGAAATCCGTAATAATTATGAAGAAAACCTCTAATGAAATTAATAAAGTATCCGATAAATAATATAGAAGCGTTATAATTAGGATATAGACAGGTGGTGACAGGAATGCGAATCGATGCATTTAATAAAATAAGTCAGCTGTATCAGACGAATGGTACCAAAAACACGACGAAGGTAAAGAGCGGCGGTTTCAGTGATATGCTCGAGATTTCTCAGACGGGAAAAGATTATCAGCTGGCAAAGCAAATCGTAGCACAGACCTCTGATCTTAGAGAAGATAAGATCAACGACATCAAAAAGCGTATGGACGCAGGTAATTATCATATCAACATCAGTGATGTGGCTGAAAAACTTGCTGCAAAGTATCTGGATGAGACAGAAGAATAAATATATTGATGGACAGGATAAAGCAAAGAGTAAATTGATACAGAGGCAGGATAAAGCAAAGAGTAAATTGATACAGAGTCAGGATAAGACAGAAGAATAAGTGCTTTTATAGAAAAGGGGTTTCGCGTTGGCCAGCTTAATAGATGAATTAATTGATATCATGCAGGAAGAATATGAAATGTATCAGCAGTTAATTCCTATCGCAGAGGAAAAAACACAGGTCATCGTGAAGAATGACTTGAGCGCTCTTCAAAAAATTACAGAAATGGAACAAATAGCGGTGGATAATTTAACTGCATTAGAGCGAAAAAGAGATGAAATTATGGTCAACATTAAAACTGTAATTAATCGAAAAGAGAAAGATCTGAAATTAAAGACCTTAATTGTGCTCATGGAGAAGCAGCCCAGAGAACAGAGAGCACTTTCCATCCTGCATGATCATCTTAGTAAGGTGATTCGCAGATTGGTTGAAATCAATCATCGTAACAAATCTTTAATACAACAATCCCTAGAGATGATAGAGTTTAATATGAACTTTATCCAAAGTACAAGGATGTCGCCGGGGAACAATACTTACACAAAAAGTGCAGCAAGCTGGAATGCACAGGCTTTGGGAACAGGGATGTTCGATGCAAAGCAGTAAGAGCAAGGTAAGGTGAGTTCATGAGTTCATTAGGCGGATTATACATTGGCGTTTCCGGTCTGAATGTCAGTCAGGCCGCTTTAAATATAACCTCCCATAATATGGCGAATGTGGATACAAAGGGGTTTGTGAGGCAGCAGGCTGTCTTAACAGACTTTGGCTACGTGAAGTTGGGAGAATCCTATATGTCCTCCATGCAGCAAGGCTTGGGGGCTAATTTTGCTACTGTAAAACAGGTAAGAGATTCGTTTTTGGATTTGGCTTATCGCAAAGAGACAGGAAGACAGGCCTTTTATGAGTCCCAGTACCAATCGGTGCAGGAAGTAGAAGGCTTATTCGGTGAATTAGAGGGAGTTTCTTTTCAGAAGTCCATGAATGATTATTGGACATCCCTTCAGGAGCTGGTGAAGGAGCCGGATAGTATTGTTGCCAGGGCATCCCTAATTCAGACGGCAGTTTCTTTTCTAGAGAGAGCGGACAATATATCCAGCCAGTTAAAGGATTACCAGATTAATTTAAATACAAATATCGAAAATCAGGTTAACCGTATCAATGAGATCGGAGATCAGGTCAAGTCGTTAAATCTGAAGATACGTCAATATGAGAGCACAGGCAAAGAAAAGGCGAACGATCTCAGGGACCAGCGAAATTTGCTTTTGGATGAATTAAGCAAGATGGTTAACATTACATATAAAGAAAACAGCAATGGAATTGTGGACGTTAACGTAGAAGGAGTACCTTTTGTTACGGAGGATACTGCATTCAAGATGGCGACGGTAAGAGTAGAAGATGATTCACAGATGTTAAAACCGGTATGGCCGGCACACGGCAATGCAGACGTCTTCAATTTGGACCGTGCACCATCTTCTCTGAATAACAATGACATCGGTTCGTTGAAGGGACTATTGGTTTCAAGAGGAAATCGACAGGCCAATTATACGGATATTCCTGACAAAGCCAATTATGAATCTGATCTTGAATATGACAGAGCGGTCAGGGAGTACAACAACCAGATTGATTCGTCCTTGATTATGACGGTTCAAGCCCAGTTTGACCAATTGATTCATGGGATTGTTACATCGGTTAACGATATTTTATCTCCGAACAAAGAAGTTACCCTGGCAGATGGCAGTAAAATTAAAATTCTTGACGAAGAGAAAGCACCGGTTGGAATGGATGCGGATCAAACCATGGGGGAAGCACTGTTCAACCGGAAATCAGTGGATCGCTACAGTGAACCTCAGCTGATTGAAATTGTGAACAGTGACGGGACACACGATGTAATGATGGCAAGAATCTATCAGGAAGAAGATCCCGAGGATAATTACTCTTTATTTACCCTGGGAGAGATAGAGGTAAACAAGAAGATTTTGCAGAATAGCTCTGTGATCCCCCTGTCCAGCAAAACCGGTTCGGGAGATTTTGATGTTGAGACTGCTTCCAAGCTGATCAAAAACTGGCAGGAGCCCTTTGCCACCCTGTCTCCCAACACGCTGACCCTGAATAATTACACGGATTATTATTCCTCTATGATCGGTGAACTTGCAAATCGGGGTGAGCAGATGAATAATATCAGTGCCAATCAGCAATCCATGGTAGTCAGCATTGACAATCAGAGAATGCAGGTTACCGGTGTTTCATCCGATGAGGAACTGGTAAATCTGATTAAATATCAGCATGCTTACAATGCCTCGGCAAGATATGTGAATGTGGTAAGCCAGATGCTGGAAGATATTGTTACGAAACTATAAGACCGGACAGACAGATTGAGGTGAAGGGATGGCATCTACATTTTTTGGATTAAATATCGGACAAACAGGACTATTTGCATATCAGTCGGCCCTGGATACAACATCGCATAATATAACCAATGCTGAGACGAAAGGGTATTCCAGGCAGGTATTAGAGCAACAGGCGGGAAAAGCGCTGCCGGTAAACAGCACCTATGGTATGGCGGGAACCGGAGTTTCCATATTGGGTGTGGAGCAGATGAGGGACAGCTATTATGATATGAAGTATTGGAAAAACAGCACCATGTATGGGGAATATTCTTCCAAGAGCTATTATATGGGAGAGATTGAGAGCTATTTTAATGAAGTCAGCGTGAAAGGATTTACAACCACCTTTAATTCCATGTATGACAGTCTGCAGGAACTCAGTAAGAATCCATCCAGCTTGACGGTGCGTACCCAGGTCATTAATTATGGAAAAAGTATGGCGGAATATTTTAATTCCATGTCTCAGAGCCTAAAGAGCATACAGACAGAATGTAATTTTGAAATCAAGAATCAAGTAGATCAGATTAATTCCACCGCCCAGCAAATTGCCGCATTGACAAAGCAGATCAATACGTTGGAAATCAACGGAGGAACAGCGAATGACCTAAGAGACCAACGGGCTTTATTGGTAGATAAGTTATCGGAGCGGGCCAATGTCACCGTAACCGAGAATAAGGTAGGAATGGGAGTCGGTATTACCAGCTACCTGGTGAAGATTGACGGACAGACCCTGGTGGATACAACCAGCTATAATTCCCTGCAGCTTGTTCCGAGAAAAGACAAGCTGAATCAAAATGATGTGGAAGGTCTGTATGATATTACCTGGCAGAACGGACAAAGATTTAATACCTCGAGTCCAACCCTGGGCGGGTCCTTAAAGGCACTGTTTCAGGTGAGGGATGGTAATAATAATGCGAATCTGAGGGGGACCATAACAGCCGAGACCGGAGATACTTCTCTGGTTATGACAGATACCTCTATTAACTCTGTAGAAGACCTGAACATTCCGGCGACCGGAACAATTGTCGTAGGGAATTATGAGTATCATTATAACGGCTTTGAAGTAACCAGGGATGCAGGGGACGGACATTTTATCTATACCTTCCAGTTAGATGAGCCGGTAGAAGCAGATGCCACCGAAGCTCAGGCTGCCATCGGGGACAGTATTGATTATAAAGGCATTCCTTATTATATGGATCGTATGAATAAATTCATAAGGTCCTTTGCAAAAGCCTTTAACGATATCCACAGAAGCGGAGAAGATCTGGATGGAAATCCGGGAATGGATTTCTTTAATGCCACGGACAAAGTAAGCGGCAGAAATTATGTTTTCGGACCATATGCGGATTCGGAGGATGCTGCCTATTATGACGATAGTACCTTTAATTCCGGGACCGGGAATTATGATGAGGATGTTCCCGAGGATCAGCCGTTTTATGGATCTTATTATTTTATGACAGCTGAGAACTTTACCATCAGCAGTGAATTGATGAGCAATGCAAGACGTCTGGTGACCGGAAGCGAAGTTACCAATGGCAGTGAAAATAGTGATATTGTTACCAAACTCATCAAGCTGAAGAGTGATACGGGATTATTTGCCCAGGGAGCACCGGATAGTTTTATGCAGACACTGATTGCTGAGATCGGAATTGATACCAGCAAAGCCAGCAGCTTTGCCACCAGCCAGACCAACATATTAAAAACGATAGAAAACCAGAGATTATCCATTTCCGGTGTGGATACGGATGAAGAAGCAATGAATCTGATCCGTTATCAGAATGCATACAATTTGTCCGCTAAAGTAATTACGGTGATGAATGAGATATATGACAAGATGATTAATTATATGGGCGTGTAAATAATTTGGTAAGCAGGATAGGAGGTAATCCATGAGAATAACAAATAAGATGATGACCAATAATATGTTGAGCAGCATTAACAATAATAAGAATCGGATGTCCGGTCTGGAAGAGCAGTATTCTTCCGGAAAAAAGATTCAAAAACCCTCTGATGATCCGATTATTGCGGTAAGAGCACTGCGACTCAGAACAAACCTGTCTGAGTTAAATCAATATTATGAGAAAAATATTCCGGATGCCGTATCCTGGATGGATGTAACAGAAAGCGCCCTCACGACGGTGAATAATATTTTGAGCCAGATCAATACGTATTGTGTTCAGGGAAGCTCAGATACGCTGACACAGAAGGATCGGGCCTCGATTGTAGAAAATCTGAAACAGTTAAAGGATCAGATTTACCAGGAGGGCAATGCCAACTATGCAGGAAGATATGTTTTCACCGGATATAAAACGGACAGTTCTTTTGTATTCGATGACAGCATATCGAATTTAAGCTACAATATTTCAGAGAATTTTACCGGAGATCAGATACAGATTGGTTCCAGGGTTACCGGAAGCTATACCATTTCTGATTATGATAATCCGGCCAAAACCTTTGATACGTCGTCACAGATTGCCACGACCTATCGCCTCCAGTTGTCTTATGATCAACTGGCAGATCAGACCATGTCAGGAATTAATTATACGAAAAAGGGTCCGGATGGAAGTATAGAAGAACAGGCACCTTTCACAAACATTATTACCGTTTCCTCTAAGGATGACGACGCCTATGCGCCGGATCCCAATGCCGCTCATTATATCTATGATACTGGGGAAATCATATTTGGCAAGAATGCATATGAAGAGATGCGTACAGCAGAGCAGATCCAGGTGAGTTATCAGAAGGATACCTTCGTGAAGGGTGAGGTCAAGCCGGAACATTACTTTGATTGTGTCGTTACAGATACGGAACGGCCGGAGAAGGACCCGGTTACTTATACCAAGTCGCGTCAGGAAATCCAGTATGAGATCAATTTTAATCAGATGCTGACAATTAATACAGAGGGTTCCGATGCAATATCGCAGAAGATTGGAAGAAATATTCAGGACATTTTAAAGAGTGTCAGCGATGTGGAAACTGTTGAGAATGATATGATTGAAATTAACAAGAGATTGCAGGACGGCAATCTGACAGATGCGCAGAAAGCGCGCTATCAGGCAATGCTGGAGCAGATGGATACCGACCTTACACTAAAAAAGGAGCTGATGCAAAAGGCATTTTCCAGTGGGATGAAGATGTCACAGAGCGGTCAGGATCAAGTAAACCAGGCGGTTGCTGATCTGGGAAGCCGATCGGTTCGTCTGCAGCTGACGGAAAACCGCCTGTCTTCGCAGCAGGTGGATTTTGAAGATCTCATGTCCAAAAATGAGGATGCGGATATCGTGGATACGTTTATCCGGTATAGTTCGGCGGAAGCGGTATACAATGCGTCTTTATCAGCGGCATCCAAGATCGTCCGTCGTTCCCTGCTGGATTTTCTGTAGAAGAATCTTCAGAAACCAGACTTCATGGTATTGATAGAATAATAGAAGAAATGTTGTGATAGAGAAGGGCAGGTAAGAGGATGTTAGTTAAAACAAAGCATTTTGGAGAAATTGAGTTATCGGAAAATAAGATCATAAGTTTTGATCATGGGATTTTAGGCTTTGAAGAATGCAGGAGATTCACGCTTTTGTATCACAGTGAAGAGGATCGGTCCGAAATATCCTGGCTGCAATGCCTGGATGAGCCGGATCTGGCGCTTCCGGTGATTCATCCCTTCCTCATAAAGAATGATTATAATCCGGAAATTGAGGATGAATTATTAAAGCCTCTGGGCAAGGTGACAGAAGATAATCTTGTGGTACTCATCTCGATTACGGTACCGGGGGATATTACGAAGATGAGTGCGAATCTTAAGGCACCCTTTATTATCAATACCCAGACCAGGAAGGGTGCACAGCTCATCGCGGAAAATGCCGATTATGAGATCAAATACAGCATCTATGACCTTTTACAGGCAAACAAATCAGCAAAGGAGGGCGCCGCATGCTAGCCCTGTCCAGAAAGATCAATGAATCAATCATCATAGGGAATGATATAGAGTTAACGGTCCTGGAAGTAAAAGGAGATCAGGTTAAGTTAGGGATCAATGCGCCCAAATCTGTTCCGATCTATCGGAAAGAAATCTACCTGCAAATTCAGGATGCGAACAAAGAAGCAGCCGAAACATCGATTACGGATGATATGCTGAAGAAGCTTTTTCAGTAATTTAACATACTTCATTTCATCTGGTCGCTGATCGACAGGCATATGGTACCCTGGATTCTCTGGAATTACCATATGCCTTATTGCCTTTTGGCGGAGCGTCATAAGAATATTTCCGATAATCTCTATTTTTATCAGAACAGGTATAATTTTTTTGATAAAAATTCCGATATATGAGATAGATTAATTAAGAAGTATTTCATCCACGGATGGGAATGAAATACGGGAATGGTTCTGTTACTATGGCAAAGCACACGGAGGTGTAATCGTATGTCATTAGAAATCACATCAAATGCCGCATATCATGATACAGCAAAGCTTGTGAAGAAATCAGAGGCCCTGCCCGGTGATAATATGAATCAGCAGGGGCAGCTCAATATCAGGATATCCGAGGTGCCGGTAAAAACGGCGGTGAACGGCACCGGTGAAATAAAAGGTGACCCGGACAGAGAGAAACAGGAAAATGCAGATCAGGAAAAGAAAATTAAGGACGCGGTAACAAGAGCAAATAACCAGTTGGGAATGAGAAGGACATATTGCGAATTCTCTTATGACGAAGCAACCAAGAGAGTTTCCATAAAAGTATTTGATGAAGATACCAAAGAAGTCATCAGAGAGATACAGCCGGAAGAAACATTGGAGATGGTGAAAAAAATGTGGGAGCTGGCGGGAATTCTCATTGATGAAAGAAGATAGGGAGGTGTAGTAATGTCGATTAGAATGACCGGAATGGCGTCGGGATTAGACGTAGACAATATAGTAAAAGAATTGATGAAAGCGCAGCGGGTTAAATCTACCAAATTACAGCAAAAGATTACGACCTTAGAGTGGACCGATGACAAGTGGAATGGACTCAATTCTAAAGTTTATTCCTTTTACACGGGATCCTTATCCAAGATACGTATGCAGGGTAATTTTAATACGAAGAAGGCTGAATCCTCCAATTCTGCCAAGGCGGATATATCGGCAACCAGTGCCGCTGCGGATGGCGTCCATACCCTTAAAGTAAAGCAGCTGGCAAGCGCCCAGTTTGTAACCGGATCAAAACTGGAGACGGATAAGAATGGTAAAGCGGTTACTTTAAATACAAAATTGACTGATTTGAACTTCTCCGGTGAGGAAGGGACGACGGTTACCATCAAATCAGGTGATAAAACTGTCAATATGGATATTGGCTCTTCCACTACGGTGCAGGATTTTCTTACTGCATTAACGGATGCAGGTTTGAATGCATCCTATGACACAAATCAAAAACGATTTTTCATTAGTTCAAAAGCAAGTGGTGTAGATAACTCTTTCACTATTACCACCGCGAACTCAGAATATGCCAGAGATCGCAACAACATCAGGGAGTTTCTGGAATTTGACTCATTGGCTGCTGCTACTAAATCAAATATCGATAATGCTTTGATGACATATGTTGATCCTGCAAGTCTGCAGTCCGATAAGGATGAGGCGAAAGCCAGCGTATTGGCTGTAAAGCAAGGACAGGTACAAACAAAGTTTATCAATGATTATATGAAGGATCAGAATAACATTGACCGGGTAACCAATGAGGTACGGGAAGAGATGACAAAGGATCTCTCAAACGGAGAAGAACTGGATGCAGACAAGTTGCGGCAGGCAATTGATACGAGGCTGTATGAAGAGGGAACTGCGGCAGCCAAAGTACAATACGATGAATGGAAGGAAGGCAACGCATCAGCCGACAGTGTATTTAAGATAGCAGAAACGCAATTAGATGCACTATTTACAGAATATGAGACTGATTCCGGTACCGCGGTAACAACAACGAATGATTTGTCATTTCTAAAACTTAGTGAGATAAAGCAAACTAATCCGGATGACGCATCTACCATCACGGTGGGTTCAGGCGTGGCACTTGTTAAAGCATCCGATGCTGTCATCATCTATAATGGTGCAGAGTTAAAGGGCTCCTCCAATGTATTTAAAATGAATAATATTACGGTGACGGTCAAGGGAATAACAGCCGGTGCAGATACAGAGGATCCGGTGGATGATGAGGTCATTACCCTGGGTGTATCTGCAGACACACAGGCAGTTTATGATACAATAAAGGGCTTTATCAAAGATTATAATGAGCTTTTGAAGGAGATGAACAGCAACTATTATGCGGACTCCGCCAGGGGATATGATCCATTAACTGATGAGCAGAAAGAAGCCATGACAGATGACCAGATCAAGCAATGGGAAAGTAAAATAAAAGATTCCTTGTTACGAAGGGATTCTAATTTGGAATCTATATTAAGCGCAGTAAGAACCAGTTTCAGTAAAAGTGTTGAAGTGAATGGCAAAAGTTATTCTTTATCAAGCTTTGGAATCGGCTCTACTGATTACACGGAAAAAGGTCAGTTACATATTGACGGAGATGTGGATGACAGTGCCGTCGCAGTAAAAACTGATAAGTTAATGAAGGCGTTGTCGGAGGATCCGGACACAGTAGCTAAAGTATTTTCAAAATTGGCAAGTGATTTATATAGTGATCTCTCAGATAGAATGAAAAGCAACAATCTGCGAAGTGCATTGACCGTTTATAATGATAAAGAGCTTAAAAAAAATATCACAAATTATAAGGATGATCTGAGTGATATGGAGACAAAGCTAACCGAAATGGAGACGCGTTATTATAACCAGTTTTCTGCTATGGAAACCGCACTGGCAAAGCTCAATTCACAGAGTTCTTCCATTTTATCCATGCTGGGCAGCAATAGCTCCCAATAAGTAATAGGCAGTGTGAAAATAAAATACAATTTTCATATATTGTGTACAAGCAAGGAGTACGTATGGACGTTCGTGTGAATTATGAACAGCAAATTCGCACAAAGGCTTGTGCCTGTAAAATCCGCGGCTCAGATTAAGGGCATGTTGAAGCGGGCATGATTGTAGAAATGAAACGTATATGAGATGAGAACCGGAGGGTTATTATGGCAATGAATGCGGCAACCGCCTATCAGAATAATAAAATAATGACTGCAAATTCTGCTGAACTTACCTTGTTTTTATATGATGGAGCAATTAAATTCTGTAACATAGCTGATTTGGCGATAGAGAATAAAGATATAACTAAGGCTTATCTGAATATTATGAAAGCTGAAAAGATTATTGCTGAATTACGTGCAACGCTGGACCTGAAGTATCCGGTAGCCCAGGATTTTGACAGGGTTTATGAATACATATATCAATTGCTGGTGGATGCCAATCTGAAAAAGGACGGAGAATTATTAAAGGAAGCCACCGGGTACATCAGGGAGATACGGGATACCTGGAAGGAAGTAATGCAGATAACAAAATAATTTATTGCCGGGACAGATCATTGGAAAGGATAACAATGGAAGCAGAAGATCGGTTAACCAATACAGTATATATTACCTTATTGATTGATTCTTTGAAAAAGAAGTTCAAAATTTTGGAACAGTTATATGAAATAACGAAACAGCAGGAAGGAATCATTCATGCAGAGAAGTTTAGTGATGAGCGATTTATGATGACAGTATCTCTTAAAGAAGAGCAGCTTGAGTTGTTGATGCAGGTGGATCAGGGATTTGAACAGCTGTATCATAAAATCAGAGAGGAACTTTCTTCTGATCCAAGCAGATATAAATTAGAAATAACAAATCTACAGGAATACATTACCAGATTAACTGACTTAAGTGTTAAACTGCAGGCATTGGAAAATCGAAATAAAGCGGGAATCGAGTTACTCTTTGTACAAAAGAAAAAAGAGATTAAAAATGCCAGGCTAAATAATAAATCTGTGATCAATTACTATCAAACGATGGAAAAATATCACAGAGAGCAATCTTTTTTTTATGACAAAAAAAAATAAAAAATTAGAATCAGATATAAAGTTTTCAAAATCGATGCCGATATATTAGGTAAGTAAAGTAATTTGCTTACGGGACCTTTTCCTGATAGTACGTACGGCTGTTAAGGAAAAGATGCTTATGACAGAAATATCCATCATAAGTAAAGACCGTAAGTAAGAACTTAACTATAAAAGGTGAAAAAGGATTTTCACTATACAAATCAAGGAGGTAAGTTATTATGATTATTAATCACAATATGAATGCGTTAAATGCGCACAGAATGATGACAGGTAATACCGCATCTGCAGGCAAATCAATGGAGAAGTTAAGCTCCGGTTTGAGAATTAACAGAGCAGGTGATGATGCTGCAGGACTGGCTATTTCTGAAAAGATGAGAGGACAGATCAGAGGTCTTGATCAAGCTTCAAGAAATTCACAGGATGGTATCTCCATGTTACAGACAACAGAAGGTGCTTTAAATGAAACACACAGCATCCTTCAAAGAATGAGAGAACTTGCTGTACAAGCATCCTCTGACACTAATGTAACAGTTGATCGTTCTGAGATCCAGAAGGAAATGAACCAGTTAACTTCTGAAATCAACAGAATCGGAAATACTACTGAATTCAATACGAAAAAAGTATTAAACGGCGACTTAGTAGGAGCAGGCTCTTCTGCTGGTAATGCATCAGCAACGTTTGATTTTAATTTAAGCGGAGATCTTACTGGCGTTGCTGGTTCGACAATTCTTAATATCGGCGGTACAGATTATACGATCACCTTTAATGATGGAACAGATTATGCAACCACTGGTGTTGGAAGTACTACTTATAATGCAGCATCCAAGACTATAACTGTTTATACTGGTACTACCGGCCCTACAGCTGCACAGGTAACTGGCGACTTAGTAAAGGCTTTTCAGGATATGAGAGGTGCTGACCCTACCTTATCATTAACTGAGTTTAAGTTTGAAAATGATGGTACTAATAAATTAAAGATTAGTGCGAATGCTACCGGAAAATATGCCGGTGGAGCCGGTAAAGATACCATTTCCTTCAAGTCAGGAACATCTGTTGCTATGTCCAACATTGTAGAAGGTAAAAACGGCTCAGGCGGTTCTGTGCAATTACAAATCGGTGCAAATAATGCGCAGGCATTTGTAATTTCTATTAATGATATGAGAAGCGCGAAGCTGGGAATTTCAACTGATGCACTTGTTGGAAGCGGTATTGGTCAAGCAACGGGTGTTTCAGCTATTGATGATAATGGCACAGTTACGAATGCGTCTGTAGGTGCAACATTTACAACTACTCAAGGGGTTACTGATGGTACAACAGCTACAACAACTGAGTATGCTCTTGATGTAAGTACTCATGATAATGCTACAAAAGCGATTGAAGTTCTTGATTACGCTATTAAAAATGTTTCTGCTGAAAGAAGTAAGTTAGGTGCATATCAGAACAGATTGGAACATACAATCGCTAACCTTGGTACATCAAGTGAGAACTTAACATCAGCTGAATCACGTATCAGAGATGTTGATATGGCAAAAGAAATGATGACGTTCTCCAAGAACAACATTCTTAGCCAGGCAGCTCAGGCTATGTTGGCTCAGGCGAATCAACAGCCTCAGGGTGTTCTCCAGTTATTAAGATAATTTAAAAAAGCGATATATTTCAAAGGAGTCAGAGTGAAAACTTTGACTCCTTTTCAAGAATTTAGATAGTATTAAGGGTGTACTCCTATTAGCTCGTAGTTAGGCTAAAGTGAAGTAAAGAGTAAAAGGTCTTTAATTAAATCGCTAAGCAAATCATGGAGGGAATGGTTAAAGTGTTATTAAGCATAGGAATGATAGTTAAAAATGAATCAAAATATTTAAGGATGTGTTTAGAGGCTATAAGTCCTATCTTGAAAAGTCTGGAATCAGAATTAATTATAGTTGATACTGGGTCCACGGACAATACCATAAAAATAGCCTTTGAGTTTACTAAGTATGTATATACACATAAATGGAATAATAATTTTGCAGAGGCAAGAAATATTACCATTGATAAGGCAAAGGGTCAATGGTATTTTTATATAGATGCAGATGAAATAATTGAAAACCCTATAGAAATAATTAATTTTTTTGAAAAAAAGATATTTCTTAAATACAAAGCGTGCGCAATTAAAATAAAAAATATGTTACAGGAAAATAATTGTCATGAAATAACAGAATTTTATAGTACCAGAATAATTAATTTGGATAGAGAAGTCAGATTTCGAGGCAGAATACATGAACAACTTCCATTTCGAAGTCCGGTATTTCTTTCTGATGCCTGTTTTATTCATTATGGATATTTGAATAGTGATAAAAATTTAATTGAGAATAAATTTATACGAAACAGCGAATTACTGAATAAAGCGATAGAGAATGATCCGAATGATTATCGTACGCTCTATCAATTGGCAATTACTTACTTTATGCACAAAGATTATCTAGAAGTTATTTCTCCTATAACAAAGGCATATGCGATAGTAAAGAAAATTGGTCTTTATCCAATGTATATATATAATTTATTGGCAGAGAGTTATATAAATAACGGCCGATATATGGAGGCAAAAAATATATGTGAAGAGGCATTACGAAATAAAGAAGAAAATACTTCTGCTTATATAGACACTTATTTTCATCTTGCTATGGCAAACTCTTCCTTATGTAATTTTGAAGAAGCGATAGAAAATTATTTAAGTTATCTAGATTTACTTCAAAGTAATGAAAACAAAAAGCTTGTTATAGATTTTTCAACAATTGTTTATACATCGAAAAGAAAAAATTATGTATATTTACAATTGAGTTCCATGTATGATAAAATAAACGATTTGAATAAATCTATATATTATGCAAAAAGGCTTTTAAATTCTAAGGTAGAAGATCATGATGACTATAAAAAGATGGCATTAAAGCATCTTATATATATGTGGATGAAATATTCCAAATACGATGAACTGATTGATTGTTATATTGAATTGACGAATTTGTCAGATAATACGCTGGTATTATCATTTGTAAATACTTTGGAAATTGAATTGAAAAAGAATTTTAGTGAGAAAAAAGAAGTCATAAACAAATTCGCATGTATTCAAAAGGATACAGAATATGTGTTATTACAACAAGTTAGAAATTTAGTTATTAATAATATGGAGATAAATGATGAAATTCAAAAGAAATTAGTTACGTTTCATTATTTTGATAATAGTAAGGTTTATAGTGAATTTATATACTATCTTATGAAAAATACGATTGATATCAGCGATATTATGTATAAGTTAAATGACAAAAATATAAATTCATTTATGGAATATTTAGCTAAAGAATTCAAAGATTTTGATGAAGTTATAAGAATGTATTTTGAAGAATTTTCTGATGTCTTTACATTAGATCATATTCTTTTTTCTAAAATCTTAAAAAGAATTTATTTAATTCATTCGCAAAATGTTGATGATTCCTATCATAAACTTTTTTATAGATATATCAAGGAAGGCATATTTTATATAGAAAATGTATATATCGATGAAATTTTAAATAATGAAGTTATTAATATATTAAAAAATGATGAAGAAGTATTTTATATGTATATGAGGAAGGCGTTGATAAATAAAGGTAAAGATTTGAAGTTATATATTAACTATTTAAATAAAGCGCTTAATTCTTATACATTTATGAAAAATGGAATTGAATTAATAAGAAATAATCTGGATCAAGAGATTGAAGAAATAAATGTCAAAAATGAAGAAATAGATGTTCAACTTATGGAGTTCAAAGTAATAGTAAAAGATAATATAAAAACACTATTAGAATTAGATAGATTGATCGAAGCTAAAGATATCATTAATGAATACCTGGATATAGTCCCGGATGATTTAGAAGTATTATTGTTAAAATCACAAATTCAATTGCAGCTAATGTAGATTTTTGGTTTGCGCAGAGAAGGAAGTAATTTATGAATGATGATAAAATAGATTATCGTAAGAAAATAAAAGAAAATATTTATATATTAGTTGAAAATAGAAAATTTGCAGATGCCTTGGAGCTTATAAATCATTTTGAAATTATTGATAAAAATGATATAGATATTTATTCCATAAAAGGTGTTATATTTATTATGGAAGGAAATTTGGATTTGGCTGAAAAAATATTAAAGGAAGGTTTAGAAAAAGATTATAATAATTTCGATATTTTATACAATTTAGCATATGTTCATAGCTTAAAGAAGGATTATTTATCAGCCTATGAATGTTATATAAGTATCAAAAATAAATGTAAGGATGAGGCAATATGTAATAAGATAGAAGCTGAATTAACTGACATTAAAGATAAATATTTTTTAGAAACGAAGAAAGACTTGGAAGAAAATAGAAGTGTTGGCATATCGGACAAAGCTAAAAAAAGTTATAAAAAGATTTTGTATTTAGGATGGTTGGGACAAGGGAATGTCGGTGACGATGTACTTTTTGATATATTTAAAAAAATGATATTTACTTTAAAAGGAAATTCTGAATATAATTTAATGATTGATTCTTTTTTGCCGCTTAATAATTATGAAGTAGATTTAAAGCAATATGATCTTATTGTTCTAGGAGGAGGGTCACTATATTTGCTGGATTATTGGATAGATATATGCTTAAATGCAGCACGCTTAGAAGTTCCCTATATAACATGGGGTACTGGAATTGATATACGCGACAACAATTCAATTGCTCATATTGTTAAAAGATATAAAAAGGAAAAGATTAACATCAGTTCGGATAAATTAGTCAAATTATTAAGCAATAGTAAATTAACAAGTACAAGAGGTAATGTATCTAAATATATACTTGGATACAATGAAATGGAAGTTATCGGTGATCCTTGTATTATATTTGACAAAATGAATGATTCTTATACTGATATAGAAGAAGTTTCAAGTTTTATTAAGGGTAATGATAAAATCATTTTAGTAAACTGGGGAACCTCATATAATAATATATCTGGTGGAAATGAAGAAATGGTAGAAACAGAGTTGGTAAAAACGGTTAATAAATTATTGGAAAAAGGCTATAAAATAATTATTTACCCTATTTGGATAAACGACATAGATAGTTGTGTACAATTATCAAAAAGATTTCAAAGCAATAAAATAATGTTATTAAAAAAAGTATATGATGCATATAAAATTGCTTCCTTAATAAAAAAAGCCTTTATGACTTTAAATTTTAAACTACATGCAAATATCTTATCCATGTCTATGAAAAAGCCGTTCATTTCCCTGGGTTATGGAATGAAGTGTTATGACTTTTGCCAATCTATAGATAGTGACGAATTAAATATATTTACTCAAGATGTCTCAAGTATGAAGATAATGGAAAAGATTTCCTATATCGAAGAGAACTGTTCAATGATTGTTGATAGATTTGAAAAACATATTGAGAAGTATTATAGATTGCAATTTGATTTTGGAAATAGGATATTAAAAATACTAGACAATTGATTCCTGCTATTCCGATGCTTCATACCATCCAGGGAGATTTGATTGTTGTGCCATTGAACTGTATCTTTGATAAAGTGCTTGCCTTTTTGTCGGATTAAGGTAAACAAGAGTCTTGTCGAGAAATATTGGGAAGGACTTGCTTTCGTAGTAGCATGCCGTGGACAGTTCAGTGAAAAAATTGTAGGAAAATATCCTGGATATCAAATTAAGTAATTACATATGAGGCAGTTGGGAGAATATAATTCGACCAGCTGCCCTTTTTTTCCATACTCCCTGTCCTGAAAGTGTTCCCTATGAAATATATTATGATAGGAGGAATTATCATGGAGCAGGTTATAATCACAGGTGCGACCGGGGTAACAGGGATCGCACTGGTAAGATTTTTACTGGAGCAGGCAGTGAAAGTTACAGCTATCCTCAGGCCGGGGACGGCCAGGAGAAAATATCTCCCAGAACATCCGAATTTAACAGTGATGGAATGTGATATGAAGTACTACAGGACGCTTGGACCGTTATTATCCGGGAAGCATTATGATGTGTTCTATCATCTGGCATGGGAGGGTACTACAGGAGTACATAAGGCAGATAACAGGAATGATATGTATCTGCAAAACAGAAATATCGCTCATACCCTGGATGCGGTGGAGCTTTGCCGCCAGCTGGGGTGCGGTGTATTTGTAGCAGCGGGGTCCCAGGCAGAGTATGGGCGTACCACAGAGGTGATTAGTGAGACTACCATAGAAAAGCCCGAGACGGGTTATGGCTGTGCGAAATTGTGTGCCGGTAACATGTCCAGGATCTTATGCAGAAAATATGGGATCAGGCATGTCTGGGCCCGTCTGTTCAGCATATACGGTCCGTATGACAGTGAGCGCAATAACCTGATTAATTATAGTATCGCTAAATTGCTTCAGAATGAGAATCCCGGTTATACGAAGGGAGAACAGCGTTGGGATTATCTGTATTCCTTTGATGCGGCGAAGGCGCTTTGGCTGCTTGGTGACCTGGGGAAAGCAGGGGAGATCTACTGTATCGGCTATGGAGAGGCAAGACCACTGTCGGAATATATACGAATACTACACCGGACAGTAAATCCGGAGATACTTCCCGTATTCGGGGAGATTCCATATCAGGAAGATCAGGTCATGAATTTGTGTCTGGATATTACAAAGCTGAAACAGGACACGGGGTTTGAAGCGGAGGTTGAATTTTGCAAGGGAATTCAGAAGGTCTATGCGTGGTATGAGAAGGAAGGCATGGGAACATAATGTAATTTTTCAGAGAAGTTGGTATCTGTCCACCAAAAGTTACCCGGATACAACGGACCAGGTTATTTATTGAGATTTTCCTAAGGAAATCATGGGCAGCATCCGATATAAATAATAAGTATTGGGCCGTACCAGGTAAATATATTCTGTTTCTATGAAATAAATGGCCCAATGTTAGAAAAATATGCTATAATAAGGACAAATTCCCTATTGCAATCCTGGAATTAATATAGGAAGAAACGGATTGCCGATGATGCAGGGATGTGAGGATGAAGTACAGGGATGTACGTTTTTTACAGGAGGTAAGAGAATGGAGAATCTAAAAAACAGTTGGTTAAAGTGGGTTGTGGTAAGTTTTCTGATGGTGGTTGGTATCTTTGTGTTTCACGAAGAAACGGCTTATGCGGCTACACCTATCACAATTAAAACCGTGGATTATGAGAATGAGACAATTGTAATCAATAACAATGGAAATTCCAGAATTTATTTTAATAATGAATCCGATGCGGGAAGGAACAGCTGGGAAGTTCTGAATGCGGAGGCTACACCGGATAATACGACAACCATAGATTTCTCCTGGGTTTCCTCCTCTCTGGAGACTGTTCTTGTATTGAAAGGGGAAGAGAACGGGACACAGGTACGGGTGACGTTACTGCCCCAGACATTAAAATTAGATATTTCTATCAACTTCCTATTTATGAATGACTTAAAAAAATCAGATGTAATTGCGCCCCTGCTTAATATCATGACAACAGCCGGGACTGGAAATAAACCCATTGTCTTTGATGATCTGGAGTGGAGAAAAGGCGAGAATGGTAAATGGAGAGATGTTTCCGAATTAACAGTTGCTCAGTTGGAAATGTTTCAGATCAAAGGTGTTAATTTGAATTTCCGGATCAAAGCGGTTAATGATGTTACCGTTGGCACCAATTATCCGGACGGACTAAGGGGAAGGCGTGCGAGCAGAGTTACCTTTCTAAAAATAACGAAGAAAATAGCACCTGTGGTGATCGGAATCGATGGACAAAAGTTCCGTGCGGATATTAAGTACGGCAAAGAGTATCGTGTGACCATTGGAGGCGTTACCTCCGGCTGGGTTCAGGTAACAGATTCCTCCGTGAAATCACTGCCGCTTTCTAAGATTGTGAATAACGGAAAGGATGGCACGGATAACACGAAAGCATTCCCTGCCATGAAACTGGAGATCAGAAATTATTCTACGACAAAGACAGCAGCATCCAAGATTACCGAGATTATACTGGATGCCCAGCGGACTTTGTCCGGTCAAATGATTGAAGGAAAGGCACCGGCAAATGCAACAGCCGCAGATAATAATATTTATATCTCTTATTACGGAAGCCAATATGTGTCTGTTACCATTCCATCTGCTTCTTCCCAGGTTCCATATGAATACTGTGTTGTTAAACAGGGAGAAACCTACAGCCATGATTATGCAATCTGGACTTCGATTACAAGGGGTGCCGAAATAAAGATATTAAACAATAAGGCAGTGGACGGCAGTACATTATACATCAGACAGAAAGAAATCAAATCCAAGGCGGCGACCAAAACCTCGGCAGCAGTGAATTATGCATTGGCTTCCACTTATAAAACCTTCAGTGTAAGCTATCCTGCAACACCGATTTTTGATCAAACAACCTATGTATATACCAAAGGATATTCAGATTCCCTGGTGATTCCTGTAAAGTTAAATCCGGTGGGCAAGGTACCGTATGAAACAGGAATAAACAGTATTAAGCTGGGAACGAAGGATATTGCTTTTACTACTACCATAACGCCGACGATTACGAATCCTATGAATCCGGCTATACAATACACTATGACGATTACATTGAATAAGGATTCCCTGCAATCCATGGCCAATACTTATAACAAGTCATTAACAATTACCTTTAATAACGGCACCGTTGACAAGACTTCTGTGAAACTCACGGTACAAAATCCGACGGCAGCACCTGCACTTACCGCAACAGCGCAAAAAGGAACAGCCACAGGGACAACAGCAGTTACTGTAGTAAGCAGTCCGGGATCCGGCAACAAATTTGTATACACGATCAATGACGCTCTGGTCAAGGATGTGGTGCAGCAGGATAAGATAACGACAGGTCAGGATTTTACATCGGGGAGCGATGTATCAATCACAGCAGGAAAATATCTCACAATTTATGAAATTAATACAACGACGTCGCAGATAATAAAATACAAGAGCATTCAGATAACTGCGGATAAGATATTATATACAAGGGGAGACTTCTAAAAGGAATGAACAGACGGAAGAAAGATAAAATATGAGGTGATGAAGTGACAGCAAATATTAAGCATATTTTTGATATAAATACCAGGCTCATAGGGGAAATTGATAAATCAATCTACTATTTCAGAAGACAGGAGTACGATAGGGCGTTGGATATTGTAGCCGATTCCATTCAGCCGATGAAGGATGCGGCAGACGCTATTGTCAATGACAGAGACTACTTCAATCTGGTATCCACGGAATCAGTACTGGAGATGTTCACAGGTATTTTAGAAGCAAAGAAAAACGGGGACTATATCCTGCTGGCCGACTTGTTGGAGCTGCAGCTGATGACGTTCTTATTCAGAGTGCAGGAGCTTATTATAGGAAAAGAAGAGATGTCCTTTGATGAAGATAAGTACCGGGATAATGTCAGAATGTTGTTGGCACATGGGTCCGGCTTCCCGGAAGGGATGATGGAATCAATTCATCAGGGGGAACTTTTGGAGAGAGGATACCGGGTGGAATTTACATCGACAGGACTTATGACCCTGGCGGTCGAACAGGATGCAGGCAAAACCTACTATCATACGAACTGTCGTATTCAGCTGGAGGCGTTTCTTCTGGCAAATACGATTTACCGGAAAGGAACCGGGCATTATATTATCTATGGCCTTGGTATGGGGTATCATATCCGGGAATTAAAGGAACTGGCTCCGGAGGCGAAAATCGAAGTCTATGAGGCGGATCATAATATCATTCAGCTGGCCTGTGTTTTCGCGCGGATGGGAGAATTATTGGAAGGGGATAACATTACCATTATTTATGACCCGGGGATGGAACGGATTGGGGAAAGAATGGATCGGATGACCGGTGAAGAAGTATTGGGTATTCATTATCCTTCAATTAAGAATGTAAAACATAAGATAGCAAAGAAAATCAGGGAGGACTTCTATCCGTGGTCTAAAACACTGGAAACCTGTTGATAATTTAATATCATATGGATCGGATGAAAAATAAAAGGATGAAGAAAAAACAAAGGATATAAACAATATTATGATAGAGGAGATGTGAATATGCTGTATATTTTTATCGTTTTAGCGATTGTAATAACAGAAACCCTGATCAAGAATCATATGGATAAAAATAAGGATTTTAAGGACAGACAGGAGATTTTCGGAGGCAGAATTGTGATCAGAAAACTTTACAATCGTGGGATGTTTCTGAATTTTCTGGAAGATAAAAAGGAGATAGTAAAAACCGTATCAGGTGTACTTCTCGGTCTGTTACTACTCCTCTTTGCCATTATGCTGCCCAAAAAGGGCAACCGTTTATTTAAGCTGGGTTTAGCTTTTCTTTTGGGTGGTGCTGCCAGCAATGTGCTGGACCGGATGAAACGGGGCTATGTGGTAGATTACTTTAGCTTTAATTGCAAAAAGCTGAAGAATGTTGTGTTTAATTTGTCGGATCTCTTTATCTTCCTGGGTGCAGGATTGATCACCTTATCTTCACTTCTGGTTACAAAATTCGATGGCTGCTCCGACAAAACCGCGGAATAACGGATGTGGTTTATTCGGACGGGATTTAAATTCCGGATGTGCCTGTGTTGCAAGGAACCAGGGGTGATTCTTTAATTCAATCATCTCCACAATACGGCCGTCCGGAGAAAGACCGGAAAGCATTAAGCCATGTTCTCTAAAATTATTTCTGTATTCATTATTCACTTCATAACGATGACGGTGACGCTCATGGATGGTCTTTTCCCCATATAAGGAATAAGCAGTACTGCTTTCTTCTAAGACACAGGGATAAGAGCCAAGCCTTAAGGTTCCGCCGATATCCTCAATACCGTCTTGTTCGGGCATCAAATGAACAATCGGATGGGAGGTAGCAGGATTTAATTCCATGCTGTGAGCATCTGCAAAACCGATGACATTTCGTGCAAATTCAACCAAAGCCAACTGCATTCCCAGACATAAACCAAGGAATGGGACTTTATTTTCACGGGCATATTGAATTGCATTGATTTTACCTTCAATACCACGATCACCAAAACCGCCGGGTACGACAATACCACAGACATCTCCAAGAAGCTCGGCAGCATTTTCTTTGGTCACCGTTTCAGAAGGAATCCATTTGATATTGATGGAGGAATGCTGAGCAACTGCACCGTGTTTTAAAGATTCTACTACACTGATATATGCATCGTGAAGCTGTGTATATTTACCAACGAGTGCAACGGTTACGTCACCCCTGGGATTTTTCAGAGATTGTACCATCTCTTCCCAATCGGAAAGATCAGGTGTGGGACAGGGAAGCGCAAGACAGGAGAGGGCAACATCTGCCAGATGTTCCTGTTCCAATGCAAGCGGCGCTTCATATAAATATTCAACATCCAGATTCTGAAGAACATGAGTGCTTGGTACATTACAAAACAGTGCAATTTTGTCCTTGATTCCGGGTTCTAATTCCTGTTCCGTACGGCATACAATAATATCCGGGCGAATTCCCATTCCCTGGAGTTCTTTTACACTGGCCTGGGTAGGCTTTGTCTTCATCTCACCGGAGGCTTTGAGAAACGGAATCAGCGTTACATGAATTAAGATAACGTTATGGTCCCCTACATCCTGACGAAATTGTCTTATGGCTT
This sequence comes from Bacillota bacterium, assembly GCA_023439505.1. Classification (GTDB taxonomy): domain Bacteria; phylum Bacillota; class Clostridia; order Lachnospirales; family Lachnospiraceae; genus Mobilitalea. The sequence goes on from JAEXNR010000048.1 coordinate 89,654, forward strand.
CCAGGAAAGGCTGGCTCTCAATATCACCGACGGTACCGCCGACTTCAATAATTGCAATATGGGTGTCTTCACTCTGATCATTGGTATAAAAACGGCTTTTGATCTCATTGGTTATATGTGGAATGACCTGCACGGTGCCTCCGCCAAAATCTCCGCGTCTTTCCTTTGACAAAACGGACCAATAAATTTTGCCCGTTGTTACATTCGATTTTTTATCCAGACTCTCATCAATGAATCTTTCGTAGTGTCCCAGATCAAGATCTGTCTCTGCACCATCATCTGTTACGAATACTTCACCGTGCTGGATGGGATTCATGGTTCCGGGATCGATATTAATATAAGGATCGAACTTTTGCATTGTAACATGATAACCACGTGCCTTTAACAATCGACCTAAGGACGCAGCAGTGATCCCTTTTCCCAAGCCTGAAACAACTCCACCGGTAACAAAAACATATTTTACAGCCATAATATCTCCTCCTCTATTATCTAAGTCGTACGTTCAATTCATTCGTGAGATGTCAAATCTGTAAGGGAAGTAAAATCGAACATTCTGTGAAATCATTCTCAGGTACGTCTTTCATATGAATCAGCTGAATCTGTGTGATTGATTTATATTATTTTCTACAATTTGTCCATAACAATAAAAAAAAGCCAGCATCCGTAGCAAAACACGCGATAGATCTAAGGCATTCAGTAATATGAAGTATGATAGGCAGCCAACCCCCCCTGAAGCGGTATCCGTCCCTGGCTTCCTTGCTGGTTATGAATGAACAATTTGTGTTATAGTATACTACAGAAAGGGAGAGAAGTCAATTCAAACGAAAAAATTGCATTTTTTAAACCCTTGAAGAAAGTAAATTTATATTTAAATAATTTTCTTAGAATTTACGCTATATTATTTGTTTTTTTGATAATTTTAATGCAAATGAAAGAAATTTATCCAGGCACTCTGGGCACAATTGCAATGAATTGTGTTAATACTGCACTAATTTTGGTAATAATCTAATAGAATGCTATTATTTTGTGAAAGAGGAAGAACAAGGAAATATTTATGAAGGTAAGGATGGGACGATGATCTTCCTCTTAATAGAATACATAGTTTTTACACAGAATTTTAAGAACAATTTTATTGATTTATGTTACGACTATTTGTATAATGAAAGATACAATTGGTGTCGGTATAAAAAGGTATGATAAATCGTAACAGCTTAATATACACCACCTTTTCTAATTGGATAGGAGGATTTAATGGATAATAACAACAACAAGCAGCAGGGTAATAAGAATGGCATGCCCAACAGGATCGTTATCATAGTGACGCTTTTGTCGGCATTGGTGATATGGTATGTGTACTCATTTGTAACAAGAGAGATACAGGATAATACCAATATAGAGATTACCTATGATAAATTTCTGGACATGGTTGATAATGATGAGATTGCATCGGTATTGGTCAAGACAGATAAAATCAATATTGTGCCCAAGATACAGCCGAATAAGAACTATGATATTACTTATTTTACCGGGTACGGTTCGGCAATGTATGATACCAAATTGATTGAACGCTTAGATAATGCCCATATTCCTTTTAAGCAGGCAGTGATAGACAACAGAACTTCCATATTGGATACCATACTTCAGTTGGTGCTTCCGTTTGTGGCGATCTATGTTGTCATGTGGTTTTTGTTTAAGGCAATATCCAAGAACAGCGGCGGTGTTATGGGTGTGGGCAAGAGCAATGCCAAAGTGTATGTCGAGAAGCAGACAGGAGTTACTTTTAAGGATGTAGCAGGACAGGAGGAAGCGAAGGAGTCTTTAACCGAGATCGTGGATTTCCTTCATAATCCCACCAAGTATACCAGAATTGGTGCCAAGCTGCCCAAGGGTGCACTTCTTGTAGGCCCCCCGGGAACAGGTAAGACACTACTTGCAAAAGCGGTAGCCGGTGAGGCTAAGGTTCCTTTCTTCTCCTTATCAGGTTCGGATTTTGTTGAGATGTTTGTCGGCGTTGGTGCTTCCAGAGTCAGGGACTTATTTAAGCAGGCGCAGCAAAGCGCGCCCTGTATCATATTTATCGATGAAATTGATGCCATCGGTAAGAGCCGTGATAATCATTACGGCGGCGGTAACGATGAGAGAGAGCAGACGTTAAATCAGCTTCTTTCCAATATGGACGGATTTGATTCCTCCAAGGGTCTGGTTGTACTGGGTGCAACAAACCGTCCGGAGGTTCTTGATAAAGCACTGCTTCGTCCGGGACGTTTTGATCGTCGCATTATTGTTGATAAGCCGGATTTAAAGGGTAGAATTGATATCCTCAGGGTTCATTCCAAGAATGTTTTAATGCATGATTCGGTGGATCTGGAAGCGATAGCAAGAGCTACCTCGGGAGCGGTTGGTTCCGATCTTGCAAATATGATCAATGAAGCAGCAATTCTTGCGGTTAAGCAGGGAAGAACGGTAGTGATCCAGGACGATTTATTTGAGTCTGTGGAAGTGGTGATCGCAGGAAAAGAGAAGAAGGACCGCATTCTTAGTAAGGAAGAGAAGAAGATCGTTGCTTACCATGAGGTGGGTCATGCACTGGTTACTGCACTTGAGAAGCATGCGGAGCCGGTTCAGAAGATTACCATTGTTCCGAGAACCATGGGATCCTTAGGATATGTAATGCAGGTTCCGGAGGAAGAGAAATATCTGATGAGCCAGCAGGAGATTTTAACAAGAATTATTACCCTATATGGCGGTCGGGCGGCAGAAAAAATTGTATTCGATTCCATTACAACCGGTGCCTCCAATGATATTGAAAAGGCCACCTCTCTTGCAAGGGCAATGGTTACCCAATATGGTATGTCGGATAAATTCGGTTTAATGGGACTTGAATCGGTTGAAAACAAATACCTGGATGGAAGATCCGTATTAAACTGCGGTGATGAAACTGCCGGAGAAATCGATAAAGAAGTTATGAGAATATTGAAGGATTGCTATGCGAAGGCAGAGAGTCTGCTGGCGGAAAACAGAGATGTGCTGGATAAGATAGCAGATCACCTCATCACCAAAGAGACAATTACCGGAGAAGAGTTTATGAAAATTTACCACGAGGTAAAGAAAATCCCGGAGGAAGAGCCAAAGACTGAGGAATCAAAGACTGTGGAATCAAAGACGGAGGAACCAAAGACAGAGGGACAGGAGTCTGAGAAACCAAAGTCAGAAGAACAGGATGTTTTCTTTAGAATAGAAGATCATCTGACAAACGGGTCTGAAACGAAATAAACAGATATTGGATGCGCTAATCGCCGATATGGCATTAGCGCATCTTTTCAGTTTGAATCCTATGGATTCACGCCCCATTCAAAGGTGTGGCAGCTGGCCATTGAGGCTCATTTTATGTGGGGAAGGAGTAGTAACGGCTGAAGGATTGCAGCAGTAAAAAAACATTTATTCTTGCTCTTGGTTTGTGATGGGTTACATGGTATACTAGTACAAGATTTTAATTTAAAATGTTTTACCTATCAGTATATTACACGTACAGTTTAGTGAACAGCTGCTTTTCATAAAATCTAAATCGTATGGTTCACACATTGCATTTATTCGTGCGAGACAATGGTAAGATTAGAGTTTGGATAGGAGTAATATGTTTGACATAGAAGAAGAATTAAAAAAGCTTCCGGCAAAACCGGGAGTATATATTATGAGAGATCAAAAGGATACCATTATCTATGTGGGAAAAGCAATTGTTCTGAAAAACCGGGTGAGACAGTATTTTCAGAGCAGCAGAAACCTGACGCCCAAGATCCGGCAGATGGTGGAGCGAATTGACCACTTTGAATATATTATGACAGATTCCGAGGTAGAAGCACTGGTTCTGGAATGTAATCTGATTAAGGAACACCGGCCCAAGTATAATACCATGCTTAAGGATGATAAAACCTACCCCTATATCAGGGTGACGGTGAACGAAGCTTTTCCGAGAGTCTTCCTCTCCAGACAGATGAAGAAGGACAAAGCCAAATATTTTGGACCCTATCCCAGCGGACTGGCTGTGAATGACACCATTGATCTGCTGCGACGAATCTATAAAATCAGAACCTGTAACCGGGTTTTGCCAAAGGATGTGGGAAAGGAACGGCCCTGCCTTTATTATCATATGGGTCAGTGTAATGCACCTTGTCAGGGATTTATATCAGAGCAGGAGTATAAGGAAAGCATTGATCAGGTGATAGAATTTCTGAACGGGAATTTGGGAACCGTGGTAAAGATGCTGGAAAATAGAATGAATGAAGCTTCTCAGTCTCTGGAGTTTGAGAAAGCAGGAGAATATCGGGATCTACTTGGTAATGTGAAGCAGATTGCGAATAAACAGAAGATTACGAATACGGACCAGGCAGATCGTGATATCCTGGCCTTTGCACGGAATAAGGAGGAAGCGGTGGTGCAGACCTTCTTTATCCGGGGCGGCAAGCTCATTGGCAGGGACCATTTTCATGTCTCGGGAGTGGAAGATGAGACGGATGCCCAGGTAATGACCAGCTTTATGAAACAGTTTTATTCCGGGACTCCCTATATCCCCAAGGAGATCATTCTCGGCGCACAACCGGAGGAAGAAGAATTATTGACTGAGTGGCTTACTTCTCTGAAGGGGCAAAGGGTATATCTGAAGGTACCGAAAAAAGGGGATAAAGAAAAACTGGTGGAACTGGCAAGAAAGAATGCAGATATCATATTGAATCAGGATATGGAGAAGCTAAAGAGAGAAGAAGCCAGAACCACCGGTGCCTTAAAGGAGCTGGCACAATATCTGGGGCTCCCGATAATAGAGCGGATTGAATCCTTTGATATCTCCAACACCTCAGGTTTTGAATCTGTAGGTTCCATGGTAGTTTATGAAAAGGGTAAGCCAAAGTCTGCGGATTATCGCAAGTTTAAGATTAAGACCGTTCAGGGACCGGATGATTACGCTTCTATGTATGAGGTCCTTACCAGAAGATTTACCCATGGACAGAGGGAGAGAGAAGAGCTTATGGAGAAAAAGCTTGACAATTCCCTTGGCAGTTTTACCAAGTACCCGGACCTGATTTTGATGGACGGCGGAAAAGGCCAGGTTGGGATTGCCCTTCGGGTCCTGGAGGAATTAAAGATTAACATAGCCGTATGCGGCATGGTAAAGGATGATAATCATCGGACAAGAGGGTTGTATTACCAGAATGAAGAGTTGCCTATTGATAAGAGCAGTGAATTGTTCCGGCTGATTACAAGAATACAGGATGAAACGCACCGATTTGCCATTGAGTTTCACCGGTCGTTACATCAGAAGAAACAGATACGCTCCATCCTGGATGACATCAAGGGGGTAGGACCCTCCAGAAGGCGTGCTCTGATGAAGTATTTCCAGTCATTGGAGGCGGTCGCGGCGGCAGAAATAGAAGTGCTCATGGAGGTTCCCTCCATGAACAGAAATTCAGCAAAAGAGGTATACGATTTCTTTCATAAAAGTGCAGAAGATCAGGAGAAGCCCCGGAAGATATAAATTATGACACCTGGCCATCATAACGTGTGAATTGAGATCTGACCGGAAGTGGTGTAGGATGAATTGGGATGTCAAACAATGATATTATGAGTTTACATGAAAGATCAATTTATGATAGAATGTATCAAACACTGAGTATTTGCAGAAGTTAATCATAATGCTTTACACCAAACAAGATAGAGAGGATGAATGGGTATGTATACAGTTGAACTTGTTCGATTAATTGAAAAGATGAATTTGGAAAATTGTACGCCGGAAATTGATATCAAAAGTATTAAAATTGCTCAGCCGGATGTCAATCGACCTGCATTACAGTTGGCTGGTTTTTTTGATTACTTTGACGCGGAACGTGTCCAGGTTATCGGTCATGTAGAGAATGCATATATGGATCGTATGGAGATGGACCAGAAGTTAAGGATCATGAGTAAATTGATGGAACACCGTGTGCCCTGTATTATTTTCTGCAGAAATATGGAAATCCACGAAGATATCATCAATATGGCTACGGAAAAGGGAGTTCCTCTTCTTCGGACGGGCAAGACCACATCCTCCTTTATGGCGGAAGTAATCCGTTGGTTAAATGTAGAATTGGCACCCAGAATCACCATCCATGGCGGGCTTGTAGATGTTTACGGCGAAGGAATCCTGATTATGGGGGAGAGCGGCATCGGTAAGAGCGAAGCGGCATTGGAGTTAATTAAAAGAGGGCATCGTCTTGTAACAGATGATGTAGTTGAAATTAAGAAGGTTAGTGATGATACGCTGATTGGCACCTCTCCCGATATTACAAGGCATTTTATTGAGCTTCGCGGTATCGGCATTATCGATGTAAAGACTTTGTTTGGTGTGGAAAGTGTTAAGAATACGCAGGCCATTGATCTGGTAATTAAGCTGGAGGAATGGAACCGGGATAAACAATATGACAGACTGGGCCTGGAGGAGCAGTATATTGAGTTTTTGGGCAACCGTGTGGTATGTCACTCAATTCCTATCCGTCCGGGAAGAAATCTTGCGGTCATCTGTGAGGCGGCAGCCGTCAACTTCAGACAGAAGAAAATGGGTTATAATGCAGCGCAGGAGCTATATAACCGTGTTACAAACAGCATAAAGAAGAATGATAATTAATTGATGTAATCTGGGAGGAAATTATGAGCAAGGTATGCTTTGGAATTGACGTTGGTGGAACAGCAGTTAAGGTGGGACTTTTCAGTACAGAGGGAACACTGATCAATAAATGGGAATTTGCTACCAGAAAGGCAGAGGACGGTAAAGAAATATTAAAGGATGCTGCGAATTTCATCAAGGATAAAAGCGAAGAACTGAAATTAAGAACAGAAGATATTCTTGGAATTGGTGTTGGTCTTCCCGGTCCTGTAAAGGACAACGGGGAGGTGCTGGAGCTCCCCAACATGGGATTGGGACATTTTAATATCGAGGAAGAATTAAGCCAATTAACCGGTTTTAAAGTAAAGGCGGGCAATGATGCGAATGTAGCTGCACTGGGGGAAATGTGGCAGGGCAGCGGAAAAGGATATCGAAATATGGTACTTGTTACCCTGGGAACAGGAGTTGGAGGTGGTATTATATTGAATGGCTCAATTATCTCAGGCAGCAATGGTGCCGGTGGAGAGATCGGACATATCCTGGTGAACCGGGAAGAGACAAGCGCCTGCGGCTGTAAAAAGTATGGATGTCTGGAACAGTATGCCTCCGCCACCGGAATTGTCAGAATAGCAAAGAAGCTGCTGAGTGAAACCGATGAACCGTCCGCATTGCGCCAATTTGAAGAGTTCAGTGCCAAAACAGTATTTGATCAGGCAAAGACCGGAGATGCACTGTCCATGAAAGTAGTGGACAAGGCCTGTGAATATCTTGGCATCGCCATGTCTCATGTTGCCCAGGTGATAGACCCGGAGGCTTTTATTATCGGCGGAGGCGTTTCTAAGGCCGGAGATATTCTGACGACAAAGACAAAGGAGTATTTTAACTCCAATGTCATGGATGCCCTCAAAAACAAAGAATTTATCATTGCAAGTCTGGGAAATGATGCCGGTATCTACGGAAGTGCAAAACTGCTGTTGTCCTCTGTTTCCGCATAATCCTTAGGTTGTCGATAAAGAGTAACAGGTTGACAAAGATAGGAATCACTTCAGATGCAGAAATATTATCAGAATTTCTTCATAGTATGAATAGAGGGAAAACAGGATAATATAATTTGGTTTTGGAATAAGTTTCGGGCCGACTTATAGTTGGAGGTTATCATTGAAAGAGCAGATAGATCAAAAATTATCGCAAATATTATCACAGAATCAGATCAGGCGGATGGAGCCGCTGGAATTGCACACCTCCCTGCATATCGGCGGGAATGCGGATTACTTTGTCATGCCGTCAGAGATTGGGGAGATTATAGAAATCATCCGTTTTTGTAAGGAAGTACAGATGCCATATGATATCATTGGTAACGGAAGCAATCTATTGGTCTCTGACCAGGGATTTCGCGGGCTGTTGATTCACTTAGGGGAGATGTTTGCTCAAGCCCGGGTGAGTGAGGATGGTACGGTGAAAGCAAGGGCGGGTATTTTATTATCAAAACTTGCAAGTATCATTGCAGATCACAGTCTTACCGGATTTGAATTTGCATCCGGTATTCCCGGATCCTTAGGCGGTGCCGTAACCATGAATGCGGGAGCTTATGATGGTGAGATCAAACAATGCATTGTAAGTGCCACGTTACTGGATCCTCATGGTAATGTGCTTTTGTTAAGCAGGGACGAATTAAAATTGGGTTATCGTCATAGTATACTTCAGGAGGAAGAATATATTCTGATTGAAGCCGTACTTCAGTTTGATAAGGGCGATGAGACTCGGATCAGAAGCAGAATGCAGGAGCTTAACAGACAGAGAAGGGAAAAACAGCCGCTGGATCAATACAGCGCAGGAAGCACCTTTAAGCGGCCTGCCGGAAATTATGCAAGTAAACTGATCAATGACGCGGGACTTCGGGGATATCAGGTCGGAGGAGCCGCGGTCTCAGAGAAGCATTGCGGTTTTCTGATTAATAAGGATCATGCTACCGCAAATGATTTTAACGCATTAATTCGGGATGTAATTCATATCATTCAGGAGAAATACGGTATTACATTGGAGCCAGAGGTAAAATTCCTGGGTGAATTTTGAGAAAGATCATACAATAGAGAAGTAGTTCGTATTTATCCATAGGTTTGGCGTGCGGATTTTGGAAAGGCAGATAATAAGATGAGATTTGTAATTGTCACCGGTATGTCGGGAGCCGGTAAGAGCTCCGTATTGAAGATGCTTGAAGACGCGGGTTATTTCTGCGTGGATAATCTCCCCATTCAACTGGTTAAAAAATTTATTAAATTGATCACCCAGGGCAATCAATCCAGAGTAGCGCTGGGTCTGGATATCCGAAGCGGTCAGGCACTGAGAGAATTGGATGCGGTACTGCAGGATATGAAGCGGCTGGGATTTAATTATGAGATCCTGTTTCTTGACTGCGCCCCGGAGGTTCTGGTAAAGCGTTATAAGGAAACCAGAAGACGACATCCTCTTTCCGGCACAGGCAGGGTTGACAAAGGAATTGATCTGGAACGGGAGCAACTATTTTTTTTAAGAAAAAAAGCGGATATCATTATCGATACCAGTCACCTTCTCATCCGTGAATTAAAAACACAGATATATAAGATTTATGTGGATGATGAGAAATTCAGTAATTTTTTTATCACTATTCTATCCTTTGGATTTAAATACGGTATTCCGGTGGATGCTGATCTGGTTTTTGATGTCAGATTTTTACCCAATCCTTTTTATATACCGGAACTAAAGAAGAAGACGGGAAATGATATTGAGGTTGATCGATATGTGATGGCCTCTCTGGCAGCAGAACAGTTTCTTGATAAATTAGAGGACATGCTTACATTTTTAATTCCCCATTATATTAGTGAGGGGAAAAATCAGTTGGTAGTGGGAATTGGCTGCACCGGTGGCAGACATCGTTCTGTTACGCTGGTAAATGAGTTGGGAAAGCGTATGCACGGCACAGAATATGGTCTGAAGACGGAGCATCGTGATATTGATAAGGATGAATGAGGTTTGCTGTCATGTCATTTTCAAGGGAAGTTAAAACAGAATTATCCATGCAGTATAGTACGGCAAGACATTGCAGGCTGGCTGAGCTGGCCGCTATTTTGTCCAGTAACGGCAAAATTGTTGAAAGCCAACAGGGTTATTATCTGAAATTGCAGACAGAAAGCCTGGATGTTGCAAGAAAATACTTTACATTAATTCGAAAAACATTTAATATAAAGATTGAAATTTTAATTCGGATGAATTCTCAGTGGAAAAATAGTAAATTATATATTCTTATCATAAAGGATACAGATTCAGCTGTCATGATACTGAAAGCGACAAAACTTTATCATGAGAACCTGGTATGCGGTGACATTGGCCCCACAAGTCAGGTTCTGTTGCAGAATGCCTGCTGTAAGAGATCTTTTATCAGGGGCGCCTTTCTGGCATCGGGATCCATGAGTAATCCGAAGAAGGCATATCATCTGGAGATCGTAGTATCTGATTATGATAGGGCCTGTCAGCTGAAGGATTTGATACAGGCATTTGCAATTGATGCAAAAATTGTGATGCGTAAGAAAAACTATGTAGTCTACATCAAGGAAGGTTCACATATCGTTGATTTACTCAATGTTATGGAGGCTCATGTGGCTCTGATGGATTTGGAGAATGTGAGAATCCTAAAGGAGATGCGTAATTCCATTAACCGCCAGGTGAATTGTGAAGCCGCAAATATCAGTAAGACAGTAAATGCCGCTGCAAAACAGATTGATGATATAATCTATATCAGAGATACGGTAGGATTTGGAGAATTGTCGGAAGGGCTGGAAGAGATTGCAAGCATCAGAATCGAACACCCGGAGGCATCTTTAAAAGAACTTGGTACGATGTTATTACCACCGATTGGAAAATCAGGTGTTAATCATAGATTACGTAAATTAAGTATTTTAGCAGATTGTTTACGGGAGCATAAGGAGGAGAATAGTCATGATAACGAAGGAAATAGTAATTAAGCTTCCTACCGGCTTGGAAGCAAGACCGGTTGCATTACTTGTCCAGGTAGCAAGTCAGTATGAGTGCAGTATTTATGTAGTAAGCAACGAGAAACGGGTGAATGCAAAAAGCATAATGGGAATGATGGGGCTGGGGCTTTCAGCAGGGGAATCGGTAACCGTTATAGCAGATGGTTCGGATGAGAAATTAGCAATTGAAAACATTGAAAAGTACTTAAGCAGTAATTAGTATAATGTCGGGCAAAGATCCGTCTGATGAATTTATGAAGGATACACTTGCAGATTGTTGCATGGTTAAAAGCCGGAAGTAAGGTCCCAATTCAATAATTTAGCAAAGAAAACGCTGAATTTTTTGAAAGGGGAACATCTTTCGGTTTTTTTTATATGTCAGAAAATGTATCATTGCAATAAAGAATTAGCGAAAAATTAATAAATTTGTAAAGAATTAATTCATATCATGTGCTATAATAATTCCCGTAGAAATGTGAATAATATAGATGCAACCCTGTTATAGAAAGAGGTAATTATGAACGACAAGAGGAATCCAAGTAAGAAAACAAGAAATTTAAGATGGCTGCTTTTACTGGAACTGTTTATTCTGCTTGCGTTAATCGGAGGATATTTTGTATTTATTCATAAGGGATCTGACCAAAAGGATCAAACAAAGGGTCAGCAGGAGAATACAAAAGGCAACAACACCAAAGATGACGCTGAGGAGGAACTGAGCGAGGAAGAACAAAAAGCGCAGGAAGAACAGCAAAGACTTCAAAGAGAGCAGCAGGACAGGCAGGACTTAGTGAAACAGGCGGACCGGCTGGCTTTAGGCTATGACTACGACGGTGCAATTGATTTGATTAAGACATACCAGGGTTCTCAGGGAGGTTATTCACTTTATACAGATTTAACATCTGCAATATCCGGATATGAGGCGACAAAAGGCACGTTGTTATTATACGGAGGAGAATATACATCGGCTACCCAGATTAATCACATTTTCTTTCACTCTCTGGTGGCAGATGATGCAAAGGCATTTGATTCTGATTATACGAATGCCGGGTATAATATGTATATGACCACGATCTATGAATTTAATAAAATGATGCAAAAATTTTATGATGACGGTTATGTTCTTGTCAGTATTCATGATGTGGCAAAGCAGGTAAAAGCAGATGATGGTACCACAAAGTTTGTGGAAGGTGAAATCTATTTGCCAAAGGGTAAGAAGCCCCTTGTTTTATCACAGGATGACGTGAATTATTATGCGTATATGGATGGCGACGGGTTTGCATCACGTATTGTGGTAGGAGCTGATGGCAAGCCAACCTGTGAGATGAAAATGGACGATGGAAGTATGAAGCAGGGAGCCTTTGATATGGTGCCTATCGTAGATGCTTTTGTTGAAGAACATCCGGACTTCTCCTATAAAGGTGCAAAGGGAATTCTGGCACTCACCGGATATGAAGGCGCTTTGGGATATCGGACCAATGATCCTGATTCTCCCTCCTATGAGCAGGATCAAGAAGCTGTTAAGAAGGTGGCTAAGGCATTGAAAGAGGATGGATGGGAATTTGCATCCCACAGCTGGGGACATAAGAATCATCAAAAGCTTAGCGAGCAGGCATTAGAAGTAGATGCAAAAAAGTGGAAGGATCAGGTGGAACCCTTAATTGGTCCGACAGATATTTATATCTTCCCGTTTGGTGTTGATATTGAGACTACCGTTGGGGAATACAGCAGTGACAAATTCAAATTCTTGAAATCATTAGGTTTTGATTATTATTGTGGCGTGTTTAAGGAACCGTGGATGCATGTAAAAAAGACCTATGTAAGAATGACAAGAAGGCCGTTGGACGGTCAGGCTATGCTGCAATTTCCGGAAAGAGTGGAAGATTTATTTAACGTGGCCGATGTGCTTGATCCAAATCGTCCGGCAAGAAACTGGTAAAAATAAATTAAAAATAGGATGCTCTGTCAAAGGTGAGGGATCTCGATGTTATTGGAGATTCCTCATTTTCCGTTACGGAAGGATTGATCGATATTATTGCGCCTCATTATGATGCGGGGAGAGAGCGGTAACGAAAAAGTTACAATTTTCGAGGGTTATCATAAGAATCAACTTGGATTAAACATGTTTTTTTGATATACTGATTCCGATATATACTGCATGACGCGTTTTATGGCATAAGAAAAAGAATAGAATAATTTGAAAGAATATACAGGAGAGAATATACAGGAAGAATATACAGGAAAGAAAGGAGACCGGCATGGATTTTACACATTTACACGTACATACGGAATACAGCCTACTGGATGGTTCGGGTAAGATTAAGGAAATGGTATTGCGTACAAAGGAACTGGGGATGGACAGCCTAGCGATAACAGATCACGGTGTTATGTATGGCGTGATTGATTTCTATAAGGCCTGCCTGAGTGAAGGAATTAAACCGATTATCGGATGTGAAGTTTATGTGGCTCCGAACTCAAGATTTGACAGAGAGCCGGGAGCCGGGGAAGAACGTTATTATCATCTGGTACTTTTGGCAGAGAATAATACAGGATATCATAACCTGATGAAGATTGTATCCAGGGGATTTTTGGAAGGATTTTATTATAAACCGCGCATAGATTATGAAGTATTGGAGCAGTTTCATGAAGGCCTGATCGCATTGAGTGCTTGTCTTGGCGGTGAGGTGGCAGTTAATCTGCGCCGGGGTTTTTATGAGGAAGCAAGAAAATCAGCGGTAAAAATGAGGGAGCTCTTCGGAGAACATAATTTTTTCCTGGAGTTACAAGATCATGGGATGCAGGAACAAAAGAATGTGAATCAAGGTCTTCTTCGGCTGTCGCAGGAAACGTCAATTCCCCTGGTGGCAACCAATGACATTCATTATACCTTTGCTGAGGATGCTGTCGCCCATGACATTTTGCTCTGCATTCAGACACAGAAGAAGGTGACAGATGAAAACAGAATGCGCTATGATGGCGGACAGTACTATATTAAATCTCCGCAGGACATGGAGGAACTGTTTCCTTATGCCAGAGAAGCCATATCTAATACCTATGAGATAGCAAAACGCTGTAATGTTACAATCACCTTCGGAGAGTACAAATTACCCGTATATCCGGTACCAGCACCCTACAGTGCCTTTGACTATCTGACAAAGCAGTGCAAAGAAGGCCTGGAGAAAAGGTATCCGGTCATTGAACAGGAGTTATGGGACAGACTTTATTATGAACTGGAGACCATTCAGAGCATGGGATTTATCGATTATTTCCTGATTGTATGGGACTTCATCAAATATTCAAAAGACCACGGGATTATGGTCGGACCCGGCAGAGGCAGTGCGGCAGGCTCTATTGTGGCATATGCATTGGAAATAACAGATATTGATCCCATCAAATACAATTTGCTGTTTGAACGTTTCTTAAATCCGGAACGGCTTACCATGCCGGATATTGATATTGATTTCTGCTATGAACGAAGGCAGGAGGTAATAGATTACGTATCAGCAAAGTATGGCAAGGATAAAGTGGTGCAAATCATCACCTTTGGTACTATGGCGGCAAGAGCAGTAATCCGGGATGTAGGCAGAGCGCTTGATTTATCCTATGCACAGGTGGATGTTGTGGCGAAGATGATTCCCTTTGAACTGGGGATTACCATTGAAAAGGCATTAAAATCAAATTCGGAACTAAGATCCCTCTACGAAAGTGATGAGCAGGTGAAGCATCTGATCGATATGTCAAAGCGATTGGAAGGACTTCCGAGACATACCTCCATGCATGCGGCCGGTGTAGTGATTGGCAAGGAAAGTCTTGATGAGTTTGTTCCCTTATCCCGTTCCTCCGATGAATCCGTCACCACACAGTTTACGATGACAACACTGGAAGAGTTGGGATTGCTCAAGATGGATTTTCTGGGGCTAAGAACGCTGACCGTCATTCAAAATGCAGTGAAATTGATTCATAAAGGCGAAGCTTCCATGAATAAAATGGACTTAAATCAGATAGATTATTCAGATAGCAAAGTTTATGAAATGATATCGGCCGGAAAGACAGAAGGGGTATTTCAGCTGGAAAGTTCGGGCATGAAGAGCTTTATGAAGGAATTGAAACCCAAAAACCTGGAAGATGTGATAGCAGGAATTGCATTATATCGCCCGGGTCCCATGGATTTTATTCCTAAGTATATTAAGGGTAAGAACGAATTGGGGCAGATCGCATATGAGTGTCCTCAATTAGAACCGATCCTTGCGCCTACGTACGGCTGCATCGTTTATCAGGAGCAGGTAATGCAGATTGTTCGTGAGCTGGCAGGATACAGCTTCGGCCGCAGTGACCTGGTAAGAAGAGCCATGTCTAAGAAAAAGGAATCGGTGATGATGAAGGAACGGCAAACGTTCGTTTATGGCAACGAGGAGGAAGGTGTGCCGGGGTGTGTCAAAAACGGAATTGCCGAAGCGGTAGCAAATCATATCTTTGATGAGATGATTGACTTTGCCAAGTATGCGTTTAACAAATCCCATGCGGCAGCATATGCCGTGGTATCCTATCAGACTGCTTACTTAAAATATTACCACCCGGTTGCGTTTATGGCGGCACTTATGACCTCTGTGATAGACAACCCGGGGAAGGTGTCAGAATATATTTATACCTGCAGACAAATGGAAATCCCGATCTTACCGCCGGATATTAATGAAGGGGATGCGGTATTTACCGTATCAGAAGGTGGAATCCGATATGCCCTATGTGCGATTAAGGGCATTGGCCGACCTGTAATAGAAGCCGTAGTTTTCGAGCGGGAACAGAACGGACCGTTTAAGAATCTTAAGGATTTCGCCGCAAGGTTATCCGGCAAGGAAGTGAATAAGCGAACCATAGAGAGCTTTATCAAAGCAGGCGTGTTTCAGGGAATACATTCTAACAGGAGACAGCTGATGATGAGCTATATCCAGATACTGGACCAGCTGGCGGCACAGAAGAAGAAAACGCTCACAGGTCAGATGACGTTATTTGATTTTGCGGGAGAAGATGAGAAGACAGATTATGACTTTACAATGCCGGAAGTTGAGGAGTACAGCAAAGAACAATTGCTGGCGCTGGAGAAGGAGGTTCTTGGCATCTACGTAAGCGGTCATCCCCTGGAGGAGTATGAGGGCTGCATTAGAAAGAATGTTACCGCCTATGCCAATGAATTTCAGATTGACGAAGAGACCAACAAGCCTAAAGTAATAGACGGGGATACGGTCTGGATCGGAGGAATGGTCACTTCCAAGACATTGAAAGCTACAAGAACCAACAGCATGATGGCATTTATTATGCTTGAAGATATGTTTGGGATGGTAGAGGTAATCATTTTCCCGAGAGATTATGAGAAGGTGAAGTATCTGATTGAGCTGGATCAGAAAATCTTTATTCGAGGCAAGATATCCGTAGAGGAAGAAAAGCCGGCAAAACTTATTTGTCAGGAAATCGTACCATTTCAAAATGTACCACAGGAGTTGTGGATCAAGTATACAAATGTGGAGGAGTTTCAGAAGCAGGAACAATCTTTATACGCGGTTTTGAGTGAATTTGATGGCAATGATGTGGTTGTAATATACTGCGAACAAGAGAAGCAGATGAAAAAACTTCCGAAAAGCAGGAACGTCAGAATAGATAAGGAGCTGATTCAGAAATTAAAAACTATTTATTTTGAAGAAAATGTTCGAATTATAGAAAAGAGTATTGAAAACATCAGGAAAATGAATTAAAATGTTGTAGACTTTATATTGTTGATGAAGTGGAGGTAATTAAAATGGGTAATCAAGTTAAGACCATCGGAGTGTTAACCAGCGGCGGCGACGCACCGGGAATGAATGCGGCGATCAGAGCAGTTGTAAGATCCGGTATTGCAGCCGGCTTAAACGTGAAAGGTATTTTACGTGGATATAATGGTTTATTAGAAGAAGATATTATTGATATGGATTCCAGTAGTGTATCTGATATTATACAACGGGGTGGTACCGTATTATATACCGCACGCTGTCCGGAATTTATGAAGCCGGAAGGTGAACAAAAGGGAGCGGATATCTGTAAAAAGCATGGCATCGACGGATTGGTGGTAATCGGTGGTGACGGTTCCTTTAAAGGCGCAAAGGCACTTGCAAGATTGGGTGTGAATACCGTTGGTATCCCCGGAACCATAGATCTTGATATTTCCTGTACAGACTATACCATCGGATTTGATACAGCAGTAAATACCGCAATGGAGACAATCGATAAAGTCAGAGATACTTCCACTTCCCATGAAAGATGCAGTGTAATTGAAGTTATGGGCAGAAAAGCAGGGTATATTGCATTGTGGACCGGTATTGCCAATGGTGCGGAGGATGTTCTGATTGTAGAACGTTATGATCATGATGAGCAACGTATCATTAAGAATATTATCGAGAAACGTAAAAAAGGGAAAAAGCACTATATCATCATCAATGCGGAAGGAATCGGCGATTCCTATGGACTGGCTAAGAGAATTGAAGCTGCTACCGGTATGGAGACAAGAGCAACCATCATCGGCCATGCACAACGAGGCGGAAGCCCTACGGTAATGGATCGTGTTATCGCATCTGCAATGGGAACCAGAGCGGTTGACCTGTTAACATCCGGTGCAACAAATCGTATCGTAGCCTATAAGAACGGAACTTATGTTGATTACGATATTGAAGAAGCATTGGCAATGAAGAAGGATATCGATCAGTACTTATATAACATGTCCATCACCCTTTCTAAATAGATTTTATTAAATTAATAAGATGCAGGTATGATTATCATATCTGTGAAGCAGACTGTTATATGGCAGAGATACTCCCTGTCATATAACAGTTTTTTGTTCTTGTCAAATGAAACGACTACCGTAATGAAATCAATGTTAGAGTCCGGAATCGTATTCTGTTTTATTAAAATGCTTTGCAGGATATACAGGTCAGCAAAAGGCTTGATTTGAAATACCTTTTATTAATTTCCGGGTAAGATGGAACGAAATCATCTTCTGTGCCGTCTAATGATTAAGAAAGGTAACAATAAAGGCTAAAAACGAAAGGATAGAATTTCCTGCATCCATTTTGCCATTTACATCGTCTATCTCTACATGTATACTATATTGTATTATGGAGGACGAAAACCGGCATGAAAGAAGATATAGTATAGGGGGATAATAGGATGCAGAAGGAAAGGCAGGATCACATCCCTGAAAAATCAGCATATGATATTGAATCGCTGATCCGGCAGTACGGTAACGATGTATTACGAACGGCGTACCTGTATGTTAAGGATCTGCATACGGCGGAGGATATTTTTCAGGATGTCTTTATTAAGGTAAATCAGAAGTTGAATACCTTTGAGGGAAATTCAAGCATCAAAACATGGATTATCAGGATTACAATTAATACATGTAAGGATTTTTTAAAGAGCGCATGGAATAAACGGGTTGTTCCGATGATGGAATATCAGGAGGATGCCATTGTCAGTGATTCAGATTATGAGGAAGTGGAGACGAAGGATACCAGAGAAATGATTAAAAAAACGGTTCTTTCTCTGCCGCCAAAATATAAAGATATTATCATTTGTGTATATTATCAGGATATGACAATAACGGAAGCGGCACAGGCGCTTCGTATTGCGGAGGGTACCGCAAAAAGCCGGCTCTCGAGGGCAAGGCAAAAGCTTAAATCAGTATTGGAAGGGAGGATATCAGATGAACAGTAAGACAAGAAAATATCATCATATTGATGAATTAGAGATAAAGAAGCATCTGGACACTTCCTTTGATTTAGAGCAAATCAGTGTATCAGAGGAGCTAATTCATAGAACATTAGCAGCAATTAATCATAACGAATCGGAGCACAAAGAAGAAGAAAAAACCCGGAAGACAGCAGGAGCATCTGAGGGAAAAATTCTTCATTATCATAAATATATGAAAAGGTTTGCGGGTGTTGCGGCAGCGGCATTCCTGATTTTTGTAGGGTATTATTCTGTTCATATTATGGGAGAGCTCTCAAAAAAGGATAGTACGGGTAACATGGCGCCGGAGAGAATCATGGATCAGAAATACAGCGATGGAGAAGGATATGACACAGGAACAGCGGAGGAGAGAAATGCTGTGTCACCGGAAACCACGGATCAGCAGGATACGGATATGGCGATTATGTCACCCGATGCTTCGGATGAATTTGTGGCGGGAGCCTCCGGGGAACTGCCCAAACCGGAGAATGGAAATCTTTCTTCCTCAGCAGGCACAGGAAAAGATGCGGGATTATTATCTCAATCTGGTGAAGGAAAACTTGCCGCTGCATCGGATCAGCCTATGTTTGCTTTTCAGGATATAATTCCTGTGACTCCGGATCAGGTGAAGCTTGTCAGGATCACTGAGAACGGCAAAAATGAAGCATTCTCCTATGAGACAAAAGCTGATATTGAGAATTTCTATCAGACGATGGGAAGTTATCAATATGTTGCAGGGGATGATAGCACCGGCGATTATCTGTATACCATAGAAATAAAAGGATTGGACCAAACAGCCAATGAAGTTACCCTTTGGATTGGAGATGTCATTACAATTCAGAATTCAGTGAGCAATACGGTAACAAAGTATAATTATCAGTCTGTTGATCCTGCAGGGCTTTTGGGCGGATTACAAAATCTCATCGATGCGGGTGGAAAACTAGAATAGATCATGAAAAACATGATCAATCATGAAAAACATGATCAGTCATAAAAAACATGATAAATTATAAAGGTTCTTGTGAAGAATCTCAGCAGTTGGATTGAGATCTCTCACAAGAACCTTTTTTATGCGATTTAACATGATTCAAAATAAAAGTGATAATCAGTTTATGAAGCAGACCATAACATCTAAAATGATAAGGAATTACTCTTCGCTGGAAGATTCATCTTCCTCCGAAGTAATATTGATGGATACATATTCCCTGGTTTCGGGTTCCTTCTCGTCCTCTTCTTCTTCGAAATCCTCAAAATCATCTTCGAACTCATCGAAATCGTCAGAGGAATCTTTCTTTATATAAGTCTTATAAAGATAATAGGCACCTGCTGCTACGGTTGCGACAGAAAGGGTGCCAAATATAAATTTACCAAATTTTTTCATATGCTAACTTCCTTTCCATTTTATATTTAATAATTATTTACTATTATTTCATTATAATTCGGATTTGTTAAAAAATAAAGTAAAAGTTCTATAAACTTGAAAAAACTGCTAATTGTGAGATAAAGTTACAACGCAAATGACAGCTTTTTTCACATTTCCGAATGATGAATAATAGGACTCATACTGATATTATATGGTACTTCCAAAGAAATGAGCCTGTGCGACGTTTTTTCTTAAATAATATTTTACATAAAGACATATCCTTAGTACAACGCCAGGAATTGAAACGCTGCAGCAGGGATAGATTACCTAATTACAGCTTTACTTTTGTTTATAAATATTTTATGATTAAGTAGAACTGCAATCGGAAAGTGCAAGAGCTGCGCAGAAATGGAGGAAACAATGAATATAGGTTTGTTTACGGAAACCTATTATCCTGAAATTAACGGAGTGGCTACCTCTGTCTATATGCTGAAAAACGAATTGGAAAATAGGGGACATCATGTATATGTCTTTACAACCACAACTCCGGGGGCACCGGAGCATGAATATAATGTCTTTCGGGTACCAAGTATCCCGTTTATATTAATAACTGAACGCAGGGTGGGTCTTTTTTATCAGCCTAAACTGGCATCGATTATAAGAAAATTAAATCTGGATATTATTCATACCCATACGGAGTTCTCCTTAGGGATTTTCGGGCGAATCATGGCAAGGGAGCTGAAGCTGCCCATTGTGCATACGTATCATACCATTTACGAGGATTATACTCATTATTTAACTCATTTTAAAGCCATAGACAGCAGAGCGAAAGCATTTGCCAGAATCTTTTCAAAGGTGATCTGCAATACGGTGGAGCAGGTGATTGTACCCACAGACAAGACAAAGGAGCTTTTGATGAAGTATAGTGTACACAAGGATATCTCTGTTGTTCCCACCGGCATTGATTTAAGCAAATTTGATCCGGCACAGTATCCGCAGGAGGATGTGGTGAAGTTAAAGGATCAATATGGCATAAAGGAGAACGAAAAGGTGTGCCTGTATCTGGGGCGGGTTTCCCAGGAGAAGAATATCGAAGAGATTATCCAGGCAATGCCGTATTATATGAGCCGCAGAAAGGATTTTAAGTTTGTGATTGTCGGAAGCGGACCCGCGTTGGAGAAATTGGAAAACCTTGTGGAAAAGCTTGGCTTAAAACAACGGTTTGTATTTACCGGTTCTCAGCCCTGGGATATTATCGGACTTTATTATCAGATGGGAGATGTCTTTGTCAGTGCTTCAAAGAGTGAGACCCAGGGACTGACCTATATTGAGGCAATGGCCTCCGGCCTGCCCGTGGTGGCCAGAGAAGATAAGTGCCTGGAGGATATCCTGGAACGTGGCTGTAACGGTTATACCTTTACGGATCAGGAAGGCTTATATCACGGATTGGACCGGATATTGTTTGAAGATTCTAATACGGATTATTCCGGAAATGCTATCAGGATGGTAAGAAAATATTCCACACAGGAATTTGCCCTGCAGGTGGAAAATGTGTATCAGCAGGTGATGTCCAGGGATCGTGTTTTCTTAAGGAAACCGTCCTATGATACGAAACGAATATAATACAAAGGATGGGAATCAGAATGAGTAGTGGAGAAGCATTCTTCGTCCCGGTCAGGACGAAGGAACAGATGGAGGAGATTGCCCTGCTGGCGATACCGGTCTGGCATGAGCATTATGACGAAATAATCGGGAGTACTCAGGTAACGTATATGCTTCGTAAATTTCAATCCTTGGATGCAATCCGGGAGCAGATACAAAATCAGGACTACTGCTACTATCAGGTAAGCTGTGGGGGAGAACTGGCAGGCTATTTTTCGATACAGCTTCAGGCGGATTCCCTGTTTTTAAGTAAGCTCTATCTGGCAAAGAAGTTTCGGGGGAAAGGATGTGCAAGAGAAATTCTCCGATTTATCACCGGACTTGGTACAGGGAAGGGACTTCACAAAGTCTGGCTTACAGTGAACAAAGAAAATCTTGAGACCATAAAGATTTATGAACACCTCGGATTTGTAAAAGAGAGGACCCAGATTGCTGAAATCGGTGACGGATTCGTTATGGATGACTATATTATGGCAAAAATACTGTGAAATAATGGAATGTAAGAAAATATTAAGCATTTGGACAAGATTTTGACATTATTTCTTTGTTATGATACCATATAGAATAGAGGAACAAAAGGGATACTGTTACCTGCCCGGTGACAGGCGAGAACTTAGGAGGGAATTAATATGAAGATAATGCATCATAGGAAGATCAGGATGATTCTAAGTCTTTTGCTTATGGTATTGATCTTATGTAATCAGAGCGTACCTGATGCGAAAGCTGCTGCCGAACCTAAATTAAAGGCTGCAAAAGTAGAGCTTGTTGGTGAGGGAAAGACTTACCAGATGACTGTTTTGAATCAGGTAGCAGGAAGTACCTATAAATGGTCAACCTCCGACAGCAAGGTTGCGAAGGTAAACGGGAAAGGTCTGATTACCGCAGTAACCAGTGGGAAAGCAGATATCAAGTGTAAGATTACATATAAGAATAAGAAGACCAAAACCTTAACGTGTAAGGTAACGGTTACAATACCTGCCTCACTGGTAAAGATCAACAATTCGGTGGACGTAAAGGGTGCACATGTCATGACGGTTAACTCCTCTTATGATTTTAATAATGACATTGTACCGGCCAATTCAACGGACAATGTATATTGGTATCTTAGAGATGAGGACAAAGATTATGTCAGACTGGATGACAGCAGTACCGGTAAGGTAACTGCTCTTAAGCCCGGGAAAGCAGTGCTTACAGTTGCTGCCGCAAAACCTGGAGCTACGATGGATCAGGTGATGAAGAGTGAAATAAAGAATGCGATCATCATTGAAGTCCAGGAGCCGGTTGCAGAGGTTCTGTCAGCAGATATCACCAACTCCACGGAATTGAAGGTTGTATTTGGCAGTGCGGTGAAAAAAGAGACCGTGGTTAATGCAGATAATACCTTAGTGGCTGACAGCATTCAGATTACCAGAAAGAAGAATGTGAAGAATGTGCTTGCACAGGATCCGGGTAATTTAAAAGCGGAATTATCAGCGGATAATAAAGTCCTTACCATCACATCCACCAATAGTTTTACAGGCGATTATGGGATTAACTTTACCAATTATATTAAAACAACGGATGGGATTGCCATTGTTCCGTATTACAAACAGCTTACCTTTATTGATAACATTCCGCCTGCCATCTTAGGTGGTGCAGTATTGGATGATTCGGGGTTGATTGCTACGATTTCCTTCTCGGAGCCCATCGATTTCTCCAAATTCTCCGTTCCAAAGGCGCAGGTAATCAGCGCGGCAAGTGCGGATCAAAAGACAATCAGTATTTTAACCAATCGGCTCAATTATATTCCGAGTGCGGACAAGAAATCGATGTACATTAATTTATCCACCATTGCAACAACCGACTTTGGTAAGATGTTCCTGGTAACCTTTGCGGGCATAAAGGATATGGCTGGCAATACACCAAAAGACTATACCCTTACCACAACGATTATGGCAGATAATACACCGAAGCCACAGGCCGTACCCATGTATATTACCCGTACCTCATATAATACATTGACAGCAACCTTTAATCGTGCAATTCAGCCGAATGCTCCCGGGTATCTGTCTGTTAATAATACCGGTAATGCACAGGGCAGCGTGGATGCGAATGACAATAAGAAAGTAAATTATACCATATCCGATGCACAAGCAGCCTTAACAGGAGTTCAGACGGTATCCATTGGCTTCTTCAACAGCTATAATGTTTCAGCAACGGATACATCTGCTAACACAATGAGGACCATGGGTGTGGATTTCTCTTATGACAAAACGAGTCCGATGATGTTAAAATATGAATATGATCAGGATAAGAATGTTCTTACGCTGTATTATAATAAAGAGGTACAGCTGATTGCAAATTCCGGTATATTAGGTGCGACTCTGGTGACCATCACAGATGAAAGAATGTCTAATATCAATATTACCTATACCAAGCTTGCGAGTACGGACGACAAGATCATCAAACTTCAGTTAAGTAATCTGTCGGCCATCGGCAATTATACCTTTACCCTACCGCAAAGTATGGTAATGGACAAATTCAGAAACTACAGCCCGGCAGGAATAACCTTGACGGTAAACAATGCAACCGGTTCTGATATGGAGCTTCCCGGACCATATGCCGTGACCCAGTCTACCACGGATTTAAGTAAGGTGATTCTGAAGTTTGCGAACAAGCTGGATATCGTATCCGCCGAAACGGTAAGCAATTATACGATTCCCGGCGTGACAATTGTAGGAGCTCAGGTAACGGACAATACCGCCGATAACGGTGCGACGGTAATGCTTACCATTTTAGAAGGTTCTATCGATGTATCAGTGGCCCGCCCCATAGCGATCACCGGTGTGAAGGGTTACAATGGAAGCTATTCGGAAATGACCACTTACAGCGGAATGGTGGATCTGAAAGATAATAAGAAACCAACGTTCCTGAATGCTGTATTTGATAAGAGTACAAGAATGAAAGTAACACTGAACTTTAGTGAAGAAGTCCAGGGAACACTTGTAGTAAGGGTGACGCAGATCGGCGGAACCTATTCCTATGAGATTCCGAATTCCGTTGTGTTTGACGGAAACAGGGCAATTATTAATCTGCAAAGTATACCGACCAATAATTCCTATCTGAGGATCGAAATTGTGTCGTATAACATCACCGACACCAGCGGTAATCAGGCTGTGCTCCAGGCTGGTACCATTGGTGGAGTACTGGCAGCATATTAATTTATGAATAGCATTTACCAAATAAAATAAGCAGAGAGAATACTCTCAGAGGCGCTGACAATGGGGTTTCTGGGAGTATTTCTGTAATTAGGGAGGATCATTGAGATGTATGTGATGAAAGAAGAATTTTTAACCGGCATTGAAAGCATTGACAAAGAACATGAGAAACTGTTTGAAATTGCAAACAGGGCTTATGAAACCCTCATGGATGAATTTATCACCGATAAATACGATTATATCATGGATATTTTTGAGGAATTGAAGGAGTATGCCGCAAACCATTTTAAACATGAGGAAGAATATATGCTGGGCATCAAATATAAGAAATTATTTTCTCAGATGGCGGAGCACGAGGAGTTCATTGAGAAGATTAATGGTTATGACCTGAGTCAAATAGATGAAAATCAAAAAGAAACAATCCTTGAGGTGCTGGAGTTTTTAAATGACTGGCTGGTTCATCACATTCTGGAAAGTGACAAATTGATTGGAAAAGTATAAAGAGGAATACAGTGATCTTAGACTGAGGATATTCCCTGATGATAAAAGGGGCCGTTTCAATACGACTGTGTAACAGGTCTTACACGGAACGATTGGAACGGCTCTTAGTTATGATTTGTGAAATGGTTTTCCGGTCAGGACTATGAATCAAAGCTCCGGGTGAAGATGTCGCTGAATTTCAGCAGACTTTCTATGGTATCCATACCCAGCTGATGAAGCAGTTCGATCACGTAGGGGTTGTCAATGGGGGTAGGGTAGGTGGCTGCCTTTGCATATTCCTGTACGTGCACTTTTCCTTCCTCGTGAGGGATCAGGGCTCTGGGGCCACCGACACAGCCGCCGACGCAGCCCATTCCTTCAAAGAAGTTTGCGTTGGTATTGCCGGAGAGAAGATCCTGAATCATTGCTTTACAGGACGCGACACCATCCGCCTGCTGGGTTTTGATGGTGATACTTCTGTGAGGCGTAATTCGTTCCAGGGTACTTGCCACCGCTTCACTGACTCCGCCGGTATGCGCATAAATTCTCCCTGCACGGGAGGAGTGATCCTTTTCACTTTCCTCCATTGATGAAGGAATGATCTCCATTACCCGGAAGATATCCGCTACCTCCTGGAAGGTTAATACGTAATCAACAGCATCGGCAAGATCCTTTTCCCGCGCTTCTGCTTTTTTGGCAAGACAAGGTCCGATAAATATGGTCAGGGCATCGGGATGCAGTTTTTTGATTGCTCTTCCGCTGGCTACCATGGGAGATACGGAGGGTGGAACATGAGGCATGAGATCATGATAGATTTTGCGGATCATGGCAATCCAGACAGGACAACAACAGCTGGTAAGCTGGTAATCCTGTTCTGTTTTTATATTGGCATCAAATTCTAATGCTTCTTTTAAGGTCAGGATATCGGCGAATAGTGCTACTTCAATCATTCCGTCGAATCCGATTTGTTTCAGGGCATTTCTTAATTTGCCGGGAGTGACTTCATTGCTGAACTGGCCAAGAAATGCAGGTGCAACAAGGGCATAAACCAATCCCGGATGGGAACGTATGGCTTGCAGTGCGGGGATGATATCCTTGCTGCCGGTAAGATGATTGGCACGACATTCCTGAATACAGTAGGAGCAGCCGGCACACTGATCCTCGTCCACACGAAATTCACCGGATTGGCCCGGGTGGATTGCATGAAACGGACAAACATTGACGCAGTGCTGCTCCTCGGGAGAGCAGTTACAGTTGCCCGAGTGCCAGATCAACGGATGCTTGTGCGGATGAAGCAGACAATCCAATTGATGGGTATCATATGGATCCAGCATATTCAGATAAGCCTCCTGTTCATCATGGGCAGTTGCTGTCAGAAGCTCCTGATACAATTCTTCGAATGTTTTCATTTCTTACACCTCGTTTCTTTTGTTATAGTTAGGGATTCTTAAAGCAGTACGATATCATAAGTTAAAATCAGCTTTTATTATATTATTATTCCGGATATTATCAAGTACATTCTGAAGATATGAAATTAATTGAAGCAAAATGAAAATCACAGTACCATAAAATGTAGAGTGCACAGTAGCAAAAAACCTGATTTTCATGAAAAGCTCTGTATTACAGACTTTACTAGATTTTGGATTTGTTTTATAATAAGATTTAACAGTCAGGGAAGTATTTTGAATATTTTGTCTGGTGAGGGAAAGGCTATTAAAAAATAATCTTGGAGAAGAACATTGAAAGCAAATCATAAAAAAGTGTTGACAAAAGCGGGATGGCTTTTGTTTTATCTATATATTATCCTTTTATCTTATTTTCTTTTTTTCAGTGAACGGTACGGCAGAGACTTAATGACAAAGGATTACAGATATAATTTGGAATTATTTAAAGAAATTAAGCGGTTTATCAAATACAGGCAGCAGCTGGGATTTGAGAGTTTTGTTGTTAATATTCTCGGGAATATTCTGGCATTTGCGCCCTTTGGGTTTTTACCGCCATTGTTAAATAAAAAAAATCGTCATATTTTATATGTGGCGATCACCAGCTTTTTCTTTAGTTTGTCCGTAGAACTGGTTCAAATGTATTTACGGGTGGGGATTTTTGATGTGGATGATATTTTATTAAATACCATGGGCGGTATCCTGGGATATATTACTTTTTGTATTTGCCTGGGTTGCTTTCAAAGACTGCGGGGTAAGATGGTAAGGAGGGGCTAAAATGTTAAAAAAGGATAAAGCCATGATTCATTTTTCCGGCAGACGTCATACAAAGCTGGGGATATTATCTGCGGTAATCGGAATTGCTGTTGTCGCCGGATTTATTTCTATCAGTATTGTTTCTGCCGTTCACAGGGGAAACGGAGGGTTACTATTAGGAGTGGTCGGGATGATGCTGTTTGCATTATCCGTTGCCGGATTTGTGTTATCTTATAAGGCGTTTAAACAAAAGGATATTTTTTATCGGTTTCCGGTCATCGGGATTGCTCTGAATGGATTTATGACCGTCTTTTTCATTATTATTTATATTATGGGGGTTGTAAGCTGATCGGGAAGGAAGATGAAATGAAATCAGAAAGGATAATGATATGTCAAGATTAGAACAGCAGATAAATTTTATTATGGAAGTAGATCAGTTAAAAAGTATTATCAGGCAGAATTATCTGGCGGATGGCAGCAGAAAAGAAGATGATGCAGATCATTCCTGGCATCTGGCATTGATGTGTGTTCTTTTAAGTGAGTATGCCAATGAAAAAATTGATGTGCTAAAGACTACGACCATGGTATTGATCCATGATATTGTGGAGATAGATGCCGGAGATACCTATGCTTATGATACACAAGGGAATACAACCAAAGAGGAAAGGGAGATCCATGCAGCTGACCGGATCTTTCAGTATCTTCCGGAGGATCAGGCGAAGGAACTCAGAGCGTTATGGAATGAATTTGAAGAAGGAAAGACGCCGGAGGCAAAATTTGCGGCAGCACTGGACCGAATCCAGCCGGTGCTCTTAAACTCCGCATCAGGAGGAAGATCCTGGCGAGAACATCAGATCAAGCTCTCCCAATTACTAAAACGGAATGAAAAGACCCATGAAGGATCTGAAGTCCTTTGGGAGCATGTTTATCAGATCATACAAAAGAATGTGGCAAACAAGAATCTGATTAATGAGTAAGCAAGGTAACGCATATTATCTATAAGCGATGGATCATTATTTGGAAGGTTGGGCCTGAGAAACCTTCACAGATAGGAGGATTATGAAAGACAATTTATTAAGTCATGAGGAGTTGCAGATACTGAAAGAGCGGTATCTTCTGGCCATGGAACGCATAGAGGGGATGGAACAGGAGAACACGGTAGGAGGAATCTTTGCAGATTATTTCCATAGAATATCAGCCTTTGTCCGGGTGATCAGAAATTTAGTCACGATGGTGGAGGAAGAACGCATCAGAACGCTCTCCTTCAAGGAACTAAAAGCGTTAAATAGAACTCTGTATGAGGACATTCTGGGAGACAATTATGAAGTGAGCTATGCCAATCCGACCTATGCCTGTATGAGAATGGGAAATAAGTTTGGTAAATTACTTTCTTTTTTATACACGGAACTCAGAAGCCTGATTATATTTGCTTATGAGGGGAGACTTCCAGAGCTGACAATCTATCTTGAACTGCTCATTGAGGTCTATAATTATTTTGAAGAGGAAAACAAATACACATTTAAGGACGTAAAACGGGCCATTTATGATTTTATGAGTGATTATTGTGACATCCTGGTGGGCGCAAGAACAAGGGAAATGATAGATACGGAGCTTTCCTTTGCCAAAGATATCATTATGGGTGCGGATCTGACAAATCCACAATACCTGTTTTATTTTGGTGATTATATCTCAAAGAATGAGCTGGAGACAGCAGAATTTCTTAACACACTTTCACAGGAAGAAATACAGTCCATGGCAGATACCTACACAGAAGGGTTTCGGCTGGGGTTTCTGGCAAACCGCTTGGACCTCAGCAAAAAGTCAATTGTACACATCCGGTATCAATTGGGTTTTGAGAGAATGGTTCGTGCAGCTGTTTTGAACTTTCGTAAGCTGGGATTGGAACCGGTATTTTACAGAGCAGCATATCAGGCGGTGAACAAAAGGCAGCATATCAAAATCGGTTACCATGGAACCAGCCCCAATAAACAGTATGATTATGATCATCGGTTCGATCTGGGATTGTTTCTGGATAAGGCGTTTCAGGAAAGAAGGCTGTCTTGCTTAAAATATTCTCTGGAACAATGGAAGGAGAAGACGGTTTTACTGGCGGGACCTACGTTGATTGAAGTATTTGGCGAAACGTTATTTGACCCCGAGGATAAAAAGGAAGCGATCAAACTGGACAAACGGCAGCAGAAATTATATGTGGACTATTACACTGAGGATAGTTTGCTGCGCAAGGAATATATGAAGCTTGAGGAGACATCCTTCACCATCATTTCTTACCCGGTTCCGGAAATCGGAGAAGATTTTAAGGCGATCTTTTCTGAAACTGTAAAAATTAATACATTAAAGAGTGAAGTGTACAGTAAAATACAGCAAAAAATCATTGATGCCCTCGATCAGGGAGATACGGTAAGAGTTCTTGGAGCGGGACAAAACCATACCGATATGACGGTGAAATTATATCCTCTGAAGGATCCGCGAAAGGAAACAATTTTTGAAAATTGCGTTGCCGATGTAAATATTCCTGTGGGGGAGGTATTCACTTCTCCGGTGTTAAAGGGAACCAATGGGATCTTACATGTGCCAAGAGTTTATCTCAACGATCTGGAATATCGGGAATTGGAATTGACCTTTACCGATGGGAAGGTAACAGATTATACCTGTAAGAACTTTGCGGATGAGGCCAGGAACAGGAACTATATCAAAGAGAATTTATTGTTCAGTCATGAGATGCTTCCCCTTGGTGAATTTGCCATCGGAACCAATACTACGGCTTATATGATGGGCAAGAGATATGACATAGCAGCCAGACTTCCCATTCTCATTGCGGAGAAGACGGGACCTCACTTTGCCATAGGAGATACCTGCTATAAGATGAGCGAGGAGGTTAAGGTATATAACCCTGACGGGAAAGAGATTGTAGCAAGAGAAAATGAGATCTCAGCGTTAAGGAACAGTGCGCCGGATCTGGCTTATTTTAACTGCCATACCGACATTACATTGCCTTATGATGAGATTCGAGAAATTGCGGTGGTAACAAGGGAGGGAAAAACAATACCGATTATTGAGAATACCAGATTTGTACTGGAAGGAACCCAGAGCTTAAATGAAGCTTTTGGCTGAACCGGATCCATCAGAATACAACAGAATCAGCAGAATGCAGTGAAAAATAATTTGGTCATCGTATCTCATAGGAACGAAAGGTTGGGGGTAAGGATATGTTAAAAATCAAGAATTTTTCAAAGAGTTATAAAGGTGGAAAAAAGGCAGTGGATCAACTGAATCTTGAAGTAAATGCCGGTGATATTTTCGGATTTATCGGACACAATGGTGCGGGCAAAACGACCACCATACGGGCTATCGCCGGAGTATTGGATTTCGAGGCAGGGGATATTACCATTGATGGGAATTCCATTAAAAAAGATCCTGTCACCTGTAAGAAGAAGATGGCCTATATTCCCGATAACCCTGATTTGTATGAGCATCTCACCGGAATCCGTTATTTGAATTTTATCGGGGATATTTATGATGTCAATAAGTTTGACCGGGAAACCCTGATTGAAAAGTATGGAGACGCATTCGAGCTTACCGGCAATTTAGGGGATTCCATATCCTCCTATTCCCATGGTATGAAGCAAAAGCTGGCCATCATATCAGCATTAATTCATCGACCCAAACTCATGATTCTGGATGAGCCGTTTGTTGGTCTGGACCCAAAAGCAGCGCACATTTTAAAGACAACCATGACGGAACTGTGTAATAACGGCAGTGCTATTTTCTTTTCCACCCATGTTCTGGAAGTAGCGGAGAAGTTGTGTAATAAGATTGCAATTATCCAGAACGGAAGACTGGTAGCAAATGGCACAACAAAAGATGTGACAGGAAACCAGAGCCTGGAAGAAGTATTTATGGAATTAATTCAGGAATCATAACAATAAATACAGAAAGGTTTGGTAGGCATCGAATGAAAAAATTAATGCATTTGGTCATGATTCAATTAGGCTCCGTTCTCAGAACAACCCTGGTGATCGGCAGGAAGCGCAATGGAAAGCAAAATGCGCTGATGGGTGGACTCGTTTTGTTTTGTATTGTTCTTAGCGCGGTTTCCTTCTTTTACAGTTATATGATTGGCACGGGATTAT
This sequence comes from Bacillota bacterium, assembly GCA_023439505.1. Lineage (GTDB taxonomy): Bacteria > Bacillota > Clostridia > Lachnospirales > Lachnospiraceae > Mobilitalea. Next base: position 121,092 of record JAEXNR010000048.1, read on the forward strand.
TGATGGTGGACAGTATCCGAATCCTACCGGCTCTGATGATGGCGGTAACCAGTATGATCGTATTGGTGACAACGGTTTTAAAAATTAAAGGAACGGTCTTTGGTTTTCGTGATTATGATATGGTGATGTCACTGCCGATAAAAACCGGTACCATCATTATCAGCCGTTTGATGATTTTATATCTGGTCAACCTGCTGTTTACGCTGATTGTTATGATCCCCATGATGATTTCATATGGGATACTGGCAAAACCCGGAGTTTATTTTTATGTTTATGGATTTATCACCGTACTTATGATTCCCCTGTTGCCGATTACCATCGCATCGGTATTTGGTACGCTGATTGCGGTCATTTCTTCCAGATTCAGACATACGAACTTTTTCAGTATCATATTATCTCTGGTAATTCTGATTTGTCTGGTGGTTTTACCCACCGCCTTAGGTGATTCTGAGGAGGAACTGCTGAACATAGGCAGGGCTCTGACGGATAAGGTAGAACAGATCTATCCCCTGGCGGGTCTGTATCTGAAGGCAGTCTGTGAGTATCAATTCACTGCGTTTCTTGTCTTTGTCCTGGTTTCAATCGCATCTTTCCTGCTATTTTCGTTGATTGTCGGAGGGGTTTTTAAGAAAATTAATACAATAATTATGTCTTCCAGGACGCGTTCCAATTATAAAATAAAGGAAATGAGACAGGACACCCCCTTTAAAGCACTGTATCTGAAGGAACTGAGACGTTATTTCTCTTCTACAATTTATGTGCTTAATACAGGCTTTGGCGTTGTGTTACTGACCGTGGCGTCCATAGCAATGATATTTGTTGATATTAATAAAATAATTGGAAACGGTGTTACACCAATTTTGTCAAGTACAGTGCCGATTTATATTTCCTTTTGTATTGTCGCCTCCTGTACCACCATGTGCTCCATCTCACTGGAGGGCAAGAGCTTTTGGATCATGAAATCCCTGCCGGTCACTCCCAATTTAATCATGAAGGCAAAAATCGGAGTAAATCTTACGGTACTTGCTCCTGCTATCCTGGATACTATTTTAATCAGCGTTATCCTGGGAATTAATCTGACCCGGTTTTTGATCACTTTATTGATTGTGATAAGCTGTGCATTCTTTATCTCAATCTGGGGAATGGTACTTAATCTTATCTTTCCGAATTTCACCTGGACAACGGAGGCAGTTGTGGTGAAGCAGAGCATTGCTGCGATGATAGCGATTTTTTCGGGGATAGCGATGGTAGGGATTCAAGCGGTTCTGGTATACCTGTTATCGTCTGCAATTACGGCCTATCTCCTTTATTTTACCTTTATATTTGCGGTGGATGTGCTATTGTACCGCATCTTAATGACCTGGGGGGCTCGTAGATTTGCCTTACTTTCTTAAGCATAGAGCAGTTACCTGCCCGCTACATGGAAGAAAACGATACACCGGGAATAATATATACTTATATATCGTTGCAAAATATTAGTGGTGCTAATAAATTGGATAAGAAATAATTCGACGAAATATAACGACAAACAGCAGGTAATATGCTAAAATGTGTGCATAGAAAGCAATTAAAATTCTGATTATAGATACAGCGGGATGCTGTCATACCCTAATTTAGGAGGTTTTTTCTGATGGATTATAAAAAGGCAGGAGTAGATATTGAAGCAGGCTATAGGGCGGTAGACTTGATGAAGGAGCATATAAAAGGTACCATGCGTCCGGAAGTGTTATCCGATATCGGAGGCTTCTCAGGAGCATTTTCTCTGGCGGGCTTTAAGCATATGGAACAACCTACCTTAGTTTCCGGTACTGACGGTGTAGGTACAAAACTGAAAATTGCATTTTTAATGGACAAACATGATACGGTTGGAATAGACTGCGTGGCAATGTGTGTGAATGATATTGCCTGTGCAGGTGGTGAGCCTTTATTCTTTTTGGATTATATTGCCTGTGGAAAGAATGAACCTGAGAAAATAGCTTCTATCGTAAAGGGTGTTGCGGAAGGCTGCAGGCAGGCCGGTGCGGCTCTGATCGGAGGAGAAACTGCGGAGATGCCAGGCTTTTATCCGGAAGAGGAATATGATCTGGCTGGCTTTGCGGTGGGAATTCTGGATCAGAAGCAGCTGATTACAGGTGCCGGTATGAAACAAGGTGACGTTCTGATTGGAATCGGATCTTCCGGAGTTCACAGCAATGGCTATTCCCTGGTAAGGAAGGTATTTCGTATGCAAAAGGATTCTTTGGATACTTATTACGAATCCCTTGGCAGCACATTGGGTGAGACCTTGCTTACGCCAACGAAAATTTATGTGAAAGCATTAAGAGAATTAAAAAATGGACAGATTGCATTAAAAGCTTGCAGCCACATTACCGGCGGAGGTTTTTATGAGAATATCCCAAGAATGCTTCCGGATGGTATCCGGGCGGTTATTCGTAAAGACAGTTATGACATCCCTCCGATTTTCGGAATGCTTTCCAAAGACGGAGATATCGAAGAGCATATCATGTATAATACCTATAATATGGGCCTTGGCATGATCGTTGCCGTTGATCAGAAGGAAGCGGACAAAGCGATGGAGTTAATTCAAAACGCAGGTGAGAAGGCCTATATTGTCGGTGAAGCACAAAGTGGAGAGAAGGGAGTCAGCTTATGCTAAAGTTGGCTGTCATGGTATCCGGCGGGGGCACCAACCTTCAGGCACTGCTCGATGAGATCCAATCAGGTAAACTGCCGGAGGTATCCATAGAAGTTGTCATCAGCAATAATCAGAATGCCTATGCCCTTGAGAGAGCAAGACAGAACCGGATAGATGCTCAGGCGATATCTAAAAAGGAGTTTGAACGTCCGGAACAGTTTGAAGATGCCTTGCTGGCTCTCATTGACCGATATCAGGTGGACTATATTATTCTGGCAGGCTGTCTGCTGATTATTCCGGGTAAAATTGTTCAAAAGTATCATAATCGGATCATCAATATCCATCCATCCCTGATTCCGGCATTTTGCGGAGACGGATACTATGGCTTAAAGGTGCATGAGGCGGTGCTTGCCCGTGGTGTTAAGGTGACGGGAGCAACGGTACATTTTGTGGATGAGGGAACAGATACCGGACCGATTATTCTGCAGAAGGCGGTACCTGTGGCACGTGATGATACCCCGCTGGTTCTGCAAAGAAGGGTGATGGAGCAGGCAGAGTGGGTAATTTTGCCGGAGGCAGTTCGGTTGCTCGCCCAGGGAAAGCTTATCATTGAGAATGACATTGTTAAAATAAATGAATAAAATCATAACAGAAAACAGACAGCTGATTAAAATTTTGCTTTCTGTTTTTTGTGTCTTAATTAAGAACAGGAGGAAAAGTAGATGAAGGTTTTGATCATAGGCGGAGGCGGGAGAGAACATGCCATCGCCAGAAAGATTGCGATGAGTCCTAAGGTGAGTGAGCTCTATTGTGCACCCGGAAATGCGGGGATCGGAGAGTATGCTCATTGTGTTGATATAGCGGTTACAGATTTTGAGGCTCTGACTGCATTTGCGAAAAACGAGAAGATAGATCTGACCATTGTTGGTCCCGATGACCCTTTGGTAGCAGGCGTAGTAGATGAATTTAAGAAAGTTGGATTAAGGGTCTTTGGACCGGAGAAGAAGGCGGCGATCATTGAAGGGTCAAAGGCTTTTTCTAAGGACCTGATGAAAAAATATAAGATTCCCTCTGCAGCATCCGTTACCTTTGAGCAGGCAGACAGGGCTATTGATTATCTAAGGACCAGTGAGTATCCTATCGTTTTGAAGGCGGATGGTTTGGCTTTGGGGAAAGGCGTGTTAATCTGCAATAACTTTGAGGAAGCCAAAGCTGGTGTCAAGGTTATCATGGAGGAAAAACAATTCGGCTCTTCGGGAGATCGTCTGGTAATTGAGGAGTTCATGACCGGGCGGGAGGTGTCCGTGTTGGCATTCTGTGACGGTACGCATATTCTTCCCATGACCAGTGCCCAGGATCATAAACGTGCAGAGGACGGAGATCAGGGCCTGAATACCGGAGGGATGGGCACCTTTTCACCCAGTCCTTTTTATACCAAAGAGGTGGACGAGTATTGTAAGCAAACGATCTATCAGCCAACCATGGATGCGATGAAGGCAGAAGGAAGAGACTTCGTCGGGATCCTGTTCGTTGGACTTATGTTAACCAAAGAGGGGCCTAAGGTATTGGAATACAATGCAAGATTTGGTGATCCGGAAACCCAGGTGGTGCTTCCGAGAATGAAGAATGACCTGGTGGAGGTTTTTGAGGCTTGTATAGACGGAACCCTGGATCAAATTGAACTTCAGTTTGAAGATAACGCAGCAGTCTGTGTCGTATTGGCATCTGCCGGCTATCCACAACATTATGAAAAGGGATTTGCTATTCACGGACTGGAAACATTTCGTGGGAAAGAGGATTATTTTGTATTCCATGCGGGAACAAAATTAATGCAGGGAGAGATTGTAACCAATGGGGGACGGGTTCTTGGGGTTACCGCCACAGGAATAGATCTCAAGGATGCCAGAAGAAAGGCATATGAAGCGACAGAATGGATTCATTACGCCAATAAATATAAAAGAAATGATATCGGAAAGGCAATTGACGAGGCTGAAACAACACCCTGAAATAAGAGGCAAGCAGAGAGATTTTCTCATTAGATCCAAGGAAATTCTTTATTACAAGTATTAGCATAAAAATGCAGCATATGCCACATAAGTGCCATAGTTCATTTGTAAAATAAAGCAATAATTACAGGATTTACATTGCCGATTGGCGAAACAGATCCGGGATTGTTGCTTTTTTGATTTCTGTGCAGAACACCCCCCTGCATGAAATGGGGATGAGGATTTTTATCGGTCTTTTTGCGCGTTTTTTTACTGAAAGGAGCTTGTAATGAGAAAGTGGTATAGAAACAGATTGCTTATTTTTTTGCTATGTATTGGAATAATTCTCCCGCAAGGGTTTCATCAAAATAGATTGGTATACGCTTCTCAAAAAGGAACGATTACTGCATCTACCTTAAATGTCAGATCACAGCCGTCAACCACATCGGATAAAGTAGCACTGGCCGATGGAACCTTTGTTTATCTCAGACAAGGAGATACGGTAGAGATCATATCCCGGGAAGAAAGCTGGTATTATGTATCACTGGTGTTTAATGGGAAGACAGTAAAGGGTTATATTCTTAGTGACTATGTGAAGGCTGATGCAGTTCCGACATCAACCCCTACGCCGACACCTACACCAAAGCCGACACCCAAGGCAACACCGACACCCAAGGCAACACCGACTCCGACGCCAAAACCCACACCCACACCAAAACCTGGAACAGTATATACCGGTATAATGAAAAAGGATATTTCCATTAAGGCCACAGTTACAGCGTCTACCTTAAATGTTAGAAGCGGTCCGGACACAAATTATTCTGTAGCCGGCGGATTAATGAAAGGAGATAACATTACCGTCTTAACAGAGACAATGAATGGCTTAACAAAGTGGTATGGAATATCCTTTCAGGCGGATGGAAAGACGAAGACAGGGTATGTCTCCAGTATCTATATAAAGCTTTCCTATACCAAAGCAATTAAGGCTGTGGTATCAGTCAGTAAGATGAAGATACAGGCAGATGCTTCAGCAAATGCCGCGTTTGTGAAAGACAGTAAAGGGAATATCCTTTCCTTAAAACAAGACAGTGCAGTTACAATTATAGATGAATTAACCAAGAGTAATGTAAAGTGGTATAAAATAACGTATACAAAGAGCAGTAAAAAATATACCGGATATGTTACGGCTGATAAAATATCGCTCGTCGTTGGAACACCATCATCCACGCCGACACCAACACCAAAGACAACGCCGACACCAAAGACAACGCCAACACCAAAGGCCACGCCGACACCAACGCCAAAGACAACGGCGACACCAACACCAAAGCCAACGGCGACACCGACACCAACGCCAACGACAACGGCGACACCACCGCCAACGCCAACACCAGCACCAACACCAACGCCTACA
>JAEXNR010000055.1 GCA_023439505.1 Bacillota bacterium
GCGAGAAAATATATCCGAGCTAAAATCCTATTGTTAAAGGATGACAACAATTCTAATGAATACATTGCTGAAAAGCTGGATATAACTGTTCCTACTGTAAGACTGTGTATAGAAAAATTTATTGCAGTATAGCAAGCACAACGAATTTGCTCTGGGACTTAAATTGTTTCTTATCAAGGGCATGTAAGATTTCCCATGCCCTTTTGTCTTCCTCTTCTTCCTCATAGAATCGGATATTCGTATTCCTAATCATTGAAAACTCCTTTCTCATAAGATTTTAACCATATCAATTGATCAGAAATCTTTCTGATTAACGATTCTGGTTTTGTCTGCGAAGTCCCATATAACAGTAATACTCGTATCCTTTTGCCGTTGCACAGATATCTGTGATAAAGAAGGTCTTATCTGGATTATACTCACCAACAGTTTCCACCAGTTTATGACCACCACCCATAATATGCAGATTCATGAGTTTGTCGTTATATTCATAATCTTTCAACTTCGCAAATATTTCAGCCACATAATCTGCTGCTGCGTTTATGATTAAGGAATTATACGGTTCATCTACTTTTGTTACTCCCGTTCTTAGAAAACGCTCAATCACATCATCCATAAGATTGGTTCCTGTTTCATCCAGAACTTTATTGCGAATTCTAATTGCACACTGGTTGACTCCGAATTTCTCCGTCCATGATTTATTCTCCATTGCCCTTCTGTCATTGAGATACATAATGTTCATTGTTCCATTTCCAATATCCACAAGCATATTAATTCCAGTAAATTCTTTTAATGTCTCTGCCACAGCAGAATAGCACTGTGGCATTACCGTACAATCGACAATTTCTACCAGATATTTCTTCTCATGATATTCAAAATCCACATAGCGATTGCGAAGCAGATACGACTTAAACGATTCTCTTTGTGCCTTTACCCATTTCAGTGGAAGTCCTACTGCCAGATGAATCTTTGCCTCATGCAATCCTCGAAGTTCCAGTTCCTTTGCAATCGCAGCCAGAGTCAAGATATAATAATCATCGTCTGCAATCTTATCGGCAAGAAAGCTTTTGTGCCCTTCTGATATTACATAATATTTGTCTTCATATTTCACATAATCCTTGCTAAAAATCGGCGCTGTTTCACTTGCTTCGGCGGACGCCTTGAAGCAAAAGTGTGCCGTCTTAATGTTGCCGTACCCGTGGTCACAGCCAATAATTAAAGTTCCATTCATATTATAATCTCTCATTCGTTCTTCTCCTTTACCATTCGGTGTTGTTGTAATTTCGGATTGATTTGGTTTTCCCCTAAAATAATTCTGACTTCCTGCTATCCTTAAGTTCTCATTCATAAATAAAATCCCTCCCATTAGTGAAACTGATTAACAATATCTTGAAATATAACTTCTTCCGCTATTCGTTTGGCTTCTTCCCGAAGTCTCCACATTTCCATGGTGGAACTGGAATCTTTAGGGAAATGACTCTTTAAATATTTCTCAGTCATGGAATCCAGCATCTGATAAGCTTCCTCATCAACCTCTGTTGCTTTTGCCATTAATTTCCCAAATCGAAGTAAATGACGATATCGCTCTGGATGATTCTCTTTCATAAAATTCATCCAAAGATGTCCATACTTTCCTACATGAATTGTCTCTTGTATTTCTGCCTCTGCAATTACAGGATAAAATATTCCATCTCGTTCTTCATAACGAACTCCCATGGAATCAAATAATGTTCTCTCTTCACTCATAATAATTACCTTCCCTTCTTCTCCATTGTCTTTGCTTGATTAAGACTCCATTCTTTCACAAGCTTTTCAATCAGTTCCACTTTCTGTTTTGGTGTAAAATCAGATGGGAAATACCCTTCTAATGAATCTGCATAAATCTTTAGCTTTTCCCTCTGATTTGGTTTCTCTTCCCCAAGAATTTTATAAAGCATATCCATATCTAACTTTCCAGATTGACTCATCCGCTTCATTCGATTTGCTTGAGATAAGGACGGAATCACCTGCTCCAGTTCCATAACTGCATGAAGCTCATACTGTTCTTCTTCTGACAAATAAGACAGTTCTACTGCCGAACGAAATGCCAATTTTTCTTCATCTACCATATCCAGAATCTTTGGTATCAGATTGGTAAGACGAATATATCTTGCAATCTGGTTTCTGCTTTCTCCTATTTGTCTTGCCAACAATTCATCTGTCCGAACTCTTGTTTGTTCTTTTTCTAATGGCTGACTGCCTAACTGCCATTTTCCTGAATCATCATAAGAACAAACCCATTGATTCAGTTCCAAAGTAGGATTTTCTAACTTCGTCCCCACTGGAGACAAAGTTCCATCTTGAAACAAATCATTTCGCTTTCCCTGCTGTTTCATTGCCTCCAACTTCATCTTATAAGCAAAAGCTTTTTCACTATGTCTGATATGCTCTCGTTGAAGATTGCTGTCGATCATGGCTATTGTGGCTTCTGCATCATCCATCTGCATAACCATGACAGGAACTGTATCAACACCAGCCCAATCACAAGCAGCTTTTCTTCTATGACCTGCAATAATCTCATACCCTTCTCCATCAGGATTAGGTCTAACAATCAGCGGAACCAATATTCCTTTTTCATCAATGCTTTTGGATAATTCAAACAACTGCATATCATGCTCCACTCGAAATGGATGTCCTTTAAACTCATGTAATTCACTGATTTTGACGTTTCCCGTCTGTAATTCCTGTTCGTTGTTCCATAATGAACACAATTCCTTAGATTTCTTCATCTTCTCATTCCTCCTGTTATTCTAGGTGTCCTGTGAAAACTGGCAAAAAAAGAAGACCGCCTGCTTTCACATCAAAGATGTTGAAAACAAGCGGTCTTTCGACTCTTAACTATAAAATTGTTGATGGTTTATTTTACTGAAATCATCCGATTTATGAACGATATATTTTTGTGTCCACTCATACCAGCTCTATAACTACCGAGACTTTAATCTCATTGGAAATCTCTTTTTTTCTTCCAAAATTCGATTTCCCAGTGAACTTAAAAACCCTCGCAAAGTGCGTAAATTCAAGGATTTCTACATATTCACCCTTTGTAGACAACAGACGGTCTCCACGTGCGTGGAGGCTGAAATTTTATACTACATGGCGTAAGTCAGAGGGATATGGAGAAGGGGGGTAAAGTTGAGGTATTATTTTACCCCCTTTACCCCCTTAGAGCAATATGAATTTATTTTAGGTGCTTTCTTCTCTACACCATATTTGGTTATCCGGATCATTGACTCTCACTCCGATGAACCTCAGAAGTATACCCATTAATACTGTAGTATTATTTCGGTTAGGAATGGGGTAAGCTCTCCTGCTTGTTGTGCAAGATACATTTCATTTACTGCAATCTGTTCAATTCCAGAAGGATATCCTTCACCGTTTATAAAATCATAAACATCATGTAGTGTAAATACACCATTTTCCTTTTTCCAATAAAAACTATGAATTCCATAATATAAATCTTTTTGAAATGTTGTTCCAGTATTAGTAAATGTATCACTTCCATGCCACTCTGAACTCATCATCGTTCTTGATTCAGCTCATAATAACTATCCTACTTATGAATTGTGTCAAGAATGGAATATGGTTCCATTCATTGACCAGAATCCCAGTAACAATGGAAATCTCACATATCCTGGCGCAGTCACCGTTAACGAAAAAGGTGTTCCCATCTGTTTAGGTGGGCATCCTATGGTTAACTGGGGCTACTTCAATGATAAGAATCGCTGCAAATGGAGATGCCCTCTTGCCTGTAGGAAAATCGAAGAATGTTCCTGTAAATCGGAATGTTCTCCCTCTGAATATGGTCGTGTTATCTATACCAAACCATCTGATGATCCCAGAATATTTACACCTGTCCCACGAGGCACAAAAGCTTTCAAGGATATGTTTAAAACCAGAGCGTGTTCAGAGCCTATCAATACCAGAATTCTCAATTTACCATGCACTTTTTTAATTCAAAGCAAGTATCATGGCAAGATATTAAAGTATTCTCACTATTCAAAACAACTGCATATTTAATTAAGAGTTTACGAATGCAAAAGCTGAATTGATAATAGTATTTATGCTAACCAACTAAGTCTCAACAGAATGTTAAATATTATCTTTCATCTTTAACTAAATTTTTCGATAAAAAATACTTTTTTCTCATTTGGGAAATATACAACAACTAGTGTCGCCCCAAATTTTACAAACTTTTTCCAATTATAACATTCATCAAATTTAGGTTTATACCGTTCTGGAATATTAAGCTCCAATGTAGTTGTTTTCACAATTTCTTCAATCTCTTCACTTAGATCATCACTTGAGTCTCCGTCTATAGTATATATTTTCTTATTATTATTTTTCAAACTTATCAGGGACAAAGACAAAGTACTGGTGTCTTTTATTATGTAAATTGAATATCGTGAACCGTCCGCTTCAAAACCCTGTTGATTATTTTTTTTATAAATCACCTTAAAACCTGATGGTATATTAATATTCCAATACTCCTCAAAAGCACTCTCTCGCGACCAATTACTTTCCGCTTTATAATACAAAAATATAGGAATAAAAATAATTGTTATGATAATAACTATTAATATACCTCTTTTTATCTTCATAAATGAGGCCCTCCTACTACATTATATTATTTATTAATAATCTCAGATAAACATTAATATTGTTATTAATATCACCTGCCATGCCCCCCATAGGACCGGTCCAGCAATTCAAAACACATTTGCATTATTCAAATAAGTTTACATATATCTTGGGGTATATGACTGGATATTGTTATAATAAATTTCAAACCTTCCCCTGTGAAGTTTTTCTTCCGACTTCTCCGATAGAGCCATTTAAACAAGGATTTCAGTACATGTAATCGAAACCCTCTCATATATCAAAAGTTTAATGATACACCATAGTATCGGTAACCTCCCACTAATGACTGATATGTCCGCTTTATCATTGTTACCGTTCTGATTTTTCTATTATCCTTAACCATTGGTTCAATTTACAAGTATTGTTTTATTTTCTTTCATTTGTTTTTACGATAAACTTACCCACTTGTAGCTGCTTCATACTATAAACCATTTCCTTTTGTTGATAATACAATACCATATAATGGATATTTTTTCCTTAATATTTTATTAAAATTTCTTAATATTTTATTACTCGTTTGATATACTGGAATGTAATCTGAAAAATCCTCATTTGTTCTACAAAAAAATAATTCCTCGAAAATTTACGCAAAGGGGCATCAGTTTCCTATTTTGTCTGTAGAGATTTACCCAGTCCCTCCCTAAAATAATAGATATCTTCTGTAACATCACATAACTATCTCTGTACCTTCATGAAACAAAACAACTAACCTACCATCCCCCATAATAGTTATTTGCTTCAGCATTCGAAAAACTAAATCAGCATCTGCCTCTTCTATTTCTTCCCCTTCTCCTACAATTTCTTTAGAAGCCTTAACATGATACTTCATTAGCAAATCATCTTCCTCCATCAATCCATTCCATTTTCTTATATAATCATCCTTCTTCCTGATTAATGTATTATAAGCTTTAATAAAAGCTTTTTTAATTTCTTCCTCATCCACATGCCCCGATTCACATCCGATCTCACCTTTTTTCTGATATCTTCCTAAACACTGCCACACATACCTTGGTCCATTCTTGCCATAAACATCCCAGACTTTTCTGCCGTACACCTTTCCACATTTCCCGCAGATAATTTTCCCTGCAAATGGGTTTTCCGGTTTACAGATATATTGGTGCATCCCGTGTTCCCGCATAAAAGCTTTTCTCCGCTTCATCTCCAGCTGGACGCATTCCCAGGTATCTTTATCGATGATTGCTTCATGGCTGTCCTCCACATAGTATTGCGGAATATGACCATTATTTTTCTTTCTGGTTTTATTAAGGAAATCTACTGTATAGGTTTTCTGTAATAACGCATCTCCCTTATATTTCTCATTCGTAAGGATCTGCTTAATGTTGCTGTCATACCACTTTGTTTTGTGGTTGCCATTTTCAATTCCTTCTCTGGTTAACCGCCTTGCAATCTCCTGCGTAGAATATCCGTGCAGGTATTCTTCGTAAATCCTCTTTACCACCTTAGCCTGTTCCTTATCCGGAACTAAGTTTCCTTCTTCATCTTTGGTATAACCTAAGAATTTATTATGATTCACCTGCACCTTTCCCTGTTCAAATCTCCTCTGAATCCCCCATGTGGAATTCTCCGAGATTGACCGGCTCTCATCCTGGGCAAGGGAGCTTAAAATGGTAAGCAGTACTTCCCCCTTTGCCTCAAGCGTATTGATATTTTCCTTTTCAAAGATAATTCCGATCCCCAGTTCTTTTAATTCTCTTACATAATTAATGCAATCAAGAGTGTTCCTTGCAAACCTTGAAATGGATTTTGTTATGATCATATCAATCTTTCCGGCTTTGCAGTCTTTGATCATTCGTTTGAATTCATCCCTCTTTTTCGTATTGGTAGCAGTAATTCCTTCATCGGCATATATTCCGGAGAATTGATAAATGGGATTTGAATTAATAAATGTGGTATAAAACTTGACCTGGTTCTCATAACTAAGCAGCTGCTCTTCCTGGCTGGTGGAAACCCTGCAGTAGGCTGCCATCCTAATTTTTCTCGTCTGATTGACTGCCGAGGTTCCTTCGTTCATATTCTGATTTGCTGGTATACGTGTGATGCTTCTTGCCATGAATAATCTCCTCCTTTACAATCGTTGGTTCATGAATATTTTGCCTGCAGACTTCCTTATCATCGAGCCGGATGCCAGAGCAAGCTTGTTTTCCTTTCCTGATATAAGTATTGCATATCCACTGTACCTTTTCCCCATAGACCTGTCTCCGATGAAGTGCCTTCCCGCACTTACTGCAGAATAGCAATCCGCTGAGAGGATAGCGGTTTTGGTACTTCCTCTTATCGACATTTCTTCCTTGTGATTTTTCTTTCATAATCTTCTGTACCCTGTCCCAATCTTCTCGTTTGATAATTGCCGGATGATTATCTTCTATATAAAAGCTGTCAACCTGGCCTCTGTTTCTGATCGTCTGGTTCCGCTTATATTCCGGTGTAAAATATTTCTGTAAAATGTAGTCCCCTTTGTACTTTTCATTCTTAAGAATGTTCAAGATAGCTGAGTCATCCCACTCTCCACCTGTAATAGTTGGCACCCCATCCTCGTTTAATTCCTTGGCAATGGTAAAAGAACCTTTACCGGATAAATACTTCTCATAAATCACTCGGATAACCCCTGCCTGTTTCTGATTAATGACTAGTATAACTCGTTTTAATTAGCTTATTGGTTCGGTATGTGGTATAATAATCTCAATACCTTAAGGAGATCAAACCATGCCGAATTATGTTAAATCAATAAATCTTACAGTAGAGGACAAAGTGATATTAAGTAGTATTCTTCAGCAAAGTACCATCGAAGCGAGAAAATATATCCGAGCTAAAATCCTATTGTTAAAGGATGACAACAATTCTAATGAATACATTGCTGAAAAGCTGGATATAACTGTTC
>JAEXNR010000062.1 GCA_023439505.1 Bacillota bacterium
TAACCGGTTATATCTATGATAGTAACGGTAATCAAACTGCTACAATCGTTGAGAACTATGAAGACGGTGAACTGATAAGCACCGTCAATGCAGCAACGAATACATATGATTATCATAACCAGTTGATTAAAACAGTTACAGAAGATGGAACAGTCATCCAGAACAGCTATAATGCGGATGGTTTCCGGACGGAAAAAGAGGTCAATGGAGAAACGACCTATTATTTTTACGAAGGAAATGAACTTATATTAGAGGTGGATGAAGCTGAAAATCAAATCGCTAGGAATGTTTATGGAACAAATCTTCTAAAGAGAACAGTGGAAGACGAAAGTTATTATTATTTGTATAATGGACATGCTGATGTAACCGCATTAATCGAGAATGACGGTAGCATTGCAGCTACATATTATTATGATGCTTTTGGAAATATTCTGATCAGGACAGGAGAAGTAAATAATAATATCTTATATTCAGGATATCAGTATGATAGCGAAACGGGGTTATATTATCTGAATGCCAGAATGTATGATCCTAAAATTGCAAGATTCTTGCAGATGGATTCAAATTCAGGTAATAGAAGTGACCCGCTTAGCCTGAACCTATATACATATTGTATGAATAATCCTCTGAGATATTTCGATCCGACAGGTCATGTGGCAGAAGTGTTAAAGAAAGGCTCTACTGGAAATAATGTTGTACAACTTCAAAAAATGCTAATTTCAGAAGGCTATAGTGTCGGATCTGAAGGAGCTGACGGTAAGTACGGTTCGAATACCGAGGCGGCTGTTAGAAAGTTCCAAGAGGATCATAACCTGAAGATTGACGGTATTGCAGGAAACCAGACCATAGGAACCTTGACAGGTATTGTAAATCTGCCGCCATCTGTAAAAGGGATAAAAGAAACCTATAATTTTAGCAGTAAAACAATAAATATATTGGTATGTACCAGGTACAGTTAACGAATTATGAACATACAGAGTACTTTATTCATAGTCTTTTTGCTGTACCAGGTACGGAATCTCACGCGGAATCTCACGGAATCTCACACACCGCCGGATTGGTAGAATTATGAAGCAGGAGGGACTGGTGTCAAATTATACCACTGCTCAATTCCGCCCAGAAGAATACCTGTAATGAGTCAAAAATCGAAATATCGTCGACCGGTAATTCAGCAAGCAGCCATTCCGGAATGTGATAGTAAGTGATTTAACATATGTCAGAGTCGGTATGAGCTGGAACTATAGATGTGTTCTTATTGTCTTATTTAATAGAGAAATCATAGGTTATAGTGCTGGGCCAAATAAAACGGCATTACTAGTAAAACAAGAACTCTTTTCTTGTACCTTATGGTTTAGGGACTACCGAAAGCTAAACACAAGCAGTACGGCGATACCTAATACAATCCGATACCAACCAAACACCTTAAAATCATGTGTTTTGATATACTTCATAAGGAACTTTATCACCAACAAAGATACTGTAAATGCTACCACCATACCGATTACCAAGATAAGCAATTCAGCATTTGTAAAGGAAATCCCGAATTTCAGTATTTTAATAGCACTTAAACCAAACATAACAGGAACGGCAAGGAAAAAGGTGAATTCCGCTGCTGCGACTCTTGATACGCCAATCAACAGCGCACCTATAATTGTGGCACCCGAACGAGAAGTACCAGGAATCGAGGAGAGTACCTGAAATAGTCCAATGTAAAAGGCTGTCCGATAGGTAATAGCTTCTACATTACAAGTATTTGGAAGATGTTTTTTATACCGTAGTTCAATGATAATAAAGACAATACCATAGAAAATAAGGGCCGTCGCAATTACGATTGGGGTGTGTAGATGAGCCTCGATATAATCGTCAAACAGGATTGTTGTGACTGCGCCCGGAATACAAGCAACTACGACTTTAAACCAAAGAGAAACGATATCCTTTTTGATAAACGGCTGTGTTTTATCCTTAAACCGGAACGGGAACATTTTCTTCCAAAACATAACAACTACTGCAAGAATAGCTCCAAGCTGAATAACAATAAAGAACATTTCCTTGAAAGCTTCGCTCATATTAAATGTAATAAGTTCGTCCACAAGAAGCATATGTCCTGTGCTGCTAATGGGTAACCACTCGGTGATTCCCTCCACAACTCCAAGAAAAACTACTTTCAAAATTTCTATAAAATCAAGTGCCATTATTTCAATTCCTCCCTTTTGAAATGGTGATAGGTCATAAATAACCGACTACTGATACAAATCTATTATCTGTTCCGGTGGAGTAAAAGCCAAGAAACCTAACGTCACAAAAGAAAAAAACCCTGACACTTAACGTGTCAGAGCCTATTTTCAAAGGATATATGGCAATTTTTATTTTGTTCTGCTTTGCTGAAGCAATAAAAATATCTTCACCGTAAAAAACAAGAAAAGCAGTATTGTTGCATATGGTTCTCTTGCCGCAGCAAATAAGCAGATTGCTATCGCGCCTGTTATGATAGAAACTTTTGAGTTAATACGATGCAATAGCACTTGATCAAAATAAATAAAAGCAAGTCTGGTAATTCCAAGTCCGGTTATAAATAAAAAAATGGTCCAATGGATTCTAATATCTATATTTGGAATATGCGTATTTGCCAGAAGATTTACATGGTAAACATGGCCACCCTGTGGTTCTCCATAGATTGGTAATATAAGCAATGAAACTGCTAATACATCCATTATTCCGCTGATAATGTTATAAATTCTTTTAACATTAGAGTAGTTTTCGGTTTCGGCAAGGGTAATCAGTTCTTCACTCGATAGTAGTTCATCTATTGTCACAGAAAAGAATTTGGAAATACACTTAAGCGATTCTATGTTAGGGTAGCCTTTGCCGCTTTCCCATTTCGAAATTGCTGTTCTTGATACATATAATTGCTCAGCAAGCTGTTCCTGCGTCAGGTTTTTCCCGGCCCTAAGTTGCTGCAGTTTTTCATTAAATTCCATGCTTTGGCCTCCAGTCGATTTTTAATCTTATCGTCCAACAGCGAGTTTTGCATATCCTTGGGTATCGTCCATCGTTTTATCTTCCGATGACATCAGCTCAGAATTAATTTGTTCATTTGTAATGAGTAAGTCAACCTTTCCCTGAGAAGAACAAAAGCTGGCAAGGGAGATACGCTTTATTTTGTGTAATCCAAAAGAGCGATGCAGCAGTGGGAGTGAAGAAGCATTTCTTTTTTTAAATCTGCTTCAAAATATTAAAATCGTTCAAGCCTACTTTAATGTAAGTCCATGGGCTGATATAAAAGAGGTATCCGCATTGATATGGTTTTGGTTTACAAATGAATTATGTACCAGGTACAGTTAACTGTACCTGGTACATAATGTACGCGTTCCGAGTAAAATTAATCGAACCTGCTCTGCACCTTCTAATTCTTTTGCTACCAGCATAGAGTTGGTTATGAACTGATATTTTTTCCCGGAAGTATTGATTTTCTTTGTGATAAACCCTTATTGAAAATCTTCGCCTGTTAAATAATGATAAAACGCTTTATTAACAACTCTATCCTCTGTATTAACTGTTAAGTTACCGGCTAATGACTTCATTTTACCTACTACAGTATCCTTATCTTTGGGTAGATAGAATGTATGAAGAGAATACATGCCATTATCGATGACGATGTCACCAATGTTATAATAAGCTTCCTTTTGCATATCTAATCTCTTCGTACTATAGAGCGGCTGCCACCAGGAACCATAGATTAGTCCTTTCGCATTTTCATTGCCTTTGTATTTTTTAGCATAAGCTTCGATTACATCATTAAAACGATTCATATCCTTTGTATTTGAAAATTCTAACTGTAAATCATACTCTACTGCATAAACCAGATACAAATCATCACTAAATTTCTTAACTTCATAAGTTGGTGTAGTCTCAGGTATCGGACCCCACTCCAGTAAATATTGATAAATAGATACTTTAGGTTCCAGTTGAACCTTTGCTTTTATACCTTCTGAATTTAACAAGCCAATTAATTGGTGGGCATGTTTGATATCAGAATGTCCGTATTGAAGTGTCAGTTCAGGCAAAAATTTAGCATTATATGCTTTGTTTTTGATATTAAATCCAGTAATTGTCTTGTCTTGAACTGCCGACTTTCCAATCTTTGATAAGGCGGCGTCATCAAATAATAGAAATGAATTCCACGCATTATCAATCTTTGCATAAATATCCGGATCATTTGAATTTGCCAGATAGTTTCTTGCATCACCATTGCTATTTGCGATGTTCATGAGGAGAGTATCTGCTTCATTTTTTGTTATACTTTTATTTTTTGCTGCTTTTTTGCCTTCTTCCTTGGATAATATTCCTAAATCAATGGCACAGGCAAGATAAGCGCTGTAATCAGCTGGGATACTTTCCTTGATCGCATAGCTTTTCAAGCTTTCTTTTACCTTATTTACAGGATAGCTTAATACTAGTTCCTCAAAATCAGCAGCCTTCATTGCGGCCTTTACTGCTGACAGATAAGTTAATTTGCCTTCGACAGTAACATCACTTCCAAGCTTTCCTAATGCCTGATTAAACTCCTTCGCTGTTACAGTTTCATGCTTTAGTTCAATATCAAAGAATGTTTTTAAATAGGCTACTTCTGTTGCTTGCGCAGTAACATTTGTGCTGGTTATTGCCTCGGCTTTCTGGCCGGTCATCATACCTGCTGATAAAATTGTGACTGCTAATACAACCATTATCTTATTTCTGTACTTTTTGTTAATCATATTGGATCCCATTCCTTTACTTTGTTTAGTCTTATGTGTATTTAATATCTTACGTGTTTAAATATACTTCAGATCCAGGAAATGGTCAACGTTGTTTTCTATGTTTTTCTTTGTTTTGTTCTAATACTATTTATAAGTACCTCTCATAGAAAAAAGTGCTGAACGACGTGGCGAAGTCAACCTTGAAAAATTATGTATGCGCATCATTTCATTACCGGTAGATCGGGTGGAAAACCCGTCCGATAATGCTAACCATATCATTGGTAACGATGCAGATTAAGCGTAGACAGATATGTAATAATTTTCAGTAAATTTCCGCTATCACAATAATCAGGTTTACTTGATTTTATGATGCCAGTATCATATAATTTATTAGACGAACATCGAATAATGTAAGGTTGCACGAAATACAGTTTAGCATGAAGGAGAAGATTATGTTAGATAATACATTTAGTAAGATGGATCCTGTATATGAAACAATGGGGTTGCTCTATGTCAGCTATAACCTCGAAGAAGTAAAGAAAGAAACAAAAAAAACCCTATCAGATCTGGGGTTTGACGGGGAGCAGTTTTACTCACAGCATTTGAAAACATTTGATAAGTATGTTCGAGTGTTTTTGAAAAACAGAGTAGAACATAGTGAAAGCGGCTTTTTTTTCAGTGAAAAGGATTCTAATTATTTCCTTATACTCTTGTCTCTGATGATAGAAAACAGATGCTGGCTTACATCGTTGGAAGGCCTGTCAGAAGTTCAGATTAAGTCTCAGATCATTCATATGTGCAAAACGGTTTTTGATGAAGATACGAATGCAGAGAGTCTGGATTCTTTAGATGAGGTCATTCATTATTTGGATAGCAGTGGTCTTCAATCCGACGCTAAATGGAAAATGCTGCGTGTTATGCAGAATCCTAAGAAATATATGAGTCAGCTTATTGAAATAATAAATTCCAATATGGATGCCTATCAAAGGGCAGTTAATGAGGTGATCAATCCATTAGATAAACTTCTTAATCAGTATGGTATTATGGCGACTAGTCAAGGGGATAAAAATTTTTATGAACTAAAAGCCACTATTTGCCAATCTTCTGTAGTATATCCAACTTTGATATTTCCGGTAACGCAGATGATGTTTGAAAAAAACTGCTATTATGGTCTGCTCAGTGAGAGGATTATCAAGAGCGGAAAAGTACGTCAAAATTCTAAGGAACTCCTACTGGTCAAGTTAAAAGCGTTAGCCGATAGTAGTAAACTGGGTATTCTCTCAGCTCTTAAAGTCAGTCCAATGTATAACTTGGAAATAGCCCAACAACTGGGAGTAACCGCGGCAACCATGTCTCATCATATGAATGTATTGTTAAATTGCGGACTGGTGGGTGTTGAGAAAAAGGATGGTAAGGTATATTACCATTTAGAAAAGGATAACTTACAAAATTTCATTAAAGATCTTGAAGAGACATTGTTATAAATCCAAGTTATTATTTAACATTATTCCTGGCGAAAGCCGGGAGTTTTTTTAATATAATATTAGATGGATAGCTAATATAGTTGACGTGTATCTAATAAGATAGTATAATGATGATGAAACATATTAGATACATATCATATACTTGGAGGAATGATTATGAAGCAATATCTCAAGAAAAACAAATTAATACTTTCAATTACACTAATCCTTAATATCATTAGTTCAGTAGCTGCAGTATTTCTGGCGAAACTACTGCAAAAGGTTATCGATGTTGCCATAAATGGTAATATTGCAGAATTTCAGAGAATGCTGTTGACTTCTATAGTTTATATCATCGTGCTGGGTATTGTTAGTTACCTGGATTCGTTATGCAGTAAATTACTCATTAAGAAGCTGACAACAATGATGAGACAAAAGGCTTTTCATGGGATACTAAAAAGAAATATACATGATTTCTCCGGTGTAAATACAGCTGATTATATTTCTGCATTTACAAACGATATTAAACTGATTGAAGAGAACTATATCATACCATCTCTATTGGTGCTGCAATATGCTGTCATTTTTATTGTAACACTCATATTACTCTTTGAAATCAGTCCGTTGATTGCATGGTGTCTGATTGGATGTATGATTGTTATGTTTGTACTTCCCGGACTTATGGGGAAATCCCTACAGACAAGACAGGAGATAGTTTCAAAACAGTTTTCTGCTTTTACGTCGAGGCTTAAGGATTTCTTTTCAGGCTATGAGGTCATCAAATCTTATCAGATCACGAATCATATAAAAAATGAATTTGGAAATGAAAACGATATGATAGCCAATGCTAAATACAGGGCAGATAAGTTGTTGGCTCTAAATGAAGGTATTTCCGGAATCCTTGCTTATCTTACGCAATTTTCCGGTTTGTTTATCGGTGCGTATCTTATCATTAAAGGAAATATTACTGCAGGTACTTTAGTGGCATTGATTCAACTCTCCGGCACATTTGTAAGTCCTGTAATGATGATTTTGCAGAACATACCCAAAATCAAAAGTATTATGCCTATTATGAAACGGATGGAGATGCTGGCAGAGTATTCGGATATAACGTTTGTTGGAACATTGGAACCATCGTTCGCAGACAAAATTGTAATCAAGAATTTGTCCTTTGCCTACGAAGGGGATCAGCAAATATTGGTAAATGCAAATTTGACACTGAATAAAGGGAAAAAATATGCCATTGTCGGAAAAAGTGGATGTGGGAAAACAACTTTGGTCAAATTGCTAACGGGATACTATTCTTCATACACTGGAAACATTACATATGATGGAACTGATTTACGTGATTTAGATATTGAAAAGTTACAGAATATGGCTTCTGTAATACATCAAAGTATCTATATGTTTGATGATAGCATCAGGCAAAACATATGCTTATTTGATACTTTTCTAGACAAGGACCTGGAGGATGCAGTAATTATAAGCGGAGTGAATCAGTTTCTAACGACTATGCCGAAGGGTCTTTCATCCAGGGTGGGAGAAAATGGTTCCAGTCTTTCGGGAGGACAGCGGCAACGTGTTGCAGTAGCGAGAGCGCTAATCCGACATAAACCTATCCTCATACTAGATGAAGGGACATCTGCTGTAGATATGCAAACAGCTTATGATATAGAAAGTAATCTGCTTGCAATTAATGACCTGACGCTGATTACAATTACACATAATTTGAATGCGGATTTGCTGGGACAGTACGATCAGATTATTTATATGGAAGAGGGTGCTGCTGCGGAAATAGGTAGTCTGACAGAATTGTTATCTAAACAAGGTGGATTTTCTAAATTCGCAAATCTTATCAAATAGATAATTCCGAATGGTAGCCGGCTTTGGATTACAACACAAAATAGATGTTAAAATATGGACCACATTGGTACCAGGTACAGTTAATGCTTAACTTATGTTTTACAGTCCATCTCTCCATAGATACCCATCGTGGAGAGTCGCCGGTATTGAAATGGACTACTTTACTCCCTCTATATTTTCCTGTGTTATATTCACATAGGGTATTTCAAGAATGGGTGAATCCTGTATATAGCTTTCAAGCCACTTATCGTATGCGCTGCGGTCAATAGGAGCCTTATACTCATATTCCCCTTCTTTTACAATATAATAAATGACACCATCCTGATCAATATCAGTTTCCTTGGGGAAAACAGTTCCGTCATAGCTCGTCTCTGAAATGGATTTATCCCATGAATCCACCATGGCTATATTGTGATAGGAATCATCCTCGCGGTCATACTGATAGAGGCTGTATGGCCAGAAGTCAGCGCCCGACAAACCCGTGCTATGGGACAGAGGGGACTCAAGAATTCCATTTTTATAGTAAGTGAATCCGGGGAAATCCAGTATTTGCTGTCTTACGGAGTTGGTACTGTTGTCAAAGGCATAGACAATTTCCAGCATACCTGCCATGGAGGCATCGGTATATCTTATGAGTAGTTCCTCCTTGCCGTCCTGATCCACGTCATATATAGCAAACTCGTTCTTCGTCATATCACTGAACTCGTTCCAATCCAAAGGCTGACCATCCGGTAAGGTATGCTGCTCATTGATTCCGATGAGAACTGTCTTAAATGCTTTCCTTGCAGCCACACGATCTTCCTCTGTGCCACTCTGCAAAGAATCATTGTTTTCCTGATCTGCCTCGGACTTTATAGGCTCTGTCACTGTGGGCTTATTTTCTTCTGCTTTTATGGGTTCCTTACCGGTAGTATCCTGGGTGTTCTCTGCCTCATTCTTTGAAGCTATAGGTGCACCCACCTCCTGAGGAGCTTTTGCTTTACATGCAGTAAAGGATCCAACTAACAATAGAAGTAACACCATGCTGCCATACGTTTTGATACTGTTTCTTAATGTTCTTACTTTCATGTCTGATTATTCTCCTGTCTTTCAATAGTGTCCCATCACACGATTGCTGATCTGTTTACAATAATTACAGTGTGATTTTATGCAACGCATATTAGTATATACCTCCCAGTACCGATTGTACATAGATCGACTGAATAGTAAGAATTTATTAAGAATTCGCATGCCAACAAGTAGCATGCGTGGATACTGGTGTGATTATTTATATTACTTTTTCCGGTTCCTTTTCCGGTTTGACATGGCTGCCGAGTCGATAGCGGTAGGCAGACCAGGAATAATACTTCAAGCCCTTTTTGACTTTATGCAAAATGTTGATTAGCAAAGCAATTGTATCGGAGGATTTTTTTGTTTGTATACCATAATTGTTTAAAATATCACATAGTTCAACCGTAAGCTGATATAATACCCGTCTTGCGTAGTGATTGATATTTTTATCATGATAATCATTCTCCGAGGTAATATATTTGCCCGGTTCAATCAAACGAATTTGACCATTGTCTTTGTAATATTCTTTGATCACTGCATTGGCTGCTTTATGTCTGGCTGCCCGGTCATCGTAATTTGCCTGTTGCAGCCCGGGAAAATCAATATCGCTTCCCAGCATAATTACAAGGATGGATTGACGTGATAAATGATGCAGTATGGTGTCGATGTTATCGATGATGTCCTTTGTGGTATAAGCAACTTTATAAAAATCCTGTGCAAAGCGTTCTAATTGCTTTCTTGTTAAGCAGTAATGAGAATTATATATTTCTCCATTTATGTATCCATCCCAGTTTGCCGGGTCGGTAATATCTTTATAATCCTGTCCAAGTGCAACCTTAATATTTTTTGATTTGTGCTGATAAACACCAAAGTTAAAGTCAGAAACCAATGAAATAATCACGATTTTATAGGAAGGATCATAGAGTTCTGTCTGGAAAATTTCCTTCTCATAAAACGGCATTATGCCGGAGAGATAATCTTTATCCGTATCAGACAGCAAACGGCAGTTTGCAATGTTCTGAGTGGAACATTGAATCTCAACCTGCTGACCGAGACTGGTTGTGTAGTATAATTCTGTAGTGATAGAACTGGAATGCAGATATTCGGTGATCCCGCTTAAATCGCAGGGCCCTTTTATGATTGCTTTGGTATGAGAGGCGCTTTCCAAACTGCTGGTTTCTTCTTGGCTGCTTGAAATATTGATCCACAGGGGGCAGACATCCTTATCAAGTGTTCCTGAAACAGGACCCTGAATAGTTAACTTTGGATAGGATAACTTGCTGTAGACATACTGTTCAATACCCATTCCCATAATTCTGCAAGAGAAGCAATAATGGAGAAGCGTATTATCTTCTATGGCATAGAAACCAATGATGCCGTAATCTCCGAATTTGTCCTGTGCATTGACATATCCTTTTTCAATCTCAGGATTAGAAACCATCTGATAGAATTCTTCTTTGGTATCCCGTCGTTTGGTAAAATTCAATTGATTTGTTCTTGATATAAGTTCATATAATCGTTCTTCGTTTCCTTCAATCGTATGACTGATTGAAACTCTTATACCGCTGGAATACAGAAATTCCTCATTGGAGTGATATTGAGCTTCCTCTGATGACTTTTGTTCCAGCTGTTTATATTGCGCCAACCGGCTTAATGGAGAATCATCCTTACCCAGGGAATCTGCATGGGTAACTAAGTATTCCATACAATCCGGTAATGAGGTCATAAGTTCGGGATAATAAAGCTCTGCTTCTCTAAGATTTGCAATGTTATCGTCAATAAACAGAACATTCTCTGCACGTAACTTCATTCGAGTGACAATGTTTTTAATTCTTTCTCCCTTTGGATTCCAATTGATGGAGTTAAATACAAAATAATCAAGCAGGGATAATTCGTTCAGTTTTTCATTCACATGATCACGATCATTTTTTGTGCAGATTGAATTGACAATTCCTCGCCTGGAAAGTCGAACGATGAGTTCTTTGTTTTGCTCAGGCACTCGGATCGGCCCCTCGCTTAGGGTACCCTCCCAGAAGCACTCGTCAAGATCCCAGATAATTAACTTAATCTTGTGATAATTAATTTCCATAGCAGCTGCTCACCTCCTTGTTTCATGAAAACCGGATAATACCAATAAGTAATATCAATATCGCCATCAGATATTACGTTACATAAATTATATATCAAATTATAATTCCAAATAATTACTCCGTCAATGATTATATCGATAAATCAATATCAAAACCCGTTGACATCTGTTGTTTTCAGAGGTGATAATAGAATATCGGGTTACGATGTTGTCTAAACGCAGATAATAGATTGGTCAATACAGCTGAAAGTACGGCATAACACAGATGTCCGCTGGCGGATTACCGGGAGGAAGAATGAAATACACCATTAGTGAATTTGCAGAATTATTGGGAGTAACTGTTGATACACTTCGTCTTTATGAAAAGTATAATATTATCAAGCCTATAAAAAATAAATCAAATAATTATCGTTATTTCAATGATTATGATGCCAGAAATATGCTGATGAGCAGGTGGTATCGCAGTCTTGATTTCTCGATGCAGGACGTATCAGATTTGATACGAAATGAGTCCTTTGATGATATTGCTGAGAAGATCGCCGTCAAAAAAGAGGAATTAGAGACAGAAGTAAGGTTGAAGATGCGGCTGTTAAATCGGATGAAGTGTATTTCCGGGGATCTTGCTGAGGGGAAGAAGTACTTAGATCAGTGTTGTGAGAAAACACTTCCTGGCATCTATAGAATCAGACAGACGGATAAGAATAGTCTGGTGAAAGAGGAGGGGCTGAAGGATAAAGTAGAGGAGTGGATGAAGTACATGCCGCATACCTTCTTTTCTTTTCGCATGAATAACCGGGAAGTATTAACGGAGAATAATGTCTTTGATTATAATTGGGGACTGGCCATGTATGATAAGGATTTTCTGGAACTTGGGCTGAAATTGGATGATATGATAGAATATATTGGTCCTGGAAAGTATATCTCCTCAGTGATAAGCACCACGCAGGATTATATTACCGGAGAGACACTAGAGCATATGTTGGGTTATATACAACAAAATAAGTTATCCATCCGTGGGGACATATTTGGAAGAATTCTTCTGACAGAAAAAGCGAGAGAGATCAGAGAAACCTTAATGGAAGTTAATATTCCCATCATGTGATAATACACATTTCTTTCTGTAGCTTCTTTTTGGATTTATTGATGGCTGTGGAAATGGTATGAAGATTCGTCGAACTTTAAAAAGTCGTTTGTTAAATAACAAACGATTGACCTTGGCCTTACACCAGGGTTTATTATATCCATGTAAGCAGGTGCAGCAATGATTCCGGGAGGAGCCAGAGGAAGGGGAAAGGCAGATATAATGCCGTAAAATCCTGAAATAGTGCAAAATTTGCTTATAGAAAATAATATACTCATGGAGGTAATGATGAAAAAGAAAACAGGTTATCGTACGCTTCTGATTGTTATGTGTTTAACAATGTCTGCAATCCTTTTTGCGGGCTGCAGCCAGAAGAATACAAAGCAGGAGACAGCGGAAACAAGCAACAATACGGAAGGCTTAAACGACACAACGACAAAAGACAATGCTGATACCGTAGTTGATGAGGTGAAATTTACACCCGGTACCTATACCGCGGAAGCTGACGGTAAAGATGGTAAAATTAAAGTTGAGGTTACATTCAGCGAAACAGAGATCACAGATATAAAGGTGGTAAGCCAGACAGAGACAGATGGAATCGGATCCACGGCACTTGATACGATTAAAGAGCAGGTTCTTGGCGGACAGACGCTTGCTGTGGATGCAGTATCAGGAGCAACCGAAACAAGCGATGGTTTGCTTGCGGCAATTGAAGATGCTGTAGCGCAGGCCGGCGGTAACATAGAGCTTCTTAAAGGTAAGGTAATCGCGAAAGAAAATGAAGGTAAAGTGGAGCAATTAACCGCAGATGTAGTTGTTGTAGGCGCGGGTGCTTCCGGTGTATCAGCAGCCGTATCAGCAGCTGATAAAGGTGCCAGGGTTATCCTGATCGAAAAGACGGCGGTAATCGGCGGAGCCAGTAATTTATCCTGGGCGGGAAAATTCTATAATTCTTCTGCGGCCCTGGATAGCGGACTTAAGGTTGACATAGAGACTGAGATTGCCAATTGGATTGTGAACAATCACTGGCGTGTCGATGCAGCTGCAATCAGACAATACGTAGCAAAATCGGGAGAAACCTATGACTGGCTGGCACAGAAGGGTTATCAGACTACATTTATTAACTTTTTTGGAGAGCAGCTTCATATGCTGCCTCCTTATGCGGATCGTCAGGGATTGTTGAAAAACATGCTGGATGAGGCGGTTGTGAAAAACGGAGGTCAGGTTCTCACAGAAACCACCGGCAAAAAGCTGTTAACGAATGATAAGGGAGACGTCATCGGTGTGAGTGCTCAAAAAGCTGACGGAACAACCGTTGAAATCAGTGCTAAAAGTGTAGTACTTGCAACCGGTGGTTATGCTGCCAATGCAGAAATGGTAAAAGAGTTATTCGGATTTGAGGGAATTAACGGCGGCTTAGGCCAAAACGTTGGAGAAGGTTTAAAGATGGCATGGGATGCGGGAGCGAAGATTCCGGATAATGTTGGTGGCCAGATGCTGCATCAGACGCTGGCAACAGCTACAGCCAATTTGAAAAAGCAGTATGATTCCTTTGAGGCAAGCTATCCGTTGATGCTTTGCTATCTTCCTAACTTTATGAATGTTGGCCCTTCCGGAGCCAGATTTCGTGATGAGAGTGCTACCCTGACAGCAGTTGCTGCTGCGAATACCAGCGCGTTTAACGGACCTTACCATCTGGTTATCGTATCAAAACAGCAGCTGGAGGAACTGGAAAAGAAAGGAATGCAGGGGGTGCAGGCACCCAAATTACCGGGTATGCCGCCTGAATTTTATGCTGATTTTAAAGATCAGTTCACCTTGGACAATCCCTGGAAGGATGTAGTGAAGGTATTCGACTCCATGGTGGATAACGGTGATGGTTACAAAGGAAATACCATGGAAGAACTGGCTAAGAATGCCGGACTGGATATGGAAACCTTCACAGAAGAATTTGAGAATTACAAAGAAGCCATCAAGACAGGTGTTGATACGGAATTCGGAAAAAGTGCGGATTATCTTACATCAATGGGAGAAGAAGGTCCGTATTACGCAATTGTTTCAAAAATCAATAATCTGGGCTCTGTTGGTGGATTGCTGGTTAATACAAAGTTTAAGGTATTAAATAATGACAGAATTCCGATCAAAGGGTTATATGCGGTTGGATTGGAATCAGAAGGAGTTCTCTTCAACGATACTTATGTTGGCAACGGTGTTGGAATCGGATATTCCTTTACCTCGGGTCGTCTTGGTGGAGAAGATGCGGCCGAATATGCAATAGGAACAAAATAATTTCATAAGAAGAATATCATAAAGTCCGCTTTTCCGGTATAAGTTTTCCCGGACTATCTGATATTGTTCTGTACTTAAATGGTGTAAGGCTGTGCCCTTGGACTTCCCCCGGGAAGTTTGGTGACCGGGGAGAAGTTTGGCGACGATCAGCAAGATAGATATGTCTGTGTCAGATATGAATGAAGCTGCACACACCGGATGTGCAGCCTCCTGGAGATGAATTATTCCTGATTATAATAGGTTAGAAAATGTCCGAGCGCTTCTGCAGCTTCCTGCAGCTTCTTCATCTGTGGCAGGTATACCAGTCGGAAGTGATCCGGTTGTTCCCAGTGGAAGCCGCCGCCATGCGTCAAAAGGATACGTTTATCTTTCAGAAAATCAAGGACAAAGCGTTCATCATTCTTTACATGAAATCTCTTCACATCGATTTTTGGGAAGATGTAGAAGGCTGCTTTTGGTTTCACAGCACTGACCCCGGGAATACTGTTCATTGCATCATAAATATACGCCCGCTGTTCGTAGATTCTGCCGCCGGGAAGGAGAAGCTGCTTCGTTTCTTCGGCGTAATCCAGTGCCAGTGGAATGACGGACTGTGCCGGAACATTGGAACACAGACGCATGGAGGAGAGAAGATTAATACCTTCAATATATCCTTTTGCTTTGGATTTATCCCCGCATAGACACATCCAGCCGCATCGGTAACCTGCGATCAGATGAGATTTTGATAATCCGTTAAAGCTGACCACCAGGAGGTCCGGAGCCAGGGATGCCAGGGCAGTATGCTCCAGCCCATCCATGGTGAGACGGTCATAGATCTCATCGGCAAATAGGATGAGCCCATGTTCTCTTGCAAGCTCAACGATCTCCTGTAATAAATCTACCGGATATAAAGCCCCTGTGGGATTATTGGGATTGATAACAACAATACCTTTCGTTTTGGAAGTGATCTTTCTTCTGATATCTTCGATGTCAGGATTCCAGTCAGACTGCTCATCACATATGTAATGAACGGCATTGCCTCCCGCAAGTGTTACAGATGCCGTCCACAAAGGATAATCAGGAGAAGGAACCAGTATCTCATCGCCGTAGTTTAACAGTCCCTGCATGGACAGCGTGATTAATTCACTGACCCCATTCCCCGTATAGATGTCATCAACCGTTACATTCGGAATATGTTTCTTCTTGCAATATTCTGCGATGGCAACTCTGGAGGACAGCAATCCCTTGGAATCGGAATAGCCTTCGGTATTGGGTAAATACTGGGCCATCTTCTGAATCAGTATATCCGGGGCGGCAAATCCAAAGGGAGCAGGATTGCCGATATTGAGCTTCATGACTTCCTGACCCGCACTGATCATACGGTTTGCCTCATCCATAACCGGACCGCGGATATCATAGCATACATTTTCAAGCTTCATAGATTTTTCAAATACTTTCATAGTGATTCCCTCCATTTTTTATGAGCAATAAAAAAAGCCCCAAACGTTATTAACGTTTAGGGCGAATTAACAATCCGTGTTACCACCTAAATTCAGGAAGAATATCTTCTATTCTTACACTGCACTCTGCCAGTACGATCATACTGTGTCCCTGTAACGTGGGCATACGTTGAAGCCTACTAGGTATCTACCGTTGGGTTCAAAGCTCCAAGACTGCTTCAATATCAACTACATGAAGATTCGCACCAACCATCTTCTCTCTGAAATCTCGTCAATATCTACTACTTCTCTTCATTGCCTTTTCTGATTTTCTACTATACTATCAGTCCGGTTCCCGTTTGTCAAGCAACTTTTTAACATTAATAAAAGTGTTTTTTCTAAAATACATATTCTCGCATTTGCTATCTTATTTCTATCAACCAGATTAATTATAAAATATTTGAGTTCAGGCTTAATAAACCGATACTTTCTTACATATGTATGAACATAAGAAAAATAGGAGGTATCCCTATGGACATTTTCTTTATGTTATTGGCAATTCTGGCGGGTGTTTTCACCACCATTGAAGGAACCATAAATTCACAGCTTGGTAAGTATCTGACGCCCAGTGTCGCCACACTTCACAGCCTGATTGTTGGCGTGGTATTTATTCTTTTTCTTAATCTGCTTTCCGGCAATATATCAAAATACGCCAGGGTAACGACTGTCAGTCCCATTTGGCTGATCGGAGGGCTTTTTGGTGCCTCAATCATATATCTTTCCTCTAAGGCCATTCCAAAGCTTGGAATTTCCAATACCTTAATTCTGCTTCTGGCCGGCGAATTGGTCAGCGGACTTGTTGTAGACGCCTTACTGAACCATGTGGAAATCAGCTTAAAGAAGATGGCCGGGATGGTACTGTTTCTCATTGGTGCAATTATGTTCTTACAGGAGTAGAATTTGTGCTGTTACTCCGGAAACATTTCAGTTCATGGAGTAACAGCATTTTTATTAAGAACGGATAGATCAGTTTATTGCAATAGATCAGTTTATTGCAATAGACCATTTATTACAATAGATCATTTTATTATAATAAGGATAGGTCACTTAAATATAGGCAGATCACTTTATCAGAGAATTTAATTTTTCTTTCAATTGATCTGAAATCTGCGTCAAAGGTAATCTGACCTCCGGTGTTTCAATTAATCCAAGTTCAGATAAGCAATACTTGATGGGGGTCGGATTCGGTTCTTTAAATAATAGAGGAATCAGATGGTACAGCGGTTCCCAAGCCATTCTTGCAGCTTCTATGTTATTTTCCTTTACTTTTTGGTATACTTCAACAAATTGCTCCGTCTTAAGATGAGAAGATGCAAGGATACCTCCTGCTCCGCCCAGGGTCAGAGTAAGATAGAACAATAGATCCTCTCCGGTCAGAATGGAGAAATCCTTCGGTGGATCCATGAGCAAAGCCATGGTTTGCTTAATATCTCCACAGGAATCCTTAAGTCCCACAATATTCTTGAGTTCTGCCAATTTATAAATGGTTTCATTCTCAATATTAGTACCGGTACGATAGGGAATATTGTAGATAATGATATTTAGTTTTGTCTCTTCTGCGATACTCTTAAAATGCTGATAAATTCCTTCCTGTCCCGGCCGGTTATAGTAGGGGCAGACGGAGAGGATACCTTTGATATCATAATACTCGGCAATTTTAACCTTCTTTATAACCTTAGCTGTATAATTACCGCCCACACCTGCGTAGATGGGCAGTCTGCCTCGGGTATATTCCACTGTTTTTTCAATCATTTCTTCGAATTCATAATCACTCAATACGGGGATTTCACCTGTGGTTCCAAGCGGGATAAAACCGCTGATTCCTTTGTCGGCATAATAATCAATCATTCTTTTATAGGAACCGAAATCTATTTTATCATCTTTAAATGGTGTAATTAATGGAAGCCAGACACCTGTTAACTGCATAAGGAAACCTCCTAAAAGCATAGCTATATTCTATGTACTTATTATACAAGACATTATTTTATTAAAATATCACTATAATGCTTTGAATATTGCATATCGTGCTTTATAATAGATACCGGCAGGATGCAATTCATTATAAGAAAAAGTGCCATACACTGTGGCGAAATGAAGCGGATTTTAAATAAAGGCATAGGTATGTTGAACAGAAGGAGTAGGGTGCTATGAATCGTTTTGAGAAGCTGGGATATTTAGAGGATGATTTTAAGATGTTTCATATTGCAGACAGACACCGCCAGGAATTTGATTTTCATTATCACGACTTTAATAAGGTTCTGATTTTTCTCAGCGGGAATATACACTATACGATAGAAGGCAGGAATTATCCCCTAAAGCCATATGATATCGTTCTTGTCAACGCGGGAGAGATCCACAGACCATCCATCCTTGATGACTCCCCTTACGAAAGAATTATCATCTATGTTTCAACACAATTCTTAAATTCCTATGCCAATAAAGGAGATGATTTGAATTATTGCTTTCAGAGAGTCAGACAGGAGCATTCCAATGTGCTTAGAATTCCATCGATTGAAAAGAGCAAGCTCTATCAGGTCTGTCTGGAGCTGGAGCATTCCTTTGAAGATAACGCCTTTGCCAGAGAATTGTATCAGAGGATTTTATTTCTGGAATTTATGATTCAGTTAAACCGCACAGCCATATCCAATCATATCAATTACATGGATTCTGTTTTGGGGAATACCAAATTGATTCAGATTTTGGCATATATTAATGAAAATCTTACCCAGGATTTATCCATTGATCATCTTTCCGAGAAGTTTTTTTTAAGCAGGTATTATCTGATGCATTTTTTTAAAGAAGAGACGGGATATACCATAGGAAATTACATCACCGAAAAACGTCTGCTGCTGGCCAAGAATCTGGTGCAGAGCGGAAGTACCACCACGGAGGCATGCTTTCAAAGCGGGTTTAAGAACTACTCCACCTTTTCCAGAGCTTTTAAAAAGGCTTATCATACCATACCAAAAAAGGCGCCCTATATCGATTGATGGCCGGCGCGCAGCGAATAGAACATTTAATATTCGATAAGAAAAGTGTTGTCTGTGAAAGGACAGCACTTTTTTTGATGAGATAATATAGCAGGAGATGAGAAATAAGCCTTATTTACTATTTCCTGTAATGACATACTGTTGTCACATATGACTTTTATGATGTAAAAAAACAAAGGAAATAATTTAGCATTCTTGTAATGACTGGGTATATAACAAATTATTTGTTAATAATAGAATATGTTTACAAAGGAGGGCAGCTTGAGGTTCAGAAGAATGCAAGGAAGAAAAGGAGTACAAAACATGAAGAAGAAAATAATAATGTCACTAATGATGTTTGCCTTTCTGGTCTGCGCGGAGGGGGTAATACCGCACAGCATTGCGAAAGCCAATGAAATGCAGATTCAAACGGTAAATTATATCACTATGGTACAAAGTCCTGCAAAAACAACATATAACATGGGAGAAGAGCTTGACCTGACCGGGATGCTGGTACAGGCATATTATAGTGACGGAACCGTTGGAGAAATTAAAGATTATGCTGTAACAGGTTATAATATGAAACAATTGGGCACTCAGACAGTCATTGTCACCTATCAAAATTATGTGGTGAGTTTTAATATCAATGTACTTCCCCCGAAGGTAAAGAACATTAAAATTTCTTCCCACAGTACTTCGTCCTATACGCTGGTCTGGGATGCGATTCCCGATGTCATTCGGTATGATATTTATAGCATGGATGAATTCACCGGAAACATGACCTTAATTTCTTCCACCCCGGTCAATAGCGTAACCTATAATGAGATGCCGGGGAAGTATCATAAATATGCAATTCGTGCGGTGCTGAACCTATCAGGGATGGAGTATGCGGGTGAGCTTTCCGATCTTATTACGGCGGGAACTGATCCGGAGGCAGTAACCGGACTTATAGCAGCAGACAGTACCGCGAATGCAATATCTTTGACCTGGAGTCCTGTCACAGGAGCTGCCGGATATGTGATTTACCGCGCATCGGCCACCGGGAGTAATTATACAAGAGTGGGGACAACGAATATTGCAGCCTATCTGGATACCAATTTAAGCTCGGGCACGGGTTATAAATATAAAGTGTGTGCATATACGGTAGATGAAACCTTTGTTGGTTTATTTTCACCGGTGGTAACAACAAGTACTGATCCTGCAAAGGCGGTGGTTAAATACAAAGCCGGTGAGGAAAAGATCAGGTTAAGCTGGGCAAAGCTGACAGGTGCAACCGCTTATGATATTATCATCTATGACCAGGTGAATGAAACATCCAGGACGATAACGAATAAAGGGAATACAAACTGCAGTTATCTGGCAGAGGGCTTGATCACGGGGAACAGCTATTCCATCAGTGTTATAGCAAAGAGAGAATATAATGGCATGCTTTATACCGGTGATTCCTCCAATATCATATCTGTTACCATGACCCTGGCCGATAGTACCAGTGATTATCCGCTGCTTTTTGAAGGGGAAGAAGGATTTCAAAAGTCCTATGCTTATTCAAAACTTCCTTTCTTTACAAAGAATGTAAATTATGATAAGAGTTATATTATTCCCGGTCTGGTTACAACCAATGTGGGAGGCTTTAATAGTACGTCAATGGTTCCTCAGGGCACTACATTTGCAGAGGGCTATTTATTATTGTCGGCTTATGATGGTAAGAATGAAGAGAATTCTGTGATCTATGTCATTGATAAAGTAAGTAATGAATTATTGACAACATTAATTCTGCCATCGAAAACGCATGTGGGTGGTATTGCATATGATGGTACCAATATCTGGGTGCCAACGGGCACCAAAGTCTCTTCAATTCTTTTTACAGACATTGATGAAGCAGCCCAGAACAGATTACCCTATGCCTATGTCACTTATAATTCCACCTATACCCTGGAGCATACGGCATCCTTTCTGACCTATTACAAGGAGAGACTGTGGATCGGCACATATAATGAACTGGAATCTACTTATCTTTACAGTTACGATATTGAGGATAAAGAGGAGAGCCCTTCTTTGTCACAGTCAGATGCGATCCTTATGCCAAACAGATTACAGGGAGTGGCTTTTACCAATCAGGGGACTCTGATTTTATCCCGTTCCTGTCAGACAAAGAAAGGAATGCGTGGATATCTGCGCCAGCTTGATGTATATAAACCGAATTTCGCAGGCGTGAAAAACGGCATAATTCCTTTGGGAAAGTGCATTAATTCCGTTGAAATGCCTTCAATGAATGAGGAAATAGCAATTGACGGCAATTATCTTTACGTGAATTTTGAATCCGGAGCATTCGCAAATTCTTCCTATAAAATGGATCGTGTTTGTGCTTTCAAGCTAACCTCCATAACGAAGAAGAGTGCTTTAAGTATGAAATAAGGGATATGGAATAGAATAGTTACTGTTCCCTTTCTATTCAGGGCCAGGAAGATCAGGTATCAAGAGATTGTAACATACAGTAATAATAAATGAAAAAGTCCATATAAAGGATAAAAAGAGCAGCGGTTAACATTGAAATAGTTACCGCTGCTCTTTTTATGATGCTGCATTTTCTTCTTCCAGAAAAACCATCTCTTATAGGGGTCGCTCTAATAGGGGCCTCTTACAAACCGTGTATACGAAAACTTTGATCCTACAGGACACTCTCCTGTTTATGATATAATAAATAGAATGCCGTGGGATAGCTTAGAACAAGCCGCTGTAACAAGCTTAAAAGCAATCGGGGCTGTTCTCACAGGAATTTTTATTGGAAAAAGTGTTTCAAATGCAAAATCTTCGCCAGAATCAAATGCAAAATACAAGTAAACTATACCAACTTAAATTATTAATAACATGCAATATATGGAAGGTATAGTTTACTTTTTTAATAAAAATTCATTACAAATTGCAGTACTTAATATAAATGAATTTACTAATAAATGTAAATTAATCTTGACAAATATAAAGGTCACGAATAATATAATAAATAGATATCGGAATATTTTATAAAAATTATGTAAACACTACAATTGAGTGAAATTTAATCTTGATTAATCAAAAATTTTCTATGATGAAAGAGAGTTAGGTAAAATGGCAAGTTATAAGAATAAAAAATTAATTCTCTGGTTATCTGTATTTGTTGTTTTTTTGGCTATATTTTATAATTGCATTAGTTCAGAATTTGTAAATGCAAAAAATGATTCATTTACAGATATACTACACTCAAATCAGGTAACAGTGGTTGGCCCTGACACTTATCTGACAAAATTTCAATTAAGAGGATTTGTTGATATGATTCCTTCAAAATATGATAGGGTCATTGATAAGTATCATGATAAATTGGCAGCGGAAGATAACAGGATTAAATTATCGGCGGATGAAATATTAGAATTACAATATTATACCTTGCCTTCCAATCAACAGAGTTTTTTTCATAATATATCAGGTAAGAAAGTAAATGTAAGTATGACAGATGATGCAATTTTATATTCCTATTAATCTTAAGCTGTTACTCCGCGAAATTGACGGTTCATGGAGTAACAGCATTATTTATATATAGCCAGAATGTAGTTAATATGTTCCTCTTTTAATAGTAGATTATGTGTTTCGCAATTTACATAAAATTGATTATTATTTGACCGATTTTTTTATCAATTGATTCAGTTGATATTTCAGTTGATCTGATATCTGCGTTAAGGGGAGTCTTACTTCTGGTGATTCGATTAATACAAGTTCTGATAAGCAGTATTTGATCGGAGCAGGATTTGGCTCTTTGAATAACAATGGGATCAGATGATAGAGCGGTTCCCACACTTTTCTTGCAGCTTCTATATCATTTCCTTTTACTTTCTGGCACACCTCAACGAATTGTTCCGTCTTATATAATTAAAGAATACTATGGTGATTAAAACATGCGGTTTAATTATTGGCGAAATGCAGAAAAAAGGATTCTCAGAACTAAGATTACTGGAAGTTTGAAAAGAGTGAGTTCCTCTATATGGATTTTGATATTTTAATTAATAATTTAGTTTACTTACCAGAGGACATATATATTTTTGACCATAGCTTTGAGTGGACTATTGTACTTACTCATGAAGAGATTGAGAATAAAAGATGGTGTTTGAAGTCGGGCAATATATAATTAGTAATAAAATGATAATGGTTTATTTACATTTCTATCTTCTTTGAAATTTCGTTAAGTTCGTGCATTTCTTTTTTTGATAAAACATGATACCGCTTGTCCGCAATATATTCCTCCGCCACCGCTTCGGAAATCTTCACAAATTTGTCGTGTGTATACCACGGGTAAAAATCCCGCAAATTGATAGTGACCATGTATTCCCTCCGCTTTGATGTTTTGGTGGGTCGTGGAACATCAAAACGGAAGGCGGGGAGCGGCAACCGGGACAGCCGCCGCAACAACGGTTTTTTTATTTTCGTTGGGGCGGTATAGTGTTCGCTATTTCATTGTCCTCCCTGCGCTTCGGGCCTGCTATTACTTATTTTCATCCATAAATTTGTTGAGCGCTGCGTCAATTTCTGTACTGTGACCATTCATCAAATGCCCACCTGTTTCAAACACAACAAAAGTACAATTTACGAACCGTCCTGAGCCTTGCTCCATTAGCGTATAACTTGCCATTTTATCGTCTTTGGCATGTAATATAAGAGTAGGCGATTGCAAACTTTCAATAGGGTATTCGTCAAAATTTCTTGCCATATCAAGGTTTATCACCTTGGCATCAATAATCATGCCATCACGCCGCTCATTGACCGGTAACATCGTATGAATGACGCTCGACTCCATACCCATTATTGGCTTAAAAAATGGACTTGAAAGCCACATCCCAAAATTGTTACATAAAAAAACTGGTGGGCCCGCATACGCTGCATAGCTTTCGGGCTTTTCAGCGAATGGCGCGGCAGACGAATACAGTATCAAGCCTTTTGTACGTTCGGGATAGTCAAGGGCAAAACGGATTGCCACTGTTCCACCTGCCGACGTAGCCAACAAATATACCTGGTCAATGTTCAGTCTATCTAACAATTCGAAAAAAGCCTTTGCTTGTTCTCTCGGTGTCGGATTTTCAGGGATATCACTACCCAAATATCCAAAACGAGAAGGCGCAATGATGCGATTTGTGGAAAGCCTGTTTGCAACAGTATCAAAGGCTTGGTCGTAACCGCCGCTTAGTCCATGAACAGATAGAATTACATCGCCGCTGCCCTCGTCCACATAGGTCATAGTGCCGCTACTCAACTCGATTTCTTTATGATGATATGTTTCAAGGCGCCGATATCCAGCCTTTACCGCGATAGAGCAGAATATATATTGCACAATGATGTAAAGCGCAATCGCTGCACCAATAACGAATAGTACCATCATCCTTTTTCTCCTTTTTATATTCTTGCCTTTCACTGTCTACTACCTCCGTTTACATATCTTTCGGAAAAAGAGTAAACTAACTGGTCTATCAGCTCCCGCAATTTTTCCGGCTCAATAGCAGTATTGTCATATTTCTGTATCAACAGAAACAGAGGCGAATAGAAATGCAACGCCATAACATAAGGATCGCAATCAATAAAGTGTCCTTTTTGTATCATTTCACGAAAAAGAGTGGTTTCCATTTCTAAAGGCCCATCCACAAAAAACTTTTGAAATAGTTTTTCAGCTTCGGGATTGTTGTAGCGTTCGATAGCCAACATCATTCTGAATTTAGAGATATATTCATCCTGCAAATAGAAAGACATTAACGCAAAGCACATATTTCCTAATTCATTCAGTTTCATATTCATATAGGTATCGGCTGTATTTTCGTCGATTGGTACGGTCAATTTATTTCGCGCTTTCTCTACTCTGCTTGCGACTTCGCTTAGTAGAGTATCAAAGATTTCCTGTTTGCTTTTAAAGTGCTTATACAGCGATGGGGTTTTAATGCCGACTTCTTCCGCTATCTGCCCG
The DNA here is from genome assembly GCA_023439505.1 of Bacillota bacterium. Taxonomy (GTDB): domain Bacteria; phylum Bacillota; class Clostridia; order Lachnospirales; family Lachnospiraceae; genus Mobilitalea. The sequence goes on from JAEXNR010000062.1 coordinate 24,996, forward strand.
ACGAAAACGCCATTATACCCATGTATGGCAAAAAGACTTAATGCCTTTTCTAAAATGATTTCCTTTGTTTTTTTCTTCCTTATCATCTTTACTCCCTATAATTAGCAACAAATAAAGCTATCTCCAGTTAGCTTTATTGTAGCTAATTAGAGATAGCTTGTCAATGCTTTTCTTCCGACTTCTGGTGCATTTTATTGTTCTGTCTATTTGTCAATAGATCGGCCTTGATGCCTATTTTTATACGTATGACCTGCAGGGATGGTTGACAGAAACAAAACTGTGGTCAATAAATATAAAAGATGACTTGTTAAAATGAATAATGTGAGAAGTTATCCGAGAAATCAATACAACACCTTGGTTGTGGATTACTTATCCACAGGAACTACCGAGCTTTGGCTCTCAAATATTTAGCATAATTTTTTTGAGGCTGTCTGAACTGTTACAATTTTCTAAAATAATAAAATTTTTCTAAAATTTGTCTTGACAATACAAGCAGTATGTGAATATAATAATGGAAGACTATTACAGAAAGTGAGGTAAACACATGTTTTTAATAATTAAAGATCATAACAGTAACTTAACACAGAACGTTTTATGTGGTATTACCTCATGGATTCGAAAAAATTAGAGTGTATTTTAAACCCTTCCTGTATTCTGCCATCAGAGGATGGAGGAAATAATACTCATACTTTTTACGACTATGCCGCGGTATTACCATACTGCGGCTTTTTTGTGCTCAAAAAAAGTATAAAATCTAAGTCGTTGTTCGTACCATGAGGAAGAATATCAAAAAAGAGCTGTAACTAACAGTTTATAACACTATATGCATTTGAGGGAATGCGGGAACGGAGAAATAATGAAGTTATCGAAATACATTTTAAAATATTGGTTTGCATATATACTTGCTTTTCTGTGCATCGTGATTGCCGTATCACTGGATATGTTATCACCCCAGGTTACTGAGCGAGTAATTGATAATGTCATCGTCGGAGGAGATATGGATCTTCTTCCGAAGCTGCTTATCTTAATCTTTATTATCGGTCTTGGAAGGATGATTTTCCAATACTTAAAGGAGTTTATCTTTGACGTTATAAGTTCAAAAATATCGGTTAAAATCCGAAGAGATTTATTTCGTCATATACAGAGTTTGTCATTAAGCTTCTTTGATAAGAACAATACAGGTGAATTAATGTCCCGCGTCAAGGATGATGTTGACCATATCTGGTCAGCATTAGGCTTTGTCAGCATGCTAATGATAGAGATTACAATCCATACCTGTATCGTATTATATTGTATGTATCAAATCAGTCCTACTCTGGCTATCTTGCCCACTATTATATTACCGTTAATGGGTGGCTTAGCTCTTCTGATGGAAAAGAAGCTAGGAAAGGTATACGAAGCTATCAGTGAGGAAAATTCAAAGCTAAATCTAGTCGCACAGGAAAACCTATCAGGAGTGAGGACGGTAAAGGCCTTCGCCAGAGAAAAACATGAGATTAAAAAGTTCCTATCTCATAACCAGAAATATTATGAGCTTAATATGAATCAATCCAAAGTATTTATTAAATATTATCCTTATTTTCAGTTTATAACGAAATTGCTTCCATTAGTTTCCATTATATTTGGTGGTTTTCAAGTAATGAAAGGCAATATTACTTTGGGTGCCTTAGGAGCCTTTACCGAGTATTCCATGAATATTGTGTGGCCTATGGAGATGCTTGGTTGGCTTTCCAACGAATTCGCATCTGCCATCGCTTCTGCTAAGAGAATTAAGAAGTTATATGCTGAGCAACCAGTGATTACAGAAAACGAGGAACCCGTTGTACTTGATAAGGTAGCAGGTAATATTCAGTTTAATAAGGTATCTTTCTCCTTGTCAGATAAAACCATCCTTTCGGATATCAACATTGAGCTATCAGCAGGCAAGACCATCGGTATCATGGGCGCTACCGGAACCGGAAAGAGCTCCATCATAAACCTCTTACAGAGATTCTATGATACCTCTGAAGGAGAGATTAAGCTTGATGGTGTGAATATTAAAGAGTTAACCTTGAAGCAGCTACGGGAAAGCATCTCTCTGGTAATGCAGGATGTATTCCTATTCTCAGATACCATCAGTGAGAATGTTAAACTTGGTAAAAAGCACCTTGTTAACGAAGCTGAGATTATCGAAGCTGCTGGGAATGCTCAAGCCAAAGATTTCATTGAGAAGATGGAAGAACAATATGAAACCATCGTTGGAGAGCGTGGTGTTGGTTTATCCGGTGGTCAAAAACAGAGAATCAGTATTGCAAGAGCCTTAGCAAGGAAGGCCCCTATCCTGGTGCTGGATGACTCAACCTCTGCCCTCGATATGGAGACCGAGCTTATGATACAGAGAGCTTTAACACAATTAGACACTACTAAGATAATTATTGCTCATCGTATTTCCGCTGTCCGCAATGCCGATGAAATTATCATTCTTGAAGATGGTAAAATAGTGGAGCGCGGCACTCATGATAATTTATTACAAATGAAAGGCTATTATTATAAAACTTATATGGCGCAATATGGAGATTATTTGAAGGAAAGAGATACTGCTGCTTCATATTCGCTAAAGGAAAGGAAAGTGGCTGTATGTCAATAAATTCCATTAAAGAAGACGAGTATTTACATTCCGTCAGTAAAAAGACTACCTTACTGCGATTATTCCGGTATATGCTTTCCTATAAGGCTCCAATTATTGCTGTAATTATAATTATGCTAATCACAGTAACCATATCCATTCTAAATCCACTTATTATCAAACGTGCAATCGACCTGCACATAGCTAATAAAGATAGGAAGGGATTATTTATACTTGGAGCTTTCGCCTTATCCCTGAATATTATCTTTGTATTCATGGTGAAGCTTCGAATGCTTCTCATGGCGAGGATATCCAACAATGTATTACTGACTATCCGCCAGGAGCTATATACCCATATACAGAAGTTGAGTTTTAGCTTTTTTGACAGTAGACCCACGGGTAAGATACTTGCTAGAATTATTGGAGATGTCAACTCTTTAAAGGATGTACTCTCCAACAGTGTTACCACCTTAATCCCGGATTTTATTACGATCTGTGCTGTAGTTACGATTATGATGGTGATTAATTGGAAGCTGGCATTTGCATCTCTTATCTCACTCCCTTTTATGATGTTTGGTCTGTGGTTCATTCAAACGAGGTCCCATAAAAGGTGGCAATTACACAGAAAAAAGAGTTCAAATCTGAATGCCTTCATTCACGAAGATTTGTCCGGTATGAGAATAATTCAAAGTTTTACTGCTGAGGAGGAGACATCAAATACCTTTGATGAATTATTAAAGGAACATAGAGATTCTTTTATTGGTGCAATTGTCCTTAACGATGCCTTTGGTTCAGTAATTGATATCAGCTGGGGTGTTGGCTCTATCTCCATGTACTTTGTGGCAGTGAGTATCCTTGGAATTGATGCAGGAAGTGTCGGAACATTGATGGCGTTTGCAATGTATATTACCATGTTTTGGCATCCTATTATGAACCTAAGCAACTTCTATAACCAATTAGTTACTAATATCACAGGTGCAGAACGTATCTTTGATATTCTTGATACCAACCCGGAAGTCTCCGATTCAGAAAACGTAACCGAGCTGCCAGAGATTAAGGGCTCTGTTCATTTTGATCAGGTATCCTTCGCTTATGATGCGGATACTAAGGTTCTAAATGGTGTAAGTTTTCATATCAATCCGGGCGAAACCATCGCACTTGTAGGGCCCACCGGAGCCGGTAAAACAACAATTGTTAACCTAATCAGCCGTTTTTATAATGTTCAACAAGGTAATATATACATCGATGGTTTTAATATTAAAGATGTCTCCATCGAGAGCTTAAGAAAGCAGATGGGTATCATGACACAGGATAATTTCCTGTTCTCCGGTACCATTGCTGATAATATCCGCTATGGTAAGCTGGATGCTGCCGATGATGAGATTATGGCCGCTGCTAAAGCGGTAAATGCTCATGACTTCATCATGAAGATGGAAAAAGGTTATGAGACGGAACTTAAAGAACGTGGTGCAGGATTATCCATCGGACAGCGTCAGCTGCTTGCCTTTGCCAGAACGATGGTCTCCATGCCGAAGATTCTAATTCTTGATGAAGCCACCTCAAGTATTGATACTCACACAGAAGTACTCGTACAACAGGGGATTGAAACTTTGTTAAAGGGAAGAACCTCCTTCGTCATCGCACACCGTTTATCAACCATCAGAAAGGCAGACCGTATCTTTGTAATTGATGACGGTCAGATTAAAGAGGAAGGTAATTCGGATCAGTTAATTGAAAAGAAGGGATTATATTATAATCTTTATATGTCCCAGTTTAAGAATTTGTAGCCTTAAACAGGTTAATCGAAATCCAGCCTCCGTTTGTGTATGGATCATAATGAAACGCTCAAATCATTGGGAGAGTACATAATTTGGCGGCAAAAAAGCCGAATATAAGAAGAGGCAGGATTCATTAAGAGAGGAGAAACATTATGGAGATTGAAAAATACATTTCATTTATCGAAGAAGCTGAAAAATTAAAAAATGTGGTCCGGTCAGCATGGACAAGCAGCAAACGAAAGGAGAGTACTGCGGAACACTCCTGGCGCCTTGCTCTTTTATCCGGCGTTATTTTTGATTACTTTCCTGAGATGGACTTATCTAAGATCTTAATTATGAGCCTTATTCATGATATTGGTGAAATCTATGAGGGGGATATCCCAGCTGTATTATCTCCGGATCAAGAAGAGAAGTATCATACGGAATACCAGGCGGCAAGTTCGGTTTTTTCCTTACTGCCACAACCCCAGGCAAGCAGGATGATGGACATTTGGATTGAATATAATAATAACGTCACACCGGAAGCAAAACTGGTTAAGGCACTGGATAAAGCGGAAACGATTATTCAACATAACCAGGGGGATAATCCGCCCGATTTTAATTATCAATTTAATTTAGACTATGGCAAAGATTATTTTGATGGTAATGAAACTTTAAAACAGCTTCGGATGATTATAGATGAAAAAACACGGCAAAAATTCGATAGAACAAAAGAGGATACAAATAGATAATTAATTTATAAAAAGCTTCTTCAAAAATTGGAAGAAGCTTTTTAAGTATAGTCAGGATACGGCATACCATAAGTTGATAATAAAGCCAAATAATTATTTGAATATACGGTACAACGAAATTATTGTAGAATTATGTAAGGAAAGAAGAAGGTATCTAAAAAGATTGGCATTATTTGGCACAGAATATGAAAAAGATGGTCTCATTTTATTGTGATGTATTGTCGTCTGCGATTGATATATTGTCCGGGAGAAAATAATATTCTACTAAGTCTGGTAAGTTTAGATAAAATTTGATAATATAGATACCAGTCTATATAAACTCATTATTTGGAAGGTGAATCCATGGGACATATTACAAGTAAAGATGCCTATAAGAATTTAGAAGAAAGAATCAATTGGTTTACACAAGGGGCGCCGCCATCAGAAAGTCTGTATAAAATCTTGCAGGTTCTGTATACAGAAAAAGAAGCCAAATGGGTCGCATTATTGCCGGTTCGTCCATTTACTGCAAAAAAGGCAGCCAGAATCTGGAATACCAGTGAAGGAAAGGCAGAAGCTTTTTTAGAACATCTTTGCGAAAAGGCGTTACTTGTGGATTCGTATTATGAAGGGGTACGTCAATTTGTAATGCCTCCGCCAATGGCAGGATTTATTGAATTTGCATTAATGCGTACAAGAGGTGATATTGATCAGAAATATTTAGGTGAATTGTATTATCAGTATATGAATGTAGAGGAAGACTTCGTTAAGGATTTATTTTTTGCAACAGAGACGCATCTTGGGCGGGTTTATGTGCAGGAACCAATCCTGACGAATGAAAATACAATTCATATTTTGGATTATGAAAGAGCTAGCCATATTATAGAAGAAGCATCTCATATCGGACTTGGAACTTGTTATTGCAGACACAAGATGCTTCATGCAGGCCATCCCTGTGAAATAAATGCTCCGTTGGATGTGTGCCTCACCTTTGGAAATGTTGCCCGCTCTCTTGCGGAAAATGGACATCATGCGAGATTAATTGATAAGAAAGAGGCTATGGATGTATTGGAACGCTCTTATGCAGCAAATCTGGTACAAATTGGGGAGAATGTTCGCCAGGACCCGGCTTTTATCTGTAATTGCTGCGGATGCTGCTGTGAAGCTTTGCAGGCAGCCAGAAAATTCAGCCCAATGCAGCCGGTGGCAACCACAAATTATATACCTGAGGTTTCAAAGGAATGCGTAGGGTGCGGTAAGTGTGAAAAGGTATGCCCGGTCTTAGCAGTTTCTATGAAAAAGGACAAAGAGGGAAAGGCGGTAGCTGTAATCGATGGTGAGGTATGCCTTGGCTGCGGCGTATGCGTACGAAGTTGTCCCAAAAATGCCATTCAATTAGCACAAAGAAAGATACAGGTCATTACCCCGGTGAATAGTACACATAGATTTGTACTTCAGGCAATTGAAAAAGGAACCCTCCAAAATCTCATATTTGATAATCAGGCATTTGCCAACCATCGGGCGATGGCGGCCGTGCTTGGCGTTATTCTGAAATTACCGCCCATAAAGCAGATGATGGCGAGTAAACAGTTTAAATCAATTTATTTGGATAAATTGTTGTCAAAGAAAAGCGTGAAGTAAAAGTTATAATGTCTCCGCCTGCCAAGGCACAGAACCACAAAATTTTAGTTATGACTCCTTCCTGCGCGGCTCTAAAAGCGTTTCTCAATGTTCATCATTCGGAAGAATTGACAGAGAGGATTAACTGGGTGCTTTTTTCGGAGAGGATATCCGAATCAGAGAAGCACCGCAAGAAATGAGGAGATAGAAGATGAAAATAAGAAATAATTATACCTGTCCCTTAGAAATTGTACATGATTTGTTAAAGGGAAAATGGAAATCAATTTTAATATTTCAGCTAAGAAATGGAAGGCAGACATTTTCGGAGTTAAAGCATGGAATTAAAGGTATCACAGAAAAAATGCTGCTTGAGCAGCTTAGAGAATTACAGGAATATAAAATCATTGACAAGAACTGCTATGAAGGGTATCCGCTTCATGTGGAATATTTTCTTACGGATCGGGGATATCGGCTTTTGGAGGCTGTTCTTATTATGCAGGAAATTGGCAAAGCCTATTTGAAGGAACAAAATCAGGCAGAGCCTTCCTAAGATGAAGGAAGACTCCGAAATGTTTGATACCTACAAAAAAGTAAGTAATTTACTTCCTGCTTTTCCTGTATTAAACTTTCATTACTGTATTTAATAAAATAAGAAATGAGGTAAATGAAAGTGAAATATGGTTTGGTTCTGGTAGATATACAAAAGGATTATTTTCGAGACGGAAAATATGAATTGGTTCATTCCGAGCAGGCGGCGATTCAGGCGAGTAAAATTCTTGCTTTTTTTCGAGAGCGGAATTGGCCGGTATTTCATGTACGTCACATTAGTGTGAATCCGGGTGCTGTATTTTTTTTACCGGGTACCGTGGGGGCAGAATTTTATAAAGATTGCTGTCCTCTTGAGGGCGAAGAACTCATCATTAAGCATAGACCGGATAGCTTTATGGGTACGAAGTTGAATGAAAAGCTGAAGGAGAAAGAGGTTGATGCACTGGCGGTATGTGGTATGATGACACATATGTGTATTGATACAACGGTCAGGGCCGCGGCAAATTATGGTTTCTCTTCGGATCTGATTGAAGATGCATGTGCGACAAGAGATTTGGAATGGGAAGACAGCACGATAGCGGCAGACCAGGTTCAGAATGCATACATGGCGGCATTATCCGGTACTTTTGCCAGGATTTATAAGGCAGAAGCCTGGATTAAGGAGCATTCATAAGGACGATCTCATTTGAGCTTTGGTTACTGGTCTGCTTGTGCATCTACATTATGATTTTGACTGAAAAATAATTCCAATCAGCCGGAATTCCAAACCGTTGCATCATTTGTACAGATTTATCTGTTTTTCTCGGTACGTGCAAAGAAAAAGGTACCGATAATCAGAAATACAACGGTGAGAGAAACAATAATAATCAGGCTGATGACAGGGTTGAACAGTACCACACTCGCATATTGTGGAGTTCCTGCATATACGACAGCCCGGGTAAGATCAAGACAATAGGTCATCGGCATGATACGGGATAATACGTATAAAATACCGGATGAATGAGTGATCGGAATGATAGCCCCTGAAAGAAACATTTGCGGCATGGTGATCATCATCACAGCCATATTCGCCATTTTGTTGCTTTTTATCAGCCCGATGACAAGCATGGCCAAAGCGCCGGCGGATAAACACATGAGGGGTGAGATCAGTAATATCAACAGGTATTGTCCGACTGTCAGGGAAATCCCCATAAAGAGACCGATAATAATAGTTCCAAACATTCCAAGAATTGCAGCGAAGGAGGAACCAAGAATCTTGCCGATCACAATCGAATAGCGGGATATGGGGGAAATCATCACTTCCTGTGTGAAATCTGTTACATGGTCTTCCACCAGGGAGGAGATCCCGGAGGCGGTTGTCATAAACAGCATGTTCACAAGCATACCGATTAGCATATATTGATTGTAATCAAAGCCAAGTCCTCCCGCCATGTTCTGAGAAAGACTTCCTCCCAGCATGCCCATCATAATGAGCGGCATAGCAAGACTCATAATCAGCATTCCGGGTGATTTGAAAAATAAAGTGATATCACGGGATAAAATTGTAATTACTACATTTACCTCTCGAAAGAGTTTTGGAACCGGCTTTTTTAATGTCATTTCATTCATGCGATTTCTCCTCCTGTTCTTAATAAATATTCGATATAAGCGTCTTCCAGTGTTGGCTCCTGCATTTTAAGAAGCGTCAGCTTTGTTTTGAGCTTCGCGATAAGCTCTTGTGCTGTCATATCCTGATAAGGTACAATAACATGATCTTCTACGCGATGAACCATTCCAAGAGCAGACAATTCATTGGTAAGAGCCAGGCGATTATCAGAATCCAGGATAACTTCCTGCCTTAATAAGTTCTGTTTCATATAATCAGGAGTACCGTCAAAGGCAATGAGTCCTTTATTGATAATACAAACCCTGTCCACATGCTCCGCCTCATCGATATAATGGGTGGTTAAAAATATGGTAGTGCCATGCTCTCTCCTGACTGTACTGATATAGTCCCATAACCCACGCCGGCTTACTGCATCCAGCCCTTGAGTCGGCTCATCAAGAAACAGAATTTTCGGTGTGTGAATGAGGCTTCGAATAATTTCAAATTTGCGCTGCATTCCGCCGGAAAGCTTTTTCACCGGTTTAAACAAAGCATCTTGTATACCGATGATTTCAGCAAGCTCCAGAACCTTACGGCGATATTCCTTTGGCATCATTTTAAAGGTCGGACGATAGCCATACATGCCATATAAACAGGCATGAAACCGGATGTTTTCTTCTGCTGAGAGCTGGGAATCAAGACTGGGCTGCTGGAAAATAATACCTACATTCTCACGTACATGCTTCGCTTCCTTATCAATTTCAAAGCCTGCGATGGACACTGCGCCTGACGTTTTGGAAAGGGTGGTGGTCAGGATTGATATGGTAGTTGTTTTTCCTGCACCGTTTGGTCCGAGAAAAGCAAAGAATTCCCCCTCTTCTACATCAAAGTTAATTCCTTTTACGGATGGTGTTTTTGCCTTGTCATATTGTTTGATCAGATGATCTACATGAATCATTTTCTCCATAATATACCTCGTTTCTGCGCTGCCGCTTATTTATTTCTTAGATAAAAAAATGAACCTCTGTTAAACAATAACCATATCATACAGTCATTGATTAAACAGAGGTTAAACATAAGTTAAACGGAATGTAAACGGATGAAATTATTTTAGCAGCGTAATCGTAAATGCGGTACCCGCCCCGAGTTCACTTTCTACATGGATCGCCCCGTTATGAAGTTCTACAATTTTCTTCACAAGAGACAAGCCCAGACCATTACCGCCCAGATTACGGTCACGGGATTTATCTACCTTATAAAAACGCTCAAAGATATGGAGCCTGTCCTCCTCCGGGATTCCGATTCCGCTGTCAGTAATACGGCAAACGATCTCAGAAGTACCATTGGTAACTGATATTGTTATCGTACCGCCATTTGGGGTAAACTTGATGGAATTGTGGAGCAGGTTGATCCAAACCTGTGCCATCAAATTTTCATCTGCCTTAATAGAAACTGCGTCCAGCTCTAAAGAAATGTCCAGCTGTTTTTCGGACCATTGGGGTTCAAGCATCAGGACGGAATTTTGAATTTGCTTATCCAGCCGGAAGTCAGAAAAGGAGAGAGGGGTTACCTCTGCGTCTAAGGAAGATAATTTCAGTAAGTTGTCACTGAGCTTGGAAAGACGCTTGCTTTCCGCCTCGATAATATCGATATAATGTGTTCTCTCCTCGCTGGTGATGGAATTATTCCGGAGCAACTGAGCAAAGCCGGAGATAGATGTGAGCGGAGACTGAATTTCATGTGATACATTGGAGATAAAGTCCTGGCGCAGATTCTCCATTGTTCCAAGTTCCTGTGCCATTTTATTGACAGTTTCAGCAAGTGCGGAAAAAGGGTCATTCTTTTCTACTTTCATTACAACGGAAAAGTCACCCTGTGTAATCCGTTTCATGGCCTCAAGTGTTTCTTCCAGGATATGCTTCCGGTCAAAGTGGTTATGGTCTTTGCCGTGGAGATCAACGATAAGTTTTGCACCACCGGCAAAAATGAATAATCCCAGGATACCGGTTATAATGTAAGTCAAAGGTTCGGGCGGCGTACCGGTATGATGATAAATAAAGCGTGTCAACAGATAGGATAGCCAGAAGCAGACACCGAATGCAATAATTGAAACAAAAACACTTGAAATAATACGTAATTTAAAATAAGGATTATTCTGATCCATGGGTCACCTCCAGACGATACCCTAATCCTCTTATGGTAGTTATCTTAAATTGATATTCATCACTGGGAAACCGTTCGCGTAACCGATTAATATGAACATCCAGAGTTCTCTCATTCCCTTCAAAATCATAACCCCATACATCTTCAATCAGCTGATCTCTTGTGAGCGTTTTTCCTGCCATGGAACCGAGCTTAAACAGCAGCTCATACTCTTTCATGGGGATATCGAATTGCTCATTGTCACAAGTAATGGAATAACTGGATTTATCCATGATAAGAGTACCGATTGCAATAACAGAGGTTAGCTTATACCGCTTTAGAAGAGCCTTGACACGCATGATAAGTTCGATTCCCTCAAAGGGTTTTGTTAAATAATCATCTGCGCCCAGATCAAAGCCCTTCACTTTTTGACTGATATCGCCTTTGGCTGTGAGCATCAGAATCGGTAAATCCGGATAGTATCTTCGGGCAAGGCGGCAAAATTCATGCCCATCCATTTCAGGCATCATGATATCGAGCACGCATAAATCTATTTTATATTCTTTTAATTGCGTAAGAGCATCTCGTCCATTCACTGCTTCATATATGGTATAACCTTCATTTCTAAGCAAAGTCCTCTCAAGCTCACGGATATATGGGTCATCATCTATAATCATAATATGGAACATAAACAATCTCCTTCCTTGGATGAATTGTATCATTGGAATATAAACGCAAGTTAAACAAAAGGGAGATAAATGAAGAATATATGAAGAATTATAACCTATTTTAAGGCTATATTATATTGTAAACGGAAATGATAGAAATATCAACAAATTGGAGCAGCATGTTTTTTACGGCGGATAAACTGATATAAGTGGGGCCTTTCCGGTGGATGCTGAAAGGCAGATATGGTGTAAGCTATTATCCTTTTTAGATAGCGATAAGGAAAGGAGGGCAATTTAATGAATATATAAGGCAGAGGGGTAAATTGACAGGCCCTAAGAGGAATGTTATACTAAATAAAAAGTCAATGTCAGGGGGGGCGGTTATGTCGGACAAACGAGTCACGATGAAAGATATTGCAATGGAAGCAGGAGTTTCTACTGCTACCGTGTCCTATGTACTGAACTATTCGGAAAAAGAGAAAATCAGCCATGAGACCAGAATGCGAATATTTGAAGCAGCCAACAAATTAAAATATATTCCTAATATGACAGCCAAATCCCTGGCGAGTCAGAGAAGTTATCTGGTGGGGATTATTATTAATATGGGTGGCAAAGACAAGAAGAGCAAGGTCTACCAGTATTATGATCTTGCCAGGGAGATACAGCGCAATCTGTATCCCAAGGGATATGATGTTGTATTATTGCCAACCAAGGAAATGGAAAAGGACATCGCCATCGGGCAGAAGAGATCATTGGATGCCGTCTTTATCGTGGACATGGAGGAAGAACGGATTAAGGAAATTGCCACAAAATTCTATGTTCCGGCAATTTTCATTGAAGGCTATATGGATGATCCGATTTTCTGCAAGATACTGACCAATTATGAAAGTGTTATTAACAGGGCCAGGGAACAGCTTGGCAATCATTTTTATGTGGTAATGGAAGATCATGCGAATAAAATTGTTTATGATACCATTTCAAAAGAGATCCCTTCCGGGGACATCTTTATCAATCGACATGACACAAATCTGATCCGGTTTTTGCAGGAGCACCAAAACCAAAAGGGACTGGTGATCGGTGAAATTTTGGGAATGCAGGTGGAAAACTATGTGGACAACCGCAATATATCAGTGGTAGTAAATTCAGAAAGGGATATCATGTTATTGCCGGATACCAGGACCATTGTGATAAGCAATCGGAGGAAGGCAGAGAAGGCTGTCGAGATTATGGACAGGCTGCTCCGACTAGATCACCCCAATGAGATGGAACATATCATCTACATACAGCCGGAGCAGTAAAAGGGAATAAAGAAGATACATGGAAAAGAAATCGTGATGATGATCAAAAACACGATTTCTTTTTTTGTTGCAGCGTGGAAAGCTATTTATACTTAACAAAAAGGACTATTAGGGACAGAGCCAGGCAATGATAGCCGAACAGAGAGGAATGAATTGGAATTATCTGGAAACAGGTGAATTGCTGATTGATATTAGTTTTTAGGGTTAACTCCTGTGTGCAATAAATAAAATAAATAAGTTGCGCAAATTCGTAAAAAGTTGTACAACCTGTATGATATTGACATATAAAGATTATAAATTATGCAGATTGCTAAAAAAAAGGCCAAATAATATAATGCATTTATAAATAATAACATGATTGAGCAACAAAATAAGTTGCGCACAAAGGGAAGGAAAAATTATGAGGACAAAAAAAAATGGGTGGAGCGGCTTTTTCATAAAACTCTATAAATACAGAGTATTCTTACTCATGCTTACACCGGCAGTGATTTATACTCTGGTTTTTGCTTACTATCCAATGACGGGAATTGTAATGGCATTTAAGAAATACAATTACGCAGGTGGAATTTGGGGAAGTCCATGGAACGGTCTTGAGAATTTTAAATTTTTCTTCAAGTCAGGACAGGCAGGACTGGTAACCAGAAATACGGTATTATATAACGCGTTATTTATTGCAGTTAATACAATTGCCCAGATTGCAGCTGCGATCCTTCTTACTGAGATTCATAGTAAATACTACCGTAAGATTACCCAGTCAGTGATGTTCTTACCATACTTTATTTCATGGGTTATTGTAGGGGTAATGGCATATAACATTTTTAGCTCAGATTACGGATTCCTAAATCGTATGATCACTTACTTTGGCGGAGAAAAGATTTCCTTCTACACGACGCCGCAGGTGTGGCCATTCATTTTACTATTCTTTAGTGTATGGAAAGGAATTGGATATGGTTCTGTCATGTATTTGGCAGCAATCATGGGAATCGATACTTCAATCTATGAAGCGGCAGAAATTGATGGAGCAAATGTTTTCCAGAGGATTTTTAAAGTAACAATACCGATGATCATGCCAACCACAATTATCTTATTCTTATTATCAGTAGGCGGCATCTTTAAAGGAAATTTTGATATGTTCTACAACCTGGTCGGATACAATGGTTTGTTGTATAACTACACAGACGTAATCGATACCCTGACCTTCCGTGCATTAATCAGTAGTAATGATTTTGGCATGTCAGCATCCATTGGCCTGTATCAGTCAATTCTATGCTTTGTAACAATTCTTATTGTAAATAAATTTATTGGTCTGTATGAAAAAGATTATACATTATTTTAGGAGGTAAAAAAGTGGCATCTTCCAAACATTCTATCAAAATAAAAAAAGGTTCGGACATCATTGCTCTGAATATAATTGCTTACATATTTTTGGGATTGGTCGCACTATTCTGTTTGGTCCCATTTATTATGATTATATCCGGCTCTTTTTCCTCTGAAGAAGCAATTATTAAAAACGGTTTTAGCATCCTTCCCCAGGATTTCAGCTTGGAAGCATACAAGACAGTATTCAAAGATCCTTTTGTAGTATATAGAGCTTATGCAACAACGATTGGATTAACGATTGCAGGAACAGTTGTTGGCCTTTTACTTCAGACGATGACAGCCTATGTTTTATCCAGAAAAGATTTTGAATGGAGAGGCAAATTTTCATTCTTCTTCTACTTTACCACATTGTTTTCAGGCGGACTTGTTCCATATTACATACTGATCACACAGAAACTAAACCTGCGTGACAGTTACCTTGCTTTATTGCTTCCGATGATCTTTAGTGTTTACAATCTGCTCATAATGAAAAGCTATATTATGGGGATCCCGGATTCACTGATTGAAGCAGCAAAAATTGATGGCTGCGGAGAGTTCCGCACATTATTCAAGGTCGTTTTTCCGTTAATTAAACCTGCACTTGCAACGGTTGGACTTTTCATTGCACTTGCATATTGGAATGACTGGTACAATGCCATGCTTTACATAAAAAACGCTGATAAATATCCATTACAGTACTTCCTGTATCAGAAAATAAATAATATCGAAGCATATAAGAAACTGCTTAACAATGCAGCGGCCAGCAGTGTAGCCAGTGCAGTAACGCTTCCTACACAGACGTTAAAGATGGCTCTGACCATCGTTGTAACAGGACCAATTGTTTTGGCATATCCACTTGTTCAAAAATACTTTGTTCAGGGGATTACAATTGGGTCAGTAAAGGGCTAAGCCTGAATTAAATTTATGCATTAGAGGGTAGCTCCCAATGAATAAAGTTCATTTAATGCAGCTTAAGTAGTATATTTTTTAAATTAAAGGAGGGTCTTATGGGAAAAAGAATGAAAAAATTAGTATCGGTTTTACTGGTAACTGTAATGTTAGTAGGAATGCTTGCAGGGTGCAAATCTACCAAACCTACAGAAAAGTCGGACAGCACAAGTACATCAAAAGACAGTCAGGAAAACATTACTGCTTCTCCGGATGACAAGACAACTGCTATTGATACATCAGAACATTTAGATTTGACTATGTATCTGATTGGCGACAGAACACCGGATTTTGACGAAGTTTACGGAAAAATTAATGAAATACTGGAGAAAAAGTTAAACTGTTCATTAAATGTAGAATTCTTATCATGGGGCGATCATGGTACAAAGTATTCACTTTTATTCTCTTCACAGGAAGAATTCGATTTAATCTTTACAGCATCAAGCTGGTGCCATTATGAACAGACCGTTGCTTTAGGAGGTTTTGCTCCTTTGTCAGAAGAGTTTATACAGACTTATGCACCTGATATCTGGGAGGTAGTGCCGGAAATGGCATGGGATCAGGCAAAAATTGATGGAAAGGTGTATATGGTTCCAAACTACACAAACGAATTCGGACAGGATGTTATGGCAGTTCGCGGTGATTTGATGAAAAAATATGGTTTTGATAAGATTACAAGCTGGGAGGAATTGGTTGCATTTTATAAGGCTTGTGCTGCAGACGGTATCTATGCTAGCCAGGGTGGTCCTTGGTTTCAATATTTCCAGATACAGGGCTACACAATTACAGGAGGTGCACCACATGGTGGGGAGCTTGTTCTTTATAACACACAGAATCCAGATAATTTAGAACTCACATACACTACAAAGTGGGATGGTTTCCGTGATTACTGTCATCAGATGAAAGAGCTTGCTGATGCGGGATGCTGGTCAAGCGATGTATTAAATTCAGGTGATGAAAGACAGACAGGTCTTCTTACAGGAAGAACAGCAGGTATGATCTGGAACCTGGGAAGCTGTATGACTTATGCAAAACAGGCGAATGCAGATAATCCGGACTGGAATGTTACCATCGTGGATCCGGTTGCTTCACAGCCTAAAAAAGTCAACTCCTACATTAACAATGGTGTTGCAATCAATGCAAACAGTAAAAACAAAGAAAGAGCCATGATGGTATTAAATGAGTTTTACACGAATCCGGAAGTCTATGATCTTGCAATGCTTGGTGTTGAAGGAAAACATTGGGAAGCAGTAGGTGATGACCAGTATAAAATAATCGATGAGAGTGGCTATGGCGTCAGCGCTAATTGTAACTGGGGATGGAACAATACAAAAATCCAGAGGGAAGAATATATCGAAAACAGGACACCATTACATAATACATATGATGCATTAAAGGAAGCATTTGAGAACAATATCAAAGCTGATCATATATATGATGGATTCAACTTTGACTCAACAGCTGTAAGTACACAGTATGCAGCCGTGGAAGCAGCACTTGGTACGTACTATGATCCATTGATAAACGGACTTGTAAAAGACGTGGATAAATCGATTGAAGAAATGAACGCCGCGCTTGAAAGTGCCGGAATTCAAGCTGTATTAGACGAAATGAACCGTCAGGCCGCTGAATATGTGGCTGAAAAACAAGCGAATTAATCAAATAAATCAAAAGACATATGGGCGGAAGGGCTACTATAGAAATGTAGCAGCCCTTCTCTTTAATGATTAGGCATGGATTGAAAAAGGTTCAGTCCAGCCCTAATCATTAAAAAAGTTAGGAGAGCAGAAATGACATTAGATGAAATTGCACATGAATTAGGCCTTTCAAAAAGTACTGTTTCAAGAGCATTGTCTGGAAAGGGAAGAATCGGGAAAGAAACAGTGGAACTGGTGCGTAACTTTGTGAAGAATATTGATCATGTGGCAGAAGAAAAAGAAATATCGAAAAACAGTACCCATAATATCGGTGTGGTACTTCCGGCAGATATCTATTATGGGGGGGGAGCTTATTTCCAGAACTGCCTGCTTGGAATTTGCGAGGCAGCATCCTTGTTCGGATATAATGCTTTGCTTACAACAAGAAGGCAGAATGATATCTACGAACTGCAGCTGCTGGTAGAAAATAAAAGAGTAGATGGTATTGTTCTGACCAGAAGTCTTGAAGATGATAAGGCACTCCAGTATTTGACGGATATTCAATTTCCTGTTGCGATTACCGGAAGCTGTCAGTATGAGAATGTGATTCAGGTTGATACAGATAATGAAGAAGCGGCAGAAAAGATGACCTCCATGCTGATTGGAAGAGGATTTCGCAAGTTTGCTTTTTTTGTAAAGGATATGCGTTTTATCGTAGATAAAAAACGGTATGACGGATTTTGCAAGGCATTATTAAAAAGTGGAATTCCCAGGCAGAACCAGGTGTTCTATTATAGTGCGGTGAAAATGGAATTTTTGGATTCCATTATTAGTAATCTCATCTCGCAAAAAGTAGAATGTGTCATCTGCGGTGATGATGAAGTATGCACCATGATTATGTCAAGGCTTCAGGCAGAAGGATATCGTATTCCAATGGATATTGCAGTCGCATCCCTTTACAACAGTCCAAACTTAGAGTGTTACTCACCAGCGGTTACCTCAGTGAACATATCCGCAAGCCAGATGGGGAATATGGCAGGCAAACAACTGATTCAGTGCCTGTTGGGAAGAAAATATGAGACCAGGACAATGGTGGACTATGATATTTTATTCCGCAAATCTACAAATTGAAGGTAAAAGGATGCTGCTAGTCTGTCCATGAATGGTATCGCTGCGATAAGTTTTACAGAAGAAAGAAGGAGAATGAAATTCATGCAGGAGTTTAAAAAAGGAATGGATATTTCCTTTCTTCCAGAGCTGGAAGATAAGGGAATGAAAATCAGGGATTTCGATGGAAAGGAAATAGATGCATTTGATCTTGCAAAAAAATACGGGGTGAATTCAATTCGTCTCAGACTCTGGAATAATCCTGAAAATGTTGAGGAATCAAAAGGCTATTGCAGCCTGGCAGATACCATTGCGATGGCAAAAAGAATCAAAGCGCATCAGATGGGATTTATGCTGAATTTTCATTATTCGGATTTCTGGGCGGATCCGGGAAAACAGAGAAAGCCAAAAGCCTGGGAGAAATTAAACGTTACGGAATTAAAAGAAGCAGTGTACACCTATACAAGAGATACGCTATTGACTTTAAAGGAAGAGGGAGTTCTTCCGGCAATCGTGCAGATCGGGAATGAGATTCGAAGCGGGCTGCTTTTTCCCGAAGGAGAGCTTCCTGATTATATAGGGATGGTCGGGCTGGTGAATGCCGGGATTCAGGGAGCCAGAGCAGTTGCGGATTCGAATACCATGAAAGTTATGATTCATTTGGACCAGGGGGGACGTTATTTTTATATCAAAGATTGGTTTGACAGGGCATTTGAGGCAGGTTTGGAGGATTTTGATTTGATAGGACTGTCATACTATCCGTTTTGGCATGGAACCTTCACGGATTTAAAGGAGACATTAGACAAGCTGGTTATGAATTATCAGAAACCGCTTATGATTGTTGAGACAGCCCATGCATGGAGAAAAAGTTCACATGGATTTATCGATGAAGTCCAGGAGAAAATTGCAGGAGTTCCAGCAACACCAAAGGGACAGAAGAAGGTTTTAGACTTAGTGATGAATATTACAGCGTCCCTTCCGAATCAGATGGGATGTGGTGTGTATTATTGGGAACCTCTTTGTATTTCACAACAAGGAGAAGGCGGGTGGTCTGAAAATATGGGACTTCTCGATGAGAACGGTCAGGTCATGGAAGGAATTCATGCTTTTGCTTTCAGCAGAGAAAAGCTTCGCGGCAAGGAACCGGCGAAAGTATATGAAGCGCCACTTCTACAAGTGGAGGAAGGAGAACACCCGGTTCTTCCAAAACAGCTATCGGTACTATATTATGATGGCACCTTAGAAAAGAAACCGGTAATCTGGCAGACGGATTTGCCTGAATGGACGGAAGGAACCTATTCCATCCAGGGAAAGATAGAAGGAATAACAGAACCCGTCAGCTGCATAATTCAGGTATTCAAAGAAATACCCGTCAGAAAGAATTTGATTTCAGATCCGAACTGGGATGACGGGCTGACCCAGTGGGAACTGGATAAATCAGAGGAGCAGGTTCTTGCTCAGCTTTTTCCGGAATTTGCAGATCCTTTTCCGGCACCGCCGCTCAATGCGATTCGGGTGGAAGCTCCAAAGAATTTTACCTTTTGCATCAGCCAGCAGGTGACCATTACCAAGGAAGACTATTATAATCTGCAGGTAGAATATAAAGGAACAGATACTACGAATGTGGAGATACGTTTATTTATAAAAACATCAGAAGAGATCTGTGAGACAATAATTCATCCGACCGAACATGAATGGGAAGTGTATGAAGTGAATCATGTCTTATGTAAACCCGGAAAAATAACAGTTGGTATAAAAATAGTATCACCCCCGGTCTATGGGCTGATGCGAAAATTTCAACTTTATTCATAATTAATTTTATCTGCAAGTAGTAATATAGTGTCATTGGTATATGAAGTTTCCCCATGTACCATAAAAAATAAAAGGGAGTAATGATGTGATGGAACAAACAGGATTTATTTATGGTGGAGATTATAATCCGGAGCAGTGGTTGGATACACCGGAGATTTTAGAACAGGATATAGAATACATGAAGGCAGCCCATATTAATGAAGTAACCCTTGGAGTATTTTCCTGGTCAATCTTAGAGCCACGGGAGAATGTCTATGAATTTGACTGGTTAAAGCAGATTCTTGATAATCTTTACGAGAATGGAATTTCTGCCATATTATCAACACCGTCCGCAGCCAGGCCAAAGTGGCTGGCAGACGCTTATCCGGAGGTCCTTCGGGTAAATGCAGACCGTACCAAAGATCTGTTTGGCGGACGGCATAATCACTGCTATACCTCTCCTGTATACCGTGAGGCAGTTTATAAGATTAACCGAAAACTAAGTGAGCAGTTTGGAAATCATCCGGCTGTGACCATCTGGCATATATCCAACGAATTCAGTGGGGAGTGTCATTGTCCATTGTGCCAGACGGCTTTTAGACAGTGGCTTGAAAAAAAATATGGATCAATTGAAGCTCTGAATAAGGCATGGAATACCATCTTCTGGAGTCACACTTACCAGAACTTTGCCCAGTTGGAAAGCCCGTCCCCCAGGGGGGAACAGGAACTTCACGGATTGAATCTGGACTGGAAAAGATTTGTTACTGACCAAACGTTAGATTTTGCTTCCTGGGAGAAAAAAGCCATTAGGGATGGAGGCTCAAAACTCCCTGCTACCTGCAATATGATGTATGATTATAAGGGCCTGAATTATCATAAATTCAAGGATGTGATCGAGATTGCATCCTGGGATAATTATCCGAACTGGCATAAACGGGAGGAGAAAGAAACAGTACTGGATACAGCGTTTCAACATGATTACATAAGAAGTCTTCTAAAAAAACCGTTCCTTTTGATGGAATCCTGCCCGACCTCTACAAACTGGCAAAGTGTCAGTAAGTTAAAACGTCCAGGAATGTTAAGTGCGGCTTCCCTGCAGGCGATTTCACATGGTTCAGACAGTGTTCAGTATTTTCAGATTCGACAGAGCCGCGGTGCCAGCGAGAAATTCCACGGTGCAGTGATTGACCATTATGGAGGCATGGATACCAGAGTGTTCAAAGAAGTCACAGAAGTGGGAAAGCAGTTGATCCTGCTTTCAGAAATTGCGGGGAGCACGACGAAAGCAAGAGTAGCCATTCTCCATGACTGCGAAAGCCTTTGGGCGATGGAGGATTCCCAGGGACCAAGAAACAAGGGCCTGCACTATAAGGATACGCTGAAAAAGATGTATCATGGGTTACGAATGCTTGGATTAAATGTAGATATTCTGGATATGGAAGAAGAATTAAAGGACTATGACATAATTTTTGCACCAATGCTTTATATGCTCCGTAATGATATGGAACTGGTAATCCGTAATTATGTCGCTGCAGGGGGAACTTTCGTCATGACTTACTGGTCAGGAATCGTAAACGAAAATGATCTGTGCTATTTGGGTGGAACGCCACATCAGCTTATGGATGTTTTTGGACTGCAAAGCACAGAACTGGATGCTCTTTACGATGATGATCAAAACTATGGTAAATCAACAGGGGTGTTTTTTGATGAGGATAAGCAGTATGAATGTAAGAATTTCTGTGATCTGGTCCGGATAAATTCTGCAGAGATACTTCTTACCTTTGCATCAGATTTTTATGCGGGTTATCCGGCATTCGTACGGAATTCCTATGGAAAGGGTACAGCTTACTATATCTGTGCGGATTTTGAAGAAAGTTTCTATGATGATCTGTGTAAAAAACTGGCAGAGGAAAAAGAACAGCTTCCCATACCCTTTACGATACCTGAAGGAGTGTCGGTTACGTCAAGAGAGAATAGCAGGAAAAGATTCCTGTTTATACAAAATTTCAATGAAGAAGCATTCTGTGTCAGCCAGCTGGATACGGACTGGAAGCTCCTTATGGGATCTGATACCGGAGTGATTGGACAATATGAAACAGCTGTATACTGGACAGAAAACTGCTAAGCTTGATAATCAAAGGAAGGAGGTGGACAAAAGCCCGGGAGAATATCTGCGTTAATAAGGAAATTTCAACAGAGTGTACATAAGATTACAGGAAATACTTACATCGTATGTTACAAAAATGATGGTAAGGGTAAAGCGTGAATTATGAAAAACTAATTCACACATTGAATTTATGCGTGCAAGCAAGCAGCACGCGTGGACGCTAGTGAATTCAAATAAAATGTACAATTGGTGTAATTTTAATTTTAATGGGTAGGGGGTAAAAAGAATGAATAAAACAATTAAGAAATTATGTAAGGTTGTAATCTCTCTTATGCTGGCAGTTGTCCTAACAATTAGCGGTGGTCTGGACGAAACAGGAAGAGCATACGCATTTACTTCTATTTCGGGGGTATCTCAAATATCCAATATGCCGGGCGATTTTATCCGGGGTGTGGATATATCTACCGTTCTAGCATTAGAGAATAGTGGGGTGCGGTATAAGTATTTAGATGGTAGCAGCGGTAATATTTTTGATATTCTTGCAGGTGCGGGAGTGAATTATGTCAGAATCCGTATCTGGAATAATCCATATGATTCTGTTGCCCCCTATAAGGGATATGGCGGAGGAAACAGTGATCTGTATACTGCCAAAGTTCTTGGTAAGAGAGCAACGGATGCAGGAATGAAGGTTTTTATTGATTTCCATTATTCTGATTTTTGGACAGATCCGGCGAAGCACTATGCACCAAAGGCATGGGCGAACTACAGTCTTCAATACAAAAAGGATGCTGTTTACAACTTCACTTACAATTCCTTGCAAGAATTATTAAACTATGGTGTTAATGTACAAATGGTCCAGATTGGAAATGAAACGAATGGTTCTATGTGCGGTGTTGGCGGCTTATTTGATGGAGTTTGGAATCTGAGTACAGGTGTTGCAGATTTAATGAAGCAGGGGTGCTATGCGGTAGATGATATAAAGTCTGCTTATGGAAGAAATATATTAAAGGTGCTGCATTTTACCGCGCTGGTTGCCAACGGGGAATGGTATGCACAACAGGTCAATGCAATGGGTATAAATTATGATGTATTTGCTGCATCCTTCTATCCTATGTGGGATGGTACTACTACGGATATGACTACGGTTCTCACGAACATTGCAAGAACCTATAACAAAAAAGTGATGGTGGCTGAAACAGCTTATCCATACACATTTGATGATGCAGACGGTTCTATGAATAGTATTTATGATAGCTCAGCTATGAGATACTCAAATTATTCTGTTAGTGTTTCGGGACAAGCGCAAGCACTTCACGATGTATTTAACGGTATTGCGCAGGTAAATGCTTCCTTACCCGGATATGGTCTGGGTGCTTTCTACTGGGAGCCTTCATGGATTGGGACTGACAGCTTTGCATGGGGAACGTTTGGTACCGGCTGGGCATCCTCTTCTTCGGGAAATTATGAATTAATGTACCATCCGACAGTAGAGCATTTTTCCACGACGGATCAAGGAAGTTCGTGGGATAATATGACATTATTTGATCATGGAGGGAAGGCAACAAATGCCTTGTATGTATTTAATGACATTCGCGGTGTGGATAGTGTAACCACGTCAGGTAGTTCCGGCAATTTGGATGGTACCTATTACATCAAGAGCTATTACAGTGGGCTATATCTGGATGTGGATAATGGTTCATCTTCAAATAATGCAAATATCCAGCAATATAGTTATTTGGGAACGAACAGACAGAAGTTTAAACTGGTGAAAGGATCTGATGGCTATTATACCATCTACACAGGTGCTTCCGGCTATTCAAAGGTTGTGGATATAGCCGCAAGGAGCACTGCCGATGGAGCTAACGTATTGCAGTATACTTCATCCGGTGCACAAAACCAGAAATTTGAAATTGTACAAGTACAAGATGGCGTTTATGCAATTAAGACGAGGGTTACGAACAGTGCCTCCTGTCTTGATGTATACAATTGGAGTACGGACTCCGGCGGAAATATTGTCCAGTGGACCTATTGGGGCGGCGCATGCCAGCTTTGGTATTTGGAAAAAACAGCTTAATGTGTCAATTGGGAGGATTTGTATGAGGAGAGCTCTCATAAAACTATTGGTTCTGTGCTTCAGTACAGGTCTTTGCTCCACAGCTTTCTCAGGCTGTGGAGCAGCAATCACATTTCCACTTCCAGAGGGGCCTCTGGAAGCTGATATAGATGTGGAACCCATCGCAGACATTTCTGATGACTTTATCCGAGGTATGGATGCATCTTCTGTTCTCGTACTCGAGAACAGCGGCGTTACTTATTATAACTATGAAGGCAGGGAACAGGATGTCTTCATGACTTTAGCGCAATCCGGTGTAAATTACATACGTTTGCGGGTATGGAATGATCCGTATGACGAAAACGGCAATGGATATGGTGGCGGTAATAATGATATTGCTACTGCTATCGAACTTGGAAAACGAGCATCCCGATATGGAATGAAGGTATGTATTGATTTCCATTATTCGGATTTCTGGGCTGATCCTAAAAGACAACATGTACCTAAGGCTTGGAAAGGCATGAGTAATGATGAAAAATGCAAGGCACTCTATGAATTTACGATAAAAAGCCTTACGGAACTTCTTGATGCAGGTGTAAATGTGGGAATGGTTCAGATTGGGAATGAAATCAATAAGGGTATGTCCGGTGAAAGATCCCTTCCTTCGGTTTTAAATCTATTGCAATCAGGAAGTCGTGCAGTTCGTGAAATATCTATGACTTACAAAAAAACGATTCAGATTGCAGTACATTATACGAATATTGAGGATACCAGAGGAATCGATCGCATCGCTTCTAGTCTGACAGAATTTGGTCTTGATTATGATATCTTTGCGTTATCTTATTATCCCTTCTGGGATGGGACCAACGAGAACATGCAGACTGTCGCAAAGAACCTACAAGAAAAACATGGGAAAAATGTAGTAATTGCTGAAACCTCCTATTGTTATACTTCTGAGGACGGTGATGGCTGTGGGAATAGCTTAACCGGCATCAATGACCTGGTTGATGGTTATGCTGCCACCGTGCAAGGACAAGCCAGTATGATTCGTGATATCTGTGCGGCGGCAAATGAAGTCGGTGTGCTTGGTATATTCTATTGGGAGGGTACATGGATTCCGGTTGGAGAGGCAGCGGCAGATAATTCTCCAATTTGGGAAGCGTTCGGAAGTGGCTGGGCAAGCAGCTACGCGGCTGATTATGACCCGCTGGAAGCAGGATTGTATTATGGGGGCTGTTCCTGGGATAATCAGGCAATGTTTGATTTTAAGGGTCATCCGCTGGCATCCCTAAATATATTCAAGTATTTGAAATATGGTGCAGCCATATCTTAGGAGTGTTCTTTGTTTGAGGCTAAACCGGATCATCGTATTTGAGATCGGGGATTAATAGTTACAGGATGGTGACGGGAATTTAAACATGCGGATGGACGTAAGATCTAATTGTCATAGCTTCTATAGAAAAATGGGTATTATGAGCGTATCGGAACGCGTAGCTAATAATGAAATGGGGAAAAGTATGAAAAAAAATAGGTATAAGAAATTAATTAGTCTGCTTTTGGTCGTAGTAATCGTAGTGTCGATGATACCGTACAGTTCGGTGAAAGCAGTAGAGGAGGCTGCAACCGGATATATAGCCAATGCAGGATTTGAAAGGGATATCTGGTCTGTCGATGCAGGCTGGAATATTAATTGCGACTGGAATAATGTTGAGATTGGCTGGCAGAAATATGCAGACAATACATCAATAGCAGCCGGATCTGGCGCGTATTGCTTTAAATTCTGGGTTAAGGATACCGCACCTGTATCACAGAATATAACGATAAGTCAGACGCTCAATGACTTACCAGCAGGAGTATATACCTTATCAGGAAAGATTATGGGAGGAGCTGATGTCAGTTTTTACACGGAAACGGTATCAGGGGCAGCAATCACAGTTGTTCCCGGCCCGGCAGTCACTACGACCGGATGGAATAATTGGGACACTTTTACGATGAAGGATATTGTAATTACTGCGGATGGAACTGATCTTCCGATTGGAATAGTAATGAGCGGTATGGCAGGTGCTTATGGATATGTGGATGATATCACCATAACGAGGCAGGAGCCATATGAAATAAGTATGTCAAATGGAAGTTTCGAAAACGGAGATATTACGAATTGGACACTCAGTCTGGCTGCAGGAGATAACGTTGGAAGTGAAGTATATATGGATGAGTGGTCAGATAATAAAACATACATGTTTAAACTTTGGAATTATTCCGAAGAAGATACAGCATTTTCATTATCACGGACAATTGTAGACTTAGAACCCGGAATTTATAAAGCAGCCGGTGATTTTATGGGGAAGGAAGGGAGTTCGGGACTCACCCTTAATGCCGGAAGCGTCAGTGGAGGTGCAATTGTAACGACAGGCTGGGATAAGTGGTCTACGATAGAAACAGAACAGTTTACGGTAGGAGAGGAAGGAATTGTTTCGATTAGCATATCGGGTAATATTACGATTGGTTATTGGGGAGATATTGACAATATTAAATTATATAAATTGGATGGTGCGCCAACAAATATTCCGGATCCGGTCGATGCCAACATCTATGTGAAGAGAGTGGATGGACTTTCGACTGATTTTATCAAGGGAGTTGATATATCGAGTATTATTTCAGAGGAAGATAGTGGCGTAAAGTTCTATAATGAAGCAGGTGCTGAGCAGGATATCTTTGATACCTTGGCGGGTGCCGGTGTAAATTATATCCGTGCCCGTGTATGGAACGATCCTTATGACGCGAAAGGAAATGGATATGGTGGCGGTAATTGTGATCTGCAGAAAGCGATAACCATTGGAAAAAGAGCCACTGAGTATGGAATGAAGCTGTTGATCGACTTCCACTACTCCGACATCTGGGCTGATCCCGAAAAGCAGCAGGCGCCCAAAGCATGGGCCGATATGAAGATAGAGGATAAAAAAAGCGCCTTATACCAATATACCAAACAATCACTTCAGGCTTTTTTGGATGCCGGTGTGGATGTTGGAATGGTACAAATCGGAAATGAAACGAATAACGGTATGTGCGGGGAGAAATCCTGGGAGAACATGTGTGCCTTATTTAGTCAGGGGAGTAAGGCTGTAAGAGATATCTGCGCGGAGAATGCAGGTCAAAATATTTTGGTCGCACTTCATTTTACTATCCCGGAGACAGCCGGACGTTATATGGGGTATGCCAAGACCCTATTTGATTACGGTGTGGATTATGATGTCTTTGCAAGCTCTTATTATCCATACTGGAATGGATCCTTATCAAATCTGACAAATGTGTTAAAGAATGTAGCGACTACCTATAACAAAAAGGTTATGGTTGCCGAAACAGCATATCCATTCACGCTGAAAGACGGAGATGGAAATGGGAATAATATCGGGGAAGGCTCAGAATTGGCTGCTTATCCGGCAACAGTTCAGGGACAGGCAACTGCAATAAGGGATGTAATTCAAGCGATTGCGGATATAGGGGAAGCAGGGCTTGGAATGTTTTATTGGGAGCCGGCATGGATCCCGGTGGGACCTGCCAGCCAGATTGAAGAGAATAGAATTCTTTGGGAGCGGTATGGTTCAGGAGTGGCTTCCAGTTATGCGCAGGAATATAATCCTACAATTACCTGGTACGGAGGTTCCTCATGGGATAATCAGGCATTATTTGATTATTCAGGAAAACCTTTAGATTCTTTATATGTATTTAATTATGTGAATACGGGGACGGTTACTGCTATCAAAATTGATGCGGTTGAAACCATTACGAAACTGAGTTATCTTGGGGAGACAATTCAATTACCGGATACGGTTGTTGCAACTTATAATAATATGACCAGGGCCGGTCTTGCGGTTGTGTGGAATGTAACGGAATTAGAAGCTGCAATGAATGGAGGCATCGGTACCTATACAATTCATGGAAGTGTTACAGGAACTGACTTAACAACGTATTGTACCGTAACGGTTGATCCGGTACCTCCAACAAATTATGTGGTAAATCCCGGTTTTGAGGATAGTGATCGCAGCATGTGGAATATAACTTATCCCGATGGTAGCGCTCATACGGATTTTGCAGAAAATACGGATCCTAAGACAGGTAACTATTCCTTGCATTACTATTCTGTAGAAGGCGTTAATTTTAAAGCAGAGCAAACCATCACCGGTTTACTGCCGGGGTATTACAGCTTTAATCTGTATCTGCAGGGCGGGGATGCAGGAACAACGCCTGATATGTACATTTATGCTGAGGCAGAAGGACGAACCTACAAAGAAATGACTGGTGTAAACGGTTGGGTACAGTGGAGAAATCCTGAAATTGACAGTATTTATGTGAAGGATGGAACAGTTACGATTGGAGTAGTAATCCAATGTGCCGGCGGCGGATGGGGAACGTTGGATGATTTTTACCTATACCGAACAGGGGATATAGATACCCCAACAGTAACGCCAACAGTAACCCCAACAGTAACGCCGACTATAACGCCGACTGAAACGCCAACTGAAACGCCAACAGTAACACCAACACCAATTCCTGTTACACCTTCACCGACGCCGACTATAATTCCGGGGCAGTGGAAAGAGACAGTTACGAATAATAAAGCGGAGTATATCATATATGGCTATAGCAGTGAGGTCTGGGAGAAGGTCAAGGATAATATTAAAAACAATACTTCAAAAGAAATCAATATAACCTTGAAGAATACGAATATCATTTCAGCAGAGGTACTAAAAGAATTGAAAGGAAAAGAAGTTACGCTTACCATCACTCTTGAGAATGGAATTACATGGATGTTTATGGGTGAGGATATGACTGAGGATAATGGAGCACAAAAGTGGGAAGATCTTAACCTTCAGGCAGAGCTGGGAATGGAAACAGTACCGGAGGCAGCATTGAAACTGTTGGAGAAGCAATCCGCGGGACAGATGGTTCTAAAGCACTTAAGCCTCAGTCATAACGGAGGTTTTCCCTTAACAGCCAGGCTTATACTCAATGTCGGAAAGGATATGGCAGGAAAAACAGCAAGTCTGTTCTATTATAATCCTCAAGCCAGGTCACTGGAATATAACGGTGCCGCCAGGGTAAATGAGGAAGGGAATATTACCCTATCGTTCCGGCATGCCTCTGATTATGTAATTGCGTTGGATGAAGGGGAGCTGCTGACACAGGAACTTCAAAATGCAACTTTGACGGCAGGAAAAGATATTCTATATATTGGAGGAAATATAGATCAATCAACTTCAGTAAAGGTCACTCTGCCGAATACACTAACTTCACTTTCCCTTAATTCGGACATGAAGCCGGTAATTACCTACCATTCCTCAGATAAAAAAGTGGCAGTGGTTGATGCCAAGGGCAGCATATCTGCAAAGGCAGAAGGAAAGACCGCAATTACTGCGGTAATTAAATCAGGAACCGCTGTAGTTAAGATAGAGACCATAGTTACGGTGAAAAAGGCGTATATTAAATTGGTCAGGGAAAAAGTGAATTTCAAGGTTGGAGAAGGCTATACCTATCAGGCAGTGGGTTATGGAATCAGCTCCAATAAAATAAGCTGGCGTACTACCATGAGGAACATTCTTGTTATTAATAAAAAAAGTGGCAAGGCAGTTGCCAAATCCAAAGGTACGGATTATGTTGTAGCAGAATACGGTCCTATGCGTAAGATTTTAAAAGTGACTGTAAAATAGGTATAAGAAACAAAAGTCCCATGATAAAGAAATTATAACTGTATTAAAATATGAAATCGGGCAGAATTAGCCCTGATATGCTCCCTCTGAAGCTGACAAGTTTTATTCGCTTGTTTGTCAGCTACAGAGGGAGTTCGTCAGTAGGGCTGTCTGCCTGTTATTGTTATTGGTTCAAACCCATTTAAGGTCACTTCCTGTACTTCTGGTCCTTTTGTTTTGCATGTTCCTGTGTTACAATAAAAATAATAACATTTAATTTGTTTTAGGGGGTGCTAATATGGAGCGTATGCCCGCATTATTTGTCGGTCATGGTTCACCTATGAATGCAATTGAAGAAAACCGGTTTGTTGAGGAATGGAGAGCGCTGGGGAATAAGATGGTGTGTCCTAAGGCAATATTATCTGTATCCGCTCACTGGTTTACGAAGGATACACGGGTATCGGATGCGATAGAACCGAAAACAGTCTATGATATGTACGGTTTTCCCAAAGAGCTGTATCAGATTGTATATCCTGCGAAGGGCTCCCCTCCTCTGGCTCATCAGGTGCAAAGTATGATCAGCCGAAGTGTTTCTGTGGATAATACCTGGGGCCTTGACCATGGAACCTGGTCCGTGCTTCACAGAATGTATCCTAAAGCGGATATTCCGGTCTTCCAGCTGAGTGTGGACAGAACTGCATCTGCTGCTGAGCATTATAAAATTGGCAGGGAGATATACCAGCTTCGGGAGCAGGGCGTGATGGTGTTTGGAAGCGGTAATATTGTGCATAATCTTGCAAGAATCGGCTGGGATATGGAAGGCGGTTATTCCTGGGCAGAGGAGTTTGACGGTTATGTTAAGAAGAATATACTTCAGCGCGCAGATGAAAATGTAATAGATTATCAGAAGGCAGGAAGCTGCTCTGCGCTAGCATTTACCACATTGGATCATTATGCCCCTTTATTGTATGTATTGGGTGCAGCAAGGAAAGATGATAAAATTACAGTATTTAATGATGCATGTGTTCTGGGCTCACTTTCCATGACAGGGTATTTGTTTGAATAGAATATATGCTGCGCCAGGGATGATTACTGTGAGATTAACTATACAAACAGAAAGGTTGTGTGAGGAATGAAACAGTGCAGGATTAGAAAAGAAATAAAAGGGCAACGGGCAGTGGATGGAGCCGGGGTACATCTGGTACGTGTGCTGGGCATGAATGATGTGGATGCTTTTGATCCGTTTCTTATGCTGGATTCTTTTGATTCAAGAAATTCGGCTGATTATATCGCCGGGTTTCCCATGCATCCCCACAGGGGAATTGAGACGATTACCTATTTAATTCAGGGTGAAGTCGAGCATAAGGATAGTCTAGGCAACAAAGGAGTGATTCGTTCCGGTGAAGCACAGTGGATGACTTCGGGAAGCGGTATACTTCATGAAGAAATGCCCCGGAAATCCGAACGAATGCTGGGCTTTCAAGTATGGCTTAATTTACCTCAGCCAAAGAAGATGACGGAACCTGCTTATCTTAGCATTACGGGAAATGATATTGGCCTTCTGGACACAGATGATGCTAAAATCAGGGTACTGTCCGGGGAATTTGCCGGAGTGACGGGTATTACGCCCCGGTATATTCCGGTATCAATTTATGATATTCTCATCTTTGAGGGAAAAGAGATTGTAATACCGGTCAAACCGGAGGAAACGGTATTTTTATTCCTGATAGAGGGAGATTGCAGTATTGAGGGAAGAAGAATACCGGAAAAGACCGCGGTATTATTGGACAGCGGAGAAGGTATTGCCTTGAGTGCGCCTCCCGATACCACCTCCCGCATTATCTTTTTTTCAGGAAAACCGCTTCATGAGCCAATTTCCTGGGGCGGGCCTATCGTCATGAATACCCAGGAAGAATTGAGACTGGCATTTGAAGAATTGAGACAGGGGAGTTTTATTAAACATAACCCTCATTCCTAAAATATACGGTTGCAAGACATATCATAGCCTATATCGTTTACAGCCCGGCAATCATATTTATGTGGTAATGGAAGATTATGTTGTTGTCGGATAATTATGTTGTTGTCTGATACAGGAATAAGTTGAAAAGAAATCGTGATTATTACTAAAACACGATTTCTTTTTTTGTTGCAGCGTGAAAAGCTTAAGTACTTAACAAAAAAGAAAGTCAGGGATAGGGTCAGGCAATCAATAGAAAATGAGAAAGGAATGGTTACTTAACAAGATTTATTTAAGTTAGTTAAGTAAAATATAACCCAAATATTATTTGTATAATGTG
The DNA here is from genome assembly GCA_023439505.1 of Bacillota bacterium. Classification (GTDB taxonomy): domain Bacteria; phylum Bacillota; class Clostridia; order Lachnospirales; family Lachnospiraceae; genus Mobilitalea. The sequence continues at coordinate 56,937 of JAEXNR010000062.1, forward strand.
ATGAAAATGTATAAAATGCACAAAATGCGTTGACTAACATCTTTAAAAATACTATAATTTCAATAGGTTAAGCGCATAAGTTAATAAGAATAATGATTATTTCGAGGAGGAAGTTTGAAGTTGGGAAGCAGGTGTAAACAGTGAAAAAATATAAAGCACTATGGTTATCTGTATTTTTCTGGGGCAGCGGACAATTTATCGTAGGACGGCAGCGATTAAAAGGATTGTTCTTCTTTGGTCTGCAGTTGTTGCTGATCGGAACGGAATTATTTAGCGGCTATTGGCTGCAATATGGGATGGGACTGATTCCTGACTTTTCTATCCGGCTCCACGGAGGGTTCTTTACCAAAGGAGTCTGGGGGTTTATCACCCTGGGCGAGAAGACGGGAGGAAGATATGGGGATCATTCCACCATGCTGCTGATTAAAGGTGTGATTGCAATCTTTCTTCTCATCCTATTTATGTTCATCTATCTATGGAACTTAAAAGATGCATACCACACCGGACAGTTGATTGACGAAGAAGGTATCTACATAACATCCAGGGAATATCTTGCCAGATTTTATACGAAAAATTTTGTTTATTTTATCTTAGTGCCAATTGGTACAGCCTTTTTGTTCGTTGTAGTAATGCCTATCGTATTCTCGGTATTGACAGCCTTTATCAATTATAACAGGGATCATCTTCCACCGGGAAAACTCCTTGACTGGGTTGGATTTTCCAATTTCAGAAAATTGTTTACGGTTCCGATCTGGTCTCATACATTTTTCAGTGTCATTACCTGGACTATTCTATGGACCTTTGCAGGTTCCCTCAGCACCTACTTTGTCGGAATGTTTCAAGCCCTGATCTTAAACCACCGGGCAGTACGCTGTAAGAACTTGTTTCGAACCATACTGATCCTTCCCTGGGCGATACCCCAGATGGTTTCTCTGTTGGTATTTAGAAATCTATTGAACGGACAGTTCGGACCTGTGAACCAGATCCTGTTAAGGCTTGGGATGATATCAGAAAATATCCCCTTCTTATCAGATCCGTTGATTGCAAAGCTGACAGTTATTATGGTAAATCTATGGCTTGGATTTCCGGTTTTTATGGTTATGATGCTTGGAGTATTTGCCAATCTTGATCAAAGTCTTTATGAATCTGCGGCAATTGACGGAGCAAGTAAATATCAGAGTTTTCGTAAATTAACGCTGCCGTTGGTCTTTCAGGCAACTGCACCCAATCTGGTTATGAGTATGGCAGGGAATTTCAATGCCTTCGGTGCCATCTACTTCCTGACCCAGGGCGGACCTAATAATTCTAATATGCAATTTGCCGGAAGTACGGATATTCTGATCTCCTGGATTTACAAACTGACTTTAAACCAGCAGATGTATGATATTGCCGCAGTTATGAGTGTGCTGCTCTTTGCAATCGTCAGTGCCTTTTCTTTCTGGAACTTTAAAAGAACGACTGCTTATAAGGAACTATAGGGGGAAATAAGGATGAGAAAGAAAATAATATCTGTTTTACTGCATACAGAGTTGATCGTGATGTCATTGGTGGTGCTTGTTCCGGTTCTTTGGATTGTGTTGTCTTCCTTTCAACCGGGAAGCGGGCCTCCGGTTCATATCAACTTAAGTAAGCTGACCATGGCCAATTACAGACGCCTTTTTTCTGAAACAAATTACGCTGTGTGGTTTTATAATACCTTCAAAATAGCCCTGACCAATATGGTTTTATCCGTTTTGCTCATTATGTTAACTGCCTGGATTATGTCGAGGTTCCAATTTAAGGGGAAGAAGACGGGACTCATGGCCATCATGATCTTATCCATGTTTCCGACCTTCTTGTCTATGACCGCCATTTATACACTGTTCCTTACCCTGGATCTGGGCGGGAATCCCATATCCCTGATTATCGTATATTCTGTGGGAGCGATTCCTTATAATACCTGGCTGGTCAAAGGATATCTGGATGGAGTGCCCAAGGCCATTGATGAGGCCGCGTATATGGATGGATGCACACGGCTGCAGACCTTTTATAAAGTAATACTTCCCATGTCAAAGCCCATCATCACCTATTGTGCCGTTTCTCAATTCATGCTGCCCTGGATGGATTATATTCTGCCCAATATTCTTTTATCGGGTGATAAAAGCAGAACCTTGGCGGTAGGACTGTTTGCACTGATTAACGGGAAGGAAAGCATTAATTTTACCATATTTACCTCGGGGGCGGTATTGATCGCAGTACCCATTACCATTGTGTTTATAATCTTCCAGAAATATCTGATACAGGGGATCTCGGCAGGGGCAGACAAAGGATGATATTTCTGAAAGTTTTATAATAATAGAAAAGAAAGAATGCGCAAGAAGCTGCGCGGGAATGGAGGAAAGAATGAAAATGAAAAAAGTAATTAGTCTTTTACTGGTGGCGGTAATGATTTGTGGACTGTTTGCAGGCTGCAAAAAGGGGGAGATACCTACAGACCAGAACGAAACGAAGACGGAAAATCCGTCTGATGTAAAGGATACGAAAGACGTGGAAAAACCTGCTGAAGATGGGGAGAAAATTGATGAGATCATGCCGGAGGAGGGAGCCAGTTTGAATTTCTGGACCTTATCCGGGTATCTGGAATATGGCAAAGCAGTGGCTGACTTGTTTGAGCAGAAATACGGGGTAAAGGTAGAGGTTCAGGAGAATGGTCTGGATACCGTGAATAAGATGATGTTAGATGGACCTACCGGTAATGGAGCGGATATATTTATGGCTGCCCATGATTCCTTTGCAACTGCAAAGGATGCAGGGATTTTAGCCGAACTCAGTGAAAGCGCCTCAGGTCTGGTGAAAGATAACATCAATGAAACCGCGGTAAAAACCGTTACACAGGAGGGTAAAATATATGGGGTTCCGGTTTCCATAGAGACCTATGCCCTGCTATATAATAAAACACTGGTGACCGGAGAACCTGCATCAACCTTCGAACAGATCAGGGAAGAGGCACTGGCTTATAACAATGCTTCTGAGAATAAATTCTGGTATTTGACAGTACCTACGGACGGCTATCCGGCCTATCCCTTCCTCAGTCTTTACGGTTTCCGATTGTTTGGAGCGGACGGAACAGATGGAGACAATCCAGGCTTTAACACACCTGAATTTATACAGGGACTGGAAGTCATCGCATCGTTAAAGGAGATGATCCCCATCAAGTCGGATGATCTGAAAATGGAGACCATGTCCTTGCTGGAACAGAATTTCAAAGATGGTAAAACAGCTTATTATCCCATTGGACCGTGGTTGATTAAATCCCTGAAGGAAGAGAATATTGATTTTGGGGTGACCACACTTCCAACCTATGACGGCAAGCCCATGAGATCCTTCAGTGCAGTACAGAATGCATATGTTTCAGCTTACACCAAATATCCGAAAGCAGCAGAGTTGTTTGCGACTTTCCTGACCTCTGATGAGGCGGCTTCCCTGCTGTATAAATTATCTTATAAAATAACAGCAAAAAAGGACATCACAAAGGTAGAAGGCTTGAAAGACGATGAACAGCTAAGGGTATTTTCCGAGGAATTTACCAAGTCAGTACCGATGCCAAGTACCAAGAGGATCTCTTACTACTGGACCATTGTCCAGAGTGTATTAAATGCTGTTTTCGACGGAACTATGACACCTGCTGAGGGAGCAGATAAAGCGCAGAAGGATTTTGAGGCATTGGTAGCCAGCGAGTAAAGTGAGGAAAGTGCTATGAATTTTTCATCCATGATACATGAACCCAAGAGCGCACAATCCTATGCCTTCGATGAAAACACACTACATCTGAGACTGAAGACAGCAAGAGGTGAAGTGAAGGAAGTAGAAGTACTGGCGGTGGATCCCTTTAATTGGATACCAAGAGGGGATGGTACACCGGCGTATGATTTTGATAAAAGCTCGGTGAGACGACAAACAATGAAACTGGAACAGATAACGGGCGACTATGATTGCTGGTTTACCGAAATTACCGGTATTACGTGGAAACGGACAAAATATTGCTTTATCGTAAAGAATGACAAGGAGCGTTATATGATAGGCAGCCGTTATCGGTTTCCCTATCCCCTGGCAGACAACATTCTATATAACCTCAGCAATTATTTCAACTATCCCTATATTAATGAGGAAGATCTTTACCTGGCACCTGACTGGGTACCTGATACCGTTTGGTATCAGGTATTCCCGGAGCGCTTCTGTAACGGAACCCCGGAAGATGGAAGGGATGTGCTGCCCTGGGGAAGTGATGCCACAGATGGTTATGACAAAAAATTCGGCGGAAATATTGCGGGAATCAGGAAGAAGCTGGATTACATCAGGGAATCCGGATTTAACGGAATTTATTTAAACCCAATCTTTGATTCTCCAAGCTCCCATAAATATGATACAACGGATTACTTTACAATAGATCCTGAATTCGGTGATAATGAGATATTTGGGCAGATGGTAGAGGAAGCTCATGAGCGGGGCATTAAAGTTATGTTGGATGCAGTTTTTAATCATTGTGGCTTCCTGCATCCCTTCTGGCAGGATGTTTTAAAGAATGGAGTGAAGTCCAGATACTATGATTGCTTCTATATTCTTGATCCTGAGAAACCATTATATCAGGGGGAGCTGGTTAACGGACTGCCAATGGAGTGTTCCCGGGAATCACTTAATTACCGGACTTTTGCTTATGCACAGGCTATGCCAAAATGGAATACGGGAAATCCCATCGCAAGAGAATATCTTCTGGAGGTAGCTGCTTATTGGATGGAACGGTATCACATTGACGGGTGGAGGCTGGATGTATCCAATGAAATATCCCATGATTTTTGGAGGACGTTTCGTAAAAAGGTAAAGGCAATCAATCCTGACGTCTATATATTGGGCGAAAATTGGGATAATTCCTACCCCTGGCTGCAGGGAGACCAGTTTGATGGTGTGATGAATTATGAGTTTTTAACTTCCGTGTGGAATTTCTTCGGGAAAGAAGAAAGAACTGGGGTGAAATTTCATGCAGGAGAGTTTAGACAGGCGATCAGTAAACTTCTGACAGACTACCCCAAGCATGTGACGAAACACCTGTTTCACCTTCTGGATAGTCATGATACGGAAAGAATTCTGCATGTGGTAAATAAAAATCCGGAGATTGCAAAGCTGGCTTATGTATTTTTACTCACCTATCCGGGATCTCCCTGCATTTATTATGGAAGTGAGATTGGGATGGGCGGAGGAGAACACAGTAACAGGCAGTGTATGATCTGGGATGAGGACCGTCAGGATCGAAACTTATATCATCTCATCACCAGGCTGATTGCACTGAGAAGAGAAAAAGAGAGCTTTCGATCCGAGGCCTTACAATGGATTGCGTTAAATACCCCCAAGGATACGGTGCTCTATCAGAAAAGCGCTGCAAAAGAAAAGCTTTTTGTATTACTGCATAATGAAGAAGAATCGGCGGTACTTGATCTGCCGGAGGAACTCATGCATTCAGAAGTTATGGATTGTATCAGCCGGGAATGGGTGAGCCTTGGTAAAAGCCTAACACTAATGCCATATGATTTCAGGCTTTATATTGTTAAAATAGATGATATTGATGAGGCGAACTGTATTATGAAATAGATTCAGAGAATTATTTAAAGTAAATTCATGAAAACAGCTCTACGATTTTTGAAATAGTCGTTGTGTATGAAGATAAGGCGTAAAAAGTTTGGAATATTTTCCCTGATAAAACAGGCATAAGCTGGCTGTAAATTGAGGGGGAGATAATTCTGAACTTTTTACGCCTTAAAAGCTTGATAAACTAATGGCGCTCTTGCGGGTAAATTAGATGGATTGAAACGTTGATATAAATAATGAGGCTTTAGAAGGTACTATAAAAATTAAAATAAATAATAAATATTGCTATATATTTTAAAATATGTTATAATTTGTAACATAAATTAACATAATATAGTATAGTTTATACAGAAGGAGCGTTGAAAATGTTTACACGTGTGAAAATTAAAAATTATAAATCTCTTATAGACTTAGATGTTGATTTATCGGCTAAGAAAAAGGAAGCCAAACCTCTGGTTATAATTTACGGGGAAAATGGAGCTGGAAAATCAAATTTTGCAACTGTATTTTATACTTTATGTGAATCATTTAGAACTATGTCAATGAAGACCCGATTACAAAAGTTGGTTGATGGAAGTGATTCAAAAGAAATAATGAATGATGAGAATTTTAGAGAATTTATTGCCAGAAATTTGAAGGATACGGAAACTATCATTAAAAGTTGCAAGACATTTAATTCGAATGAGAATATGTCTCTAGAATTTGAATTTGTCATTGACCATAAAAGCGGGAAATATATAATTGAGTATGATAATAGTAAAATTGTTCACGAGAAGTTAGAATATGTATTAAATAAAAATAAGGTTGAGTTTTTTGAAATAATCGAGAATAAGATTAATTTGAATGAAAAAATATTTGAAGATAATATCTATTACAAAGAATTTCATGATTTATTAGAAAAGTACAATGGGAAACATAGTTTTATGTCGTTGCTTGTATTTGAAGTTGAAGATAAAGCTGATGGATATGTTAGGACGAAAATCAGCAATCGACTTTATGAAGTTTTGAGCACGTTTATAACAATATCTGTTCGCGTGAAAGTGGGATACCATTCAGAAAAAGGAAATATCGGTATTAGCCATAAAATATTAGGAGAACTTGAAGAGGGATTGATAGGCATTGGAGAGGAAGAGGAGCTAAACAGAGCTGAAAGAATGCTAAATGAATTTTTTACATTGGCATATTCTGATATGAAACAAGTTTATTATAAAAGAGAGATTATCGATGAAAAAATAAAGTATAGTTTGTATTTTAAAAAGATGATGTATGGAAAAATTGTTGATGTAGATTATGAAACAGAATCAACAGGAACTCAATTTATCTTACAGATTATCCCATTCTTGCTAATGAGTGTGGAGGGGCAGACGGTTATTATTGATGAACTGGATACAGGTATTCACGATTTACTGATTAACAATATACTATGTAGTCTTGTGGATTCCATAAAGGGTCAATTAATTATTACTACCCACAATACGATGCTCATGGAATCAGATATCAACACTGATTATATTTATACTTTTTTTGTAGATAAGGACGCAAATAAAGAATTAATACCAATCGTTAAATTTGAAGATAGAGCCCATCCGAATTTAAACTATCGTAATAGATATTTGAAAGGTATGTATGGGGGGATTCCTGTTACCAGAGATATAGATTTTGAAGAATTATTAGAAATGATGGAATAAGGGGGGGAGAGATATGGACTAACTTAAACCCTGTTATCTAAAAGCAATTGCTATTGTTCATGGTAAATCTGAAAAACAGTTATGTGATTATATTAAGTCTAATTTGAGACTTAAAATGGAAGTGATCAGTGATAAAAAAGGCGAAAAATCAATCCAAATCACGAGTTTACTGCATATATTAAATGATTCGCGATTTCAATCTCCGCATAAGTTTTTTGAATGCTTTGATGATGCAGAGGTTTTTCTTGAAAAAAGAAAAAGGAAACTATCACCGGAATTTAAAATATTTACTATCATGGATACTGATGATTGCACAGATAAGCAAAAGAGGGAGTATATAGATAAGACAATGTTTAAAACTCATTGGGCCTATGATTTTATAGTTCCAATATATAATATTCCGACTCTAGAGGATGTATTAGTCAAAGCAAAAATTCTATTTCAAAAAAGAGGAGATGAACGAAAAAAGAATATATTAAATTTTTCCTAAAAGTAGCAACTATACTATAAATGAAGAAGCAGAATTAAATACTTTTTGCGATAATTTGAAAGGAATTCATGATACAAATATAAATATATTTGTTGAATTCTGCTTAGAAAAAGCGAAAAGAAAATGATTAAGGAGGAAGTTTCTATGAATATCTCACATAACCCACCCCTGCTCCCAATCTCCCTTGATGCTGTGGTATTAGAGTGCAGTAATGTGGAAGTCTTGTCGGAGTTCTATATTCGATTGCTTGGATGGAAGAAAAACTATGGAGAGGATGAGGAGTGGGTGGATATTATCTCTCCCTCCGGCGCAGTTAAGATCGCCTTTCAACGAAATGATACTTATTGTCCGCCTGTATGGCCGGAGGAACCGGGAGCACAGCAGCAGATGGCACATCTGGACTTTACGGTACATAGCAAAGAGCAGCTGGAGCTTGCCACAGAGCATGCCATATCCTGCGGTGCAGTGAAAGCAAAGGTGCAATACAACCCGGAGAAATGGATTACCATGTTGGATCCGGCAGGGCATCCGTTTTGCTTTGTCATCTGGTAAATCTGTTTCAGCATTTTTTTAGCGTGTGATTTCTTCGAATTTGACCACTCTTGAGCAGATGCGCTCTGCCAGTTCGGGGCTGTGGGTTACGACCAGAAGACCCAGACCTCTTTTATTTATTATGTTTAACATCAACTGCCAGATTTGTGCCTGAGTTATAACATCCAGCATGGTACTCATCTCATCGGCAATGATAAACTTTGTTTGCGGGCCTAAAGCTCTCGCCACGCAAAAGCGCTGCAGTTCTCCTCCTGATAATTCCTTGGGATAACGGGTCAGCCATTGCTTTTCAATGCCTATTTCCGTTAGAAAGGTTTCGTCAGGCGTCCATGCCTCAGTCAGGGTTTTCTGCAGCCGCCATCTTGGGTTGACGGCTTTTTCAGGGTGCTGATAGATCAACTGGACAGGGCAATAACCCTCTTTGGGAAGTGGTTTTCCCTGAAATAGCACGGTTCCTAATGAAGGTGTTAAGTAACCGGCCAGGATTTGTGACAATGTACTTTTGCCGCAACCGGAAGGACCAATCAGTGCCACACGTTCTCCCGCTTTCACACTCAAATTTACATGATTTAATATCTTATTATGTTTACTGTATCCAAAACTGATATCTCTCGCTTCAAGTAGCATATGGACAGCACACCTCTCCTCCTCGTAATGGCCGCATAGCAGGCCTTTCTTCACAGCTTCCCCTCCTTTGGGGACATCTCGGAGCAAACAGGCATCCCTTTGGGAGAGCGCCTGCATATGGCTGAGAACCTTCTATGGGTTGAAACCCGTTTTGCGGCATAGCCTTCCATAAAGCTTTGGTATAGGGGTGGCGCAAAGCATCCAACCCTGACTTGAAATCATCTGCGGCAGCTATCTCTAACGTCGTACCGGCATAGAAGACAGCGATCCGGTCGGCATAATCCAGTGCAAGATCGAGATCATGGGTAATCAACATGACAGCACACCCCTCATCGGCAAGCGAGCGAAAGTGTCCCATAGCTGTTTGTGCATTCTCTTTGCTCAAACCCGGTGTCGGCTCATCTGCAATGATCAGCTTTGCATCGCCGGTAACGGCAGTAGATACCAGAACACGTCTTGCCATACCGCCTGAAAGCTGAAAAGGATACATTCTTTTCACCCTGTCTGCTAATCCATAGCGTTTGAAGGCGGCTTCCTGTTGATCCCTGCTGCCGTTGGTGCCGATTACCTGCTGTCCCACCTGCATCAACGGATCCAGATAACCGACAGACTGGGGAACGAGGGAAATTTCTTTTCCACGAAGTTTTTGCTGCTTGTCTCCGGTTAGTTCTTTCCCGCAATACAGCATTTCTCCCTCAACCCTTGCGTTATGCGGTAATATTCCCAATATGGCATTGGCCAGCAGGCTTTTTCCGGATCCGGAGGAACCGGCAACGGCGAGAATTTCACCTTTTTTCACAGAAACACTCAAATTGCTGATCACATTAAGTTCCTTTTGTTCTAATCCATGTTCATACATCATAAAAGAAACGGACAAATTCCGAACATCTAGTAAATTGTCAATACGCATCTTAATTCCCCCTTTTATTCCTGTGCGCTGTCAGGATCCATAAGCAGCTTAATGTGCTCGCCCAGTTTGTCAAACAGCATTACAACTATGACCAGCATAACACCCGGGAAAAGGACCAGCCACCACATACCGGTGGCAATATGTTTGAGAGCCTCCGATAAAATAATACCGATGGCCGGTGCATCTATGGAGAGTCCGAAGCCCAGGAACGTCAGTCCTGCTTCATGGAGAATGGCATGCGGAAACAGTAAGATTAATCCAATGATAAACTGGGGCAGGACGTGGGGAACCATATGGCGCAGGGCTACCTGTACCTTACTGGTGCCAAACTTACGGGAAGTCTTCACATATTGTGCAGTTCTGACTTGCATGACCTCACCCCGGATTACGCGGGTCAGGTTCGGCCAGTGTGTTAAGGCAACACCTATGACGACACCTTTCAAACCACCCCCAAGCATAAAGGAGATCAGCATCAGCAGAACCATATGAGGAATTCCCATAAATAAGTCCACAAAATAAGAAACAACCTTATCTACCCATCCCCCTGCTGTGGCTGCAAGTAATCCGAGTGCCAGTGCCATAAAGGCACTGACAGTTGCTGCCAGCGTACCGATCAGAATACTGGTGGACAGGCCTTTCACTGAACGAAAGAACATATCACGCCCCAGATAATCCGTTCCAAATGGATGCGTGAAGGAGGGAACCAGTTTCTTCGCAGTGTAATCAGGTGCATAGCGTTGTGGACTCATCGTAACGCCGGATATGAAAATTATTACGAGCAGCAATAGAATGACACCTGTCAGTACCACAGTCCTTGTTCTGCGGTTCCTGTTATATTTGGTTCTAAGATACTTCACCTTAGCTTACCTCCTTCCCGAATCCGGGGGTCCAGTATTCCATAAAAAAGATTTGCGGTTAAATTACCGGCAAATACAAACACAACAGAACATAAGGCTATTCCAAGGAGTAAAGGAACATCCCCCTTTAAGCCTGCGACACTTGCTGCGCTGCCAAGGCCAGGGTAGGAGAAGACATTCTCCGCAAGCACACTTCCGCCGAACAGCTCACTAAACGATGCAAACTGCAGCGTTATGGCAGGAATTGCAATATTTCTCAGCCCATGTCGTTTTATCAGGGTCCATTTACCTTCTCCCCGTGCTTTGGCAAATAATACATAGTCGGTATTTAATACATCGATTATTTTCTGTCTGGTATGTAAGGCTATGCTGGAGATTCCGGTAATACTCAGCGTAAAGGCAGGCAATATAAGATGGTGAACCCGTTCCAGAAACGTCACTTCCCCCGATAGCTTTCCGATGGGTACCGACAAACCAATGGGAAACCAGCCCAGTTTTATGGAAAACAGCATCAGAAACAGCAAACCGATCCAGAAAACCGGGGTAGAGGATAGTACAAAGCAAAAGGTTTTCACACACTTATCAAAAAGGCTTCCCTGCATCGCACCAGATACAATGCCAAGAAAAAATCCAAGGATACCGGATAACAGCCAAGCCACTGCCATTAAAGTAAGTGAGGCAATAAAGCGCCCTGCCAAAATTTGCGTTACCGGCTTCTGATAGGTGATGGAGCGTCCCATATCACCATGTAACATATTCGAAAGCCACGTGAGGTAACGCCTTAGCGGCGGTTTATTCAGACCCCAATGCGCTGCGATGTTCTCTTTTTGTTCCTGTGATACATTGGATTCGGCACCGACATAAGCATCAACCGGATCAATGGGGGAAGAAATAACCAATAAAAATGTCACCATACTTACACCGATCAATAAGAGGATCATCCGGATTAAGGTATGGATGATATGTTTCATGAGATGATTCATTGAATTTGTCTCCAATCCTAATTGATTACCGTCCATTCGTTCAAATTCTGAATGACGGGTGCGCCGTGGCCATGAGGATGTATTCTTTGTGTTCCGAGATCCAGCCCGTCACGGACAAAATAGGTATGGTCTATATTAACCAGCCAGATGTAAGGAAAATCCATATTTACACCGTTACTTCCATCATACTGGGCCTTTTTACCAAACTCAATAGCTTCATCCTCCGAAGCAGCAGCAAGCATGGAATCCAAATATCCATCAACCGTGGGATTGCTATACATTGCGGAATTGCTTAAACTCACCACATCCGCTCCCGCAAAGGAAGAATGGAATGCGTTATAGACATCGATAAAGCTGTAATCTCCAGTACCAATACAGGTCGGCACATTTCTTACCAGCTTCTTGCAGGTTGTCCAGTCAAGCGATTTGGCGATGATATTAATACCAAGCGGTTTCGCATTTTCGCTGAATGCCACAGCTAAATTATAACGTTGGAGATCATCGGTACGGCCGGAGATCCGGAATTCACACTTTAATCCATTTTTTTCCCGGATACCGTCACCATCCGTATCCACCCATCCTGCCTCTTCCAGCAGGGCTTTTGCTTCTTCCACCTGTCCGTCCGTAAGTGCAGGAGTCTCATTGGCCCAGGGCAAGCCATCAAATCGCACCCAACTGGCAGTGCCAATCCCATTGAGGGCATTGTCAATAATCATCTGGCGGTTGATACCGATATTTAAGGCTTTTCTGACAGCAGGATCCGAAGTAACATTATTACCAACAGTTTCACCGGCAGCATTTACCATCTCCGGAACACAGGGCAGGTTAAATCCGCGGTTATCCGAAGTTTTAATGGTCACAACATGCATACCATCCACCGATTCTTTGGCATATTCGGGATTTACCATAACCAGATCCAGCTGACCGGATTTGGCGGCAGCAAGGGCGGTTTCCTCATCGATACTCAGAAAAGTGATTTGTTTAAACTGTGATTTTGTGCCATAGTAATATTCATTGGGTTCAACAATGAGCTGCTGTCCTACGTCCAGTTGTTTTACTTTAAAAGGACCGGTTCCGATGGGGTTGGCAGCATAAGTATCGTTATACGCATGTTCCGGCACAATTCCCAGCAGAGCCACCGTACGGGTAAATGGAGAATAAGCCTTATTGAGCGTAAACTGCACCTTATTACCTTCCATGGCCTCAGCTTTCTCCATCATAGTCAAATCTACGCTGGAACCGCTGTTCTTCGCAGTCTGGAAGGTGAATACCACATCTTCCGGCTTCAAAGGCTGACCGTCAGAAAATTTGACGTCATCCCGGAGTGTAAAAGTATAAATCAGGCAGTCCTCACTGATGTTATAATCGGTAGCCAGGTCACATTCTGTCTTTACGTCAGTGGTTATTTTTAAAAGAGCGGTATGAAACAGACCATAGCCATAGGTACCATATCCGGTGCACGGGTCAAAATTACCGTCCTCGAAACCACTTCCGACAGAAATGGTAAGAGAGTCATTAGGATTTGAAGAAGTCTCTTGTGAGGGTGGGACTGCGTCCTCATTCTTCTGTGTCTTACCGGTACAACCTGTCAAAATGGATAAGCTTAATGTAGCTAAAAGCAATCGCGTAATTAATTTTTTTTGCATTTATATGTCCTCCATATTCTATGTTCTCCTTGAAATCAAGATGGTGAAAGGTTTCAAACACATCTCATGGTACATGACGGGAATATTCAATACAAGCCCTATGGGGGGATGAAATTACGCAAATTGGCAGGGAGTGTTGCGTAACCTTTGCCACAATTTACTCCGTACACAGATGGTGGCTGAAAGATTATCTATTTGCAGATACATGCCAGGCAGTATGCCGGTTACACCGGTACTGCCTGGGGGTTGTTTTCATCAAACGCTTAAAGATTCTGATAAAGTAACTGAAATTGGTAAATCCAACCTCGAAGCCTACGTTCATGATTGGCAGATCCGTGGTCTGCAAAAGAAGACATGCCTTCTCGATCCGATAATGATTTAGATAATCAATAAAGTTGATTCCAAAGACCGATTTAAAATAAGAGCAGAAATAGGAAGGAGAATAATTCAATAACAAGGCTGCATCCTCCAGTGAGACCGGATTTTTATATTCGGTTTGCAGGTAGGACAGCAGCTTTTTTATTTCGGCCGTTTTGGTGGATCTGTTTTTTTGAAAGAGGGTATCCGATTCTTCCATATATAAGTTATATTTATGAAGAAGGGAAATTGTTTTATAAAGACATGCCTTGGAATGAAGTTGAAAGCCTTCCGGCTTCTGATCATTTACCATAAAAAGTTCCACCAGTTCACTTCTCATCTGCTGATAACAACAATCTTGGGGAGAAATCTGAAAAGGAAACATGAGTTGTTTGTGAAGTGGTGCAATCGAGGCCGATTGTGCATGGTCATCGATTTTAAAATCCAGATATTCCAGAGGAAATACATATGCGTAATACACCAGCTTCGGGTCATCACTGGAAAACTGATGAAGAAGCTCCCGGTTAATAAAGTAGATATGTTCCGGCTTCAGATCAAAATCATCCCCATCCAAAAGAAGGTGGACATAACCGCTGACCACATAGATGATTTCAATTTCCCGGTGCCAATGATACGGTATGAATAAACTGGCACCGGAATTATTCATGATATAATGCTGCAGCGGAAACAGGCGGGTACCACGGCTGCCTATTTCCATTAATTCAGAGTTTGTAAAATGCGATACGTTCATATCTTCCCCTTTTCTGCGTTGCTCTTGCAAATCTATAGAATCTTGATCCTATCGGTTCTTACACCCACAAAATTTATTCTATATGTTTTTGTTCCCATTGGTTTTTTGTAATATTAATATTGTACTATTAAACCTTGATATAATGCAAGAATATCAAGAAAAAATGTAAGATAATACTATTATTATGGAACGTATTTATATCAAGATATTATATTATGACAAACAGAAAGGAAATGAATTCTATGAGTGATTGGTTAAATTCAGCTGTGTTTTATGAGATTTATCCCCAAAGTTTTCAGGATACCAATGCAGACGGGATTGGGGATATACCGGGTATCATGAAACGATTGGACTATATCAAAAATCTGGGGTGTAATGCCATCTGGCTGAACCCCTGCTTTGAATCCCCATTTTCCGATGCGGGCTATGATGTATCGGATTATTGCAAAGTAGCGCCCAGATACGGGACAATGGAGGAGATAGAGCAGTTATTTGAGGAGGTACATGCAAGAAAGATGCATATCATACTGGATCTGGTTCCGGGGCATACCTCACTGGAGCATAAGTGGTTTAAAGAATCCATGAAGGCAGAGAAGAATGAATTTAGCGGAAGATACATATGGAGTGATGATATTATGGATGATATGTCGGGTGTCGGCAATATCACAGGGTGTATCAGAGGTATCTCCGACCGGTATGGCAGTTGCGCCGTGAATTTCTTCTCCACCCAACCAGCCCTGAATTATGGCTTTGCAAGATGTGATAAGCCATGGCAGCAGCCTGTGGATTCCGAAGATGCGGTCAAAAGCAGACAGGCCATCAAAGAGATCATGCGCTTCTGGCTTAGGAAGGGATGTGATGGTTTTCGTGTTGATATGGCAGGCTCAATGGTAAAGAATGATGAAGATAAACAGGCCACCATCGCCTTGTGGAGGGAATTCAGAACATTTTTGGATCAGGAGTTTCCACAGGCGGTGATGATATCAGAATGGGGGGATCCGGATAAATCTTTGCAGGCAGGTTTCCATATGGATTTTTTACTCCATTTTGGACCGTCCCATTATAATGATTTATTCCGGGGCAATACGCCCTTTTTTGCAAAAGAAGGGAAGGGGGACATCTCCCAGTTTGCTTCGTATTATAAGAATTGTTACGAAACTACGAAGGGAAAGGGGTTGATCTGTATCCCTTCCGGCAATCACGATATGGTGCGCCTGGCTAAGACGCTGTCACCGGAAGAGATGAAGCTGGCCTTTGCATTCGTCTTATCTATGCCGGGTGCGCCGTTTATCTACTATGGAGATGAAATTGGAATGCGCTATGTGGAGAATCTGACATCAGTAGAGGGTGGTTATTACAGGACCGGTTCCCGTTCCCCCATGCAATGGGATCACCGGGAACAGAATGCAGGCTTTTCAGACGCTTCGGAGGAAAACTTATATATCAGAATGGATCCGGAAGCGATACGTCCGACGGTATCACAGCAGATGGAGCAGGAAGACTCCTTATGGAAGGAAGTGCATCAATTATTAGCGATTCGTGGTCAGGAAGAGGCACTTTTGGCCAATGGAGGGCTGGAATTTCTTTATGCAGAGCAAAACAGTTATCCGCTGGTATATAAACGTTTTGCTCCGGGCAGCAGTATTCTTGTGATCATTAACCCGTCGGAGCGTGCCACAGAGTGTCAGATCGAAGTTGCAGAAACTGAACGTATCCTCTATTGCTATGGGGAACCGGCAAGTTTTGACAGGGGAATTGTCCGTGCTCCTGCCTGTTCGGTAACCTTTATCAAATTAAAATAGAGGTTGGAATGCGTTGAGTTTAACCGAATAATTTCTACTGCTGTCAATATTGCATATGTAATATAAAAAATTCTGGGCTGTTGCTAAATAAAATTCCATGACGATGGATGCTATTTACCAACAGTCCTTTATGATTGATGGATACCTTACTTTTATTTAAAATATCGTACGGATATACAAATAGAAATGATTGAAAAATGCTATAATGCAAAAAAGTATAGTGTTTTACTGTGATCTCTCCTGCAAAACAGCATGTTATAAACTATTTTATGTCAGAACGGATAAAAAGGAAGAAGGAGAATAAGAAAAATGACAGAACTAATTGATACCTTTTATGGAAGGATCAAGGGGACTTATAATGACGGCGTTTATCGCTTCCTTGGAATACCCTACGCCAAAGCGCCCTTAGGAGAACTGAGATTTCGTGACCCGCAGGCACCGGACCCCTGGGACGGAGTCATTAAGGCAGACAAATACCCCAAAAATCCCATTCAAAAATATAAGGATATGGATTTTCACTATTTAAGTGAGGACTGCCTGTATATGAATCTATGGGTACCAAAGCATGGGGAAGAAAAATTGCCGGTTATGCTCTGGGTTCCGGGAGGTGCTTATGCCGGAGGCGGGAGCGGAATCAATTCCGAGGGGGAGCGATGCATCTATGATGGCAGTATACTGGCGAAGGATACGGGATGTATTATTATAACGATCAGTTATCGTTTGAATGTATTCGGTTTTCTTAATTTGTCGGAGTATAGCAGTCGATTCGATGACAATCTGGGAATAAAAGATATCATTGCTGCATTAAAATGGGTTCATAAAACAATTGCAGCGTTTGGCGGAGATGCCGGCAGCGTTACACTATTCGGGCAATCCGCCGGCGCAGGAGCCATTTCTGCACTTTTACTGGTGGATGAAGTTCAGCCATATTTCCACAAAGCCATCATACAGAGCAATTGCTTCGGTTCTTTCTATACGGTGGAAGAAGAAGAGGAAATTACCGCAAAGTTCCTTGAGATACTTCAGATAAAGAAAGCGGACGCACAAGCTATGCTGGAGGTATCTTATCCGCAGCTAATGCAGGCTGCAGACGAATTGGATCAATATGTAACGAAACATTATTTTGGTCGGTGTACCTTCTGTCCCGTTGTTGACGGAGTGCTGATCAAAGAATTTCCCACGCTTGCCTCTTTTCAAAAAGCGAAGAAGCCGGTCATGGTTGGCTCAAATCATGAGGAAGGAAATTTTCTGACCCTTGAGAGAAAATGGACAAAGAAACAGAGAGATCAATTAAAGGACAGTCTGCTTAGGCGTCTGGATGAGCAAAAGCGCAGAGAGATTCTGGAGCGGTATCCGGGACTTCCGTCAAAACAGGCATTTTCTGATCTTTTGACTGACGTTATGTATACGATCCCAAAGCTATGGTTTGCGGAGCATTACAGTCAGGAAGGGACGGTATATGTTTATCGATATGATTATTCCCCGTTCGTTATGAAGCTGTTAGGACTTCGTGCGTGCCATATCGCAGAATTGTTTGTGCTGTATGAACTTTATAAGGTAAAGCCATATCATATTTTATTTCTTGGATCAAAAAGGACTGCGGGGGACTTGGGAAGAAGATTGCGTAAATATTGGGGGGCATTTGCCCGCAGCGGTGATCCCAATGCAGCCGGTCTTGCTCAGTGGAAACCCTATCAGGAAAAGGATCGTTATACCATGATATTTCATAGAAACGACCGTCTTGTGGCAGACGCTGATCAAAAAAATAGGCAATGGTACTTAACCATCTTAAAATTATTGATATCATAACAGCTGCATAAAACTCAGGCGTAATTCTCAGCCTGAGTTTTATGCAGCTGTGAGGGACAGACACCATGGTACGCTTTGAAACTTCTGGAAAAGTGTGAAATATCGCAATAACCCAGGACATCCGATACTTCTGCAATGGACATCCCGGACAATGTCAGCATCTTCTTCGCCTCCTCCATCTTCTTTTGACGGATATACCGGGTAAGGGTTATGCCAACCTCCTGATGAAACAGGGTGGACAAATAATGCGGGTTAAGGCAGTGGTAATCCGCAATTTGTTTCACTGTGACCGATTCGTATTTATTGCGGTTAATATAGCGAATTACCCTGGTAATCGTCTGGGAATAATGATTCATACGCTCTTCCTGTGAAAGATCATAAAAATGCATAAAAATCTTCTTGGCAAAGGAAAATACATCGCCTTCTGTAGAAAGCTTCTCTAATTCATTCATGTAATAATCACTCAGTGCAAAACTAAACTCTGCATCAACTCCCAATTCAATGGCAATACGAGTGATCCGTGTAAGCAGACAAATTACGCTGTTCTTGGCACCGCGCAGGCGGTTGGGACCAAGGCTATCGGCATACAGGTTGTAGATTTCGTAGAAAGCAGGAGATTCCAACAGTGCAATCATCTCATTTTGTTCACTATTAAATAAATAATGATGCAGCTGCATCTCATGATCATAGGAGTGATGCAGTTGTCCGTTCATCATTAATTGCTTGGCGGCTTTTTCAGCCTTGTATTTAGACATACGTTCACCTGACTTTTATTCAGATTTTCTTACAAATATACAATTATTATAGTATGAATACTGTTAAAATACAAGATGTATTTGTGGAGTACCGGGAAAGGGCAGGGAGGATGCGGTAGTGATGAAAATTAACTTAAGCGGCGAATGGGATCTGAAGATGAGCGGGAACGACACCATCTATCAAGGCCATTTGCCAGGATGTAATTATCTGGATTTGATAAAAAACGGAGGAATCGAGGACCCCTTCTGGGGAACGAATGAAGAAATTGCCACCAAAATCGCGAGACAGGAGTTTGAGTATGCACGAACCTTTTCTGTATCCCCTGATTTCCTTCAGAAGGAAAGGGTCGAGCTGGTTGCGGATGGCCTGGATACATTATGTACCATTTATCTGAATGGCACAGTGCTTGGTAAAACCGACAATATATATCGTATATGGCGATTTGATGTCAGCGCATTGCTTCATGCAGGGGAGAACCGGATTAGGATCGTCATTGCCGATCCCTACCCCTATTTTGAAAAACGTCAGGCGGAGGAGGAGTTATTGTATATTCCCAATGCTGCCAAGGGCTCCCAGTATATTAGAAAAACGCCCTGTCATTTTGGATGGGATTGGGGACCGGTTCTTCCCCCGGCAGGTCTGGTGGGAAAGATCGGACTGGAAAGCTATGACATACGCATTCAACATATGCGTGTAAAGCAGCATCATGAGAATAAATTCGTTCGTCTAAGGCTGTCGGCTGAGATGATCGGAGCGGGGAAGCGTCCGCTGCAGGGAATCGTCAGACTGACCTCACCGGATGGAAAAGGGGACGAATATCCTGCGAATATTGAGGGGGATACCGTCAACTGCTCCATTGATATTACCTCAGCCCGTTTGTGGTGGTGCAACGGACTTGGGGAACAGCCATTATATACAGTAACATTGTTACTGAAAGGAGATTCGGATGAGCTTGTGATTGACACGTGTACCAAAAAAATCGGGCTCAGAACCATCGAACTTGACACTTCCCCGGATCAATGGGGAAATCAATTCCGATTTGTAATCAATGGGGTGCCGATTTTTGCAAAAGGAGCGGATTGGATACCGACAGATTCTTTTATTACCCGTACGACAAAGGAAGACGTGGAATTCTATATTACAAGTGCAAAACAGGCAAATATGAATATGCTGCGGGTATGGGGAGGCGGCATGTATGAAAACGATGACTTTTATGATCTGTGCGATCAGTATGGTATCCTGGTCTGGCAGGATTTTATTTTCGCATGTGGTGCCTATCCCTTCTTCGACGAAGCCTTTGTGGAGAATGTTCATCAGGAGGTGATAGATAATGTTACAAGGATTCGTGATCATGCCAGTCTTGCACTTTGGTGCGGAAATAATGAAAATGAGTTAATTGGTATCCTATGTAAAAAGAATAGAAAGATAAGCAGTACGAATATGCCCTTTTATCATAACACCCTGCGTGAGTGGGTGAAGGAGCTGGACGATGTAACACCTTACTGGCCCGGCTCCCCCTCCTCCGGCACCTTAGGAGTCCGGTTTCATAATATGAAGCCCGGAAAAACCAGCGGAGATACCCATCTTTGGCAGATCTGGCACGGGATGCTGCCAATTGAAGGGTTTCGAAAATTCCCCACCAGATTTTGTTCGGAATTTGGAATGGAATCCATGCCGTCCATGGATACCATACGAACCTTTACCGATGAGAAGGAGTTGAGTGAGTTCTCTCCTGTTATGCAGGCACATCAAAAATCCGGGAGCGGCAACGAGAAAATGTTGTTTTATCTTCTGGCAAAGTACAGAAATCCGGCAAAATTTGAAGATTTTGTATATCTCTCTCAAATAGTGCAGGCAGACACCATCCGTTTTGCAACGGATCACTGGCGCAGGGGGCTTGGAAGACATAACGGTGCCATCTACTGGCAGTACAATGACTGCTGGCCGGTTGCCTCCTGGGCCGGCATCGATTATAACAAGCAATATAAGGCACTGCAATATCAGGCGAAGCATTTTAACAAGATGCTCTGTTTGTCCAATGATTATTATCTTGACCGGGCACAATTACATCTGATTAACGAATATCCGACTGCCTTTGAAGGGGAATTGGTATGGAAAATCTGCACTTTTGACGGGCATATGATCAATAAAGGAACCCAGAATATCAAATTAAATTCTTTGAGTGCCGAAAAAATTGCAGTTCTTACATATTCGAAACTCTTAAAAGGAACCAGAAAATCCAGGGCAGTACTGATCGCATCCTTGTATCAGGGAAAAGAGATGGTAGATGAAAAAACTTGGCTTTTGGTTCCTGACAAAAAGGCAAAGCTCCCAAAGCCTGAGATAACCTATGAATGCAGGGTAGGGGATGGCATCGCGACGGTGATACTTTCCGGTAAGTATTTTGCAAGAAAGGTCTTTATCAGTGCAGAACAGGTAAATCAGCCCTGGAGTGATAACTTTTTTGATATCCCTGCAGGAGAAAGCAAAATCTTAAGTGTAAGCCTGCCCGGAGGTATGACGAAAGAAACGTTTGAAAGAGGAATCCGGATACGTTCGTTAGCCGATGTAGTACCCAGAAACAGTCTAATCAAAGACAGGCTGATTCGTATGGGGATTTTCTTCAAAATACCGAATCTAAAGGCATGGATCATGTTTAAATTCCTGTAAGGAAATGGTTTCTTATGGGAGAAAGAAGAAACCGCACACGCAGATAATGGCGTAACAGAATAAACTTTATATGGAGAAGGAGATTATATTCCTATGGCAAAGGTGAAGGAACAATATGTAAATAGTACCGGGGAGCGGTATGCTTATGGGTTTTACTTTTTTGGACAATTAATCTTTTATATCATAGTATCAAGTTTTTTACAGTTGTATTTAACCAATATCGGTATCCCGGCGGCAGTGGTGGGTGTTATCTTTATGTTTGCAAAAGTCTGGGATGCAATTAACGATCCCATGTTTGGAGTCATTGTGGATAAGACGAATCTAAAGGCAGGAAAATATTTGCCGTGGATTAGAATATCATCCTTTCTGATTCCCCTGGCAACCATATTTTTATTTGCAATTCCTTCCGGAGTCAGCCCACAGATTAAGATTTTCTGGGCCGCCTTCGGATACATACTCTGGGACACAAGTTATACCATTTGTGATGTGCCGATCTTTGCCCTTGCAACTTCAATGACCAATAATGTAAAGGAACGGGACAATTTATTCATTATAAACCGCTTTTTTGGATTAATGGGGGGATTAATCACCTTACTGCTTGTACCGATGTTATATCCGAATATCGGTTGGACAGCTACCATCATCATCATTGCCGTTGTTGGTATGCTTACCATGATTCCGGTGGGATATCGATGCAAGGAGCGTTTTGTAGTGCCGCAGGAGAATAGCCCTACGATTAAGGAGCTGTTTCATTATTTGATTAAGAACAAACCCCTGTTGATTTTCAGTGCGGCGATTATCGTTATGTCCATCACCAATACGGCAGGTACCATGCAGGCATATACCGCCATCTATTGTCTTGGCGGACCGGAGTGGATTACGATTATGGCGCTTGTCTCAACGCTGCCTACGCTGATTGTTGTAGCATTTGCGCAGAAGATTATTTCAAAAGTAGAGAAGAAACCGATTTTACTTGTCTCTGTCTCGGTTAATCTTGCACTTGGTATTGTCCTCTATTTTATCGGATATGAAAACCATGTTCTTTTCCTGTTAATTTGCCTCATCCGTTCCATATTTTCCAGTATGCTCTCGGTAATCACGGTCATGTTCGTAGCCGATTGTGCGGAGTATGGCAATTTTGTAACCGGCAAACGTGCACAGGGAGTTGCCTTTTCTGTTCAGACATTCACAGCAAAGATCACGGCGGCAATCTCCAGTACAATAGGAATGTTTTTGCTTGGTATCATTGGATTTCAATCTGGATCAGAGGTCGTACAGGATAGTGCAACCATCGCATGGATCTGGAAATTCTACACCCTGGTCCCGGTGGTATCCGGTTCGGCTGCAGTATTGATACTGCTGATAGGATATCAACTTAGTAATAAAGAGGTTTCCATCATGTTGAAATGCAATCAGGGAGAGATAACAAAAGAAGAAGCCAATGCTTTATTGAAAAATGACCGGAAATCACGGTAGATATTGTTAGTTATGGGTAGATGCAATTACCGCGTTTTAAAAATGGAAGGGACAAATTAGTAAATGAAATAGCTGCAGGACACTGTTTGGCTGGATACAGTGTCCTGCTATTTTTATGAAATATTGCTGATGTGTTTGATAACTTATTACATATAAAATTTTATATGTAATAAGGGAAAATATGCTATAATCGATAGAAACAGGAACAATCCGGTTGGATATCAGAAGATTGGGAAAAGCTGCACAGAGTAGTTTTCTTCCGGATATGGAGATAGAAGACCGGCTCTGATGTTCCTAAAGGATTTGTCTGCGGGTTAGCAGGCGTGATGGAGGTATGATAATGGTAAGGGTATTATTTTTAGAGGATGAACCGACGATACAGGAGGTTCTGACAGAATATATGAAGCTGCAGCAATACGAGGTTACAACTGTTGACGATGGGGACGAGGCCATCCGGATGGTGGAGGAGCAGGAGTTTGATCTGGCGGTGCTTGATATCATGGTGCCAAACAAAAGCGGTCTGGAGGTTCTGTCACGGATCCGTAAGATAAAGCCGGAGATGGCAGCCATCATGCTAACGGCAATTGATGATGAACAAACCCAGGTAAAAGCCTTTAATCTCTATGCCGATGACTATGTAATAAAGCCGGTTTCACCATTGATTCTCTTAAAGCGGATGGAGACAATTCTTCGAAGAACTGCAGGCAGTGAGAAAAGATCAGAAAAAAGGGAAGGCTTATATCTGAACGAAGAATCGTATCAGGCTTTCTATAACAATGAATTGCTGCATCTGACCCTGAGTGAGTTTCTGCTGTTGCAAACCCTGGTTAAGAACAGGGGAAGGGCATTTACGAGGGAGCAGCTGATTCTTCGGATCTTTAATGAGGACTATATTGGGAATGACAGAATCATTGATGCCCACGTGAAAAATCTTCGCAAGAAACTGCCGGTTAACCTGATTAAGACGGTCATCGGAATAGGATATCAATACAGTGAAGATATGGTGGTATAAGAAAGGTCAGGTTTGGCAGATGAATCTATCAAGAAAAACATTAGTATATAGCTCCATCATATCCATCATCATAGTATCCCTGATTATCGGATACTTTATCCTGATGCTTCCGTCACTTTATGTAAGTTACATGCAGGAACGAAATTACAATTCCATTGTTAACCTGCAAAAGGGCTTTCTTAAGTCAGGCAGTTATGACAATCTGGAGGTAAAGAATCCTTCAGGAACCATAACCGTAGCACTTCCTATGACAGGGGATGCCCTCTATGTAATCAGTAAAATATTTCATATAACCGTAGACATTCAGGATCAGGATCTCCTTGATCTGATGAATAAGTTTCGTTACTATGCCAATCATATGGATGAATTAGAGAACTTTCAACTGGATGAGATAGACTTTGATCAGTTGAAGGATAAATTCCTAAAGAATGAGATCCTGCAAAACAATGGTCCTCTCAAAGTACAATTTGAATTATATGACACAGGTACATTATTCAAAGAGGTCTCCTCAAAACTTCATCAGTCGTCTAAGAATTTCTTTGTTTTTGAATCGAATATTACAGATGGCTATAATAATTACACCAGCTATATTGCGGTGGGGAAGACAAAGGATAGCATTGCGATCACCATGATGCCGCTTATGACACCGAGCATGGATGAGATCAAACCGGTAATCGTTCAGAGTCTTCCGATGATTGTTGCAATGGCATTCCTACTGGTACTGGTATCCTCCCAGGTATTTTCAAAACTTATCATCAATCCGATCATCCGGCTTGCCAATCATGCGGAGTTTATGAGAGAATCCAGAAATCTGAAACTCCAGCCGCTGACCATCACCGGACATGATGAAATCAGCAGTCTGGCAGATAGCCTAAACCGCCTTTATGAGAAAATCCAGGATAATTACCAGGAGCTGGAACAAAAAAATCAATATCTGGCGGAGGAAAATAAAAGGCAGGAGATATTCTTACGGGCTTCCTCCCATCAATTAAAGACCCCGGTAACCGCGGCACTTCTTTTGGTTCAGGGAATGATAGGTGAGGTTGGTAAATATAAAGATGTGAAAGCATATCTTCCTCAGGTAAAAAAGCAGCTGCAATCCATGCAAAAGATTGTGGAGGATATTCTGTATTTGAATCATTGTTCTAAGAACCTGCTGATTGAACCCGTATCTATGGAGGAGTTAATGGAAGAATGTAAGGGAGCCTATGGAATTCAGACGGAAGAGAAGGCGCTGATACTGACGAGAGAGGGGCAGATGCCGATCCTTAATACAGACAGAGAGCTGATGAAGAAGATCCTTGATAATCTCTTATCCAACGCCATACATTTTACCCCAGCCGGTGGAAAAATTCATATCACATATGAGAAGAACAGGCTATGCATCTTCAATTATGGTGTGACCATAGAGGAAGAACTTTTACCCCATATCTTTGAACCCTTTGTAACCAGCAATGATAAGAATAAAGCCCACGGTCTGGGGTTATATGTGGTGGCTTATTATGCCCAGCTGCTGGACTATAAGGTGAGACTTAGCAATATCGGCAATGGTGTAATGGCGGAACTGATTCTTACATGATCTCTGCATGAAATCTTCATAGGAAATTCATATGGCTTTGTTATGATAAGTACAGATGAAAGAAATGCATTTCATTGGGAAAGGATTGTGTGGGAATGATGTTAACAATAAATCAATTACAGGTCAAATACGGGAATCAATTGGCTTTGTCTATCAAAGAGCCAATTAGTTTTCTGGAGGGCGACCGCATTGGCATTATCGGTTCCAACGGAGCCGGAAAATCTACGCTGGTGAAATCCGTTTTGGGAATCACCAATTACCAGGGGAGTATTGTTACTGATCTGAAACCGGAACAAATTGCGGTTCATATGCAGCACAATCATTATGCCAGTACCATGGCAGTAAAATATATCATGGAGGCCGTTTTAAATACAAGCATCAAAAAGGACAGAAGATTACAGGAATTGATTACCTTTTTTGACTTTGAAGGATGTTTAAATAAGAAATATGATGCACTTTCCGGCGGACAAAAGCAGAGACTGACCATTATTATGGTACTGATTCAGGATGCACCACTGGTTTTCTTTGATGAGGTAACTTCCGGTCTGGATTTTGAGACGAGACAGAAGCTGATGACAAAAATGACGGAGTGGTATCAGGGAAAAGATACGACACTTTGTGTGGTTTCTCATTATTACGAAGAACTGGAGCAATTGGTAAATAAGGTTTTAATCCTGGAAGAAGGTCAGGTGGTTGATTTCGGTGAGAAAGGGGAGCTGTTTCGTACCTATTGCGGTAAAACAGTGATAACCATAGATCATAATGAGAGAAATGAGGCCCTGACCGAAGGATTTATGAAGCTGAAAGCACCAAATCATCTTATTGCCCTTTCCTGTCAGAACAGGGAGACAGAACATGAAGTTACAGCCATGCTGATTAAGGAAGATATTAATTTTAAACGCAGCAATAGTGATATTGAGATTATGTCTATCAATGCGAAAGCACAGTTTGCAAATAGAAAGGAGGAGATCACACATGATGAGAAAACAGCTTAACTGGCGATTAATCCAATATGAACTTCGCAATATTGCAGGGAATATATTCGTAGTTATTTTTGGCGTAATATTTCCTATTATGATGTCCATTCTATTCTCCTTTGTATTTAAGTCACAGATACCGGAGGAACTCTACGCAAAGACAATTACCGGCATCTTTATTACCATGAGCATGATTATTCCAATGGCGGTACTTCTCATTGGATACGCGGCCAATTACTCACAGGAATTGGAGAAGGATATCCCACTGCGTTTTAATCTGTTCGGATTTGAAGAGAAGACCATGTTATTTGCCAAGATGATAGCTTATCTGATTTTTATGAGCTTATCTCTGGTAGTTTATACGGTGGTGGATGTTTTATTGCTGGAGATTCAGATACCGACGCCGGGTGCTGCCCTTTGTATGATTGTCTCCATCTATTTGCTGTCGTTTGTATTCTTTGTACTGGCGCATGGTCTAGCCACCTTTTTTAGAAAGTTTGGACCAACCTATGCCGTATCCATGCTTTTGTACTTTGGATTTATGATTCTCTGCGGAATGATGGGGCTAACCGTAGATCAGCTCCCTGCCGTATTAAAAGCAATGGCAAGAGCATTGCCCATGTCTTATATCAGCAGTGATTTCATAGAATTCTGGCAGGGGGGATCCTATAATTTCATCCCATTTATCCAGGCCTTCTTATTCTTTGGTGCGCTGTCCTGCATCATATTGATTGTAAGCATCCGAAAAAATCAGAGAGTGATAAAATAAAGCGGTGAGAATAAGATCATAAATAGAATGAACCATTCATAATACTCATAGAAAAGGAGCGTTACAAGCCGCACAGGCAATGTAACAGGCTCCTTTTTTAATGAAAAACAGGTCTGGCTTGATAAAGGGCCTGTGGGGGAATGCACATGACATAAGCAGATTGCCGGACATTTTACAATCTTATCGGAAATTAGTGATATTTTAGAAAATCAAATCGTATGATACAAATATAGTTTATCATATCCAGATTTTGTGAATTGAGGGGAACGATATCCGCAGTGCAAATTCCATTCGTAATATATCCTACAGCCTGATCGGTCAGGTCCTTGGAAATCTGCTTAATTTTGTGAACAGAACAGTTTTTCTGGGTACCATCGGTGTATCCTTTCTTGGGGTGAATGGGTTATTTGCAAGCATCCTAGGATTATTATCCCTGGCAGAGCTGGGGATCGGCAGTGCCATCGCCTATAGCTTGTACGAGCCGGTAATTAAAAATGATTACAATAAAGTAAATCTGCTCATGAATTTGTTTGCCAGGGTATATCGAATCATTGCATGTGTTATCGGGTGTGTGGGACTCTTACTGGTTCCGGTACTTCCATTGATTATAAAGAATAGACCGGAACTTGCGTATCTTAAAATATATTATCTTATTATGCTGGCCGGAACGGTAGGATCTTATTTATTCTCTTATAAAAGAACACTTCTTCTTTGCGATCAAAAGTCATATATAAATGATAAGAATACTTATTTATTCACAACAATACAAACCGTGGTGCAAATCCTTCTTCTGGTAGTTACAAGAAGATATCTCTTATATCTGGCTGCCGCAACGCTGTGCACGGTTGTGTCCAATCTTTCGATTTCAATGAAGGTGAACAGAACCTATTCCTACCTTCAGCGTAATCCTGCAGGGAAACTGGACGAGAAGACGAAGAAGGATATTACCCGTAATGTGATTGCGATCATGTTTCATAAGATATCCGGAATTATCATCTATTCCTCGGATAATATCATTATTTCAACCTTTATCGGCATTAACAGCGTGGGAATTTACTCTAATTACTACATGATCATACAGCTGGTGTCAAATCTGTTGGGACGTATTTTTAATGGGATTACAGCAAGTGTAGCCAATCTTTATGTGATTGGTTCCGTTGAGGAGAAGAGAAAGGCGTTTCATACTATTTATTTTATCAACTTCTGGCTGGTATCTGTCTGTACGCCGGCTTTGTACTTTCTTCTGGATCCTTTTATCCGGTTATGGCTGGGAGATCATTATTTATTGGATCAAAAGACAACATGGGTTCTTGTGATATTGTTTTACCACCAATCCATGAGATTTACCACAGGTGTGTTTAAAAGTACGGCGGGGCTTTACTGGAATGACAGATACAAGGCGATCATTGAGGCAGCAATTAATCTGGGAACATCGATTCTGCTTCTTCGGATATATGGGATCACCGGTGTTTTTCTCGGGACCCTGATCAGCCTCATCGCAACCAGCTTTTGGGTGGAGCCTTATATTGTCTATCGACATATCTTAAGGATCAAATTTCATATATTTTTTAAGACCTACTGCTTTTATATGATGGTCTGCCTGTGTCAGATCACAGTTATTTACTTACTTCAATTGTTGATTAAAACAGGTGCTGTGCTACATTTTATAGCCGTTTTTTTTCTATGTGCGACGGTACCCAATCTGATTAACCTGATCCTGTTTCATAAGAATCCGCTGTTTTTGAATGCCATGATGTATGCGGCTCCCATTAGGGAGCAATGGATGAAACTGAAAAGTAAATTACAATTAAAAGACCCTATTCAAGTTGAAAATAAATCGGAGTCAAAATTATATTATAAGAAAGGAAGTGATCCCATGCCGGCTATCAGTATTATTATCCCTGTGTACAATAATGAAGAATTTCTCTCAGATTGCATTGAATCCGTCCTTCATCAGACCTTAACTGAGCTGGAAATTATTATCATTGATGACGGTTCCACCGATCAGAGCCTTCAGATTTGTGAAGATTACAGCAAGCAGGATAAAAGAATCCTTTTGATTCGTCAAAACAATAAGGGGATAAGTTCGGCCAGAAACAAAGGGATAAAGTTGGCTACCGGTGATTATCTCTATTTTCTGGATAGTAAGGATAAGATATTTTCTCCGGATACATTATATAAAATGTTCTCTGAACTATATCCAAACCGGTGCGATATTCTGCTGGGTCAGGTTTATTCAAAGGATATCCGTCCTGTCGAATATAATCTGGAAGAAATGAATCAAAAAAGCGGAAAAGAAATTATGATCTCGCTGATAAAAAATAAGAGATTTAACGCAGACATCAGAGGGAACTTGTATAAAAGAGGGTTGTTTCATAGAAATAAATTATTATTTCTGGAGGGGACCTTGTTTGAAGAGGAGGATATTTCACCCAAACTATTTTATTATGCCAAAAAGGTCGGATCAATTAAGGAATATTGCTGCCTGAGGCTCCATGGGAATCCATGGGAGATATCCGGATCGCAACGATCTATTCTTAAGAAAATGATTGGATGGATTATTGTGGCGGACCAATTACATCAATTTTTTCTTCCAAAGCCGGATCTGACGGAAGAGGAGAAGGGCATTATCAGTCAATATTGCAGCTTATTTTACCTGAAAGCGGTCTTATCCTCCTATGCAATTAAGAATGTAAAATATATCAGCTTAATGAATAAAGCCTTTGACAGAGCAGATTATCTTTTGATACCGGAGAGATTTTATCAATTTAAATTCAAACTGATAAGCTTGCTGGTGAAACTGTTTGGCGTAAAGCGGTCCCTGACATTCATCAGAGCAGCCGGAAGGATAATACATTATAAATAAGCCGGAACAGTTCAGGGAATCGGTCGTCAGCTAAAACATGGTGCTGAAATCTAAATTACAATACTTCAGCACCATGACTAGTCACTACTTATCATAAGCAGATTAACGTCTGATCCAGAAAAATACCCTTCTTAACAGACCAAATCCTATACCGAGCAGTATAACAATGAAGGTACTAAGCAATGCGTAGAAGATGGTAAATCTTATGCAGGTGAATTCAATCAGCAGATCGGCAATATAAGCAACTCCATGGAATAAGAATAAACCTGTCAGCATGATAATAAAGGTTAGGAAATCAAGAATTAATGCAACGTAAATATTGATTTCAGTTCTGCAGCGTGCTGCGATGCTAAATGCCAGGGCACCGATAAAGCCAGGTACGATGAGAATTAAAAAGTATCTGTAAAGCTCAAAAAAGTCCATAAATTATCTCCTTTCTATAAAACAAACTTATCGTTCTGTAATATTATACGTTGATAAATAAATTTGGTTACAAAGAAAGTCGATGAAAGTCGAAAGTAAACCAAAGCATTGGAAGCGGATTTTATTGCTTATAAAAGGCCGATTGCTTTCTGAACCGCCAGAGAAACCAAGGCAACCACAGCCCAGCAGGACAGTCCAAGAAGGATGGGTCTGAAACCATTTAAAATTAATTTCTTCAGATTCGTATTCAATCCTATGGCTGCCATGGCTACTATAATGCCGAATTTACCAGCAAAGTTGCAAAAAGAAGTCAACGATACAGGAAGAATTCCTATGGAATTGATCATAGCGGTAAATAAGAAACCCAGGACAAACCATGGAAAGATTTTATGAAAACGGTACTTTGACGGTACAGAGGAGTTCTTTCCCTTTCTAATTTTATGGAGCGCGAGAAATAAGGTGATGGGAATAATCATCAGTGTCCTGGTTAGCTTTACTATGGTAGCGTAATCCCCGGCAATATTACTGAAGGTGTAGCCTGCGGCGACGACGGAAGAGGTATCATTGATGGCAGTACCTGCCCACATGCCAAAACCCGAATCGCTAAGTCCAAGGGCTCTCCCCAGCGGCGGAAAGAGAAATACGGCGATGATATTGAATAAGAATATAGTTGAGATGGAGAAAGCAATCTCCTGATCATCGGCGTCAATGACGGGAGCGGTAGCAGCAATGGCGGAACCGCCGCAGATAGAGGTACCGACACCGATTAAAATTCTCGTATTGTCTTTTATATGTAATAGTTTTCCCATAAAAAAGGCGGTAAGCAGCGAAGCACTGATCGTAAATACCATGATGAGTAAGGATTGGCTTCCAACCACTAGGATGGCGTTTAAATTCATTCCAAACCCGATCATTACAATGGAATATTGAAGGATTTTCTTCGAGGTAAATTGAATACCGCCGGCTAAAATCTCCGGTGTTTTTTTGGTTGCAATCAGCATACCGATTAGGATTGCAAATACTGAGCCTCCGATAATTTCATATTGTCTTCCCAAAAAGTATGCGGGGATTGCCAGGAGTATTGATACTCCGATTCCGTAAATCAGATCTGTTTTTTTGTGTTTCATAGCATGTTCTCCTTTGACATTTCTTCCTTGGTATTGATTTTATTACGCTAATAATATAAAATCAAATGATAGATTTTTATAAATCTATAAATTTATATTATAGATACCCGGTATCGTAATAAATCGAAGTTATTATGGTCAGCAGGTATTTGACAGGAGCGCAATGTTAGATTATAGAGTGGAAACCTTTTTGGTATTGTGTGAGACCGGAAGCTATACAAAGACAGCCGGACTGCTGAATATGACCCAACCTGCCGTGACACAGCACATCCAGTATCTTGAGCGCAGGTATGGGGTCAATCTGGTACAATACACGGCAAGAGAACTTCGTTTGACAGAGGCAGGCGTAGAACTGCGAAGGCTGGCACTTGCAATGAAAGCAAATGATCAGAAGATTACATCTGCCATGTTAAATGGCAGTTTTCATCAGAGAAAAATAAATTTTGGTGCAACACTGACCATTGGCGAATATGTTCTCCCAAAAAGGCTGATGGAATATATCCGTGCATTTCCGGAGCAGGGTATCTCCATGCTGGTTGACAATACACAGAATCTGTTAAAGAGGCTGGAAGAGGGCGGAATAGATTTTGCAGTCGTGGAAGGATATTTTGATAAAGACAAATACGGGTATCAGTTGTTAAAGCGGGCTGAGTTTATCGGGACCTGTGCCTTTGAGGAATGGAAAAATCAATCCGTAACAATAGAAGAGTTAAAAAAGTATCGAATCATTACAAGAGAGAACGGATCCGGAACCAGAGACATTCTGGAGACTATTCTTCATGAGAAAAATATGAACCTGAATAATTTTGCCGCTCATATTGAGATGGGAAACTTTAATGCAATTAAGGAGCTGGTAAAGCAACAGCTGGGTGTTACCTTCTTATATCAGGAGGTTGTAGAAAATGAATTACTGGAAGGAAGCTTATACCGTTTTAAGCTGGAGGACGTCAAGGTAATAAGGGAGTTTAATATCGTATATTTAAAGGAGGATGTTTTGTTAAATCGATATGAAGATTTCTGGAATTTCATGATAAATTGATAGCACGATGAAAGTTACTATATACGGATGCGAGGTTTGGTATTATAATTATGCCAATCTTACATAGTATCTTAAGAGAGAAAGAAAGGCAGTGACATGCATGTCAGACTCATTGATTACAAAAAAGGCCATTGCTTCAGGGCTGAAGGAACTAACCAGACAAAAAAGCTTTGATAAAATAACAGTTTCAGACATTACAGAAATATGCGGACTTAACAGACAGACTTTTTACTACCATTTTCAGGATAAGTTTGAACTGGTTGACTGGATTATTTATCATGAGACCATCACTGTGATTACGCATAATC
The DNA here is from genome assembly GCA_023439505.1 of Bacillota bacterium. Lineage (GTDB taxonomy): Bacteria > Bacillota > Clostridia > Lachnospirales > Lachnospiraceae > Mobilitalea. Next base: position 90,030 of record JAEXNR010000062.1, read on the forward strand.
TGACCTATGAGAATTGGGATGAACGGGTTTTCCAGATGCTGACAGTTATGAAAAAGGATGAATACTTTTACATCGGAACCTTAAAGGCTTCCGTAGAAAATGAATTCAGAGAGTATCTGTTTCGGGTTACGACGGAATTATTCGTTGATATTATCGGAAGAATTGCGGCCAATACCCGGATGGGGGAAGAGGAGATCAAATTCATCTCAGAATTTTATGCATATGGAATCGTGGGGATCATCATTAGCTGGGTGCAGAAAGGAATGAAAGAGACTCCGGACTATATCATTATTCAACTGAAAAATCTGGCAGACGGAACGGGAAAGTATGCCATCGCCAGATATCAGATGAAAATGGAACAGGAGAAATTGTAATGATTCTGCGAAGTCTTGCGTTAGGGATAGTAAGTATTAATCAGGAAAGAAAATAGGTAATAAATGAATTCTTTGCCTTGTTAATATCACCATGTTCACACGCACTGGCCAGATCTCTAAAAATTATTTCCTGCTGTTCCTTTGGTATCTTATCCGGATAGGCAGAGAGACCCAGCTCCATTATATTTCGTGCACATCGTTTTGGCGAATTTTTCATTCTCTTCAAGCTGATATCCAAAGCAACAAGTACGGCAGCTTTTTTTATTTTACTTTCAGTGAGCATGAAGGAACCTCCTATCGATGAACTATCCTTATTCTAACTTGTTTTATGAATGCTTCCTATAGACAAATCAGGAAATCTGTCTGGATAATTTACAGATTTCTTTTTTTGTCTAAAATTTTGACAGAGAAAAAATTGTGTCTAATTACAATCTTTTCATCTCATGCTATACTTCCCGTTAGAAAAAAAGAAGGAGAGATGCATATGACGAAAAAAGTGACGAAAAAGAGAGTGATCGGTATGGCTGTGATAATCGCAGTTATCATTATACCATTGCTATACAGCTATTTGTATCTGGGTGCATTCTGGGATCCGTATTCAAGGCTTGATAGTATGCCGGTAGCAGTAGTGAATCAGGATCAGGGGGCTGTAATTAATGGGAAGGAACGTAATGTCGGTGAAGAATTATGTGATCATCTGAAGGAAGATGCTTCCCTAAAATTTATTTTCACAGAGGAACAGAGTGCGAAAGATGGAACAAATGGCAACGATTATTATGCCATGATTGTAATACCGGAAGGATTCTCAGAAAATATCGCTTCCGCAGCCACCACGAAGAAGCAGACTGCAGTTATTACCTATTCTGCCAATGAGAAGAGAAACTATCTGGCAAGCCAGATCTTAAGCAGAGCAGTACTGGAGATAGAAGAGTCTACCAGAGCCAGTGTGAATAAAGAAATCGTTGAACAGCTGGTAGATAATATCAAAGGGGTACCCGGGCAGATTAGCGAGTTACAGGATGGATTAGGTCAGTTAAAGGATGGCTCTGCAAAATTAACGGACGGAGCCAAATCACTGGCGGATGGCACGAGTGAATACGCTGATAAATTCTCGGAGTATCAGTCCGGTGTGGAACGTGCAAAGGATGGAAGTACCAATCTGTCTGTCGGAGCGCAAACGCTGGATGGCGGAATAACAGCATTGTTAAATGGTGCAAATCAGCTTGCAGCTTCCACTGCTGATGTAAATCAGTTATCGGATGGAGCGAAGAACCTTGCACAAGGAGCAAGTTCCTTAAACAGTGGTTTAAATCAATATATTCAAGGGGTGGATAGTTTAATAACATCAGTGAACACCACATCAGAGTTCTTAACACAGTATGTGACGAAAGTTAACCCGGCCATTATGAAGGATCCGGTATTTGCCGGATTTGTATCAAAGATGTCTGATCCGGGGAATGTTCAAAGTATCAAGACACTGCAGGGTTCCAGTAAGTTATTAAAGGAAGCGTCAAAGCAAATATCCGACGGTGCGACAAAACTCTCAGAAGGCAGTAAGAGCCTTCCTGAATTAAAGAATGCAATTGCAACACTAGCAGGCGGACTAAAGAAGGCAAAGGCAGGCTCAGCTTCGCTGGCGGAAGGCTCAAAGTCTTTGTCCGGGGGACTCTCGGGCATCCAGGAGGCTACGAATCAACTTTCGGATGCGGCAGAAAAGATGGCTTTTGGTGCCGGCGAATTAAGTAACGGTGCCATGGAACTGGATGAGGGAATTGCCAAGGCAAAAGACGGCGTTGATCAGTCAATCGCAGACAGCAAAGAGCAGATCAGCAGTGTGGATGGGCTGGCAGAGTACGTTGAAGCTCCTGTAACAATAGAACAGGATAATATCACTTCCGTACCAAATTACGGAACAGCCTTTGCACCCTATTTCTTATCGCTATCCTTCTGGGTGGGTGCCTTGATTATGTTTGTCGGGATCTATCTTGATGCTGACGGAAAGTTTAAAATATTATCCCGTGATTCGGAACATAAGGCAGCAAGAAGTTTTCTTTATCTGGTGATCGGTTTGATTCAGGCATTCGTACTGGCTGAGGCCTTACGTTATGGACTGGGATTGGAGGTTGCTAATTTACCGTTGTATTACGCAGCCTGTTGTCTTGTATCCATCACCTTTATTGCCATCGTTCAGTTCCTCATGGTACATCTGAAAGACCTGGGCAAATTCTTATCCATCCTGTTGTTAATTCTGCAGTTAACCTCCTGCGGAGGAACTTTCCCGATGGAAACCGTACCGAAATTCTTTAATGTTTTATATCCCTTCATGCCGATGACTTATACCGTGGGATTATTTAAGCAGGCAATCAGCGGTGTACGACAAAGTGATGCACTAAGAGATGCAGTAACACTGGGAGCTATTCTGATAACGTTTATGATGCTAACCGTACTGCTTTCCGTAGTAAAAGGAAGAAGGGCAGCAAGGCTGGAAGGTGAACCGCTGACACAGGCTTAGGGAACAGCATTATACTGAAGTAGAGAACGAATAGAAGAATGAATAGGAGAATGAATAGGAGAATGAATAAGGAAACAAATAGAAGAATGAATACGAGGAAACGGTAAGTCGTTACCTGAAAAGAATAAGAAAAGGATGTCCTGGAGAATAATCAACCGGACATCCTTTTTATTCATGTCAAGTGAGACGGCATGCCTGTTCCAACTGTTCCAGGGCCTGCTTTAGGATGCTTCTCGGGCAGGCTATATTAATCCGCTCAAAACCCACGGCTTCCTTAGAGAAGATATGTCCGGGGTCAAGCCATAACTTTGCTTTTCCCACGATCAATTCTTCCATTTCTTTTTTATTCAAATGTAGATTTCTAAAATCCAGCCAGATCAGGTACGTTCCCTGTGGCTCCACCAGTTTGATGTCCGGCAGATTTTTGTCCAGAAATTCTCTGACATAGTTCAAGTTCTCCAGAAGGTATGCTCTTAATTCTTTTAGCCAGGGCTCTCCATAACGATAAGCGGCGGCGCAGGCCACCAGACCCAGGGTATTCAGCTGACTGTAGCCGCTTTTTGTAAGCTCCAGTTTTAACTGATGTCTGAGTTTCTCATTCTGAATGATGATATTAGAAACTTGCAGGCCGGCCAGATTAAAGGTTTTGCTGGGTGCGGTACAGATAATGGAATTAGCGGCAAACGCTTCCCCTATGGTTGAAAATACGGTATGAACAAAGCCAGGGTAAATAAAGTCACAGTGAATTTCATCTGACAGGACAAGGACACCATGCTTGAAACAGATTTCTCCCAATCTTGCCAACTCTTCCTTTGTCCATACCCGGCCGACAGGATTATGCGGACTGCATAAGAGAAAGAGTTTTACATTTTCTGACATGATTTTTTGCTCAAAGTCCTCAAAATCAATGGAATATGAATTATTCTCATAGACCAGATGATTGATTACCAACTTCCGTTGATTGAGCAGAATCATCTCGGAAAACGGATAATAAACAGGCTGCATAATGAGGACCCCTTCCCCCTCTTTGGTAAATGCCCGAATCGCATTGGCGATGGCGAATACCACGCCCGGGGTTTTGATTAACCATTCCTCCCTGGTATCCCAGGAGAAATTGCGATAAAACCAGTCATGGAAGGCCTCAAAATATTCCTGTTTCACCTCCGAATAACCAAAGATGCCATGGGTCACTGCATGGCTGATTTCATCCAGAACCTCTTTTGGAGCCTGAAAATCCATGTCCGCTACCCATAATGGGAGGATATCGTCAGGCTTGCCGCGTTCCAGGGCAAAATCGTATTTTAAAGAGTTGGTATTTCTTCTATCAATAACTGAATCAAAATCATAATGCATGAAATTACCTCCTGGGATCTATGCTGTCACAAAATAATAAATTGGAATCGGTGGAACTAGATAAAAAACATAAATCCATTGTCGGACTTGTGCTTCTCGGCTTCCGTCAGCAAGTCACTAAGTGTGATTTTACCAAGCGTATTATTGATGACCTGATCCATCACGTCAAAAACGGAAATCTTCATTGCCTTTTCGATTTCCGGTGTTATATCAGCAACGGTATCTTCTGTTGCTTCAAACAAGGAGGCTTCTGTAGCAAATAAGATATCTCTCACTTTAATGGATCCGGGAGGCGCCGCCAGTTGATAGCCCCCCTGAGCACCCTTCACAGAATTGACAATACCGCCCCGTTTTAATAAAGAAAATACCTGTTCCAGATATATTTTTGAAATTCCTAATCGATCCGAGATGCTAATCAGCGTAATGGATTCGTTACTACTGTAAAACTGAGCCATGCTGATGGTAGCAGCCAATGCATAACGACCTTTTGTTGAAATTTTCATGTGGAAACCCCATTTCATAGTTTTTATATATGTTTTAATATAAAAGATATCAATTAAATTGTCAATATTTATTCTATAACTTTTTATTGCAGCATAGGGGAACATCACCGTTAATAATGAAACAACAAAGTGCGAGTAAAATAAAATTATTTTTTAAAATGATGAAAATAAAATTATTTTTTAAAATGATTGACAATATGCAGAAGATCATGTATTTTATAAATTATAATACATATAAATCATATAAGAAAAGTATGATATTGCCAGTGGGGGGATTTCGTTGGAAAAAGAGCAGGACAGGAAAAAAAATATGATTCAAAAGAGTGATCTTGATAAAATTATTGAATTTCTTGAGACGATCCAGTATGGTTCTGTTTCGGTAATTATTCAGGACGGTAAGATTATGCAGATAGAAAAAAATGAGAAGATAAGAATGAAATAAGGAAATGGGAACGAAACTAAGATGAGCAGAGATGGAATAAGAATTGGAAGAGCAAAGGGAATTTGCAAATTAGTGATATCAAAGGATAGGTCCTTGTGCTAAAATATAGGTATTAACCTTATGAAGAAATGGAAACCTGATATATGAACTGATTTCTGTAAGAGAATAAGGTCAGGAAGGATATCTATATGACAGAGAAACCGATTCTGGTATTTCAAACTGATTTCACTTATAAAGAGAGTGCTGTCTGTGCTATGTACGGAGTAGTAAAATCCGTGGACCGTTCTCTTGAAATTTTTGACGGGACCCATGAGATCCCACATTTTGACACCTGGAGCGCATCTTATCGTCTTTATCAATCCATGAGATTCTGGCCCAAAGGCACGATATTTGTCTCGGTGGTTGACCCGGGTGTTGGAACCGGCAGGAGAGCTTGTGCGGCGAAAACGGCAGATGGTTACATTGTTGTTACTCCGGATAATGGAACACTGACACATCTGAAAGAAGAGATTGGAATCCTTGAGGTCAGAGAAATAGATGAAAATGTTAATCGGCTGAAAGCCACCATTGGTACCAGTGTATTTCATGGAAGGGATCTGTTTGGATATTGTGCGGCTAGACTTGCCGGAGGTGTGATAACATATGAGGAGGTGGGGCCTGCCTATCCGGTGGAGGATATTGTGCTTCATCCCATCATCAGGCCCTCAATGGAATATCATCATATCAGAGGCATTCTGGATAGTTGGGACCCGAACTTTGGAAATGTATGGAGCAACATTCCGAGTGACTCATTTTTAAAACAGGGATTTTCCTACGGAGATATGCTTCATGTCAGGATCTATCACAAGGATGAATTAATATATGAAGACAAGGTCCGGTTCGCGAAATCTTTTGGTTTTGTAGCGCAGGGTGAAGCCGTGGTATATACCAACGAACTGATGATGCTTGCCCTGGCAGTCAGCATGGGCAATTTTCATCAAAGGTATCATGTGGGTTATGGACAGGAATGGATTCTTGTTATCGATCAATAGGGAACCGTTATTAGCCGGAGGAACGCTTTTCGTTCCTCCGGCTTGCAGATTACGGGTATGGTAAAGGAATGTCACAGTTCCTCTGAAAGTATCTGGTAAATCGGTGCCCCTTCGCATTGTGCCGGAATTCTTGTTCCCAGCAGAATGGCAAGGGTGGGAGCAATATCTACCTGACGGATGACACGCTCAGTGATATAATTTTTTTTGATCCCATGTCCTGCGGCGATGAAGATCGGAGAAACTGACGTGCCAAAATATCCTTTTGCAGTTGTCAGACCATCACCGTGCAGGCGGTTGAAACCTTCCTCGATCGTAAAGAAGATGTCACCGCATTCAGGACCGTTCGTACCCAGGAGTACGGCATCCTTATTACGAAGAGCAATTCCTACCACACGTTTGTTGCGGAATTCATCCCTGTAATGATAGAGATCGGAGATGATTTCTTCCTCCAGATCGTACTTATCCTTCGGATCCACGATGCCGTGCTTATCCCGCCCCTTCAGATTAAGATAGATGTAATTGCTTCGTATTTGAACGGCGCGTGTCCTCTCCCAGTCAATCTCATCCAGCTTATTTCCCTGATCGTCCTGTTTTAATACGGTATATCCAAGGTCCTCCATGACTTTGGTGTTTAATCCCGCATATTCTCCAAGGATCGGCGGCACATTTTCACCCACAAGAAGCCCATGATCAGATACGATGAAGACAGTATAATCCTGATCCAGATAATGAAGGAAGCGTCCCAGGTATCTGTCTGTCTGGACATAAAAGCGTTCAATCAGTGCCTGATATATCTTCTCATCTGTATGGTTCCAGGGCTCCAGTGTCTTACCAAGGTGCCAGATCTGATGGCCGGCGCAGTCAATATTATGAAGATGGCTAAAGATAACGTCATAACCTTCCTGATCCAGCAGATAATTCAGGCAGTCTGCCTGCCAGTTGTTGTAGATATCCCAGGAAGGTTCAAATATTTGATCCACCAGTTCACTGTCTTCTCCTCCGATTAAGCTTACCGGAGGAATGTGTCCGGCATGTTTCACAATCTTCTCATGAAGAGTGGCGGGGTGCCAGAGCATATTGTTTGTTGTATCCAGTGCATTGCTGATCCACAGGCGCAGGTTGCTGCCGTCAGGGCTTAACTCCAGAATTTTATAAGAGCGGCAGCAGGGTGCAGTTTTATTTTTCTTGGTAGCGGTATCGATGATACCGGTCACCATGGTACCTTTTGGAATGATTGCAAAGGGTTCTTTCTCCTCTATGGAATGATATAAGGACACGGTATCATAAATGCCCTCCGGATTCCTGGTGACCAGACCAAAGCGCTTCTCCTTCCCGGCTGAAATAAGCAGGGTGAAGGCTAACGCTCCTTCCGGGGCATATACCCAGTCCTTTGCAGGTTGCAGTGGGGAAGATATGATATCATATGCTACCTTAGCGCCAATCATCATCTCGGTGTCATCCAGATTTTTGATATAGGTTCTGATCTCTCCGCCTTTTCTGGCTTCATCTCCCCACCACAGTTCCATCATTTCATCTGCCTGATTCTCGTCTATGGAGAGGGCTTCATTGATATCAGTGATATTGCAGCCAACCCCCGCCGCCTTTTGCGTGTGTGGAATAAAACGAAGATTTCTTAAGTCTTTTGATGCATAAACGATTTTCTCCCAGTCCATCTGAGCAACACCCATATTCACAGAGCCGGGCTGGGTTCCGTCAACAACATCCAGAAACGGACTTTTTGAACTGGGAGGCCATGACGATCCGGGCCAGTGCCAAACCAGTGTCTTAAGTCCGGCTTCTGCGGTTGCGTTCCATAGCTGTTCTGCCCTGCAATTTCTTGAATCCATATTATATACCACTGCATCAAGGCTGTCAGGAGATTGACGCCAATAGCAGGTAATGCCATGGGTGCCCGGATACGCACCGGTTGCAAGGGTGGTCCAGCAGGGCGGTGTAATGGTCGGGTGTGCACCCAGCATATTCAATTCTTCTCTGGCAGAACCCTGCTCCAGATATCGCTTAATATTAGGCAGTCTGCCCTCCTCCAGTAAACGTTTTGTAATTATGGGATCCATTCCATCGATTCCCAGGACAATTGCTTTCTTAGTTCGAGCAGCTCTTTCCATATGGTATTATCCTTTCCTTATGAGTGAATTGGTTTGGCCGCGGATTTCGCAGGCACAAAGTTCTAATTCACACTATTCATGTATATTTACTATAATATACGAACCCTTTCCATATGGACAGCAGAAATAGAAGAGATGGGGTATCGAAAGAAACGATGGAGGGGAGTGCGGTTAACAGCAGATTCTTCTTGACAGATTGCTGGAATAGAAATATATTATACTAAACATATATGAATTGTAGAATATCGAGGTGATAGATATGAAACTTGAACAGCTATATTATTTTAGAGAAGCAGTAAAGTATCATTCCATATCCGTTGCAGCTGAAAAAAACTATATGTCACAATCTTCTGTCAGCTACTCCATTCTGAATCTGGAGAAGGAGCTGGGAGTTGATCTGCTAAAAAGAACGAATGCAGGTGTGTCCCCCACACCCATCGGAGAACAGGTATTACGCAAGACACAGGAGATATTCAAATCTGTGGATGATATCGTCGAGATGGCAAAGGCACAGAGAAATTTCGGTGAAGTTAATATATCCTGTATTGCCTGCATCTGTGACTGGATCATACCAAAGACGCTGCAGTTACTCAGAGATAGGGCACCGGATATTTTATTGTCGGTGAATACATCAGAAAGCAGTACAGTTGCTCATAATGTTTCCTCCGGAATCTCCGGGTTTGGTATCGTGATTAATTATGCCGGTCTGGAACGTAATACAGATCTGAACTATACCCCGTTATTTGTGGACGAATATATGCTGTATGTGGGGAAATATTCCCCTTATTGGGATGCGGAAAGCATCACCTACCAGGAACTGATGAAGCAGCCCTATATTGCTTACCGGGATGAGTTTAGAAAGTATGACGGAGGACTCTCGAGCATGCTAGGGGTCACAGAGGTTCCGAACATTATCTTTCGCATTGATGATTTGGATTCGATCAAGAGCATGATCACCCAAAATAATTATGTGGCGTTTTTTCCAAAGCTCATGTCCCAATATGATGTTTATCTGATGAGCGGAGCCATTCGAAGACTTCCCGTTTCGGATAAGAAAATGGTATTTGAGGTGGGCTATGTGGAGAGTCTGAAATATAAGGCGAAAAAGATTGATAAGATTGTTCTTGACGTCATCAAAGATACCGCAAGAAATATTGTTTTATGATAGGAAATGGTTTGTTATGAAAATAATCAATACCCCATATGCAATAATACCGGCTTCCAAATTGTGAAAAAACAAGGTAAAGTGTCATTATTAATCATACTTAACATACATATATACTATGAAATGGAGGGGCGGACATTAAGATTAAAAATAAGAACTATTTGATCAGCATCCTGACAGGTGTTATATTTCTGATTTTATGGGTGGCATTGACCTGGAAGGGCAGAATATCAGGAATCATATTCCCGTCGCCGCATCAGGTATGGATCAGTTTTCTGGAGTTATTGAAAAAAGGTTATAAGGGATATACCCTGTGGGAACACCTTTTCTCCAGCTTACGAAGACTGTTTACGGCATTTATTCTTGCGGTGCTTACAGCGATTCCGCTTGGTCTTTTAAGCGGATACTACGAAAAGGTCAGAGCCGTCTTTGAACCGGTAATTGCATTTCTCAGACCGCTTCCACCTTTGGGGTACTACACCATCATTATTTTGTGGATGGGTATCGGCAATAGTTCCAAAATTCTTCTGCTATTTCTCGGAGCTTTTGCACCCATTTATCTATCCTGCGTAGCCGGTGTTACGAGAGTAAAGGAAGATTATATCAATCGGGCCAGAACCCTGGGAGCAAATAAAAGACAGATCTTTTTCTATGTAATCTTCCCCTCTGCATTACCCGATATTTTTGTTGGACTTCGTAATGCCATGAGTACGGCATATGCCACTTCCGTAGCTGCTGAGATGGTTGCAGCAGTATCAGGAATCGGGTGGATGGTTCTTGATGCCAGTAAATATCTGCGGAGTGATGTTATCTTTATCGGTATCATTATTATGGGAATCACAGGAATTATTCTGGATAAAGTACTGCTTTTTCTGGAACGAAAACTCGTATTTTGGAAAGGAAAGAACTAGCACAATTAATTGTAAAACAGGTGGATAAATTCATCCATACTGGTTGGAATGGGAGGAAATAAGAATATGAAGATATTAAAAAGTATAATATTGCTCAGCTTAATCTTAACTTCAGGAGGGCTGCTCCTCGCCTGCGGTTTTGCAAAGAATACATCCAAGGAGAATACCGCTCCGACTAAGGCTGAAACTGCAGTGGTCACGCCGGGGACGACTGCTGACAGTGATGCGACAAAGGACCTGCCAGCCGTGATCAACATCGGTATTATTGCGGGTGGACCGGAATCTGCTGTGCTGGCACAACAGAAGTTCCTGGAGAACCTTGGAGTAACCGCCAATATTGTAACTTATAATGCCGGAACCGATATCAATAATGCAGTCGTATCCGGTGATGTGGATCTGGCCTGCTTTGGTGCTTCTCCCATCGCACTGGGCATCGCCAATAAAATTAACTATAAGGCCATATTTGTCAGCTATCTGGAGGGTGGCAACATAGAAGCTCTGGTTGTGAAGAATGCAGTGGGAGCCGATACGGTAGCCGGACTGAAGGGTAAGAAAATCGCAGCACCCTTTGGAACGACTTCTCATTACGCTTTACTGAACGCCCTTAAACTTGGAGGACTCTCTCCCTCAGACGTGACCCTTCTTGATATGGGGGGTCAGGATATTGCCGCTGCCTGGTCCAGAGGAGATATCGATGCCGCCTATATCTGGAGTCCGGCACTGGATGAATGCCTGAAAAATGAAGGAACGGTCCTTACCAATGACGGTGAACTGGCCGAACAGGGTGTCACGATTCCGGAAATCGCGGTAGCAAGAACAGAGTTTGCCAAAAAGTACCCTGATCTGGTAACGGAATATGTGAAAGCCCTGATCAGTGTCTATGATGTAATAAAAAATAATCCGGACCAGGCCACTACGGACGTGGCAGAATGGGAAGGCATTTCTAGCGAGGGTGCAAGAGGCCAGGTGACGGATAATATCTGGATTTCCGGAGAAGACCAGCTAAGTGCGGATTATCTGGGTACTGTGGGCAATATCGGTAAATTGGCAGACACCTTGAAGACCATCGCCGATTTTCATGCGGAGCAGGGGAATTTAAGCAGTGCTCCTGACTTAGCTTCAATTCAACAGGCGATTGATCCTTCCTTTGCAGAAGCTGCATTAAAATAGGAGTTCGCACGATGCTTTTGTCAGAAAATTTGGTCACAGGTGAAGATCAATGCAGGGATTGGAGTAAAAAATGAGGGTAGATGATTTTTTTGAGACGAATAACGAACTGATATCCATGGAACATGTAACACTGTCGTATGACAAGGGACCTGGTGCCATCCCTGCAATTGATGATGTTAATCTCAATATTTATCCGGGAGAATTTGTGTGTGTTATGGGTCCCAGCGGCTGCGGCAAAAGCACGCTGCTTAATATCCTTGCAGGCTTTATTGTACCGACAGGGGGGAGCGTAAAATTGATGCAACAGGAAATCCGGGGCGTTGATTCCCACAGGGGAGTAGTTTTTCAGCAGCCGCCCCTGTATGAATGGTTTTCCGTCCGTAAGAACATCGGGTTTGGACCGAGTGTGAACAAGGCAGGAAAGGCTAAGATAAAAGAAGATGTGGAGACTTACCTGAAGAAAGTGGGACTTACGGAGTTTGCAGATAAAAAGGTCTATGAGTTATCCGGTGGAATGAAACAAAGAGCGGCCATTGCCAGCGCTTTAATCAACAATCCTGAGATTCTTCTCATGGATGAACCCTTTGGAGCACTTGATGCTTTGACCAGGGAACAGATGCAAGGGCTGATACGCAGCATCTGGTGGAATTCGGGAAAGACCATCTTCTTTATTACACATGATGTGGATGAGGCATTGATGCTGGCAACACGTGTCATCGTAATGTCAAAACACCCGGGCAGGATTCTTTCGGATGTATCGGTGGACTTTACGAAAAGCTATATGGAAAATGATTCGGATGATGCCAGATACACGGAGAAGTTTCACCAGAAAAGAAATTATATTTTAAAGCTGATTAATGAGCAATAACCACATATTCACAAAAAATGAAAGCCCCAAAGGTATCAGATACATTAATGTAAGGTGTATCTGATACCTTTATTTTGTGTCAGGGTCAGAAAAGATGTTTGAAATAAAACATATAAAATCTATTGACAAAGTAGGAAATAAAGATTAGAATACTCATATTATATATAAAGTATATATAAATAGTATGTTTTGATTGGTGCATAATTGAAAGAAAAATGGATTCTGCAAGGCTCGGATCCAGGTTAAGAAAGCGGGGAACAACTGGAAATGTCTGTCGAAATCAAGGGTGTTGGAAAGAAGTTTAAGAGAAATAATTCAAAAGAAGAATTTATATCGCTGAATCACATTTCGGTAGATATCAGAGATCATGAATTTGTTTGTCTTTTGGGACCATCCGGCTGCGGAAAATCCACATTGCTGAAAATTATATCAGGTTTGTTAAAGCAGGATGAGGGGGAAGTGCTGGTACATGGAAAACCGGTGATAAAGCCCGACAGCGACAAAGGAATGGTTTTTCAGGACTATGCACTTTTTCCGTGGCTGACGGTGGAGAAGAATATTGCCATCGGTCTTGAGTTAAAGAACAAAAACAAAAAAGAAATAAAAAATAAAATCAGCTGGGCCATTGATGTGGTAGGACTAAAAGGCTTCGAGAAGCACTATCCCTATCAGTTGTCCGGCGGAATGAAACAAAGGGTTGCGATTGCAAGAATCCTGGTTCTTGATAGTGATATTTTGCTGATGGATGAACCCTTTGGTGCATTGGATGCATTTACAAGAATGAATTTACAGGAGGATTTAATTACCTTATGGTCGAAGCAGAAATTTACGACCATCTTTGTTACCCATGATGTGGATGAAGCGGTTTATTTATCCGATCGTATTCTGGTCATGACAGCATCTCCCGGCGAGATAAAAACCATTGTAGATGTGCCCATGTCCAGACCAAGGGAACGAACCGGTGAGGACTTTACCGCCATCAGGAATTACGTTTTGGAGCAATATGGCTATAAGAAGGAAAGAAATATTGAATATTCCATATAACGATACGAAGGACAGGAAGGGAGCAAGCATGAGTTACGCAACATTAAAGGATTTGGTTGATGATCAGGCCAGGGAGAGAGAAAAGGAAGCATTTATTCTGTCCCCTGTCACAAAGGAATGCCTCACCTTTGGGGAGCTGAAGGAGAAAACCGGGCAGTTGGCAGAAGTTTTAAAAACCCAGGGTCTGGTAAAGGGAGAAAAAGTATCACTGATGTTAAAAAACGGGATTAGTGCTGCCATAAGTTTTTACGGAGTGACCTGCGCAGGAGGTGTTGTGATCCCCATTAATTTTAACTTGAAAGAAAATGATTTAACCTATCTCCTGGAGGACTCCGACAGCAGATATCTGATTACCTCAAAAGATATCATGGAGAATTTACCGGAACCAATCAAGCGGTTGGAAACAGTGATATTGGAACAGGATCTGTACCTGCTGAAATTAAGGGAAAGAGACCAGAGTCAGTCATACATAGAAGATGATAACATCAGGGAAGAGGATATGGCATTAATACTCTATACCTCAGGAACCACAGGAAAACCCAAAGGTGTGATACTGACTCATAAGAATCTGATTGCCGAGGCCTTTCATATCTATGAAGCTCATAAATTAACATCGGAGGACAGAGTGCTTTGCCTTCTTCCCCTTTATCATATCAATGGTCTGGTGGTCACGCTGATTACACCGTTATTGGCTGGACTCTCCATTGTAATGCCGGAGAAATTCTCAGCCAGCAGGTTCTTTCACTGGATTTTTGAGTATCAGGTGGCATGGTTTAGCGCGGTTCCTACCATACTCTCCATCATTTTGGGGAAAGAGGTGGATAAGAATCTGGATTTAAGTTCCTTAAAGTTCGCAAGATCGGCATCGGCGGCACTTCCCGTAGCTGTGTTGGAGGAGTTTGAGCACAGATTTCATATTCCTGTCATTGAATCTTATGGAATATCCGAGGGGGGAAGTCAGATTACAACCAATCCTATGCCGCCTGAAAAGAGAAAAGCCGGCTCCGTTGGTCTGCCTTATGGCAACGAACTCCTGGTGGTGGATGAACAGAATCAGATCTGTAAGCCCCATCAGGAAGGAGAAGTGATTGTGAAGGGGGATAACATCTCTGCCGGATATTATAAAAAAGAAGAGGAAACACAAAAATCCTTCCGTGAGGGTTGGTTTTATACAGGTGATCTTGGGTATAAGGATGAGGATGGATATCTGTTTTTAAAGGGCAGAAAGAAAGAGCTGATTAATCGGGCGGGGGAAAAATTCTCTCCGAGAGAAATAGATGAGGTATTATACCTGATTCCTGAGGTGGAACTTGCGGCAGCAGTGGGGGTTCCGGATCCGCTTTATAATGAGGAGGTGGTTGCATATATCAAATTAAGAGAGGGTACGCAGCTGGATGCAGAGGTGATTCTAAACTTTTGCAGGGAAAGACTGGTGGAATTTAAAACACCAAAAGAAATATTATTTACCGAGGATTTTCCCAAAGGACCAAGCGGAAAAATACAGCGGCTAAAACTGGCCCAACAGTATGTAAAGGAAAAATAAAGGGAAGTGTGAATTCATAGCTGCGAAAAAGTAACGCAGAAATAAGGAGAATAGGAAGATGAGTATGAAAAAAATCGGATATGTAAAACGAGCAGGGATCACGGTCTTATTGGTTATGAGTTTATTTTTAACGGCATGCGCCAAAAAGGCAGAGGATCAGAATACAACAGCCGACACTGACGGTAAGAAGAATTTTAAAATTACAGTAGGTGCCATCAAGGCTCTTGGTACCATAACGCCCTATATCGCAAAAGAAAAGAATTTCTTTGAAGAAGCCGGACTTGATGTGGAAATTGTAGATTTTGCCGACGGCTCCGCTCTTGGAGAGGCATTTGCAGCCAGCGGAATTGATATTGCTTTTATGGGCATTGCACCCACTGCAACCTGGCAGTCCAAGGGCGTTGACCTGAAAATTATTGCTTCAGCCAACGGCGGCGGTCATGTTATTTTGACCAGAGAGGATACGGGAATCAATTCCATCGAAGATTTAAAAGGTAAAATAATTGCGGAGCCAAATCCGGGAACAGTGACGGACACCTTGCTAAGAGACTACATATTACCCAATGCGGGACTGGATCCTGAGAAGGATTTACAGATCTTATCCGGACTAAAGCCGGCGGATATGGCAGCTTCTCTTGCCGTGACAAAGGAAGTGGATGCGATCATTACCTGGGAGCCATTTTCCACACAGGCACTTAAGCAGTATGAGGGCTTGAAGTTGGTGTATGATTCTGCCAAAGAGGTACCGGGCAATTCAGAAACCAATGCATTATATCCGGTTAACGTGGCATCCGCATCCGTTGATCTGATTACGAATCATCCCAAGGAACTCCAGGCGTTTATCGATGCTTATAAAAAGACCATTGATTTCCTTCAACAAGACCCCACCGCCAATGCAGTTCTTGCCAAAGAACTGGATCTGGAAGAAAGTGTCGTGGAAAAGGCGAGGGAGAGAGTGGATTATACCTATAAGATAGATGCCAAAGGGTTATTTCAAACCTTGCAATGGGCAAAAGATCTGGGATATCTGGATGCGATTCCATCCGAGGATGAGATATTTGATTATACATTTACAGGAAAATAAATGAAGGCAGGTAAGTTCATGAAAAAGAGGATGATCGCTTTAATAGAAGGAATCATTGCATTTGCCATACTCCTGGTGATCTGGAATATTGCGTCCAATACGGGGATTTTCGGAAGAGTAAGTGTAAAAAGCAGTCAGCTGCTTTTGCCGGGACCGTTTAAGGTCTTTCACTCTATGGGTGAGATGATTGCAACCGGATATCTTCCAAAGCATATCGGCATCAGTCTGCTTCGTGTCATTAAGGGGTTTCTGATTGCAGTTGCCATCGGTATTCCGGTAGGAATTGGTATGGGGATGAACCGTCATTTTAAGAACTTTCTCAATCCAATCTTTCGTCTGTTTGCACCGATTCCCGGCGTTGCATGGGTTCCGCTTGCAATCCTCTGGTTTGGACTTGGGGATAAGGCGGCAATCTTTATTATTGTGGTAGGCGCCATTTCCCCGATCATTGTAAACACCCTGCAGGGAGTAAATGATGTGGATTCCAATCTGGTTCAGGCACTGAAAACACTGGGTGCTAACAGGCGGCAAATCATCTTTCGCTGCATCGTTCCAAGCATTATTCCCCATATTGTAAGCGGGTTTAAACTGGGACTTGGATTTGCATGGCGGGTCGTGATTGCGGCAGAGCTGGTGGGTGTTCCTGATGGTATGGGGTATGTGCTTAATATCGGACGTAATACAGGCAAGACGGATGTCACCATCGTTACCATATTATCTCTGGGAATCATTATGATCCTCATGGAGGAATTGTTTTTTGTTCCTCTGGAGAAAACCACACATCACTGGAAGAAGACAGCGGAGGAATAAGAAAGCAGGAGGAAACATGGAGAAAAAATTTATACACGATCTGGATTTTGCAGCATGTAAAGAGTGCGGATACTGCAGTTTGGTCTGCCGGAAAAATATTTTTCAAAAAGGAAGCGAATTTAATCAAAAAGGATATCGTCCGTTTCAGGTCGTAAATCCTGAAACCTGCATCGGCTGCAGAAAATGCTTTTTTGTCTGTCCTGATTTTGCAATCAGTTTATCGGAAAGGAGATACGGGGATGAAACGACTGTTTGATACAGGTAATGCGGCCATTACAGAAGCGGCAATCCTGGCAGGCTGCAGACTTTATGCCGGATATCCAATTACACCATCAACGGAAATCGCAGAAAATATGTCAAGGAGACTTCCCCAGGTGGGAGGCTATTATATTCAGGCGGAGGATGAGCTGGCAGGACTTTATATGTGCCTCGGCGCATCTCTGGGTGGTTATAAAACCATGACATCAACCTCCGGTCCCGGATATGTACTGTTTTCAGATCCATACGGATGGGGAATTTGCAGTGAAATCCCCGTCGTTATTATAGATGCGCAAAGAGTTGGTCCTGTCAGCGGTATTACAGGAGCACCGGGGCAGGGTGAATTCTATTTATCCAGATATCCAACCCACGGAGGAAACTTTGAGACCATCGTTTTGGCACCAAACAGTGTACAAGAGGCCTTTTTACTTACGGTTGAGGCTTTTTATCTGGCGGAGCGGTTTCGTACGCCGGTTACGCTGCTAATGGATCAGCTGGTAACGGACGGCTGGGAATCCTTCTCAATCCCGGAAACGAAGGAAGAGATGGATGGTATGGGGTTAAAGGTGACGGACAGAGAGATCAACCGGGGACCGGATTTTTATCCGCCGACGGATGAAATAGATATTGCGCCGGTGGTACTGGGATATAATACCGGAGCTGCCTGCTCCGACTGGACGCCGACACAGGAAGGCTATGATACGGAAGATCCTGTGGCGCAGATGAAGCATTCCTACCGACTGGTATATAAAATCAGAAATCACAGAGAGCTGATTGACCGGTTCGAAGAATATTTTATGGAGGATCAGCCGGACATTGTTTTGGTATCTTACGGAAGTCCCTCAAGAGTTGTGATTAGCGCAGTGAAGAAGGCAAGGGAACTGGGCATCAAGGCGGGCGCCATTCGTCTGATTTCACTATGGCCGTTTCCGGATCAGCTGTTTTCGCAGAGTACCAGATACCTTAGTGTGGAATTAAACTATGACGGGCAGCTGGTCAGAGAAATACAGCGGGCGGCAGCGGCAGGAAGCGAAGTACATTTCTTTGGAAAATGCGGGGAGCTTCCTTCCGTTCATGAACTGATTCATGGGATGGAAAACATTCTGGCCGGCACAAACATCTTATCCGGTTTTTCGGAGGAAGAGGATCTGCGCTGGAAGATTGAAGCATGGTAAAGGAATAGCAAAACGCGGAAATGAGGGATAACATGGACTATTTGGCAGATAAATATTTAAGACCCAGAAAAATTCCGAGTACGGCATGCAGCGGCTGCGGTCTTGGTCAGGTGCACAAAAAAATCGTTATGGCCATTGATGAACTGGATCTTGGTGTGGAGGATGTTGTCTGGGGAACAGGCATTGGCTGTGCCGGAAGACAGACCTTTAATACCTGGAAGGGGGATAATTTTGCAGGCACCCACGGCAGGGTTTATGCCCTGGCAGCAGGGCTCAGAGTTGCCCTTCCTGCGGATAAGAAGATTATTCTTACGGCTGGCGATGGAGATGCATTTGGAATAGGATTACTTCACCTTCTTCATTGTGCCAGAAGAAATATGGATATGACGGTTGTAGTCTGCGATAACTTCGGCTATCAGTCCACCGGAGGACAATTTGGCTACACCACCCCCCTTGGCGCTAAAACGGACAGCAGTCCCTACGGAATGTTTGAGGCTAACTGGATACAGAACGGAATAGATATTTTAGAGATATTAAAGAACGCAGGGGCTACCTTCTTAGCCAGGCATACCAGCTTTGAAGGGCAGAATGCGGTGGAAAGCATAAAGAAGGCGATTAATAACAAGGGATTCTCTCTGGTACATGTAATCTATCCCTGTGTCACCAACTATGGAGGCAGGGCTTTGGGGACCAGAAAGACGGATCGAATCTATGAGTGGTTTCTGTCACTTACCTCGGACAAAGAAAATCAGACCGGAGAGGTTAAATTTAAGACCGGCGTTTACTACGATGGTTCGGGAAAGAGACCGGAATATGTAGAGGTACTAAAGGAGATTACAAATCAGGTGAAAAGAGGTGAGAGAAATGCCTAATTCATCTTTATCTGCTTTACAGGCAATCGAGCCGGGAACAGTTCCGGCAAGAATTGAGGTGCTGGTCAGTGGCTTTGGCGGTCAGGGCGTGGTAAGAATCGGTCAGATTCTCGGTTTGGCATCAGTTTTGGAAGGGCTTCATACCACCATGCTGGTCAGCCACGGAACAGAAACCAGAGGAGGCTATGTGAGAACACAGGTGGTTCTGTCAGGGGAAACCATTGACAGTCCGGTGATAGAAAGTCCAAACATCTTCTGTGCCATGTCAAAGGCAGCCTATGACCGTTTTTATTCGATGGTTACCACGGGGACGATTCTTTATGATCCGGGTTATGTAACACCTGATTTACCGGAGGGAGCAGTACACCATCCCATTCCGGCAAGAGATCTTGCGGTGGAACACTTTAAAAATGAGCTTTTTGCCAACATGATCTTTTATGGTAAAATAATCAGAACTCTTGACGGCAGAATCTCCAAAGAGCATGCCCTTGAAGCACTCAGACAGAGGATTCCCCGTTTTATTGATGAAAATATCAGCGCCTTTGAAATCGGATATGGGAGATGAGCATATGAATTTTAATACAGCTTTACTGCATCAGGGGGTCAGGGTGGATGAGAAGATAGGTGCTACCGTAACGCCCATTTATCAATCCAGTGCATTTGCCTATCCGTCGGCAGAGGAATTGGAGAAAGTGTTTAACAATGCTGCTCCCGGTTTTACTTATTCAAGAATTAACAATCCCACGGTGGAAGCCTTTGAACGCCGGATTACCTCCCTGGAGGGAGGTATAGCATCGGTAGCGTGTGCTTCCGGAATGGCGGCTATTTCCAATGCCATATTAAATCTTGTAGAAAGCGGGGATGAGATCATCTCCACGCCCGGAATTTTCGGCGGAACCATTGAACTATTTAAAGATCTGGAAGCTTTTGGGATTAAGACAGTGTATATCAGTGATGGATCACCCGAAGACTATGAGCGTAAGATTACAGATAAGACAAAATTAATCTTTGCCGAAGTAATCGGTAATCCGAAACTGGATGTACTGGATATAGAGAGCGTTGCCAAGATTGCCCACGCCCGCCAAATTCCCCTGCTGGTAGACAATACCTCAGCCTCGGCATTTGTAGTAAAACCTCTCAGCCTGGGAGCGGATATCGTAATTAATTCCTCCTCCAAATACATCAACGGCAGCGGTAATTCCATCAGCGGAATCATTACCGACAGCGGAAAATTCAAGTGGGATGCAAAACGGTATCAAAGACTTGCCGAATATAAAAAGTTTGGACCCTTTCAATATACGGCAAAATTAAGAAATGGACTTTTTCGTAATACAGGCGCCTGTCTTTCCCCTCAGAATGCTTATCTGAACCTTCTTGGGCTGGAAACGCTGGGACTAAGAATGGAACGTCAGTGCCGCAATGCCGGAAAGCTTGCTGCGTATTTACAAACGAATCCCGGAATCATCCGGGTGAATTATCCGGGATTGCCGGAAAGCCCCTGGCATGAGATTGCAGAGAAACAATTTCAAGGGTATTACGGAGCAATTCTTACCTTTCGTGCCGGTTCCAAAGAGAGAGCATATCATATCATGAACCATTTGAAGTATGCATATATTGCAGCAAACATCGGAGATACCAAGTTACTTGTCATTCATCCGGATTCTACCATATATGCCCATAGCACGAAGGAAGAGAAACTAAGAGCCGGGGTCTATCCGGATCTGATCCGTGTCAGCGCAGGTCTGGAAGATATCGAGGATGTAATAGAAGATTTCAAGCAGGCAATCATCAGTGCACAAAGTATAAATTAGGAGGCAAAGATATGGCAGTAGATTATGCAGCCTTGAAAAAAGGCGGATTTATGAGACAAAAGCAAAAGGGGTATTTTTCCATTCGTCTTCAGGTAGTCGGCGGATATCTGACAGCCGAAAATGTGAAGAAGATTTATGAAGTTGCCCAGAAGTACGGCGAAGGCTATATCCATCTGACCTCCAGGCAGAGCGTGGAGATTCCTTTTATCAAGTTTGAGGACATTGAGGAAGTAAAAGCTGAACTTGCAAAGGGTGGCTGCAAACCCGGGGTATGCGGTCCCAGAGTACGTACCGTTACAGCATGTCAGGGTAATGAGATTTGTCCCAGCGGATGCATCAATACTTATGAACTGGCAGTGGAGCTGGACAAAAGATATTATGCCAGAGAATTGCCCCATAAATTTAAATTCGGTGTCACCGGATGCCAGAATAACTGCTTAAAGGCAGAGGAAAATGATCTTGGGGTTAAGGGAGGCATGGAGGTCACCTGGAATAAAAATGACTGTATTTTCTGCGGGGTATGTGAAAAAGCCTGCCGTAGCGGTGCGATTAAGATCGATGGGGATAACATCACCCTGGATCAGGAAAAATGCAATTACTGCGGCCGCTGTGTCAAAGCATGTCCCACCGATGCATGGAAAGGGGAAGAGGGCTATCTGGTATCTTTCGGCGGACTATTCGGGAATCATATTCATGAAGGAAAGCAGATTCTGCCCCTGATTAAAGAGAAGGAACAATTGCTGCGGATTACGGATGCGGCCATAGAATTCTTTGACCGGAACGGAAAAGCCGGTGAGCGCTTTAAATTTGCCATTGACCGGGCCGGATGGGAAGAGTTTGCAAGGATCATAAAGGAGGCATATGATGGCGGAGTATCAAATTGATGACAAGATCGATATAACAGATGTGGTTTGCCCCATAACCTTTGTAAAGGCTAAGATTGCTATGGAGGAATTGGAGGAAGGGCAGATTTTATCTATCCGGATGAATGATGGAGAACCGGTTCAGAATGTTCCCAGAAGTTTAAAGGAGGAAGGGCACCAGATCCTGAAATTAATTGCGAATGAGGACGGCACTTATAATCTCATTGTTAAGAAAATCGGAGAATAGATCAGGTATAAGTAATAGGAAACAGTAATAGGAAACAGTAATAGGAAACAGCAATAAAAAATGATAATTATCATAGGAATGGTTTGGAGGCTATGATGGCGGCTAGAGTGAATCAGGATAATTTTGAAAATGAAGTTTTGCAGGCAGAGGGAATGGTGATTGTGGACTTTTATTCCGACAGCTGCATCCCCTGCAAACAAATGGCGGCGATCCTCGGTGAATTGGAAGATGATTTCGAGGACAGGATTAAGATCGTCAAGGTGAATGTCAATTTTGATGAGACGTTAGCAAATCAGTATGGGATTATGGCGTCACCCACCCTTCTTTTTTTCAAGGGAGCGAAAGAAATCTCAAGATTACGGGGGATACATAAGAAAGCTGTTGTACAGGAATTAATTGAACAGAATTTATGATAATGGAGGTCACGGATATGACAATAACAGTAGCAGGTGTTTCAAAGGAAGTTGTCGATGGCATTACGGTAACCGCATTAATAGAGGCAGAGAAGATCGAAAGTCCGGAATACGTTTCCGTATCGGTGAATGATGATTTTATCCTTCGGGAAGCATTCGATTCCACTGCGCTTTCCCAGGGAGACACCGTTGAATTCTTATATTTTATGGGAGGCGGTTGCAATGGCATTTACGAATGAGCAGATTGAGCGTTATTCCAGACATATTATACTTAAAGAAGTTGGGGCTAAGGGACAGAAGAAATTATTAAATTCCAGTGTTTTAATCATCGGTGCCGGCGGACTTGGCGCCCCTGCGGCCATGTATCTGGCGGCTGCGGGAATTGGAACCATCGGAATTGCCGATGCGGATGAAGTGGATTTATCCAATCTTCAGCGCCAGATTATCCACAGCACCAGGGATGTGGGAAAGGCAAAAGTAAAATCAGCCAAGGAAACCATCCATGAGATGAATCCGGACGTCACCGTGAACACTTACCGCACCTTTGTAACCTCGGAAAATATATTGGATTTGATTAAAGAGTATGATTTTATTATTGACGGAACAGACAATTTTCCCGCCAAGTTCTTAATCAATGATGCCTGTGTGATGGCAAAGAAGCCTTTTTCCCATGCGGGAATTATCCGTTTTCAGGGACAATTGATGACCTATGTTCCGGGTGAGGGTCCCTGTTATCGCTGCGTATTTAAGAATCCGCCACCCAAGGATGCGGTACCGACCTGTAAGCAGGCAGGTGTCATAGGCGCCATGGGCGGTGTCATCGGAAGTCTCCAGGCAATGGAGGCAATTAAGTATCTACTTGGCCTTGGAGGTCTTCTGACCGGGTATTTGCTTACCTATGATGCCCTTACCATGAATTTCAGAAAGATCAAGCTGCCCGGAGCATCAAAGGACTGTGGTATATGCAGCGAACATCCAACCATTACCCAGCTGATTGATTACGAACAGGCGGAATGCGAGGGATAGGGACGGGAGACGTCCACGTTAGAATTTATATGCTGTGAGAGCGGCGGATGGAGGTCAGGATGCTGAAACTTTCTAAAGAAAATTATGATAAGATTGTTCGCCATGCCCTGGAGGGACTCCCCAATGAGGCCTGCGGTCTTATTGGCGGAGAACTGACAGAAGAAGGAAAGATGGTTCGGGAAGTATATCTGCTTCGGAACCTGGATGAGAGCAGGGAGCATTTTTCCATGGATCCGGTGGAGCAGTTAAAGGCAGTAAAAGATTTAAGATCCAAGGGATATGTTCTGTTCGGGAATTTCCATTCCCATCCGGAGACACCGGCCAGACCTTCCGAGGAAGATAAGCGGCTTGCATATGATCCGAAGGCAAGCTATTTGATTTTATCCTTACAGGACAAAGACGTACCTGTATTAAAGGCGTTTCAGATTCATGGTACGGACACTGAGCAGGAAGAAATCATATTAGAGGAAGAATAATTCCTTCGTTTGAAGGATGGGATTGTGAAAATCATCAAACAGTGTTAGTATAGGATGGAATGATAGCTTGACCTAAGGAAAGAAGAGAAAAAGATGTATTGTATCAGTATCAGCCATAAAAGCGCACCGGTAGAAATCAGGGAATTATTTTCCTTTTCCATGGAAGAAGAGGGGAGATTTTCAGAGAAGATACTGCAAAATGAACATATCACCGAATGTGTGGTAATTTCTACCTGTAACCGCGCTGAACTATATTTTTGCGGCGACAACCATGCGATTCACTGTGTGGAGCAGCATCTGGCAGAATTTAAAGGGATTGAGACAGAGCGGCTGCTGAAATATTTTCTGATCTTTGAGCAGGAGCGGGCAGTGAAGCATCTATTTATGGTGGCCTGCGGTATGGATTCCATGCTCCTGGGTGAGGATGAGATTCTGGGACAGGTCAGGGGAGCCTATGAGCGGGCTTTGGAAAAAGGTACGACAAATTATGAATTAAACACCCTGTTTCAGGCAGCAATATCCTGTGCCAAGAAAATTAAGACGGATACAAAGGTATCTAAAACACCTGTTTCCATCGCTACTCTGGCGGCGAATGAAATTCTTCGGTATCCGGGAGAGAATAAAACCGTATTGATGATCGGACTGTCCGGAAAAATGGGTGGTATTATTTATAAGAATATTTATGGCAGAGACAACCTGCATATTATCGGAACGACCAGAAACCATTGCAAAGAGTTTGACATTAAGTCAGATCAGGTGACGTGGGTGGATTATCATAATCGATATGATTATGTGGAGGAAGCGGACATTATCGTAAGTGCAACCACCAGCCCCCACTATACCATTACCTTTCATGAAGTATCCGAGAAGATAAAAACCGATAAGCAGCGCTTATTTATTGATTTATCCGTTCCGACAGATATTGATCAGAATATGGTAAAGCTGCCTGGGGCGATCCTGTATGATATTGATCATTATAGAGGGTTATCCGAAACAAACAACGCTGTAAAGCAAAAGGAAATGGAGTTTGCTGGTCTTATTATGGAAGAGCGTATGGAGGAAGTCATGAAAGAGATTCATTTTCATGATTTTCTTTCTGATTTAGCCCGGGTCAGACGGGTGTTTGAAACAAAACGCTTTGACCATGTGCTGTATGAACTTCGGGATCTGGCAAGTGAGGACGAGCTCATCCATCTGCTGAAGCTGCTGCGGAAATTAAAAGATGCAGAGGAGCAAACGCAAGAGAGGCAATCACCGGAATGAGAAACAACCGGCATCGGTCAGGAAGCAGGGAAGGCAGAAATAGAATAGATAGAAAAGGAAGTAGCGTGCGTGGCATATTTTCCGTTTTTTGTAGATGTTAAGGATAAGAAGTGCTGTATCATCGGCGGCGGTATTGTTGCTTTACGTAAAGTGGAGGCACTGCTGCAGTTTGAAGCTGATATTACCGTCATATCCCCGGCAATTTGTGAAGAGTTGCTTCGGTATGGTCATGTCATACAGCTTATTAACAGAGCGTTTGTAGAACATGATTTGGAGGGTGCATGGTTTGTAATTGCAGCTACCAATCAGCCTGAGTTGAATGCACGAATCGCTTGGTTGTGCCGGGAGAAGAACATTTTGGTCAATGCGGTGGATGAGAAGGAAAATTGTGATTTCTTGTTTCCTGCCTTTGTCAAAAAGGGGGACATCTCCATCGGAATAACCACATCGGGACAAAGCCCGGTTATGGCAGCACATATCAAAAAGCAGGTATCAGATCAGCTTCCCGGATATTATGAGGAACTGGCGGTCACCCTTGGGCACTTAAGAGTATATGTGAAGGGGCAGGTTGCAAAAGAGCACCTGCGTTCAGAGATTTTTAAGGAATTGTTTGAAACCGGCAGAAAGCAGCTGGGAAAGATTACAATTCAGGAGGTTGACCGGATTATCTCCCGGCATCTGAAAGAAAATGGTGAGAAGATATGAAGAGAATAATTAAAATTGGGACGAGAAGAAGCAGATTAGCACTGGTACAGACAAATCTGATCATCGAACAGCTTCAGCAGACGGATCCCGGCCTGTCCTTTGAAGTAATACCCATCAGTACCACCGGTGATGAAATTCTGGATAAACCATTGATCGAATTTGGAGGCAAAGGTGTCTTTGTTGCGGAATTTGAAAGAGCTCTGCAAAACCGTGAGATTGATCTTGCCGTACACAGTGCCAAGGATATGCCCATGCTGTTGCCCATAGGGCTTGGAATTGTTGGGATACCAAAGAGAGAGGACCCGAGGGATGTTCTGGTTTCCAAAGGAGATGGTTTGTCAGCAGAGAAGCCCCTCATCATCGGAACCAGCAGCCTGAGAAGACAGATGCAGATTAAACAGTATTTTCCCAAAGCACAATGTGTCAGTCTTCGCGGTAATGTGGGTACGAGGCTGGATAAACTGTCCTCAGGGGAATATGACGGCATTATTTTAGCGGCAGCGGGATTAAAACGTCTGGGCCTACTGGGGGATCAGGAATATCACATCCGTTATTTTACACCGGAAGAATTTATTCCCGCAGGAGGTCAGGGAATTCTTGCTGTGGAAGGACGGCTGGAGGATGAGCTCACCTCAATTGTGCGTCAAATCAATCATGAGGAAACGGCGATCTGTCTGAAAACGGAGCGGTCGGTCTTGCAGTATCTAAATGCCGGATGTCACGAGGCGGTCGGTGTTTTTTCTTATGTGGAAGGGAAACGGATCTATCTGAGGGCTGTTTATGAACAGGACGACAGAATCTGTTTGGTGGAAGATCAGGATCAGACAGACAATTATCCGGAATTGGCAGACAGAGCGGCCAAAGAGCTTATGAGACAGATCAGATAGGAAGAGGGAAAAGAAGATGGAAGAAGCCGGAAAAGTATATCTGGTCGGTGCAGGACCGGGAGATCCGGAACTGATCACCAGAAAGGGACTTGCCATACTATCCGCGTGTGATGTTGTGATTTATGACAGGTTAATCTCAGACGAACTGCTAACCTGTGTAAAAGAGAGCTGTGAGAAGCTCTATGTGGGCAAAAACAAAGGGTTTCATACACTAAATCAGGAAGAAATCAACCGTCTGATTATTCAAAAGGCAAAAGAGAGGCAGATCGTGGTCCGGCTAAAGGGAGGCGATCCTTTTGTATTTGGAAGAGGAGGAGAAGAAGCACAGGCACTCATCGAGGCGTCCATCCCATTTGAGGTAATACCGGGAATCACCTCTGCTGTAGCGGCCGCAGCCTATGCGGGCATTCCAATTACCCAAAGGGGTGTGAGCCAAAGTTTTCATGTGATCACCGGACATACCAAAGATTACCGTGTAGGAATGTCAGAAGACTTTGAGGTCCTTGCAAAACTGAATGGTACCCTTGTGTTTTTAATGGGGTTAAGCAATCTGGAAGAAATCGTGGACAGACTGTTAGTGCATGGCAAATCACCGGATACCCCGGCAGCCGTAATTTCCAAAGGAACCACCAGAGAACAAAGAGAAGCAAGGGGAAATTTGAAAAATATTGTTTCCCGTGTTTTAGAGGCAGGGATTATCTCTCCTGCGGTGATTATTATTGGGGAAGTGGCAGGACTTGATATGAAATCCCCTATCAGCGGGCCGTTATCCCATGTCTGTATCGGAATAACCGGTACCAGAGAATTCAATGAGAGATTGGAGAAACCGTTAAAAGCCCTGGGAGCAAGGGTGGAAATTATTTATCAGTCAGAGATTATAGAATATCAGAACAACGAAGCCTTTGAAACAGCGTTACGTTCCTTGAAGACCTATCAGTGGATTCTGTTTACCAGTTCCAACGCAGTGAATATTTTCTTTCAAAGGATGTTAACCTTAAAGATTGACTACAGAACATTAGCCCCGACGAAATTTGCTGTCATCGGCAGTAAAACGGAGCAGACTCTGCTTCAATATGGTTTTACACCAGATTATAAGCCGGAAGTTCATACCGGTGAAGCATTGGCTTACGGGTTATGTTATCTTATAAATGAGAAAGACAGACTGCTGATTTTGCGCGCTGAGAGAGGAAGTCAGGATTTAAATCTTATATTAACAGAGCATAAGATTGCCTTTGACGATCTGAAAATTTATGATGTCTGCGGATCAATGAGAACCGCAAATCAGACGCAGCATCGGACGCTTCGGCCGGATTATATGGTATTTGCCAGCGCATCCGCTGTTCATGGGCTGATGAAGGAGGCAGAAGGTCTTATTTTGGATACAAAGATTGTATGTATCGGAGATGTGACAGCAAGGGCGCTGAGAGAATACGGAGTATCAGAATTGCAGCTGGCGAAGGAATGCAGTATCAATGGAATCATATCATGCATTACGCATGCAGAAATGAGGGATGATTATGATGAAAACATCATTCAAACGGATGAGAAGATTAAGGGGCAGTGAGGAGTTAAGAGCGTTGGTCAGGGAGAATAAAATCAGCAGCGAAGAGCTGATTTATCCGATCTTTGTAACAGAGGGGGAGAATAAGAGGATACCCATTCCTTCCATGCCCGGAATCTATCAGTATTCCATTGATCAATTAGATGGCATTCTGTTACAGATGAAAGAAAGTCATATCGGCGGTATTCTGATATTCGGCGTGCCGGCGCAAAAGGATGCAATGGGGAGTGAGGCTTACAATGATCAGGGAATCACACAGAGAGCCATTCGGTTTATAAAAGAAAAGGAGCCGAAGCTATTGATTATCGCAGATGTCTGCTTGTGTGAGTATACGTCCCATGGTCATTGCGGACTGGTTTGCGACGGAATCGTTTTAAATGACGAGACACTTCCGCTATTATCTAAAACAGCAGTCAGCCTTGTAAAAGCGGGAGCCGATATCATTGCACCGTCAGATATGATGGACGGAAGAGTCGGAGCCATCCGGGAGGCACTGGATGAGCATGGTTTTTACCGGATACCTATTATGTCCTACAGCGCAAAATATGCGTCAGGGTATTATGCACCCTTTCGTGATGCGGCACAATCCGCACCCCAGTTTGGCGACAGAAAAACCTATCAGATGGATCCCTGCAATAGAAAGGAAGCGCTTCTGGAAGTGGAGGAGGATCTGACGGAGGGAGCGGATATGATTATTGTGAAGCCTGCCCTGGCCTATCTGGATATGTTAAAGGAAATATCCCAGCGGTTTTTATGTCCCGTGGCCGCCTATAATGTCAGTGGTGAATACGCGATGGTAAAGGCGGCTTCAGAAAATGGCTGGATTGATGAGAAGAAGATTGTGATGGAAAATGTGCTTGGTATGAAACGCGCGGGAGCGCAGATCATCATCACCTATCACGCCCTGGACATTGCCCGGTGGTTGAAAGGAGATGCAGAATAATGAAAACAGAAATTTCAGACAGACTGTTTGCACGGGCAAAGGACAAAATCCCCGGAGGGGTTAACAGCCCGGTTCGCGCCTTTTTAAATGTCGGGCGCAATCCCTTGTTTATTGACAGAGCAAAGGGTTCCAGAATCTATGATGCAGACGGAAATGAATTCATAGATTATGTCTGCTCCTGGGGGCCGGCTATCCTGGGACATGCCTGTGAGGAAGTGGTTGAAGCGGTAAAAAAAGCTTGTGAGAAAGGTCTGACCTATGGGGCACCGACAGAAAATGAAGTGATCCTGGCAGAATTAATCTCGGAAATGATGCCTCCCGCTCAAATGGTCAGACTGGTCAGTTCCGGTACGGAAGCAGTGATGAGTGCGATCCGGCTGGCAAGAGGCTTCACGGGAAGAGACAGGATCATTAAGTTCAGAGGATGTTATCATGGACACAGTGACGGGCTTCTGGTAAAGGCCGGTTCCGCTGCCTTAACCGGGGCAGTGCCGGATAGTGCCGGTGTACCGGCTTCTTATACCCGCAATACCCTTGTCTGCGAGTATAATGATCTGATTTCTGTGGAACATGCTTTTGCCCAATATCCGGGTGAGATTGCCGCTGTAATCGTGGAGCCGGTGGCTGCCAATATGGGGGTAGTGCTTCCTGCCGATGGTTTCCTGGAAGGACTGAGAAAGATCACCGGGGAACATGACGCTCTTCTGATCTTTGACGAAGTCATCACAGGGTTTCGGCTTTCTCCAGGTGGTGCCAGCGCTTACTATCAGATTGAACCGGATCTGATTACCCTTGGTAAAATTGTAGGGGGCGGAATGCCCATTGGCGCTTATGGGGGCAGGAAAGAGATCATGAATATGGTGGCACCTGTGGGAGGAGTCTATCAGGCGGGAACCCTCTCCGGTAATCCGATCGCAACCACTGCAGGAATAACGACCCTGAATATTTTGAAAAAGAATCCACAGATTTATGATGAACTGGAACAAAAGGCCAGGAAGCTGGCAGAGGTATTTCAGTCAGAGAGTGCTGGCGATAAAGTGACGGTGAATCAGATCGGATCGTTATTAAGCCCGTTCTTTACCAAAGATCTGGTCAAAGGATATGAAAGTGCACTATCCTCGGATCAGTCAAGATATGCCGGATATTTTCAGCACCTGTTAGAACATGGCATATATGTTGCACCTTCCCAGTTTGAGGCGATGTTTCTTTCAAGGGCACATACCTGGAAGGAGATTGCGGCCACATGTGAAGTGATGCTTGATTTTTTAAAGACATTATAAAACTGCTGTAACAAGAACGGCATCCTTTCCCGGGCAAGTGTTGCTGCCAGGACAGGATGCCGTCAGTATTTATCTATCATGTTAACGAAACAGATTTCTTATGATATCTGTGCCGGCAATGAAGGTACCGATAGATCCTCCCAAATTTGCCATAAACACAACCAGAATGGTTTTTAAAAAACGATTTGTAAAGAAGCCCTTCAGACTAAAAATATCCGTTTGGATATTTTGCATATCACGAACCGTTGGCTTGCGAACCGTTGCCTCCACCAGTCCGGCAAACCATCCACAAGCCAGAAGCGGATGCAGGGTGGTAATGGGTGCGGCAACGAGGGAGGTAAGAATGCTCAATGGATGTGCCGTAGATAAGAGGGTAAACAGGGCTGCCAGTGCTCCGGTCCAAAGAACCCAGGAGGAGAGCTGTTGTAATCCGGTCTGGAAATTAAGGGCAAAAGCATAAATAAAAAGACCTGTTACAGCCAGAGGAATGATCCAGCCGGCAATCTTTGATACAATGCCTTTGGGCGGAACGAGAGAGATACGTTCCATATCCTGTTCTTTATATAGTTCTTTGCTGACACCTGGAACATGGGCGCCTCCAAGAATGGCAACAATTTTCTTACCGGGCGCATTCTTAATCTTGTTGGCTAAATATTGATCACGTTCATGAATCAATATCTCCCCAACGCTGGGAAACTGCTTCTTGATACTGCCGATGGCAGATTCCAGCATATCCTCTTTTAATAATTCTTCCAAATCCTCATCGGAGATCTCCGTATCATCCTCGTCAGAAAACAGGAGACTCCCGAAGAGTCTGGTTTTCTCCATGAATTTTAATTTACGCCAAATACGCAGAAAGGTTGTCTGAATGCTTCGGTCGGCTAAGACCAGTTCGGCATCGATTTCTTTGGCACTTTCTATTCCCTGAAGAACTTCTCCGCCTACGGGGGTATCCAGCTTTTTGGCTATCTTTTTTTGATAAGAGCTTAGTAACAGGTTGGCGACAAGAAAGCCTACCTTTTTGTTTTTGATAATCTTAACAATGTCGGTATCCTCCCAGGATTGGGGATTGAGTATATTCTGATACCGGCCTTCATCAAGTTCTATGCAGACACTGTCCGGCTGTTCCTCAGCAATGACTTGTTTTACCAATTCTATACTTTGCTTTGATACATGGGCAGTAGCGATTAAGATAATTTCCTTCTCCTGATAATTCAATTTTGTTATATTTTGATCCAATTTATCTCCGCCTTCCTCTCGTTTACTTCCTTAACAATGCGATATCAGTATACAAGTATTGCGTATTTAAGTCAAGTCAGGTAAGTTCTCAAATTATAATTACATATAAACGTTGACAAATGAAGGAAAGTATCCTATTCTAGAAATCATACTAAACTGATATGATATATGAATCACGATTAAATTTGAGAATGAATGAGGTGATCCGATGAAAAATCCATTGCATTATCAGACAACAGAATATGATTGCGGACCTACATCCATGCTGAATGCAGTTAATTATCTGTTTCATCGTAAAGAAATATCTCCCGATGTGGTCAAGAACATTATGCTCTACTGCCTGGATAGTTATAACAAAAAAGGTGAAGCTTATAAAAACGGTACGACCGGGATGGCAATGCTCTTTTTGTCGAATTGGTTGAATCAGTTCGGAAAAGTGAAGAAATGGCCCATTCATTGTGAAGTACTAAACGGTGAAGTGATACAGGTAAGCTTAACCAGCAGAATCGCCGAATGTTTAGGCCAGGGCGGAGTTGTGGTCGCGAGAGTTATGCTGGGATGCTGGCATTATGTTTTGATTACCGGAATTGATTCAGAATATGTTTACCTGTTTGATCCATACTATAGAGTGAAAGCTTTTCAGGAAGACGGGATAGATATTATAAAGGATGCTCCGTTAAAAATGAACCGTAAAGTAAAGCATACCTATATGAACAGTGAAAGCAATGGAAATTATGCTTTTGGAAAAAAGGAAGGCAGAGAATGCATTCTTCTCTATAATAAATCGACGCAGATTACGATGGCTAATATAGAGTATTTTATTTAAAGCAGTGTTGAATGATCAGGCATGAAGCTTCCATTCTCATGCCAACAAAAATACGTCTAAAAACATACATAACGCTAGGAACAAAATAGAATTTTAAAATATTTAAATTTCTGATGAAAAGTTATTGACAATGAGAAAGGTTCATCATATAATAATAACATATTAATCATATATGAATTATATTATTTATATAAATTTAGAGGAGGTAATATTTATGTCAAAGATTTATAAGAGCTTGACTGAATTGGTGGGCAAGACACCTTTACTTGAAATTTCTAACTATGAGAAGAAGAATGCGTTAAAAGCGACAATTTTAGCAAAACTTGAATATTATAATCCCGCCGGAAGCGTAAAAGACAGAATTGCAAAGGCGATGATTGAGGATGCAGAAAATAAAGGTATTTTAAAATCAGATTCCGTAATTATCGAGCCTACAAGCGGTAATACAGGAATTGGTCTTGCATCCGTTGCAGCGGCAAGGGGATATCGTATTATACTTACGATGCCGGAGACGATGAGTATTGAGAGAAGAAATTTATTAAAGGCTTATGGCGCAGAACTGGTGCTTACAGAAGGTGCTAAGGGGATGAGAGGAGCCATCGAGAAGGCAGTGGAATTATCCAAGGAAATCCCGAATGCCTTTATACCCGGACAATTTGATAATCCTGCAAATCCTGCTGTTCACAAAGCAACCACAGGACCTGAGATCTGGGAAGATACAGATGGTAAGGTTGATATTCTGGTAGCGGGAATTGGCACCGGCGGAACCATTACCGGTTCCGGAGAATATTTGAAATCACAGAATCCAAATATTAAAATTGTTGCGGTAGAGCCTTTTGACTCTCCTGTTTTATCAGAAGGAAAGTCCGGCCCGCATAAAATTCAGGGAATCGGAGCAGGCTTTGTTCCTCAGGTATTAAATACGAAGGTTTATGATGAGATCATCAAGGTAAAGAATGAAGATGCATTCCAGACCGGAAGAGAATTATCCAAGGCAGAAGGATTGCTGGTGGGTATTTCCTCAGGTGCGGCAGCATGGGCTGCCACAGAACTTGCCAGAAGACCTGAAAATGAAGGCAAGACAATCGTCGTTATTTTACCGGATACCGGTGAACGTTATTTATCTACCGCACTGTTTGCAGAATAATTTAAGGATAGAAAGAAGAACTACGGAATGGATGCCGTTGGTAATTCATTCTCGGTTCTTCTTTCCGGATAAAACCATACGCCAACCATTGCCAGATAAAAACAGATTGACATCAATGCGTATATCGTATATACTATATCAGTCTTTACTATCCATAGAAGTATACTATGAAATAAAAGGAGGAGAACAAATGCGAACACCAATCGTAATGATGTGTATGAATAGCTGCTGTATGTGCTGCATGCAGATGATGTATTTACACAGTGATAGGTGAATGCAATGTTTTCCACGTACAAAGAAAGAACATGGTCTTTGTAAGTTAACATAGAGCAGGAGGCTATCGCGGCTGTCCTGTTTTTTCTTTGTCAAAAATGGATCAGTAGAGCAATAAAATCTTGTTGAAGCATGGGGTGATGGAACATGGGATTTGAAAATCCAATGATTGAATTAGTTGGTCTTGGTAAGGTGTTTAGAAGCAAAAACAATGAAGTTACGGCATTGAATAATATTAATTTATCCATTTATGAAGGGGAGATTATGGGGATCATCGGACTGAGCGGGGCAGGCAAAAGCACGCTGGTACGATGTATCAATTTTCTGGAGAAACCGACCTCCGGGACAGTGTTTTTTGACGGGATCGATCTGGATATGATCAGCCACAGGGAATTGTTAAAGGTCAGGCAGTCCATGGGCATGATCTTTCAGCAGTTTAATCTCCTGATGCAGCGCAATGCGCTGCAAAATATCTGTTTTCCGCTGGAGATTGCGGGTATGCCGAAGAAGGAAGCGAAGAAAAGGGCAACAGAACTTCTTGGTCTGGTGGGATTATCAGATAAGGCAAAGGCCTATCCGTCACAGCTTTCCGGTGGGCAGAAACAGAGAATTGCCATTGCAAGAGCGCTGGCAACCAATCCGAAAGTTTTATTATGCGATGAGGCCACCAGTGCGCTGGATCCTACCACAACCAGATCCATACTTTCCTTATTAAAAGAAATAAATCAAAGACTTGGGATTACCGTCATTATCATTACGCATGAAATGAGTGTAATTGAAGAGATTTGCCACAGAGTGGCGATTATTGATCAAAGTCAGATTGCGGAAGTCGGTAAGGTGGAAGACGTCTTTATAAAGCCAAAATCCGATATTGCAAAAAGACTGATTTTCACCGGAGACAGCAATAGCGAGCATCTCATCGGTGAGGACAAGTGCCGTATTATATTTGACGGAAGGACTTCCTGCGAGCCGGTTATTGCCAATATGGTGCTGGAATGCCGGACACCGGTCAATATCTTATTTGCTGATACAAAAGATATTGATGGTAAGGCCTACGGGCAGATGGTGATCCAGTTACCGAAAGATGATGCGGGCAGAAAGCGGATTATATCTTATCTTAATATCAACCAGATTCAATATGAGGAGGTGCTGTAAATGTGGAGTGAAGCAGTGATTAAGATGATAGGAGTAGGGATACTCCAATCTCTGTATATGACGATTTTGTCCTCTGTGATCGCTTATATCATCGGATTACCTCTTGGAATTCTGCTGGTAATTACAGATAAGGACGGGATAACACCGTTCCCGTTATTCAATAAGGTGTTGGGACTCTTTGTGAATTTACTGCGTTCCGTGCCCTTTATCATACTACTGATTGCGGTAATGCCAATTACAAAAGTAATCATCGGAACCACCATAGGCTCCAGCGCTGTAGTGGTACCTCTAATCATCGCATCCGCACCTTACATAGCACGATTGGTGGAGTCTTCTTTAAAGGAGGTTGACCAGGGCGTGGTGGAAGCCGCTCAGTCCATGGGAACCTCACCTTTTAAGATTATCACAAAAGTTTTGGTGCCGGAAGCAAAGCCCTCACTGATTATCGGTGGTGCAATTGCAGTTACCACCATTTTAAGTTATTCCGCCATGGCCGGGTTTGTAGGAGGCGGGGGACTAGGTGACATAGCCATCCGTTACGGATACTACCGCTATCAGACAGATATTATGTTTGTTACCGTTATTATTCTGGTTATCATCGTCCAGATCTTACAGGAACTTGGTTCTTTATGGATGAAACGTTCCGATAAAAGAAATTAATCATTAATTGCGAATGCCAGCATGAAGGCAATGTCAGATCCCTTCCTGTGAGTTACGCGATATGATATAGATAATAGAAAGAAAAAAGAGCCGCCAAAGCGGCAGATGGAGGATATTATGAAGAAAGTGATATCAATTGTTTTATTACTGACACTTGTGGTTGCAGTCCTGGGGGGATGCAAGAAAAACACAGATGACAAGAAAATTATTATCGGTGCTACCTCAACACCCCATGCTAAGATTTTGGAGCAGGTGAAAGACACCCTGCAAAAAGAAGGTTATGAATTGGATATTATTGAATATGCAGATTATGCACAGTTAAATCCTGCGCTAGACAGCGGTGATCTGGATGCCAACTATTTCCAGCATCAGCCTTTCCTGGATCAGTATAACGAAGAGAATAAGGCAGAGCTGGTATCAGCAGGCACAATCCACTATGAACCCTATGGAATTTATCCCGGAAAAACAAAGTCACTGGATGCACTGGCAGATGGTGCACAGATTGCAGTTCCCAACGATGTGACCAATGAAGCCAGAGCATTATTGTTATTAGAAGCGCAGGGCTTAATTAAATTAACAGATGGAATTGGGCTGAATGCAACCGTTAATGATATCGTTGAGAATCCTAAGAACTTTAAAATCGTAGAGATTGCAGCTGCACAGCTGGCACGTTCTCTCTCCGATGTGGATATCGCAGTAATCAATGGAAATTATGCCATTGAAGCCGGACTTAGTGTTGGAAAAGACGCACTTGCGGTGGAAGACAAAGATTCCCTGGCAGCGGATACCTATGGTAACATCATCGCTGTGAAGAAAGGCAATGAATCCAGTGATAAAATCAAAGCATTGGTTAAGGCACTGCAAAGTGATACCGTCAGACAATACATCGAAGACACCTTTGAAGGAGCGGTTATTCCTAAATTCTA
This sequence comes from Bacillota bacterium, assembly GCA_023439505.1. GTDB lineage: Bacteria > Bacillota > Clostridia > Lachnospirales > Lachnospiraceae > Mobilitalea. The sequence goes on from JAEXNR010000062.1 coordinate 126,972, forward strand.
AGAAAATCCCGGATTTAGAGGAAGTGAAAAAGAAAGTCGGTATGGCATTTATGCTATGCCGACTTTCTTTTTCACTATTTGGTCTTGATAAATATAAAACTTCTTCTGAACAGAATATGTAATACAGCGCAGCGAAAAGGAAAATCGAAGGATGATCTAATAGAATGCAATGGCGATCAGGAGCATGACCAAAGTACGGCCCTATACAGAGTATTGTGTCTATTGACATCGTATGATTTAGGAATTATGATAGTACTATTGTCACGGACACACATTCCAATAGAAGTACCCTACAGGATACAGAGGTGAAGAAATGATTTATCTGGATTATGCAGCCAATACCCCCACCCATCCGGATGTGATGGAAGCCTTTGTAAAGGAAAACAATCAGTTTATTGCCAATCCCAACGCCTCCCACCGTCTTGGTCGGGAAGCAAAGGAGAGACTGGATCAGATAACAGCACATATTGCAGAGATGCTTCAAATCTCCCCCCCGGAAATAATTTATACCTCAGGAGCAAGCGAAGCCAATAATCTGGCCATAAAGGGGCTGGTACAAGCCTATCGATACAACGGAAAGCATATTATCTCAACCGGTCTGGAGCATTCATCCGTTAGCGGAGCGCTGACCCATCTCCAATCCATCGGATATGAGATTGACCTGGTTGATATAAACAAGGACGGTCTGGTGGATCTGGAGCATTTAAGGGAATTACTGCGTCAGGACACGGTTTTGGTTTCGATTTGCAGTGTGGACAGCGAATTGGGAATTAGGCAGCCTATTCCTGAGATAGGAACATTATTGCGTGAATATCCCAATTGCTATTTTCACACCGATGCCACCCAGGCGGTGGGCAAAATTCCTGTCTCTTTTGAAAACGTGGATCTTTGCACCTTTGCTCCCCATAAGTTTTACGGGTTGAATGGCTGCGGTATCTTATTCAAGCGTCAGGAAATCGTATTGGAGCCCATTATACACGGAGGCAGCAGTACTACCGTATACAGAAGCGGTACGCCGACGCTGGGTCTGATTGCCTCAACAGAAAAAGCCCTGGAACTATGTTTAAAAGAACAAGCACAACGTTACGAATATATCGCCGAACGAAAAGAGGAACTTGTTGGAAGATTGAAAAAGTATCAGAAGGTAAGGGTCAACAGTACCATAAATTCTATTCCCCATATCATCAACATCAGTGTGCAGGGGGTAAAAGCACTTTTATTTCAGCAAGAATTGGAAAAGTATGATGTGATGGTGTCCACCAAGTCGGCCTGCTCCGTACCAAATGCACCTTCCAGACCGGTTTATGCAGTAACAAAGGATAAGAAGAATGCCATGTGCTCCTGGAGGATCAGCCTAAGTCATTTGACCACCAGAGAGGAACTGGAGCAATTTATGGGGGCCTTTCATGACAGCTATGAGGGGTTGACCGGGGATAATCCTGTTTAGAAATTGTCACAAGTAACATAAGAAATTAGTGTATCAACCCCGGATTAACACGAAATACTCCCCAGTCCGGCTGTTTGCGGAATGATACACTGGATTAAGAAATAGAAAGTGAAGAAATAACATGGAACGTTATCAGGAAATTGAGAGAAGTTTAATTACAAAATTTCGTAAACCCTTGTGGAAGAAGTTTATCAATGGAGTAAATGATTATCAGCTGATCAAGGAAGGAGATAGAATTGCGGTATGTATCTCCGGCGGCAAGGACTCCATGCTGCTCGCCAAGTTGATGCAGGAGGTACAGCGTCACGGTAAAATTCCATTTGAATTGGAATTTGTGGTAATGGATCCGGGATATCATGAGATTAACCGTCAAACCATAATCAACAATGCGAAGCTGCTTCAGATACCGATCACCATATTTGATACCGAAATCTATGATATTGTAGCCGGAGTGGATGAATCACCCTGTTACTTATGTGCGCGGATGCGCCGGGGCTACCTATATAAGAGAGCACAGGCACTGGGATGCAATAAGATTGCACTTGGACATCATTTTGATGATGTGATAGAGACAATCCTGATGGGTATGCTTTACGGTGGACAGATACAGACCATGATGCCAAAGCTCCACAGTACCAATCATCCTGGGATGCAATTAATCCGGCCCATGTATCTGGTGAAGGAAGCAGATATTATTGCCTGGAAACAGTATCATAATTTGCAGTTTATCCAATGTGCCTGTCGTCTGACTGAGAATTGTACCCTGTGTGATAACGGAGGGGGAGGTTCCAAGCGCCAGGAGATGAAGGGACTGATAAAGAAGTTCAGACAGACGAATGCAAGTATTGACAAGAATATCTTTCGCAGTGTACATGACGTGAATCTTACCACCATCATCGGTTACCATGATAAAGAGAAAAGCTATCAATTCCTGGATGACTATGATACAAAGGGAATTGTGAAAGAGAAAAAGATGGAGGATTAAATACTCCTTTTGAATAAGAGAAACAAATTGACAAAATCTAATTGCCTGATTTATGATAGTGCTATTATTTTGATAGCATCGTTTGCTCCATCCTATCATAAAACAGGCAATCCGTATATCCATGTCTATTCCAGGCCGTTATTTTCTCGTACAGATCAAAGAATTATAATAGAATGATGCGATTCAATAACCTGTGAGGTAGAATTCCGACAAACTTAATACGATGAATAATCAAGAGACAGACAAAGATATGATAGAAAGGAATGTGATACTGTGGCGGCAAAGAAAGAACTGGAAGCGGCAAGAGGAATGATAGAGGCGGATCTTGTTCTGAAGAATGCGACAATCGTAAATGTTTTCACCGAACGTCTCCAAAAGGCTGATATCGCAATTTGTGGGGATACCATTGTGGGAATCGGAACTTATGAAGGGATGGAAGAGCTTGATTGTTCCGGTAAATTTATAGCCCCCGGATTTATTGACGGGCATATACATCTGGAAAGTACCATGTTAAAGCCGGTGGAATTCGCAAGAGCCGTTTTACCCCATGGTACTACCGGCGTAATCACCGATCCTCATGAGATTGCCAATGTATGCGGGACCGGGGGGATCGAATATATGATGGAAGCTACCAGAGATCTTTTACTGGATGTCTATCTGGTTCTTCCGTCTTGCGTTCCTGCCACATCCTTTGATGAAAGCGGAGCTATCTTAAGATCAGGGGATTTAAAGCCACTTTATCATCACCCGAGGGTAGTGGGGCTGGGAGAGATGATGGATTATGTCAATACCATTGGGGGAGAGGAAGAGATCTGTCAGAAGATTTCGGATGCAGAATGCCACGGTAAAGTAGTGGATGGGCATGCACCCGGTCTTACCGGTAAGGATGCTTGCGCTTATGTCTTATCCGGTATCGGGTCGGATCATGAGTGCAGTCGCATGGAGGAGGCGCTGGAGAAATTAAGCCTTGGACAATGGATTATGGTAAGAGAGGGAACGGCAGCAAAGAATTTGAATGCATTGCTGCCTCTGTTTGCTCCGCCTTATCATCAGAGAGTAATCATGGTCTCCGATGATAAGCATCCCAATGATATCCTCCGATATGGTCATATCGATGATATGATAAGGCGGGCTGTGAAGGCGGGAATAGATCCGTGTATCGCAATAAAGACTGCTACCTATAATGCCGCGGCTTATTTCGGCTTGAAGAAGGTGGGCGCTATTGCTCCCGGTTATAAAGCAGATCTGGTAATACTCTCTGACCTGAGTAAAGTAAGCATTGAACAGGTGATGAAGAACGGCAGACTGTTCAAAGGGGAAATGACAGGGGAAACTGTAAAAGAGCCGCTGATACCGGAAGAGATCAAGGCGAAAGTATACCATTCCTTCCATTGCAAAGAATTTATACCGGAGGATTTTATCATCAAAACGCCGGTTGATATACATGGAAAAGCAGTCCGTGTAATTGAACTGGTGGAAGAAGAGATACTGACCAAAGAGGTCAGAGTGCCGATAACGGATGGATTATCCGCCGTTTTAAAACATAAGGATATTGTGAAACTGGCTGTACTGGAACGTCATCATCATACCAATCATATTGGATTAGGACTCGTAAAGGGCTATGGACTGAACAAGGGAGCGATCGCATCTTCCGTGTCCCATGATTCCCATAACCTCATCGTGATCGGAACCAATGATGAAGATATGGCGGCTGCAGCAAACTGGGTGAAAGAGATGCAGGGAGGCTGGGCCATCGTTGCGGGAGGAAGATTACTGGGCAGGCTGCCCCTGCCCATTGCCGGATTGATCAGTGAATTGGATGCACAGACACTGGCAGACAGAATGAAAGAAATGAAAACACTGGCGAAAGAGTTGGGGGTATCTTCAGGAATCGATCCATTTATGACACTGGCATTTATCAGCCTGCCGGTAATTCCTGAAATCAGGCTGATCACCACGGGTTTAATAGATGTCTGTCATTGGAAGGTGATTCCACTGGTAGCTGAATGAAATACTTGTCAAAATCATTGTGTCTTATTGTGGGAGTAAAGCGTAGCGGACGATATCATAGTTTAATAAAATTTTAAAATTTGATTAAACTTTATTGACAGGGTGGGACGGTTAGTATATACTAACTATTAGAAATGAAAATAATTCTCATTATGATTTGGAGGAATGAAATTATGCCTTTATCAATGGTAAAAGTCGGCGAAGCAAGTACAATTAAGAAAGTTGGCGGAAAAGAAGAAACAAAACGGTTTCTGGAAAATCTTGGATTTGTAACAGGCGGAACTGTCACAGTGATCTCTGAGATAGGCGGTAATATGATTGTGAATGTCAAGGATTCCCGCGTAGCAATTGGAAAAGATATGGCCAATAAAATAATGGTCTAAATCATAGGATCTATATTCTAAAAGGAAAGAAGGAGCATTATGGACACATTGAAAACAGTATCATGCGGTCAGACCGTGAAGGTGAGGAAGCTAAACGGAGAGGGCCCTGTGAAAAGACGTATCATGGATATGGGGATCACAAAAGGAGTGGAAATATTCGTGAGAAAGGTTGCGCCCCTGGGTGATCCAATTGAAGTAACGGTAAGGGGATATGAATTATCGCTTAGAAAAGCAGATGCTGAAATGATTGAAATCGAGTAATTTTTTATCTTGAGGTTAGCAATCGCTTACTCTGCACTGATCCATACAAAGCAATCCTATAAGGAAGAAGGAGACAAAAATGTCAATTAAAATAGCGTTAGCAGGGAATCCGAATAGTGGCAAGACTACATTATTCAATGCACTTACCGGGTCCAATCAATTTGTCGGAAACTGGCCGGGAGTTACGGTTGAGAAAAAAGAAGGTAAATTAAAAGGACATAAGGACGTAATCATTATGGATTTACCGGGAATTTATTCCTTGTCACCCTATACATTGGAAGAAGTGGTATCAAGAAACTATCTGATCGGAGAACGACCGGATGCAATTTTAAATATTGTAGACGGGACCAATATTGAGAGAAATCTTTATCTTTCCACACAGCTGATGGAACTTGGAATTCCGGTGATCATGGCAGTAAATATGATGGATTTACTGGAAAGGTCGGGAGATAAAATACATATTGATAAGCTAAGTAAGAAACTGGGCTGTGAAGTGGTTGTAATATCAGCTCTGAAGGGTACCGGAATTAAAGAAGCTGCCCAGAAGGCAGTTGCACTGGCACAAAACAGGAAAGCAGCTGTTCCCGTACATGAATTTGCTCCGGGGGTAGAAGCTGCAATTCACGCAGTAGAAGAGAAGCTGGGAAGCAGTGTCCCGGAGGAACAGAAAAGGTTCTTTGCCATCAAACTTTTGGAGAAGGATGAAAAAATACAGAGCCTGCTAAAGCAAACTCCGGATGTTACCGCTCAGATCTCCGGTTTGGAACAGAGCTTTGATGATGATACAGAGAGCATCATCACCAATGAAAGATATCAGTATATTTCTTCCATCATCCATGAGTGCTGTACCAAGGGTTCCAGGAAGAAACTTACGATTTCCGATCAAATAGACGGGATCGTCACCAATCGAATCCTTGCTTTGCCCATATTTGCTGTCGTTATGTTTCTGGTGTATTATGTTTCTGTTACTACGGTCGGAACCTGGGCCACGGACTGGGCCAATGACGGTGTGTTTGGAGAGGGATGGAATTTATTTGGGATAGAGGCACTGCATGTACCCGGAATTCCGGTTATGACAGAATCCTTATTGAATGCCATTGGCTGTGCGGACTGGCTGCAGGGATTGATCCTTGATGGAATCATTGCCGGTGTGGGAGCGGTTCTTGGATTTGTACCTCAGATGCTGGTGCTTTTTATTTTCCTTGCATTTTTGGAGTCCTGCGGATATATGGCCAGAGTGGCATTTATTATGGATAGAATTTTCCGCAAATTTGGTCTCTCCGGAAAATCTTTTATCCCTATGCTCATTGGAAGCGGTTGTGGTGTTCCCGGTATTATGGCTTCAAGAACCATTGAGAGTGACAGAGACCGTAAAATGACCATTATGACCACCACCTTTATTCCCTGCGGAGCGAAGCTTCCCATCATTGCTTTAATTGCCGGTGCTTTATTCGGTGGCGCCAGTTGGGTGGCTCCCAGTGCCTACTTTGTAGGAATTGCTGCTATTATCTGTTCCGGTATTATTTTAAAGAAAACAAAAATGTTTGCCGGTGATCCGGCGCCCTTCGTTATGGAACTTCCGGCATACCATATGCCTACGGTAAGTAATATCTTAAGAAGTATGTGGGAGAGAGGCTGGTCCTTCATCAAAAAGGCAGGAACCATCATTCTTCTTTCCACTATTGTCTTATGGTTTGCCATGAGTTTTGGATGGATGGATGGACAGTTCAGGATGCTTGATGCTATGGAATTGGATCATAGTATTCTTGCCAAGATTGGCAGTGCCATTTCCTGGTTGTTTATTCCCCTTGGCTGGGGCGACTGGAAATCAGCCGTTGCTGCAGTAACCGGATTAATTGCCAAAGAAAATGTGGTAGGTACCTTTGGTATTCTCTACGGATTTGCTGAAGTTGCGGAAGATGGCTCGGAAATCTGGGGAAGTCTTGCGGGAAGTATGACGATGATTGCCGCATATTCCTTCCTGGTGTTTAATCTGCTTTGTGCTCCCTGCTTTGCGGCAATGGGTGCAATTAAGAGAGAGATGAATAATGCAAAGTGGTTCTGGTTTGCAATCGGTTATCAGACAATTCTTGCCTATATTGTTTCCTTGTGTGTCTATCAGATTGGGACACTTATATCAACAGGTAACTTTGGAATCGGAACAGTAATCGCGTTTGGATTGATTGTTGGATTTATCTATCTGCTGATCCGTCGTGATAGAGCCGGAAAATCCACTAATGTAAACTGGAAGGCCGTGGCAGGTGCAAAATAAGCATTATATTCGGGATGAAAAATAAGATAAGATGAAAGAAATCTGAACCTGTTGAATGAATAAAAAAGGAGGTTACGCTATGGGAACTTGGATAACAGGACTGGTATTACTTGGCGTTGTATCCCTGATTGTCTCCAGGATGGCACATGACAAGAAGATGGGGAAATCCATCCAGTGCGGAGGAGAATGCAATCATTGCGGCGGACATTGCAATCATAATTAATGGAGCAGCTATAATGAGACAGATGGATCCCTTCCAAGGAAAGGAAATCAGGAGGAATGCAGATGGAGCGAACACAGATGCAGAAAGAATTGGTGATACAAAAACTCAGAGAAAGAGGTTGCAGGATAACCAGGCAAAGATTGATCTTACTGGATATCATTATAAATGAAGATTGCTCCTGCAGCAAAGAAATATACCATAAAGCATCTAAAATTGATAGGGAAATTGGTGCTGCAACAGTTTATCGGATGCTGAATACCCTGGAAGAAATCGGTGCCATCAGCAGAAAGAATTTTTATAAAGTGGAATGCTCAAAGGATTGTGGCAGAGAGCATGCCTGCATCATAGAACTGGATGACAATACAGTTCATCATCTTTCAGCAAAAAAGTGGAATGTGGTGATACAGGCCGGTTTGAAAGCATGTGGATATCTGTCGAAGCAAGGTGTTCGCACTATTACGGTAAGAAAATTAAATCCATGATACGGGATTACCTCCGGGTATCCTAACCAATCACCAAGGCAGATTGCTCAGGTTTCTATGCCGAAGGATCATAAAAATAACCATAAAAAATAAGGCTGTTACAATAATTTCACTACAGATACGAATGTGATCCGGTTGAGATTAATTGTAACAGCCTTTTTAGAAAACCTATACCGCATCGGTGGGCGATTAAAAAACCATCTTCTGAACATCCACATCTGCGATTTTCTTTAACTCCTTTTCAAAATCCTTTGCCTTATCATCGGCATTATCTGTAAACTCCAGCAAGATCAGACCCTGGGGACTGCAGGTTTCATTGGATGCAACATGAAGACCAAGACGAGTATTGATATTACATCCGTACTCGGTCAATAATTCCTGAACCCTGCCTGCTGTTTTTACCCGCTCATGTAATACAAAACCCATAATTGTTTTTGACATAATTAGAATTCCTTTCTTGTTTTAGAACGATTGTCCTTCCTATTATTTCAATATTTCCGGATAATATTTGAAGGATATAAAATTTTATTTTTTATTAATATCATGGCACCTCTCTTTATGTGGGAACTAACACAATCCGAATTAGTTACTGTTTACTCCTCATATTCATGGCCTTGAATGGGGGGTTACTATAACCCGAATTAAAAACTGTCGTGAATTAATCGTTGTAATCTCTTTCCTTTCATTTAAAAATCTGCTAATCTATGAATAGATACTATAATGAATACTCTTGAATGGATAAAATTGAGAAAGGGTGATGACTCATGAAGTATGCAGTATTTACTGGAGCGACGGGTGGACTTGGTAGTCTTTGCGTCAAAGAATTGTCCGGCATGGGAAATTGGATGGTATTTGCAGGCGGCACCAATGAAGCCCAGTTGCACCGGCTGGGGAAACTGGAGAATGTGATTCCCGTCCGACTTGATGTTACAAAGCAGGAAAGTGTCAATGCCGCACTTGAAACGATAAAATCTTATACGAATAAGCTGGATGCTGTTGTGAATTTTGCGGGAGTGACATCGTTCACTTCCCTGGTTGAAGGCGACAGCGTCGAATCCATTGAAAAACTCCTTAACGTTAACGTGATAGGCACAGCAAGAGTGAATCGCAGCTTTTTTGACATGATTTATAAAGGGCGGGGAAGGATTATCAACTGCAGTTCTGAGTCAGGCTGGATGACCCCGCAGCCATTTGCCGGACCGTATGTATTGTCAAAATATGCGGTTGATGCCTATAACGACAGTCTCCGGCGGGAACTGATCTACCTGGGTATTCCCGTTGTAAAGATTCAGCCTGGCTCCTATGAAACCAACATCACCCATCAGGTGTACGAGAATTTTGATAGAGCAATTTCAAAAACAAAGTACTACAGTAAACTGCTTGCAAAAATGAAACCCCTCATGGCGATGGAGCTAAACCAAAAGAATGATCCCCGCCAACTGGTAAAAACTGTGATTCGGGCAATGGAATCCAGACATCCCAAACTGAAATACAGAATCGGGACGGGGAAACTTCTTGCTATGCTGGAACTGCTTCCTGAACGAGGGGTGGATATCATTTATAAACTGATGTTCGGACGAGAAGAAAAGAAAGAAAATTAGAGCAGAAGGAAAGGCACATAGAATGATAAGGGTATCGACATATTTTGCAGTGCTGCTTGAATATTGATACTTTAAAGAAGATGGATGTAGACATGGCAGCAGGAACAGATGCTTTGACACAGATTTAGGAGGTTAAGACGTGGTAGATAAATTAAGAATGACAGAAGAATTCTGTCGATTGGTTGCAATAGATTCCATATCCTTTCGGGAAAAGAATATGGCGGCAGAGCTGACCAGGGTACTGGAAGAGTTGGGATTTGATGTAACTATGGATGGCGCGGGAGAATATTATCAGAGCGAGTGTGGAAATCTGTATGCCCGGTTGAAAGGGGATCTAAAGGGAGATCCGATCTTATTTTCTTCCCATATGGATACGGTGGAACCGGGGATAGGAAAGAAGGCCATTCTCCAGGAGGACGGTACGATTACCAGTGACGGAACTACCGTATTGGGTGCGGATGATTTGTCGGGAATTGTATCAATCCTGGAAGCGGTTCGTACCATCAGGGAAGAGAAGATTCCCCATAGAAGCATTGAGATCCTATTTACAATAGCAGAGGAAGTCTATGTCAGAGGAAGTGAAGTATTTGACTTTACAAAGATAAAAGCCAGGGAAGCCTATGTGCTGGATCTGGACGGACCCATTGGAAGAGCTGCCTATAAGGCCCCAACCTTTATTTCCTTTACGGCGGCTATTAACGGAAAGGCCTCACATGCAGGGTTTGCGCCGGAGAAAGGGATTCACGCCATAGCCATAGCTGCCGAAGCCATCGTAAGAATCCCTCAGGGGAAAGTTGATGATGAGACAACTGTAAATATTGGAATGATAGAAGGAGGAACGGCAACCAATATCGTTCCGGAGAGATGCATTCTAAAGGGAGAGATAAGAAGCCATTCCCATGAGAAGGCTATGGCAAAAGCCCGGGAAATTGAACGGATTTTTCACGATACGGCTAATCATAGAATGGGAACGTGCGACTATCAGCCAGTCATCTTGAGCTTCGCCTATCATGTAGCTGAAAGCCACCCGGTGATTTCCAGATTTATAAAGGCTTGTGATGAACTGTCAATTGCGCCGGAGCTGATAGAAACCATGGGAGGCAGCGACAATAATAAGTTTCTTCAGGAGGGGATCACGGGAATCGTCATTGCCTGCGGAATGCACCAGGTCCATTCCTGCAAAGAATATACCCATGTGGATGATCTGGAGAAATGCTGTCAGCTGCTGGTGAAGCTTATGACCTCATGAGTTACGGTCAGGAGCCGGGAACTTGGAGTTGGCAGGCGTTTTCCTGCCAGAAATAAATAAGTGCAGAAAACAGGTAGTATCCTGTTATAGCTGCACTTATTTTGTGAATTTATATTAGATCATCTTATTTTTTGTGATCTTGTTTCTGCGATCTAAATTCTGAGAGTTTATTATTTGAAAGCCCGATTCTAAGAGTTTGTTTCTGTGATCTTAATTCTAAGCGTTTATTATTTGCAGGTTTATCTCTATAAGGTTTTCTTATGGGTTTCTTTTTATGAAAGTTTATGATGCGTCATCCTGATTGAGCGCCTGATTCAGATCATAAAGAAGGTCATCAATATGCTCAATTCCAACGGATAAACGAAGTAATGTCTCGTTGATTCCCTTCGCTTCCCGGTCCTCCTTGGGAACGTCGGCATGTGTCTGCAGCATGGGATAGGTAATAAGACTTTCCACACCGCCAAGACTTTCCGCATAACGGATGACATTGACCCGTTCTAATAGCTGCACTGCAGTTTTCTCACTGTCTACGCGAAAGGAGAGAATACTTCCAAACCCCCGTGATTGTCTTTGATTGATCTCATAACCGGGATGAGAGGGCAGACCGATATAGTAAACGGATTGGACCTTGGGCTGTTGTTCCAGCCACTGAGCGATACGGAGTGCATTTGTCTGCTGATACTCCATACGGATTGGCAGTGTCTTAATTCCTCTTAGTAAAAGCCAGCTGTCAAAAGGAGCCAGTCCTGCACCGGTGGTTTTCACAATAAATCGGAACCTTTCGGAAAGGTCTGCATTGGCAACGGTGAGAAAACCGGCCAGTGTATCATTATGTCCGCAAAGGAACTTTGTACCGCTGTGAAGAACAATATCCGCCCCAAGCCGGATCGGATTCTGAAAATAGGGGGACAAAAAGGTGTTATCAACGATCAGTAGCAAATTATGTTCCTTCGCCAGCCCTGCAATGGCATTCAGGTCAGAAACATTCATCATAGGATTTGTCGGCGATTCAATGAACACAGCTTTTGTTTTGGAATTGATTTCTTTTATAATATTGGATGGATCCGAGGTATCTGCATAGGATACCTGAACGCCGTTTTTCTTGTTAATATGCTCAAATATACGGATACTGCCTCCGTATAAATCATCGGATGCAATCATCTGGTCTCCGGGAGAGAATAATTCCATTAAGGCATTCATTGCAGCCATACCGGAGGAAAAGGAAATGGTATCATAACCGTTCTCCAGCGTATTTACTACTTTCTCCAACTCTTCTCTTGTAGGGTTTTGCAGTCTGGAGTAATCGTATCCGGTACTTTGTCCAACCCCGGGATGAGCAAAGGTTGCTGACTGATAGATGGGAAAACTGAGTGCACCGGTGTTTTCAACCAACCTTTTTTCATTATTGCCGTAAAGACATTTTGTATTAAATTTATAATTCATAGGCTTCCCTTCCTTCATAAAACAAAGCATTGGAACTGTTATTTTATGATAAAATACGAAGAGGAATTAGTCAAGATAAATATATTAATCCGATATAAAAAGTATGATATCGGATGCTGTTCACTCTATATATCATGAGGTACAATCGGCAGTAACCCTTGCATTGCGATCAAAATTGTGTATGATAAATGTAACAGGTAATGAATGGAAAGATTTCATTATCTGATGAGTCATGTGTCTGTGAGGTGCGAAGATGAAGATATTATTGGTGGAAGATGATAAAACCATTGCGCTGGGACTGGAGTATTCCCTTGAACAGGAGGGGTATACCACAGTGCTGAGCCATACGATAGCAGAAGCGAAAAGAGCGGTGCTGGAATATAAATTTGATTTGATCCTGCTGGATTTATCCCTGCCGGATGGAAGCGGCTTTGAATTATGTAAGTTTGTCAGGTCAAAATGGGATATTCCCATCTTAATCCTGACGGCCCTGGAAGAAGAGGTGCATGTGGTAATGGGGCTGGAACTGGGAGCCGACGATTATATCACCAAGCCGTTTCGCGTGAGGGAACTGCTTGCCAGAATGAAGTCCGTATTAAGAAGATATCAGAGAGAGAGCGGGATGCAAAACAGCATTGATATTAAGAACCTTCGAATCAATACGCTGGAGGCCAAAGTATATAAAAATGGATTGGAAGTCCCTCTTACCGCCCTGGAATACCGTCTGTTACTGACCTTTGCCAATAACGAGGGACAGGTTCTCTCACGCAATCAACTTCTGGAGGGGATCTGGGATGTGAACGGAGACTTTATCAATGATAATACGCTAACCGTATATATCAAGAGACTGAGGGAAAAATTAGAGGAGGATCCCGGTGATCCGCAGATCATCAAAACGATTCGTGGATTGGGCTATAAGATGGGAGAGTAAAAACGTATGCTTCGTAATCAGGAAATAAAGCTATTGGTTGTTATTATGATGATCACCACTTTCATCGGGATCGGCATATCTTTCTTTCTGCATCCCCTGGCGGGGGTGGTTGTAATTCTCAATTCATTGGTGCTCATCATCTGTAATCTTATCTTTACCCGAAGAAGATATCACTCGATTGAGGAGCTATCCGGGTACCTTCGCCGGATTTACGCGGGAGAATACACATTGGATATCAGAGATAATCAGGAAGGTGAACTTAGTATTTTAAAGAATGAAATCTATAAGGTGACCACCATTCTCTCCAAAAGCGAAGAGCATCAGCGGAAGGAGAAGGAACATCTTGCAGACATCCTATCGGATATCTCCCATCAGTTAAAGACCCCCCTCACCTCTATGATTGTAATGACCGATTTACTGCGCAGCCCCGGACTGGAGCGGGAGAAGCAGAAACAATTCACGAAACAGATGGGGGTTCAATTGGAACGGATGCAATGGCTTTTGACCTCCATGCTCAAATTATCGAAGATAGATGCCAAAACCGTTCGTTTTAAGAAAGAGACAATCTCTGTTAATCAATTGATCAGGCATGCCCTTGAACCGCTTTATATCCCAATGGAGTTAAAAGATCAGAAGCTTGAGATAAATGTAGCGCAGGAGATCACCTTCCTGGGTGATTTTAATTGGAGTGCGGAAGCAATTCTTAATATTGTAAAGAACTGTATGGAACATACGAAGCAGGGAGGAACAATCAGGATATCCTGCGATGAAAATCCCCTTTATACACAGATTATCATTGAGGATAACGGAAGCGGAATAGAGAAAGAAGATCTGCCCTATATCTTTCAGAGATTTTACAAGGGGAAGAATGCGGGAGAGGACAGCGTGGGAATTGGACTGGCCATGGCACTTAGCATTATGAAGAATCAGAACGGAGACATTAGCGTTACCAGCAAGAAGGAAGAAGGAACATCGTTTTATTTAAAAATATATAAGAGCAGCGAAGGACAGCAATTGTGACAAAATTGTAATATAAGGGTCATGTCATAGTCATTAACCACTGATATACTTGTTATCTGTAGACAGTCAGCCGTCAATGGATCACTGCATCATACGCCCTCCTTCCCCGGAGGAAAAGCCATAGCTTGTCGGCAGGCAAGAAATTGATAAAGAGAATATTAGAAATGGAGACAATGATGGAAATATTAAAAGTAGAGCATCTTTCAAAAGTATACGGCAGCGGGGATACAGCGGTAAAAGCACTGGATGATATTACATTTTCAGTGGAAAAAGGAGAATTTGTCGCAATTATCGGCCCCTCAGGCTCCGGCAAGTCCACGCTCCTGCATATGCTTGGGGGAGTGGACAGACCGACCAAAGGGAAGGTATATCTTGAAAATACCAGCATTTATGATCTGAATGAAACTCAGCTGGCAATCTTTCGAAGACGCCAGATTGGTCTGATCTATCAGTTTTATAATCTGCTTCCCGTATTGACGGTAGAAGAAAATATCACCCTGCCTCTGCTGCTTGACGGACAGAAGATCGATCAGAAACAGTTTGGAAATATTGTAAAGACACTGAATCTGGAGAACCGGATTCATCATCTGCCCAATCAGCTCTCAGGGGGGCAGCAGCAGAGAGTATCCATTGGCAGGGCATTAATGAATAATCCTGCCATTATGCTGGCAGATGAACCTACGGGGAATCTGGATAGCAAGAATAGTTCTGAGATTGTGGAATTAATGAAAATGTTTAATAAGAAGTATCAGCAGACACTGTTGATCATAACACATGACGAGCGGATTGCCCTTCAGGCGGATCGGATTATTGCCATAGAGGATGGAAGAATTACCAAAGATGAGGTGATCCGTCTATGAACATTGTAAATAAACTCACGGTCCGCCAATTGAGATTAAATAAAAAGAGAACTATGGTAACCATAATCGGTGTTATCATATCCACTGCCATGATTACAGCAGTATCAACGCTGGGAATCTCCTTTATGGATCTGATGCGGAGGCAGGAAATTGCAGATAATGGCGCATGGCATGTCAGTTATCAGGAAGTTCCGAGGCAAAGCATAGAAAAGATAAGAAAGGATAAGCAAACCGAGACAGTAATTCTAACAAATGATCTTGGATATGCGTACCTTGCGGGCGGTAAAAACGAAAATAAACCCTATTTGTTTATCCGGGAAATGAATCAACAAGGATTTGAAAATAAACCTATTACCCTGGCGGAAGGAAGATTGCCTCAGGCGCCGGATGAATTGGTGATATCCGATGCTATCCTGGCTAATGGAAAGGTAAATTATCATATCGGAGATCAGATTAGCATGGAGATCGGACACCGATATCCAACCACAGGGGAGGGTGAAGCAAAGCCTCTGGGACAGGCATCCTCCCTGTCAAAGGATCAGGATAAGGTGTCGGAATATCTTACCAAAGAGATTCATAAAACCTATACCGTCGTTGGCATCATGAAGCGGCCTACCTGGGAATACACCTGGTCACCCGGATATACCGTACTATCCTATCTGGATGAAACTACGCTGACTGACCAGGGAACAGCTGATGTATCCGTTCTGTGGAAACAAGTGAAGCAGAGCATGTTCTCGCATGCGACAAAACTGGGTCATGATAATAACATCCCGGATCAAAAAATCATGTTCAACAACTCCCTGCTGCGATATTACGGGGTGGTAAAGGATGATTCTGTCAGAAGGATGCTCATCAGTCTCACAGTAATTATTATGGGAATTATTGTAATCGGATCGGTCTCTTTAATTTATAATGCCTTTGCCATATCGGTGGCAGAGAGATCCCGTTATCTTGGGATGCTCTCCAGTATCGGAGCCACAAGAAAGCAGAAAAAAAACTCTGTGTTCTTTGAAGGATATCTGATCGCTGCTCTTAGCATTCCCTTTGGTGTCCTGGCGGGATTGATTGGAATGGAGATTACCTTTTTGTGTATCAATCCCATGATGCAGAACGCGCTGGGCGCAACAGAGAAATTAAGTCTGGTAATAGAGCCGGTTAGTATCCTCACCGCTATTGCCATATCCATGAGTACCATAATGGTTTCAACCTTTCTTCCTGCGAAAAGAGCATCTAAAATTACCGCAATTGAAGCGCTTCGTCAGAGCGGCGACGTGAAGATTACAGGAAGAGCAGTTAAAACCTCGAAGCTGACAAGAAGAATATTTGGAATGGAAGGTGATCTGGGATTAAAAAATCTAAAAAGGAATCGAAGAAGGTATCAGGCGACAGTCTTTTCCTTAATTATCAGCATGATACTATTTCTGGTGGTGACCTACTTCACCATGTGTATTCGTAAATCTGTTGTTCTTACCCAGGACGGTATTAATTATGACATCTCAGTGACTGTTCGCAGCCAGGGGGACGAAGAATATGATGCCATTGCTAAGAAAATACGTGAATTAGATAACATAACAAAAATAACCGAAGTGTTTAGCTTTGATACAACCACATCCATTCCCAAGGCACAGGCCGCTGATTATATTGTCAAAAATAATATACCGGATGAGAAGGGAATGTTTCCGTATCAGGTAACAGTAAATGTTCTCGATGATGCTACCCTGAAAACATTCGCTGGCAGAATCGGTGTGGATGAGGAGAAATTAAAGGATACAAATCAGCCTTCTGCCATCGTAATTGACACAGCGCAGTTCAAAGACAGCAGCAGGGGCAAATATGTAGAAGCAAAAGCAGTAAAGGTCAGGAGCGGAGATGAGCTGAATTTAAACGCCTATCGTGCAGAGGAGGAAAAATATGAACCGATGTTGCCGATTACCATAGCTGCCACAACAGATCAGCGGCCCATGGGGGTAATGTCCTATATTAATTATGAAGGCTTTCATATCATCATCTCCAGAGCGTGCTATGAGAAACTGGTGGGCGAGAGTGACGGGCCAACCCAAAATATGAGCAGGCATCTGTATCTGAACGGAGATCAACCGCTGGTCCTTCAGCAAAATATAGAGGAGATGCAGGGAAAACTCTCTGGCGGAAGCGTCGGCGTATATAATTTATACCTTTATCGGCAAAGAGAACATCAGATGTGGATGTTGTTATCAGTGTTCACCTATGCATTTTTGTTCTTAATCACCTCAATCAGTGTTGCTAATATACTAAACACCATATCGACAGGTGTTGCACTGCGTAAAAGAGAGTTTGCCATGTTAAAATCCGTAGGAATCACACCGAAAAGCTTTAATAAAATGCTTAATTATGAGAGCATCTTCTACGGGATAAAGGCGTTGGTCTACGGAATTCCCATAAGCTTTTTTGTAATGTATCTGATCTATGGCTCCATGCTTTCGGAGTTTGACTTTCCTTTCTTTATCCCCTGGGGAAATGTTTTCCTGGCTGTAGGAGCGGTATTTATTATTGTAATAGTGGCAATGTTGTATTCCAGCAGGAAAGTGAAAAATGAGAATATCATAGACGCGTTAAAGCAGGAAATTAATTAAGACTTCATGAAATATCCCGATAGAAGTGTACTTTGCTTCGTGATAAGTATCCCAAGGAGAATAGGAATTCTTTCTTTTTGGGATACTGTTATATTTAATAGTACCAGCTTGATCAGCAAGAGAGGGATTATGGATGGAGAATGTGACGAATCAATGGATAGATCCAATAAGGGCACAGATCAATACCCTGCTTGCCAGCCACTGCATGCCTGCACTGGTAGGCTGGAAGCCGGCAAATTTAATCAATGTCAACAAATGTAAAATTCCGGATGGAACGGTATTTATTACAATCCTCAGAGAGCAAATTCAGGCCTTTCCGGTGCGTGTGGAGATCATTTATGAGAATCAGACAATGCTCCTGCTCCTTCTTTTTCGGGAGACATTCATCAGAAGATACCTGGCTGTAAAGGAATCCAGAGAACTTCTAATGTTATATGGGTATGAGGTATGGGAGGAACCGGATGTGATTCTTAAGCAATGGAAGGAAAGATACCGGCGATACAAAGAAGAAGGAGAGGAGTTTCCCCATGAAATCGGACTCCTATTAGGGTATCCGCCGGAGGATGTAGCGGGATATATCAACCATCAGGGAAAGGACTATCTTCTATGCGGCTTCTGGAAGGTCTATCATAATATCAGTCAGGCCGAAGCACTATTTCAATGTTATCGTAATCTTAGAAGCAAAGCCTTGCAATTAACCGCGGAGGGCAGAAGTCTACAGGAAATTATGAACTTTTACGATAGGAAGGAGGCAGGCATTTTCATAGGCGGCTTGAAGGGAGAATGAATGGGGAGTGAACAGTAGCCCTGAGGGAATAAATTATTTTTACACTGCGAAGTGTTGATATTGTATCCCTCATATGAGTGTGATAAAATGAAATCAGAACGTACGCAAAGGAGAGATGCTTATGAAAGGTACCGTAGTTTCCTCATGGGTGGAGTCTTGTAGAAAACTGTATGGTAATGATGTTGTAAATCAGGCTTTGAAAGCAAACAGTTTACCTTCAGATTATATATTTTCCCCATTAGAAGATATCAGTGATAAAATTGCTACAGGAATCGTAGTGGATATTGGAAAAGCCGTCGGAAAAGACCAACAGGAAATCTGGTTGGTAATGGGCGAAGAGAATATCAAAACATTTAGTAAGAACTACCCGGGATTTTTTCGACATGAATCAGCTTATCAATTTCTGAAATCCATGAATGATGTACATGTAATTGTTATGAAGCGTTTTAAGGGTGCGACCCCTCCGATTCTTGATATGGTTCCGGTGTCCTCTCATGAAGCTTATTTTACCTATCGCTCCAAACGGGGCATGGGATATTATCTGGCAGGGTTGATTAAGGGTGTTTCTCATTATTTCAATGAGGAGATTAAGGTTGAGGTACTCACGCAGACGGAAGATGAGATTCAGCTGAAACTGACCTTTGCGAAAGAAATTCAGTTTACCAGACGATACCGGCTGAATCAGCTGTTCTCTTTTGGAGTACTTAAGAAGACCTCCTATAAGACATCTCTGATCAATACCGTATTTGTTGGTGCTGTCTCCTTACCCGTACTGTCCAGCCCGGTAAAATCACTTTTTGTAGCCGGACTCACCCTGATTATTTCTTTCTTGTCTTCCACACTCTTTGAGCGTCCGAAGAAGCTGCTGATCAAGGAGCTGGAGAAGCTTGGCAGCGGTGATTTTGTAGAGACCCTGTTCATCCGCTCTGACGATGAATATGAGGTAATGATGGACAAGATCAACGATCTGAAGAAAAGTGTTCAAAAGGATTTCATCGGCTTTAATGCAATTGTGGATGAGATGTATACCTTTAATCATTCCGTTACCGGAATTGCACAGACGATGCAAAATACATCGAAGGATATTACCGATGTTCTGGATGAGGTTGCTATTGCAGCGACAACACAGGCAGAGGATACAGAGCAGTCTGTTACGGTATTGAATGAAAGCATTAACAATGTTACAAGAATTTCCGACGAAAGTCAGAACAATAAGAGTAAAATCGAGACGGCAATGGTGGGTCTGGAAAGCAGTTTCCGTAATGTTCAGAATACCGCTACAGAAATTAATACCGTATTGGTACGATTTAATGAGATCAAGAAGAGCAGTGATGATTTGAAACAGGATGCACAAAATATTATGCAGATTGTATCCATCGTATCAGCAATCGCAAAACAGACCAATCTGCTGGCTCTGAATGCTTCCATTGAGGCGGCAAGAGCCGGGGAAGCAGGAAAAGGCTTTATCGTGGTAGCCAATGAAGTCAGAAGATTATCCAATGAGACCAATCAGGCTGTAGAGAAGATTAATAGCAGCTTATCCGGTTTTGTCTTAAGTATCGGTGAAGTAGTAGCGGGCATTGATGTTCAATACAATGTTCTGGAATCAGAGAGTCATAAACTTACATCAGCGGTGGACAGCTCCAGCCAGTCCAATGAGAATCTGAAGGTGGTATCTGACCTGATGATACAGACTTCTCAGGATTTGAAGGTGGAAGCAGACAATATCTCCTCCCTCTTTGAAAACATGCACAGTCTTGCAGCGATTGCAGAAGAGAATTCCGCAGCTACAGAGGAAGCCAGCTCCAACGTTGCAATCTACGTTGATCAGATCAATGAGCTTACCAATCAGATCACGATCTTTGACCTTATGATTAAGAACTTCCAGGAAGATTTAATGAAATATAACATATAAGAAGTACAGACAGCAGAGATGGCGTCAATTCAGAGAATGGATGATTGGGACAGAAGATGCTCTGTCTGATTTGACGACATAGCCTGCATAACCCGGGTAATTTATATGGGTAGAAATTTAAAAAGAGAGAGTTTGGAGGAATTATGGGT
The DNA here is from genome assembly GCA_023439505.1 of Bacillota bacterium. Taxonomy (GTDB): domain Bacteria; phylum Bacillota; class Clostridia; order Lachnospirales; family Lachnospiraceae; genus Mobilitalea. The sequence goes on from JAEXNR010000062.1 coordinate 147,605, forward strand.
TGATTTTTCCAGACTCTTTTTTGCGCTTAATTTAATTAACTATTTGGGATGATTTTCTTTCTTTTCTTTCGTTACTTCTATGGAAATATTTACTTATTCAGTCACCGACTGATTACCTTGACACAAGGGAATAATTATATTACGATAAATGCGTTAAAACGCACGTCGCCACTATGGTAAAGGAGGCCTGATATGGAATACATCTCGAAAAATGTATCAAGAAATCTGAAGCGGATTCGAATGGCAAGAAAAATGAGTCTGGATAATGTATCCAAAGAGACGGGAATCAGTAAAAGTATGCTTGGTCAGATTGAACGTGGGGAATCTATTCCTACTGTTGAAACTCTTGGAAAGATTGTAAGCGGATTAAGGATTTCCTTTAACTCTTTAATCAGTGCTGAAAAGTCAGAGGTTATTCAGGTGGATAAGAAGGAACTGATACCATCTTTTCATAATGGCAATAAATATAAGGCCTATGAGTACTTTCCCTATGAAGAAGATCGTACCTTTGAGATCTATATGATGGAGTTGGAAAGCGGATCGGAGTATTTATCGGAGGGACATGGCGATAATACCTATGAATATCTTACCGTTTTTTCCGGCGAGCTCTATGTAAAGGTGGATGGAAAAACATATTTTGTTGAAGAAGATAATTGCATCAGATTTCCGACAAATTCCTATCACGAATATATCAATAAAGGGAACTGCCTGGCGAAATTCAGTGTGACCTTTACCTGGAATTAGTGTGAATTATAAAAAGCTAATTCACACGTTGAATTTATGCGTGCAAGCAAGTAGCACGCGTGGACGTTAGTGTGAATTATAAAAAGCTAATTCACACAGGAATATTAAAAATACTATATTGACAATATAACGCACAAATGTTATAATTCCACTATCTTAATAGCTTCTATCAAAAAACAATGATGTTTAAGCGGCAAATCTGCCCTTAAGCATTTTTTTATGCATAAACAAGTGAGACGGCTTGCTGGATTCTCTTGTGGAAAAAGAGAAAAAAGAGAAAGATAAGAGAAAGAAAAAAGAAAGAGAGGAAGGAAATTCATGAAGGAATTAACAATGTACATTAAACCGGAGAAGTTGGAAGTTGTAAAAGAGATATTGCAAAATCAGGGATGCAACGGTATGTCGATTATGAGCATCATGGGTTGCGGAATTCAATTAGGAGAAACTCATCCCATTGAATTTAAGGGACTTCGAACGAAGATCAATCTCATCCCCAAGATCAAGATTGAAGCAGTAGTAAAGGATGAGATTGTAGAAGATATTCTGCTGGAAATCAGAGAGAAGGTAGCCTCCGGCACGGTGGGAGATGGAAAAGTAATCATTAAGGATGTTTTGGATGTTATGAGAATCAGAACCGGAGAAAGAGGAACCGATGCAATTTAATAAATAAAGACAAGAGCAAAGATGCTGACGATAGAGTCAGCTTTTTTTGTTTCGATGCAGTGGGCGCTAGACGCTGCGAACCCAATAGTACAAAGGATATGGATGAAAAATATTAATCGTAACAGAAACATACTGCTTCATATATTGGTTGTACTGGCGGTTGTAAGTTTTTAAGAGGAGACGAGTGTCATCCTCGGCAGAATAAGGCTTTAAAATCAACCAGTTAGATAAAGCATAGTTAGCGATCTTAACAGAGTCTGCTTTATCAGTCTTGATCTTACGAATAGAGTTGTTACCGAAGTCATGAATGAGTTTTGCATGAACGACGCTAACATAAAAACCGGAATCAACAAGGTATCTGGCAATGGGTTGATAGTATTTACCAGTGTACTCCATGACGATCCGGGTCTCACCTTCTAGGCTTTTGAGAGAGTCTGCCAACTCTTTTAGTTCACTGGAAGAATGATGAATTTCAAAGGGTTTACGAATGACTTCTCCAAAGGGACGCATGACTGCAATCGTGCTTTTACCTTTAGAGACATCGATTCCAACTGCATTGGTTTCCATAGGCAATGCCTCCAATCAAAATGATATGTAGTGAGTGACCATCGTTTTACTCGTTGCCGATTCAATTTGCTTGGTGACACGAACGCCCTGAGATACCAGTGGTTCAACCCGCTGAAACGAACGCTACAACAAGAAGGATGGCTGACGGTTTCTGTTACGGACGTGGCTAGTCCAATGGAGTGATCGTCAGACCCAGTACCTTCTTATTGTAACTTAAGCAAGAGATGGAAGGAAACATAACCGGAGTGTTATGTTTGGATCCAAATATATAGTAGCAAATGGAGTGACATAGATGACTCAGGAAAGAAAGGCAATTGTAGAAATCAGGAATGTAAATAAAATCTATGGTGAAAATCATGTCGTTCATGATCTTAACCTTGTCGTCTATGAAGGTGAATTTCTTACAATGCTCGGCCCGTCCGGCTGTGGTAAAACGACAATTTTACGAATGATCGGCGGTTTTGAGGAAGCGTCAAACGGGCAGATTTTAGTGGAAGGCAAAAATGTTGAGGAGAAAGAACCCTTCGAACGGAATGTAAATACAGTGTTTCAAAGTTATGCACTATTTCCCCACCTGAATATCTTTCATAACGTGGCCTATGGTTTAAAGATGAAGAAGGTGCCAAAGGCAGAGATTAAGACGAGGGTGGAGGAGATGCTGGCCCTTGTTCAGTTGAATGGATTTGAGAAGAGATATCCCAGCCAGCTCTCCGGCGGGCAAAAGCAAAGAGTCGCAATAGCAAGAGCGTTAATCAATAATCCCAGAGTGCTGCTGCTGGATGAGCCGCTGGGAGCACTGGACTTAAAATTAAGAAAAGAGATGCAGCTGGAACTGAAAAACCTTCAGAAAAAGCTGGGGATAACCTTCATCTATGTGACCCATGATCAGGAAGAGGCCTTAACGATGAGTGACCGGATTGCAATCATGAATCAGGGATATCTGGATCAACTGGACGCCCCGGTAAATATCTATGAACGGCCGAAGACAAAGTTTGTGGCGGATTTCATCGGAGAATCCAATATCTTCGAAGCTACGGTACAACAGTGCAGCGAAGATATTGTTGATATTGGCTTAGAGGTTGGCAATGCCAGAGGGATAAAAGAGCCGGGGATGACCTTTGATCCCATGGAGATGATCTATGCCTGCATCAGACCTGAGAAAGTCCTGTTCTCAAAAGATGCGATAGAAGGGTTTCAGATTACCGGCATAGTAAAGGAACAAATCTATGTTGGAAATATCATTAAAAGTAATGTTGTAATCTCTAATGGTCAGACGGTAAAAATCAGCAGAATGGATATCGATGCGATACCCAAGGTGGGAGAGGTTGTCTATCTGTATTGGGATTTGGATGATGTGGTGATCATGAAATCAAGAGCTCACTTAATCCACAGCGTAATTGAAAATGTTAATCTGGCCGGATAAACGGCGATGGATGCAAAGGAATGGTGAAATTTATGAAGAAGAATCATGCATTTAGAAATAAAACAATCCCATTGCTGGCCAGCGTTTCACCGGTTACTCTATGGCTGGTCCTGCTGGTTGCGGCCCCCCTCTGCTATGTCCTGTTCCTGAGCTTTATGTCGACGGATGGCTACAATGTGGTGTATCACTTTACATTATCAAACTACAGGGAGTTATTGAATCCCACCTATCTGGAGATTTATTCGAATTCCTTTATACTGGCGATGGTTACGACCCTGGTATGCATCTTTGCGGGTTATCCTTTTGCTTATCTGATGGCAAGAGCGGATAAGAGAAAGAAAGCCCTGATGATGATTATGCTTATGGTGCCGTTCTGGACCAATTCCCTGATTCGGTTAAATGGCTGGAAGACAATCCTCGGTAAGACCGGCTTCCTGAATGTTATGATGGTAAATTCCGGATTAATCGATCAGCCGGTGGAGATTTTGTATACAAGGGGAGCAGTTATCCTTGGTATGGTTTATATTCTGTTTCCCTATATGGTGCTCCCGTTGTTTGCCTCCATTGATAAACTGGATATGAGCCTGCTGGAGGCTTCCAATGATCTGGGCGCCAATCGAGTCAAAACCTTTCTTCATGTTACGCTGCCGCTTACTTCGCCGGGTGTATTCTCTGGAACAATACTCGTATTCATCCCAAGTCTTGGATACTTCTTTGTATCGGATATCATGGGGGGAGGAAAATCCCAGTTGATCGGTAATCTTATTGAAAACCAATTCAAAGCGGCTAATAACTGGCCACTGGGAGCGGCCTTCTCCATGCTCCTGATTATTCTAATTATCATCTTTGTCTCGATTTATAAAAAAAGCGGCGGAGATCTTAAGGATCTGGGGGTGCTATAGATGAGAAAGAGAAAGAAGAAAACAGGCAAAATCTTAGCCAATGGTTATTCTGCACTCATATACGCATTCTTGTATTTGCCGATTGCTGTTATTGTTCTTTTTTCCTTTAACACTTCTAAGCGTAATATTGTGTTCGAAGGCTTCACCTTTCGCTGGTACGGAGAATTGTTTCATAACAGTGCGTTGCTGGAAGCATATGGTAATACATTAATCGTTGGTTTTACCAGTACATTGATCGCAACCATCGTAGGAACCTTAGCGTCCTATGGTATGTCCAAATATAAATTCAAGGGAAAAGGCATCATTGATATGCTGCTGTATATCCCGGTGGTAATACCGGAAATTGTTCTGGGTATTTCCCTTTTGGCAATCTTTAATCTGGCGCAGGTGCCTATGGGGCTGATTTCTTTGATTATTGCTCATGCCACCTTCTGCATTCCCTTTGTTGTATTCACAGTAAATGCAAGGTTTGCAGGCTTTGACCGCTCTGTTGAGGAAGCGGCGATGGATTTAGGTGCCAATCGGATTAAAACATTCTTTACCGTCACACTGCCAATCATTATGCCGGGGGTAATTGCAGGAGCATTTCTCTCCTTTACCCTGTCGGTTGATGATATTATCATCAGCTTCTTTACAACCGGGCCCGGAAGCAATACGTATCCGTTAAAGGTTATGGAGCTGACGAAAACAGGAGTAACTCCTGATGTCTATGTTTTATCCACACTGGTACTGGTGATAACCTGTGGGGTGGTCGTTTTGACTCAGGGAAACAAGAAAGAAAAGAAGCAAAAGGCATAGATCATCGTGCCTGTTGATAAGGAGGGATAATGTCGTCCATGAAGAGTGCCCGTTTTCTATTGACTTTCTATCAGAAAGTCGGATCGGATGACAAAATAAATTTTAAAAGGAGAATGAAAATATGAAAAATGCAAAAAAGCTGACAGCAATTGCAATCGTAGTTGCAATCATTGTCTCATCCTTCGCCGGCTGCAGTAAAGGCAGCAGCAAGGGAACCTTAAACCTGTTTATGTGGACGGAGTATATTCCGGATTCCGTAATTCAGGAATTTGAGAAAGAGACCGGAATTAAGGTAAAAATGCAAACCTATTCCAATAATGAAGAGATGCTTGCCAAGGTGAAGGGAAGTACAGCGGGGACTTATGATATTGTGTGTCCCAGTGACTATATGGTGGAGAATATGATTTCTCAGGATATGTTGGCAGAATTGGATCTGTCCAAGATTTCTAATTTATCCAATATTGATCCATCCTACCTTAACAAGAGCTTTGATCCGGAGAATAAACATTCTGTTCCATACTTGGGCGGAGCAGTAGTCATCATTTATAATAAGAATATGGTAAGAGAAGGGGCGGATTTTAGCTCCTATCAGGAAATATTCGATCCTTCTTATAAAAATTCCATCGTGGTACTGGATGATTTCAGGGCAATCATCGGTGCGGTTGCATTAAGCATGGGATATAATATGAATGAGACAGACCCGGCAAAACTGGCAGAGATCAAAGAAAAGCTATTAACCTTAAAGCCGAATATCAAAAGTTTTGACAGCGATTCACCAAAGTCATTGATGATTACAGAAGAAACCTCTGTTGGTTTGTTCTGGAGTGGAGATGCTGCAATCGCCCTGCAGGAGAATGAGAATTTGGATGTTGCATTTCCAAAGGAAGGCATGTATCTCTTCCTTGACAATATGTGCATCACAAAGGATGCAAAGAACAAGGAAAATGCATACAAATTTCTGGATTACCTGTTAAAGGCTGAAACCAACAAAGAAATTGCCACGGAATTCCCGTATCTGAGTCCGAATAAAGCAGGCGCTGCTTTAATGGATGAGGATTATAAGAATAACAAGGCAATCATGATTCCGCCGGAAGAAATTGCAAAAGGCTTTTATGTAGAAAATATCGGTAAAGTAGTTGATACTTACAGTGAGATATGGGCGGAATTTACAAAATAAAAAGGAGCTGTTACCATGATAAATAAAGAGCAGGTAGTGAAGGAGTTAAACAGAGTCATTAATTTTATACACAGCGATGAGCTTACGGAGGAAGAGAAGAAGGAACTGACCCAGGAGACGGTGGAATATTTCGATACCTATGTCAGCCCGGGCTGGCTCAAATACAGAAAATCCGTATCCACCAATGCCGCTGTAGTAGAATGGAAGGATTACGACGCGTACTGCTCGGGATTATATGGGGAAGAATTTATTGACTGTCTGGGCGGGTTCGGAATCTATACCTGCGGACACAGAAATCAGGAAATCATTGAAACTGTAAAAGCGCAGTTAGAGCATCAGGCATTGCATTCCCAGGAACTTTTGGATCCCTTAAGAGGATATCTGGCGAAAGCGGTTGCGGATATAACTCCGGGAGATCTGGAGAAGTGCTTCTTTACAAACGGCGGTGCAGAAGCAGTGGAAATGGCTTTAAAACTTGCAAGAATCGCAACCGGCGGCAGATGGTATATCTCAACGGTTGGAGCATTTCACGGAAAATCCATGGGTGCTATCTCCATGGGCGGCAAGGGGAGCTACCGTGTTCCTTACACCCCTATGGTACAACAGGTGCAGCATGTTGAATACGGTGTTGCCGAGGATATCAGAAAGGCAATCCGTAATCTGAAGGCAGTGGGAGAAAGTGTCGCTGCTGTCATCCTGGAGCCGATACAGGGGGAGGCTGGCATTGTCATTCCGCCAAAGGGATATCTCAAAGAGGTTCGTGAAATTTGCGATGAATACGGCGTAGCGCTGATCTTTGATGAGATTCAGACCGGCATGGGAAGAACTGGCGCAATGTTCCGCTGTGAGGCAGAGGATGTGGTACCCGATATCATGACCTATGGAAAAGCCTTCGGGGGCGGTATCATGCCCATCACCGGTATCATCTGCAGACCGCATATGTGGACGAAAGAACTGGTAGATAACCCTTGGCTGCTTGGTTCTCCTACCTTTGGCGGCAATCCCCTTGCTTGTTCCGCTGCCCTTGCAACGATTAAGTATATGCTGGAACATGATATTCCGAAGCAATGTGAGGAAAAAGGAGAGTATCTCATTACAGGAATTAAGAAAATCGCGGAAAAATACCCTACCGTTATCGATGAGGTACGCGGAATCGGCCTGATGATCGGTCTGGAATTTGTGACCAGTGATGTCGGCTACTCTGTTGCCAAAGGAATGTTTGCTAGAAGAGTATTAACCGCAGGAACCCTGGTGAATGCGAAGTGTATCCGTTTTGAACCGGCAGCTGTCATTACCTATGAAGATATGGATCAGGTGTTACAGCGCCTGGAAGAAGCGGTTGTAGAAACAAAAGAAGAGTATGGACTGTAAGCGCTGTTCCGTACGTTGCAGTTAGTAGTTAGACAGGTAAATAATTGTAGAAAGAGTAACCGGAATTGTATAAGAGAATCATAAAACATAGTCTTATGTAGAAGCATTCTTTGACAGCATTTTGGTTACTCTTTCAGTGATTGCGGAACTTAATTATTGCTTAAAGGTTGTTTGTTTTGTAATTATTCTTTTTCAAAAAGACAGGAGGAATAAAATGGAATTAAGGAAGAATTATATTAATGGAGAATGGGTTCCGGCCCTTTCCGGCAGGACAAGAGAAATTACCAATCCTGCCAACGGTGAGGTCATTGCCATTACAGCGGAAGGCAGTGCAGAGGATGCAAAGCTTGCAATTGCCGCAGCTAAGGAAGCATTCTATGGCAAAGGGGAATGGAGAAGAATGAGCGCTCAGAATCGGAGCGATATCGTATTGAAAATTGCGGATTTGATGGATGCCAGAAGAGAAGAACTGGTAAGAACCGATACCTTAGATAATGGAAAGCCCCTTCGGGAAGCGGAAGGGGATGTGGATGATGCCATTCATTGCTTCCGTTATTATGCGGGAATGATTAAGGCGCCTTATGGTGGTGTATATGATGTCAATGATGCCTTCGGACAGATGCATTCCTATACTGTTCATGAACCGGTAGGGGTATGCGGACAGATAACCCCTTGGAATTATCCGCTTTTGATGGCGGTATGGAAGATCGCACCTGCCTTAAGTGCCGGTAACTGCATCGTATTCAAGCCCAGCACCAACACCCCGTTATCCGCAGTCATCCTATTTGAGATTATGGAACAGGCAGGAGTTCCCAAGGGTACCATTAATCTTGTCATGGGTTCCGGCGGCAGTGTCGGCAATGAAATTGCGGCAAGCCCGGATGTAGATATGGTAACCTTTACCGGAAGTACGGAGGTTGGTCAGGAAATCGCCAGAGCCGCTGTCGGTAATCTCAAGAAGGTGGGTCTGGAGCTTGGCGGTAAGTCTCCCAACGTAATCTTTGCGGATGCTGATCTGGAAGGTGCCGTGGAATGGGCAATGATCGGTGTATTCTTTAATCAGGGTGAGGTTTGCTCCGCCGGTTCACGAATCATTATCGAAGAGAGCATCAAGGATAAATTTGTCGCAAGACTTGCAGAACGTGCCAATGCCATGACCCTTGGCAACGGACTGGAGAATCCGGATATGGGACCTCTGGTATCGGAGGCGCATATGAATACGGTATTAAAATACATAGAGACGGCGAAAGCAGAAGGGGCAACTTGTGTCTGCGGCGGATATCGTTATACGGAAGGAGAATGTGCAAAGGGTTACTTTGTAAGACCAACCATCTTTGACAATTGCACTCCGGATATGACCATAGTGAAGGAAGAGGTATTTGGACCCGTTGTTTCCATCCAGACCTTTCAGACAGAGGAAGAAGCTGTGGCACTGGCCAATGATACTATCTATGGCCTGGCGGGAGCGGTGTTTTCAACAGATGGCGCAAGAGCGCTGCGTGTTGTGAAGGAAATCAGGGCAGGAATCACCTGGATCAACTGCTATAATCCTACCTATAATGAAGCACCCTGGGGCGGTTATAAGATGAGCGGTTACGGCAGAGAGCTGGGTATCCAGGGACTGGAAGAATATCAGGAAGTGAAGCAGATTAATATTAATCTGAATCCCGGTATTGTCGGATGGTATGAGAGATAATTAATAGAGTTAAGTTGATAAAGATATGCTTCTTTCCTGGAGTGAAGTAAAGGACAGAGACTCCGGAAAGAACTTGTCTTTTAATAGATATTATGTGTATAATTCAGGTCAGTTTATAAGGAACTACACGCAGACCGTGAAACGGGCTGCTGACAACAAAAGGCTGCATGTTCCCGCAGAGGGAATATGCAGCCTTTTTTGTCGTGTGTTATACGCCCTGTCCGATTTCATCAGCGGACAGGGCGTATATGGAACCCTCGCCTATCGGCTGAACTTCGGGCCAAGTTCTTAACCTCACGCAAAATCTGGATTGTTTTGAGTTTTACGCCGGGATTGAGAATGAGGAAGATTTAGGTCGCTACTATATTGAAGATATTTGGATGTCAATATCAGCAGGAAAAGAATTTGACATTGGAAAGGCCACTTGGGGCAAAGCGCCCCTGCTTGCCGCTTAGCGGAAACCTGAAAACTCACTTATATAGAGATACACTTGAATTATTCGATATCTCAAAATATAATATAAGCATACTAAAAAATAGGACGGTGCTTCTATGGAATATTTAACGGTCAAAGAACTTGGCTAAAAATGGGACGTACCGCTCGTATGGTAAACTATTATTGTTCTGCCGGACGGATTAAAGGAGCTATAAAGAAAGGTAATTTGTGGCTTGTTCCCGCTGACGCTGAAAAACCCAACGATGGCCGACGCATTGAAGGTAAATGAAAGAACGGAGGCGCATATTATGTATGCAAATATTTTAATTATAGAGGATGATGAGGTAATCAGAGAGGAATTGGTACAGTTCTTAGAAAACGCCGGATATGGAATACTCGCACCTGATTTAGACAGAAACATAATGAACACGATTAGAAACTTGAATACAGATTTAATTCTACTTGACATAAATCTGCCCGATCAGGATGGATTCTCTCTCTGTCGGCAAATCAGGCATTTTTCAAAAGTTCCAATTATTTTCATTACCGCAAGGGATAATACCATGGACGAATTGAACGGATTAACAATGGGCGGCGATGACTATATCACAAAGCCGTATAATCTGCCTGTGCTATTAGCAAGGATACAGTCTTTACTAAAACGAACTGCCCACACCAGCGAACAACTCTTATCCTATAAAGAAATCATACTGAATCCCATATCAGCTAACATTGAATATCGCGGCAATAGTATTGAATTATCGAAATCTGAGCTAAAAATAGCGTATTATCTGTTCCAAAATACCGGCAGTATGGTTTCACGGATTGAGCTAATTGAGTTCCTATGGGACAATCATATTCACATTGACGACAATGCGTTGAGTGTGCATATGACAAGGCTGCGGCAAAAGCTAAATCAAATTGGCATTAAAGACTTAATCCAGACAAAACGGGGATTGGGGTACAAAATATGACAGTGCGAACCTTTTTCAAAGACAAAGTTTATATTATCGTACTCAATTTTTCATGTGCCGTTTTACTATCCCTGTTTCTTCATTTTGCTGGAATTGGCCGCGATGAGCTTATATTGGTATTAATATGTTGGGGGCTAATCCTAAGCCTTTGCTTAATTGCGTCTTACTATAAATCAAAAAAAAGATACACAAAGCTAAATGCTGTCATGGAATCGTTGGATAAAAAATACCTGCTGCCGAATGTTTTAGATAAACCTGAAACAGCGATGGAGCGCGAGTATTTTTTTATCATGAAACGCGCCATGAAATCTATGACAGAGCAAGTTTCTCAAGCAGAACGCAAGCAAACTGAATATCAGCATTTTATTGAACAATGGATTCATGAAATTAAGCGTCCTATAACTGCGTCGAAGCTGATTTGTGAGAATAATAAAAACGATTATACAAGAAAGCTGATTTCTCAAATTGAGGAAATGGAACGTCATGTTGAACGAGTACTCTACTATGCCAGACTTGGACATGTTGAGAAAGACTATATAATTTCAGAAACCGCACTTGAAGATATTGTTGAGGAAGTTTTGGCTAAAAATAAACAGCTTTTAATTCAGAACAATGTGCGAGTTGATACCTCGGATTTATATTATGAGGTATACAGCGATAAAAAATGGATTATTTTCATCTTAAATCAGATTATTGCTAACTGCGTTCAATATAAAAAAGATAATCCTCAAATCACTATATCTGCTTCAGAAGAAGGAACAAATATAAAGTTAGCTGTACGGGACAATGGAATTGGTATAAAGGAAAGTGAAATTTCCCGGATATTTCAGCTTGGATTTACAGGTAGCAATGGCCGTAACGCCAAAAACTCAACTGGCATTGGTCTTTATCTTTGCAAGGAATTAAGTAAAAAACTTGGAATCACTATCAATGCCAAATCCGGCTTGAATATATACACAGAAATTATACTTTTATTCCCCACAGACAAAGTTTTTGGGGAGCTGGACTAATACTTAATTTGATTTCTGTTTATCTTTCAAAACTGTAAGATAAACGCAACTGACCTCTATACCTCTTGATTTGCGTTAATGTTAAAGTTAATTGAATGCTAATAGCAAGGCATTAACAAATCATTTAGTATAGGAGGTTGTACAATGAAAAAGGTTAACACAAAATGGGTAGTCCTGATAATTGTTGTTGTGATATTGCTTGCAGGGTTCATTATTTTTTTTAACTCCGGCACGGCCATTATGTCATTGAAGTTCGAATATGCCAGCTTCATTGAAGAAAATGGGATTGTCACAGAGGTCAGGTTTCATGCTCCGGCTAACTTCAATGTAATTGAGTTAAATTCAGAAAGTGAAATTAGCTGTGATGAAAACGGCAACGAGCAACAAATAACGGTCTATAAGGGGAATGTAAAAAAATCTTTCTTTGCTTCTGAACCCACAATCCCCGTTGACAGATCATCTGTATACAAGTTTATTTTTACTGATAAAACAGTAACGATTGTGAATGGTGTACTTACCGGTTCGCTTCACCAATAGAGGGGGATTATTATGTTGTTAGAAGTGAAAAACATTGAAAAATACTATGGTAATAACAATAATTTGACGAAAGCTTTAGACGATATTAGTTTTCAAGTGGAACAAGGTGAATTTATCAGTATTATGGGGGCTTCCGGCTCTGGAAAAACAACGTTGCTTAATTGTATCTCAACAATAGATACTGTTAGTGCGGGAAGCATACTTCTTGAAAACAACGATATTACAGAATTATCGGAAAACCTTGTCGCTTCCTTTCGTCGGGATAATTTGGGATTCATATTTCAGGATTCCAATCTACTTGATACGCTTACGATTGAAGAAAATATAGCTCTTCCTCTTACAATCAAAGGACTTCAACCGGGGGAGGTAGCCAAACGGACAGAAGATATTGCAACGCATTTGAACATTCATGATACCTTATCGAAGTTTCCGTATGAAGTATCCGGAGGACAGAAGCAACGATGCGCTATCGCAAGAGCAGTTGTCGCAAATCCTAAACTTATATTAGCGGATGAACCTACGGGAGCGTTGGATTCAAAATCTTCTAAAACCATAATGGAATTGCTGGAATACTTAAATAGCTCTCTTGTTGCAACAATTCTTCTTGTAACGCACGACGCATTTTCTGCCAGCTATGCCGGAAGAATTCTATTCCTGAAAGATGGAAAAATCTTCAATGAAATTGTAAAGGGTGAAAAATCAAATGGAGCCTTATATCATGAAATTCTTAATGTTCTGTCCCTGATGGGAGGAAATTGAGTATGTTGAGAACATTGTCAATCCGAAATGCAAAACGGCAGGCAAGCCAATATTTACTCTATTTCGTTTCCATGATTGGTGTTGTTGCGTTAATATATGGCTTTAACGCACTGATTTTTTCCGATATTGCAAGTGAACTTGCCCATATCGAGTCGCAAACCGGGAGTAACGACCTCGGTAATATGATTGTTCTCTTTTCTGTTTTAATTGTATTCATCTTAGGCTGGTTTGTTGGTTATATGATGAATTTTATGCTAAGAAAGCGCAGCCAGGAATTAAGCACATATATGATTTTGGGGATAGAGAAAAAAGAAATCACCAAAATGTTTATGATAGAAAACAGTCTTATTGGACTTGCGGCGCTTATTATTGGTTGGGTGCTTGGCATACTTTTTGCTGAAATATTAGAAGCCATCATTATCAATATGTTTGGAAGCCATTATTCTTTATCTCCGGGTTTTTCTCTAAAAGCTGCGGGCTTAACCATATTATATTTTTGTATGATATACCTTATCGGACTTTTTAGTAGCAGACGGAAACTGAAAAAGATGCAGCTAATTGATCTGCTTCGCTACAAAGACAACAATGAGAAATTATTTATCAGAAATACCAGTGCAGGTATTATAATCTTCTGTATTTCGATATTTTGCGGCACGGCTGGTATATGGTTCTTTTCCTTGCCATCGGGAAACATATCAGATGTTTTTTGGGGGTTTCTTCTGGCAATATTATGTCAGCTATGCCTGTTTATCGGGTTGCCTCCTGTTCTGCATAATACATTCGGCAAAAACAAGTTGTGGAAGTATCGGAAAACACATGTATTTCTTTATCGACTGCTGACTTCCAAAATCAACAATGTAAGCATGGCGTTAGGAGCTATCGCTACTCTGTTCACTCTCTCCATCGCATGTATTGGTATTGGAACTTCTTTCTATCAAGCTACAAATCAGCGTGTCAATTTGGAGGCATTTGACATCAGTATTTTGCATAAGGGTGAGGAATATGACTTTTTTCATTACAGTGAATATTTGTCAAATACGGTCCCGCTTAAATCAAACTATATCTACAATGTTTATACGGGATATAATGAAATACTTATGAGTGTTAGAAACGAAACGCTGTTAAATTATTTCACTGAAATTGGGAAAGACGATTCACCGGAAGATTATTTAATGAGTGAAAACAGATATGATACATTTATGAGATATAGTGACTACTGTGTACTGCGTGAAATGTTAGGCTATGAAAAGGTTGGTATGGAAGAAAACGAGTTTATTATTCATTGTATGCCGTATTTGGGCGAAAGCTATAAAAAATATGTTTCTGATGGCAGTACGCTAATGATGTTAGGGCAAAACCTTTCTTGTGCGGGGGTATACACGGAAACCTTTTCCCAATACGGGGGGTATGGCAACGGTCAGGAATATATCTTGGTTGTACCTGACAACGTAGTGAATTCGCTCAAAGTAGCATATAGCCTTTATGTAGCCAATATGGAAGAAAGCATTTCAGGCGAGAATTTCAGTGATTTGCAAAGTAGATTTGACACATTGAAACTGATTCCCCTAACTATATCCAAATCGGATGAAGAGGGATATGGGACGAGGCTGATATATAATGATACGGATTATATCAGCGGGAAATATGCTACACAAGCAACCAGCCAAAGTATCATATTAATTTTACCTCTTTTCTATTTAGCCCTGATTGTCAGCATTATCGGGACAGTCATATTGGCCGTTCAACTATTGAGTGAAAACAACAAAAATACCCATCACTATAACATGCTAAAGATTTTAGGCATGGAGAATACGGCGTTACTCAATACATTAAGAAAACATATCCTAATTTATTATGCGTTTCCAGTCGTTCCTGCAATTATATTGGGTGGTAAATTGATTTCTGTAATTGCGTATTCTTTTTTTACTATTTCCTTTGATGTGCCTGTTATCAATTCTGTTCGAGCACTTACTGCCATAACAACTGCAATAACCATCGCTTTTTTCTTAGTTATCTACTGTATATATGGGTTCGTCATATATATAAGTATGA
The DNA here is from genome assembly GCA_023439505.1 of Bacillota bacterium. Lineage (GTDB taxonomy): Bacteria > Bacillota > Clostridia > Lachnospirales > Lachnospiraceae > Mobilitalea. The sequence goes on from JAEXNR010000062.1 coordinate 162,713, forward strand.
AAAGGGATATCTTAAATTGCATTTGATTTTGCCACGCCTAATAAAATGCACTCAAAACTGCAATATAAAAGCAAGGAACTTCTTGGCCCGAAGTCTGGAAAACTGTGATTTCGGCCCGGACGATATAACGCGAGCTTCACTATGTTTCGATACTTACGGCATAGAGGAAGCGGAAGCCCACGATCAGAACGGCCCTTATTGACTTCGGGCCAACATCACCCGTCAGACCGTTACCCTGTGTAGTCCCTTGTAAAATGTACTTTGGTCAAGTAAAAACAAAATATATCATTTATATTTAAAGAATAAAATTTTATAAAAAGCATTTATTGCGGAAAAAAACCATTTTATAACAAAGGAACAGCATAAAAATGGGCAATCAATTCAAGAACTCAATTGATTGCCACTAATAAAATTTAAGATTAGAAACGTTGTATGAACTAATTAATTCGTTATTATTCAGCCATTGCCAGTAGTCCCAATTGGAAAGCACCCATTATTCCGGGATCATCGCCAAGTCCGGGTGCAACGATATACTCGTCCATGTGATTGATAATCGTATCTACCTGAATATAACCGTTGAGATAGCCTATTACCTTCTCTCTTACAAGAGGGAAGATCTGTTCCTGATGCATAACACCGCCCCAGAGAACGATAATATTGGGAGATAAGGTAAGAATATAATTGGTAAGCGCCTGAGCGATATAATCTGCTTCCATTTCCCATACTTCCATTTTATCTGCAAGTTCAATTGCTTTCTTTCCCCAGCGCTTTTCTACCGCAGGTCCGGCAGCCAATCCCTCAAAACAATTGGTATGATAAGGACAGTTGCAGGTAAAGTCATCCCCGTTCACGCGGGACATCAGGATGTGTCCGCCTTCCGGGTGCATCAGGCCATGCAGGGGTTTGCCGTTGATACATACACCGAGGCCCACACCGGTACCGATGGTGATATAAAGAGATACTTCTTTACCTTGTGCTGCACCCCAGGTAGCTTCTCCCAGTGCCGCACCGTTTACATCCGTATCAAATCCGATGGGGATATGTAACGCATCCTCAAAGGCTTTTACGATATTATAGTTTTGCCAGGGCAGTTTTGGTGTCGTGGTGATACAGCCATAGGTGGCGGAAGATTTATTCAAATCAATAGGACCAAAGCATCCGATTCCCAGTGCTTCAATTCCTTCCCCCTGAAAGAATTCAATTAATTTTGGCATTGTAGTTGCAGGATCCTCTGTGGGAACGGTATATCTTTTTAAAATCTCGCCGTGCTCATTTCCAATAGCACATACCATCTTCGTACCGCCGGCTTCTAAACCTCCGATTTTCATCTTTTTGAACCTCCGATTTTGTGATCAAATTTATGTCCATAACAATTATCCCACCATAGTAGTGATATCATTACTTTTTATGGACAATCGCTGAGAATATTTTAACAAAGAAAGAAAGGAATTACAACATAAGAAATATTTTTCCTACAACTAAGATCGATTATTATGTTTTCGAAATCATGGTTCTTTATCATCCGGAGTATAGCAGTAGCGATGATTCTTGCAAAATATCACATATAATAGTTAAAATCAAGTTGACTTAGTTGAAGTAAAGATGTATATTATAAAAATATACTGTATAAATATACAGATGTCAACGAATAGACGGGTAAAATACAAAAAAGAACGGTATGGAGTAACAAAAATATTATGAGTGAGTTTCAAATCCGTTACATATAACAAAACCAACAGATTGAAAATTACATTATAACAGATGGAAAGGTGTGGCTTAAATATGAAGAAAAAAGTATTTGTAGATGGACTTTCCGGTACCACCGGTTTGAAAATTCATGAGAGATTAAATCTTTATAGTGAGTTGGAGATGATAAAAATTGATTATGAGAAAAGGCGTGACCCAAAGGAACGTGCAAAATGTCTGAATGAAGCCGATATTGTTTTTTTGTGCCTTCCCGATGACGCTGCGAGGGAGGCTGTCAGTCTCGTGATCAATCCGGCGACAAGAATCATAGATGCCAGCACAGCTTATCGTACCGCCCCGGACTGGGCGTATGGTCTTCCCGAATTATCCAGGACACAGAAAGCTGCGATTCAATCCAGTAAAAGGGTAAGCAATCCGGGCTGCCATGCAACAGCATTTCTTCTATCGGTATTTCCTCTGATTCATCACCAGATTATGGCTCCCGATTATCCGGTGACCTGCCACAGCCTGACGGGCTACAGCGGAGGAGGAAAAAGCCTGATTGAGAAGTATGAGCAAAGTGGCGGTGTAAATGAATATACGATAGCTCCCAGACCGTATGCTCTTTCTCTTGGGCATAAGCATCTTCCGGAGATGACAATACGTGCCGGACTTGCAAATAATCCGGTTTTTCTTCCCGTCCTATGTAACATATATGAGGGGATGAGTGTATCTGTTCCGATTCATATGAAGCAGTTATCAAGGAATATGACAGCAAAGGAGCTTCATGAAGTAATAAGCGGGCATTATCAGGATCAGACCTTTGTGAAGGTGATGCCTTATGCGGATGATTCCCTTCTTTTTGATGGAGGTTTTGATATCACGGCCTGTAACCATACCAACAATGCGGAAGTATTCGTGTTTGGAAATGATGCCAACGGCACGGCAATGATTATGACCAGGCTGGATAATTTGGGAAAAGGTGCATCCGGTGCCGCAATTCAAAATATGAATCTCATGTTGGGATTTGAGGAAGATCTGCATCTCGTATAAAGAAAAAGTAAGTAAAACGAAAGAGAGATAAGAGGTAGAAATCATCAAAATAAAATAATCATGAAGAAATAAATAATCATCAGGAAATAGGGTTAACAACATACTCCATCCCCCGGCAGGCTGCGCTGCAATCATGCATACGGCAGGGGGTGTGTGCTGTTAACCCTTGTTTTATGACAGGGACGGGAGTATAGTTTGTGTGCGCCTCATCTTAAGAACTGTCTTTTTGAGTCTCGGGTAATCTTTTGGCAGGATGGAGATATGCAATGTTTCTGCCAGGGAACAGATCTTATCCACTATGCAGACCAGGGCGGCTTCCCTGTTATGCGGCATAGAGGTGAGGGTTAATGGCCACATATGATTCTTGATAATATCTGTCTCGGTATCGTTTAAGTTAAAATATCGTTTTGCATTTTTTAGGGCAAATCCGGGATGGTAAAAACCGTGCAGCCTATGGCTCTCATGGGGGATATGCCAGTCATACAGGTAGAAATCATGAAGCAATGCACCTCTTGCCACGCTTTTACGGTCCAGATGAAACGGAAGATGTAAGGAGAGCCAGTAGCTATAATAAGCGACAACCAGACAATGAGTAAATGTGGTGGTTTTTCCGTGCTGAATATATAAATTCATTTTATAGATATGTTCTGATTGCAGTAAATCCTGTAAATCAGCAATAAAAAGCATTTTTTCTATCGGACTTAATTTCATGGAAGATCCTTTCATTATTGGAAAATATCAGCGCTATCATCAGTTTAGTATACCCGCTATTAAGAATTATATCATGTGTTTTACTATAAATCACTAGTTGATCCGTTGGTTTTACCGATTAACATAACCATTAGATAAACGGATTGAAAATATTTGGTAATTAAGATATGATAATGATATTAGATGCTTCAACCGGCTAAAACCGGCAGGAGATTGGGATGATAGAATATATGGAAGGAAGGCGGGAGAGAATGCCGAATCAAATAAACAGGAACAGTAAAGTAAAAGAGGTATACGAAAACCCCATTGGACATGACATTATAAGCAAAATACTGCTTCAATTAAATAAAAAAGAAATTCTGATCAAAAATCCATTGATCGGTAACATGAAATTACATACGTTGGCATTGCTGACAAGGAAAACACTTGGGGAGGCATTTTTCCAAACCTTGATTGATTTGTTGAACAATGAACCGGACAGACCTGGGAAGAATCTTGGAACAATCAGCAGGGCATGGTGGAAGGAGGCAGTGTTTTACCAGATTTATCCCAGGAGTTTTATGGATTCTAATGGGGATGGGATTGGAGATCTGTCCGGCATTATCTCTAAGCTGGATTATTTGAAAGAACTGGGAATTGACGCAATCTGGCTAAGCCCCATCTATGATTCCCCCTGCGATGATAATGGATATGATATCAGAGATTATTATAACATACTGAAAGAATTTGGAACAATGGAGGAGTTCACCGAACTGCTTGTCCAGATTCATAAGAGAGGTATGAAGCTGATTATGGATCTTGTAGTCAATCATACCTCCGACGAGCATCCCTGGTTTGCTCATGCACTGAATCACCCGGAATCAAAATACAGGGATTACTATATACTGGATAAATCAAAGGATGGTAATCCGCCGAATAACTGGACTTCTTTCTTTAGCGGATCTGCATGGAATTATTATGAGAAGCCTGATCTTTGGGGACTGCATCTGTTCTCAAAGAAGCAGATGGATTTGAATTGGGAGAATGAAGGGATGAGGAAAGAAATTCACAAAATGATCCGGTGGTGGCTGGAACAGGGAGTGGATGGATTTCGTATGGATGTTATCAATTATATTTCCAAGAAGGAAGGACTGCCGGACGGAAATGAGATAATTGGTAAGATGATGGGATACTGCGGAATTGAGCATTATTTTTATGGCCCAAAACTCCACGAGTATCTGAGGGAACTGAAGCAGGAAGCCTTTGCTCCATTTGATGCGTTCACGGTAGGGGAGACGCCGGGTGTGGGCATTGAGATGGCGAAACTCCTGACGGCGGAGGAGCGCAAGGAGCTGGATATGGTATTTTCCTTTGATCATCTGGAGACTCCGGGGCATGTCAGATATGATGATTACGAATATGATCTGAACTATTATAAAGAATATATCATTCATTGTATAGAAAGTTACGGTGACCGCTGCTGGATGTCTCTGTTTTATGAAAATCATGATAACCCAAGAATGATATCCAAGGTCAATTCAAACCCGGAGTATCGAAAACCTTTGGCAAAGCTGCTGGCGATGCTGCAGATGACATTAAAGGGAACCCCATTTCTATATCAGGGGCAGGAGATTGGAGCTGTCAATCAGAAGTTTCAATCAATGGAAGAATTAAGGGATGTGGAAAGCATTAATCTTTATCAAGATTTAAGTAAGACCATGGAGGAGGATGCGGCGTTTCGCAGGGTTTTGGCCGGAAGCAGAGATCATGCGAGAACTCCGATGCAATGGGAGGAAGCTGAACATGCGGGATTCACTTCGGGAACACCATGGATTATGATGGATGAGGATTATAGGGAATGGAATGTGAGAAACCAATTGCAGGAGGAGCACTCTGTATTGCAGTTTTATAAGAAACTGATTCGAATCAGAAAAGAAAGTATGGCATTGATATATGGGGAATTAGAGGTTCTTCACAGAAAGAAAAAGGATCATTTTCTCTATCTGCGCAGACAAGGAAGCGAGTCCTGGCTTGTGGAATGCAACCTGAGCAGCAAAATGCTGGTCAGGGAAAAAACCAGTATTGGAAAAGGTACCCTGATACTTTCGAATTATCAGGGTACAGAGAGTGAATTAAGACCTTATGAAGCAAACCTGTATCTGATCTGTGACAAACCGGAATGATCGTAAGAAACCATAGAATATTTTGCAGGAAAAATCTTATAAAAAATCATTGACAAAATCATCGGAAAAGATTATGATAAAGGAAAATAATAATAATAATTATCATTATCATTATAGATTATAAATGAAAAAGGAAGGTGCCATATATGGATAATAAGTTTCGTCTTGATATTGAAAATAGAAGATCGATCTATGCAATTAATAAGGAAGTAAAAATTGAAGATAAGGAAATCGAAGAGATCCTGAAGCATTCCCTGAAATTTGTTCCATCCGCATTTAATTCCCAAAGTGCCAGAACGGTTCTTTTATTGGGAGAACATCATGACCGGTTATGGGACATTACAAAAGAAATACTAAGAGGTCTTGTACCGGCAGAGGCCTTTGGGCAGACTGAGGAGAAAATGGATTCGTTTAAGAATGGTTATGGAACAGTATTGTTCTTTGAAGATCATTCGATTATTGAGGATTTGCAGAATCGATTTGCCTTATACAAAGATAATTTTCCTGTTTGGTCCGAGCAATCTTCGGGTATGCTTCAGTTTGTTATCTGGACTCAATTGGAAGCGGCAGGTCTTGGAGCATCGTTACAGCATTATAATCCATTAATTGACCAGCAGGTGAAAGCACAGTGGGCACTTCCGGCTCACTGGAAACTGATCGCTCAGATGCCCTTTGGCAATCCGTTCGCACCGGCACAGGAGAAGGAGTTTTTACCGGTGGAGGATAGAATCAAAGTTTTTAGATAAAATAGCACAACCCCTTAAGAGACAATTTGATTTCTGCCTCCGGTAGCTTCGGTGTCGGATTACAGACAATCAAATTGTCTTTTATGTCGTATTTTACACAGACTTAATCAAGCTTTAACCCCCTCTATGTTGACGTAACACCAACATTTTTATATGATGGATTTAATAGAATACATGATGCAGGGAGGTTATCATGAACAAAGATACTCACATTTGTTTGGCACGTTATTTAATTGATAACTTGGAGGCGGGGGATTTGATCAAACATAAGAGGGCTTTCTGTTTTGGAAGTATCCTGCCGGATTGTTTACCGACATTTCTAATCAAAAAGCATAACATGGGAGTTGCGTTTGAGGAACTGAAAGAGCAGATTATTAAAATTACCGACGACTATGAAGAGGAAGGAATTACGACATACTTTTGCAGGCATCTTGGTGTGACGGCGCATTATCTGGCTGACTTTTTTACCTATCCGCATAATTCCGGTTTTCGGGGATCACTGAAAGCACATGTTGATTATGAAAGTAAGTTAGAATGGACGCTGGGGCAATATCTCCTGGGAGACCATTCGGATTTGATTCAATTGGAAAACAGAAAGTTTGGCAACGCACAGGAGATTTGCGATTATATTCTGGAAATGCATGATGCGTATCAGAAATCTTATCATCATATTGGAATTGACTGCAGTTTTATTCTCGAACTTTGTGCGAAAGTAATTGGCGCTATTTTACGTTTATTTGAAATAAAATTGATGAAAAAGAAAACAGTCTGCGTACAGGCGGCATAAGGTACGTAATGGTTTTCTTATTTTTTTGATAATAATTTAACTATAAAAGAGTCTGGCAAGCGTTGCCAGACTCTTTTGTTTTGAGCACGATGGTTTTCCTGGATAGGTTATCTGATTTTAGATGAATATTTATTGAAATATGGATAGGTTTACGTCAAAAAACAAGTATAAAGTGCAATATTTTTATATCTTATTATAAAATATTGTTTAAAATATAACAATATTGAGAAATTAATATTGTATTTGTATTATAAACGAGAAGATAAATTCATTAATAATAGGAGAATATATAGATATATATAATAAGAATTCGAACGGAATGACAATATGTGATAAAATATATCACACTAATATGATATAATATAGCCATATATTTATTCATAATAACGAATAAGATGGAGATATATACCAAAGTATTGTAAAATAATTATGAAAAAGAAGTATTTTATATAAAATATTAATTGACAATTACCAAATACAGTTATACAATTATAATACAATGTTACTACATAGTAATAAATCGACGACATATTATAGCACAATCACAAATGGAGGGTGAAGAAATGGCGAATAACCTGAAGACAACATCGATGGCATGGGGATCTCCCGGAAGATATATTCAGGGACCGGGTGAATTACTGAATTTACCGAAGTACACTTCGAAATTTGGGAATAAGGTATTTGCTATCATTGATCAGTTCTTTTATGAAAAATTAACGCGACAGATTTCCGGGTTGTATGAACAAGAGGGCGGTGTATTTCAAAGTGTTATCTTTGATTCAGAGGTTACCATTGAATTTGTTACCGACACTTCTAACACTGCAACTGCATTTTTACCCTCCGTTATTGTGGGAATCGGAGGTGGAAAGACACTTGATACAGCGAAGGCGGTGGCCGATGATTTACATCTCCCGGTGATTGTAGTGCCGACTTCGGCGTCTACTGATGCTCCCACCAGTTCACTGTCTGTATTTTATTTTGCCAATGGGGAACATTCTCATGCAAGACACTACATAAAAAATCCGGATCTGGTACTGATTGACAGCAAAATTATTGCCGAGGCTCCGGTACGCTTTCTGGTATCGGGAATGGGAGATGCACTTGCGACGGTGTTTGAAGCAAAAGCGAACGCCAGATCTGATAGTCCGAATTACATTGCGGGTGAATCCGGAGCATACAGAAGAACGAAGACAGCGATGGTTGTAGCCCAGACATGTTACGATATGCTGCTTAAGAATGGTTTGAAAGCCAAGATAGCCGCTGAACATCATCTCCTGACAGAAGCAGTGGAGACGATCATTGAAGTGAATACATTGATGAGTGGACTTGGATTTGAGAACACAGGCTGTGCGGCTGCTCATTCAGTCTGTGAAGGGATAACTGCGGTACCGGATGCGGGAAAGACACTTCATGGGGAACAGGTGGCCTTCGGAACAATCTGTCAGCTGGTTTCGGAGAATGCACCGGTGGAATTATTGGAGGAAGTGATAGGGTTTTGCATCAGCGTGGGACTTCCGGTAACGCTGGAAGATGTTAAGGTTAATCCTACGAGAGAAAATGTAAGACTGATAGCAGAAAGCTCTGTTACAAATTCCTATTGGGGTGCACAGCCTTATCCGGTAACGGTTGAATCCGTTATGGATGCAGTTTTCACAGCAGATGCGATGGGGCGCTTCTATAAAGCAAAAGAAAAGAAGTAGTCAGGATTATAGGGAATGTGTTTAACTTTACATACACATTAAACAAAAAAAGGGAGGTTATTTTTCATGAAAAGCAAGAAATTATGGGCGATCTTAGTTGCGATGGTTTTGGTGGTTTCATCTATGGCTGGATGCGGCAAGGTGGCGGAAGACACCAGTTCCGGCAACACAGCAAAAACAGACGATACGGCAAAGACAGATACTGCTAAGACGGATGACACAGCAGCTACACCGGAGGTGAAAGATGATGCTGCAGCTGCACCTGCGGGGGACATTGATTATGCGAATTTTAAAATTGATGTTGCGGCAATTCCACAGGAAAAGCTGGATACTACATTATATGTAGCCACATCAATTCGTGGCCTTGAAAATCCTTATATTGCAACAATTGATGAAGGTGCGAAACTGTTCTGCAAATGGCTTGATAGTATTGGACAGAAGTATGAATATCAGGTACTTGATTCCGGCGGTGTTAATGATGTTGAAATTGATAATATGAAACAATTCGCTGCAAAAGCAGGGGGAAATGCGATTGCTTATTCGGATCCGAATGAAGCTGCGATTGCACCTGCTCTGGCTGAGGCAATGGCTGCATCAGGCGGTTATCTTGGTACAGCATGGAATAGACCGGATGATTCAAGCGTAACAGATTATAATCCTAATTGGGTAATACATACTTCTCCTGATAATGTGGCAAACGGTAAAGCAATTGCAAAAGCTATGTTTGATACCATTGGTGGAAAAGGTAAAATATTTGTGGTTCAGGGAATGCTGGGAAATACCGCTAATGTAGATCGTTATAAAGGGCTGCAGCAGGCACTTGCTGAGTATCCTGATATCCAGGTTGTGGCTGATGATACTGCAAACTGGTCGACGCAGGAAGCACTTACTCTGGTTGAAACATGGTTAAACCAGTTTCCTGATGTAGCCGGTATCTGGTGTGCAAATGACAGCATGGCATCCGGCGTTCTTCAAGCTCTTGATAGTGTTGGTAAAAAGGGTACGGTTAAAGTGGTAGGTATTGATGCGAATACGGATATCGTTCAGGAAGTTGCTGACGGCAATGTGGTTGCTACGGTATCCTCTAACGGTTATTTACAGGGTGGCTATACACTGGCAATTTGTTATGCGGCTTGGATTGGACAGATAGACCCTGCTAAAATGCCGATTGAATACAGAGAATTTGCTACTCCCGCTACATTAATCACAAAAGACAATGCAAAAGAATACCAGTCATACAAACCTGATTTTGACTTCACAGATATTTTCTCTTGCAAAGCAGATTAATAAGATTTGAGTTATGTCCTGCATCGTTTAAAACTTTATAGGGGCTGGCTTCGGCTCAGCCCCTGTTTTATTCATACAAATGAACAAACAGCTTAAATATGGCATCCATTCATTTGTATTAGGTTGGAAGACCTATGCGTTCAGCTGCGGAGATAACATACGATGGTATCAATGTATAGTTGCAAAGTGGTTGAAGAGATGCGCTAAAGTGCTACATGATTAAACAATTGATTGGAGAAATAGTTATGGGAAAAGAAAATTTGGCATCCTTAACGATTACAGATGAATTTGCTGCAAAAATTAAAGCGGAGAATCAGAAAGAAAAACTCATAAAGCGGGCGCCGCTTTTTGTGTTGATTACATTGATTATCGCTTTTACAATTGCAAGAGGTACAGCGTTCGCGTCTGTTAGTAATTTTATCGCCATATTAAATCAATGGTCTATACCGCTTTTGGTTTCCCTGGGGTTGACTTTTGTTATAGTACTGGGGTGTATCGATCTATCGATTGATGGTACCGTAGGTATGGCAGGATCCATATTATCAGTTTTGGTATTAAATACACGTACCGGCAGTGATTTGGGCATATTTGGGGCTGTATTGGCTGTACTTGCAAGTGTATTGATTGGATTTTTGGTGGGATTTATTTATGTGAAATTCAAAATTCCTTCCTTTATGGTTTCGTTCTGTTTTATGAATATCTGTATCGGAATTGCTTATCTCTCTTACGGCGGAAAGCCGGCTGTCATTCAGGATCCTTTGTTTAAAAGTCTGGCAAAAGCAAGTTTTCTCGGAATTCCGTTTATTACATGGGTAGCGATTCTTATGCTTGCTGTCTGTTATTATGTGCAGGAATATACGGCCCTGGGACGCCATATTTACGCGGTTGGTACGGATGAGACAATTCCGAGAGCAGTTGGTGTTAATGTGGACAGGGTTAAAATTAAAGTATTTACCCTGGCAGGTTTATGCTTTGGTATTGCTGGTATGGTAGGAGCCATCCGCCTCGGACAGGGGCAGGCTGCAATCGGAACGAATCTGATGTTCCCCGCGCAGGCGGCCGTTGTTATTGGAGGTACTTCTTTATCGGGTGGTAAAGGCGGTGTTGTCAATACGGTGGTAGGTACTTTGATTATGACGGTATTGGAAAATGGGTTAACGATGCTGGGTGTAAATCCTTATATTAAGACGGGAATTCAGGGAGCAATTATATTGGTTGCCGTTGCATTGACTGTAAAGCGTGGTTTAACGGTAATCAGTAAATAGAGCCTGGAGGGTATGGAGATGGAAAAGAAATTATTGTTTAGTGCAAAGAATATAACAAAATCCTTCCACGGCACACAAGCCCTGAAGGGTGTTGATTTGGATGTTTATGAAGGTGAAGTGGTTGGCTTGATTGGAGAAAACGGAGCCGGAAAATCCACACTGTTAAAAATAATTATTGGTGTACAGCCCCAATCTTCCGGAGAGATGCAGATGCATGGTAATCCATTTGCCCCAAAGGATCCGCTGGAGGCAAATGCACAGGGAATTGGCATGGTATATCAGGAGCAGTCCCTGATTGTTAATCTTACGGTTGGCCAAAATATCTTCTTTGGACATGAGAAGGATTTTAAACAGTTTGGCGTTATCAACTGGAACAAGATGTACGCCAAGGCGAAAAAGGTATTGGAGGAAGTAGGAAGCGGAGACATTAATCCCAGAAAAAAGGTAATTGACCTTAATTTTGCAACACGCCAGATGATTGAGATTGCCAAGGTGGTAAATGTAACAAAGTCGACGGAACACGATCAGAAATGTTTGATTTTGTTGGATGAGCCGACGTCTGTATTAAATGAGATGGAAGTAAAGCGCCTGTTCCACGAGATTCGTAAATTAACTGAGAAGGGTCATTCTGTAATTTTTGTATCGCACAGATTGGATGAAGTGCTGGAGATTTCAGACAGGATTTATGTATATAAAGATGGCGAAAATGCGGGTAATATGAATACGGCTGATGCAGATGAAGCAAAGCTTTATGAAGCCATGGTTGGAAGAGAAACAACAACGGAATACTATAAATTGGAGAAACAAATAAAACCGCAGAAGGATGTGGTTTTGGAACTGAAAGATCTTGGATTTTGGGGAGCTTTTAAACATTGCGATATCAGGCTGCATAAGGGAGAGATCCTTGGTATTGCCGGTGTGGTAGGTTCCGGAAAAGAAGAACTTTGCTCTATTATTTGTGGAGATGAAAAATATACTTCCGGGGAAATGTATGTCAAAGGGAAAAAAGTCGACTATACCAGACCGGCGCAGGCACTAAAGGATGGTATTTTGATGATTCCGAAAGAACGTTTGGTAGAAGGCGTGGTAAGAGGCCTTTCGGTGGGAGAAAATATTGCTCTGTCCAATACCAATTTGCTGACAAAGAATGGTATCATTTCTAAAAAGAAATTAAATCAACAGGCAGATAGCTGGATTGAAAAGCTCAGGATTAAGACAACAGGGCGTCAGGAGTTATTGATACAACTATCCGGCGGTAATCAACAAAAAGTTGTATTCGCAAGGGCGCTTGCTTCCCAAGCGGATATTATCATACTGAATCATCCCACCCGAGGCGTTGATGTTGGTGCCAAAGAGGAAATCTATAGTTTGATACGGGATATTGTGTCTGAGGGTAAGTCTGTCATTCTTCTGGGCGATACACTGGATGAGTGCATTGGGCTAAGTAACAAAATACTGGTAATGCGTGATGGGTTAATCACCGGCGAGTTTGGTGCGGACGTGGATGAAAAACCCAGTCAGGTCAGCATTGTTAGTATGATGATGTAGGGAGGGATATTACATGACCAAAAAAGTATTAAGTTTCAAAGCGAGTGATTTTCAGGAGAATTTACAAAAGTATTTTAGCTTTGCGGTAGTTGTACTCCTTATTGTGATCTTTACTGTGATGCAGCCTAATTTTTTGAATTCAGCCAATGTTGTTAATTTACTGAGTGATTCCGCTCCACTTATGATTATGGCGGCGGGGATGACTCCGATTTTATTTCTTGGTTCCATTGATTTGTCCATTGGAGCCATGTGTTCGGTGGGTAATGTTTTGGTTCTGAGATTAATGATGTCCCTGGCAAACTATTTTTACAGTCCGGCCGTTGTTATTATTATTTCCAGTCTATTGACAATGTTGGTGGGCGTTGTTTCCGGAATTGTGCTGGGAGGAATTCATGTTAAATTAAAAATTCCATCCTTTATTGCATCGCTGGCATTTATGTCTATCTGGAAATCAGGAGCACTGCTGATCAGCAACGCTCCGGTAGCGTTGCCGAAAAAGTTATACTCCTCAATTAATTGGTATTCCATCCATATCGGTCCGGTTGGATTGCCGCTGATTCTTGCTATCATATTAATTATCATATTTTATATTTTAATGACCCTGACCCCATTTGGTAAAGGTATCTATGCAATTGGTGCCAATGAGAGAGCGGCACGTATTGCCGGTATAAAAGTAGATAAATACAAAATCATTGCTTTTGCCATGAATGGATTCTGCTCCACGACAGGTGCTATATTCCTGATGGCAAAATCAAAGAGCTCGGCACCGACGGTAGGAGATGCTTTTACCTTAATGGTGATCTCTGCCGTAGTGCTTGGCGGAACAGCTCTGATAGGCGGGTCCGGCAATATATTAAAAACAATTCTGGGTGTCTTTATTGTTGCCATTATTAAAAACGGGATGAATATGGTAGGTGTAAATGTTTACTGGCAGAAGATTGTTTACGGCGTAATTATCCTCATAGCAATAGCGATCTCTGCCGACCGCTCCTCGCGAAGTTTTGTGGTGAAATGATGTTTTTGGCTGAAAAGCTGTATTGGACCTGCAGACAAAGCTGCAGGCAGTAGAAAGGATATGGTTAATGGAATGAATAAGGATTATTTTGTATTGCATAACGGAGTGAAAATTCCTTCTATAGGATTTGGAAGCTGGCAGTCACCGGAGGGTGCGGCAACAGAAAATGCGATCCGCATCGCCCTGGAATATGGATATCGACATATTGATGCCGCTGCTATATACGGTAACGAGGTAAGCGTTGGAAAAGGAATTAAGAGCAGTGAGATTGACAGAAAAGAAATCTTTATTACCAGCAAAGTATGGAACACGGAACATGGTTATGACGCAACACTAAAAGCGTTTGACAAAACATTATACGACCTGCAGCTGGATTATCTGGATCTGTATCTGATTCACTGGCCAAATCCCAGGAAGTTCAGAGACTGCTATGTTGAGAAGAATATTGAGACCTGGCATGCGTTTGAGAAATTATATCAGGAGGGGAAGGTCAAAGCAATTGGAGTGAGTAACTTCTTTCCGAGGCATATCGAAGAAATCAGACCGCATATCACCATTTTGCCAATGGTTAATCAGATCGAATATCATCCCAGTATGTTGAAAGCAGATACCATTGCATATTGCCGCAAAAATAATATTGTAGTGGAAGGGTATTCTCCGCTGGCGAATGGCAAGATTTTTAAAGTGGATGAGATGAAAGCTATTGCCGAAAAATATCAGAAATCAGTTTCTCGGGTTACTCTTCGCTGGAGTCTTCAAAACGGGGTGCTGCCGCTGCCAAAATCAATCACTGAAGAAAGAATAAAAGAAAATTTCAACATTTTTGATTTTGAGCTGGAGCAGGAGGACATGGAATATATTAATAAGATTACAACCTGTGGAAGTTTTGGCGAAAGTGAACATCCGGATGAGCTTGATTTTTAATAGATATAATGATATAGTTATATCATAACATAATAACAATGAGAAAGCTGCTTATGTGGCTTTCTTATTGCGGTAAAACGTCCTGAACCGGACTTGTGATGCGCGAAAGCAGCGCGGAAATGAGGAGAATAATGATTAAAAACAGAAAACACGATCATGTAGGGCTGGCAACCAGTGATATCAATGCTACAGTAAACTGGTATATGGATGTACTGGGATTTGAGCTGATCGGCGACTTTGTTGCACCCGATGGAACACAATGTAAGTTTATTAAAAATACTGATATTACGTATGAGGTTTTTCAGCCTGTACAAGGGATTGATGCAGGCGTACAGGGCAAAATTGATCACTTTGCTTATCAGTCCACTAATATTGAAGAAGATTATAATTATTGTGTGGAACAAGGATATAAGATTACTACCAATGGTATTGAAGCAATTCCTACCTTTTGGAGCAATGGTTGCAGATATTTTAAGATCGCAAGCCCTACCGGTGAGGAAATAGAGTTTTGTGAAATTGTGCAAAGATCTGAATTGTTCTGCCTTCTGCCGGACTATGTTTCCACACCGGATGGTATGGCGGTTCATCCAAACGGTGATTTGATTCTTGCATGCCCGAATTATGCAATTGATACAATGCCGGGCTGCATTTTGAGAATTACACCGGGACGCCAGATTAAAAAATGGTTTGATGTTCCGGTCCTTGAGGAAACCGGCCAGGCCCGTCCAATGGGAATTGAATTTGGTCCTGACGGAGATTTGTATATTGTGGATAATCAGGGATGGTCGGGGGATCCGAAGTATGTGCGTAAGGGAAGAATTCTCCGGGTACGTATGGATGGAGACACTATGGTTTACTGTAAGACGGTGGCTTCTGAAATGGAACATCCCAATGGCATCCGCATATGGGGAAAAAAGATGTATGTTACCAACAGCCTTCAGGAGCTGATAAAAGATGCTTCGGGAAAATTAGTCAGTGTGGTTAATGTGTTTGATCTGGAAGAAGAAAATGTGGTGATGACCAATACGCTTGCGGATAAGGAACATATTTTTGATACTTATATTACAGAGAATATCAATGATCAGTATGGTGTGGATGGTATCGTATTCGATAAGAAGGGGGCGCTCTACGTTGGCAATTTCGGGGATGGTGCGGTCTGGAGATCTTATCTGAATGAGGATGGAACTTTAAATAGAAAAGAATTATTTGCGAAAGATCCGCTGAACCTTAAAGTAACGGATGGTATGACGTTTGATGACAAGGGCAATCTCTATATTGCTGATTTCTCGGTAAATGCAATTTGTAAAATTACGCCGGAAGGAAAGGTGATCCGTTTTGCCCAAAGTCCGGACTCGGATGGCTTTAACGGAGAATTGGATGAACCCGGTGAGCCCTGCTATTGGAACGGTAATTTAATTGTTTCCTGCTTTGATACGGTAATCGGACCGGGAAAAGTGAATACAAAACATGAACAGCCGGCAACATTGGCGATGATAAGGTTATAAAACGAACAAAGAGCTTATTTTAAGAGACGTAATCTGCCTTTTAGAAGGGCTCTTTTTCTTATAGAATAAAGTGTGATAAAAATATAACAATTCCAACAAAATGACTTGATTTCATGGGAATGTGCCGGGGGAATATGATGAAATCAAGTAAAATGTGTAACATTAGTGTGAAGATGCAAAGGATAAAAAATCCATTAATACTAGCAAAAATGTTTATAAAATCCTCTAAAAAACAGCAACAATTATATAAATTGTTTAAAATAATTGGGATATCAACTTGACATTACCCATAATTAAGTGTATATTACTAATTATAATATATACATTACATTGTAATGTTATAACAAAGTATTGTATGTGTTAAAAAGGCAAATTAACAATTTTAAGGAGGATGTTTATGAGAAAGAGAAGTATGTTGGCACTGTTAGTAGTAATGGTAATGGTTGTTTCAATGCTTGCCGGATGCGGTAAAAAAGCTGATTCAGGTAAAGATACCGGCGCAAAAGATTCCGGTAGTTCTGGAAAGACATTTAAAGTTGGCTTTGCTATTAAGACTCAGGATTCACCCTATTTTGTGAGCCTGGTTCAGTCAGTTCAGGACCTGTGCAAACAAGAAGGCTGGAGTATTACCGTATTGGATGCAAACGGTGATACAGCGAAAGAGGCAGAGAATATGGAGACCTTCATCGCTCAGAAGATGGATATGATTTTCCTGGACAGCGTGGAGCCGGATGCATGTATTCCCAGCATCAATGCTGCTGCAGATGCGGGTATCGGCGTTATCAATCTTGACAGTGGTGTAGGCGAAGGCGCTAAGGATATTACAACAGTATATTCCGATAATAAACAGAATGGTAGAATGGTTGGTCTTGCTTACGCTAAGAAGATGGGCAATTCCGTACCGATTAAAGCAATTATCTTAAGTGGTGCAAAAGGTAATGTTGCCGGTGATGAAAGAAGAACAGGACTTTTTGCAGGTATTATTGAAGGAAGAACAGGCATAAGCGAAGATGAAGCATGGAAAGCAGCAGATAAATTTGATGATGATTTACTTTCCGGTGGTAAAGCCGAGAATGCGGATGCTAAATTTAGTGTCGTTGGTCAGGGCTGGGGCGGCTGGACCTCAGAAGAAGGTTTGACGGCAGCAGAGGATTTAATTACAGCAAATCCTGATATCACAAGTGTGTTAGGTGAGAATGACCAGATGTTATTTGGTGCCATGATCGCATTGGACAATGCGGGGATTACCGGCGTTGATATCGTGGCTGCGGCAGATGGAGCAAAAGAGGCATATGATAAGATCAAAGCAGGTACATATTTTGCAACAGGCGAAAACAGTCCTTATAAGGTAGCGGCATTGGGTGTTCAGATTGCAAAAGAAATTCTGGTAGATGGTAAAGATATGTGGAGCTATCCTGATGTAACCATGACTAAGGCTGCAGCAGTGACCAAGGATAATGTGGATGAATACTATCAATATGGTTTCTAATTTGGGCAGACAGATTTTGTTGACTGTGGAATGAATAAAGCGGAAAGATCCTCCCTGAACGGAGGGTCTTTCCACGATATTACAAGGGTAGAATAGGAGGCGCCTTATGCAGAAGAATTATAGTGTTGAGATGAATAACATAACAAAGCATTTCGGCGGTGTTAAGGCCTTGACGGATGTGACATTAAAGATTGAAAGGGGCGAAATACATGCCCTGATTGGTGAAAATGGCGCAGGAAAATCAACATTGATGAAGATTTTATCAGGTGCATATCAAAAGGATGCGGGCCAGGTTTTAATTGAGGGTAAGGCTGCTAGAATTACATCACCAAAGGATGCAATTGAGCTTGGAATTGCGGTGATCTATCAGGAATTCATGCTGGCACCGGATCTTACGGTGGCGGAGAATATTTATATTGACAATATGGTTGAATCAGGAATGCTGATCAACTGGAGAACATTGAAACAAAATGCCAGGGAACAATTGCACAAGCTGGGCTTTGATGACATTGATCCGGGCACAAAGGTTGGGAATTTAAGTGTTGCTTATCAGCAGGTGGTGGAAATCTGCAAATGTCTGACGCGTAAGTCGAAGGTGCTGGTTCTTGATGAACCTACAGCGGTTTTAACATTTTCAGAAATAGAGAAACTGTTTCAGGTGATCAGGCAATTAAAAGCTGAAGGAGTATCCATTATTTATATATCACATCGCCTGGAAGAAATATTCCAGTTAAGTGATAATATAACCGTTTTAAAGGATGGACAATTTGTGGCAACCGTTCCAACCACTTCCATTAATAAGGAAGAACTGGTTACGATGATGGTTGGACGCGAGATTACTCAGATGTTTCCGAAAAGGGATGCGAAAATAGGAAAAGAAATTTTGAGGGTTGAAAAATTAAATGCCGGAAACATGGTCAGAAATGTAAGCTTTTCCGTAAAGGAAGGTGAAGTGGTAGGCTTTAGCGGATTAGTTGGCTCGGGTAGGACAGAAACGATGCGGGCTATATTTGGCGCAGATAAAATAGATTCGGGTAAGGTTATTTACTTTGGGAAAGAAGTCAGATTTAAAAGTCCGAAACAATCCATCCAAAACCGGTTCGGACTTTTGCCGGAGGACCGAAAAAAGCAGGGATTACTGTTAGAACAAAGCATTCGAATGAATACAACACTTGCCTCCATGAACAAAATTAAGAACAGACTGGACATCATTCATCATCAAAAAGAGAAAAAATATGTGAAGGATCTGCTGGCGGATATCGCCACGAAATATGGAAGCACGGAACATAATGCAAATAGTTTAAGCGGTGGAAATCAGCAGAAAATTGCATTGGCAAAATGGTTATCCGCCGATTGCAAATGTATCGTGTTTGATGAACCGACACGCGGTGTTGACGTTGGTGCCAAGACGGAAATTTATAAGATTATGAACAGCCTTGCCCAAAAGGGAGTTGGTATTATCATGGTATCCTCGGAGATGACGGAGATCATTGGCATGTGTGACAGAGCAGTGATCATGCGCAATGGAACGGTAGCCGGAGAGGTGGATAAGACAGAATTGAATGAGACGACGTTAATAAAATTTGCAATGGGGGTATAAATATTATGATAACTGGGAAGAAAATTAAACAAATATTAATTGAGAATAATACCTATATCATTTTCTTGCTATTATTTGTGATTTGCAGTATTCTGTCAGATACATTCTTGACATCCATGAATATTCGTAATATAGCGCTGCAGCAGTCGGGACCGGTTTTGGTATCGATTGGTATGCTGTTTGTTGTATTAACCGGCGGGATTGATTTGTCCGTTGGTTCTGTTATGGCAATCGGGGCATCTCTTTCTGCTATATTGATCAGAGACGGAATGAATTTTATTCCGGCGATTATTGTTGCCATGCTGGCCGGAATGCTGTTTGGGTTATTTACCGGTGCTTTGGTGGCGTATGCTGGGTTTCAGGGATTTGTGGCATCCCTGGCAACGATGACCATCGCAAGAGGTTCGGCTTTTGTATTGACCAATGGTACACCGATTAAGCTTCAGGATGGGACATTGAATCAACTGGTTAAGAAGGAGAATTTATTTCCGATTATTATCATTGCTGTTGTTGTGATTGTGATCTTTACCTTTATCCAGAAGTATACCGGATGGGGGCGTATTGTAATCGCCTGCGGCAGCAATATTACCGCGGTGCAATTGGCAGGAATCAGAACAAAAAGATATCTGATGTCCGTGTATGCCGTGTCCGGTATTTTGGCTGCGCTTGCCGGAGTATTTATTGCTGCCAGATCATCGACGGGCAGTGCTACCGTAGGTGTGGGACAGGAGCTGGATGCAATTGCTGCCTGCGTAATTGGTGGTGCCAGCCTGGCAGGAGGAAAAGGATTTGTGATCAGAACAGTAGCGGGTGCACTGGTTTTGGCTTTGATTGGCAATATTATGAATTTGATGGCGGTGCCTTCTTACCCGCAGGATATCATTAAGGGCTTCATTATTATTGCAGCCGTACTGTTGCAGGTTTTGACGAACAAATCAGAAAGAACGATCTGATATTCTATGCAAGTAATGCAAGTAAAGTTGATAAATGGTATATTAGTAGAAGTTATAATTGTGTATAATTGAATAAAAGGAGGATTACGTTTGAAAACATTAATTGTTAATCGGGATGGTTCTTTGGCGGTAAAAGAAGTACCGAAACCAAGGTATAATTCCAAGCAGGCGCTTGTTAAAATGATAAGTGGAGGAATCTGCGGAACGGACGCTCATTTAATTAATTTTGCCTTTAAGGGAGTTGACAAAGATATGTACCCGCTGATGCTGGGGCATGAAGGTGTAGGCAGAGTAGTTGAGGTGGGCTCTGAGGTGAAAGGATTACAGGTGGGAGATGTGGTGCTGCTTCCGTTTGTTGATGCCGATCAAGAGGTGTTTGGCGATCTGGGCTCTGCCTGGGGAGCTTTTGGAGAATATGGGATCGTAAATGATGCGGCAGCTTATCCGGAGGGAGAAGTTCCTGAACTGGCCATGGCACAGCAGAAGGTTCCGGATGACATTGATCCTGTGGATGCTGCTATGTTGGTGACCTTGCGGGAGGTGTACAGCAGCCTTACGTATTTTGGTGTAAAGAAGAATGACGGTATAGTTGTTTACGGAAGCGGTCCGGTTGCGTTGACCTTTATTAAGTTCCTTAGTTTAATCGGAGCAAGTCCTATCATTGCCATCGCAAGGAGTGAAGAAAAAGTAAAAAATGTACTGGATCACGGTGCTACCCATGCCATTAACAGTAAACTGCATGATGTGGCAGAAGAGGTGCATAAAATTTGTCCCGGTGGAGTAAAATATGTGCTTGATGCTGTAGGCTCGGGTGATGTGGTAAATGAAGGGATGGGTCTGATCCAAGACAGAGGAGAGATTCTTTGTTATGGAGTGCCCAGAAGTAACGAGATGACCCTGGACTGGAGTAAGGCTGATTATAATTGGAAACTGGTGTTTCAGCAGATGCCAAATAAGAAGGAAGAAAGCAAAGCTTATGAGCAGATTCTGCAATGGATTCGTAACGGTGAGATCGTATTGAAGGATTACATTTCCGATTACTTTGAATTTGATAAAATATTAGAAGCCTTTGATCGTCTGGCACAGCATAAGATAGCAAAAAAGGGAATTGTCATATATGAAAAATAAATGTCACGTTATTATAGTATACGTGGATCAATTACTTTGAAACATAAAATGATGTGGATTAATGAAAGGAGTAACGAAGATGAAACAAGCAATTATGGTGCAGCCGGGTATTATTGAGTTTCATGATGTTCCGGTAGCTGAGGTGAAAGCGGATCAAATTAAAATTAAGATGAAAAAAATTGGTGTATGCGGATCAGATATTCATGTAAATCATGGGAAACATCCGTATACCAGCTACCCTGTTGTTCAGGGACATGAAGTATCGGGTGTTGTTGTAGAAGCGGGAAGTGAAGTTACCAACGTAAAACTGGGTGACCTGGTAACGATTCAGCCTCAGGTGGTGTGCGGTAAATGTTATCCCTGCACTCATGGAATGTACAATGCCTGTGAAGAACTAAAAGTTATGGGATTCCAGACAACGGGTATGGCCAGTGAATATTTTGTGGTAGATGCATGCAAGGCGATTGCATTACCGGAAGGGATGAGCGAAGAACACGGAGCAATGATTGAGCCGCTCGCTGTGGCTGTTCATGCAGTCAGACGCGTTGGTGATATCAAAGGGAAGAAAGTTTTGGTGCTTGGCGGAGGACCCATCGGCAATCTGGTGGCTCAGACTGCCAAGGGAATGGGAGCAGAAGATGTTCTGCTATCTGAACTTAGTGAATATCGTCTGGAAGCGGCAGAAAAATGTGGAATCAAGACGGTAAATTCCGCAAAGGAAGATTTACTTGGAGCAATTGTTTCTAACTTTGGCGAGGACAGAGCGGATTACATATTTGAATGTGTTGGTATTAATCCTACCATGAAACAAGCCATTGACTATGCGAGAAAAGGAAGTACCATAGCTGTTGTTGGCGTATTTGGCGAACTTGGATCAATTAACATGGGATTTGTGCAGGATCATGAATTGACGTTGGTTGGCAGTGCCATGTATCGGGAAGAAGATTACATTAAAGCGATTGAACTTGTCAATGAAGGCAAGATTGAATTTGATACCCTGATTACGCATAGAGTAAAGTTTGAAAATTATACAGATGCTTATAAATTGATTGACGAACAGAAAGATAAAGCAATGAAAGTTATGATAGAAATGGAATAATGTTTCATCTTTTCGCAGTATTCACCTTGATTTTACTAGGTGGATACTGCGATATAAAAATTTTACACGAAATCGTAAAATAATATATGTTGTACTATTTGATATCTTTATGGTCTTTGTGGTACTATATTATGTATTGTAGTGAATGCATTAATATGGTGTCAGGGGATAGATGATTTGTTGACACCATAGAATTTGGATGATATAATGTAGGTACATTGTAACAATACAGATACATAATATAATAATATAGAGAGGAATGAGAAGATGAGAATATTAGTTACACCTACATCATTACAGGCGGGGAAAAAGAGTGCGGCAATGGACGCACTGATGGAGTTTACACAGGATCTGGTGTTTAATCCGTTGGGAAGACCGCTGACAGAAGATGAATTAATTCCCTTGTTAAAGGATTGTGACGGTTATATCGCCGGACTTGATTATGTAACTGAAAAAGCAATTAAGGCCTGTTCGAATTTGAAAGTGATATCTCGTTATGGAGCTGGAGTGGATCGTGTGGATCTGACAGCAGCAAAAGAGGCGGGGGTGATTGTTACCAATACTCCCGGTGTTAATGCCGTAGCGGTTGCGGAACTGGCTATGGGACTTACATTGTCAGCAGCAAGGAGGATCTCCTTTTTAGATAGAAAAACCAGAGAAGGTGGCTGGGTTCGTTCCACAGGGATGGAGCTCGGCGGTAAAATAATGGGTATTATGGGGTTGGGCGCAATCGGAAAAAATGTTGCAGCATATGCGCAGGGCTTTGGAATGAAAGTTATGGCATATGACCCTTATATAAATGAAGCATATGCACAGAATAATCATATTGAGATTGCTGATTTTGATACGTTGGTAAAGGAGGCGGATGTCATTAGCCTGCATTTGCCGTTGACACCACAGACAAAGCATTTGATAAGCCGTGAAGTTATGTCACGAATGAAGAAAACAACAATTATCATTAACACATCCAGAGGAGGAATCATTGATGAAGAAGCAGCTTATGATTTCCTAAAGAACGGGAGCATCGGAGGGCTCGGTCTGGATGCATTTGAAATAGAACCACCTGTCAATTCTATGTTATTTGAATTGGAGAATGTGGTGGTGACACCTCACACAGGAGCACATACAAAAGAAGCTACGGATAATATGGCAAACAGTGCGGTACAGAATCTTATCGACGTGCTTTCCGGGAAACAGTGCAACTGTATTATTCCATTGCTTACATCCTAATTAATTCGTCATGTCCGGATTGGGTTTGCAAAAACCTGATCCCCCCCTGGACATGAATATTGTGAGAAAAATTGTACCTGACAAATTGCCGTAAAGTAAGAGACTGAGAAAAACCGAGAATGGAGAACAAGGTGGTGAATATGATGAAGAAGACAATCAGAACAGTAAGAGGCGATATCACGTCTGATATTTTGGACTATTGTCAATGTCATGAACATTTATTTATTTCCAAGGGACTTTCCTATGAGAAAGTTCATTCTTTGTGGATGGAGGATCTTGAAAAGACGACGAAGGAACTGTCCATGTATTTTGACCGGGGCGGGAGAGCTGTTGTTGATGCCCAGCCTGTGGGATGTGGGCGTATGGCAAAGGAATTGCTTTTGGCATCAGAATTGTCAGGGGTCCACATTGTGGCATCAACAGGATTTCATAAGCTGGACTTCTATCCTGAACATCATTTTATCTATCAGTTGGATCAGGAGGAGCTCCGGCAATTATTTGTCAGCGAATTGACAAACGGAATGTTCGTGGACCATAATAATGGTCCACAGCTCCCGAAGGAGAGAGGGAGCGCCAGGGCGGGAATGATCAAAGCTGCCTCAGACGGAAGAGATATCAGAAATACTGAGGGAAATCTTCCTGTTTATAAAAAGCTGTTTACAGCGGCGGGAAATGCCGCCAAAGAGACGGGTGCACCGGTAATGACGCATCTTGAGATGGGAAAGGGAGCCGATAGCCAGCTTGAGGTTCTCACTTCCTGCGGACTGTCTCCGGGGCAGATTATCATGAGTCATTTGGATAGAGTAATCGATCAGGGTTCGCTGGAATATCAATTGCATACGGCAAAGAGCGGTGTGTTTCTGCAGTTTGATACCATCGGAAGATTAAAATATCATAGTGATGAAACTGAGGCAAAATTCATTGCCCTGCTTTGCGAGAAGGGATATCAGGACAGAATACTGCTTGGACTTGACACCACCAATGAACGAATGAAATATTATGGGGGCGACATTGGACTTGACTATATTCTTGATAGTTTCCGTTATCTGTTAAGGCAATATGGAATTGGGGATGATTTATTTTATCAATTTACTGTGACAAATCCGATGCAAGCAATTGCATGGACTAAATAAATATATAAGGAGTGAAAATATGAGATTACCGGAACCGGCAACTGAAAAAACGCTATATTTTATTGGAGTAACAACTGGTCAGTCTTCTATTATGCAAGTATATCCCAGATGGGCTAAGGAAGCATTGGGACTTGCGGATACCGTAATTAAAGGAATAGATCTTGAAATTCATGCACCCGCACAGGATTATCGTGACGTGGTAGAGTTTATTAAGAATGATCCGCTTTCCATGGGTGCATTGGTGACAACGCATAAAATTGATTTATATAATGCGGCGAAGGATATGTTTGAATATCTGGATCCATATGCTGCAATGTTTGGAGAATTATCTTCCATTTCCAAGAAGGAGGGACGACTGGAAGGATATGCGAAGGATCCGATTTCCAGTGGGAAGACCTTGGATTCCTTTGTTCCGGACAATTATTGGGCAAATCATAAAGGGGAATTATTTATTATGGGTGCAGGTGGAAGTGCCATCGCAATCTGTTCTCATTTGTTAAAACCATCCAATGGTGAAAATATACCGGCTAAGGTGATCATTGGAAACCGATCCAAACCAAGACTTGACGAAATTGAGCGTTTGATTCAGGAAATCAATCCGGATGTTCCTGCAGAGTTTCATTTAACTCCTGAGATGGAAGATAATGATAATGTGCTGGCGCAAGTCAAAGCGCATTCCCTGGTTGTTAATGCAACCGGATTGGGTAAAGACAGACCCGGTTCCCCTCTTTCTGATGCTTGTATCTACCCAAAAGATTGCTTGGTTTGGGAATTGAATTACCGTGGTGATTTAACATTTATGAAGCAGGCTGTTGCACAGTCCGAAGATAAGAATTTATTTATTGAGGATGGATGGACCTATTTCATTCACGGCTGGACACAGGTAATTGCAGAAGTATTCCATATCGATATCACCGGTGATGTTTTTGATGCCTGTGAGAAAATAGCAAGAGAAATGAGAAAGTAGAACTGTGTTTGAACTGTAATAAAACTATAGAAAAGTGGGAGAGAGGCGAGGAAACGATGCATAGTATGAGCGAAAATATACCGGTTCATCCGTTTACCATGGAGTTTGACCTGGCAACAGGATTCTCTAAAGATACGGAAACAACAAAAAGAAAGTTATCTGATATGAAAGGGATGTTTGCAGATGATGCTGCATTTGCTAAGGTATTGGAAACTGAGGATCCTTATGTTTACGAATTTTATGAATTGAAATTACCGAATCTGGCCAGTGACTTATTGTTTGGCACTTCCATTACCTATCCTGGAAAGGTGGGTAATGAGTATTTCATGACAAAGGGGCATTTTCATGAAGTGCTTGAAACAGCGGAAGTATATTATACATTAAGCGGTGAGGGGTTTATGCTTCTTGAAACACCGGAGGGAGAGTGGAAGGCAGAACCTTTGAGCAAAGGCAAAGCACTCTATGTTCCGCCCAGATGGGCTCACAGAAGTGTTAATACGGGAAAGGATCCATTGGTTACATTTTTTACATTCAGAGCGGACGCCGGACATGATTATGGTACCATCGAACAGAAGGGATACCGCAGATTGATCGTGGAAGACGGAGATGGAAAACCTGAGATTGTGGAAAACCCGAAATGGGGTAAATAGGAGGAATTTGTTATGCAAAGTGTTATGGAGAGAATTACAGATACCGGTCTGGTTCCGGTGGTTGTCATTGATGATGCGGGAAAAGCGGTGGATACGGCGAAAGCTTTGCTTGCCGGCGGTGTGGATGTGATGGAGATTACCATGCGTACAGCGGCAGGACTTGATGCGATGAAAGCCGTATCAGAGGCGTGCCCGGATATGCTGGTCGGCGCAGGTACGGTTCTTACGATGGAACAATGTAAGAAGGCTGTTGATAATGGTGCAAAATTCATTGTTTCCCCCGGATATGATCCGGAAATTGTAGAATATTGCATCAGTAACGGCATTGATATCTGTCCGGGATGTGTGACTCCGACTGAAATCACAGAAGCCATGAAAAAGGGGCTGAAGGTATTGAAGTTCTTCCCTGCTAATATTTATGGCGGACTGAAAGCAATTAAGGCTTTGGCGGGACCCTTTGGCGGCCTAAAATTCATCCCCACCGGTGGGGTGGATTTGAGCAATCTTGCTGAGTTTGTCAACCCTGTTATTTTTGCAATCGGCGGAGGCTGGCTCTGTTCAAGGGAAGATATCAATCAGAGAGAATTTTCTGCCATTACGGAGGCCTGTGCAAAATCCGTGGATGTGTTGCTGGGATTCAAAGATTTAGAAGGCAATTCGGTTACATTACATGATGTAATCACCAAAGGCGGGGAGGTCTCAACCTTGAGTATTTCCAGGGCGACATCACAGCTTGCCAGAAGAGGGTTTGTACTGACGGAGGAAGGAACTGTGAAAAAGTTTGTAAAAGATAAGATTGTTGTCAGTGTTTTTGGGAAATAATTATTACATCACAAGGTGAAGGAATCATTAAGGGGATGTTGTAAAATATGGGAGATATCATGAGTTCACATTGTTGTCAGTGCTGCTAAGGAAATGATACGTATTCCGTGTTTTTCAATATCCCCGTTTTTTATTTATTGCCAACCAATGAAACGGCCGGAAGATTCTTGATGTGACATTATTGTGAAAAAAGGTATTTCCCAAGGGAAATACCTGAATTGCAGGGAGATCAGCCGTTAAACTGCTTTTTGACAAACTGAAGGGATTCTTTGATATCGGCATCTAACTTAGCATCGTCAGCATGATCGGATAAATCCCGAAAAACTTTAATGTCGGAGCCCACAATCCCGCCGGTACGTACAAAGGGTTCCATGACAACACAGCCGTTATAGCTGATATCACGGAGGGCCTGACCAATCTCAGACCAGGGCATATGTCCTTTGCCCGGAACCTTACGGTTGCATTCTCCGATGTGGAAGTGACCAAGATAGTCGCCGGTTTTCCGGATTGCATCACCCAGATGATCTTCTTCTATATTCATATGAAAACTGTCCAGCATAACCTTGACATTGGGTTTGTTTATCGTTTTTATGTAGGAAAGTGCTTCGTCTGCGTCATTGATTAAGAACTGTTCGAATCTGTTCAGTACTTCGATCAGAAGCGTAATATCATATTGCAGCGCGTAGTCTGCTAATTCTTTGACACTTTTGATGCTTTGCGACAGAACAGCAGGTTTGTCAATGGGCTTGGTATAATCCACAGGCCAATAAGAATAGACTGTTCCGCCAATGGCATGTATATCAGCCTTGGCCAAGGCATCCAGAATTTTTTTCATGAAGGAGATTCCGTTTTGACGTACGTTCTCATCTGTGGAGGATACATCATATTCCGGCGGAAGACCAATTCCGGAAGTCAGCGTGATATGGTATTTTTTTGCTTCCTCCTTTAAAGCAGTTAACTCCTCGTCAGACATAGTTACTATGCCTGCTGCACCCACTTCGAGGACGTCAAAACCAAGATCGGCTACTTTTTTTACGTACTTTGTGTAACTTACATCCCATTTTTGTTCCCAATAAGCAAAATATGTTCCAAATTTCATAAAAAAACCTCCTAATTTCATGTAATTTGTTTGAAAAAAACTACCTTTATAGTAACAGATTATAGAATCAGAATCAATGGTATAATAACGGATGTTGCATTTTTTTTCTTTAAAATCCTATAAAATCCTGAAAGCAGCGCATTTTATAGTGTGCCGGAGCAGCGATGGTACATTGAAAAAAGAAGATCAAATTATTGAAAATTTATACGTACTATGTTATAATGTAGCAATAATAGATTAACTTAATAATAAAGGTTATGGGGGGTAAAATATGTTAGAAAAAGGGAGCTTGAATAAATCAGTGCCAATTCCTTTGTATTTTCAATTGAAGGAATTGATTATGAATGAAATCAGAAATGGAAGTTATAAAAGTGACGACTTGATTCCCACAGAGAAAGAATTAAGCGATATGTTTGAAATCAGCAGGACAACAGTGAGACAGGCAATTACGGAGATGGTTCAGGAAGGCTGGCTGTATCGTGTAAAGAGCAAGGGTACTTTTGTGTCAAAACCAAAGATTAATCAGAGTTTTGTACAGGCACTGGGTTCCTTTAATGATCAGATTGTACGGTCGGGCAGAACACCGAACACCATACTGCTGGAGTTTAAGGTGATGACACCTCCGGAGCATGTGGCTAATGTATTAAAGCTGCAGCCAAAAGATAAGGTGGTGTTTATCCATCGTAAACGTAGTGCGGATAATGAACCAATTGTTATGGTGAAAACCTATTTGCCTTATGATAAGTGCAGCTTCCTTATGGAGCATGACCTTCAGAAGGAATCTCTGTATCCGATTCTGGCTACGCGGGAAGAGACAAGAATTTATAAGATCAAGCGCTTGATCGAGGCTGTAGATGCAACAGCCTATGAAATAAAGAATTTAAACGTTAAAAGGGGAAAAGCCATTCAGCAATTCATATCTACCGGTTTTAATATGTTTGACGAACCCATCGAATATTCTCTCGCAAGATATCGGGGAGACAGAAATATATTTGAGGTGGTACTGGCTTCCAGCGGAGAGACTTTTAACAAAAGCTCTATTAAAATAAATTGATTGTTATTTGGAGTTTGAAATAATATCAGGTAATTGTAAGTCATATCTATTTGTATATACACAGGGAATATAGTTTCGATATCAAAACGTTAGATAGATAGGAATTATTTTAACTGTGTATATAATTTACGATATTCCTTTGTAGTTACCTTATAACATTACATAATTGTAAGGAGGTATCATTTTGGCAAAGTATATATTAGCACATGATATTGGCACATCAGGAAATAAGGCAACCTTATTTTCAGAGACAGGTAAGATGATGGGAAGCCATGTCTCTTCCTATGATACGAATTATTTTAACGGGTCATGGGTGGAACAGGATGCGGATGACTGGTGGAATGCGGTGTGTATTTCAAGTAAGAATTTAATAACTTCTCTGGGGATTGAACCTTCGGATATTGCAGTAATCAGTTTTAGCGGTCAGATGATGGGATGTCTTTGCGTTGATAAGAATGGCAAGCCGTTAAGAAAGTCAATCATATGGGCGGATCAGCGGTCACAAAAGCAGGCAGCTCAGATTGGGGAGAAGATCAGTCAGAAAGATTTCTATCATATTGTCGGACATCGCAATACCGCATCTTATGGAATCCAGAAGCTTATGTGGGTTCGGGATAACGAGCCGGAAATCTATGAGCAGACGTATAAGACGCTGAATGCAAAAGACTATATAGTACTGCGTCTGACCGGAAAATTTTATACAGAGTATTCTGATGGAAACAGCAATGGCTGTTTTGATCTGATTAATCTGAAATGGTCGGATCGAATTATTGAATATGCCGGAATTGATCCGGATAAATTACCGGAATTAAAACCATCTACTTTTGTGGCGGGAACGGTAACACAGGAAGCGGCTATGGCGACAGGTCTTGCCGCAGGAACACCGGTGGTGTTAGGTGGCGGAGATGGAGTAACTGCCAATGTTGGAGCCGGATCCATTGCTCCCGGCAAAACCTATTGCTGTATGGGGACTTCTGCCTGGATTACCACCACTTCGGATAAACCTATTTTTGATGACGAGATGCGTACGGTAACCTGGGCACATATTATTCCGGGAATGTATGCACCCAACGGGACGATGCAGAGTGCGGGAGGAGCCTATAACTGGGCGAAGAATACCTTCTGTCAGAAAGAAATTTATGATGCAAAACGAAATGGTACATCGCCGTATCGGTATATGGATGAAATGATAGAAAAAAGCCCTGTCGGAGCAAACGGAGTAATTTTTCTTCCGTATATATTGGGAGAAAGAGCGCCTAGATGGAATCCCGATGCAAGAGGAACATTTCTTGGCTTGAAATCTGAAAATCAGCTGGGAGATATTCTTCGAAGTGTATTGGAAGGCGTTACCATGAATCTTGGCATCGTACTTGATATTCTGCGTCAACAGGTGAAAATTGATGAGATTCTTGCCATTGGCGGCGGAGCAAAGGGTGCTGTCTGGAGGCAGATCATGGCAGATATATATCATGCAAAAATTATTGTTCCCACGCTGCTTGAGGAAGCTGGATCCATGGGGGCGGCAGTGACAGGCGGTGTGGGAGTCGGCTTATTTAAGGATTTTCAGGTAATTGATCATTTTCTTGAAATTAATTCTGTACAGGAACCGAATCCTTCGGCGGTAGAAGCCTATCAGCCGGTGAAAGAAATCTTTGATGACAGTTACCAGGCGCTTCTTGGTGTATTTGAGAAAATGTCAAGATAACTAAGACTTGGGAGCAAAAGGCGTTTGAATCGATGTCTGTTAAGTTTGCGTATGCGCTGTGTCTGCAAACTTGTATTCAATGTGAGTAAGGAATGGCCGGAAGCAGCGCAGAAAAGAGGAGAAAGATGTCGTTGATCACAACAAAGCAAATGTTACTTGATGCACAAAACGGTGGATATGCTGTGGGTGCCTTTAATGTTGAAAATATGGAGATGATTCAGGCTGTCGTTGCTGCGGCGCAGGAATTAAAGGCTCCGGTAATTTTACAGACGACTCCGTCTACGGTAAAATATGCGGGGTTAGCCTATTACTATGCCATAGCGAAAGCAGCGGCCAATCAGGCAGGTGTCCCGGTGGCCATTCATCTGGACCATGGGGATAGCTTTGAACTGGCAATGCAGGCGCTGCGGATCGGGTATACCTCCATTATGATTGATGGTTCCCATCGTATGTATGAACAGAATATAGAGGTATCAAAGAGTGTTGCAGATGCCTGCACTCCCTCCGGCATACCAGTCGAGGCGGAACTTGGTAAAGTAGGTGGGAAAGAGGATGATTTGGATGGCGGTGCCGGCGGTTTTACAGATCCAATGGAAGCAAAGGAATTTGTTGAGCGAACAAGGATATCCTCACTTGCGGTAGCCATCGGTACAGCCCACGGAATATATTCCGGTGTTCCAAAACTGGATTTGGACCGGCTGACAGAGATAAGAAAGGCAGTAACCATTCCTCTGGTGTTACACGGTGCTTCCGGATTATCGGATGAAGCTGTGATGGAGAGCATCAAACGGGGAATTTGCAAGGTGAATTTTGCAACAGAACTTCGCATTGCATTTACAGAGGGGGTTAAGCAGGTACTGGAAGCAGCACCGGATACCTTTGACCCTAAGAAGTATAACGCAGGCGGACGGGAAGCTGTGAAACAGCTGGTAATGAATCGAATGAAAGTATGTGGATGTGATGGAAGGGCACAGCAATATTAAGTACAGATAGGGAGGTCTCAATGGACGGACTGTTATTGGGAATTGATATTGGTACATCGGCTTGTAAAGTTGCAATATTCCATCGATCCGGAAAGGTGCTGGCCCAGTCGAATCAGGCATATCCCATATATTATCCGGCTCCCGGCTGGGTGGAGCAAAATCCGCAGGAATGGTGGAGCAGCATTTGCGCCGGCATCAGAGAATGCATAAAGCTCGCAGAAATCGATTCGTCCCAAATTATCGGTGTAGGTATCGACGGACAAAGCTGGTCGACCATTCCGGTGGATCGGGAAGGGAACTGCTTATACAATACACCCATCTGGATGGATTCCAGAGCGAAAGACATTGCGGACAGGGTGACGCGGCAACTGGGAAAAGACAGAATATTTAAGGTCTCAGGGAATGCATTTCTGCCGGCTTATTGCACACCGAAAATGTTATGGTTTAAAGAAACTAAGCCAAAAATCTATGGGAAAACGTTTAAATTTCTGCAAAGTAACGGTTATATCGGAATGAAGCTGACCGGTGTTATGTCCATGGATAAGTGCCAGGGATATGGAATACATTTTTATAATACCAGGACTTGTACTTATGATGAAGCGCTTGCCAGGGATATGGGAATTGACCTGGATAAAGTTCCTGATATATTCCCCTGTCACCAGATCATCGGTAAAGTTACGAATCAGGCGGCAAAGCTGACAGGTCTTTTGGAGGGAACTCCGGTGGTTGCGGGCGGACTGGATGCTGCCTGCGGGACATTAGGCGCGGGGGTATATCTGGCAAAACAAACTCAGGTTCAAGGTGG
The DNA here is from genome assembly GCA_023439505.1 of Bacillota bacterium. GTDB lineage: Bacteria > Bacillota > Clostridia > Lachnospirales > Lachnospiraceae > Mobilitalea. The sequence continues at coordinate 195,819 of JAEXNR010000062.1, forward strand.
TCAGGCCGGAGGAATGAGTATTTGTGTAGATCAGCCAATCGCACATCCTGATTTGATCTTCGGTCCGCATGTAGTTCCCGATTTATGGCTCCTGCAGGGAGGAACGGTTGGCGGCGGGGGCGTTCTTCGCTGGTTAAAACAAGAGCTTGGTGACGGAAAATCATTTGATGAATTAACTGCCATGGCAGAACAGATACCGCCGGGATCGGAAGGTGTAACCTTTTTACCCTATATGGCCGGGGAACGCTGTCCCATCTGGAATCCGGATGCCAAAGCTGTATTTTATGGACTTGGTTTCGACAAAACCAAGGGACATATGATTCGTGCTGCACTGGAAGGAGTTGTATTCTCGGTGGTACATAACTTGAAGGTTGCAGAGGAGGTTGGTGTTAATATTAGAGAACTGGAGCTTCGGGCCATGGGTGGGGCTGCCAACAGCAGACTTTGGATGCAGATCTATGCTGATGTCACAGGATGTCGAATCAGTATTCCGACTTCGGATACGGCGACAACACTGGGTGCTGCGATTCTTGCAGGTGTCGGTGTGGGATTATATCAAAGCTTTAAAGAGGCAATTGAGGAAACGGTTACTATAACAAGAGTTCAGGAACCGGATATGGAGCATCATAAAGGATATCAAAAATCAATGGAACTATATCTGGAGCTCTATGAGGATTTAAAATACACATTTGGGAAATAAGTCAGTATAGAGGAAGGAGTGACGTAACAATGAAAGCAGGAGTACTGCACGCGCGGGATGATCTGAGGTTTGAAGAGATCGCTACACCGGCTCCGGGCCCCGGTCAGGTATTAATAAAAGTAAAATATACCGGAATTTGCGGCTCGGATTTGCCAAGAGTTCATGGGGATGCATGCCATTTCTTTCCCAATGTACTCGGTCATGAATTCTCCGGAATCATTGCAGAGACAGGAGAAGGGGTTACTGGGTTAAAGCCAGGCGATCGGGTATCAGGGGTACCGCTCATTCCCTGTCATCAATGTGAGGATTGTTTAAGCGGTGATTTTTCGCTGTGTAAAAAATATAGTTTTGTTGGTTCCAGACAGTTTGGCAGTTTCGCCGAATATGTGGTTGTGCCGGAGAAGAATGCGGTAAAGTTTGATGATTCCATTAGTTTTGAACAGGGAGCGTTTTTTGAACCTGTTACCGTGGCATTACATGGTATTAACCGTCTGGATTATAAAGCGGGAAAGACGGTCGCAATCTTAGGTGGGGGTACCATAGGCCTATTTGCCATGCAGTGGGCCAAAATATTCGGCGCAAAACAGGTGGTTGTTTTTGATATCAGCAGCGAACGTCTGGAGATGGCATTAAAACTCGGCGCTGATGCTGTGGTAAACACCCTGGATGTGGATTTTATGGATCAGGCAAAGCAGTTAAGAGCAAGAGGCTTTGATTATGTCTTTGAGACAGCCGGTAATACCATCACCATGAAGCTGGCGTATCAGCTGGTTGGCAATAAGGGAGGGGTATCTCTGATTGGAACACCCACAAAGGAGATTAGCTTTACTGTGGAGGAATGGGAAAATCTTAACCGGAAGGAATTTGTTCTGACAGGATCATGGATGTCTTACAGTGCGCCCTTTCCAGGGAAAGAGTGGGAACTGACGGCTCATTATTTTAAAACAGGAGCACTTAAGTTTGAGGAATCCTTTGTATTTCAGAAACTGCCATTAAGCCGGATCAAGGAGGCTTTTGATCTGTTTAAGGTCCCTGGGCAGGTTAAAGGTAAGATTTTGATTGACAGTGAACAATAAAACTGATTTCGGAGAGGAAGAATATGATTACAACGGTCACTTTGAATGTTGCGGTTGATAAGGCGTATGTTGTCGACCATTTAAAGGCAGGGAAGGTAATGAGGGTGCTGACATGCACCAATACTCCGGGAGGCAAAGGGCTGAATGTAGCCAGAGTGATACGGGAATGTAAGGAAGCGGTATTGGCGACAGGGATTGCAGGAGGATATCATGGTGCTTATGTAGAGGAACTGTTACGAAAGCAGCAGGTGGACTGTGATTTTTTACATACAAAGACAGAGACAAGAACATGTATTAATGTTTTGGCAGGGGATGGATCCTCCACGGAGTTTTTGGAGGCCGGAGATGCGCTGTCGGAAGATGATTGCCATGAATTTATTAGAAAATTCGATGGGATCATTGATAAAAGCGATGTCATTACCATTTCCGGAAGTGTACCTCAAGGGGTTAAAAAAGATATTTACGCTGTCCTGATCCAAAGAATTAAACAAAAAGGTAAAAGAGTTATACTGGATACCAGTGGTGAATTGTTAAAAGAAGGGATCAAGGCAATGCCTACCATGATTAAACCCAATCAGGAGGAAATTGAAGCATTGCTGGGTATCTCTGTGAATCACCGGGAAGATTTGATCGAAGGCGCAGGAAGACTGCAAAAAATGGGGATGGAATATGTGGTCGTATCTCTGGGTGCAAATGGTGCAGTGGTAGTAACCGGGAATGCAGTATATCATGCAGTACCGCCGAAGATAACACCGGTGAATACAGTAGGATCCGGAGACGCCATGGTTGGTGCATTTGCAGTGGGGTTTGTCAGAGGATATTCAATTTGGGAAGCCCTGAAATATGCAGTCTCCGTATCTGCTGCCAATACGCTTACAATGACAACGGGGAGCTTTCGTGAGGAAGACCGGAAGAGGATATTTGATCAGGTGACAGTGACAAAACTATAAGACGGGTGTATTTGCTTATGGGGCACGGGGAACGCAGGTAGTTGAGATGGTATAGGTATTGGGTTGAGGCTTGTTTGTTTTTTATGATCGTATGGTGTGATGCTATTGTTAGCAACGCATTGATACAATAAATTAAAAAGGAGATATGAAAAATGGATATGCTAAAAAAAATGTTTTCATTGGAAGGAAAAACAGTGGTAGTGACAGGTGGAGCACAGGGAATCGGAGAGGCTGTATCAAAATGCCTTGCTGCAGTCGGTGCCGATATCGTTATTTTTGATCGGCAGCTGTCAAAGGCTCAGGATGTTGCTGACGCCATTGCAAAGGAATATGGCTGTAAAGCATCCGCATTTGAAGTGGATGTAACGAAGCCGGAAGAAGTGGCTGCAGCAATCGCTAAGGCAGATGAAGCAATGGGCAAACTGGATCTGTTGTTCAATAATGCGGGTATTGTACTTCATAAGGCTGCCATTGATGTTACGCCCCAGGAATGGCTGAATGTGATTAACGTAAATTTAAACGGCATTTTCTTTATGGCAACTGAGTTTGGTAAGTATTTGATTGCACACGGTAAAAAAGGATCTATCGTAAATACGGCCTCTATGTCCGGAACAATCGTTAACTGGCCGCAGGAACAGGCTTCCTATAATTCCTCTAAGGCAGGTGTAATACACTTGACAAAATCACTGGCGGTGGAATGGGCAGAAAAAGGCATCAGAGTTAACTGCATCAGCCCCGGTTACATATTTACTGCACTGACCTCCTTCGTGAGACAGGATTGGCAGGATATCTGGACTTCTTCTACTCCTCAAAAGCGTATGGGTAAACCGGAAGAATTGGCGGGAGCTGTTATTTATCTGCTTTCTGACTGCTCTACCTATACCACCGGATGTGATATGATAATTGACGGAGGCTTCACTCTGGTATAATTTTTACGAGAGGTATTGTTTTACAGGGGATGAGCTGATTATGATTTACAGAACGCATGGGGAATGATATGCACAATGATTTCTCATGCGTTTCTTTCTTCGTATGCCAGGTGGGAACACGTTAGGATATTTGGACGCTGCAGCTCACTCCTATTCTTGACCTGCGAATATAATTTTAATAATGATTCCGAATCGGAGGAAGGATTCTATTTGGATAGACATTGACATAAAATCATAATATTGGTATATTTATATTGTAGTAACATTATGGTTCGTAAGGAGGAAAAGGTATGAAGATTTGTAATATTACTGATATTGAAGGTTTCTTTGATGTAGTAAACTCCTGTAAGGGAAAGGTTGAATTGGTATCAGAAGAGGGTGACAGAATTAATCTGAAGTCAAAGCTTTCACAATATTTCTCAATGGCAAAGCTTTTTTCTTCAGATGGAATGATTGATCAGCTGGAGATCATTGCTTATGAACATGAAGATGTTGAAAAATTAATTGGCTATATGATGAATGGTAAATAATATTGAACGGGATAAAATGAAATACTACTTATTGGCTGATCATGCGAATGAGTAGTATTTTTTAATTCATGACAAGGGAAACGGATTGCAGGTTCATCTTGTTGAAGACAAATAAATTACTTGCCGCAACAGGAAAGGAAGAAAGAGCAAATGACGTAACGATGCATGGAATGTGCCGTTTAACGGCGGAAAGGAAGTTGTATGAATAAGGAATGGTCTTTGGATGTGTTGTATCATGGCTTTGGAGATGCTGCGTATCGGGAGGATAAAAAAAATTTAAGTCAGGTTACAATAAAGCTTCAGGAAGTTGCAGAGAATCCGACTTTGGACAGGAATACGCCGGAGAAATTGACGAGAGCGGTTGACTTACTGGAGGAATTTCATGTTACAGGAAAACGGCTGAGTTATTACACAGTTTTGAAACAGTCTGTGAACACCTCGGATCATGAGACTGTTAACGAATTAAAAGAAATAGAGAAGCAATTTACGCTGTCGGCAAAACCGATTGCCATTCTTCAGAAATGGATTGCATCCATTCCAAACCTGGAAGAATATATGGATAAGAATCCAAAGCTCATGGGATATGAGTACCTCCTCACTGAGATGAAGAAGGAAGCGGGATATCTGTTAAGCGATGATGTGGAAGATGTTATTGCCAGATTAAACGTCAGTGCAGGAGCTGCCTGGGGAATGATGCAGAGCTTTCTTACTTCTACATTGGAGGTAGAATACAGGGGAGAGATCATCACATTACCTGAGGTCAGGAATCTTGCCCACAGTGAGGATGCTTCTGTGAGAAGGGATGCGTTCTATGCGGAATTAGCAGCATATGAGAAAATTAAAGATGCAGTCAGCTTTTCTTTAAATAATATTAAAACCCAGGTGAATGCCCTATGTGATTTAAGAGGATATGAGTCGCCGCTTAGGATGACACTTACCCAGGCAAAGATGAAGAAAGAAACCCTGGACGCCATGCTGCAGGCTATCGTTGAATATCTTCCTGTGTTCCATCAATACTTAAGGCACAAGGGGAAGCTTTTTGGTCACGAAGACGGATTGCCCTGGTTTGACTTATTTGCACCCATTGGTGAGAGCAGCACAAAATTTAGCATAGAGGAAACGAAGGGGTATTTGTTAAAGCATTTCCGGCCATTTGCGGATGATCTGGCGGATATGATTGAGGAAGCCTTTGATCAGGAATGGATTGATTTTTATCCCAGAAAGGGCAAGGTCGGAGGGGCCTTCTGTGAAAATCTTCCGTTTGTAAAGCAAAGTCGTATTTTGATGAATTTTACCGGTTCTCTTAATGATGTGGTGACATTGGCCCATGAATTGGGCCATGCATATCATGGCCTGAATATTGAGGATCATTTGCCGCTGAATACGGAATACAGTATGCCTGTCGCCGAGACCGCTTCCACATTCAATGAAGCGGTAATTATGGAAGCTGCGATACAAGATACCATGGGAGCAGAGAAAGTGGCATTATTAGAGAGCCAGTTATCCGATGTGACACAGATTATTTGTGATATCTATTCCCGGTATTTGTTTGAAAGCGCTGTATTTGAAAAATGCAGAACCGGTTTTCTCTTTTCCGATGAGTTGAAGGAAATGATGTTATCTGCCCAAAAGCAGGCCTATGGCGACGGATTGGATCATTCCTGTCTGCATCCGTATATGTGGGTTTTAAAAGGCCACTATTACTCAGACAGTTTAAGCTTTTATAACTTTCCCTATGCCTTTGGCGGATTACTGGCCAGAGGACTTTTTGAAAAATATAAACTGGAAGGAAAAGCATTTCTTCCAAAATATAAAGCCTTTTTACATGCAACAACCATTATGAGTGTGGAAGATGCGGCAAAACAGGTGGAGATTAATCTGGAAGATCCAAAGTTTTGGCGTACCAGTCTTCGTTCCATTGAGGGGATGATTCGTGACTTTATAGACCTGACATCAAAATAGGTCTTGTGAAATCCTGGCGGTTTCCACATAAAAATAAAAAAAATTTCAAATAATAAGAATACAAAGTAATTAGAGAGGAGTGTTCTTATGAGTTTGATTGACAATGAACATCAGCTTCCGCAAGGACTGGGAATGAGACTGGCGTTAGACATGAAAGCAATGACGAACTTTGTTAATCTGCCGGAGGATCAGAAGCGGCAGGTGGTCAGCTATATTGAAGGATCCACAACAGGGGATGAAGCAAAGAACAGAGTATCCGAGGTGGTAAGCAATCTTCACAGCGGCAATTCATTTCATTAAAATAGAGGAGAGGCTTCCACTTCTTTCATAGAAGGAATGGAATCTGAAGCGCCTTTACGGGAGACTGTGATGGAAGAGGCCAGGGAGGCAATTCTAAGCGCTTCTTCCTCAGAGGCTCCGCTTTGCATCATTTTCAGGAAGAATCCTGTGAAGGTATCCCCGGCAGCAGTAGTGTCAACTGCCTTCACAGGAAATATTCTTTGAAAACAGCGCTTGTTTCTGTTCTGATACCAGGCGCCCCTCTTACCCAGTGTCAGGATGATCTTACCCTCGGGATACTTCTTTGATAAAATCTCCAGAACTTTCTCCGGATTCTTCTCTCCGGTCATCATCTCCCCTTCAATTTCATTGATGAAGAAGTACGTGACTTTATCAAGGGCGCATTTTACTACATTCTGGTCAAAGGGAGAAGGATTCATAGCAATCTGCATTCCCTTTTGATACGCCTGATCAATCATGTATTCATTCAGATTGATCTCGTTTTGCAAAACCAGCAAATCCCCTTGTCCAAAATGAGATAATACAGCATCAACAAATTCTTTGTGATTCTTTCTATTTGCACCTGGAAATAAAATGATACTATTTTCAGCGGCTTCATCAACCTGTATCATGGCATTCCCTGTCTTTTCATCCGTTACTTCGATAAAATCCGTATGTATGTTGTTGGCTTTACAGGTATCTAATAACTGCATTCCATCTTTACCGATTAATCCGGCATGATAAACTTCAATTCCGGCTTTTGCCATGGCGATGGATTGATTTAGGCCCTTTCCGCCGCTGAAGGTTTCCAGACTTTTAGAGGTTATGGTTTCACCCGGCTTAACAATATGGGAGATACGGTATACGTAATCTAAATTTAGTGAACCAAAATTTAAAACTTTCATTGAAATCATCCTTTCAGAAATCAGATTATGATCAAACAATGATTCTATTATAGAAAGTTTTAAGGGATGTTACAATTTCTTAAAAACAGTAAATTATGTCCTGGGTTCATATAGTGCTTACCTAAAATATGAAAAATGACGGGATTGTTATAGAAACTATCCCGTCTTAAGTATGAAACATATTGATGTGAAAACGTGTTTTACAACATGGGCTATCTCGGATTTCCCATAAAGAATAAAGCAATGGTCCCGGGGCCGGAATGAGAACCAATGGTGGGACTGATATAATGGATTAATATGTCCTGAATCCCAAATCGCTGTTTCACCAGGGAAGCTACGAATTCTGCATCCTCAAGGGAATCTCCGTGGCTGATAAAGACCGTATCATTCTGATCCAAAAATCCTTCTACTCTGTGCTGCATCTGATCAACCAGAGCACTCAGAGACTTTTTGCGGCCCCTTACATTGGTCAGGGGGATTAAGTGTCCCTCATTGTCCACATGAAGCACCGGCTTAACATTAATCAGCGTTCCAATTACTGCAGCCGTTTTTGATACCCGCCCGCCTCTGTGTAAATGATACAAATCATCAACTGTGAATATGTGGCACAGGTTTAGCTTGTTTTTCTCCAGCCAATCAGCAATTTCGTCTATGGACTTACCTTGTTTTTTTAGCTTCATAGCTTTATCCACAAGCAAGCCCTCACCAAGAGAGGCGCACAAGGAATCGATCACAATTATCTTGGCATCAGAGATTTCTTCACAGATCTCTCTCGCTACGGTAGCTGCCACGGAACAGCTGCCGCTTAATCCGGAGGAAAAGGCGATATGTAAAATATCATAGCCTTTCTCTATATAGTTCATAAATTCCTGTCTGGCAATATCCGGATTTACCGCCATAGTGGTAGGCATGGCACCATCTCGCATGATTTTATAGAATTCCTTTGGTTCAAGATCACCCGCACCGCCGTAAACAGTACCATTGAAGCTGTAATACAAGGGCAGCAGATTAATGTGGTGCATCTTCAAATACTCGTCCGGTAAATCACAGGTGGTATCAGTAGTAATAATAAATTCTTTCATGATATGATCAATCCTTTCATAAGTGATTCTATATATTCCATATCCTTAGACACAATGTGGTTTTTATAACGATATCATATATTATATCATACTATGCCTTGGTGTTACAATATAATTTCCATATTTCGCATTATTTTTAGTTATACCAAACACGACAATAAATCCATGCAAAAAACTCTTTTCTTATGAATATACATATGATATAATAGCAAAAGTTAATAGTCACCGGGTTGGATTAATCCGGTGCATATTTCGGCTGTAAATAAGCCGATGCAGGAATGGAGGGAAACCATGAAACATATTAAGACTTTAAGCACAAAGAACCTGAGAGATACATTAAAAAAGGGTGGTTGCGGAGAATGCCAGACATCTTGTCAGTCAGCTTGTAAGACATCTTGTACCGTTGGCAATCAGAGCTGTGAGAATAGATAATTATTACATATAGAAGCACAGTCAGGATAGACAAGGAAGGTAAGAAAGATGATATGCTTACATGTAATTCGGTAAGCAGTCATAAATTGTGGGGCTGTCTCAAAATATTTTCTTCAAGATTAGCGGTTTGTCTGAAGGTATTCTGAGACAGTCCCATTCGTTTTGAATTAAAGGGAGGATAATAAAGTGATTCATCAATATAAGAATAATGGCTATAATATTGTTCTGGACGTAAACAGCGGTATGATTCATGTTGTAGATGATTTGGCCTATGATATTATTGAACTGTATGAAACGAATGATAAAGGAAGTATCGTATCAGCGATGGTGGAGAAATATACCATACCGGAGAATATGAGGCTGATTACGGCAGGCAATGACAAGGACGCTGATTTCACGGAGAATATTGAATCACTGGTACGTCAAATCCATGAAGTGATAGAGGACATTGAAGAATTAAAGAAAGATGGAGCACTTTTTTCTGCAGATGTATATGAGAATTATATTAAGGACTTTAAACAGCGCTCAACGGTGGTTAAGGCACTTTGCTTACATATTGCACATGACTGCAACTTAGCCTGCAGATATTGTTTTGCAGAAGAAGGAGAGTATAAGGGGGATCGTTCCCTGATGAGCCTTGAGGTGGGTAAGAGAGCATTGGATTTCTTGATAGAGAATTCAGGCAGCAGGAGAAACCTTGAGGTGGACTTCTTTGGCGGCGAGCCGCTGATGAACTTTGATGTGGTGAAGGAACTGGTCGTATACGGAAGAAATCTGGAGAAGATCCATGATAAGAAGTTTAGATTCACGTTAACAACCAACGGTGTTCTTTTGAATGACGAAATCATGGAATTTGCCAATCAGGAAATGAGCAATGTGGTTCTTAGCATTGACGGTCGGAAAGAGGTTCATGATTTCATGAGACCAAGCAGAAATAAAAAGGGAAGCTATGATCTGATTCTTCCTAAATTTCAGAAGCTTGCAGACAGCAGAAATCAGACAAATTATTATGTTCGGGGAACATTTACCCATCATAATCTGGATTTTTCCGAGGATGTGGCACATCTTGCGGATTTGGGTTTTCAGCAGATTTCGGTAGAGCCGGTAGTGGCCCTGGAGGATGAGGAGTATGCCATTAAAGAAGGGGATCTTCCGAAACTTTTTCAAGAATATGATAAATTGGCAAAATTAATGCTCGATAGAAAGAAAGAAGGAAAGGATTTTAACTTCTTTCATTTTATGATAGATCTGACGGGAGGTCCTTGTGTTGCCAAGCGTTTGTCCGGCTGCGGTTCCGGTACGGAATACCTGGCGGTAACTCCCTGGGGCGACTTATACCCCTGCCATCAATTCGTGGGTATTCCCGAGTATCTTATGGGCAATGTATTTGACGGGATTTTAAAGAAGGAGATCAGGGAAGAGTTTAGGTATTGCAATGTTTATGCCAAGGATAAATGTAAAGACTGCTTTGCTAAATTTTATTGCAGCGGTGGATGTGCTGCCAATTCCTATAAATTTCACGGATCCATCAATGATGCATATGATATCGGCTGCGAACTGCAAAAAAAACGGGTGGAGTGTGCCATCATGCTGAAAGCTGCGGCGCAAGAGACTTAGAAAAATGAAAGAATAACCACTGCATATGAAACAAAGGCCTTGCAAAACAGAGGAAGTATTTTGCTTTTGCAGGGTTTTACCATTTACCGAGACAGGTTGTCCGGCATACGCAAGCGGAGGTACCATGGAAAACTGGGTAATAAAAAACAAAAAAGATGATTTTGACAGCATAATGAATCAACTTGGTATCAGCCAGGTTCTGGCACGCTGTCTGGTGAATAAGGGGTTTTGCGGGCATGAGGAAATGAAGGCATATTTATGTCCCGACCTGGAACATTTATATGACCCCTTTTTGATGAAGGATATGACACCTGCATGTGCAATTTTAAAAGAGAAAATAAAAGCCGGTATGAAAATCCGTATTATCGGTGACTATGATGTGGATGGGGTCGTGGCAACCTATGTTTTATATCGAACCTTAAGGATGCTGGAGGCCAATGTGGATTATGTTATTCCGGACAGAATAAAAGACGGATACGGCATAAATCCGGGAATGGTAATCGCGGCACATGAGGACGGAATTGATACAATTCTCACCTGTGATAACGGAATTGTAGCTATAGATCAGATTCGACTGGCCAAAGAATTTGGTATGACGGTAATTGTTACGGATCATCACAGCCTGCTTTGCGGGCAGGAGGGTGAGATACAGCTGCCGGATGCAGATGCGATCCTAAATCCCAGGCAGCCGGATTGCAGCTATCCCTTTGACGGACTGTGCGGTGCCGCCATTGCGTATAAACTTTCTCAGGCACTTCTTTTTCAAGAGGGGAATCAGGCAGGAGAATATCTTGAGGAGCTGATCTCTTATATTGCCATTGCAACAATTTGTGATGTGATGGAGTTGATAGATGAGAATCGAATTATTGTTACCTATGGACTCCGATACCTGAAAGCGACGAAGAATAAGGGATTATTGTCCTTAATGGATGTCTGTGGGATGGAAAAAGATCAATTGACGGCATTTCACCTTGGTTTTGTCATCGGGCCATGCCTGAATGCATCGGGAAGGCTTGATACTGCCAGAAAGGGCCTGGACCTGTTACTGGCGCAGACCCAGGAGGAAGCCCTGGTACTTGCGGATGAAGTCAAAAATCTGAATGAGCTTCGTAAGGCTATGACAATGGAATTTGTGGAGAAGGCAGTTTCTATGATAGAGGAAGGTGCCTTTGGTGAAGATAAAGTCCTGGTTATTTATCTTAAGGAGTGCCATGAAAGCATCGCGGGAATTATTGCCGGGAGAATCAGAGAGCGCTATCACCGGCCGACAATTATTTTAACGGATGCCAGGGAATGCATCAAAGGGTCGGGAAGATCCGTTGAGTCATACAATATGATAGAAGAATTGTCAAGGGTACGGCATCTTCTTCTGAAAGTGGGGGGACATCCTCTTGCTGCGGGATTGTCCCTGCTGCATGAGAATATCGATTTTCTTAGAAAAGAGTTAAACCAAAATACTGTTTTAACGGATGAAATGTTAACCCCCAAGATCACCATTGATATCCTGCTTCCTCTGGGATATATTACAGAAGAATTAATACAGGAATTAAAAATGATGGAACCTTTTGGTAAGGGAAATGAAAAACCATTGTTTGCCGAAAAGGACTTGAAAATTAAATCAGCATTTATAATAGGTAAAAACGCAAACGGAATCAGACTATTATTGGAGAATCGATACGGTAAAGAGCTGGAGGCAGTATATTTCGGTGATATTTCCAAATTCTTTTCTTATCTTGCCTGTAAGTACGGGGAAGAAGAGACCCAGAAGCTGAAAACAGGCCGGAGACCGAATATCTTGTTGACAATCACCTATTTTCCCCGGATAAACGAGTATAATGGGTATAGAAGTATTCAGCTAATGATACAAAATTATCGGTAAAATTGTATGATTTGGACACTTTTCGTAAAATTTTCATTCCAGTATTGATTTAACCTTTACGAATTATAAATGATAGTGCTATAATTATCATCTAGAATAAAGACGATATCATCGAATGTGAGGATATTGGTATCGAATAGCGGAGCATATCTTCACAAATGCGTTTTAATAAAAAGGAAAGGCTTAGGTGTGTAGATGAAGAAGATTGAAGAATATGTTAGAAGTATTCCGGATTTTCCGGAGCCGGGCATCATATTTCGGGATGTTACCAGTGTCCTGCAGGATAAGGATGGACTGAAGCTTGCGATAGATCAGATGCAGGAGTTACTGGCAGATGTGGAGTTTGATGTGATTGCGGGTCCGGAATCCAGAGGATTTATCTTCGGCGTACCAATTGCCTATAATTTAAATAAAGCATTTATTCCCATCAGAAAGAAAGGTAAACTGCCTTGTGAGACCATTTCCATGGAGTATGATCTGGAGTATGGCAAGGCTACCATAGAGATGCATAAGGATGCAATTATGCAGGGTCAGAAGGTTGTTATTATTGATGACCTGATTGCGACCGGAGGCACCATAGAGGCTATCACGAAACTAATTGAGATGTTAGGCGGAGAAGTTGTGAAAATCATATTCCTGATGGAGTTAAAGGGCCTTAACGGGCGTGATAAGCTGACAGGATATCACGTTGATTCAGTAATTCAATACGAAGGAAAATAAACAAGTACGCAGCAATCATACGGCTTATATTATGACTTTTATCTAATAGGTGGTGATATTATGGATGAGAATAAGGAAAAGACAATCAATGAAATTGTGGATGAGATGGCAGTGATTACGGCGCCTGCTGATTTTACCGCGCCTGAAATCCTGTATCAGGAGTTGATTGACAAGATCAGAAATTACCATCCGTCAGCAGATATTTCCATGATAGAGAAGGCCTATCAGCTTGCTTATAATGCACATAAGGATCAATACCGCAAGTCCGGAGAACCTTATATTATTCATCCCCTGTGTGTTGCCAATATACTGGCAGAGCTGGAATTAGATAAAGAGAGTATTGTTGCCGGAATACTTCATGATGTGGTTGAGGATACTGTTTTGACTGTTCCTCAGATCGCGGAGAAATTTTCGGATGAAATTGCGCTTCTGGTTGACGGGGTCACAAAGCTGACTCAGTTGAATTACTCCAAGGACAAAGTTGAGATTCAGGCTGAGAATCTTCGTAAAATGTTCTTAGCCATGGCGAAGGATATTCGTGTTATATTGATTAAGCTGGCTGACCGCCTGCATAATATGAGAACACTAAAATACATGGCTCCCGATAAACAGAAGGAAAAAGCCAGGGAAACCATGGACATCTATGCACCCATCGCCCAGCGTCTTGGTATTTCTAAGATTAAAATTGAACTGGATGATTTATCTCTCAAATACCTGGAACCAGAGGTTTACCGGGATCTTACAGAAAAAATAGCGACTAAGAAAAGTGAACGTCAGGCATTTATTGACGGTATCGTAGAGGAAGTCAGAACCCATGTATGCGCAGCAGGAATTACAGCGAAAATAGACGGACGAATCAAACATTTTTTCAGTATTTACAAGAAGATGGTCAATCAGAACAAAACGCTGGAGCAGATTTATGATTTGTTCGCTGTTCGTATTATTGTTGCTTCAATCAAGGATTGCTACGCAGCCCTTGGTGTTATTCATGAGATGTATAAACCGATTCCCGGGCGTTTCAAAGATTATATCGCCATGCCCAAACCTAATATGTACCAATCCCTGCATACTACGTTAATCGGACCGAAGGGGCAGCCCTTTGAGATTCAGATCAGAACCTATGAGATGCATCGTACAGCCGAATATGGTATTGCAGCGCATTGGAAGTATAAAGAAGGACAGGACGGAAAAGGCTCTGATACAACAGCAGAAGAAGAAAAGTTAACCTGGCTGCGTCAGGTACTGGAATGGCAGCGGGATTTATCTGATAACAAAGAATTCTTAAGTTCGATTAAGAATGATTTTGACTTATTCTCTGAAAGTGTTTACTGTTTTACACCTACCGGTGATGTAAAGAATTTACCCACCGGCTCCACACCCATTGATTTTGCCTACAGCATACATAGTGCGGTAGGAAACAAGATGGTTGGGGCCCGGGTCAACGGTAAATTGGAGCCTATTGATTATGTCATACAAAACGGTGACAGAATTGAGATTATCACCTCACAGAATTCCAAGGGACCGAGCAGAGACTGGTTGTCCATTGTGAAGAGTACTCAGGCAAAGAATAAGATCAATCAGTGGTTTAAGACAGAACTGAAAGATGACAATATCGTCAGAGGCAAGGAATTGTTAACCGGTTATTGCAAAGCCAAGGGGATCACCCAGAGTGATCTTTTAAAAACCGAATTTATGAATGTGGTAATGCATAAGTATGGTTTTAGGGACTGGGAATCCGTTCTTGCGGCTGTGGGTCACGGAGGATTAAAGGAAGGCCAGATTGTTAATAAGCTTCTGGAGGAATATAAGAAAAAGTATAAAAAAGAGATCACAGATGATAAAGTTCTGGAGAATATTACGGAGGTAAGAGAAAGTAAATTACCCCAGAAGAAATCCAAGAGCGGAATCGTCGTAGAAGGCATTCATGATGTGGCTGTCAGGTTCACCAAATGCTGCAGTCCGGTGCCCGGAGATGAAATTGTCGGATTTGTAACCAGGGGCAGAGGTGTATCCATACACAGGACGGATTGCATCAATATCATTAATCTCCCTGAGGAAGACAGAGTCAGACTGATTGATGCTGAGTGGAGTGTGACGGATGGGAAGGAAGCGTCCGGTAATTACAGCGCTGAAATAAAAATCTTTGCCAATAACCGGACGGGAGTCCTGGTTGATATCTCCAAGGCATTCACAGAGAATAAAATTGATGTTACTTCAATGAATGTACGAACCAGCAAGCAGGGTACAGCCACCATCAGTGTTGGGTTTGACATTAATGGAGTAAACCAGTTAAATGAGATTATAGCCAAACTTCGTAATGTGGAAAGTGTACTGGATATTGAAAGAACAGCAGGCTGACAGACTTCTTTCAACCTGAGTCAGACGCCCTAAAGGCGAGGGAAGGAGTTTACTATGTGTGAGTTTATGATGAGATGTTATGTTCTTGGTATGGTACAGACCAACTGTTATTTCGTATGGAATTCGCTGACAAAGGATGCAATTGTGATTGATCCGGCAGATGATGTGGAAAGAATTGAACAATATTTAAAGGAAAATGGCCTGGTGTGTAAGGGAATCCTTCTCACACATGGTCATTTTGATCATATGATGGCGGCAAGAGAGCTTGCAGATAGAACCGGTGCGAAACTATATGCCCATGCACAGGAAGAGGCGCTGCTAAAGGACCCGAAGTTAAATGTTTCTGCTCAGGTTGATAGAGAGGTCAGCTTAAGTCCTGATCTCCTGATTTGTGATCAGGAGATTCTTCCATTAATTGGTATGGAATTTACGGTACTTCATACCCCCGGGCATACCGGCGGTGGTGTCTGCTATTACCTGAAGAAGGAAGGGATAGTATTCAGCGGAGATACCCTGTTTTTCCGGAGTATCGGGCGTACGGATCTTCCAACGGGAGATGGCAGAACCTTGATAGAATCAATTAAAAATAAGCTGATGATATTGGAGGATCAGGTAAAGGTATTTCCGGGACACGGAGAATCCACAACCATCGGATATGAAAGAATGAATAATTATTATCTGAGCTAATCAAAGGGTTGGTTTGGAGCATTGGGAGCACAGAGAGAATGGAGATCATCCTAACCAATAAAATATATGAGAATGATGTCTATGCCCTGGTAAAAGCGTTTTACCCGGGGGATAACATTAAGGTCTCAGAGATGAATCATTTGCAGAGTGATGCCATAGAGGAGCCTATGGAGAGTGGGAAGGGGTCTGAGATTGACAGAATTGTTATCAATTTTCAGGAGGATAGTGTCAGATTGCAGCTTTTCTTGCAACAGGGCAATCATCAGGTACAATCCCGTGATATGAATCTGGATCTCCTTGGGAAAAGCCGGTATAAGAATTCCTTGAAGCGATTCTTATATCAGGTGCTATCACAAGTCACCCATAAAGAATTGCCATGGGGTATACTGACGGGAATTCGTCCTACAAAACTGGTATATGAGATGCTGGAAAAATCCATGGAGGAAGAACAAATCCATGCTTTTATGAGGGACGAGTATTTATGCTCAGAGGATAAAATAAATCTTAGCTTAAAGATTGCCAGGCGTGAATTACAATTATTAGAGGAGATGGATTATCGGGAGGGGTACAGTCTTTACATTGGAATTCCTTTTTGCCCCAGCACCTGTCTTTATTGTTCCTTTACATCCTACTCCGCATCAAAATATGCGAATCTGATCCAGACTTATCTGAATGCGCTGGAGAAAGAAATTGAGTTCGGAGCTGCCTGTTTTCCTGGAAAGAAGCTTACCAGCGTGTACTTTGGAGGTGGAACTCCAACCACATTATCAGCTTCCCAGTTGGATCGTTTGCTTGGGTTGGTCAGGGAGAAGTTTGATTTTACTCAGGTCAGAGAATTCTGTGTAGAGGCGGGGCGTCCGGACAGCATTACGAGGGACAAGCTGCTGGTACTGAAAAAATGGGGTGTTACCCGCATCTCCATCAATCCCCAGAGTATGCAGCAAAGGACACTGGATTTGATTGGGAGAAAGCACACAATAGAACAGGTGAAAGAGGCTGTTGCGATGGCAAGGGAGACCGGACATCAAAATATCAACATGGATATTATCATTGGCCTTCCCGGGGAAGATTTATCTGATGTTGAACGGACACTGTCTGAAATAGAAGTTTTGGATCCGGAGAGTCTGACCGTTCATACCCTGGCCTTAAAAAGAGCTGCCAGATTAAATTTGGAGAAGGAACATTACGAGGAAGTTATGACCGCCGATGTGACCGGAATGTTACAGGCGACGAACCGTTATGCAAAGGAACATCAGTATCTTCCGTATTATCTTTACCGGCAAAAGAACATGGCAGATAATCTGGAGAATATCGGTTATGCTAAGTTCGGACAGGAAGGAATATATAATATTCTGATTATGGAAGAGAAGCAGACGATCCTTGCTCTGGGTGCAGGTGGCATGTCAAAGTTTGTTTTCCCGGAGGAAAACCGTATTGAGCGGGTGGACAATGTGAAAAGCGTAACGGACTATATCAGCAGAATTGATGAAATGATACAAAAGAAACGAGCGTTTCTGAGCCGGAATCAAGTGTGATGAAAATGCGTTGTAGGTACCCTGTTTGGAAATGTGAAGTTTTATTGAGATACCGGGAAAATAAGTTCTTGTTAAATAATGGAGCTGTAAATAATTGTTTCATGAAATGGATTGTAAAAATAGATAGATGATCAGATGCCGATCGCGTTAGGAGGATTATCATGATAACACAAAGACCGAAGGGAACACAGGACTGGTACGGAGATACCATGTATAAGCGTACCATAATTGAGGGTATTGCAAGAAAGTTATGTTCGTCATACCACATGAAGGAGATTATTACCCCTGCCTTCGAACATACCATTCTGTTTCAAAGAGGAGTAGGAGAGACAACGGATGTTGTGCAAAAGGAAATGTATACCTTTGATGATAAGGGGAACAGGAGTATTACATTAAAACCGGAAGGAACCGCCGGTGCGGTAAGGGCGTATCTGGAGAACAGCCTTTATGCGGAGAGTCAGCCAACCAAGCTCTTTTATATGACCCAGGCATTTCGCTATGAGAATCCCCAGAGCGGCAGACTTCGCCAGCATCATCAGTTTGGAATTGAATTTTTAGGTTCTGCCAGCCCGCTGGCAGAGGTGGAGCTGATTTCTCTTCTGATGGATTTTATGAGAGAACTGAGAATGAAGGGTGCTAAGCTTCACATTAACAGCATCGGATGCAAGAATTGCAGAAAGATCTATAATGAGGCTTTACTGGAATATTTAAAGCAGCATGAAGATAAGCTATGCCCTACCTGCCGCGAAAGAATGGTTAAAAATCCGTTGAGAGTTATTGACTGTAAAGTACCTTCCTGTAAGGTTATTGTGAAAGACGCGCCCAGAACAATTGAATATTTGGATGAGGAATGCAGCAATCATTTTGAAGAGCTGAAACGTCTGCTGACAGAATTGGAAATTCCATATGAGGTCGATACCGGGATTGTCAGAGGATTAGATTATTACACCAAAACCGTATTTGAATTTGTAAATTCGGAGGGATTTACCTTGTGCGGCGGAGGAAGGTATGACAATCTGATTCATGAGATTGACGAAAAGCAGGATATACCGGCCGTAGGTTTTGGCTTTGGTATTGAACGTATCATTAATGAATTGGATGCCGAAGGAGTAGAACTTGCCAAAGAACCTGCGGTTGAATTGTATGTAGGTATTCTGGGGAAGGAAGCAAAAGCGGCCGCGTATAAAATTGTTCAGAAGATCAGAAGTAAAGGTATTATTGCAGAGACAGATTATATGGAGCGAAGCGTAAAAGCTCAGATGAAATATGCCAATAAGATTGGAGCAAAGAAAACGTTAATTATCGGAGCTGATGAATTAGCGAATAATAAAGCGAACTTAAAGAATATGGAGACAGGAGAACAAACGGAAGTTTCCCTGGATATGATTACAGAACTGTTTCTTTCCTGATGTAATCACCTGAAATTAATTGCATCCCAATGTATCCCATTTTGAAATCAGAATGGAATACATTGGGATGTTTTTGTTTTCGAGTAAAATCTATAAAATAATACCTAATAAGATAAATATTGACAAAATTTTCACGTCTATTATATAATGTGTTTAGCGTGAGATATTAAGATTTTTGATTGTAAATAAGGTACCTTGAACTGTATTGATAAAACGAGATTAAGGAGTGTACTAATGAAATGGGAAAAGTTTTAATAGTTGATGATGCGGCTTTTATCAGACTGACAATACGAACAATATTGGAGAAAAACGGGTTTGAAGTTGTCGGAGAGGCAGAAACAGGGGAACAAGGTATAAAAAAATATATGGAGACAAAACCTGATATTGTCACTATGGATATTACTATGCCGGTGATGACCGGAATTGAAGCATTAAAAAAAATCAGAGAATATGATCAAAAGGCAAAGATTATTATGCTGTCTGCTATGGGACAGGAATCTATGGTGAAAGAAGCGATCACCTGTGGAGCGATCAACTTTATTGTAAAGCCCTTTAAAGAAGACCACTTAGTTAGTACTTTGACCAAGGTAATGGCAATGCGTAACTGAGAAAGAAGATTTCATTATAAATTAATTACGGTATATGATAAGTTGTTCCCTGTGAAGTCTGATGATAAATCTTCAGGAACAACTTATTTTCATGGGAGATTTTGATGATAACGATTACGACGAAAGAGTTTAAAGAATTATCGGCTTATATTAAAGAGAATTACGGTATTAATTTAAAAGATGAGAAGAAAACCCTGCTCATGGGACGGTTACAAAGCGTTCTAATTGAGCATGGCTTCTCGGATTTTTCTGAGTACTGTAATTATATTCAAGCGGATAAAACCGGCGAGGCAATTACAACGCTGATCAATAAAATTACGACAAACCACACTTTTTTTATGAGAGAGTCGGATCATTTTCTTTATTTTCGTGATATTGTACTCCCGTATCTGGAACGTACTGTGAAAAGCAGGGACTTAAGAATATGGAGTGCAGGGTGTTCATCAGGGGAAGAACCTTATACGCTGGCGATGATCCTAGATGAATTTTTTGGAAATGAGAAAGTAAAGTGGGATTCAAAAGTATTGGCTACGGATATCTCGAGTCATGTACTTTCAGAGGCTGTTGATGGGATTTACGCAAATGAAGAAATCAGTACGCTGCCAACCCTCTGGAAGTTGAATTATTTTAAGAAACTCGATGCTGAAAAATATACGCTGACAGATAAAATTAAGAAAGAGGTAATCTTTCGAAAATTTAATCTGATGGAGGAGGTATTCCCTTTCCGAAAGAAATTCCAGGTTATTTTCTGCAGGAACGTCATGATATACTTTGATACACAGACTAAAAATGAATTGGTAAAGAGATTCTATCAAAACCTGGAACCTGGGGGCTATTTATTTATTGGGCATTCTGAATCATTGAACAGGGAAGAAAATGGATTGAAATATATTAAACCGGCGATTTACAGAAAAGAATAATAACAACGACCTGGTATGGTAAAATCAAAGAGAGTTACAGGATGGGGGAAATATGGAAGTAAACAAAAAAATCAGAGTTCTGGTTGTAGATGATAGTATACTATTTCGAGAGGTACTTTCAAAAGGAATCTCCTCAGATTTCAATATAGATGTTGTTGCTGTTGCGGCGGACCCTTATGATGCAAGTGAAAAAATCATGAAATATAAACCGGATGTTATGACTTGTGATGTGGAGATGCCTAAAATGAACGGAATTGAGTTTGTACGTAAATTAATGCCTCAGTATCCTATGCCTATTATTGTTGTCAGTAATGTCAGTGGTGTGGTTTTTGACGCAATGAATGCCGGTGCAGTTGATTTTGTTGCAAAACCTGATCTGAAATCAGTGAATAATGTTGAAAAATTTATCAATGAACTAATTATTAAGATAAAAATTGCAGCCAATGCGAAAATAATTCGTTGTAAGGGGAACGATGCGCCCGGTATTGAAAGCAGGGCAGAAAGGTTTAAAGACCATCTGATAGCAATAGGTGCGTCCACAGGCGGGACGGAGGCGATTCATAAAATTATTAAGTCTTTGCCGTCCAACATTCCGGGTATTGTAATTGTACAGCATATTCCACCGGATTTTTCGAGAATGTTTGCAGAACGACTAAATAACTCCACGAAGCTTGAAGTAAGGGAGGCAAAGACCGGCGACTATACCGAAGTGGGAAGCGTTTTAATAGCCCCGGGAGATCAACATATGAAAATCAAGAAAATAGGGGATCGGTACAGGGTAGAATGTTTTCACGGGGAGAAAGTGAACGGTCATTGTCCTTCCGTTGACGTATTATTCGAGTCGGTGGCTAAGGAGGCCGGAAATAGAGCATTGGGTTTAATTCTCACGGGTATGGGATATGATGGTGCTAAGGGGCTGTTGGCGATGCGGCGAAAAGGGGCCAGGACCATCGGGCAGGATGAAGCCTCTTCTGTTGTATACGGAATGCCCAAGGTTGCTTATAATATCGGGGCAGTCGAAAAACAGGTTCCCCTTGAGTATATTGCCGCCGGTATCTGTAATCTATTGAAATAAAACTTTGATTAAATTGAACATATAGAAACGAAAAGCTGTTTATGATAATGCGGTGCAGGGTTAGGATCGCGTCTGTCAGATACAGCTTTTCTTAAATGGCAAGAAAATCCTATTGTTTCGCAAAAATTTACTAAAGATTCCATAATCGACAAGGATTGACATTTTTAGCCATTGTTAGTATACTGTATGTAAACGATCACTACGGCAGGAGTTAAAATATGGAAAGTTTATTACACAGGAAAGAACAGTTAGTAATTACGGCAGTGGATATTATAAATGAACTAGGCATCCAGGGATTGTCGACGAGAGAGATTGCCAGAAGGCTGGGTGTATCGGAGGCTACTCTGTTTCGTCACTTCAAAAGCAAAAATGAATTAATTGCAGCTGTGCTGGATTACTTTACTCAATTTGATGAAGATATCATTCAGACGATTAAACTGAAACAACTACCTCCGAAAGAAGCAATCATTTTTATGGTATCCTCCTATGCGGAGTACTACGAAAATTATCCCGCCATTACTTCGATTATGCAGTTGTTTGATGTATTGCGTTATGAAACTGAACTGACAAAGAAAATAAAAGATATCGTCAGTAAACGGACCGCACTGGTTATGGAGCTGATCAGGGATGCGCAGAAAGCCGGTGAGATTAATCCGGCACTGGATTGTACGTGCATTACAGATATCATTACAGGATTCATCAGGGAAATCTGTCTGAATTGGAGAATTGGGAACTATGAATTTTCTTTTAGAAAGCAAATTATGGATACTTTAGAATTGGTACTAAGTTCACTGAGTATGAATGGACACGAGATGCTGCAGAATTAATCTTTATTTATGAAGGGGGTATTGCATGTCAAATATTTTTGCAAATGAACCAATGCTTGAAATGTTTCTGTTTGAAACATCACAGATGATCGGGCAGTTAGAAGAAAATATATTACGGGCAGAAAAAGATGAGGGATTTAAAGAATCTGTAATTCATGAGGTTTTCCGGATCATGCATACCATTAAGGGCTCAGCGGCAATGATGATGTTCGAAAATATTTCAAATCTGGCGCATTCTTTGGAAGATATTTTCTATTTTCTTCGAGAGGAGAAACCAAAGAACATAGATTATTCCTCTTTGAGTGACCTGGTATTTGAAGGGGTCGACTTTATAAAATTGGAGCTGGAGAAGATTAAAAACAATGATAGTGCCGACGGGGATTCCCGGCCATTAATCAGAAAGCTGCATCAGTTTTTATCTGAGTTAAAGGGGGGGCAGGGTACGGAAGCTCCTATGCAGAAGGAAAATGATAAAATAAAACAGCAGTATTATATCAGCCAGTCAAAAGTCTCATCCACCAACTATCTTTTTGCTTATAAAGCGGTGATATATTTCGAGGATGGATGTGAAATGGAAAATATTAGAGCTTATACCCTTGTTCACCATTTAAAAGATCATACTGACGAAGTAAATTATATACCACAGGATATTATTGATAATGACGAAAGTATAGAAGTGATACGAAACAACGGATTTCAGATATACTTTAAGACCAACGATGAATACGAGAAAGTGTGGGAGTTCTTTCAGCAAACCATATTTTTAAAAAGTCTGGACCTGATAAAGCTTGAATGTGAGGAAGAAATGAAGCAATTTTATCAGAATGGATCTGAGATGAGTGAACATGTCAGAATACCGGATATGGGGAACGTATTACAGCGGGATACCGAAAAGCAAGACAATCCAATAAATACGGTAACTCCAAGTATCATAAGCGTCAGTGTGGCAAAGTTGGACAAGCTGATGGATCTGGTGGGAGAGATGGTGATTTCTGAAGCCATGGTAATCCAGAATCCGGATCTAAAGGGCTTAACACTTGATAATTTTGAAAAAGCTGCACGACAGCTGAACAAGATAACCAGTGAATTGCAGGATATCGTCATGGCAATCCGGATGGTGCCCTTGTCGGCTACCTTTCATAAAATGAACCGTATTACAAGAGATATGTGCAAGAAACTTGAGAAGAATGTAAGACTGGAGATTATTGGGGAAGAGACTGAGGTTGATAAGAATATCATAGAGCATATTTCAGATCCGCTGATGCATCTTGTAAGAAATGCTCTCGATCATGGAATTGAAACTGCCGTGGACAGGGAACATACTGGAAAACCAAGGGAGGCAACGGTAACTTTGGAGGCCAAGAGCGCCGGAAGCGATGTCCTAATCAGCGTCAGAGATGATGGCAGGGGACTCAATAAGGAAGTTATTTTAAATAAAGCAAGAGAGCATGGACTTTTATATAAGAATGTTGAGGATTACTCAGACCGTGAAATTTATCAGTTGATTCTGCTTCCGGGCTTTTCTACCAAGGATACGGTAACGGAGTTCTCCGGCAGGGGTGTGGGAATGGATGTGGTTTCAAAAAACATTGAGGAGATCGGTGGGTCTGTCAGTGTTGAGAGCAGCAGGGGAAAAGGAACGAACATTACGTTAAAAATCCCGCTTACCTTAGCAATTATAGACGGCATGAATATTAAAGTGGGAAATTCCAATTATACGATACCGATTATCTCCATCAAAGAATCCTTCCGGCCAAAGGGGAAGGATCTCATTTGTGATCCTGACGGGAACGAGATGATCATGGTGAGAGGGCAATGCTTTCAAATTCTCAGGCTTCACAGACTGTATCAGGTTCAAACTGAGGTTACAAATCTGATGGAAGGGATCATGATTATGGTAGAACAGGATGAAAATAATCTGTGTATTTTTGCAGATGAGCTAATTGGACAACAACAGGTTGTTGTGAAGACATTGCCCCAATACATCAAGAAAATAAAAAAAATCGATGGAATAACAGGATGTACTCTGTTAGGCGATGGTAATATCAGTTTAATTCTGGATGTGGCAGGATTAATGAATATAGATTAAAAAAAATATAATTGAAAATACAAAGGAGAAGATGCGGATGAATCAGGAACCAATCAATATGGAAGAGTTAGAAGAGGATACGCAAAAAGGAAGATTCCTGACGTTTCAGTTGGATCAGGAGGGCTATGGGATTGATATTAAGTATGTCACAGAGATTATCGGAATCCAGGAAATAACCAAAGTACCTGAGCTGCCTGAATATGTGAAAGGGATTATTAATCTGAGAGGAAAAATTATTCCGGTCATGGATGTCAGACTTCGTTTTAAAAAAGAACCGAAGGAATATAGTGACAGAACATGCGTCATTGTAATTGACATTGAGGAGTTATCCATCGGACTTATTGTGGATAGTGTATCAGAAGTTGTTTCCATCCCGGAGAAGGATATGGTGGCGCCTCCACAGATCAACAAAGGATCTCAAAACAGATTTATCAAAAATATCGGCAAAGTGGGATCCGAAGTGAAATTATTATTGGACAGCATGAAACTTTTAACCGGAGATGAAATTCAGGAGATCGAAGCTTCTGTATAAGGAATGGAGGAGAGCTATGAAAGCATATTTAAATTTAAAAATCGGCACAAAATTAGTGCTCGCATTTATTGTTGTGGCTTTAATTGCAGGTGTGGTTGGGATTGTCGGAGTTTATAATATTCAAAATATCAGCAGGTTAGACAGTGAGATGTACGAAAAACATACGAAGCCCATGCCTGATTTATCTACGGTGGCCCGGGCTTATTTAAGACAGCGTGTTGCATTACGTAATTTATATATTGAAAAAGATGTGAGTAAATTGCAAGGATATATTGATGAGTTTCATACACAGGGTCAAAATATCGCGGATAGCTTAAAGAGATTTGATGATAGCTTTGATGAGCCCCAGATACAACAGCAGATTGATACTATGTCTGATGCATTAGAGCAGTTTAATGCAATAAGTGATCAGATCATCACAGAAGTACAAAATAAGCAAATGGATGCGGCATATGAGTTACTTACCGGAGATCAGGGAACACAGATTGGAAATACACTTAGAATTGTAATTGATGAGTTACTGCAAGAGATGACCGACAATGCAAAAGAAAGTGCAGATAATAATACGAACTCTGCAAATAATGCCACGATTATGATGCTTGCCGTGGTGTTCGCCGGAATGCTCCTTGCCGTTATTCTTGGAATCACCATATCAAAAATCATCAGTAAGCCGGTAAATCAAATAGCAAATGCGGCACAACAGCTTGCTGCCGGGGACTTAAATATATCGGTAGAGGTAACAAGTAAGGACGAGGTTGGAAAACTGGCAGAAGCATTTGGCATGATGATCGATAATCTGAATGAGGTGTTAACCAATGTCGCAAGTGCCTCAGAACAGGTTGCATCCGGTTCCAAGCAGATCTCAGATTCCAGTCTTGCTTTATCCCAGGGAGCCACAGAACAGGCTAGCTCAGTGGAAGAGCTGACAGCTTCCTTAGAAGAGATGTCTTCACAGACAAAACTGAATGCACAGAATGCGAATCAGGCAAATGAATTGTCTGAAGATGCTAAATCTCATGCAATGGTTGGAAATGATCAGATGAAGGAAATGTTAAAGGCAATGGAAGAAATCAATGAGTCTTCCAATAATATTTCTAAGATCATAAAAGTAATTGATGATATTGCATTCCAAACGAATATTCTGGCTTTGAATGCTGCGGTTGAGGCAGCCAGGGCAGGACAGCATGGCAAAGGGTTTGCTGTTGTTGCGGAGGAGGTAAGAAATCTTGCGGCCAGATCTGCAAATGCAGCAAAAGAGACAACGGACATGATCGAAGGGTCGATCAAAAAGGTTGAAAATGGTACAAAAATTGCGAAGGATACTGCAGAGGCACTGGGCAAAATTGTTACAGGTGTAGATAAGGTGGCGATCCTGATCAATGATATTTCAGTTGCATCGAATGAGCAATCCCTGGGTATCGGTCAGATCAATCAAGGATTGATACAGGTATCCCAGGTAGTTCAGACCAATTCGGCAACTTCGGAGGAGACTGCGTCAGCAAGTGAAGAATTGTCCAGCCAGGCTTCCATGCTTCAAAAGATGGTTAGTCGCTTTAAATTAAGAAATATCAGAAAACGCAATCATGAGGAAGAGATCAGCCCCGAGGTAATGAGCATGATTGAAAATTTGTCTGATAAAAAAAAAGCTGATATCAAAAACACAAGATATCAGGAAACAGGAAGGAAGAACAGAATTACATTGACAGACACCGAATTTGGAAAGTATTAATCTGAATTTGGTTGATAGAAAGTAAAGATAGATTACCGTAAAGGAGGGGAAATCTCTTGAAAATTTTGATTGCAGAAGATGATTTGGTAAGCAGAAAGTTTTTATTTAAGTTTTTATCCCAATATGGCGATTGTGATTTAGTGGTGGACGGTTTGGAGGCCCTGGATGCTTATTTAATTGCGCGAAAGGAAAATAGTCCCTATGATTTGATCTGCTTAGACATTATGATGCCAAAAATAGATGGCGTTAAGGTACTAAAGCAGATCCGGGATATGGAGGAAAAGAAAGAACTATCTCAGGAAAATCATACAAAGGTTTTTATGACAACTGCTCTTGGAGAGACGCAGCTGGTGCAGAACGCTTTTGATATCGGATGTGATGCATACGCTGTGAAGCCGCTGGATATTAAAAAACTTACAGAAGTACTGCTCAAGCTGGAATTAATACCTTTCAGATAGAAATTATATGGAACTTATAAAATCTACGCGTACTGAAATCATATTCATGGCCTTGAATGGGGAGTGAACTGTAACAAAATCATAAAATTCATTGCAATGATTAATTTTACCTGTATTGACTTTGAAAATAAATGTAATTATAATATTTTTGTATATTTTCATGCAAAGGGTGAAATGAATGCGAAGAAACAGTACTTATTATAAAATGATAGCGAAGTATAAGAATCAGAATAGTGGAATGATAACGGTTGATGAGAAGGGAAATGTTATATCAATTGATTCAAAGTCAGAACATCTTCTGGGACTGGGAAGAGATGATATCGCCGGAAACCATATGAAAGTATTATTTCAACATTGCCCGAAAGAGATGAAATCATACTTATTAAGTTCATTCCACTATTCCATTCAATATCATAGTTTGATTAATCTGAATCGAATAAAAATATATAACCCCATTCGCAACAAGGAAATAATCTGTGATATTGTGATTGCTCCGGTGGAAGATGATTTGAATTCCATGAATGTGGCAATCATGATATTTATCAATGTACACAGGCAAAAGACGATAAGAAGAGGTGAAAAATCAGGAACTTATGCTTTGAGAGTTCCCCGAAAAGAGGGAACGATATTAGATATAATTCCAGGCTTTGTGTGGAAGGTAGATACAGAACATAAGCTTGAATATATAAATAAAGCAGGGATCAAATTCACCGGTATCGCGTTTTCCGGATTAGTGGAAGAAGGTTGGTTAAATCTGATTCATCCTGATGATATCTCATTACTTGAAGCAGAGTACAGTAAAACTTTACAGGATCAGGAGCAATTTCAATATGTACTGAGGGTAAGGCGCTATGATGGAGAATATCGTTATTGCAGCGTGGAAGGAAGGCCCTGCTATAATCAACAAAAGGAACTTACCGGTTATGTTGGACTGGCAACAGATATTACAGATCAAAAAAAGTCTGAGATCCAATATCGTTCGTTGTTTGTGAATATGAAATGCGGTTACGTTTACCTCCATACGATCTGTGATGTACATGGGGAATGGATTGATTTCTCTGTCAAAGAGATGAATGAGCAATATAAGAGATTATTCAGCTTATCGAAAAATCAAGTGGTTGGATTAACATATTCTCAATTGTTTCCTCAAAAATATAATGAAATTGTGGAACGTCTAAGATATCATAAAGAACACTTATTAAATGGCAAAACAGTGGCTGTGGATGAGTATTATTCAGAATTCTATGATAAGTGGCTCTCAGCAAGTGTGTACTCCCCTCAGAAGGATACATTGGTAATTATTCTGATGGATATTACGGATAAGAAACTGGTGGAAAGAAATTTAATACTTGCCAAAGAGGCGGCTGAGTCTGCCAATAAAGCCAAAAGTGAATTCCTGGCGAATATGAGTCATGAGATCAAAACGCCCATCAATGGAATCATGGGGATGTTAGATCTTACACTATTGACAGACCTGACCAGTGAGCAGCGGGAAAAGCTGAAAACCGCAAAAAACTGTGCATTTACTTTAATACATATCATCAATGATATTCTTGATTTGTCCAGATTGGAAGCTGGTAAGACGTCGATTCAGCTGGGTGAATTTGATGTCTATCATATGATTGATACGATTCAAAAGACACATTTGGTGGAGGCCAGGAAAAAGAATCTTGAGTTCATCAGTGATATTTCACCATCCGTTCCCCGTGTTTTAATCGGGGATCAGCAAAGACTGCAGCAAATAATAGATAATTTGATAAACAATGCAATCAAATATACAATGGAAGGGAAAATTGAATTATTCGTTCAGGCAGAACCTGTCGGAACGGAAAAGATGAAACTCAAAATTGTAATTTCTGATACGGGTATTGGTATCGCCAAAGAAAATATGGAGTTATTATTTCACAGGTTCAGCCAGGTCGATCTTACTTTTGCAAAGAAATACGGAGGCAGTGGATTAGGACTTTCCATATCAAAACAACTGGTAGAACTGATGGGAGGATGCATTGGAGCTGAGAGTCAGGAAGGAATGGGCAGTACATTCTACTTTACCATAGATCTTTCCATCGGAAGCGATTATGAAATTACGCTGCAGCGTATGGAAGATGAGGGATGGGCGCCGGTCAGAAGGATTCTTCTTGTTGAAGATGATATTATTAATCAAAAGGTGATCAAAGAAATGCTGGAAGAAGGCGGTCATACGGTAGCCATTGCCAATAGTGGGATGGAAGCATTAAAGGTATTTCAAAAGGAGCCGATTGATGTTATATTAATGGATATACAAATGCCGGGGATGAATGGTGTTGAGACCGCGAAAAGAATCCGTATGCTCAAACCATCGGGGGAATCTGTTCCAATCATTGCATTAACCGCATATATGTTACATGGGGATACAGAGCAGTTATCAGAGATGGGAATGGATGGATACCTATCGAAGCCCATCCAATTGCAGGAACTGTATCAGATGGTAGATCATATGGCATCACGTAAAGAAGAAGAAATACAATCCTTCCCGGAACAAGAGCCAAACGACTTAATTCTCAGTGTGCCCGGGGAAATGAAGCACCATTTTGAAATTCAGGAAATCGAATTGGATTTAAAGATTATGATCTCGGCGATTGGTAACAATAATCCTGAATTAATGGAATACATGGTGGATGATATGATTGAGATTTCCAAAAATATCGGAGAAAAAGAACTGCAGCACGCTGCGTATCTGATTAAAACAGAATTAGAACGGAGAAACATGGCTGAAGTAATGGTATTAATTGATGAATTGAGCAACTTAATTCATCAATTATTAACACAGATCAATCAGATCACCTGATTATTATGCATGAATGGAATCATAGCATTACCTGCGAGACTAAAACTTAAAAACAGCAAAGGAGAACTATTATGGTACGTCATATTGTAGGGTGGAATTTTGCACCGGGAATGAGTGAAGAGGAGAAGAAGGTAAATACTTCTTTAATCAAGACGGAATTAGAAAAACTTAAGACGATAATACCGGGAATCATCTCGATACAGGTATTAACCTGTCCGCTTGACACATCGGAATCTGATCTTATGCTGGATAGCGTTTTTGAAAATGAAGAAGCACTGAAATCATATACGGTACATCCGGAACATGTAAAGGTTGCAACAACCTATGTCAGACCGGTTACTATGGATCGGAAATGCCTGGATTTTTCCATGCACGATCTGTAGAAAGAGCATAAGCTACTTACTGGAAAGAGAATACGGAGTTGAAATGGAAAAAATTATTAATACCCTGATTTTTGTCTATTATCTCATGATGAATGGGCTTGGATTTATACTGATGGAAATAGATAAAAAGAAGGCGAGAAAACAGGAATGGCGTATTTCCGAACGGACGTTATTATTGACGGCTTTTTTAGGAGGAGGATTGGGATCGTTGATGGGGATGAGATTTTTTCATCATAAGACGAGACATGTTAAGTTTCAAATCCTTATCCCTATTTCTATTTTTGTTAATGTTTTGTTAATTTATTGTTTTTATCACTATATTGATTAAATCGATCCGGTACAGTCCTTCTTGATGTACCGGATTTTTATGTCAATATGTTGTTGATATTGATGATCTTTTGTTTTGAATTATGGGAAAAAAGGTAAATAATAAACAAAATATAAGAAAAACAGGAACGGAAAGTGTTGACAAACTTTAAAGATTTTGATACGATTGCTTTAAAGTGCCGATGCTTTAAAGCGTTAAAGTGTAAAAGATGTCGGTATATCGCACGCTAATCCCGCGGGCGATAATTTAATCTTCATATCAAGTATTAACAGTGATCAGAATGCTGCCAGCCGGCACAGAAACGGGGGAAACCATGCATGTATATTAAGTTATTATTATTAATCTGCTTTTTTGCAATGATGATTATTGTAGGTATTTATACCAGAAAGCATGCAACGAATGTAGGCGGATTTGTTTTAGGTGGGAGGAGTGTAGGTCCATGGCTCACGGCGTTTGCTTATGGTACCACATATTTTTCAGCTGTGGTGTTTGTAGGATATGCAGGTCAATTCGGATGGAAATACGGTACTTCAGCCACGTGGATCGGGCTTGGGAATGCCTTTATAGGAAGTCTTCTTGCCTGGATCGTCCTGGGGAGAAGAACCCGTGTCATGTCAAATCATTTAAAATCATCAACCATGCCTGATTTCTTTGGCAGCAGATATGATAGTAATGCGATTAAAATAGTTGCATCAGCAATTGTATTCATATTTTTGATTCCATATACGGCCTCAATCTATAAGGGCTTATCCGGCTTGTTTGGAATGGCATTTGATATCCCATACTGGGTTTGTGTACTTACCATGGCGGTACTTACCGGAGTCTATGTAATACTGGGGGGCTATATGGCTACGGTAATTACGGACTTCATTCAGGGAATCATCATGCTGATTGGTATTTGCGCTGTGGTTGTAACTACCTTAAATCATAATGGTGGTTTCCTGAGTGCCATCGGTAAAATGGCAGAATTTAAAAGTGATGTGCCCTTAACCATGGGACAGCCCGGAGCGTTTACGTCCTTCTTTGGACCGGATCCCATTAACTTACTTGGTGTAGTGATCCTTACCTCACTGGGCACCTGGGGGTTACCTCAGATGATACATAAATTTTATGCGATTAAGAGTGAGAAATCCATAAAAACAGGAACTATCATTTCCACAATCTTTGCAGTGATTATCTCCGGAGGCTGTTATTTTCTTGGTTCTTTCGGAAGACTTTATGACAGCAGTGCCATCCGCGATGCACAAGGCAATGTTATTTATGATAATATTGTTCCTCAGATGCTCTCAGTCATGCCGGATATTATCATTGGTATTGTGGTGGTTCTTGTCTTGTCGGCATCTATGTCCACGTTGTCGAGTTTGGTATTGACCTCGAGCTCGACCTTGACGCTGGACTTTTTAAAGAGCACCGTATTAAAGAAGATGTCAGAAAAGACTCAGTTATTGATTATGAGAATTCTGATCGTATTCTTTATTGCATTATCTGTCATCATTGCCATGGATCCGCCGACCTTTATAGCACAGCTTATGGGCATATCCTGGGGGGCTTTGGCAGGTTCCTTCCTGGCGCCGTTCCTTTATGGTCTATATTGGAAGGGAGTAACAAAATATGCTGTATGGGCATGTTTTATCAGTGGTGTAGGAATTACGGTATCCAATATGTATTTAAAGTATATTCAATCTCCTATTAATGCCGGAGCATATGCAATGATTATTGGACTGATCCTTGTACCGGTGGTAAGCCTGATTACGCCCAAAATGAAGAAGGAGAAAGTGAACAGTGTCTTTGCCTGTTATGATGAAACAGTAGTAGTACATACGAAAAAGTCCATACAGGAAAAGTAATTTGTGCTATAATATAACTTAGATGGAACTTGTTGGAAGTTAGCCGTTCCACTTATATGAATTAAATCAGGAATCATAAAAATGCTGTCCATCGGATCAGCATTTTTATGGCGTTTATTGATCAGAATGATCTATTCTAAGACAGCTTCGTGAGAATTATAAAAGGCTAACTCAGCCGTTGAATTTATACGTGTGAAATTCCCGGCCAAACTTTGCGTAAGATGGAATGGGTATGGCTATTTGCGTGGTCAATGACAGAAAAGGAGGAAACAGATATGATATGGGCGAAAGAAGAAACACTTTCCAGAAAGGAATTGGAAGAAATTCAGCTGGAAAGGTTAAAGGAGACGGTTGCCAGAGTTTATGCTAAGGTTGAACCTTATCGGGAAAAGATGGATGAGGCCGGTATTAAGCCGGAGGATGTGAGAAGCCTGGAAGACTTAAGAAAGCTT
Source organism: Bacillota bacterium (assembly GCA_023439505.1). Classification (GTDB taxonomy): domain Bacteria; phylum Bacillota; class Clostridia; order Lachnospirales; family Lachnospiraceae; genus Mobilitalea. The sequence continues at coordinate 228,944 of JAEXNR010000062.1, forward strand.
CCGTTTACCAATAAAAAGGATTTGCGAGATCATTATCCCTTTGGTTTATTTACGGTGCCTAAGAAGGAACTTGTACGCATCCATGCGTCCTCGGGAACGACAGGGAAACCGACGGTAGTCGGATATACGAAAAAGGATCTTCAAACCTGGACGGAATGCGTATCCAGAATTGCCGCTCTTGGCGGTGCATCCGGCGAGGATGTAGCTCAGATCTGTTTTGGATACGGAATGTTCACGGGAGCCCTTGGTCTGCATTACGGTCTTGAAAATATAGGAGCGGGCGTATGCCCCACCTCATCCGGGAATACCCAGAAACAGATTATGTATATGCAGGATTTTGAAACAACGCTTCTTGTGGCAACACCCTCCTATGCATTACATATCGGCGAAGTGGCAAAACAGATGGGACTTGATCCGGCAACGGATTTAAAGGTAAGAATTGGCTTGTTTGGCGGTGAAGGGATGACCGAACCCATGCGGGAGGAAATGTATAAGATCTGGGGAAGAGATATGAAAGTTACCCAAAATTACGGTATGAGTGAATTGATCGGACCAGGGGTCTCCGGTGAATGTCTGGAGCTTTGCGGGATGCATATCAATGAAGATCATTTTATTCCGGAAATCATCAATCCCGAAACGGGAGAGGTATTGCCTCCGGGGGAGAAGGGGGAGCTTGTAATCTCCTGTATTACCAAGGAAGCGCTTCCGCTGATTCGCTATCGAACCAAAGATATTTCCAGACTTATGTACGAGCCATGTAAATGTGGCAGAACCACTGTAAGAATGGAGAATCTGTCCGGTCGTTCCGATGATATGCTGATTATTCGAGGGGTCAACGTATTTCCGTCACAGATAGAGGAAGTACTATTAAGGGTACCGGAAATCGGTGCTCACTATGAAATCATTGTTGATCGTAAAAACCATCTGGATAGTATGGAGATCAAAGTAGAGCTGGCGGATGAATCTTTACTGGATTCTTATGCAAAACTTGGAGAACTGGAACATAAAATTAAAACGAGTTTAAGGGTTGTACTTGGTATTGATGCTATGATAAAATTAGTAGCACCTAGAAGTTTACAAAGATTTGAAGGTAAGGCAAAAAGAGTAACAGATTTAAGAAAGTCCTGACGGAAGAAGTTCTACTTATGAAAGGAGTTTATAATAGTGACAGAGAAAGTAATTATGCTAGGAAATGAGGCATTTGCCCGAGGAGCCTATGAGGCCGGATGTAAAGTATCGGCAGCATATCCGGGTACACCCAGTACAGAAATCAGTGAGAATATAGTGAAATACAATGAGATTTATTCCGAGTGGTCACCCAATGAAAAGGTTGCCATGGAGGTTGCAATTGGTGCTTCCATCAGCGGGGTGAGAGCACTTGCCTCTATGAAACATGTGGGATTAAATGTGGCATCCGATCCTTTATTTACCGTAGCTTATTCCGGGGTAACCGGAGGGCTGGTAATCATTGTAGCTGATGATCCGGGACTTTACAGTTCGCAAAATGAACAGGATACCAGAGCTGTTGCAAGAGCAGCGAAGGTACCGGTTCTGGAACCGGCTGACAGCCAGGAGGCGAAGGATTATGTGAAATTTGCTTTTCATTTAAGTGAAAAATATGATACACCGGTTATCGTACGCAGTACAACAAGATTATCCCACTCTCAGGGGATGGTTGAGCTTAATGACAGGAATGAAATAGAAGATAAACCTTATGTAAGAGATTATGCAAAGAATGTTATGATGCCCGGTAATGCCAAAGGGCGTCATCTGGTAGTGGAAAGCCGGGAACTTGCCCTGATCAAGGACGGCTGTGACTTTTCACTCAATTCCATAGAATATAATGACAAGAAGATCGGCGTAATTACTTCAGGAATTCCATATCATTACGTAAAGGAAGCTCTTCCGGAGGCTTCGGTACTTAAGCTGGGGATTGTTAATCCGTTACCCAGAAAATTAATAGAAGAGTTTGCTTCCAATGTTGAGGAACTGTACATTGTGGAAGAATTAGATCCAATTATAGAAGAACAGGTAAAGTCCTGGGGAATTAATGCCATCGGAAAGGATATTTTGACAGTACAGGGAGAATACTCAGCAAATCTTCTTCGCAGAGCGATTAAAGGAGAAGCAGCTGTCGCGGCACTCGCAGCCCAGGTACCCAACCGTCCTCCGATTTTATGTCCCGGATGTCCACACAGAAGTGTATTCTCTGTGCTGAATAAGCTGAAAATACATGGCGCCGGTGACATCGGCTGCTATACTCTTGGAGCTGTGGCACCACTAAGTGTGATTGATACCACAATCTGTATGGGAGCAAGTATATCCTCTCTGCATGGTATGGAAAAGGCGAAAGGAAAGGATTACATCAAAAATTGGGTTGCGGTTATCGGGGATTCTACCTTTATGCATACAGGAATCAATTCCTTAATCAACATGGTGTATAATAAGGGGACCGGTACCGTTATGATTCTTGATAACTCTACGACGGGAATGACGGGACATCAGGATCATGCCGCTACAGGAAAAACGCTAAAGGGCGAGCCAACTTATTCTGTGGACATGGCAGCTTTATGTAAGGCGGTTGGCGTCGGTTACGTAGCTGTAGTGGACGCGTTTGATACGGCAGCACTGGAACAGACAGTGAAAGAAGCAACAGCGATGGATGAGGTTGCGGTAATTATAGCCAAGGCGCCATGCGCACTTCTTGATAAGACACCTGTTACAAAGCAATACCAAATTGATACGGAGTATTGTAAAAAATGCGGTATGTGCATGAAGCCGGGATGTCCGGCAATTACCAAGAAGGAAAACGGTGCGATTGTCATTAATGATACCATGTGTAATGGCTGTGGTTTATGTGAAACCTCATGTAAATTTAACGCCATTCAGAAGGTACAGTTGAGATAGGGAGGATTACCATGGAGACAAAAAATATAATGATCGTAGGTGTCGGTGGCCAGGGTACCCTGCTTACCAGTCGAATCCTGGGAGGATTAACAATTCATGCAGGATACGATGTGAAACTTTCCGAAGTACATGGAATGGCTCAGAGAGGCGGTAGTGTAGTTACCTTTGTAAGGTATGGAGATAAAGTGAATGAGCCGATAGTAGAGGAAGGACAGGCGGATGTTATGATCGCATTTGAACGTCTGGAGGCATTACGTTATGCACATTTTCTCAAGAAAGACGGAGCGATGATTGTCAATGACCTTAGAATTGATCCGATGCCGGTTGTAATTGGAGCTGTAAAGTACCCGGAAAATATTCTGGAAGATCTGGAGAAAACACATAGAGTATTTAAAGTAAATGCTATGGAAGAAGCGAAAAAACTGGGGAACAGCAGGGTATTTAATATCATAGTTCTCGGTATTGCAGCGCAGCATATGGATTTTAGTAAAGAAGACTGGTTGACTGTAATTGAAAAAACAGTTCCGCCAAAGACAATAGAGATCAATAAGAAGGCATTTGAAACAGGATATCTTCTTCATTCATGATTACCTGGAGCAAGATGGATTTCTTTGTGGTAAGGTAAAAACAGTATTCCGTAAATGGTTTATAAAAGGGGGTATTACTATGATCAACCAGCTTTCCGTATTTGTACAGAACGAAATAGGAAGCCTTGCCGGCGTGACGGCTGTATTAAAAGAGAATAAGATCAATCTAAGAGCCATTGCATCCTTTGATACACCGGAGTTTGCAATTTTAAGAATTGTTGTGGATCAACCTGAGAAAGCCAAAGAAGTACTGGCAGCGAAGGGATTCGCAGTAAAAATGTCTCAGGCCGTGGCAGTAGCACTGGAGGATAAGCCAGGAGAACTGGATGGAATGCTTCATGTAATAGCAGAGGCAAAACTTGGAATCAATTATATTTATTCTATCGTTTTACGGGACGGTAAAGCTCCGTTGATGATAGTGAATACGGATGATTTGGTACGGACGGTTACAGTGTTAAGAGAAAAAGGCTATGTAGTTGCAGAGCAGGAGGATATGAGATCATGATTTGGAATGAAACCAAGGAATGTATGAGTCGGGACGAGATACATAATCTTCAGAGTGCCAGACTGAAAAAGATGGTAGGCCATGTATATCACAACGTGGAATTCTACCGTAAAAAAATGCAGCATATGGGTCTTGAACCCGGAGACATTAACAGCATTGACGACTTGCATAAACTGCCCTTTACGACAAAAAATGATTTAAGAGAAAACTATCCCTTTGGTTTGTTTGCTGTTCCTCAATCTGAAGTTGTACGAATCCATGCTTCATCCGGTACTACCGGTAAAGCGACGGTAGTGGGTTATACCAGAAAGGACATTGATCTTTGGCAGGAGTGCGTTGCCAGAGTACTTGCCATGGCAGGGGTTGGTGCTCATGACAAAATTCAGGTGGCGTATGGATATGGGTTATTCACAGGAGGTCTCGGTCTTCATTATGGAGCAGAGAATCTGGGGGCCACTGTTATTCCCATGTCTACCGGAAATACACAAAAGTTGATTACCATGATGCAGGATTTTGGTGCAACTGCCATCGCCTGCACACCTTCTTATCTTCTTCATATTGCGGAGGTGTTAGAAGAGGCCGGAAAAATCGATGAAATTAAACTAAAAGCGGCAATCTGCGGTGCGGAGCCATGGACAGAAAACATGAGAAAAGAAATTGAAGAAAAACTTCACCTGAAGGCGTTTGACATCTATGGTTTAAGCGAGATCTTAGGACCCGGTGTGGCAGCAGACTGTGAATATCATAAGGGACTTCATGTTTATGAAGACCATTTCGTCCCGGAAGTAATTAATCCTGAAACGTTGGAGACATGTAAAGAGGGTGAGACCGGTGAACTGGTTTTCACCACCATTACCAAGGAGGCACTGCCATTATTCCGTTATCGTACCAAGGATCTGACCAGCATTACCTATGAACCTTGTGAGTGCGGAAGAACACTGGCTCGTATCTCCAGATTTAAGGGGCGTTCCGATGATATGTTAATCATCCGCGGCGTGAATGTCTTCCCGTCTCAGGTAGAATCTGCATTGCTTGAAATGGGTGAAACAAGTCCTCATTATATGTTAATCGTAGACCGTATTAATAATCTGGATATTCTGGAAGTACAAGTGGAAGTGGAGGAGCGTTTCTTCTCGGATGAGATCAAGCAATTGGAAGGACTGACAAATAAAATTGCCCATGTACTTCAATCTGCGCTGGGGCTTTCGGTAAAAGTTAAATTAGTAGAGCCAAAAACCATAGCAAGATCGGAAGGCAAAGCAAAGAGAGTCATAGACCGCAGGCAATTAGTGTAAGGGAACCGTTATATCATTGTACAGTCAATTGAATTTATTTGTTAAAAATAGGAGGAGTACTATGGTTATCAAACAGTTGTCAGTATTTATAGAAAACAGGGAAGGCAGATTGGAACGTGTGACGGAGAGCTTAAGCGAGAAGAACATTAATATTATATCCTTTAGTCTTGCCGACACATCTGAATACGGTATGCTGAGAATGATTGTATCTAATCCGGAGGAAGGCAGAAAAGTATTAAAAGAAGAAGGCTTTTCAGCAATGCTTACTGATGTCATAGCAGTGAAAATTGCGCAAAAACCAGGTACACTTCATTCCGTATTAAAGGTTCTCTTTGAAGCAGGATTGAGTGTGGAATATATGTATACGCTGACTACCGTAGGTACAGATACATCAATTATCATGAAACTTTCTGATTTGAATGCGGCATTGCAAATTTTGGAGACCTCCGGATATGAAGTTTGCACTACGAAAGAGGCTTATGAAATTGAAGTTTCTGTCGATAAATAATGTTTGACATGGACAAGAAAGAGTGATATTATTGAATTGTTACTGAAAGTATCAGTAATTAATTTAATTTTTTTGGAGGAATTATACATGAACAAAGGTACAGTAAAATGGTTTAATAACCAAAAGGGATTCGGATTTATCTCTGACGAACAAGGAAATGATGTTTTCGTACACTACTCAGGTCTTAATATGGATGGTTTCAAGTCCTTAGAAGAAGGTCAGGAAGTAGCATTCGATGTGGTTCAGGGAGCTAAGGGTCCTCAGGCAACTAACGTAACAAAATTATAATCAAGATTGGTTTACAGTGTACCTTTTTCTAAACTATAAATTTTTAGAAAAGTTTATACAGAATTGGCTATATTGTTTTAAACGAAATTGATTAAAGGTTATCCTTAAGGAAGGCTCCTTAGGGATAACCTTTTTTATAGGTATGATATTTTCCTTTGTAATAGGATGCTTTTTAAAATGAATTCATCGATAATTATTGAAGGGTAAAGGCCTCTTCTCTGCGAAACAACCAATGCATAATATAATATAAGGGTTTAAATAATACGACTGTCAGAATAAAGTTACTGATTCCATGGGCTATATCAAAGGGAATACCATACACCCAGTATGCAAACGCCGAAGGGATACCTCCAAGAAAGAGATTGGGTATTGCACACAGAGCGCCAAAAGCAATTCCAAACAATCCGCAGATTAAAGCCCAGAATACCGGGGATGACTTCTTTTTAAAGAGCCGGACAACGATAAATAATATCATCCATACATATAAATAATTAATCCACCAGAGACCAAAACCATAAAAGAGCCCTTCTAAAGTAACAAATACATAGATGACGAAAACAGTGTTTCGTCCAAGAATGAGAGTATAAATTATGATCAGCAGACTGATCAGCTCAATATTGGGCAGAAAAGCGAATACTACCTGTATGGCCAGTAATACAGCGCCCAGCATTCCAATTATAACAATATCTTTGATCCTCATTTTTTCTCCCATCAATCTTCTTCTAATATCCAGTTGTGAGTGTTAGTTCAAAATGATCTCCATCTGCAATAGGTGTGGAATCCACGCCGGTCATTACCTGTTCCTGATCTTTGGTGATACACCACCATTCCTGCTTTGAAGCATCAACCGTACGACCAGCTGCTGTCTGGATAAACAGACCATATTCGGATTCGGTGCCCGAAACTATTTGCTCCTGCTCCAGAGCCTGCCTTAGAAATTCTGCATCTGTTTGGATGGTAAATTCCTTTGCCTTCTCATCAGGAATGAATACTTCAACAACAATTTCTTTTGCTCCCTTTGTACCTTCCGGTTGAAACCGGTCATAAACAAGGAACATAATTGCGGCGATTGCAGCAATAACCAGTACAGCAAGAAGCAATTTAACTGCACTTTTTCTTCCATTTTCTTTCATTGTCTGTCTCCTTTTCGTAAATAAAAAATCCTTTCTCCATGAATTGGAAAAAGGACGATAAAATAACACTGCATACTGCAGTTCTTTTACCTTTGTCCAAATCCTCGTGGAACTTTTGGCATTGATTTAAGCAGGTCTTCTGACTCATGGATCCTTGCTGGTTTAGTACCTTCCCGGAGTGAGTTGCTTATTTATTTCTCCAGTGATGTTACAAGACAAAATCTTGCTAAAACAGCTCCCCAATTACAGCGGCGAGACCGTGCAGGTTTTACACCTGCTTCCCTATTATGTCAAACGTTTCAATTTGACCACTTAAATCATCAATATTTGATTAGGCACGATACAAAGTATAACATTGCACGAGTGGAGTGTCAATCTTCCTGTTCATGAAACGTTAACTGAAAATTTGGTAACGAATTTGTAAAGAAAGAATTATTTCATACCATTTAATAATCTATTTGCTATTATGAAACAGTATGATATAATTTTGATAGAAGTTACCTGAAATAAATAGATGAGGAGTTTAAGAATGAAGATAACACAGAAATCGTTTGGTAAAACAGGACAAGGGGAGGAAGCTGCACTTTATACGATTACGAATGAGAATGGTATGAAGGTTTCTTTTACAGATTATGGTGCTAATATTGTGAGTATTCTTGTACCTGATAAGCATGGTAAATTTGAGGATATTGCATTGGGATATGCTGATTTGGCAGGATATGAAGATAATGGGCCTGGTTTTGGTTCTTTCATCGGCAGACATGCCAACCGAATTGGAGGGGCTAAATTTGAATTAAACGGAAAGATTTATGAATTGGCGAAGAATGATGGAAATAACAACCTTCACAGTGGTCCGAAAGGATATAATCAGTTTATATATGAAACCGAGATATTTGAAGAGGATGATACGGCCAGCATTGAGTTTTCAAGACTGAGTCCGCACATGGAGCAGGGCTTTCCCGGGAATCTTGACATCAGCATTACGTATACCCTTACGGAAGGCAATGAACTTGTCATAGAGTATATGGCTATCTCAGACAGAGATACTTTGATTAATTTAACAAATCATAGTTATTTTAATTTAGCAGGTCACAATAATGGTACCATATTGGATCAGAAGGTATGGTTAAACTCCCATCAATTTACACCTACAGATAAAGAATTAATTCCGACAGGTGAGATCTGTGATGTTAGCGGGACACCGATGGACTTCAGAACATTAAAGACGATTGGGCAGGATATTAATGCGGATTATGAACCTTTACGACTTGCCAATGGTTATGATCATAATTATGTTCTCGATATCAGCGGGAATGAAATTGAAAAGGTTGCTATTCTGATTGATGAAAAGAGCGGTCGCAAGATGGAAGTTTTCACTGATTTGCCGGGGATCCAGGTCTATACCAGTAATATGCTGACACCTGTAAAGCATGGAAAGGATGGTGCAGCCTATCAAAGAAATAGTGGAATATGCTTTGAAACCCAGTATTATCCTAATTCCTGTAATCTGACTTCTTTCCCTTCCTGTGTGAGGAAGGCTGGCAAGGAATTTGATTCTGTAACCATCTATAAATTCTCTTGCATATAAATTTGCTTTATCTGCAACAAGGCTATTAAATGTGCTATTTGGATATATAAAATATCAATATGAAATGATAAATCATAATAGGGATCGCAGATGCGATCCCTATTATGATTTAAAACGATATCTGCAGCGAAGCTGGCTTACACCAGTCGGAATATACCGTCGATTACACGGAACAGATTGCAGTATTCACTACTTCGTTCCGTATATTCTATCACCTGCATCGCCGAGACCAGGTAAAATGTATCCCTTGTCATTTAATCTTTCATCCAGGCTTCCGATATATACATCAACATCCGGATGTATCTTCGTCAATTTCTCCACACCTTCAGGAGCAGCGATCAGACACAAGAAACGAATCTTGGTGATCCCTCTCTTCTTTAACAGATTTATAGCAGCAACAGCAGAACCACCTGTTGCCAGCATGGGATCCACAACAAAAATCTCACGATCTGCCGCGTCTGAGGGTAATTTGCAGAAATATTCCACAGGTTCCAGTGTTTCTTCATTCCGATACAAACCAACATGTCCAACTTTAGCATTGGGAATAAGATTGAGGATCCCATCCGCCATATGAAGACCGGCCCTTAGGATTGGAACAATGCAAAGCTTTTTGCCTTCGATCTCCTTTGCTATGGTTTTAACAAGCGGGGTCTCGACTTCTTTATCGGTAAGAGGGAGTTGTCTGGTCGCTTCATAGCAAATTAACATTGCAACTTCAGAAACTAAATCCCTAAACTCCTTTGTTGATGTTGTCTTTTGCCGCATAATCCCTAACTTATGTTGAATTAACGGATGGTCCATAATCGTTACGGTTGCCATATTGTACCTCCTGATTTTTTGTCTTTTTAATTCCTAAATTTTATTATATCAAAAAATTGCCTCGGATTAAAGGTTAATTTTTGTCATTTTAATAAAAAAATGATCGTAATTTCATTCAAGCAGCAGTATATGAACATTGCCTTTGAAACACCATATATTATAGTAAAGCATCCAGATGATTCTACAAAGCCGCAATTATTTCATTGAAAACAAATACTCATTTGGAAATGCAAGTATGTATCATCAAAAAATAAATTTATGAAGTTTATCAAATAGGGAGAATGAAAAAGAAAAAAATAAGACATGTAACAACCACATCTCTTTCGGGGAATAACCTTTTTAAATTGAAAGACTCGGGAAAACAGATTTTAAACAGAGGAGAAGCCCGGTAGAGGGGGGAGGGTAGCTGCCGGGCTTATTTTATGAAAAAAATTATCTTGTTAGCGTAAGTTATTTAATTAAATCATTTATCTTGTTTATCTTGATTTAAATTATAATTGACATATATGATTTTTGTATGGATATATTATGAACATTCTGTTAATATTTTTATAGTAATTTATGTCGAAAAAGACATATTTAAGGGAGATTGAAGAAGAAATGTTAAATAGTTTTATAAGGTAAGAGTGACAGTAATTGCAGAGTTTTATTTTCTGTCCCTTGCGAATAATAGTAGTAGTAAGAAATTAGCTCTGGACATTTTTCATGATTTATGTTATAAAAATCAAATGGAAAAGAGGCCGGTTTACGTAAAAGAGGAGTAGGTGGTTGGTATGTCTAACGTATTTAAGAGATTGATAAGCAGAGAACTTGGTGAGGTAAACTATCATCGTTATTTTTCCTTTGTAAAAAGAAATATTGATACAAAGAAGTGCGACAGTCAGGTAATTTTTAATGATATGTACGAAAAACTGAAATATAGAGATCTTAAAGCCATCACTAAGATGCACAGCAGGTTAAATGATACAATGCTTTTGGCCTTTAGAATCAGTAAAAATTATTTCTTTTCCTTCTTATTTTATTTGCTGGCTTCTATTTATTTAATTGCAAAGGGCATTCGTCCGGAATTTGCACTTGGAGGTCTGGTATTAATGAATGTTTGTTTTGTATATAAAACCTTTGAGTTTGTATCTAATAAATTCTGTTATATTGATGCCCAGATTGTTCTGGTATATAAGGCAGTACTGGATAGAATCATTTTAAGTGAAGCAAAGAACATCAGCAAGCAATGATAATTTAATAACTGAAGCAGATAATTCAGCGTTATGGATATACAAGATAGGAAGCGATATGATCAGGGACACGAAAGTGTCTCTTTTTGTGTATCAAAATTTCCAATCTAATTTTTTATTGAAGTGCTACTATATCACTAATAAAATTCATGCTGCCAAAATATCAATGTGGCAGGTGCGATACAACTAAAGGAGGAAAATGAGATGAGATTAAAGGACAGTAATCTGAGCAGGCAGGAATTAAAAGATATGGTTGGGAAATACATGATTGACACCTACGAAAGATTTGACTTTATTGCCGAAACTGCAAAAGATATGTATCTTTACGATGAGAATGGGGAGGGATATCTTGATTTTTATGGAGGAATTGCTGTCAATAGTGCCGGCAACTGTAATGAGAAGGTAGTGGCGGCAGTCAAGGAGCAGGTGGAAGATATCATACATACCTTTAATTATCCATATACCATTCCCCAGGCACTGCTTGCCAAATTAATTTGTGAGACCATCGGAATGGATAAAATTTTCTATCAGAATACAGGAACGGAAGCAAATGAGGCAATGATTAAAATGGCCAGAAAATATGGAATGGAAAAGTATGGCCCGAACAAATACCATATCGTATCTGCTAAGATGAGCTTCCATGGCAGAACCTATGGCTCTTTATCTGCAACCGGTCAACCTGACAGTGCCTGTCAGATTGGTTTAAAACCTATGCTTCCCGGATTTTCTTATGCTGAATATAACAATCTTCAATCATTTAAAGACGCATGTACCGAGGATACGATAGCAATCATGGTGGAGCCGATTCAGGGGGAAGGAGGAGTTCATCCTGCTACCCTTGAGTTTATGAAAGGTCTTAGAGAATTTTGCGATGAAAAGGGACTCCTGTTATTGCTTGATGAGGTACAGACCGGATGGTGCAGAACGGGCAAAGTAATGGCTTATATGCACTATGGGATTAAGCCGGATATTGTTTCCATGGCAAAAGCAATGGGAGGCGGTATGCCCATCGGCGCAATTTGCTCAACGCAGGAAGCTGCCCGGGCATTTACTATGGGATCCCATGGCACTACCTACGGTGGAAATCCTGTTTGCTGTGCGGCAGCCTATGCACAGATCAATGAGCTTCTGGATAGAAACCTTGCTCAGAATGCAACGGATATGGGAGAGTACTTCAAGGCAAAACTGGCGACGCTGCCCAGGGTGAAAGAAGTAAGAGGGAAGGGACTACTGGTAGGCGTTGAATTTGACGGGATTAGCGGTGCGGATGTGAAGCATGCCTGCTTTGATAAAAAACTTCTGATTACGGCCATTGGTTCCAACATTATCCGTATGGTGCCGCCATTGATCTTGACAGAGGATGATTGTGATAAGGCATTTACAATTATCAAAGAGTCTGTGGAGGAGATATTGGCCAAATAACAGAAATAACAGAAATAACCAAATCAGGATACACGGAATCATGATTTTCTATAAGGAAGGAATCATAGGAAGTGTGGGGAAGGGGAGGCGAATCCCTGACCTGCCTGATCAGAGCATAATAAATACAGGATAGGAAAGGAAATGATAAGATGCAAGATTTCATGTTCTCCATACCACAGAATGTAGTTTTTGGTAAAGGAAGTCTTTCAAAACTTCCCTCAATTATAGAGAAGAATGCACCGGGTAAAATATTAGTGATATCAGATCGTGGTCTGGAACGAATCGGAGTAGTAAAAAAGATATCTGATATTCTTCATAAGGCAGAGATAGCCTATGAGTGCTTTTTGGATGTGGAACCGAATCCATCTATTGAAACGGTAAATGCAGCCACAGCAATATATAAGGAAAGCGGTGCCACAGGGATTTTGGCCTTAGGCGGAGGAAGTCCGTTGGATGTGGCAAAAGCAGTAGGAGTTCTTGCCGCTTATGGCGGGGAGATCACCCAATATGAGGGAGCGCATCTTGTTCCAGGTAAGATTGTACCTGTGATTGCCATCCCAACTACCGCCGGGACAGGAAGTGAGGTTACTGCATTTGCAGTTATAACGGACCGAAGCAGAAACTACAAATTAACTGTCTTTAGTTATGAATTAATTCCCTGCTATGCAGTACTTGATCCGGAACTCATCATGTCACTTCCACCGTTTATTGCCGCGTCTACGGGAATCGATGCTTTTGTTCATGCACTGGAGGCCTACCTGTCAAAAGCTGCCTCACCCTTCTCTGATGCCATGGCAGAAAAAGCCATGGAACTCATCGGAAAGAATATACGAAGCTTTGTAGCGGACCGGAGCAAGGAAGATGCCGCCTGTTCCATGATGATTGCAAGTACCTTTGCAGGGATAGCCTTTGCATGGGCGAGACTGGGGAACGTTCACGCCATGGCCCATCCGCTTAGCGGTTATTTTAATGTTCCTCATGGCGTCGCCAACGCGATTCTGCTGCCTGTTATCTTGTCGTATAATTCTCTGGCGGATTGCGGAAAATATGAAAAGATCTATGAGTATATCAGATCCGGAAAAGGAAAGACGGAACACTTTGTACCTGAGATGCTTGTTGAGGAGATCAAGAAATTAAATCAATCTCTGGGAATACCGGATTCGCTTTCGCAAGTCGGGGTAAGGGCGGATAAAATACCGGAGATGGCTGCCGATGCAATGAAAAGTGGTAATATTGCCGTTAATCCGAGACAAAGTACCTTAAAAGATATTGAAATGCTCTATCAAAAGGCATTGTAAATCCTTCCATCTAATCTTACGGATCCTCAAACTGTTTTATTACGAAACCAAAAAAAAATTATAAAATTGTAATGAAATTATGATTTTAGAAAATAATGATCATATGGTGGTAATTATGTAAGAAAGGAACGGGAAAATAATGTGAATGTGTTTGACATTATGGGACCTATTATGGTAGGACCTTCAAGCTCCCATACGGCAGGAGCAGTGAAAATAGGGTTTACTGCCAGGCAGTTGCTGAGAGAAGAAATCAGACTTGCTGATATTTACCTTCATGGTTCGTTTCTTGCGACGGGAAAGGGTCATGGTACGGATAAGGCATTGATTGCAGGATTATTGGGAATGAAACCGGATGATGATAGAATTCCTGCCAGCTTTATACTTGCTGGAGAAAAAGGAATGCAGTTTCGCTTTTCTCCGGTTGAACTAAGAAATGCGCATCCGAATACGGTAATGCTGAAATTAACCGGTATGGGAGGAAGAGAACTGGAAGTGATCGGATCCTCTTTAGGCGGCGGATCAATTAAGATTTGCAGCATTGATGGTTTGGAAGCTAATTTTTGTGCCTGTTATCCCACACTGATAGTCCATAATTTGGATCAGCCGGGACATGTGGCCGAGGTAACGTCCATGTTGGGACATAAATCCGTTAATATTGCTACCATGCAGTTATATCGTGACGGAAGAGGCGGTCAGGCAGTTATGATTATTGAATGTGATCAGGAAGTTCCATTGGAATCCATCCAGTGGTTAAGAAAATTAGAAGGCGTTGTAAAAGTGACATATCTTAGTTTGGAGGAGAAAAATGAGTTTTAAATCCCTGGATGAGATCATAAATCTAAGTAATACTTATGAAAAAGCCTTCTGGGAGATTGTTCTGGAGGATGATTTAAAGGAGAGACAGGTCAGCAGCAGTGAATCCCTGGAAAAGATGCGTCAACTCTATCACAGCATGAAAAAGGCTGACAAAGCTTACGATGAGAATCTGAAGTCGGCAAGCGGGTTGGTCGGCGGTGAGGGAGAAAAGATCAGCAGGGCACAAAAGGAAGGGAAACTGATTAGCGGTTCGTTTACCGGAGAGGTGATGGCAAAAGCCATTAAAATGGGTGAGTCCAATGCCTGTATGAAACGAATTGTAGCGGCACCCACCGCAGGCTCCTGCGGAGTGATTCCGGCGGTATTCCTAACCTATGAAGAGCAGTTCCAGATTCCGGAGCAAAAGATGATGGAGGCCTTGTATGTTGCTTCGGGGATTGGAGAGGTAATTGCAACAAGAGCCTTTGTCTCCGGCGCTGCAGGCGGCTGTCAGGCAGAGATCGGTTCTGCCAGTGCGATGACAGCAGGGGCTCTTGCTTATTTGCGTGGCGGGGATGGCGAATGTATTGCTCATGCTGCTGCCATGGCAATGAAGAATTTGATGGGACTGGTGTGTGATCCTGTTGCGGGACTGGTTGAGGTTCCCTGTGTCAAACGCAATGTCATAGGCGCTGTGAATGCTATTTCAAGTGCTGACATGGCCATTGCGGGTATTCGCAGTAAAATCCCTCCGGATGAAGTAATCGATGCTATGAGAGCGGTAGGTGAGATGATGCCGGCCTGCCTTCGGGAAACAGGGGAAGGCGGTCTGGCGGGGACACCTACCGGTCAGGAATTAATGTTAGTGATCAGAGGATGACGAGACAATGATGATGTCTTTTTGATCAAAAAGCAATGGGAGAGAAACAATTGGAGAGAAACGCTTGACATAAAAACTCACCTTCGTATAATGATGTTATCGGATTGAAAGCAGATAGTAGACGGACAGAGAGGATGAGTAAAATGTTAAGATTGGGGATTATCGGGACAAATTGGATTACAGGAGCGTTTGTTGACGCAGCTTTATTATCGGAGAGATATACGATAACCGCTGTTTATTCCAGGAGTATGGAAAAAGCGAAGGAATTTGGTTCAAAATATCAGGTTGGATATTACGAAACAGATCTACAGAGGTTTTTTCATAGCAATGAATTTGATGTTGTTTATATCGCATCTCCGAATTCTTATCACTATGAGCAGTGTTTGTTGGCCATTCAGTCCGGCAAGCATGTGATTGTGGAAAAACCGGCATTCTCAAATTGTTTTGAGATGAATGAAATAAAGAACGTTTTAAGAGACAAGGATGTGTGCTTTTTTGAAGCAGCCAGGCATATCTATGAAGAGAATTTTGCCATATTAAAAGAGAAAGTCAAGGAAATTGGTGAAATCGAGGGAGCTAATTTAACATTTATGAAGTATTCTTCCCGTTATGATGCAGTTCTTGAGGGAGAGGAGCCGAATATTTTTTCACCCCGCTTTTCCGGAGGTGCACTGGCAGATTTGGGCGTATATTTAATTTATGCGGCAGTGGAGCTGTTTGGGGTTCCCAAGGAGACCTACTATTTTCATCGTAAAATCAGAACACAGGTAGATGGGATTGGTACGATTGTTTTCCGGTATGAGAACTTCGACGTTACTATGCTGACCGGAAAAATAGCAGATTCTTTTTTGCCTTGCGAGATTTACGGAAGAAAACATACTTTGATACTGGATGGGATTCATGGAATTGAATCCATGGAATTATATGACAGACAAACAGGAACGAGGACAGGGTTAATCAAGGAAAAACGGAAATTTGATATGTTGGAAGAGGCAGTTGCCTTCGCCGATATGATCGAGCACAGAAGGGAAGAACCATACCGGGAAAAGCAGGAATACTACCTTACCTTATCCTGTCAGGTCAATTCCATCATGACGGACCTTCGCAGGAAATCACAGATTCACTTTACGGCAGATGATAATTCGAATACTGACGGAAAATGATCGATGTGATGTTTGAAAGAAAGATAATTGGACTGATGAGAGCCTTTGTAAGGTTCAAGTCAGTTTTTTTAATAGAAAGTAAAATTATGTATAGAAAAACAAACTATAGTTATGTTATCCCTTTAGAAAAGAGATTAGGATTATGATTAAGCTGCAGCTGAAAAAATAAAGGGAGATCGTATATTATGAAAAAGTTAATTGCAAGTCTATTGATTCTAGTTATGATGGTAATCAGTGTTACCGGATGCGGGAAGGAAAAGAGCGCAACAGATATGACTCAAAGTGACAATAAAAATGTGACAGACAGTAGTGACGGCACGGGTACAGATCCAGGCGATATGATTTTTGGAAGTAAAGTCCCAAAGGATGTAAAAGCAGAGTTGACTGTTTTTACCAACAGAACGGACTTGATCGACACATTGTTTAAAGAGTATATTACTGAATTTAACAAAAGTTATCCCAATATTAAAATAGAGTACGAAGCGATGACAAATTATGAGGAAGACATGACAATTCGTATGACGACGGATGACTGGGGTGATATCTGCATGATCCCTAAAACTGTGGCTATGACTGATTTAGGAGATTATTTTGTACCTTTTGGAACCGTGGAAGAATTAGATCCGGAATATAATTTCGTTTCAGAGAAGGCAAGCGGCGGCAATGTTTATGGTATGCCATGGGCATGTACGGCCCAGGGGGTGGTTTATAACAAAAGGGTATTTGAAGCCGCAGGAATCACCAAAGCACCGTCCACACCGGAAGAGTTTTTGACAGCAATGCAGATGATTAAAGATAAAACAGATGCCATACCTTATTATACCAATTATTCGGCAGGCTGGCCGTTAAGTGCATGGGAAGACTATTGCTTTGGCGGTGCCACAGGTGATACCGACTATAAAAACAATATATTGCCTAAGGAAGATAACCCGTTTTCTATTGGAAAGCCGCATTATACGGTTTATAAATTAATGTATGATCTGGCCAATCAGGGACTCATTGAAGATGATCCTACCACCACCGATTGGGAGGCTTGTAAGGGAATGCTGGGAAGAGGAGAGATCGGCGCCATGGCACTGGGATCATGGTCCGTAGTTCAAATGCAGGAACAGGCAGAAAGTTCAGAGGATATTGGTTACATGCCTTTCCCAATTACAGTTGATGGGAAGCAGTATGCCAGTGCAGCAGCCGATTATTGCTTCGGGATTAACGCAAAAAGCGCTAAGGATGATATTCTGGCATCAAAAGCATACATAAATTGGTTGATTAAAGAATCGGGCTATGCACAGTCACAAGGTTCCATTTCTGTATTAAAGAAAGATCCGCTGCCCGCGACCTTGCAGGATTTCATTGATGCGAATGTTGCACTTGTTTCCAATGCTCCTGCAACGCAAGAAAATGAGGGCTTGTTTGATAAGATCAATGATGCTTCGGAGGTGGGACTAACTTCTAACGAGCAGAAGGCAAGAATCATTGAGGCGGGGATAGGATTAATCAAGGAAAGCTTTGATGATATTATGAAAGACTGGAACGAGAAGTGGACCAAGGCACAGATAGATGCAGGCATTAAATAGGATATAGGAGAACTGATTTGGGACGTAGGTCTTCACACTACGTCCCTATTCTTAATCATATTGACATGAAGGAGAAAAAAATGGATGACAGGAAGCAGGGAAAAACTTTAAGTTTCAATCATTGGGTGAAGAGCAGGCAAGGTCAAAAGTGGATGATAATATTTGTATTTCTGCTGATTCCCCTTGCGTTACTATTTACCTTTACCTATCTGCCCTTTGCTAAAATGCTTCAATTCAGTTTTTATAAAATGGGTTATCTGGGTGACAGAGAATTTATCGGGCTGGAAAACTATAGAGAAGTTTTTACCAGACCGGATTATTTTGCAACCCTTAAGATCAGCATTTACTATTTTGTGGGAGCATTTATACAGATGGGATTGGCACTGTATTTTGCCACACTGCTGGGATTTCAATTAAGGGGACGTAATTTTTTTAAAGGAGTTTTGTTTTTTCCATATTTAATTAATGGTGTTGCTATCGGATTTATTTTTTTGTATTTTTTTAAGCGAATGGGCACTTTGGATACATTACTGAGTATGATCGGTATTCCCAAGGAGATAATCCCTTACTGGCTTAAGAATAGAAGTATCAATAACATATCCTTAAGTTTTGTATCTGTCTGGCGTTATATGGGGCAAAACCTGATTATGTTTATCGGTGCCATTCAATCCATTGATACCACCTTATATGAAGCCTCCGGTCTGGATGGGGCAAACAGATGGCAGCAATTTCGTTATATTATCCTTCCGGGTATTAAAACAGTGGTTAGCTTAAATCTTATTCTGGCAGTCAAAGGAGCGATCAGCGTGTTTGAAATTCCCTATATCATCACCAATGGATCTAACGGAACTGCGACATTCGTCATTCAGACCATTCAAACAGCCTTCAAATTCAAAAAGGTAGGGTTGGCATCCGCAATGGCTGTGGTTCTTCTTGTTATGATTTTGCTCATTACAGCGATACAGGAATACTGCTTTAAGGAGAAGGGGGAGAAGCTAAGATGAGGATAAAGAAATCAGGTATAGAATTATTGAAATATACTTCACTGATTGTGGCATGTTTTGCTGCAGTGATACCTTTGATTGTTATTTTCCTGGTCTCATTTAAAACAACGGAGGAATTTAGGATTTCGGGTGCACTTGATCTGCCCCACAGTTTATTGAATTTTCAAAATTATTTCAAGGCTTTTGTGGATGGCAGAATGCTCCTGGGATTCATGAATACGGCGGTAATTCTGACAGTTTCCATGGCAGGTTCCATATTAACCGGGACCATGACGGCATATGTAGTAAACCGTTTTAATTTTAGGGCGAAGCAACTGGTTCGCATGGCTTTCTTAATAGCGACACTGGTGCCTTCCGTTACCATGCAGGTAACATGTTATCAGATTATGAATGTCCTGCATCTGGTAAATACCAGAACTTCGGTAATTTTATTGTACATTGGCACTGATATCATAGCGATTTATATTTTTTTGCAATTTTTGGAGAATATTGCTTTCTCTCTGGATGAGTCTGCAATTGTAGATGGAGCATCTTATTTCACTGTCTTTTTTAAGATTATAATCCCATTGTTAAAACCTGCAATTGTTACGGTAATCATCATTAAGGGGGTAAATATTTATAATGACTTCTATACGCCATTCTTGTATATGACCAGCAGAAAACTTATGGTGATTTCCACATCATTGTACAATTTTCAAGGACCCTATGGAACACAGTGGCAGGTAATCTGTGCCGGGATTGTTATCACAATTATTCCGACCCTGATTATATTTTTATTATTGCAAAGAAATATTTACAGTGGAATGACCCAGGGCTCTGTAAAAGAATAGGCCGGACACTTTACTTATTTTCAATGGGAATGCGGATGATAACCTTTGTACCCGCCTCTAAAGAGCTTTCAATGAGGAGCCCGTACTGCTCACCGTATCTGATTTTTATTCTTTTATTCACATTGCGAAGTCCGATGCTCTTGAACAAATCATTCTTATCATTGATATAATCATTGAGGTCGTTGGATAATGCCTCTGACATTCCCTTTCCATTATCCACCACCTCAAAGATCATCAGGCTTTTATTCTTTTTATAGCCGGTGACCCTGATCTCACCTCCGGATCGAATGTCCTTCATTCCATGGTAAATAGCATTTTCAACAATTGGCTGGAGGATCAGTTTAATTATGTGTACAACAAGTAAATCCGGATCAACAACGACTTTAATGGTATATAAGGAATGAAACCGGATCTCCTGAAGATAAATATATTTCTGGAGATTGTCCAATTCTTCACTTACTGTAACTTCTGTCTTGTTCTTATTAATTCCGTATCGTAAAATACTGCCCAGATGGGAAGCCATTTCAGAGGTTGTATTATCATCATGAATGGTTGCCATCATGCTGATGGATTCCAGCGTATTGTAAATAAAGTGGGGATTGATCTGGGATTGAAGCATTTGCAGTTCCAGTTCACTTTGTCGGATTTGTTCCAGATACACTTCTTGAATCAGGCTGTTAATTTTACTTGTCATTGAATTAAAGGAGTTGGATAATACACCAATTTCATCCTTGGTGTTGATATTAATTTTTACATTGAAGTCACCATCCTCCGCGAGCTTCATTAAGGAAACCAGTCTTTTTAAAGGATATACGATTTGTGAGGATACAAGGAATACCAATAGTATGGATATAATGATCAATAAAGTATTAATGACAGCATTGGAAATCTGCATTTTTCTAAGGTCACTGAACATCTCATTGTTTGGAATAAGACTGATTAATCGCCAGTCACTGAAAGAGGATAGTAAAGAAGAAGCCATATAGTTTTTACCGTCCAGCTGGAAGGTATGATGTTCATCTGCTGAAGTCCAGTTAATCCTGGCTATATCAGCAGGTACTGTACCGGCAATATTCTCTTCCTGAGTATCATAAATGACATGATCCCCATGAAGGAGCAGGATGCGGTGACCGGGAGTTAACTTCATATCCTTGCATAGATTACGAAAGTAATCTACCTTGGTATTGACCAAGAGTACACCGATGACACTGCTGCTTTCAAAACGAACAATGCCTCTTGCGATACCAAAAACATAGACCGGACCCTTATTGTTTGAAACATAAGGAAATTCGTAGGTATCCACGATCACCGGTTTTCCGAAGAAGTCAATGCTATCCTGGAACCATGGCTCTTGCATCGGATTAAATACTCTAATGATAGGCGTGCGTACTTTATAATCTCCAAATCCGGATAAATTAAAAACAAAACAGGAATCCACATTCTTTTTATAAGCCAGAATTTCTTCGAACATCTGCTCACTCATTTTTTGAAACTCCAAAGATATGGTATTGGTTAAATTAAAGGTATCAAGACTTCTTAGGTAGGTCTTATCTGCCTGCTTATAAGTCAGCGGAATTTTCGTTATATTTGATATATCCATGAGATAGTCATCAATCTTACTCAAGGACTGATGGTTTGTCTGATTTACCATTTTATAGGTGGAATCGCGTTTTTCCGAGGTGAAAGTCATGAAATTCATAAATGAGATGGTGAACATTGCAAGAAATACAATAATAATGATAAAAGTTAAGCGAAAGAAGATGGATTTATTATTAAAAAAATAAAGTATTTTTTTCGGCATTTGTATCGTGTCCTTTCAAAATGAGGATGAAAAAGGCTGATTGAAGAATTTGTTTGTCACTATTGTACAAAAAAGAAGTTGTATTAGCAAGTCTTATCTATTATAATTAATAATGATAGCAAATAAAAGTAATCAATATGCACTTTTTTGGGGGCAAAGTATGAATATCTTTTTGGTGGATGATGATGAGATCATAAGAAAAGGATTACGAGGCATCATAGAAAAAAGTGATCTGAATTGTAACGTAATCGGAGAAGCTTCTGATGGGGAATTGGCGCTTCAGGAATTGGAACAATTTGATAAGGTTGACTTGCTGATCACAGATATTCGTATGCCGGTTATGGATGGGCTGGAACTAATGAAACAGATCAGAGAAAAAGAAAAATTTCAATTAATGAAAATCATTGTACTAAGCGGCTATGATGAGTTTAAATATGTCAGGAATGCCTTTATGGACGGAGCGGTTGATTATTTGCTAAAGCCGATTAACAAGGGTGACTTTATAGAAAATTTAAGAAGAATCCGGTCCTCTATCGAATATGAGGCTGAACTGGAGAATAACCGCAGAGAAAGTAAGCATCTCATGATTGCCAATACGTTAAACCGCTTATTTCACAATTCATTCCGGGAAAAGGCAGAGGAACTAGTCAATCTGAATAAAATTGATCTGGATTTAGAAAACCGCTGTTACTTTGTTGCTATATGCAGAATAGATAATTATTATAAACAGAATATGGAGCGTATGGAATACGAAGGAGCGCTCGATACAATTATGATGCAAATCGATGCCTGGAAGGCAGACTATAAGGAATTTTTGCTGCTGCAATATATTAACAAGACGGAGATTATATATCTGATTCATGCCCACCATAGAATAAATGCGCATCAAATTGCCCATTTGATCTATCAGGAACTGGGGCGGGTTAATAGGGAGGATACGTCTTATACTATAGGGTTCGGCAATGTATATCAGGGGATAGAAAATGCTCCAAAAGCATATCAGGAAGCCTTTGACGCTGCGGAGGCAAGATTTTATCTCGGACGAAATCATTGTGTCGAATATGATCAGATCAAGGATAAAATCATTGATATCAGTTATGATCCGGAGCCAAAATTAAGTAGAATGATACAATACATAGAATTATACGATTACATCAACTGCAAGAAAGTGATAGATGAGATATTTCTGGATCTGGGTTATATCACAGCAATGAAGTTCCGAAAATATATGAAAGAATTTATGGATCAGCTTATGATCAGAGTTAAGGATTTTCAGGAGGCACTTCTTTGTTGTTCTCATGATTACCTGTTCTATCTGGAAAATATCAATACCTATAATGATCTGAAATCCTATATCAGCGCTGTAATTAAGGATGTCATAGAATATATACGAAATGAACGAAAAAAGCGTAGTATTATAAGAATAGAACTTGCAAAAAAATATATTTCAGAACATTACAATGAGAATATTACATTGAATGATGTGGCTGGTTACATTGAACTCAATGCATCTTATTTCAGTAATTTATTTAAGACAGAAGTGGGAATTAACTTTTCAGAACATCTTTTGGAGGTAAGAATGCAGATGGCCAGAAAATTACTTCGTGATCCTACCATTAAAGTATATGAAGTTGGATGTATGGTTGGGTACGAGGATGCTGTTTCCTTTGGCAGGGCATTTAAAAAGAAGGTTGGTATGTCGCCGAAGGAATACAGAGAAACGGTATATTAGACAGGGGTTATTTTTACAGATACAAATTATGGTATAGAAATACAAATCGCAGCAGTTGTACAGGAAAGCGCCTCCATATAAAATTGAATTGACTATTATATGGAGGTGCTTTTATGGGAAAAGCAATTACGAAAGTTATATTGGGAATTTGCCTTATGCTTGCGGCAATCACAGTTTTTGGATCAGAGACAAAGCTGGCATCCGCAGCCAGCGTGAATTTGGCCTATCAAAGGCCGGTAACCGTATCGTCAACAGAATCATCTCTTTATCCGGGATCCTATGCTGTAGATGCGAACGGAACTACCAGATGGTCCTCTTCTTATGCGGACAATCAATACATCATTGTTGACCTTGGCACTAGTTATTCTGTTTCACAGGTGAAACTTGCGTGGGAGGCCGCCTATGCTTCCCAATTTCAGATTCAGACATCAACCAACAATACAAGCTGGACAACCGTTTACTCCAACTACAGCAGTTCGGGAGGAACTCAGACCATATCTTTTTCGGCGACAACTGCCAGATATGTAAAGGTATATTGTATCAAAAGGGCTACCAGTTATGGATTTTCCTTGTATGAATTTGAAATTTATGGAAGCGGAGGCGGCTCCAATAAGGTTCTGGATTTTTTGAACAGCATCAGCGGAAGTAAAACGGTAATAGGAATTCATAACAGGGAACCCAATTCTGATCCGGATGTGCAGACCGAAAGAGCATATTCTATTACCGGTCAATATCCTGGACTTTGGAGCGGTGATTTTCTGTTCTCCTCATCTGATGTGGCAAATCGCTGGACCATGATTTATGAATGTAAGAAACAATGGGATAACGGAGCGATTGTTCAGCTTATGATGCATGTAGTTCCTCCCACCCAATCAGAACCGGGTAACTGGGATGGTGGTGTTGTCAGTAAACTTTCCAATGATCAGTGGAACAGTTTAATTACCAACGGCGGAGATCTTAACAATGCCTGGAAGCGCCGGTTGGATAATTACGCGACCTATCTGCAGTATCTGGAGGACAATGGAGTTATTGTACTGCTTCGTCCCTTCCATGAGATGAACCAGAGTCAGTTCTGGTGGGCCGGAAGAACCGGCAGCAACGGCACGGCAGCACTATACAGACTGACCCATGATTACCTGGAAAATGTGAAGGGATTGAGTAATCTCATCTGGGTATGGGATATGCAGGATCTGGATTATAACTGGAGCGTCTATAACCCCGGCAATGATTATTGGGATATCTTTGCCCTTGATATCTATAATCCGGATGGATTTACCACCCAAAAATATAATACGGCTCTTTCTGTGGCGGGCAATAAAATGATTGCCATAGGCGAGTGCGATGTTCTTCCAACTGCAAGCCAATTGGCGGCACAGCCGAGATGGGTATTTTGCATGAGCTGGGCGGAACTGACCTTTAGCAAGAATACCAATGCCGCAATACAGAACCTGTACTGGGCAGGTAATGTTCTTGTACGAAACGAATTGCCGAGTTTTAAGTAAAAGAATAATTCCAATCAGTAAATAAAGGAAAAGACAGGTAATATCCTGAATCTGAATGATCAGAATGGGAATACTGCCTGTTTTTTTATTTCTAAAAATCTGCATATAAATACAAACCGGGGTTATTAATCGGAAAACGCAATTATGCTACCATAGGAAGGGAGTTGCGGTCCAATGTAATCCAACAGCAACTGTGGCATGCTAAAGTTACAGCAATGATGAATCCTGGAGAAACGGTAATTAAGAGCTAATTGTTTTGAAAGGATAATTGGGGCTAGGAGATGGAAAGGAGAAGTTAGAATGTTAAAAATGAGAGGAAAACATTTCTTAATCAGGATGCTGGTATTGTCATTAATAACGGGACTCATCAGTCCTAATACCGGAGTCACAATGACAGCAAAAGCGGCGGATCAGACAACAGAGACTTTCTTGTCAAAGTATCAGCTCTTGCTGGATACTTCCGGCGGAAAGAAGTTTCAGACAGAATTTTCTAATTATATAACCGCAGATGGAACCAGGTTAATGGATGGTGAAAATGAACTGAAATTCGTGTCTTTGAATTATCCGCAGGCAACCTCGGATAATACCTGGGAACAGACAAATGCTATAAAGACAATAAAAGCCATGGGGGGGAATGTAACCAGGACCTATACCATTCCGGTGAATAACGGTAATAATACCGCTACGGCTTACGTAACCGGTGTGGATGAACAGGGAAAACTGATATTTAATGAAAATGCGCTGAATAAGCTGGACAGCTTATTAAATATCTGCAACCAATACGGAGTTCGTGCTATTATTCCTTTGGTGGATCACTGGCACTGGGTAGGAGGTATTGATGGTTACTGCCGCCTGGCAGGAATACCAATCAGTACGACTTCCAGTCTGGATCCCAATGCCTGGCAGTTTTATACGAATGAAACTGCAAAGGATTATTTCAAGCAAATGATTACACATTTGATGAACAGAACAAATTCTGTATCCGGTATTAAATATAAAGATGATCCTGCAGTCATCTGCTGGGAAACAGGTAATGAAATTGCGGCTTACGACAGCACAACCAGTCCGAAATTTCCGCAGCAGTGGACGACAGATATTGCGGCTCACTTAAAGAGCAGCGGTATCCGTCAATTAGTATTGGACGGTAAGATGGATGCAACGTCAGAATCATTAAAAGATCCCAATGTGGATATCCTTGGCAGCCATTATTACACCGGATATTATCCGGATAAATTACGAAAAGATACGGCATTATCCTTTAATACCGGTATTAACCCGATCAGAGACGGCAGTGGTGATCCACTTCCCGGAAAGCCGTTCATCCTGGGAGAGTTCGGTGCATATACAAAAGCCTCCGATGTGGAAAAGGTATTCAGTGCCGGTATGGAAGCAGGAACGAATGGGATGATGATGTGGAGTCTGAGAGCTCATAAAGATGGCTATGGGTATTATTATCATCCGGAAGATCCGGGTAACTGGGCAGCGTATCATTGGCCTGGGTTCCCCTCCGGAGATTACTATGATGAAACCAATATAGTACGAACTGTTTATGCTTATGCCAATTTAGTAAACGGCGCGGCTTCAAATATTACAGAGGCGAAGCAAATACCGATACCCGCACCGGAAACACAGGAAGCTCCACTCTTATATCCGATTACCACCGTTGGAGATATTCAGTGGCGAGGTGTTGTCGGCGGAGCATGGTATGAGATTCAAAGAGCCAGGGGGGAAAACCCGTCGGAGGGAGATTGGGTCACTATTGCAGATGAAACGGATTATGTATATGATTCGGGACGCAACTGGGAGAATAAAGCCATCCCCTGTATTGCAGGTTATCATGATGAAACTGCGGTCACCGGGGAAGTTTATTCTTATCGACTAAGAGCCTGCAATGAATCAGGATCCGGTCTATGGTCTAATGTGGCAGCGACAGAAGCTGCAAAGCATGTTGTTGTGGATAACCTGGACATGATAGCCGTATCAAGCAGCGATCAAAATCCCACTGAAATTAGAAATACCTACAGTTTTGATCATTCTGCCAATGTAACCGTATCTGGCAGCGTTCTTCAAAATACCTCCGGTACAGAGGGTTATATTACCTATAGTGCAAGGATTCCAATGACATCAATAGAGATTACTGCGAAGAATATACCTGATGTGGCACCCAAAATATATGTATCAGGGGATGATATTATATATAAGGAGGTAAGTGCAGCGGCAGCAGGCAACAGCTTTAAGGTGGATGCTTTACCGGAGGGTACTTATTTTACAAGAGTATATATTGCACCGAATAACGGGTGTATGCTGGATTCCATAAAGACGGTATATACATATTCCGGCGATCCGGATGAATTATATGAATATTCCAATCCGGCAAAAGATGCTTTGATTCAGGATGAAGTATTCAATCCGGCTGATCCGATGTACGCATATAAATCCGAGCATCTGTCTATGGTTACCGATGGTGATGTCAAAGGACTTGCTGCCGTTAATGATCAAAATGCTGTATTAATCTATAAAACAGGTGCTGACATGACCTCATACCGTGTAATCACATATGGCAAAAATCAAGTACAACCAGTTGTGGAGGCTTCCATGGATGGTGAGACTTATCAAGCGGTTACTGCCATGCTAAATACGGAACACATAGGAAATTACACAAGGTACATCTTTGCCAATGTAGATGTAACTGAACCAACAAGATATATTAAAATCACATATACCGGCGAGCCGGGTGATGTGGTGGTAGGATCTGTCGAAGTAGCCTCAGGCGCAAAGAGACTTCCGATGCAGGATAGATCGCCGGTCAATGTACTGGAAGACGGTGAATTTTACTTTGGAAGTGATACAAAATTACAGGCCGTCTATGAAGTTGGAGCTTCATCTGTTTCAAAATCGCTATGGAATGCAGATTTTAGCAGCTACGATGTTTTATTTGCCTGGATCAAGGGGGATAATTCCGGCAATACGTTAACCCTCTCTCTGACAGATCACAATAATGTGATATGGACCGCAAAGAAAGTTTTGGCCGGAAGTTCGGGTGCTATGGCCAAATTTGAATTTAAGGATTTCACGTCGAATATTGCGGATGCTTTGCAGGATTTTTCTGAAATAAATAACTTTACCATGGGAATTGAAGGTGCCTCCGGGACTGAAATAGCACTCGATGCAACGAATTATTATACCGGAAATTATGGTGTGAAATTGGGTTATACCAAGGGCACAGTATCCTCAGCCATCAGTATTGATAATATATATGTGGGAAGCCTTACCAAGGTAGATGACTATGAAGGCTATAACGGAGCAAATTCTCTGCTTCAATCAGCTTATTCCAGAAACAATAACGGCGGCGCGTTTAACCTGTCCCTCGATCCCAATATGAAATCAGAGGGTTCCTATGCATTGAAATTGGATTATAACTATGAGGGTAAAGGTTACGCAGGGGCCACCAAGACTATGGACTATCTAAATCTAAAGGATTATGACGGATTTAAAATCTGGTATATCGGCGACGGTTCCGGGAATTCGCTGACTTTCCAGATCAAGACAGCGGATGGACTCAGCTGGGAAGCCATCGGTTACATGAACGGTACCGGAGCAACAGAGCTTTATATGCCCTTTGACTCCTTTGTTGCACCAAGCTGGGATCCCAGGGAAGGAACATTAAATAAAAATCTGAATATTACGGACTTTTCCATCTACACCAATAAAGTGGGTTCAGGAGCGGAATCAGGGACTATTTACTTTGATGATATCAAAGGTGCTAACTTTATAGATGATTTAAAGGCGGCTGCAGTAAACATTACAACACAAACCGGACAGGTAATTACACAATTTCCATATACAATAGAAGGAACAGCGAATTATGTAAAGTATATTACCCTGAAAATAGGGAACAAAACGATCAATATTCCAGTAAATGAGAACGGATCCTGGAGCTATACCATTTTAAAAGCTGATCAAATTTATAATACGCAAAATCTTGCGGTATCTGCTTCTATTCTGTATCACAATTATAACCGGGATCCGATTTCTACGGACGGTATTACAATGGGGATTCAAGTTGAAGGCAATGAGAAACCTGTTGATGAGGTTTATGAAAATTACGCTAAAAACGGGGACTTCCAGGGCGGCTTTACAGACTGGAGTGTTGAAGGGTTTACTGTTTCTGACGGGGTTGCCAGTAAATTGGAGAACGGGGCCTTTGTATGCTGGAGCAATGAAGCATATCAGGGCAGACTGTCTCAGACCTTGACAGTTCCCAACGGAATTTATACCTTAAAAGCGAAAATGAAGGTAAAGAGTGGGTTTCATGATGCAAGAATGGGACTTGTATCCGGCACAACAACGGTTCTTTCTTCCTTCCTTGATACCCAGGATACAGAAAAATCAATTTCACTGGGCAAGACAATTGAAGTTAGAAACCATCAGATTACCATTATCTTTGACGCGGATGCACCTTCCGGTGGTCTGGTTTACATGGTTGATGATGTGGAGCTGAATAAAATTGGCGAGGTCAATCCGATTGTGAACGGTAATTTTGAACAGGTTGAATCAGAATGGCCCAATCTGCCGATTGACTGGCAGACCTCATATACCGGCGGAGACGGCTGGTCGCCAATCAAAGGGGAGGGCGGAGCGTTTATCGGTTATGCTGATGCTGCCTATACCTTTACACTGTCTCAGAATGTTTCCGGTTTGGAACCGGGAATATATGCATTAACAGCAGATATCGCTTTGAATGACGGTGGAATTAATTCGATTATTTTTGCAGCAAACGGTAATGGAGTAGATGCATCGACAGATATCCTGTCTTCTGTCCAAGCCGGACATGGGGCAAGACTAAGTAATATCACCGTTGGAGAGAATGCAGGTACTGTTACGATATCCATCCGTGGTGATATTGTTTCCAAAGGTCTTTCCATCGATAATGTTACTTTAACAAAGACAGCTGATCTGCCGCCAATAAATTATGTCACCAATGGTGATTTTGCCATGGTGAATGAGGAATGGCCGCATCTTCCCCTTAGCTGGAATACAGCATATGAAGGTGGGGATGGGTGGTCCCCAATCAAAGGAGAGAATGGTTCCTTTATCGGATATGCTAATAATGCCTATACATTTACGCTTTCCCAGGAGATATCGGGCACAGAGAGCGGGCTCTATCAACTCCTTGCTAATATTAGATTAAATGACGGAATTGTAGAAGATGTGGTAATGACGGTGAAGACCGGGGATACCATTCTGGCACAACAGAGTGTCCTAAGCCGTCTGGCTGCCAATACCACAGTTCCCGTATCCCTTGAGAATATCCCGGTCGGTACAGAAAACATTACGGTAGTTCTATCCGGTACTATCGGTTCGAAAGGACTGGCGATTGATGATGTGGCACTCCATCGTACCGGTAAGTTACCAGCCATCAATTATGTTCAAAATCCAAGCTTTGAGGCCAATGAAGGTGCAGTAACCGGGCCGTCCATTATTGGATGGACAGCGGCTGACAGCTGGGGCACGGGAGAGCTGAGTAAGACAGAAGCAGGCGGCTATGACGGTGCGTATGCATTAAGCCGCTGGTGGTCCGAACCTTATACGGCTGCCAATACCCAGGTGATCAATGCACTGCCTTCCGGTGTCTATGTTTTAAAAGCATGGGCTATGAGTAAGGCAGCGGAACCGGAGAAGCCATATGAGATAACCAAAATTGGAATTAAAGCAGGGGATGCTCCTCTTCAGAGTGTTCAGGTACTTGCTGATCAAAGCTGGAGGCAGTATATCATCGAAAATATCATTATTCGGGATAATGAGCCGGTATCAATTATGATTGATACCAATGATACCGTCGGAGGTGGTTGGAGTAAAATTGATTTGGTGGAATTAAACAAGGTGGCTGACATTGAAGTGACACCGACACCCGACCCAGTGACACCGACACCTGACCCGGTAACACCGACACCTGACCCGGTGACACCGACACCCGACCCGGTGACACCGACACCTGACCCGGTAACACCGACACCCGACCCGGTGACACCGACACCGAATCCTGTAACACTTCCTCCTACACCTAGAGATCTGGGATTGCCTCAAATAGAGGGAGCCGATGGCGGTGGATGGGACAAGGTAGTAAAAGGGATAAAAGAGAAAGATAATGCGCAAATTACTATCTCCATGAATGGAACCACTGTGATTCCAAAAGAAATTCTGGAAAGTATTAAAGGTGTAGATGCAACAGTTCAATTTGATATG
Source organism: Bacillota bacterium (assembly GCA_023439505.1). Lineage (GTDB taxonomy): Bacteria > Bacillota > Clostridia > Lachnospirales > Lachnospiraceae > Mobilitalea. The sequence goes on from JAEXNR010000062.1 coordinate 260,053, forward strand.
GGCAGCGGTATCTCATGGATCGTAGATGGTAAGAAGCTGAGTGATTTAAATTCGCTTAAGGATCTTGATCTGAAAGTAGCGTTGAATTCAGGGCAGGTTCCTGATGAGCTGAAGAATGAATTCAAGGGCAGTAGCGGAACAGAAATATCCATTGCTTATGAGGGAAGCTTTGGGTTTGCAGCAACCCTTAAAATCGATATGAAGAAGGAGAATAAGGGAAAGATAGCAAATCTCTTCTATTACAATCCTCAGACGAAAAAGCTCGAATTGACGACAGCAGCCTTCGTGAAGTCAGATGGTACGGTCGCGTTTGTGCTTACGCACGCATCAGATTATTTCATGGTATTAGATCAGGGTGTATTGTTTGATGATAAAAATCTTGAGATTGGTGTTGACCCACGCAATCAGACATTATATGTAGGCGGTAATAAAGAAGACAGAGTAAAAATTAATGTTACTTTGCCCGAGCTTGTAAAGGAAGCAGAAAATAATAATATATCCAAAGTTTCCATAAAATATGAATCCGAGAATACCGAGGTGGCACTGGTCACAGCGGCGGGAACCATACTTGCAGAAAATCCCGGCAAGGCTGTAATTAAAACAACAGTAACGGTGGATGGTATCTCAAAAGTATATACAACCAATATCACAGTGAAGAAAGCTTTCATTAAACTTATAAAATCCAGTGGTAAAATGAAGCAAGGAGAAAACTTTACTTTTGCAGCACAAGGGTATGGCGTGGATACCAGTCGTATAACCTGGCAGACTACAAAAAAATCAGTTGTAGTGATTAACAAGAACACCGGTAAAGCTATGGCTAAAACAGCTGGTACTGATTATGTGGTAGCAAAATCGGGCAAGATCACTGCAAAAGTAAAAGTCATGGTAACTGCACTCGAAAAGAAATGAGAAAGCTCAAAGTGTTCCGTGATTTGTGAAAAAACAGCAACATTTGGATAAACAGGCATAAGACTTGCCACAGTAATGTTTCACGAGGAAAGGATGATATCTTTTGTACATTACTGTGGCATTTTATTTCAAAATTAAAATATCTATCATCTAAAAAGATGTACAGAAATACAAAATTTAGCTGTTTTATACAAAAAGTCTATGCTGTATGATAATGATAAGGGTTGCAACTCTAATTGATGAAAGATAAAAATAGGAGATGGATGAATGAAAAAGATTATCGTTTACTTACTAGTTTTAGTATTTATAATGTCCTCCTTCACGGCCTGCACCAAAAAGGCAAAGGAAACAACGGATACCCCAACGGCAGAACCAACTAAGGCTGCAGCCTCTGACGATGCAGATGATACAACAAAAGCTCCTGCATTAAGTGGTAAAATCACAGTCGCTACCAATATGACCAATATTGTAGACACAACGCTAAAAGATCTTGCCCAAGGCTTTATGGACCAAAATCCTGGTACGGAAATCGTTTATGAAGCAATCAAAGATTATGAAGAAGTAGTGTCTACCCGTATCTCCGGTGGAGAAGCTCCTGATCTCTATCAGGCAATTGATGGCATGACACCTGATACCTATAAGGATTATTTCCTTCCTCTTGATGATTTGGATATTCACTGGGATGATATCTTATTCTCTAAGAATACCCAGGGCAGTGATGGTAAAGTATATGCAATCAGCGACAGTGTAAACTATACGGGAATTATTTACAATAAGGCTGCGTTCAAAGCGGCTGGCATTGCAAGCGTTCCAAAGACGATGGATGAATTCTGGGATGCATGTGGAAAATTAAAAGCCGCGGGCATTATTCCGATGACTACCGCGTTCAAAGATGTATGGCCTATTTATCCATGGACTGACTGGAATATTGCTCAACTGGCGTGGAATGGTGACAGCAGGGGCAAGAATATTTATGTGAATCAGGATACCATTTATGACGAGACAGAATTAAAATATATGAACATTATCAGAGAGATGAATAAGAAGGGATATCTGGAACCTGATATCATGTCTGCGAACTGGGATCAATTAAAGCTGGATCTTTCCCAGGCAAAAGCAGCTATGTATTATGCTGAAACCTGGTTCCCTGCACAGCTGGTTGATCTTGGCGCAAAACAAGAGGATGTGGGTATGTTCCCCTTCCCGGAAGCAAAATATGTGTATTCCACCTCAGGAAAAGCATACGGAATCTCTAAAGACTGTGAAAATCCTGAACTTGCAAAAGCATATCTTAAATATATGATCGAAGGCGGAAAGCATGCAACTGCATGTGCCACCATCCCTGCGGATACGAAAGCAGAGATAGATGATCCGTTTGCGGCAGAATTAATGTCTTACGGCGTACCTGCCGGTGAAAGTGATAAAACGGAAACGGCCTTCCTTGATATAAAGAATGAAATCGAATTAGATGATCAGGCCTTCCTGCTCTCTTATGTACTTGAGACAGATGATGCCAAAGCACAGGCACTTTGCGATGACTGGAACAAAAAGTGGGCTGCTGCTCGTGCTGAGATCGTAAAATAATAGCAGGACCAAAGGAGCTGTTGCAAAAACCAAATCTTCCGGTCAGGTGTTAACGCTCACCGGAACATTGGTTTTGCAACAGCCCTGTCTTTAAGGAATGAGGACTAATCTATGAAAAGTAAAATGAAGGATAGAATTACGATAACAGGTTTTCTGGTTGTACCGGTTATTCTGTTGGTGTTATTTTCTTATTACCCATTGTTTAAATTGTTTCAAATCAGTTTTACCAATTGGAACGGCTTGTCTCCAGAGATGCATTATATCGGATTAAATAATTATAAGGATGTGCTGGGGGGGAGCCAGTATCTTTCTGCAATCGGCAACAACATGGCTTATATTATGACAGCCATTGTCCAGCAATTTGTCGGATTGTTTTTGGCAATTCTCCTTGACAGTAATTTGAAATTGAAAAAGACCTTCCGTGCAATCATTTTTATGCCATATATTATTAACGGTGTAGCGGTTGCCTTCATGTTTAATTATATGTATGATTTTACAAACTCTCCGATTAATACCATACTCAGAGCGATTGGATTGGAGAGCAAAAGCATCCATTTCATCAGTACCAGGTATTCCTCTAACTTTGCACTTGCCTTTATCAGCTTTTGGAAATATGTCGGCTTTACCATGGTTATTTTTCTGGCAGCGTTACAGTCTATCTCCAGGGAGATATATGAAGCGGCAAGGGTGGATGGAGCAGGTTTCTTTAAACTGATCCGATTTATCACCTTACCGAATATTAAGAGCATTTTCCAAATCTCTATTCTTTTAAGTGTGAACGGAGCATTGCAGGCATATTTTGAACCGTTTATTATCACGAAAGGCGGACCAAACGGGAGAACCCATACCTTTATCACAAAATCGCTGGATCTGGCTTTTGGTTTTAATAAATTCGGGAAGGCGGCAGCCATGGGAGTCGTGCTGTTGTTCATAATTCTCATCATTGTCTTGCTGCAGAGAACGTTTTTAAAGGAGAGAGGATAACGTATGAGTGATATCAGATTAGTACGCATAAAAAAAGGGAAAATACAAGACTCCAATACCAATACGTTTAAGATTGTAAATCCCGTCGGAAAGACACTTTGCTATTTCCTGCTGGCATTTTTTGTTCTCATGGTGTTTGCACCTCTGGCTATTGTGATCAATGTATCCCTGAAAGATAATTCAGAATATTTAATGAAAGGGGTCTATTCCTTACCGGAGAATCTATTTAATTTTTCGAATTATATCAAAGCTTTTAAAGCCGGCAGATTTGCAGAAGGATTTAAAAATATAATTATTTTGGTTGGTGTCTGTGTACCCATCTCTATTCTGGTAGGAACTATGGTTGCCTATGCACTTGGGAGATTTGAGTTTAAGTTAAAGAAGATTTTATTTCTACTTTTCTTGTTTCCGACCTTTGTACCAGGTATGACGGTGACCATTGCGACCTTTACTTTAATTAAAAATCTGGGATTATATAATACCATGATGGCCGGAATGATTCTCTACATAGGAACGGATATTATGCAGATTTATATCTTTTTACAATTTATCAGCCAAATTCCCATCGCATTGGATGAAAGTGCACGAATAGACGGTGCATCCAGATTGAAGATCTATTATAAGATTATATTACCCCAATTAAAACCGGCCATAGCGACAACAGTAATTCTCAAATTATTGGGTATTTATAACGATTTCTTTACGCCCTATATGTATATGCCAAAGATAAAGACGGCAGCAACTTCCCTAAACACCTTCGCCGGTGACCGGATGGCAGACTGGCCATTAATGTCTTCCGCAATTATTCTAATTGCAATCCCAACGATTATAATTTATATCTTCTTGCAGAATTATATTATCAGCGGTGTCTCTGACGGAGCGGTGAAATAGAGGAAAGTGCATAAGAGGAAAGTGCATAAGGGAAAAATGCAGAAGAGAAAAGGGGAAGTGAAAAGGATGCCTGTTAAAGAAGAAAAAATATATAAAAGGGATTACTTCGTCAGTCAGATCAGGCATAGGTTTCAGCTTAATTCCATCAGAATGAAACTGATGGCCTCCTTTAGCATTCCTATCCTCCTGATCATTCTGTTGGGTATTATCACTTATCAAAAAGCCTCTGATGTAATAATCAATAATTACAAATCCTCGGCATACCAGACAATTACGGCCAACGGAGATTATCTCAAGCTCATCTGTGATAATGTGGAAGCAAAGTCAACGCAAATTGTCAGCAATGCCAATCTTACCAAGTATTATGCCGGTGGCTTTACCAAAAACAGCAGTGAGGAATATAATATCTATAATTCTGCTTATCAGGATTTACTGGCCACGGTGGGATCAGATAAATTTATCTATTCCATACATATTTTATCACCAAAATATAATCCAATCTCAACTTATGCAAACTTCAGTTCCGAAGAATATAAGAAGTACTCTGATTCTGATGACGCTGCAATTTTTGACCAAAGCGGAAAGAAGATATGGTGGACGGGATATCATAAGTTCCTGGATGATACCTTAGGGACTTCCACGAATAAGTATGCACTCAGTCTGACCAGATATCTTTATAACAAGTCCTTAAAACCCATTGGTTATGTAATCCTTGATGTGAAGGCGGAGAGTATTCATCAGGTTCTCAATCGGATTGATTTTGGAGAAAACAGCAGTACTGCAATTTTCACAGGTGACGGCAGGATGTTGGAGAAGGAAAATATTCAGCAGGAACTTACCATTTTAAATACAACATTCTATCTTGATAGTCTGCAGAACAAGAAGGAAAGCGGTTTTCAGGATGTCAATTTTCAAAATGGAAAATATCTTTATTTATATTATAAAGTCGGGGATACGGGAACTATTCTCTTTAGTCTGATACCGGAGAATGTGATATTAGCTCAGGTAAATCAAATTAAAATGATTACCATAGGGATCGTACTTCTGGCCATTTTCATTGCCTTGTTTATTTCAACTGCAATTTCTATGGGAATGAGCAGTACCATAAATAAAATCGTTTCCGGAGTTAAGAAAGCGGCTGATGGAGATTTGACGGTTCATATGGAAACAAAACGCAGAGATGAATTAGGGGTGTTGGTGGAAAATATATCGGATATGATATATAAAATGAAACAATTAATTGAAAAAACAGTAGAGGTAACAGGTACGGTGAAAGATTCTGCAGGATCTGTGGGACAGACTGCCGGAGCTTTTATTCTGGCATCAAAAAAGATCGCAGAAGCGTTGTATCATATTGAGCAGGGTTCGGGTCAACAGGCAAGTGATGCACAGAACTGTCTTCTGATGATGGACAGCCTCTCTGCAAAAATAGGGGAAGTATATCAGAATACAGATGATATAGAAGGTATCGCCGGCAGTACAAAGGATATTGTGAACAACGGATTGGAAACAGTAAGTAATCTAGAAGAAAGAGTTGCTGATACGTCAAACATGGCCAGAATTATTACGGATGAAATAACAGATTTAAAGAATGCTGCAGAATCCATCAGGGATATTGTCCTGACCATGGATTATATCGCAGATCAGACCAGCCTTCTATCACTGAATGCCTCCATTGAGGCAGCCAGAGCAGGAAAGGCCGGATCTGGCTTTGCAGTAGTAGCAGAAGAGATCAGAAAGCTGGCAAATCAATCCATGGATGCCTCGGATCAGGTAAAGGAGAAGATAAAACGGATTGATGATAGGACCAATCACATGGTGGATATCGCAGAGAAAACTTCGAACGTAGTACTGTTTCAGGAAAGTGCACTTATCGATACCGTATCTATTTTTAGCAAAATTGATCGTCAGGTGGACAATCTGGTAATATATTTGAGGAAGATTTCAGAGGGCATCAAAACGGTAGAGACTGTTAAGGTAAATACGTTAGGGTCAATCGAAAGCATCTCTTCTATCATAGAGGAAGCGGCAGCTGTGACAGGTGATGTAAACAGTACGGCGCAGGGCCAGCTTACAATGGCCGAAAAGCTAAAGGAAGCGACCGTTCAGTTGGAACACAATGCTGATAGTTTGGAGGAAGCCGTGAGAATCTTTAAGATTAAGCCTCAATCACACAGGATGCCCCCGGCAATATGACATGATCCAATTGATTTCCAAGTGCACCGGAAACTTCATGAACAGGACAAACCACCAGATCTCCGGAACGATCATGTGCAATCAACAGATATTTTCCATCCTCTGTGATACAGAAATTTCTGGGACTATCCCCATGGGTAGGATAGGTGGAAATCCATGTAGGAATACCTTCGGAGGATACTTCAAACAGAGTGATTACATTTGCCCCCCTGACAGAAGCATAAAGATACTTACCATCAGGTGACAGGTGAATATCAGCAGCGGTATCATCAGGGGTTATGTCTTTTATAAGAGGGTAGGAACCAAGCAGTTTAAGGGAATTTCCAGGGGTGATTTCGTAATGGAGTACCTTCAGACCCAATTCCGTCACTACATAAAGCCAGTTCCCGTCAGGATGAAAAACCATGTGACGGGGGCCTTCACCGGAGGGTGTTGTGATGTGAGGCTGATTGTCCCAGGGGAGCAGTGCACCGGAAGGAGCGTCAATACGATAAAGCATCAGTTTATCCATTCCTAAATCAGCAACAATCAGTCTTTCCCCGGAGGGATCCGGATTTACGGAGTGAGCATGCGCTTTTTCCTGGCGCTTTGGATTTGTACCACATCCGCTATGAGAGACTTCAGAACAAATCGTCCCAAACATGCCATCGGGCAGCAGCTTAACACCGAATATACTTCCACTGGAATAATTGGCGGCGTAGAGAAAATTTCCAGCGGCAGCGATCTGGCAGGTATGCATTCCGGGGACACTTGCTTCACCTGCAAATTTTAGGAACCCATTTTCTCGATTAATGTTACACACAGATACAGACCCTTTTTCTTCCGTCTCATTGGCAGCATAGAGAAAGTCGCCGCGTTTGATGAGAAAGGAGGGGCTTGATCCGCACCAAAAATCCGATATAACTTCCAGTGTTTCCTTTTCAGTGTTAAATTCTACTAACACAATACCCTTATCCGTTTCATTTCTGGTGTAGCATCCAATATAAAATCTATAATTACTCATTTGATTTCCTTTCCTTCCAAAGATAACAATCATTACAATGTAATACAACTTGAACCATGCTCTAATTTCTTGCCGCTTCCATGAAAAAAGGGATGCAATAGTCGATAAAGGTTTGCCCGATACGGCTGATATAGTGGTTTTTAGGGTAGGACAAAAATATAGTTCTCTGGCATACCGGTGATTTGATTCGGATGGGAACGATATTCGGACCAAATAGAGAACGCTGTGACTGATAGGGGATTAATGTAATGCCCATCTGGGATTGTATGAAAAGCTTGTATGTTGATAAACTGTCGCTTTCCATAATGATTTTTGGCTTAAAACCTGCTTGTAGGCATAGAGTATCCGTTAATGTACGAATGCTTGGACCTGTCGAATAGGTAATGAAATGAAATGGCGCGGCCTCAATTAAATCAACTTCCCGCATTTTGGCAATAGGATGATCAATATGGGCAGCTAAAACTAAATCCTCTGTCATTAATTTAATATTGGTCAATCCCGAATAATCTGCAGGTGTTGCAGAGATTGCAAAATCGAATTCACCTGCCTGCATAAGATTATGACTGGACTGCTGCTTAAGATTTACTGTAATGTTTGGATAGGCTTTATGAAAGTTAACAAATAAATCAGGGGTAATGCTGGATGCAGCCAGGACTAGAACATTAATATGCCCGCAAGGTTCATTTTGCAAATCTTTCAGTTGTAAAATAGAATTATCAATTAAGCTCAGTCCCTCTTTAATTTCATCAAATAGAAGTTTACCAAAATAATTTAAGCGGATATTTCTTCCAACTCTCTCAAACAGCTTCACGCCCAGTTCCTCTTCAAAATTAGCCAGAGATCGGCTAAGTGAGGGTTGTGAAACGTGAAGCGAGAGAGCTGACTTTGAAATACTTTCCTGCCTGGCAATTTCACAAAAATATCGTAATTGTAATAATTCCACAGGGACTCTCCTCTCTCTGTTATAACATTAATGTTATGATATATATAATATATTATATATTAGACGATATGTTAGGTCAAGCGTATAATCATATTCATAAAAGTGATAAGAAGAACAAAGGAGTTGTTAGGATGATAGTTAATACAAGTACTGGAAAAGTCGAAGGAGTGCAGGAAAGAAATATGATTGTTTTCAAGGGCATTCCATATGCACAGCCTCCGATCAATAAATTGCGTTTTCAGGCGCCTGTTCCTGCCTTTCCATGGTTAGGAGTATACAAGGCTGATCAGTTTGGGAAAAGAGCGCTGCAGACACATGAACAGGAATATCAGGATGAAATCGATTTTTCCGAAGACTGCCTGCATCTTAATATATGGACACCTGCTATCGACGAACGAAAGCGGCCGGTGGTTTTTTATATCCATGGCGGAGGACATTTTTCCGGATCCAATTCAGACCGGTGGATTGACGGTATGCATCTGATCGGTGCCTCTGATGCGGTAATGGTGGCACCCAATTATAGGCTGGGCGGTATGGGATATTTATATCTAGGAGAAATTCTTGGAAAGGAATACGAGGATTCCGGAAATTGTGGTCTTTTGGACCAGATTCTGGCATTAACATGGGTACGCTCTAACATTGCAGCCTTTGGAGGAGATCCCGACAGAATCACCTTGATGGGACAATCAGCCGGTGGCAAGTCGGTGGCAAATCTACTGGTAACACCTTCTGTAAAGGGAATGTTTCGGGGAGCAATTATTCAAAGCGGCTCCGTACAATGTATCAGAGATAAACAAACCGCCACTCAAATTGCAAAGATGATGATAAGACAGCTTGGAATTGTGAACACTCCGGAAGAAATCCTGTGTAAAAGCGGGCAGGAGATTATGGAAGCCCAGAAGATATTATATGAAGTTGTTGACCGGGCACATATGTTTGGACCTGTAATTGATGGAAAAACAATTACCGAGAAGCCGGAAGAATACATAGAAGCTGGAAATATAACAAATATACCAATCATGATAGGATATAACCGGGATGAGCTTTGTTATTGCAAGGAAGGGGAGGAACGCCCGGAAGAAGAAAGCATTGCTGCATTTAAAAAAAGCTATGGATTACATTGGGAAGTAGTTTACAGAAAATATTGTGAATATAAAAAAGAAAATACCTCAGCCAAGGCATTTGACAGGACACAGACCTTATGCGTTTACGAAAATGCAGCGATTTCCCTGACACAGCTGCTCTCTAATGCAGGGAATAAAGTCTGGTCTTATCGATGGGACTATGGGATAAGAGGAGGACCTTCGCAACATTTCAGTGAAATGCCATATATTTTTCAATACATCGAAGAAGTCGATAATGAACGATATACAGAGGAAGAGGCTGCAATGGCAAAAAGGATGAATCAAACATGGTTGAAGTTTATCTGTGAAGGCAACCCACAAAATGAACGAATTCCAACCTGGTATCCCAATACGACCAGTGAAATGGGATATCGCATGTATTTTGACAGGATAACCCATATGGAGCAGTTTAATCTTCGCTCCAATTATCAGGAATTTCCTATGCAGGTTATCAAACTCTAGCTAAGAAGGGGACATACATTGAATATCTTTATATGGATTATGGTTACTTTTGCTGTCGCTTTGATTGGCGGAGGACTTGGTGCAAAAACGCATTTACCTGCCGGGGCCATGCTGGGAGCAATTATAGCAACAGCCCTATGGAATATCTTAAGCGGGCAAGCAGTCCTGCCTGCTGCCACAAGACCGATTCTGCAAATTCTGGGAGGTGTTTTACTCGGACATTCCATCAGCAAAGATAAGTTGATGGTCATCAATCGTATCGGGGGGGCTGTCATTGTTCTCATCTCAGGATTATTATTACTTAATATAGCCATGGGGGGAGCAATCCATGCCATATGCGGGATGGATCTGAAAACGGCAATTCTAGCCACAGCACCCGGCGGGGTATCGGATATGGCAATCATTGCCCAGGATTTTGGGGCAGATTCAACAAAAGTTTCTATTTTACAATTATTTCGCATGTTTGGGATTTATTCCATTTACCCGCCTATGCTTAAGAAAATTGCAGGCAGCACCAACAGGGAGAGAAAAGCAGGTCGGGATAGCATAACACAGATAGCGAACCAACGGATCATAACCTGGAAAGAGATCAGAGTAAACACCCTGCTGACAATCATTTGCGGCCTTGCCGGAGGGTTATGTTTAAGACAAATGGGAATTCCTGCAGGTGCCTTAATAGGAAGTGTTGTTGCCTGCGGAGGATTTAATATACTTACAGCGCGGGGAAGGATATCAAATAAAATAAAATTTCCGGTTCAGGCATGTGTTGGGGCGATGATAGGAATACAGATGAATTATGCAACGTTATTATCCTTGAAGGAACTGGCTGTACCAATTGTGATTATGACAGGCGGGCTCCTGCTTTATACCTTTTTCTTTGCATTTTGTATGACAAAGGTATCAAACTTGGATTACCTTACCTGCCTGCTTGCACTCACACCTGGAGGCATTCAGGAAACATCCATGCTAACAGAAGATGTGGGAGGAGATACGTCCATAGTGATCGTGATGCATACGATCCGTCTGGTGGTGGTAATATGTGTATTTCCACTTATCTTTCAACTACTTATTTAGATTAATATTGGAAGGCGGTAGCAGACATGAATATTTTGATTACAGGAGCTGATCGGGGGCTTGGATACGGAATGACCGAAGCTTTGTTAGATTCAAAAAACCGAGTTTTTGCAGGAAGATTTATGCGGGAATGGAAGGAGCTGGACGAATTAAAAAAGCGGTATGGAAACAGGATAATCATTCTTCCTCTGGACGTGTCGGATAGGGAGAGTGTATTAGATGCAAAAAAAGTAATTCAGCAAGAAACAACTTGCTTGGATATAATTGTAAACAACGCTGCGGTTAATGGAAAACAGTCCACGGAAGAACCCATGAAAACAGATTATGATTATATGATGCGCACATATGATATTAATGCTGTCGGGGCGGTTCGGATTGTTGAGAGCTTTTATGATATGATGAGCCAAAGCAATACAAAAAGAATATGCTTTGTTTCTTCTGAGGCAGGGAGCATTACCCAGGCGGCCAGAACGGATAACTTTAGTTATTGTATGTCAAAAGCAGCACTTAATATGTATGCTAAATTGATTCATAACCGGTTATCAAAGGAAGGCTATCATATTCGATTATATCATCCCGGATGGATTCGTTCTTATATGAGTGGGACATTATCTGAGAAAGGGAATTTATCCATTAGGGAAGCAGCTGATTTTGCGGTGAATTATTTTTTAGACAACGATATTGACGAGACAAGATTTCAGATGATGGGTTATGACGGAGAAGTATTTCAATTTTGAGGAGGAAGCATTATCATTTATTCAAAAATATTTTATTAAAGGTGTAATGATCGGTTCGGTGAAAGGCTGATATTCCATCAATGTACAGGGAAGGGCATAATGAGCAATTTATTGGTTTTAGGAGATATACAGCATCCAAGATATCACTCGGTGGAGGAACTGTCTCCTTTGTTGAATGAACTAAAGAAGACTTGGTCCATCACGATATTAGAAGAGTACGAAGATCTGACGGAAAAAGAATTGAAAAACTATGAGATCATTATTAATTATATTGATAACTGGGAAGAAAAAGGAAGCAAAGGCACAGAAGAGGCATTGTATGATTATATAATGAATGGAGGGAAGATGTTAACCCTGCATAATGGTATCATACTCAAGAATGCAGCAACACTGCTCAAGATGCAAGGCGCTATATTTCAGGGACATGATTCTTACCAAAGTCTGTTATTTGATAAGACGGAGATTGGACATGAGATAACAGCCGGATTAAAAGCTTTTTCCATGCAGGAGGAACCTTATGAGTTTCATATGCTTTCAGACATTGGCAAAACATTGATCATAACTTATGAGAAGGATGGAAACATATATCCGGCAGGCTGGGTAAGTTCAGTGGATAAGGGGAAGCTGGTCTATTTCTGCTTTGGACATAACAGCTCTTCCTTTATTAGAGACGAAGTAAAGGAATTGTGCTTAAAAGCAGTCTCATGGCTTTTCGTTTAGGTTATTGATAAGCAGCAGATATATCGTTGCCTCCGGTTTAGCACAGCTTATGTGTTAAACCGGAATTTTTTATAACAATGTTTACAGTCCAAAAAACTGCATATAAATACAAACTGGAGTTATTAAAAAGAATAGCCGGGTATGGTAGCATGATAGTGTAAATAAGTTTGAGTTATCGGAGGAAATCATATGAATGAAATAAAAATCATTGGAAATAAACTGGATCACATGCCCTGGCAGGAGAAGCCCGCGGATTGCAGGGAGATAGTCTGGAGGCACAATGCCAATCCGATCATCGGATGGAATCAGACCTCCCGGTGTGCAAGAATCTATAACAGTGCCATTCTTCCTTACAAGGGAGCATTTATTGGGATTTTTCGAGCCGACCACAGGGACGGAATTCCGAAACTTCATGTTGGTTACAGTAAAGATGGACTGGCATGGGAGATTGAGGAGGAAGAGATACGTTGGATGGATGAGTCAGGGAAGGACTATCCTACGGGATATGCCTACGATCCCCGTCTCGTAGAACTGGACGGGAACTATTATATCCTGTGGTGTACGGACTTTGGCGGTCCTACCATCGGACTTGGGAGGACAGAGGATTTTAAAACCTTTGTGAGACTGGAAAATTCCTTTATACCCTTTAATCGCAACGGCGTCTTGTTTCCAAAGAAAATAGACGGAAAATATGCAATGTTAAGCCGCCCCAGTGACAGCGGGCACACACCGTTTGGGGATATATTCATCAGCTACAGCCCTGATCTGACTTATTGGGGAAAACATCGGAGAGTGATGACAGCAGGAGAGACCTGGTGGCAGGGAAAGAAGATCGGTGCCGGCGCTGTTCCCATTGAGACTTCAGAGGGCTGGCTCTTATTCTATCATGGAGTAAACGGTACCTGTAACGGCTTTGTATACAGCATCGGAGCTGCTATTTTAGATATAGATAACCCAGCAAAGGTTTTATACCGAATGAAGGATTATCTTATGACACCGGAAACAGAATATGAAATGACAGGATTTGTTCCCAATGTTACCTTTCCCTGTTCGGCACTTTGTGATGCGGATACGGGCAGAATTGCGATCTATTACGGGGCAGCTGATACAACCCTTTGTCTGGCATACACTACGGTTTCAGAATTGATTTCACAGATTAAGAATAACTCCCTCCTTCTTGCGGGGGATAACATAGATTACAGGTAACTAACTTACAATGGAACATGACAAGGAGAGAACATGAAAAAACCGGAACTATACTATTCAAAAAAGCCAGTGATTGAACCCATGCCAGGGTGCTCCTGGGCGGATACTATGGTATTGAATCCCGCTATTATAAAGGATGAGACAACAGAAACCATACATATGCTTTTTCGTGCCACAGGTCCCTGGCCGCAGAAAAATTTAAGGGGGAAATCAAATCCGTATCCCATATTCTTAGGATATGCCAAAAGTGATGACAGAGGTGAAACCTGGAAGGCCGATTTTGAACGGCCCGCGCTGGCCCCTGTCATAGCCTATGAGATTGATGAGATGTACATTACAGATGATCTGGGGGAGAAAGTAGCAAACTGTGCCAACGGTTGTATTGAGGATCCCCGTATTTTTGAGCTCGAGGGGGAATTATATCTAACCACAGCCTGCCGTATGTTTCCGCCGGGTCCATACTGGGAGGGAGATAAAAGAAGGGATAATCTGCCTGACTGGGCAAAGCAGGACAATAATCCATTCAAAACAACGGCATCAAAGAATGACACAACTACGGTTTTATTTAAATTAAATCTGGAGGCATTGAAAATGAAGGAATACGACAATGCCTTTCTTTATGTGTGTACGCTGACCGACGGCAATGTTTCTGATAACCGGGATGTTTTTTTCTTTCCTGAGAAGATGATGATTAACGGAAAACTTCAGTATGTAATGCTGCACAGACCGGATGATCCGGATCGCTTTCCCGGCGGAAAAGGGATACACAAACCCGCCATGTTTCTTGCCGCTGCAGAACAGGTAAGAGACTTTGTTACAGAGCGGGCAACCCATCAGCTGTTTGCAGCAAGTGTATTTGACTGGGAAGAGGAACGGATCGGAGCAAGCTTTCCGCCAATCTCCCTGGGAAACGGGGAATGGCTGATTTCCTATCATGGGAAGCAACTGCCGGATTATGGATATACCCAGTCCTTTATGATCGTGAAAGAACAGGAGAATACCTTCCCAAAAATCACGAATCGTTGTTCAGAGCGACTGATTTATGCAAAACAGGATTGGGAGCTTCCGGATAAATTTTTATGCCCCTGTATCTTTACAACGGGAGGAATCGTACTTGGTGATGAATTAATCATGAGTTATGGGGCAGCCGATCAAAAGATAGGGATAGCAAAGACAAATTTTAAAGAACTGGTGGCTTATATCCGAAGCTTTGATGAAATTGGAGGACATATTCACTAAATAGCATTTATTTGCCAGGGCGCCTGGATTCGCGGTGTATGGTTGAACGGAGGAACTTGATAACAATGGAAGAAGAAATGAAACAGCAGCTGCAATCAGTAATTCTGCCTTACTGGAAAAGTTTAATCGACAGGAGATACGGCGGGTATTACGGAATGGTTGATTTTGATCTAAATGTAGAAGAGACGGCGGATAAAGGAGGAATTTTAAACAGTAGAATCCTCTGGTTCTTTTCCAATGCATATCTATGCCTGAAGGAGAAGGACCTGCTGATCTATGGAAAGCATGCGTATGATTTCTTGATGCAACACTGTCTCGACCAGCAATACGGAGGCGTTTACTGGATGATATCTTATGACGGCAGTGTCAAAGAGGACATGAAGCACACCTATAATCAGGCGTTTGCCATTTATGCACTGTGTGCATGGTATGAGGCTTCCGGGGAAGAACGGGCTTTGGAACTGGCATTGGAGTTGTTTTCCATCATAGAAGAAAGATGTACGGATGCTTATGGATATCTGGAAGCATTTACAAGAGAATGGCATCTTATTGATAATGAAAAATTGTCGGAAAACGGACTTCTTGCGGACAAAACGATGAATACACTTCTTCATGTACTGGAAGCATATACACAACTTTATAAGCTGACGAACCATCAGAAGGTAAGAGATAAGCTAGTCTCAATTCTGACAATTTTCCGCTCACAAGTATATAATCCAGAGAAGGAGAGGTTGGAGGTTTTCTTTGATGGAAAGATGAAGAGTATAGCTGACCTGCATTCTTACGGACATGATATTGAGGCCTCCTGGCTGCTGGACGAGGCCTGCAAAGTTCTTGGTGAGGAGACCCTTGGAAAGCTGACAGGAGAGTATAGTCTGAAACTTGCCGACGCCATCTACCGGTTGGCGATGGAAGGGGACGCTGTTTTGAATGAGTGTTTTCGGGGTTATGTTAACCGGACAAGGGTCTGGTGGGTACAGGCAGAAGCAGTTGTTGGGTTTTATAATGCGTATGAAGCATCAAAAGAGAAGGTGTATCTTAATGCTTCTCTGCGTATCTGGGACTATATTAAAACATATTTTATAGATCCGAGAGAACATGGGGAATGGTATTGGGATTTGGATGAGAGGAATGAGCCTGCAAGCAGAAAACCAATTACAGAGCCCTGGAAATGTCCTTATCACAACGGAAGAATGTGCTTTGAAATCATAAGGAGGAGTCAGAATGTTTGAAGAGAAAAGAGATAAAATCATTGACCGGTATGAGGAATTAATTAAGAAAAAGAATAGTATAAATTTTTCCTTTTATAATGGGATCTATGATCGATGGGTCAATCCGGTATTGACACGGGATCATATTCCATACTTTTGGAAGTATGATATGAATCCGAAAACGAATCCTTATTTCATGGAGCGCCTTGGCATCAATGCAATTATGAACTCCGGTGCGATAGAACTAAATGATAAATTCTATTTGATTGCAAGAATTGAAGGGAATGACAGAAAGTCTTTTTTTGGTATCGCGGAAAGCGAGAATGGTATTGATCATTTTAAATTCTGGGATTATCCTGTTCTTCTTCCTGACACCTGCGAGGAGGAAACGAATGTTTATGATATGCGGTTAACGAAGCATGAAGACGGTTATATCTATGGAGTATTTTGCTCGGAAAGTAAAGACACATCGGAAAAGGATCTGTCCGCAGCAGTGGCGGCAGCAGGAATTGTACGGACGAAAGATTTGAAAACATGGGAGAGGCTGGACAATCTAAAAACACTACATTCTCCTCAGCAGCGAAATGTAGTGTTACATCCGGAATTTATCCATGGCAGGTATGCGTTTTATACCAGACCGATGGATGATTTTATTAACACAGGTTCCGGCGGAGGGATCGGCTTTGGATTGTGTGAAGATATTACCCATGCTGTAATTGAAGAAGAAATCATTACCAGTCAGAGAAAGTACCATACCATAACGGAAGCAAAAAATGGTGCCGGCGCTGTGCCGATTAAGACGGATCAGGGTTGGATCCATATCGCTCACGGCGTACGCAACACGGCTGCCGGACTTCGTTATGTCTTATATGCTTTTGCAACCGCTCTTGAGGATCCGTCCAGAGTAATCGCTGAGCCCTCCGGTTTATTTCTTTCCCCTCTGAAAGAAGAGCGGGTGGGGGATGTCTCTAATGTTGTATTCACCAACGGAGCAATCGTAAGAGAGAATGGAGATGTATTTCTATATTATGCATCCTCCGATACCAGATTGCATGTGGCGACTACAACGATTGGCCAACTGAAGGATTATGTGTTTCAGACCCCGCCGGATCCTCTTCGTTCCGTAGAATGTGTGCAGCAGCGCTGTGAACTGATACGTAAAAATCTGGAGGTTCAAAAGAAAACAAAGCATAAATATTGATACATCAGACCATGGAAAGAGGGTATGGCGATGAACATTCTGGTTGTTGACGATGATGAAATTATCCGTAAAGGAATTGTGAAAATCATTGAAAGAAGTGAACTACCCTGTCCCAACGTAAAAGAAGCATCGGACGGATGCATGGCATTGGATCTGTTGGAGGCAAATCAGGAGATAGATCTTTTGATTACGGATATCAGAATGCCGGTGATGGATGGATTGGAATTAATCAAGGAAATCAGGAAAAGAATGCTATGTATCAAAATCATTGTTCTCAGCGGTTTTGATGATTATAAATATGTGCATCAGGCCTTTCTAAGCGGAGCTGTGGACTATCTCCTGAAACCGGTAGATCATATACAGTTCCATGCATTACTGGGGCGGATTCGATTATCGATTGCACAGGAAAGTCATGCTGCGAAGGATTTGAAGGAAAGTAACAGCCTGGTTATGGGAAATCTCTTAGAGAGACTGTTTCAGGGGAAGTCCAGTAAAGAGGAGTGCAACCGGCTGATGAAATTCAATATTGACTTAATTAACCCTTACGCAGTATTGATAACCCGGCTTGATCATAACTATAAAGAAAGATATTCACCGAAAGAGGATGAGATGAAACTCACTTCCCTGTCTGCTTTTATCATCAGCTGGTTCCGTCAGAACACGGATTTTCAGGTTTATCAATATCAGACTAATTTCGAAGTGGTATCGCTGCTGTTCGATCCCCGTGGGGATTTTGACGTTTCTCAATTTGCTGCGCTGCATCCGTTTTTGCTATCCGATATGGAAGAAAGCCGAACCTGTACGGCCGGGATTGGAAATATTCATAGCGGATGGGGAGAAGCGCAGACTGCTTACAGGGAGGCAATGGAGGCAGCGGACATTCGTTTCTATCAGGGAGCGGGTCATTTTATCATTTACCGGGAGGTACATGGAAAATGCATTGACATGCAGTATGAGCTGGAGGGAAATGTGAACATGCTGAGTCATTATCTGGAACTATGTGATTATGTTAATGCAAAGCATATTATGGATCGGCTCTTCCTTGAACTGAGTTATCTAAGACCACATAAATTTCGGAGATATATGATAGAAGTCATTGAGATCCTCATGTTACGTGTGCTGGATTTTGAAAATGCAATTCTATCAAGTGAACCCGATTATAAGTTCAACTTAAATCATATCAATACCTACAATGAGCTGAGAACCTATATGTCCTCCATTATGCAAAGTGCTATCTTGTTTATCCGGAGTGAAAGAGACAAGAGAAGCAAAAGAAGGATTGAGATGGCTAAAACATATATTCAAACTCACTATATGGAAGTCGTCACGTTAAATGATGTGGCCGAGTATGTGGAATTGAATCCATCCTATTTCAGCAATTTATTTAAAGCAGAGGTAGGAATCAATTTCTCTGATTATTTGATGGACACCAGAATGAATATGGCAAAGAAGTATTTGAGAAACCCAAAAATCCGGATTTATGAGATCGGAAACATGGTAGGTTATGAGGATGCGGTATCTTTTGGACGAGCTTTTAAGAAAAAACTAAGAATGTCCCCAAAGGAATATCGGAATGCTGTCTATTAAGAAGGCAGCTTAGTGTCTTCTCTCTGGGAGAGAGCTATGAATAGGACAGAGAAACGATGAAAATACCGGCTTATTTGAATTGGAAAGGAAAATGTAATACATATGGAACTAAAATATTGGAAAACAAATTGGGAGAGAAATGATTTCTGGAAAGCAGGAACTGACAGCATAAATTCGGTAGACTGTATGAGGCAGATTAACGTACATCCGGATTTTACGTACCAGACAGTGGAAGGCTTCGGGGGAGCATTTACGGAGGCCGCTGCTTATACCTACTCCTTATTAAGTGAGGAGGCAAAAGCAGAATTCATGGAAGCATACTTTGGAAGGGAGGGATTAGGGTATACGCTTGGACGAACCCATATGAACAGCTGTGATTTTGCTCTTGGTAATTATGCCTGTATGGAGGACCCTCTTGACCGGCAGATGAATTCCTTTACCATCGAAAGAGAGCAAAATTATATTATCCCCATGATTTTAAAGGCGCAGGAGGTTTGTGCCGGACCAATTCAGATGCTGATTTCACCCTGGAGTCCGCCTGGCTTTATGAAGACCAACGGACAGATGAATTTCGGCGGAAAATTAAAGGAAGAATATTATGAATTATGGGCTGATTATTACGTTCGGTTTATAAAGGAATACCGTAAAGCAGGAATATTTCCTTCCATGGTTTCGGTTCAAAATGAACCGGACTCCGTCCAGACCTGGGATTCCTGTGTCTATAGCGGAGAAGAAGAGCGGGATTTCGTAAAGAATTATCTTGGACCGGCACTTAAAAAATCCGGACTATGCGATTTGAAATTGCTGATCTGGGATCATAATAAGGAATCCGTCTATACAAGAACAAGGGTGGTGATGGAAGATGCGGATGCCGGGAACTATGTGGATGGTGTGGCATTTCACTGGTATACCGGAGACCATTTTGAAGAAGTTGCGTTGGTACGGGAGGCATATCCTCAGAAGCTGCTTTATTTTACGGAGGGTTGTGTGGAATACAGCAGATTTGCGGACTCTGATGAAATGAAAAAAGCGCAAATGTATGCCCATGATCTTATCGGCAACTTCAATGCAGGAATGAATGCATACATTGATTGGAATTTGCTTCTTGATGCCCAAGGAGGACCAAATCATGTGCATAATTTCTGTGCCGCCCCGATTATGAGTAATGAGAAGAAGGATGCCATCGTAAAGAATTTAAGCTATTTTTATATCGGTCATTTCAGCCGTTTTGTCAAAAAAGGAGCAAAGCGCATGGCAGTGAGCAGGTATACGGATCAAGTGGAGGTTACCGGATTTGTAAATCCGGATCAGGAGAGAGTAATTATCCTGCTAAATAAAAGCGAGGAAGATATACCATTTAGCATTTACGAATATGGAGAAGGAAATACCCTTACAATAGAAGCTCATTCCATGATGACAATTACTTATAAAATCAAGGGAGAGAAGTAGTGATTAAGACACAGGCGGCAGCAATCAGCAAGAAAAGAGGCAGAGGGTGCAAAAATTAAATTTATCAGGGATATGGAAGTTACGCGGGGAATTCCTGGATGTGACAGCGAAGGATGTAATTGAGGTTACAGAAAGGGAAGAAGGTACATTTGGCATAGAATTCTCTGATAAAGGACCCTTCCCATTTCCGTACCGGGTGGGATATATGGAAGCAAAGGTACCTGGAGATGTGGTTGAGCCTCTGATAGAGAATAACATCTTAAAGGATCCTCTTTTACGAGATAATTCCAAAGACGCAGTCTGGGTAAAAGATTTATCCTGGTGGTATATCAGAGAATTTACAGTGGATGAAGAACTGCTGAAAGAGGAAGAGGTTCGCTTATTTATCGAAATGCTGGATTATCATGCAGATATTATCATCAATCATCGAATCGCAGGCCAGCACAGAAATACCTTTGTACCATATGATCAGGATGTAAAGCGGTTTTTAAAAGCAGGGAGTAATCAGCTGGTAATCAGATTGACCTCAGGGGTGGAAGAATACCATGACAGGGACAGTATTTCCTTTTACTGTATGAATTCCAATCCTCTCTGTAATCAACGAATTTATCTTCGTAAGCCCCAGTATACCTATGGCTGGGATTGGTGTAAGTCACTCCCGACCTGCGGCATCGGTGGTGAGATCTGCCTGGAGGGATTCTCTGGTGCTAAGGTGACGGCTTTTCGTGCAGATACATTAAAGATAAGCGGGAAATCGGCAGAGCTTAAGATGTTTTTTGAAATAGAAAAGCTGAGAATGAGCCAGGCAGAGGAAGTTATCGTGCATTATCAGATCTGTGACGGAGATATTGTTTTATATGAAAAAGTGATGCAAGAATACCTTATCGGCGGTTTAAACTTTATTGAGGATGAGGTTACCCTGGAACAGATCAGTCTATGGTGGCCAAATGGTTATGGGGAGCCAAAGCTGTATCAGGTGAAAGCAGACATATCCTGCAGGAATGATATATACCATATGAAAGAAAGAGAAATCGGCATAAGGACAGTTTCTCTGGATCACAGCAAACGGGAGGATGGCACCAGAAATTATGCCATATTCGTAAACGGAGTGAAGATTTGGTGCAAAGGAGGTAACTGGGTTCCTGCAGATTCTTATTATCTTAGAATTCCTGAGCATACCTATCAGACATTAATCGAAGAAGCCCGGGAAGCGAACTTTACCATGCTGCGTATCTGGGGCGGAGGGCTTTACGAACCGGACTTTTTTTATAAGGAATGCTCCCGTAAGGGTATCCTGATTCTTCATGATTTTATGTATGCCTGTGCGTTTTATCCTGATCACAAGCCGTGGTTTCTTCATCAGGCGATGTTGGAAGCAGAGTATCAGACAAAGCGGCTGGCCCATTACCCCTGTATGGCCATCTGGAGTGGAAATAATGAAATCCATGAATCCATAACGGAGTGGTTTCCCGACAGTATTATGCCGGAGCAGTTCTATGGGGCGAAAATATTCAATTATGTTCAGCCCAAGTCTGTGAAAGACAATGCTCCCATGATCCCCTATGTGCCAGGTTCTCCCTACTTCGGAACGCTTCCCAATGATATGGACAGCGGGGATTCCCATATCTGGAAATGGATGAGAAGCGCAGAAGAGACAAAAATGCATTATCATTTTGAATTGGAGTCCTTTGATAAACTAAAGACCAGATTTTCCAGCGAATACGGTTTTCACGGTGCATTAATGCCAAGTTCTGTGAAGCGGTATCATGACGGTGAAGGCATGGATGTTAAAAGTCCGGTTTGGATTAATCATGGGGAACACCAGGGAAAACGGCAGGTAATATTAAACGGAATCAGAAGACATCTTTGTGAACTTGAGGAAGAGGATGTACAGCAGTATTTATTGTACAGCGGTGTGCTTCAGGGCTCCTTATATGAACAACTGGCTAATACCTTAAGAAGTAAGAATTACTGCAGCGGAAATCTGATCTGGATGTATAATGACTGCTGGCCGGAGACAGGCTGGACAATCATTGATTATTATCTGACCAGGAAAATATCCTATTATTATTTGAAGCGTGCTTTTGAACCCACGAAGTTTATTATTAAAAAGGACAACGGCAGAGTAAGGTTTCTTATCATCAATGAAACCGACCAAAAAAGAGAACTCTCTCTGGAATATGGTTATCTTACCTTTTGCGGAATGAAGGAGCAGATGCAAGAAGCTTTCGTTACGGTGGATTGCCATTCTGCTTATGAATTTGAAGTATCAGATACGATAAACAACGGAGAAAACGGCTGCTATTATATCAAATCACGGAATGACACTGCCTTTATGACGGCTACGGATGTTGTGCCGTATTATAGAGATCTTATGCTTTCACCCTGCAGGATTGTGGTAACAATGATGGATCAGACGAAAGATTATACCGAAGTGAAAGTAGTCTCGGATTCCTATGTTCCTGTGGCATATCTATGTACCGAGGATGACAGGACACACTATAGTGATAATTACTTTGAACTTATACCGGGAGAAGAAAAGCTGGTCAAAATTTATGCTGTCATAAAGAAAGTATCGGTTCATCAGCTGCTGATTGACAGAAGGTAAGGGTGGTTTTAAGTTTATTAATTGAGAAGGTGTCATACTCTCAGGCACGGACGGGCGCATGCCGGTTGGATTTGGAGGGGCAGTACTTCATTTCCCTTTTAAAGATCCTGCTAAAGTAATTAATATCATTATATCCCACCAGAGTGGCAATTTCCGTTATGCTTTTGTCCGTATGTTCAAGCAGTTCAACAGCCTTGTTAATTCTGACAGAGTTTGCGTAGTGCAGGATGGTGGTTCCGGTGTATTTTTTAAATAGATGACAAAGATAGTAATAGCTGATATTAAAATGTCCTGCCAATTCGGGCAGATTAATATCCTGTGCATAATGATCGTGAAGATAAACCAGAATCTGCTGGATAATATTCAAGCTGCAGCGTCTCTTCTGATAAGTACTGTCACTGAGGACAGTATCGATACCATTGCGGATCAGTAAAGTCATTAAATGATAAAGGGAAGATTTAACGGCAAGCTCATAAGCAGGTTCTTTGGCCTCATACTCTTGTATGAGGCTTTTTAAGCATGCATTGATTTGCGAATGATGACTGATTTTATTTTTAAAAACGATATGATTATTTGCAAGAGGTATGATATAATCCAGATCGCTTCGATCGATGAGGGAGCTTTTAATAAATGAAGTGTCAAAGACAATACAGTAATAATATACATAATCCGCATTCGTCCGGAGATGGTGAATTTCATTGGCATTTATAATGAGCAGATCCTCCTTCTTCCCCTCAATGATGTTACCATTGCAGGTCAGAGTTAACTCACCCTCCATCATAAAAAGGAATTCCACATGCTCGTGCCAATGGGTCGGAAAAATATCTCCGGGACTATGATAGTGCTGGAGTTCAATATAAATAGGAAACTCTCTGTCCGTAATCGGTGGAAACATATAAAAGTTCTTTTCGACCATTGTTATCCTCCATGCGGATCGGACATGCCGTTTCTATCGCACGTTCCATTTGTGCGTGAAAGTCGCTTTCCGTTTAACTTGTGAAAAAGCAATATTGTACTAATTTTAAGCAATCTACTGAATGCAGGGATGACGTAATAATGCTATTATACTGCTAAACAGCAAAAATAAGCAATTGTGACTTATCACGTTTTATGGGAGGAATCTTTGTTATGATTGCTGAAATGAATCCAGGAAAAGAGGAAACGGCATGAACACGATTATGGTTCAAAATTTAGAAAAAACCTATTCATATTACAAAAAAGATCAGGGCTTAAGGAGTTCACTAAAGAATCTGCTCCATCGGGAGACCCTTTACAAAAATGCGGTAAAAAAGATTTCCTTTGCTATAGAAGAAGGGGAAATTGTGGGGTTTCTTGGTCCCAACGGTGCGGGTAAAACGACGACTTTAAAAATGCTTTCCGGAATATTATATCCTACCGGCGGAAAAGCTCTGGTCAGCGGTTATATTCCATGGGAAAGAAAGAATGAATTTAAAAGGAAGATCGCAATTGTATTGGGGCAGAAGGGACAATTATGGTGGGATCTGCCGGCAATCGATTCTTTGTATCTGAATAAATGTATTTATGGTATTGATGACAAAGCGTATCATTCCATTGTCGGGGAATTGACGGAGCTCTTAGATGTAAAGGAACAGTTGAAGGTTCAGGCCAGAAGGCTTTCTCTTGGGGAGAGAATGAAGCTGGAGCTGATCGCAGCATTGATTCATAATCCCAAGGTTTTATTCTTAGATGAGCCCACCATAGGACTGGATCTTATTTCCCAGCAAAAGATCAGGGAGTTTATCAGGAGTTACAATCAGAAATTCAAGACCACCATTCTTCTTACCAGCCATTACATGAGTGATATTGTGGCATTGTGTCAAAGGACAATTGTGATAAACAATGGAGATCTGGTCTATGACGGTATTCTAAAGGATGTGAACAGGATGTTTCGTGATCAAAAGGTTGTCAAGGTGCAATTAAATACACCGGAGCATAAAGAGAAGTTTGAGCCCTACGGTGAAGTAAGGTCCGTGGATGACTATTCTGTTACCATATCCGTAAGAAGAGAGCATGTGAGTAAGGTGTCAAATGATATCTTTAACCGGTTTGATGTGCTGGACTTAAATATTGAGGACATTCCCATTGAGGAAGGGATCGCTCTTCTTTACAGATCGGGGGGTGATCAGCGTGAAGCTATTGAATAAATATAGTTATATTTTCAAGCTTGGGGTATTGGGCGGACTGGAATACAGGATGAATTTTTTGCTGAGCATGTTTAGCGCCATATTTCCTATTTTAATACAATTTTATTTATGGAAAGCAGTTTTTGTGATATCCGGTAACCATTCACAATTCGGTTATGATTATGACAGGATGATCAGTTACGTGATTGTGGCTGGGATTATAGCAAAGTTCG
The DNA here is from genome assembly GCA_023439505.1 of Bacillota bacterium. Lineage (GTDB taxonomy): Bacteria > Bacillota > Clostridia > Lachnospirales > Lachnospiraceae > Mobilitalea. The sequence goes on from JAEXNR010000062.1 coordinate 285,558, forward strand.
TGGCCTGTGGATTTGAATGGGAGATGAATCAGGATATCAAGGAAGGAAAGCTCAACAATTACATTATAAAACCAATGAGCTATATGCAGTACCGTCTGTGGAGCTTCTTTGGAGGGAAAGTGACGCAGGTATTTATTCTGTCGCTGGTGCTATGTATTCTGGGAGTCATCAATACTTCTGTCAGAAAGGTGCTTTCGCCACAGAATATACTGCTGTTTGTCATAGCTCTTTTATTGGCTATGATATTGAACTTTCTCATCACCTATTGTGTGGCAGTGATCGCCTTTTGGCTGCAGGAGGTATGGGGGATTTTTATCATCGTAAATCTGATGTTTATTTTTGTAAGCGGGGGAATCTTTCCCCTGGATGTATTCGGCAAGACTTTCATGGAAGTGGTTAAATGGCTTCCTTTTAAATACATTGTTTATGTTCCGGTCAGCCTTTTGATTGGGAATAGTTCAGGTGATATGCTGGTGGAGGGTTTCTATATTCCGGCAGCCTGGATCTTGGTGCTATCTCTGTTATCAAAGTTCTTGTGGCAAAAGGGAATGAAAAATTATATTTCAGCCGGAGGGTGAATCTATGCTGTTGCAGGTATGGTTAATGACAAACCTCACAGGAGGGGGAATCTGAATGAAAAAATATTTACAGCTTTATGGAATTTTTATAAAAAATTGTGTTTTGGCAGCATCACAATATCGGGCGAATTTTATTATGGGAATGTTAGTGGAGACGGCATTTCTTGTGGTTAAGGCATCCTATGCTTTGATTGTATATAAGATCGGGATTGAAATTAATGGACTCACCCCGGATGCTATCCTGCTGTTTATCGGCACCTATACACTTATGACTGGATTTATGATGTCTCTGTTTTTCTTTAATTTTACGAAGATACCGGAATATGTACGCAACGGAGATTTCGATTTACTGATTACAAAACCAATTTCGCTGCAATTTTATGCTACGCTGCGTTATATAGATATCAGCACACCGATTCCTAATCTGGCTGGGGGGATTGGAATGATTATCATCGCCTGGTCCAGACTGCAATTAGCAATTGACAGCAGAATTATCGTATACATACTGATGATGGCGGGGGGGATCCTATTAACCTATTCGATTTTGCTGATCCCCACACTGATTTCCTTCTGGGCGGTGAAGAATCAGGCGGTCCAGGATATCACGTATGCTTTGTGGGACTTTAACAATATGCCCATGGCGATTTATAGTAAATGGATTCAACGGGTGGGATTAATGATCATTCCCATTCTGGTGGTTACTAATTTTCCCTGTATGTATGTCCTTAACCGTTTAAATCGTTTTCAATGTATTTGGACCTTTGCGGTTCCGGTGATTGTATTTTTCTTCGCGAGGATCTTGTGGAGAAAAGCTATGAGACAATATACGAGCGCCAGCAGCTAGGCAGTGGCGAAGGGAAAGTAAATCCCGGAAATGCAATAATGGAAAGAAACTATGCTGCATATGTGAGGAGTACAGGATAACAGCTTTACTTATGAGGGGAGTAAGGTATAATTAGGATAAAAACTGACAGGTGGTATTTGATATGAACATTCAAATTTTTGGTACTTCAAAATGCTTTGATACGAAAAAAGCACAGCGATACTTTAAGGAACGGGGCGTAAAATTCCAATCCATAGATCTAAAGACAAAGGGAATGAGCAAAGGAGAATATGCTAGTGTCATTCAGGCAATCGGGGGATGGGAAAAGCTGGTGAATGATACCGGGAAGGATAAAGATTTATTGGCACTCATCAAATATCTCTCCCCACAAGATCGGGATCAAACGATCATGGAACATCCGGAACTGTATCTTACACCAATCGTGCGTAACGGGAAGAAAGCTACGGTAGGCTATCAACCTCAGATCTGGAAAGACTGGGAAGCATCATAAGGGTCTGGCAGTAAACCTATTTACAGGACTCATTGTGCCTTATTATTATGTGGGGAGTAAGCTGCGATAAACAGGGTTGCATTAAGGAATTGGAAAGGGAACTTTCTTGATAATTATCTCTTGTTTTGATATAGTAGAGAGAGAATGAAGGGGGCTGTTGTCGATTGAGGATTCGGATAAGAAAGGGCTTATTGCTGTTAGCCATCATCATAAGCTGCCTGATGCTGTTACCCGGGTGTGAGAAGAGGGTTCGAGGGGACCAGGAAGAGAACCCGGATATTCCGGCATGGCAGAAGGGAGAGAATGACCCAATCACGTTGGATTGGTATGTAAATTATTCCTGGTTTACCACACAATGGGGTCAAAATATGGTTACAAAGAAAATAACAGACGATACGGGCATCAGTATCAATTTTATATCTCCCAATGGAAGTGAAACAGAAAAATTTAATGCATACATCTCGTCTGATACCCTGCCGGATATTATTACCCTCGGTTGGTGGGAACCGCAGCTGGATGTTATGATTAATGATGATATGGTATATGCGCTGAACGAATTAGCGGATCAATATGATCCGTACTTTTGGAAGGTGACGGACGATACAGTTTGTAACTGGTATACAAGGGAAGATGATAATTTATATTGTTATCCCAACTCAACTTATGTTCCCGATGATTATAAAGAAGGGAATATAAGCTCTAATCAGACTTTTTTGGTACGTAAGGATATCTATGAGGCCATCGGGTGTCCGGATATGACAACCCCGGAAGGATTCATGGAGGCGGTGGAAAAGGCAGTCGAACTGTTTCCTGAGATCGACGGGAAACCGATCATTCCCATCGGTGCACATGTCTTTAACGATGAGGGATGTGTCTCCTTTGACCAATATCTTCAAAACTTTTTGGCGGTTCCCTATGAGAAAGACGGAAAATATTATGACAGAACTACGGATCCGGAATATATTAGGTGGCTGAAGATGTTTCGTGAGCTTGGCGCTAAGGGGTATTTATTAAGTGATATATTTATTGATCAAAGAATGCAGATGGAAGAGAAGCTGGCACAGGGAAGATACTTTTGCATGTTGTATCAGAGAACGGATATTGCCGACCAGCAGAAGCTGCTTTATTCCAGGAATCCGCAGAGCATCTATATGGCAGTGGACGGACCCAAAAATTCCAAAGGAGATGATCCGATCTTGCCGGGCGGCGGTATCAATGGATGGACGGTCACGCTGATCTCTAAGAATTGTAAAGCTCCTGAACGGGCAATTGCATTATTTACCTATCTCATCAGTGAATATGGACAGAAGCTGACCAGCCTTGGGATCGAGGGAGAAACCTATGATATCGTAAATGGGAAACCTGTTTTAAAAGAAGATGTAAGAAAGATTCTAAACACGGATCGAATCATATATGATCAATTGTATGGAGCAGACTATACGTATTGGATGTTTCAGAATAATTATATGCAGTCACAATGGGGACTGAGGCTGGAAGAGCCCATCAGACAAATGGAAGAGTGGACCTATCCCTATACAAAATACCTGGGACAATATACCATTGACTTTGATATTAATACACAGGCGGGGAATGCTCACCACAGCATTATGAAATTATGGAGTGTAACCTTGAAGAAATTGCTTCTTGCGCCGTCTGAAAAAGCGTTTGACAGGTATTTTGATGAGTTTGTTAAAGAAAGAGACCGACTGGGATATCCTAAAGTGCTGGAAGAGAGCACCAGACAGATGAATATTGCCAAGGAAAAGGTAGGTATCAACTGATTTTATGTTTGTTCAATTGTGGAATAAACTGAAAAGTATGAAATTGAATGTAAAATTTACAATCTTAATCATTACGTTTGTTTTGGTTCCGATTGCTGTTCTTTCTATGCTCTTATTCCAATTCATGGAAGAAAGTACCATTAAAGAAAAATTAAACAGCATGGAATACAGTATGAATAAAAGCCATGATCAGATTATTAAGAATGTAAGCTCGATTAATATGTCAACACAGGTTTTTTTAAGCGATCAGTCATTGATGGTATACCTGAAGCAGGTAAAAGCAAATAATGTATTACATACAAAAGAATTGCTGGATTTCTACGAGCGAAATGTGAATTTCATGGAACGTCTTGTAGACAACAACCCTTATTTATACCAGATTCGTGTCTATGTTAACAGTGATACCATGCAGGAGATGATGCCAATATTTTATCGTAAAAGCCGTATGCAAAATCTTTCCTGGGCATCGGATCAAGAGATCCAGGGATGGAAGTTTGACTATACGGACACAATCTTTGACTCCTATCGTCCCGAGCAGAATAAGAAAATAATGTCCCTGGTTACTACAATTCAGGATTTCTCTGACAGGGAACTGGGGATTATTGAGGCTGCCATGTATATGGAGACCATGTTTCCAAATCTCTATGAGAATATTGACGGGGAATGGAACTTCTTTATCGATCAGAACGGCAACAAATATTACGGCGATAATTATGATCTGAAATCCGTTCAGTATTTAAATGAAATATTAAAGCAAATGCAGGGGAAGAAGAATATAACAAATAATTTTTATACGAAATTAGAAGGAGAGCCGGTTGTGATCGGATACATGCCGGTAAAGGAATTATCCGGTACCTTAATTTGCGTACATAGTGCGGAAGCTGAATTGGCGAGGATTCGCACCTTGCGCAATGGATTTGTTCTTATCATGGCTTTTATATTATTATTTCTGGTATTTGTTATCAATATCGTTGTGAAATCCTTATTGCATCAGCTTTATGATGTTTTGCATCGGATTCGTAAGGTGCAGAAGGGGGATTTGAATGTCGTCTTTGAAAATAGAAATAATGATGAGATGGGTGAGCTGGGAGAGCAGATCAATAAGATGCTCATCCAGATCAAACTGTTAATGGAAGATAATATTAAGCGTGAAATTCTGGCGAAGAATTCCGAAATGAAAAATCTTCAAAATCAAATTAATGCGCATTTTCTTTATAATGTCATGGAATCCATCAAAATGATGGCGGAGATTGAGGAGCAATATGAAATTTCGGATGCAATAACAAACCTGGGCAAGCTGCTCCGGTATAGTATGAAATGGGATTCCAATAATGTTACTGTCCGGGATGAGATTGATTATATCAAGAGCTATCTGATCTTGATTAATCTGCGGTTTGATTATGAAATATATCTTTCGCTTAATATTCCGGAGATCATTTATGCGCAGAGGATACCCAAAATGTCTCTTCAGCCCATCGTTGAAAATGCAATTTATCATGGGATAGAACAGATGGCCGAAGATACTAATATTTATATCAAGGGGATTATTGAGGGGGACGACTGCATCATTGAAATATCGGATGCAGGACGGGGAATGACAGAAGATGAGGTTGAGAAATTATATAAACGGCTTTCCGGAGAAGTTGAGATCTCCGGCGGAAGCGGAAACGGCATTGGATTAAAGAATGTTCAGGACCGGATTAAGATGAGCTACGGTGACAAATATAAGATCGGGATTAACTCGAAATTTGGCTGCTATACAAAGATTACGGTCCGGGTACCATTGTTAAAAGAGATATCGATGGAGTAGAAAGGGAGGATAGCGATGAATACGGTTTTAATTGTTGAGGATGAAAAAATGATTCGTCAGGGGATAAAGACTATCGTACAGCGCTCCGGTGTTCCGATTAATGTCATTATTGAATGCAGTAACGGTTTAATGGCACTGGATATCCTGCGAAATCAAAAGGTTGATGTGATGTTTACAGATATCCGTATGCCGAAGATGAATGGCATTGAGTTGGTTACTGCCATACAGGAAATGAAAAATAAACCTCTGATTATTGCCATCAGCGGATATGATGACTTTTCTTATGCGGTGGAAATGATGCGTATGGGCGTAAGGGAATATATTCTGAAACCGGTAGACCGTGATAAAGTGAGAGATATTCTGGAAAAACTGAATATAGAAATTGAGCAGAATAATGTGAATCATGATAAATCCAGAGAAGTCAGCTACCAGCAAATAAAATATCTGATGTTGAATAAGCATATCTCCTCCCAGGAAGTCGAGGTTATTGTAAAGCAATGTGAAGAATATTTCTATACCGAACCATATGCCGTATGCTGTACTCCTAAGAAAATAGCGCCGGACAAGCATAACAATCACTATATTCACCTGGGAGATATTGATTATCATGAAATCATCATTGTTCCCGAACAAAATAAAAATTATCTCCTGAAAAATGAGTTAAAGAATAGCTTTGCCGGAGTGAGCAGCCTTCATCGGGGAATGGAGGAGCTGAAAATAGCATACGAAGAGTCAATCATTGCCAGAAAACTTGCATATATTAAAGGGGAAGCCATCATGATTCACCAGGAAAAGGGGAATGGATTCCTTAATGCAGACAGAGCAGCAAAAGCGGATCAGAGCAAAGCAATCGATTCCGGTAAAATGATACAGATTGGTCAGATGATTGGGACGGATAAGATTAATGATGCAATTGTCTTATTGGAACGACTTGAAAAAGAAACCAGATGGGGCAGATATACCCTCGAAAATCTGGAAGAATATGTGGGACTTCTCATGGATACTATAAAGGAGACCTATCAAAATATTTTAACGCTGGAGGAAGAAGAATTAAGCCGGTTCCGGAATTTGTTTGGTTATCCCAGCATGGAGCTGTATTTCCAAAAGCTGATGGAATACATTATTAACATGAATGAGATTATCAATACCCAGTTTGATGATTATAAAAATAAGCACAAGATACAGCAGGCCACGGAATATATCCGGGAAAACTTTGATAAGGATCTGAATATGGCAGTGGTATCCAATCATATTTCTATGAATTATTCCCTGTTCTCTTATGTATTTAAGCAGTATACCGGATATAATTTTGTAAATTATCTAAAAAATCTTCGCATCAATGAGGCAAAGCATCTGCTCAGCGAGACAGATCTGTATGTAAATGAGATCAGCCAGCAGGTTGGTTATAATAATGAGAAGCATTTTATGAAAATATTTAAGAATACATGCGGTGTTTCCCCAACGGAATATCGCAAGAATATGATGCTGAATAAATGAGATGAACCGGCAAGCTTCCAATTGTCATGAATCAAAAGGGACTGCAGCACTATGGGAACATAGTTGCATCAGTCCCTTTTGACTATTTTGATTTATATTCCTGATCCGTATCCAGGGATTTTTCAGCCTGCTTGATCAGATTGGGAAGATAAAAGGTGCTATCCACATCCTGAATACTATAGCCATAATGAATATGAACGAAATAACTCTTCGCCTGCAGCTTGTTATAGTGATCCAGGTATTTGCGTACCTTGTTAAAGAATAACACCGCCTGTTCATTGCCGCAGTCAGGCAGGAGAAGGTAGAAACGACCATCTTCAAATCTGGCACAGATTGCGCCTTCCTCCAGAGCACTGTCCAAAGCATTACCGATTACCTGTATTGCAAAATTCCGGTCCTTGGTGTCGGAATGATTCGGAAAGGTATGCAGCCTGTCAAGATCAATCACTCCGGCCATCAGTGTATAAGCTTCCTTATGAGCTCTGGAAATCAGCTGTTCTGCCATCTCATAAAATCCGTGACTGTTATAAAACCCGGTCAGTTCATCCTTCATATAAATCAGTTCCAGACGATCAACCAATAATCCCATATGTTTGGTATCACAGATATGCTTTAGCATACTGTTAACATTCATTAACCAGGTCATAAAGTTGAAATTATAGAATACCTGGTTATTATGAAAGGATATTGCCACATATCCAAACTTTAAATTACCAAAGAACAAAGGGGAATAAATATAAGCAGAGGAAGAATTCTTATAAATAAAATCAGGAAGAGAATCCCTTCTGTTAAAACTGCATTCTGATAACAGCTTGCCATCCTTTATCCCGTACTTTAGTATAATCGTATTACTATCTTCTTCCTTTTCCTCGGCAAAAGCAATCTTTCTGATTTTACTGGGAACAAAATCCCAATCGCTGTATAGACACAGATAGAATTCCCTGTAGTTCTCCAGGTGTCTGACATATTTACCTAAAGTCTCCATCCCTTCGTCAAGATCTGTCATTCCCTGAAGGGTGGAGGACATATTCATGTCTGCAATCATGGACTGTTCCATCGTCTCAATTTGATTCATCAGCCGATGAGGATAAAAGAAGGGATTTTCACCGGTAGATCTTAAACAGCCACAGGTAGCACCGATGTGGGGTACTGCTTTGATCACAGTAGTGGCGCTTATGGTTTCATCATCAATAATCTTAATCAGGGTATCAATTGCCGCGTTTCCAATCTCCTTAATGGGAAAGGTAACAGAAGTCAGCAAAGGGTTAATATTTTGCCCAAACTCCAGCGTATCACATCCGGTAACCGCAATATCTTCAGGAATGCGATACCCCCTGTGTAAAAGTACAGCCATCAGGTGTAAGGCCATACGATCGTTATAGCAGATAATCGCATCCGGTTTGGATGTATTTTGCATAAAATAATCGAGGGCCTGTTCAATATTATCATATTGATAGTCGCTATCGATATGGTCCTGTTCTGAAACTGACAATTGATTTGCACTCATCGCCTTTTCATAATAATCATACCGTTTATCGGAATAATTTTTTTCAATTTTATTTCCCAGATAACAAATTCGCTTATACTGATGCTGTTTGATCAGATGTTCCACAAGCTGCTCAGTGGGGCTGTCGTTATCTAACATAATTGTTGGATAGTCAGAGGGGAATTGTCCAACCTCTACGATGGGGCAGTGACATTTTTCTTTTAATGCGGTACGTATTTCTTCACGCAAGTCGGGGATGGGGTAGGTACCGGATGCAAATATAATGCCTACATAGGTATCAAAATTTGGAATACACAGGATACTGTTTTCACCCATGCTGTAATTACCAAGGTTCTCTCCGTCATTTGAGGAGAAGATATCGATAAGATAACCATAAGTACTCGCCTTATCAATAATTCCCTGACATAATTCACTCTGATATCTTCCATATATATGTGAAACAAACACGCCGATTTTTTTAGAATGATACATAATGACCTCCTATACAGCACCTTTATATGTTTAATTTTAATGTAACCGGGAAGTAAAATCAAGTTCTTTATCAATAAATGGAAATGAAAACTACTAAAAAAAGCATACTGATTGTATAAAAAAGAAGTTTTTTTTGCAACGGTAATGGTCTTAAATAATAGATAGGACAAAATTGTACTTGAAAGGAATAAATATATGGGTGATGAGCAAACTTCGCATGTTATGGACAGAAGAAAGAAAGGATGTATTATTATCATTGTACTTGTAGTGTTATGTCTGGCGGTAATTATATTTTATATTTTGCATTCTTGTAAGAAACCAACGCAGGTTTTGATTACTTCATTTAAAACAGAGCTATTCGGTGATAATGTATACATAGTTCGCCCGGAGGATGATCCTTTAAAGGTACAGAAGGTACTCGATGATCTGTATAAAGAGCAGGAGACAAACCAATTCGGAAGGGAACGTTTTAGCATCTATTTTATGCCGGGACAATATGATGAATCAATCTTTGTCAGGGTAGGCTATTATATGCAGGTCGCAGGACTGGGGATTCTTCCGACCGATACACAGATACCATGGCTGCAGTGCAATGCCAGATGGCTGGGTGATGATAATAATCATAATGCAACCTGTAATTTTTGGAGAAGTACAGAAAACCTCACTGTTGAGAATAATGTGGTCTGGGCGGTATCACAGGCAACTTCCATGCGAAGAATGAATTTAATGGCATCACTTTATCTGCATGACGATTACGGGTGGGCCAGCGGAGGGTTTTTGTCTGATTCTGCTATCGCAAAGCTCACTGACTCGGGCTCACAGCAGCAATGGTTGTCCAGAAACAGTACCTGGAATGCCTGGGTAGGGCAAAACTGGAACATGGTATTTGTAGGGATAGGGGAAGGGAAAGCACCTAAGGGAACCTGGCCCGGAACGAAATACACTACCGTTGAAAAGACACCAGTTGTGCGTGAAAAGCCTTTCTTAGTATATGATTCTAAGAAAGGCTATGGGGTATTTGTACCTGATCTTAGAAAAGACTCCGCAGGTATCTCCTGGGAAAATGGTGCGAAGGGTACATTTATCGATATTTCAAAGTTCTATGTTGCAAAAGCTGAAACGGATACGGCACAAACAATCAATGAAGCATTAGAAAAGGGAAAGAACCTGATCCTGACACCGGGGGTGTATGAGTTGGATCAGCCGATACAGGTGAATGATCCCAATACAATTGTGCTGGGGATTGGTCTTGCAACTCTGGTTTCAGCCAAAGGCAATCACTGTATGGACGTAGCGGATGAAGATGGCATTATACTTGCTGGTATTTTATTTGATGCCGGACCGATAGAGTCTGAGACTTTACTGGAGGTTGGAACAGAAGGGGGTGATCAAAGCCATAAAGAAAATCCCATATCCCTAAGCGATGTATATTTCCGGGTTGGCGGAGCTTTGGAGGTTCCCGCTAAAACAAAGAACTGCGTGATTCTTCACAGCAATGATATCATCGGAGATAATTTCTGGGTCTGGAGAGCGGACCATGGATCGCAGGTGGCCTGGGATAAAAATACAGCGCCCAACGGAATTATAGTCAATGGGGATAATGTTACCATCTATGCACTTATGGTAGAGCATTTTCAGGAATATCAGACGATCTGGAACGGGAATGGAGGAAGAACCTATTTCTATCAAAGTGAAATCCCTTATGATGTCCCTAATCAACAAACATGGAAAAGCAATGGTGGAGCGGTGAACGGTTATGCTTCCTATAAAGTTTCAGATGATGTCACCTCGCACGAGGCCTGGGGGCTTGGCATTTATTCCTTTAACAGAGACGCCAGGGTGGAATTGGAGCATCCGATGGAGATTCCGGATCATAAGGGGGTTAAGATTCACAATGTCTGTACGGTCATGATTACCGGTAATCCTGGAATGTCACATATTATTAACGACAGCGGAAAGGCAGCGGTTACAGCAGGAAGCAGACAAATCATCAGAGAATATGAGGATGGGGTATTGAAATAGAGACATAAAAAAATAAAAAAAAGATACCTTTTTAAAAAAAAGACACCTTTTTTGGGGGATGGATCTTTTATATAATTAGACTACTTTTATATAAAAGAGGCAAATGTCTAAGTCTGTGCCGGCACTGCAATCCACAGACTTATGTAAGATCAGCTGCAGTGCAGAAAAGAGGATATAAATGAAGGGGTATCAATTTTTAGATCATAAGGGGACTTTCTATCTGGAACAACCGGAAAGCAACAGTTACCTGTATTTTCCCATTGCAGGAGAACAGGGCGTAAAGGGAGCCATTACGCCAAGCCTGGGGGGAGATTTAAAGCTGGGACAGAATCAATTCATTCTGCAGCCTGTCTCTGCCGAGGAGCTTCATAACAATAAGTCTACCAGAAACTTCTGGTGTACACTGAAAGATAATAGAATCTGGTCTGCGACAGGGGTTAGTTCAGAAGAGATGAGCAAAAGATTTACAACGGAGCAGGAAGAAAGTTCATTAGAAGCGGGCATCATGTGGCACCGTATGACGAGAGTGTCGGATAAATTCAAATTAAAGTCAATTATTACTTCTTTTGTACCGTTATCTGATGATCAGGTGGAAATCATGTTGGTGGAGCTGAGGAATTACGGAAAAGAGCGGATTACGTTCCTGCCGACGGCTGCCATACCTATGTTTGGGCGAAGTGCGGATAATATCAGAGACCATCGTCATGTTACTTCCCTGTTACATAGAATTAAGACCACCGATTATGGGGTAAGCGTAACTCCGACCCTATCCTTTGATGAGAGAGGACATCAGAAAAATGATACCACCTATTTCGTCATGGGGGTTACGCAGGAGGGTGGAAAACCGGAAGGATTTTATCCGGTTGTTGAGAACTATATTGGAGAAGGCGGCAGTTATGAATGGCCGGAAGCGATTATTAAGAATATGCCTGTCATAAAGACAGGAGAAGCAATAGACGGGTTTGAGGCAATGGGGGCAATTCGTTTTCCCGAGGTTACACTGGAACCAATGGAGACGAGGAGCTATATTATAGTAATCGGAGCATGTTCAGAGAATGTGAATGCAGATCAGATCATCGGTTCCTATAACAGCAAATCAAAGGTTCTTCAAAAACTTGATGAAACAAAACAGTATTGGGATCAAAAATGTAATGTGGCATATCATACCGCAGACCATGATTTTGATAATTTGATGTATTGGGTGAATTTTCAGCCCATCCTGAGAAGAATCTACGGGTGTTCCTTCCTTCCTCATCACGATTATGGGAAAGGCGGAAGAGGCTGGCGTGATTTGTGGCAGGATTGTCTGGCATTGTTGATCATGGAGCCTGAGAATGTGAGAAAACTTCTGATTAATAATTATTCCGGTGTTCGAATTGATGGAACAAATGCCACAATTATTGGTAATCAGCCGGGAGAATTCATTGCGGACAGAAATAATATAACAAGAGTCTGGATGGATCACGGTGTATGGCCGCTCCTCACCACGAATTTATATATTGACCAGACCGGAGATATTGGAATCCTTTTGAAGGAAACCTCATATTTTAAGGACAGACAGGTGATAAGAGGTACGGCGGTCGATGAATTGTGGAAGAGTGAAGAGGGTTCCCGACTTTTAGATCAAAAGGGAAATCCCTATTATGGAACCATATTGGAACACCTTTTGCTGCAAAATTTGACTGCGTTTTATGAAGTGGGAATTCACAATCATATCCGGCTCAGAGATGCAGATTGGAATGACGCTTTGGATATGGCAGGAGAGCTTGGAGAAAGTGTAGCCTTTACCGCCGCCTATGCCGGCAATCTGGAGCTTTTGGCAGAATTGATTTCCTGCCTGAAAGAGGAGCATCAGACTGATACAATAGCCATCGCGAAAGAAATGGAACTCTTATTGAAGGATGATCTGCTCTTATATGAAGACGTCCAAAAAAAGGTGGAACTGTTGCAGCAGTACGCAACATCCTGTTCCCACAAGATATCCGGTGAGAAGATGATACTCTCTGCAAATCAGGTGATCACAAGTCTTCATCATAAGGCAGAATGGATCAAGGATCATATCAGGAAGACAGAATGGGTACAGGATACGAAAGAAAATGGATGGTACAACGGATACTATGACAATCACGGCCGTCAGGTGGAAGGATGTTTTCAGGAAGAGATTCGTATGATGCTGACTAGTCAGGTATTTACCATTATGTCCGGCACTGCAACCGATGAACAGGTGGAACGCATCGCGGCATCCGCCAATGAATATTTGTATCGACAGGAAATGGGCGGATATCGCTTAAATACCGATTTTAAAGAAGTTAAGACTGACCTGGGAAGAATGTTTGGTTTCGCTTATGGTCATAAGGAGAATGGGGCAGTATTTTCTCATATGAGTATTATGTATGCAAATGCTCTTTATCAGAGAGGATTTGTGAAAGAGGGTTATATGGCAATTGCTTCTCTGTACCATCAGGCATTGGATTTTGATCACAGCCGTATCTACCCGGGAGTTCCGGAGTACTTTAATTTGGAAGGAAGAGGTATGTATCATTATCTTACCGGTTCTGCCAGCTGGATGATGTTAACGGTCATTCGTGAAATGTTTGGCGTAAAAGGCAAAAGAGGGAATCTTCATTTGGAACCGAAGCTCTTAGCAAAACAATTTGATCAGGACCAAAAAGTGCAGATAGAACTGAACTTCAGAGACAGAAGCTGGAGAATTTGTTATTGCAATACAGGAAGACAGGATTATGGAAATTATTGTATCAGCAGTCTATATTTAGATGGGGAAGAAATCAAATTAACGCAGCAGATGGCAATAATTTCTTATGAAAGAATTGATCAACTAACAGTGGATATGACCCATGAGGTTATCGTGAATCTGGATGAAATAGCGAAAGAGCTGCGATAAGCGGCAGGATGGAGACAGGAATGAAAACAGGTACCAAAACAGCAGAATACATGATGTATGATTATGGAAGACAGTCTACTTTTTCCAGCTTTCTTCCGGGAATCGGAGGCATTGAAGGAATTCCGATCTGGTGCTTCTATGTGAACAGAGGACAATGTGTGGTAAGCTTTGGCGTAGAGAATAAGGACCATTCCATTATGGAATTCCTTCCCGCACATCAGGCCTATCAGAATGTAAAACGAACCGGTTTCAGAACATTTCTCAAAGTAGACGGGGTCTATTATGAACCGTTTCAACAGGAGGAACATCACAATCTGATGAAAATCTCCATGAACGGATTGGAGATCGAAGAAGACAATACTGCTGTCGGCATACATACAAAAGTAGTTTACTATACGCTTCCCGGTGAGAAAGTAGGAGCACTTGTTCGTAAGGTAACATTGAAAAATACCGGTCTTTGGCAGAAAGATCTGGAAGTACTGGATGGAATGCCGGCTTGTATCCCATATGGAGTGGATATGGACAGTATTAAGACCATGGGACAGACAATCAAAGCCTGGATGCAGGTAGAGGATGTACAGGAAAAGCTCCCCTATTTCAGAGTCAGAGTGAGTACAACAGATTCCTCTTCAGTGACAGAGGTCGCGGGAGGTAACTTCTCTTTTGCCTGTCTGGCGGACGGAACAAGGCTTTTGCCCATTGTGGATCCTGAGGCGGTATTCTCTTATGATACCACATTGAATCAGGGTATTGGTTTTATTAATCTGGGCGTGGAAGGGCTGCTGAAGAAGAAACAGGTCACCCAAAATCAGTTCCCCTGTAATTTTTATGGTACGGTACAAACCTTGAAGCCACAGGAAGAGCTCGTCATCTATCAGGTGATCGGGCAGGTTGAAAGTAAAGAGATTTTGCAGCAATTTATGTCCGGAGTGAAGAACGAAGGATATTTTGAAGCGAAGAAAATAGAAGCGGATTCCCTGGCCGAAGAATTATGTAAAGGAATTGATACCAGGACCGGAAGTAAAGACTTTGATGCGTATTGTAAATATACATATCTGGACAATGTTTTACGCGGCGGGTATCCGATTAAGATAGGCGATAAGAAAATATTTTATGTTTATTCGAGAAAGCATGGGGATCTGGAGCGGGACTACAATTATTATTCGACTTTGCCCGAGTTCTATTCTCAGGGAAACGGTAATTTCAGAGACGTCAATCAAAACAGAAGATGTGATATTTTCTTTGCACCCTTTATCGGCAATGAGAATATTCTGCAATTTTATAATCTGATCCAGCTTGACGGATATAATCCTCTGGTGATTGAGAAAGTAACCTATGCCCTGGAGCAGCAGGATGCGGGGAAGGTCCTAGGGATGCTGGATGAAGCTGTGCAAAGAGAACTGACGGGTTACCTTGAAACCCCCTTTACTCCGGGAATGCTGTGTAATAAGCTGGAGGAGTTGGAATTATACAAGAGTACAAAATACCCTGATTTATTCGAGAAGATTATGAATTGTGCCATCAGCCAGGTGAATGCAAACTTTGGAGAAGGTTACTGGTGTGATCACTGGACTTATAATCTTGATTTAATCGAAAGCTACCTGGAAGTTTTTCCGGAAAAAGAAAAAGAACTCTTATTAGCAGAGGAGTTTACTTATTTTGTGTCACAGAAAAATATCAACAAGCGCTTTCGGCGTTATGCAAAGACGAAGTATGGGATCCGTCAGTATTATGCACTGGATGATAACGTTCAAATCAAGGTAAAAGATAAATTGATAAGGGGAAATTACGGAGCGGGTAAGATTGTCACTTCGAATCTTCTGGAAAAACTCATATTAATCAGTACCATCAAATTTGCGACATTGGATGCCTATGGAATGGGAATTGAAATGGAGGGCGGAAAGCCGGGATGGTACGATGCCTTAAACGGTCTCCCTGGAATATTTGGGTCTTCTATGACAGAGGCTTATGAACTGGAACGTAATCTGGAATATACACTTCGGTCTGTTCAAACTTATGGGGATGAGCTTGACTTAATCGAGGAATTGTCTGAATTGATGGAGGAGCTTGCTGTTGCTGTAAAACAGGAGAAGGATGCTCTCTTCTCTGAGATGGAGGTTATCTCATTTTGGAACAAAATCAATGATGCCAAAGAAGCCTATCGTGATAAGATCTACCGGGGTATTTCAGGTGTGAAGGTTAGAAGGTCAAAGGAGGAAGTAGCAGCGATATTAAGGGATTGGCTGTCCGTAGTACAGCAGGGAATCAAAAAGGCCTGTGCCCTTGAGACAGGGATCAGCCCCACCTATTTCTCGTTTGAGGTAACAGAATATGAAGAAACCGGGGAAGGGATCCTGCCAAAGCATTTTAAGGTTGTGAATATGCCGCATTTTCTGGAAGGACCGGTAAGGTATCTAAAGATCTCTAAAACCATGGAGGATAAGAAGACGCTTTATCATAATATCAGGAAGAGTGATCTATACGATAAGAAACTTTCCATGTATAAAGTGAATGACTCCTTAAGGGATGCTTCCTTTGAGATAGGCAGGGCAAGAGCATTTACTCCGGGATGGCTGGAGAACGAATCAATCTGGCTGCATATGGAATATAAATATCTCCTGGAATTACTAAAATCTGAGATGTACCCGGAATTTTTCGAAGATTTTCATCTTGCCGCGATTCCATTTTTGGATCCTAAGATTTATGGACGAAGTATCTATGAGAATTCCTCCTTTATTGCCAGCAGTAATAACCCCAATGAAAGTTATCACGGAAAAGGGTTTGTTGCAAGACTAAGCGGTTCCACGATCGAGTTTATTCAAATGTGGAAAATCATGATGTTTGGTAAGGCACCATTTACTTTGGAAGAGGGTGAACTGATTCTTCGCTTTCAGCCGGCGATACCCGAATATCTTATCAATGATCAGGATCAGATATCGGCCGCATTTTTAAGCAAAACTACGGTTACTTATCATCTGAACGGGAAGAAGCAACTGATTCCCGGACAATATCAGATATCTTCTATTGAATGTGAAGACAGGGATGGAAAGACTGAGATTATTGCAGACAGAAGGATCACTGGTGATCTTGCACATAAGATCAGGGAAGGCAGCATTCATAAAATTAATATAAGAATATCATAAGATAAACTAACAATGAATTGCGAAACTAATACGCAGGGTAAATTGGCTTTCCATACGATTTAACCTGCATTGGTTTCGCAATTATCAAATAAATAGAAGTTAGAAGAGGAGACAGATGTATGAATAAAATGCGAATAGTGACCACGAATGCGAAAAAGGAGCAATTTTGGTTAACAGAGGAAGCAGATCGCATGCCGGTGAACGATTGTATGCATGTCATTAATGTTTATCCGGAGGTAACTGCACAGCAAATCGAGGGCTTTGGCGCAGCTTTTACCGAGGCGGCTGCACAAAATTATTCTTTGCTATCCAAAGAGGATCAGCAAAGATTTATGGAGGATTATTTTGGAGAGGGAGGACTTCGTTATAATCAAGGCAGAACCACCATACACAGCTGCGATTTTGCCATGGGAAACTACACCTATGTTAAGGAAATGGATGACGAGCTAAGCAGCTTTTCCATTGCACACGATGAACAGCAGATCATACCTATGATAAAAGAAGCGGTAAGCAGGAGCCGGGGAGGTATCAATTTTCTGGCATCGCCCTGGTCTCCTCCTGCCTTTATGAAGACCAACGGAGAAATGAACCACGGAGGCAGCTTAAAAAAGGAATACTATCCGGTTTGGGCGAAGTATTTTGTTAAATACCTGAATGCCTATGAGGAGGCTGGTATCAAAATCTCCAGGATCACGGTACAGAATGAGCCTATGGCAACACAGAGCTGGGATTCCTGCATCTATACCCCGCAGGAGGAACAAGAGTTTGTGCGTGATTATCTTGCGCCGGCGCTTGTGCAGGCAGGGTTTGAGGATGTCAAAATATTGATATGGGATCATAATAAAGAAGAGGCATATGACAGGGTGAAAGCGGTTCTGGCAGATGATACCATAAAAGGGCAGGTGGCAGGGGTTGCGGTTCACTGGTATACGGGAGATCATTTCGATGCCCTTTCCATCATCCGTCAGCAATATCCTCAGCTTGAGATTTTCTTCACCGAAGGGTGCGTGGAATATTCCCGTTTTGCAGATTCGGGAGAAGTTTCAAGAGCGGAAATGTATGCGCATGATATCCTCGGGAATTTACTGGGGGGAGCCAACGGTATCATTGACTGGAATCTGCTGCTGGATGAGAATGGGGGCCCGAATCATGTAGGAAACTTCTGTGCGGCGCCGATTATGCTTTGCGGGGAAGGCTATGAAAAACGATTAAGCTATTATTATATCGGGCACTTTAGCAGATATATTATGGCAGGGGCAAAAAGGATTGCAACCACAAAGTATACGGACCGGATTGAGGTTTGCGCATTTTTAAATCCGGATGGGGGAAGAGTGATTGTAATCCTTAATAAAACCGATCAAAGTGTGGAAATTTCGCTGAGGGAAAATGGCAGCGGAACAAGTAAATGGATAGAACCGCATTCAATCATAACCATGATGTATTAAGGCTAAAAAAAGAACACCTTTTTAAAAAACAGGTGATTTTATGAGGCTGTACCCTACTTTATAATATACCTATAAACAATTTATTGTTTTATAAAAATAAGAGGAGGTAGTTTTGTGAAATTTAAAAAGTTAATTTCTTTCATTATGGTAGTCGCTATGTGTATCACTATGGTAGCATGCGGGGAAAAGAAAACAGATTCAAATCCTGGCACTGATAAGAGTGCTGATACGGCAGCTGATACTGCAGATGATGCTTCAAAGACAAATGACGATGCCGCTGGAGATAAAGCAGATGCAGCACCTTCCGGCAAGCTGGTAGTTTGGACGTTAGCTGCCGATTTACAACAGTTCTCACAGCATTACATGGAAACCTATCCGGATGTGGAAGTTGAAACAGTAGTTATTGCTCCTGCTGATTATCCTACAAAGGTTCAGTCCGCTTTACTTGGTGGAGAGAAAGAACCTGATATCATCGTTGGGGAGCCTCAGATGCTTCAGAATATGTTTGACGCAGGATTTTTTGAAGATTTAAATAAAGCTCCATACAATGCTCAGGATTATGCAGATAAGATTGTGGATTATGTATGGAAAGTTGGACAGGATGCCAGCGGTATCCAAAGAGCAATCAGCTATCAGATTACACCTGCAGGTATTTATTACCGCAGAGATATAGCTGACAAGGTATTTAATACCTCTGATCCGGCTGAAATAGGAAAATTATTTAAAGATTATCCTACAATATTAGAAACAGCTAAGAAATTAAAGAGCGCAGGCTATAAAATCTTTGCATCTGACGGTGAAATGAACTACTTCTCCGGTGACAGTGCATGGGTTGTTGATGGTGCATTAAATGTTTCAAAGTCAAGATTAGATTATATGGATCTCGCTATTCAGTTATATCAGAATGAGTATACCGCATTTGCTGCTTCCTGGTCAGCTCCCTGGTATCAGGCTATGTCCGGTCCTGTTCCGATCCTTACCGCTGACGTTAACGTTTGGGATGAAACAGCTCTTGCAGAAGCATCCGCAGATGCGCAGATGACAGAAGTATTCGCATACGGTCTTCCTGCATGGGGAACCCTGGTTATGAGAGATAACTATGGTGATACTGCTGGAAAATGGGGCGTTTGCTCAGGTCCTGCTTATGGTTTCGGTGGTGGAACTTATATCGGTATCAGTGCTAACAGCGCAAGAAAAGATCTTGCCTGGGATTACCTCAAATTCTGTACTTTGACCCAGGAAACTATGGAGTGGTGGATTCAGGCATCAGAAGGTGATACCGTTTCCTACATCCCTACATTAGAGGCACATGAAAATGATGAGAATTCCGTATACGGCGGAGAGAAGCTGTACCAGTTCTGGTTAGAGCAGGCGAAGGGAATTGATTATTCCAAGGTTACAAAATATGATACCATTATCGGAGATGCATGGGGCGCAGCAATCACTTCCATTAAAACAGGTGAGAAGAGCAAAGAAGACGCACTCACAGAATTCTATGATTTAGTAGAATCTAATTATCCAGAGCTTACGATCAACAGATAAGTATAGGTATAAAACAGTTATACATATTTGAAGTAACAGGAAATAGATGAAAAGGTGAAGAATCTTTCATAGATTCTTCGCCTTTTAGACTAGTCAACGGAGTGATGAGTGATGATGAAAAATAATGATAGAAAAAGAAGCAAGGGGAAAAATGTAAATAACACGGCTTATCTTTTTATATTGCCATTTGTTATAGTTTTTTTGGTTTTCAGCGTTTATCCTGTTCTCAGGACATTACAGCTGAGCTTTACGGATTATAAAGGTTTCGGGGATCCGAATTTTCTTGGACTGGATAATTACAAGAGAGCTTTATCAGACAAGTTTTATTGGAGATCTTTGGGAAACACAGCAAGGATTTGGAGTGTTAATATCATAGTACAGTTGGGAATCGCTTTCCTTCTTACGATAGTTTTTAGTGATATGAAATATAGGATGAGAGGTCTGGGCATTTTCAGAGCGTTATTCTATTTGCCAAATTTGATCGCAGCCACCTCGGTTGCATTCCTGTTCAAAACCTTATTGGATTGGAAGTATGGAACGCTGAACCAAATTCTATATAAACTGAAACTCATAAAAGCTCCGATTGATTGGCTCGGGCAAAAAACAACGGCACCACTCTCCGTATCTATGGTCAGTGCCTGGATGTGGTTTGGTAACTCTTTTATTATATTAATGGCCGGTGTACAGGGTATTCCCAAAGATTACTATGAGGCGGCAACGATTGACGGAGCCGGCAGATGGAAAATTTTCCGCAGCATTACACTTCCGCTATTGAAACCGATTTTACTTTACGTTGCCATTACATCGTTAATTGGCGGTATTCAGATGTTTGATATTCCGTTCCTGATTAATAACGGTGGTGCGAATGGAAATCCCGGCGGATCTTTACAGACAGTGATTATGTACCTTTATAAATTTGGATTTGTATCCTATCAGGTTGGCTATGCAGCATCCGTAGCATATCTTGTATTTATTATCATTTTAATTACATCAATTATTCAGTATCGACTGATGTATTCAAAGGAGGACAAATAATATGGCTACGAAGATTAAGAAGTCAATTTTATATTTGGCGCTGATTTTAGTCTCAATAACCTGTCTTCTTCCCTTTCTGTTAATGATGGTGAATGCAACGAGGAGCGGAAGAGAAATTATGACCTCCTTTACCTTTATACCCGGGCATTCCCTGAAAGAAAACTGGAGCATCGTCACCGGATACTTTAACTTGTTTTTGGGATTCTTTAACAGTGTGAAGGTAGCAGTTCCGGCAACAATTTTAACAGCGTATTTTTCGGCATTAACGGCCTATGCTTTGGCGGTATATCGATTCAGAGGCGGAACAGTGTTTTTCTCTGTGATCATTGGATTTATGATGATACCTGCTCAGCTCAGCTTATTAGGCTTTTACAATTTAATCAGCCGCCTGCATTTAACGGACTCTTATATTCCTTTAATTGTTCCTGCGGTAGCATCACCTGCAATTGTATTTTTCTTGCGGCAGTACATAAAATCGGTATTCTCCACCACGATTATGGAGGCGGCCAGAATTGACGGTGCAAGTGAAATAGTAATTTTTCACAGGATAGCGCTGCCGATTATGTCGCCGGGTATTGCCACAATGTCCATCGGTGCTTTTGTGGGTAACTGGAACAGTTATCTTGTGCCCTTGATATTATTAAGTACACCGAAGAAGTTTACATTGCCTGTAATGATTGCTTCCTTGAATTCATCCCGGGATATTGCGGCCAATCAGGGTGCGACTTATTTGGCAGTGGCAATCTCTGTCATACCGATTCTGATTGTATTTGCTTTTTGCTCCAAATACATTGTAAGCAGCATTTCTGCCGGTGGTGTTAAAGAATAACCAATGGTATAAGTAGGATTTTATCTCTGGAAGGAAAAGATGCATACGGAATTTCTATGTGCATTTTTCCTTCCTTCTATTATTGTAATTTATAATAACCGTGCTTAACATGAATTTGACAAGAGAGGGAGAGGTTTATGAATCATAAAGATATTGATATCATTAAGTATGAGGGAGACGGATATCAGCCTTTAATTGACTTTGAGAGTTGGAGGATTGCTTATTTAAGATATTGTGAAGAGCTGGAAGTCCCCAATTTAAAGACCATGCAAAGACATAATGAATCAGATGAGGTTTTTGTTCTGCTTGCCGGGCACTGTACCTTATATACCGGTGGTGAGGAAGAAGAGATTGGAGACATAAAAGCTGAAGCTATGGAGCAATATCAGCTCTATAACGTGAAAAAAGGGGTTTGGCATACGCATACGCTGGAGAAAGAAACAACGGTTCTGATCGTGGAGAATCAGAATACCTCCGACGCGAATTCCCCTACCAGAAATTTGACACAGGATCAGATCAGGGTGCTGAGAGAGCTTTAAATTCAAATATTAATAATCAACAATGGGATATGTGGTCTAATCCGGTACGATGCTAATAAATACGATGTAAAAGGTCAAAGGCTTTCATGACAATTATATAAGATCAACAAAAAGTAGAGGCAGTACATTCCTGTATTTATGTAAAATGAAAGATTTGTCGAAAAAGTAAAAAAAAGAATTGATTCTCGGAGATGAGTATGATATACTTATGAAACAAAGTAAATTTATATGTATACTATGAATTTAATTGCATATTGCAGAATGGTTGACTGGAAAACCAGAGACCCTGAATAATTAATTTATTAATTATTTGGAGTCTCTTTTTTTATCGAAAAGAATGCAAAACATCCCGGTAGAGAACAGAAAAGAGATGATTCTAACTCATATGCATGTATTACAAAATTAAAAGGAATGAGAATGCATAAAGCATGAACAGGAACGGAGGCAAAATGAAAAATAGTATATGGAAATTAATTGTTGGAATTGTAGTGGTTTCAATTGTTCTCACAGGATGCGCAAGTAAATCAGGAAGTACGCCTGCTCCCACAAAGAAGCCTGAGGAACAGGTTATAAAGGAAGATCAAACAGAAACAAAAACACCGGATACGGATAATGAAGTTAGTTCTAAGACAGATGCACAGAGATTTGCGGAGGAATTACTGACAAGGCATGTTACACAGGATGATAATGTTACGGAAGAGGTAATCCAGGAACTAATTAATATTTTAAAAGAAAAATATCAGTTTGAGAAACTGGACAATTTAAAAATAGCTTCCGCAGAATGGGTGTATGTAGCAGATGGTAAAGGGTGGCTGAATGATTTATATGGTGACAATGGAACAAAGATATCTGTTGTTGAAGGTACAATTGGCAACGAAGCACAGTTAATGGAGCGTAATGAATTGCATATCTCCAGCCGTATGCTGTATCCCTATTTGATTTATAAATCGAAAGGGGCTCAGATTAGTGCAATTCAGATATCAGAAAACCCTGATCCGAAGATTGTAACAATATTAGTTAACGCGAAATCTGATATTAATTCCTTCGAGGATTTAAAGGGAAAGAAAATAGGAAGCTGGAATGCAGGCTGCCAGTATGTTGCTTTAATTGAACGAACAGAAGAACTTGGATGGGAAGAAGGTAAGGACTGGAACTATGTTAATGTATCCAATGACGGTTTGAAAACTGCCTTGGTCGCAGGGGAGCTGGATGCAATTTCTGTCCATCCACTTACCAGCTTCAATCCCGGCATTATTGACGGCACGCTAAAAGAAATTGGCAATGCAGCACCCGATGGAACCTATGTAAATAATGGAGGAGCATCTGTAGTCTTCTCACCTACCGAATTTGCAAAAAACAATAAAAATATTTTGAGTGCATTCCTGAAAATACGTGAGGCCATTGCATCCTACATATTAAACAATGAAGATGAAGCAGCAACCGTAGTGGAAGGTATTACCCGTGTGCCGGCAGAAAATACGATCTTCTGGTGGGAGAGATCAAAAGAAACCTTTTTCGTTTCAAATGATACATTGGAAAACCTTAAGTTGGGTACGGAAAAATACCAAAATTGGCTGGTAGAACATGGAACGATCAATCAATCTGATGTAATTGCTACCGATGACTTTTTCTTAACAACCTATTTTGAGTAAAGGGGAAAATAACTATGGCAGGAAATAGAGAAATTTATTATACAATATGCCCGGTAGGAAATGCTTCATATATCGCCGCAAGCAAAGGATTTTTGCAAGAGGGCTTGAGCAGACAGGGGGTAAACCCAATTAGACTTCAAAGCTTATCCCAGGATAAATGGGCAGATCATTTTCATTATAAAAATGACAGACTTTTCCGGGAAGGGGGCAATACTCCGCCTTTGTGGGCTAAATCGAATGGGACGGATGTTCTCTTAATCGGATTAAATTTGTTGGAACAGCGGCAGGTGGTTCTTGCAAAATCCAATTCGGCGATTACCAATGCTGATCAAATCAGAGGAGCCAGAATTGCGATTCCGGCTCATCCCAATGCACTAATCGACTTCCACAAGTCGACTGCCGAACAGGCATTTGAATTGCTTTTGGCAGCAAGAGGAATCTCAAAAGAGGAGGTTACTTTTGTAGAAGTTGTAGATCAGGATGATTATGCTATATCCGGCAGGGCAAAAGAAAAGCGCTCCGATGGCGGCAGTGTGGAACTTGATGCGCTGGATGCCGGTGAAGTAGATGTGATTTTCGTGAAATTATCCTTGATTCAGAAATATCTGGATACTGGTAAGTATAAAGTTGTTTTTGATCTTGCAGCAAATCGTGAACAGTTATCTCCAGTTAATAATGAATATCCAAATACCTTAACTGTTAGTAAAAAGTTAGCCGTGGAAGAACCGGAAGTAGTGGTCGAATTTGTTAAGCAGACAATATTGGCGGCTGAATGGGCTGCGAAGAACCGAATTGAGACTGAAAAATTATTGGCTGAGCAGACTTACGGTGATTTATGGCAATACCAAAATTCATTTGATAAATATTTCTATCAGCATTTAACACCGAACCTGTCACAGGTTAGTTTGTTAGCACTGGAAAGCAGAGCGAAGTTCTTATATGATAATGGATATTTAGGCACCCCTGTAGATGTATTTGAATGGGCTGATTCCTACTTCCTCAATACTGCTATTAAAGAAATAGAATCAGAAAGAAACATCAAAAGTTAAAGGAGACGTTTATTATGAGCAGGGAGAAGGAAGCAAAAGGTAAATGGATCAATAAAATACAAGATAGAGTCATAATCATCCTTAACTTGCTGATAGTACCAATTGCTTTAATTTCCATATGGCAGTTCTTTGCCAGTAATGGATTGCTAATGGAAGTGATTTTACCGTCTCCGGTTAAAGTAATTCGTGCATTTTTCGCCATGATAGAGGATGGGACATTAATTCTCGACCTGAAAGTAAGTCTGTTGCGTGTGCTCATTGGTTTTGCTCAAGGTGCTGTTGTTGCATTGGTCTTAGGAATTGGAAGCGGATTAAATAAAGTAATCGACAGACTGGTTTCACCGTTGATCAATGTGATTCGCCAGATACCTCTGTATGCATGGATTCCGATTATTATTTTGTGGTTTGGAATTGGTGAGACATCAAAACATCTCATCATCGCAAGGGGTGTGGCAATACCAATTTATTTGAATACTGCACAGGGAATTCACAATGTTCAAATCGAATATTATGAGTTGGCAAAGGTATTAGAGTTAAAATACGGAACTTTTTTAACTAAAATTGTTTTACCGTCAGCTGTACCATCAATTTTTACCGGGTTGCGTCTTGCAACAGCAAATTCATGGATGGCAGTAGTTGCTGCAGAAATGTTAGGAGGATTAACCGGTCTTGGTTACGGGCTCTTACAAGCGAAAGAATTTTTGTGGTCTGATAAATTAATCGCACTTATGATTGTTATCGCGGTGATTGGCATTGTATTTGACTATATTCTTCAATTAATTGAAAAAAGAGCCCTCCGTTGGAAAAAAGCAATTAATTAATAGAAAGCAGAGGATAATGATATGCCGAACGCTACACTGGACAATTCAAGCATACTGAATATCAGGAAAGTATCCAAAACATTTCATTCCAAGGACAAAGACCTGATTGCCATTAAGAATGCTTCTCTTGATATAAGAAAAGGGGAATTTATTACTATTATTGGGCCAAGTGGTTGTGGAAAAACAACTCTGTTAAGGCTGATCGCAGGACTAGAGAGTGATTACGAGGGAGATATTCTGCTAGATGGGGTAAGAGTGGAAAAGCCGGGCCTTGACAGGGGGGTTATTTTTCAGGAACACAGATTATTACCCTGGCTTACAGTGGGTGAGAATGTTGGACTGGGACTTGAAGGAAAGAAAGATTATATCAGGGATAAGATACATATGTATTTGGAAAAGGTCGGTTTGTCTGACTTTGAGAATGCATATCCAAATCAACTGTCAGGAGGAATGGCACAGAGGGTTTCCATAGCAAGAACACTTTTGAGACAGCCCAAAATAATGCTGCTGGATGAACCGTTGGGAGCATTGGATGCATTAACCAAAATGAGTATGCAGGCAGAGCTGGAAAAAATATGGATGGCAGACGGAACAACTATGATTATGGTAACACATGATATTGATGAATCCATATTTTTGGGAGACAGAGTCATTGTAATGGGACCAAGACCCACAGAAATTGTGCAAATTTTTAATATTAATCTGGAAAGACCCAGAAATAGAGGCAGTAAAGAATATGCGGAGTATAGAAATAATGTTATCAACGCATTCCATGAAAGTATTGGTATGTACAACATATAAAAGAAAGGAAAATCATTATGGCATTCAAAGAATTTAAGTATACTATATGCCCGGTAGGAAACTCCAGCTTTATCGCAGCAAATAAAATCTGGAAGGAAGATACATTTGAGAAAGTTGGAGGAAAGCCAATATTACTGCAGACATTGCCAAAAAAAGACTGGCAGGTACATTTTGATTATAAGGAGGATGCTCTTTTTCGGGAAGGAGGAAATATTCCGCCCTTATGGGCCAAATCTAATGGTGCACAGGTAATATTACTTGGACTTGCATTTTTGCCGCGCAGATCATTTATTATTGTGAAAAGCGATTCACCACTAGAATATATCGAAGAATTACGAAACAAAAAAATCGGCGTTCCGGTTGGCGCTCATTTTATCATAGACTTTTATAAGGCTACCGTAGAACATGCATTTGAAACGGCACTTGCTGCAAGAGGAGTAAATAAGAAAGATGTTGAGTTTGTTCCATTGGTTGTATCAGAAGAAAAAATTGCAATGACCGCAAATCATAAGAGCAATCTTGGATTAATAGATATAGAAGCACTTGATAATGATCAAGTAGATGCAATTTATATTGGGGGTACATTGGCACAGAGAATCTTGAGAAGCGGAAACTATAAAATATTATATGAATTGGAGAAAGACCCTTCTCAGGTATTGGCGATTAACAACATTTACCCCAATATCCTTACAGTCAGTAAGAAATTAGCGGATGAGAATCCGGAAATTGTAGTGGAATATATAAAGCAAACCCTTATCGCAGCAGAATGGGCGAAGACAAACAGAGAAGAGACGATCAACTTATTTACGGAACAACTACATGGGACGGTTGGTGAAGTTGCCAATAGTCTGCCGTTTGATTTTAATGAACACTTGACGGTTGATTTATCAGAAAAGGGCTTATTGGCACTGGAAGGACAATTACGGTTTTTATATGATCATCATTATATTACAAATCTTTTTGAAATCAGTAAATGGGCAGATCATAGCTTCCTGAATCAAGCAATCAGGGAGTTACAGAAATAGATAGAAACCATACAGGAATCGGATCTAGCTTATAATTCAGGCTGGCCTCCCCTGATTTAAGCAAGTGGAGGTTTCGCCTGGGTGTTTTAAATTGTGGATTTGCATATACTGATTTAATTTTATTATACATTTTATCTGATTGAAAGGTTTGCAGTTTCAGGTGCAATTTAAGGTGCAATTTCATTGAAAACCCTCTTGACAGTATTGCATGATCTCGCTTATAATACCCATATCAAACCTATGATGTGGAGATCAAACTGTAAGGAGCACCTACAGAGAGCGGGGAGGCTGAGAACCTGCGGAAAGCTGTGCGGCAAATGGACCACGGAGGGCAAAGTGAACGATTCACGGAAGATCTTTGAATCCAGTAGCTAAGACGTAGATTGGCGTTAACAATAGAGAATGTGTTGGCATTTTCGAATTGGAGAGGATAAATGATGGCTTTGAAGTAATCGGGCTTATGATTTATCAATTAAGGTGGCACCGCAGATGATATCTGTCCTTAAATATTTAAGGGCAGTTTTTTTGTGTCTAAACCTCATTCACCACGCATACTCACAGGCAAAACTATAAATCATATTGTTCAAGGAGGAAAATGAAAATGAAAAAATTATTCGCTTTATTACTTGTCCTTATTATGGTGCTCATGACCTTTACCGGCTGTGGATCCAAGGATAAGACGGACACAAATTCAAACAATAATTCTGATAACACAGCCGGCGCGGATACTACGCCTACAGCCGCTGCAGACAACAACGCCAACACGGAAACAGATAAACCTTATAAAATCGGTATCATTCAGCCCATGGATCATCCATCTTTAAATCAAATCCATGAAACCATTGAAACAGAATTAAAGAATCAGGGATACGGGGATAAAATTGAAATCGTGTACAAGAATGCCAATGGAGATAATACACTGCTTCCTTCCATTATTCAAAGTATGATTGATGACAATGTGGATCTGCTGGTTCCCATTGCAACAGGTACAGCACAGGCTACAATGGCTGCCACGACTACAGTTCCTATCGTATTCTCTGCGGTAAGTAATCCGGTTGCTGCAGGCCTTGTAACTGCACTTGATCAAACGACAGGTAATATTACCGGTGTTTCTAACTCCATACCGATTGAAGATATTTTTGCACTTGCAACACAATTAACGCCGAATGTGAAAACCTTTGGTTTTGTCTATAACAGCAGTGAAGTAAATTCTGCTTCCGGTATAGAGAGAGCAAAGGAATATTGTGACAATAACGGGATTGCATATAAAGAAGCGATTATCACCGGCACTGCTGATCTACAGCAGGCGGCATCTTCCCTGATAGGAGATATTGATGCATTCTTTACACCAAACGATAATACGGTAGCGTCTGCTATGCCGACGTATTTACAGGTTGCCAATGATGCAAATATTCCGATTTATGTTGGCGCTGACTCTATGGTAAAAGACGGTGGTCTGGCAACCGTAGGAATTGATTATACCGTACTTGGCCGGCAGACTGCTCAAATGATCATTCGAATTATGAATGGGGAGAAAATTGCGGATAATCCTGTTGAACAAATTGCAGAATATGCTAAAATGATTAATATGAAATCAGCAAATCAATTAGGAATTACAATTCCGGACGAACTTAAGGATAAATTTGTTGTTCTTGCAGAATAGGAAATAATCCTGGTAATGGCAATAGCTTTATTGCCCGTGAATCTTGAAATTACCACATTAGAACAGAAGTAAGAAGGGGGATATAACATGACATCGGCACTATTTGTTAGTTCCATGCAGCTGGGGTTATTATATGCAATTATGGCAATGGGAGTTTATATTACATTTCGAATATTAAATATTCCGGATTTGACGGTGGATGGAAGCTTTACCCTGGGAATGTCCTGCGGGGCGGTGGTTACCATCAGCGGTCACCCATATTTGGCATTGCTGGCCGCAGTACTGGTAGGAGCCGTTGCAGGCAGTATCACAGGCCTTCTTCAAACAAAGATAGGTATTCATCCGATTTTATCGGGTATCCTTGTCATGACTGGGTTGTATACGGTGAATATGGCGGTGATGGGCGGTAAAGCAAACCTGTCCGCAGCAGGAAAAGAAACGCTATTTACCAAAATGGAAGCCCTTATTGTTACTTCCTTTGGCCTGGGTAAAACTCTGTTAGCGCTGCTTATGGCAGTCATTGTAGTAATTATCCTGTCGGTCTTCTTTAAGACAAAGACAGGTCTTGCCATACGGGCTACGGGAGATAACGAGGACATGGTAAGATCCTCTTCCATTAATGCAAATATGACAAAGTGTTTTGGCTTAGCCATTGGAAATGGATGTGTGGCATTATCCGGTGCATTACTAAGCCAGCATCAGATGTTTTCCGATGTAAACTTTGGGATCGGTATGGTAATTATCGGTCTGGCATCGGTAATCATTGGCGAAACCATCATCGGAAGGCATTCCGTTACCATTGGATTGATTTCTGCGGTGGTTGGTTCCGTCATTTACAGGATCATTATTGCCATAGCATTAAAATATAATTTCTTCCCGTCTTACGCACTAAAACTGGTTTCTGCACTGATTGTGGTATTGGCACTTTCTATTCCTCAGATTGTAGCAGGAGTAAAGCAGAATAAGGTGAGGAAGGAGGCTACTTATGCTGGAACTAAAAAATGTGAGTAAAACCTTTTTTCCCGGAACATTAAATGAAAAGAAAGCATTAAGGGGAGTTAATTTATTTCTGTCGCCAGGAGATTTTGTTACCATCATTGGATCCAATGGAGCCGGAAAATCCACTCTCTTTAATGCCATTGCCGGTTCGTTCTTAGTGGATGGCGGTGCAATCCTTCTTGACAATAAAAACATTACCGGATTACCGGATTACAAACGATCCTTTGACATCGGCAGACTGATGCAGGATCCGATGAAAGGGACAGCACCTTCCATGACGATTGAAGAGAATCTTGCTCTGGCTTATACAAGGAAGGCAAAACGAAGTCTCTTTGCATTGAACAAGAGGGAAACAGATTATTTCAGAGAGCTATTATCCACCCTGGATTTGGGACTTGAAAACCGGATGAAAACGAAGGTTGGTCATCTGTCCGGTGGTCAGAGACAAGCAGTAACACTGTTAATGTGCACCATCTCATCCCCAAAGCTCTTACTGCTGGATGAGCATACGGCTGCGCTTGATCCGGCAACTGCACAGAAGATCCTGAAAATTACAACAGATATCGTTAATCAGGCAAACATCACAACAATGATGATAACCCACGATATTAAGGCTGCACTTGCGCTGGGTAATCGAACGATTATGATGGATGACGGAGAAATCATACTTGATATAAAAGGTGATGTCAGAAAGGACATGACGGTAGAAGAATTATTGTCCTATTACTCCAAGGAAAGAAAGAAACAGTTAACCAATGATCGAATGTTACTGTCATAGGATATAGAAAGAGGAGAATCGGCAGAGTGTTGTGCCTGTCATAAATAATAACGCCCCGAACTATGATGAAATGATGCGGCTCCAATATGTTAGATCAAAAGATCTGGCACATGGAGACCGG
The DNA here is from genome assembly GCA_023439505.1 of Bacillota bacterium. GTDB lineage: Bacteria > Bacillota > Clostridia > Lachnospirales > Lachnospiraceae > Mobilitalea. The sequence goes on from JAEXNR010000062.1 coordinate 316,902, forward strand.
TTCCATATTCTCATATTCGGGGTGTTTTCAGTCGTTTCAACTTATAATGTGGTTCCGGCAAAGTTAAAGTTTTGCGGCGATTGCAATATGTTTGCGAATCACCTCGCAGGAATCATGAAACATTTTCTGTTCCTGTGGAGAAAGGGAAAGTTCTATAATTTCTTCAATACCATTTCTGCCGATGATGGCTGGAATTCCGGCATGTACCTCTCTTTCTCCGTATTCACCATCAAGGTAAGCAGATACCGGCATAATTCTATGTTCATCATGAAAGATTGCTTTTACCATATCGGCCAGGACTGTTCCGATACCAAATTCAGTAGAGCCTTTACCGATCACTACGTCCATACCGATCATACGGGTTCTGTTTAAGATATGATCAAAATCCAGTGCTCCATAAATTTCAGGTTTATCCTGGATCAACCCGGATAATAATTTCCCGCCGATGGTGATATTAGAAAAAGGAATCATACTGGAGTCACCATGTTCACCCATAGAGTAGCATTGGATACTTCTTGCATCAACACCTGTCTCTTCCTGTAAAACTCGTTTTAATCTTGCGGTATCCAGAGAGGTTCCGGTACTGAAAACACGGTTTTTAGACCATCCGGTATACTTTCTCATGTAATCTGCAATAATATCTGCCGGATTGGAGATACAGATCAGAATCCCCATAAAACCGGAATTCTTTAAAGGGTCTGCAATTTCTTTCATTACCTGAATAGAATCACCCATGGTGTCAAGTCTGGTCTGTCCCGGTTTTCTTGGTACCCCAGCTGCCAGAACCACAATATCTGCATCTTTACAATCTGTATAATCACCAAGTCTGACTTTGACGGGATGGGGCATAAAGCAGCCGGCATCTGCTATGTCCCAGGCTTGGGCAGCACCTTTTTCCTGATCGGTATCAATAAACACAATCTCATCGGCATCACCCTGGGTGAGCAGTCCATAACCGCAGTGAGAACCTACATGTCCGGCTCCGATAATTACAATTTTTCTTAATTTATGATAGGCTGATAAGTCATTCTCTGTATTACTGTGCTGATACATAATTTCATCTCCTCATAGGTTCATTTTTCTTACCCAATCTTACCACAACAAATATCTTTCCTCAATACCTTAGAATAAATAATCGATTGGGGAGGGAACTGCAACCATGACTGTGCCACTAGTTGTTCCTCTGCATAATGGTCTAGCTTTCCTTATATATTATAGTAACAAAGCATGAAAATTTGGTGAAATTATGGATCAAAAGGAGCAGGAACAAAGTGATATCACGCTTTTTGTCAAAATAGGAATTATCGTACTTAGTTTGTTGGCAGTGGTTGGTTTGGGTGCCAAATTTATTCCGGGAGCCATTTCGGTATCCAGTATCGGAAGCAAAAGGGACCTCCCAATCTATTGTGTCGACACGGAAGAAAAAAAGGTGGCGTTAAGCTTTGATGCAGCATGGGGGAATGGTAATTTGGGCGATGTTAATCCGACTTTGATTGAGGCTTGACATTGGCTCATATAAATACTAAAATCAAAATGACAAACGTTTACATAATCACTTTTTCCACAATGGGACTAAGAGAAGAGGAGGGAATTCGTTATAATTTAAAAGAGATCCTGCAAATGCAGTTTCGGATCGAAGAAGATGAATAAGATTGTAAAATGCTTATTCGTATATGGAATTTTTAATGATACATTTTGGAAGATGGGGGAAGTTACATGCCTACAATAAAAGATGTTGCTGAACGTGCAGGGGTTTCTGTTGCTACGGTATCAAGAATCATGAATAACCGTGGTCCTATCGGCGAGAAAACCAGAAAGAAAGTGCATAAAGCAATGAAGGAGCTGAATTATCAGCCCAATGAAATGGCGCGGGCATTGCAAAAGAGCAAAAGTCATATTCTTGGTCTTATTGTGCCTTCTATCAGCTATGCATTTTTTAGCAAGCTGGCAGATGCCATTGAAGAAGCATGCCATGAACAGGGGTATAAACTGATGTTATGTAAATCAGGAAATGAACATGAGCGTGAATTGGAGATGGTTTCTTTGCTCTATGCCAATAAGGTGGATGGAATCTTGATTTGCAGCAGAGTCGGGGATGCCTCCATCTATACGAATTATAATCTCCCAATTGTCAGTATCGACAGAGACATTGACCTTCTTCCATCGGTTACATCGGATAATTATAACGGAGGAGTTCTGGCAGCTCAGGCACTGCTGAGAGCAGGATGTAAGACGCCGCTTATCTTTGGCGGCGCTGTACCGGAATATATGGCGATGGACTTGCGCTATAAAGGATTCAGAGAGGAATGTTTCAAGAGAGGCGTTGTGTTTGAGGAGCATTTTGTGGGGGAGAGTGATCTGCGTCATGAGAGATTACAGGAAGAATTCATCTCATTTGTTACTAAGAGACCGCAAATAGATGGTGTTTTTATCACCGGTGATATGATAGCTGCTAAGCTGCTATGCTCTGAGAGGATTACGTCTTTATTAAATAGCATTCCGATGATCGGCTATGATGGTCTTGAGATCTCTAATTTATTGGGAATTACAACGGTTGAGCAGCCGATTTCTGAAATGGGCGAATATGCAGTGAATTTACTAATCCGGAAGGTGGAAGCAAAAGCGGTTCCTGAACGATCTATTTTACCGGTAAGATTAATTGAACGAAAAAGTACGCTGCGTTTTATGCAGGAATAACTGGGAGGTATTATCATGGGATTTGAGAAGTTAACAGAGTATATAAACTCTCTGGAAGAGAAATACGGGATACATGGAGCTGATTGCAAAATAACGAAAGGTCATGAAGTGGTATACCGTCATATGGCAGGTCATTCAGATTATGACATGAAAGTTCCGGTATCGGATCAGGATTTATATCATTTATACTCAGCGACCAAAGTGATTACAATGATCGCTGTTATGCAGCTGGTGGATCAAAACAAAGTTTGTTTATACGATGAGGTCTCCAGATATTTACCGGAATTTACCTACATGAAAGTGGCGGATGATTTCCAAAGCTGTGCATTTCCGCCGCAATGGCCAACGAAGGATACAAAATGTCATCTTGCCCACAATAGGATTCGTATCATTGATTTGATGTCGATGACAGCCGGACTGACCTATGATGTAACATCTGATTACATCATGCAACTGAAAGAAGAAAGCAACAATCAGGCAAGTACCAGGGAAGTGGTTGCCGCGATCGCGAAGATGCCGCTCATATTTGAACCCGGAACACGTTGGAGCTATAGTCTGGGACATGATGTTCTTGGAGCAGTAGTTGAAGTTATCTCTAAAGAAAGCTATGGGGATTATTTAAAAAAGTACATATTTGAACCGCTTGGTATTTGTGATTTTTATTTTCATCTTGATGAGAATCTGGAGAAACGACTTTCCGCACAATATGCTGCAGACTTCCATACGAAAAAGATAGAACCTGTAGAAAATATCAACAGATATAAACTGACAGATCGATATGAAAGCAGCGGTGCGGGGCTTGCAGGCTCAGTAGATGCGTATAGTGCTGTTATTGCCGCAATCAGCAACCATGGTGTAGGGGAAAACGGAAATAGAATATTATCAGAGGAATCCATTCGTTTGTTAAGTACCAACTATGTAACCGGGAAGATGCTTGAGGATTTTAAGGGAACCGGGAAGATAGGATATGGATATGGTCTTGGTGTTCGTGTTTTGATTGAGGAAGATAAATCCGAAAGCCCCCTTGGTGAATTTGGATGGGATGGTGCTGCCGGAGCTTATGTGGTAATTGATCCGGTCAATCAGATCAGTATCTTCTATGTTCAGCAGATTTTGGGATTTATTACTGCATATGATACAATTCACCCTATGATCAGAGATTTGGCTTATGAAGCCATGAAGTTATAAATGTTATAAAGAAATGTCAAAGAATAAGGCGTCCGCTATCGTAAACCATCATGTAATGTGTTAGCAGCGGACGCCAATATTCTGTCTATGGAGTTTCTCTTCCCCAATTCTAACGCTTTTTAAACGAGTCCATATTCATTACCGAATATGGAAAGACTTTTTCATTCTTATCATAATACCCCTTTTCTGTATCTGCGATTTGTATGAAGTACAAATGACAAAGCACCGAATTAAAAACCATGTCCATTTTTATAAGCCCTAAGTTTGAGCGGAGGATTACGCATAAATTCAACGTAGGAATCAGGTATTGAAATTACACTAAGTTTGGACGAAATACGATGTAAACGTTATATAGAAATATTATATTTTTCTATAAATTTATATCTGATAAAACAACATAATAGTAATATTAAACGTTTGACATTAATATCTTCAGAAACGTCATATGGAAGGATTTGGGACACTGATGCGTCATTTCTTTTCATGATAGTATAAAATTAATAAAACACATTACATATTTGAAAATATTAACATTTGTGGGTGGTAATATAGAAGATACAGTAATGATTAAAAAATCTTGAACTGTAGGATGTAATAGGGTATTTACAAATTTTAAGAGGAGGTATTATCATGTTAAGAAAAGTAACAAAAAGATCACTGGGAATGCTTTTGGTAATGGTTATGTTAATTGGCAGTTTGAGTCAGGTAACAACTGTTGAGGCGAAAGTGAAAAGCAGTGGAAAGATCAGGTCTGTAACTCTGTCAAATCCGGGAGCAGGAACTACAAAAAGCTACAAAGCAAAGGCATTCATTTATGTACCGGCGAATGTGGATGTTAGTAACCGGCCGGGAACCGCTCCTGTCTTAGTCGTTTATGGAGATAAGGATTTCACAGCGGCTACTGCTCTGGAGACGGCAGATGCTTCCGGTATCGGTGAAATTGCAGCTAAGGAAGAATGTATTATATTATTTGTTAACTCCATTGGAAAAGAATGGAGTGAAGCTGATAAAGGATCATTATCAGCAGTATATACCAGTTATTCCATCAGTTCCAATAAACTATTTCCTGATGGAGTATCAAGCGATGGATTTTTCCCCGGCTTTCCGGCAAGAACCTATGTTTTTGCAGAAGGCAGCGGAGCTGATTTTGTTTCAAAATATTTTCTGAAAGGGGTAGATACTCAGGATTACTTGACACCCAATGTGATACCGTTTAAACCAACCGGTGTTATTCTTAGTAATGTATCAGAACCGGCGGTCACAGCGACAGAAGAAATCGCAGCATACATCATTAACGGAACAAAGGATATCTATAATTCCTTTAAAGCACTGAATGTAACCAGCAAAAAGGTGGGACAGCAGACCAGTAAAATCAAGAAGGGCTTTGATAAGAAGGCAGTATTAAAAGGGTATGATGAAGTTATCAGTACTGCAATCAGATTAGAAAGAAATCAACTCGTTGATGTTCCTAAATATGATAAGCTTGGCATATCTGAGAAAAGAGAATATATTCAGCATTTTGACACCAAGATTGAATATTACACTTATATCCCGGATAATATCAAGGATAGTGCAAAGGGAAGTGTACCCTTGTTATTCTTGTTCCATGGGTTTGATGCAAGCGCCGAACAACAGGCATGGCTTTCCGAATGGCCGATTATCGGTAAGGAAAATGGCTTTATGGTAGTAAGTGTTAATCGTCATACCGACTATACACCTGCGCTGATGGAAGAGTTATTGGATTACTTAAAGAGAGAGTATCCGATGATTGATTCTACCAAAGTTTATGCCAGCGGTTATTCGATGGGAGCTGTTAAAACATGGGGACTGGCGGATGAATTTGCCAAGGAATTTGCAGGAATTATACCTACAAACGGCGCATTTAATGAACCTGCAACAAAGTATCCAGAACTTATTATGCCTACTTTCTATATTGCAGGTGATTCATCACAATTACCGGAGCTGCCTCATCAGAAATTCTCAATTTTCGGAGATGACGGGACCAAGCCTAATAGTGTTGATGTCAGAATTGCAGCATTATTGAAGCAAAATAAAGTCACCGATCAATATACATTTGATTCAAGCGCAGATGAAGTGTGGGGAATCAAAGCAGATAAGAAGTATTCGGTACAAAGTAAATTATACAGCCATGTGGTTACGTCAGTAAATCTATACAATAGTGTGGATGGTAACTGCTATACCGCTTTGGCTTATAACACCAATACAGGACATATTGTTATATCAGAATCCTGTCGTACAGCATGGGAATTTATTAAGAAATTCAGCAGAAATGCAGACGGTACCTTAACAATTAAGTAATAGTGATACAGTAGTCGAATTTGATTTTACAGCACCATACACTTTCTATTACAAAAAAGGGAAGTTGAAACGGGCAGTTACAAGATGACGTTGTCGTTTTGTAACTGCCCGTCGTCTTTGTGTTCCAATCGGAGAATTTGATTAAATTGATAATACCATCGGGAGAAATAAAATCTCAACCCGGATGTGGAAAATGATATGTTTTTCTTGAAAAATGGTGGACAAATTATGATCCGCAGGGTTGCCTCATACAATATTTCTGAGAGAGTCTGCTTCAGAGGGTAATATGAGAGGAAAAGATGACCTGGTGCAAATGAATGTGGTGAGGGAATACAGAAATTTATTATCATGTGAGGAATTGATTCAACGAATCATAAGATATCACAATACAATGGGTGAAGAGGACCCTTTACCGGAAGAAGAACAAGAGAACAGGGAGGAGGGGACGGTAACATGATGTTAAATCTATATAAAACAGCAGTGTACCTTCGGCTTTCCAGAGAAGATGGTGATAAGGAGGAGAGTAATTCCATTGTAAATCAGCGCTGCATGCTGCGGAAGGTGATAGACGAGCATAAGGATATGGTATTTGCGGATGTTTATTGTGATGATGGATATACCGGTACCAATTTTGACCGGCCGGATTTTAAGCGGATGATAACTGACATTGAGAAAGGTCTGATTAACTGCGTAATCGTAAAAGATTTGTCCAGATTTGGCAGGGATTATATTGACGCGGGACATTATATCGAAAAATATTTTGTAGAGAAGGGGATACGTTTTATTGCTGTCAATGATCATATTGACAGTCTTCGCAATGAATATGACATGCTATTGCCCATCAAGAATGTCATAAACCAGCAGTATGCGCTGGATATTTCAAGTAAAGTTCAGAGCTCTTTCAAGATAAAGCAGAGAGAGGGGCAGTTTATCGGCGCATTTGCCTGCTATGGATATCTTCGTGACAGCCACGATAAACACAAACTGAGCCCGGATGATTATGCGGCACATATTGTCCGGAGAATTTATTCTATGTATGCAGATGGGATCGGAAAGATAAGAATCGCCAATCTTCTGAATGAGGAAGGAATCCTATGCCCCAGTGAATACAAAAAAAGTTGCGGACTTCAATATAAAAATAGTAATCGGATGGAAAGAACAAATTACTGGACTTATTCTACCATAGACAAAACATTGAAAAATCAAATGTATATTGGGGATATGATACAGGGGAAAACGAAGCGGCGAATGAAAGGCAAGGCGGTATATCTTCCAAAAGAAGACTGGGTTGTTGTAAAGGGAACACATCCGGCAATTGTTGATCCTATGTTATGGGATCGGGTGCAAAAACAATTGAAGAGAGAAGCACGTCATCTGACTTTTGATCAGAACGTAAGTATATTTGCCGGCTTTTTAAAGTGCGGTGATTGCGGAAGAGCTTTAACAAAGAATAATTGCAGGGGACAATTGCATTACGTATGTGCTACCTATAAAAATTATGGCAAAGGGCATTGCTCCTCACATAGAATTAATCAGTCAGTACTGGAAGAAATCATTCTTAAGGATTTAAATGCTATTATTTCGTCCATCAATCATCTTGAGGAATTAGCAGAGGGCAGTCAAAGGATACGAATCAGCCTTGAATCAATCAATGACACCCTGCAGGAATATGATGATAAGATGAGCAGACTGTCCAATCATAAGAATGCGGCTTACGCCGATTATCGGGAAGGACTGATCACCTTGGAAGAGTACTTAGCCTACAGGGAGGATTGTGATAAAAAGAGGAGGCTGCTCGCAATGAAAAGAGACGCATTGGCACAACGAACCAAGAATGGTAACGAGAATACAAAGTGGGTTCAGAGACTCCTTATGAATAGAAAAATTGAGGAATTGGACAAAGAAATTATGGACGAAATGATCGATACAATTTATGTATTTCAGGATAAGACCGTAAAAATTATTTATAATTTCTGTCATGAAATAAGTATGTGATCTGCCTAAGATACCATTACCCTGGGGGAATGAAGACACCAGGAATATCCTGAATATCCTGGATAAACATAATGTAAAAGTTACCTTCTTTATGACCGGAGAATGGGTGGATAAATACCCGGAGGATGTAAAAGCGATTGCAGCGGCAGGTCATGATCTTGGGAATCACAGCGAAAACCATAAACAAATGTCCCGGCTGAGTAAAGAACAGTGTGAAACTGAAATTATGATGGCACATGAAAGAGTACAGGAATTGACAGGTATAGATATGAAATTATTTCGTTGCCCATATGGAGATTATAATAATATGGTAGTCGGGACAGCAAGAGAATGCGGATACTACACGATACAATGGGATGTGGATGTATACGCAACAACTTTAAAACCATGAAATACAAGGGCTTGAGGGGATTTTCGAGAGAAATTCATAGTGGATAAATGATATAGAGTAGTTATGTTTAGATAATAAATATAATAATTAACTGGGGGATAATAAATGCTCCCAGTTTCTTTTTTTATAAAGAACTCGGATAATATAAACATGGTTTTGCAGTTCGGATATCTGATAGAAGATGACATAGTTTTCTACAGGGCACCATCTTATCTTTTGTGCTTCATATTTTGGTTCGGAAATCATATTGTTCCGTTCCGGAAATTCTTCTAAGGATTTAACTTTAGTTCTGATCTTTGACAGCAGACGTCTTGCTGAATCCGACTCACGCAGTTCAAATGCGATATAGTCAAAGATGTCAAGCAAGTCGCGCTGTGCAGCTTCTGTAATTAATACATTATAGCTTGGCATCTTTGTACCTTCCTTCCAATTCATCAAAAAATTCATCTGCATTTTTATATTTCTTTTGTTTAACATCTTCTAGTCCTTGGTCTAGAAGTTTGCTTAATTCAAAGCGACCTACGAGCTTTTCGTAGGTTTCAATATCCAGTACAACGAGATCGCCTTTTCCGTTCTTCGTGATGTAAACCGGTTCGGAGTGGGTATGGCAGTATTCGGAGATTTGATTGTAGGAATTTCGTAGGTCAGAACTTGGTCTGATTGATGGCATATGGTTCACCTCCTTATATCAATATTATATCGGAATATTGATAGATTTACAAGGTATATTCATTTTAAATGAAATTGATAGAGTAATAGCCTTTGTCTGATTAGATAGAATTGTAAACTGTCTTGTGGATATTTGTAAATTGTGGTAGTATATTTTCTAATAAATATATTCTGGAATGTAATCCCAATACTTGTGAAATCCTTGGGATGAAACCGGAACATTATTTACAGCTATCAGAGATTGGACAAGAGCTTCTGGATAACAAAGGAATATTCCTGTCCAAACGTGCAGCTCGATCCTTTGGGGGTTATGCAGATTCACAGCTACGAAGACTACAGAATGCCATTGCAAGAGATTCATTTCCTCAAAGCGAAAAGGAAAAGCATATTTTCAACTCGGTTAGGAATGCATTAGAGGATTTCGGGAGATGTTTTAAGAACTTTGATTACGGTTCTATTCATCTATATATAGATAAATCAAAAAATCCGGATTTTGATACAGAAATATTTGTGGATGCTAATTACGCACATTATCCCCTAAGGGACTATGAAAATATGTGGTCAGTAATGCATAATGTTGTCCGTGATTATGATAAAATCGGCAAGAGAAATAATAAAAAGGATGACAATCATTTGAATAAGCATGCTATGCATTTGATACGGCTATTCATGATGGCTATTGATATCTTAGAAAAAGGTGAAATCATTACTTACCGAGAGAAAGAACATGATTTATTAAATGCAATTCGTAATGGTGAATATCAAAGGAAAGATGGGCTTTTTTGCGATGCATTCTATGAATTGTTAGCAGACTATGAGAAGCGGTTGGAATATGCCACTGCACATACAGCTCTGCCAGACAATCCGGATATGGATAAGGTGGAAGCGTTCGTCGAAAGAATAAATGAAAGGGTAGTTACTGGGGATATAAGATGATCGATATAATTAAAGTGATTGGCAATAAACTTAAAGAGGTTGAAGAGAAGGAAAATGTGAAGATTTTGCACGCAGTAGAATCAGGAAGTCGTGCATGGGGTTTTGCTTCACCAGATAGTGATTATGATGTCCGGTTTATCTATGTACGTAAAAAGGAAGATTACCTTTCCTTAAAAGAAAAACGTGATGTTATTGAATGGCAGCTTGATGAAACACTCGATATCAACGGCTGGGATCTGAAAAAAGCATTACAGCATTTCCATAAGTCAAATGCAACCTTATTCGAATGGAGCAATTCCCCAATCGTTTATCAAACATCAAATGAGTGGCAGGAGATTTATGAGGTTGCAAAGAATTATTTCTCTATAAAATCATCCATGTATCATTATTATGGTACAGCAAATGGTAATTTTCTTGAATATCTACAGGAGACTGATGTTAAATATAAGAAGTATTTTTATGTAATACGACCGCTTTTAGCTTGTAGGTATATTAGAGAAAAGGCAGCTCCACCACCGGTTCTATTTTCAGAACTAATGAAAATGGATTTACCGTATGAAATTGAAAGAGAAGTACTAAAACTACTTGAAATAAAGGCTAACTCACCGGAAATAGGACAAGGAAAAAGAATTGATATACTGAATCAATATATTGAGGAGGAGCTTGCAATCTATAAGGATTATGTAAGTACGCTTGAGGATGATAGGAAGGTTGAGTGGGATGAACTGGATAGGTTGTTTATCAAAATTATAATATAAGTATTCATAATTCAGCCGGAGATAACCTTAATGATATTTAAATCATAATGTGTTTTAGAGTGATAAATATATAAATAAGATAAAAAAACAAAACCCTGTGAGAATTACTCACAGGGTTTTAAACTTTCCACACTATTTCAATTTCATCTTCAAACACCATGATTTTATCGATAATACGACTTACCAAAAACTTTTTCTCGTCAAAGCTTAGTTGGTTGAAGATGACATTCTTGAATTTATTAGGAGCTTCCACTTTAGTAGAACCAAGATTTATTAGGAGCTCATTGCGCTTTTTATCCAGCTTTTCGATTTCGCTATTAATATATTTCATGGAGATGTCGGATGCTTCAGATAGAGAAACTATGAGTTTTTCAATCTTCTGATCAATTTTCTCAAGCTCAATTTTTTGCTTGTTTTCAGACGGTGTAGGAACACATTTGCTTTTATCTAACGTACATTCTTTCATTGCATTTTCTAATTCTATCTGGACAGCATTTTCGATCTCACTGATTTTAATATTGTAGCTCCTAACATCACATACATGCAAGTTGGTACGTCCGCTGCAGTGCAGATATAGCTGCTCATTATATTTGCGGATAGCAAGCGAATAACCACATTTTCCACATTTTATGTAACCGGATAACCAAGATAATTTGCCTTTCCCAGTGTTCTTAATTTGCTTGTTATTATCCAGCTTATATTGGCACTTTAACCAGATATCTGCTGGGATAGTACCAGGAAAGTTAGTGAGTGAAACCACATGATTTTCGAGCTTAGTATACTTTCTATCAGATGCAGATCTTCTTCCCACAATATGGGCAGAAGTATCTCCGATATAAAAATCAACTGGGTTGGAAAAGGAAACACCTTTTCCTCGATAATACTTATATATATCTGCTGTAGCTTCAACATAGACAGGATTATGTAGGATTCTTGATATAGCAACATTATCCCATGTTTTACGCTTCATACATGAGATGCCCTCTTCTGATAATTCCTTAGCTATCATTCCAAGTGAAACATCTTCACCAGCATATTCGAAAAATATCCTTTTTACTATTTCCATATCATTATTAGGTTTAAGGGTGGGAACCTTTTTACCTTCTTCGTTATTCATTTTCGTGTTGTCAAATCCAAGTGGTGCAGGTCCACCTGGCCAACTACCATGCTTAATCCGGGAATAATAATTGTCCTTTACACGCTCAGCTATCGTTTCTCGCTCAAGCTGGGCGAAAACCATAATTATATGAAGCATAGCTCTCCCCATAGGTGAAGAGGTATCAAATTTTTCATTTATGGAAATAAACTCGACATTTCGTTCTTGAAACTTTGACCATGCCTGACCGAAGTCGGCTATTGATCTGCTGAAACGATCAAGACGATAAACTACTACTTTAGTAATTAAACCGTCTTTGACGTCCTTCATTAGCTGTTCGAACTGTGGACGATTTGTGTTCTTACCACTAAATCCTTTATCAGAATAGATTTTGGTGGCCTCAGAACCACATTCTTTTTTACACATATCTATTTGACTTTCAATGGATATACTATCCTTTTTATCTATAGATTGCCTTGCGTAGATAGCGATCACTAAGGCCACCTCCTTTCTTTATAAATTTTGTGTTAATGGTCTAACTATTTTTCTTCTGTCTATGTATTACGGGATATTCTTGATCAGTATCTATTTTATTAATAGTTCGAAAAACTAAGGTATAAACCTGATTGAGTTTCTTAATTCTATCTGAGGATTTTCTGTATTCCGGGTATTTGTTTATTACCTTCATAGGTTTCAACCTCCTTATTTATTCATAGTTATCATATGCAATCAAAATATACTTTTATTACTGTTGTTTCGACAGGGTTGTCCAAGTATTAGCCGTACGGGGTAGTCTATTGCTATTACGGTAGATAGCTACTGTATTTTAAAGATAGAATTAAATCACTTATCTTAACTTTATAGGAAGTTGAATAATGCAGTAGACATCCTTTGTATTGTTTTGTAAGTATATTATGGGGATAAACAACAAGGCGGTTATGTCATGAGAAATTGTATCTTTTTTTGGTCAGTATGTCATTTGTTGGTCTGTATTTAAAAAAATATATATCAGATAACAAACTATTTTACATTACCAATTTGTGAATGTTTATTAGTCAGTACGTCAATACCCTTACTTTCTCCATCTCTATCGATAAGGTCATTATATAGCTTGCCCCAATCATTGAGAGGTCTGATTTTAGCAAGAAGTTCATCAATTACATCCTTATCCTCACATGTCTCGGCAGCATAAATGAGGTCCTCAACAAGATAATTTCCGAGTCGACGGTATTTAAAATTATGTTTCAGTCTTTTATTTCTGCCTCTAAGCTCGTTATAAGCATCTTGAAGATTGTCCTTTTCCTTTTCAAGTTCAGATGCGTAATCTTGGGTAATCTTATAGTTCTCAACTTCATGCTCAAGATACTTAATACGAGTCTGCAATCCTCTGTGTTCGGAATTCATTCTCTTACGATATTCTGTGATACGAATTATTCCATATCTATATCAACAATGTGGCTTAAAAAAATATCACCAATGATGATATAAATAATATCAGCAATGATGATACAAAAGATGTCTACAATGACGATATAAAAAATATCTACAATAGGGATAATGGTGCAGATTAAAGCAACAAAGAGGAAGAGCTAACCCTAAATTATTTTAGGGTTACAAATGCCATGATTTATGATATAAACATGCTATAAAGTACGGAGGAGAACAAACATGGATGAGCTGTATAAGGTAATAAAAGATGATGAAACGAGAGCATCTGTTCTTAAATATCTAAGATATAATGGAACGAATATTAAATGGAATGTATTTCAGATAGTAAAAGACCTGAAGGTATATGACTTTAATCAAATTGCGTCTGTGATTCACTTTACATCAAGAAAGATTAGATGTGTTGCGAAATTCCTTATGAGATGTCTGGAAGCAACATATGAAGGCATTACATGGATTGAGGGTAAGCACAGAGAGCGTTTCATCTTCATTAATTACAATAATTCGAAGATTATTTATGGAGCGGCTAAAGCATACCAGATGCTGTAGAAAAGATCCGGGGTATGCAATAACCTCCTCAGTCTGATAAAGAGTTTTATTGGGTTATTACACACACAGATATGCATGTTGAATCAACAAAATATCATGCGGATGGATTTTATATATACAGCCCAACGAGAGTAATTAAAGTACTTGAACTTACGACAGAGCAGGCTGAAGCTTTTGGATTTTATGATAGAAAGATACAAAGAACGCTTACGAAAGAACATCAGGAACTGTCAAGTAAGCGTGATAGAATCATTGCTAAACTTTATCTTTCAGGACTCGGATATAAGAAAATCTTGAAAGTACTTCCAGAGGATATGATGTGTTCTGTTAATACAATAAAGGACACGTTGATTAGGCTCGGAATAAAGGGTGATAGATCAATATTATTTGAAAAAATTAATTTTGGAAGTAGGATAAGATATTCTCGTAGGGTGCAGACTTCGCGTGAACTACCAGCTTACACTTTAAGTCAGATACCAACTGCATTTTTATAGTTCGTTTACATAACGTCTTCTAGGCCCTGGTCTAGAAGTGTACTCTAAATCAGATTTTTATGCTAAGATGCCTATTCGCTGGGTTTGCTTTTACTCAGTTCTTCCCTGTAGCTTGCGGGACTGATTCCTGCTACCAGTTTAAAGGTTTTGCTAAAATGAAAAGGGTCAGTATAACCGACCATGTTGGCAATCATATTGATGGTAAGGGAATGGTCACCCAACAGTTGCTTCGCAACATTAATTCGATAATTCATAATATATTTTGACGGAGTGATATTGGTATGCTTAACAAAAATTTTTGTCAAATACGAAGGAGAGAAGGAAAAGTGGTCGGCAATCATATTGAGGTCAATCGTCTTTTGATAGTTCTGCTCTATATACTTTTTGATCAGTGCGGCGGTTTCCTCTGAATTATATTCTGTGTTTTTTTGATCAGCACTAAAAATATCCTGTGAGGATAAGAGAGTCAGCTCCAGGCGTTTTAAAATATTGACTAATTCATCGAGATTTATCGGCTTTAACAGATAGGCGAAAACACCATAATCAATTGCCGATTTTGCATACGCAAAGTCATCATGACCGCTTAAAACAATACATTTAATGTAATTAAAATTTTGCGAAATTTGTCTGATCAGCTCAATACCATCCATAACAGGCATCTGAATGTCAGTAAATATAACATTGGGTGTCTGTTGTCGGATAAAATTAAGTGCATCCTCACCATTACTCTCAATACTGATCACCTTAAAATTTTTATTTATGAGTTCAATGTTTTTAGCGATATTCTTGGCTATCAGCTTTTCGTCCTCGACAACCAAAACGGAAAAAAATTTATCGTCAATCATCGATTTTTCCTCCAATCGTTAACAGGGCTCCTCCATGTGCCAAATTACTGATACGGAAAATATGGCTGCCCTTGTATAATAGTTTAAATCGAATGTAGATATTCATAAGTCCCATACCGCGGATTTCCAAATTCGGAAGTAAGCCAGTTTTATTAATTTCCTCTATTTTTTTATTAAGATCATCGATTTCGGCTTGGCTAAAGCCGGTTCCGTTATCGGATATGGTTAATTCCCAATAAGCATTCGTAATGGTTCCCGAGATACTTACCTTCCATGGGGGCTTAACGGATTTCGTGGTGAATTTGATGGAGTTTTCCACGATCAGCTGCACACAGAGCTTCGGTATTTTAACGTTCTGCATTTCATCGGGTATCGATATCTCATAGACAAGATCATCATCAAAGCGTATTTTCATACAGCGAAGATATTCGAGGGTATGTTCAATCTCAAGCTTTAGCGGTACCAACAATTCTTTGTCGGAGGATATATATCGTAGTATACTTGAGATATTCTGGCACATCAGATGAATCTCTTCATCCATATGCTCATCAGCCATAGATTGAATTGTTGCCAAGGAGTTATATAGAAAGTGCGGATTCATCTGTGATTGTAAGGCAAGCATACGGGACTGCATTTCCTGATTCTGTAGATTGATTTCCCGTTCCATGGATCTTTGCGCTTTTTGCTGCATCGTAACCAATGCAGAATAGAGGGTATTAAATTCTATGATATGAGTATCAATATCAGGGAAAGTATTTTTATTTGGGTTGGATAAATCCAGCTTAAAGGATTGTACCTGCCTGTAGATTTTGGTGATGGGTGTTGATATCAGATATGCTGCAATATAAGACAGTAACAGCATTGCAATAGCGATAATCAACAGGATGATTACATTTGCTCTGATGTATTCAAAAACGGGGCTTAATAATTTGCTGTTTTTCACGGCAATTGCAACAGTAAATCCCGTGGAATCGGAGAGCTTGTAAAATATGTAAGTTTCTTTATCATATTTATAGGTGATAACTTCATCGCTTGTAGTTTTATCATTTTTTGATATTATCGAGGAGTAATACTCATGGTCGTTTGAACTTGAAAATTCGGGATATAATGAATTCCCACTTGGATCAAAAATGTATATTTTTTCATCATACGTTGTGGCAATATTTTTGATTTTCTTAGTTATAGAGGAAATAGGATTTTTTACCTCTATAATACCCTGAGGAATATTATATATATTGTAGTACATTTCATATAAGGATATAAAGATAGCCCCATTTTTATAAGAATAGAAATCCTCAAGCCTCTTATCCTTATCACATGATAAGAGCTTATAATGGGGAGAAGAGATAAAGGGAGTGTACCAAGAGAAATCTTTCGCTGAAAGCATAGAGGTTGAGGTATCAAGTCCTACTCCAAAGGCACCCTTATCAAGAGAATAAAGGTAAATCTGCACAACGGGTTGATTCGGACCCAGGATTGGAGTCACTATATCAATCAGTGCTTTCGTATTCTGAATATTATTATAAGCAATATCCTGATTGGAAGAGAAGGATTCTTGCGCGGCATTGATGTAATTTCTAAAACGTTCCTTTATTAAATTAGAATAAGCAATATTCTGTGCTACCGTATCTAATGTCTTGGCCTCTTCATCGATATAAGAGGAAATGGTATTAGTATTCTGTGTCAATAACAAGGAGGCATTGTTCTTTATTTTTTTTGCTTGTGTGATGATAAAAAAGGACATTATAATTATCAAAACGGTAAATAAAATATAGAAGTAAGTTACAAATAGGGTGGATTTAATACTTTTTGAACGGTTCGATCGTTTCATTGGAGTTCGCCTCTCTCATCTGGTGTACCGGGTAAAATTATTACATATACCTGGATCACTATATACATTCCAACAGGGTGGTATAACATCTATAATATATTCATAGCACTGAAATGTCAATAATGTATAAAATAGTTAAATATTTTATGGGATTTTTGAATATTTCTGCTAAATAGTTTATCAGAGGAAAGAAAGGAAGGAAAGTTTTATGAAAAATTGGAGAAAAGTTATTGCTTTGGGGATAGCAACTATGATGTCATTAACACTAGTGGCATGTGGTTCTAAGGGGTCATCTGATGACAAGGGTAGTGCAACAAGTGCTCCTACTAGCGCAACACAGGAAACACAGGAAACACAGGAAACACAGGCACCACAGAAACAGGATATAACAATTTCGTTAATGGCAAGCGTGGATTTTATTCAGGATGCTGAGCTTGACTTAGGTAAGAAGTTTACAGAACAGACAGGTATCAAGGTGGATTATCAGATTGTTCCTGCAGATCAATATCCGAGCTTATTGATGACTAAGCTTAACACAGGCGAGTGTACTGATATTTTCTGTGGACAGAGCGGTAAGTTCGATATTCGGACACAGTACAATGTTACAAAGAATGCTGTTGATTTAAGCGGTGAGAGCTGGACTAAGAATGTTGATCCCTTAGCAGCGGCAGAATTATCTGTAGACGGTGCTGTATACGGACAGCCTATTCAGGATGTATCCTCTGTTTGGGCAATTGCGTATAACAAGCAGATCTTCAGTGATTTAGGATTGTCTATTCCTACCAACTACGCTGAATTCAAGCAGGTTTGTGATAAAATTAAGGAAGCTGGTAAGACTCCGATCTATGAGTGTGTATCTGATGGATGGCATCATACACTTTGGTTCCCGGAAACAGCTGTTGAAGCTGAAGTAGCTACCCCCGGACTTTTTGATCAGTTAAATACTAACAAGACCACATTTGCTCAGAATGATACTTTAAAGTTAATCTTATCTCAGATTAAGGATATGGCAGATTCGGGTTACTGGGGTGACAACTATATGTCCAACACTTATGCTGATGGTTCTAAAAACTTCGCAACAGGTGATTATGCAATGATGGTAGCAAATCAGGGCTTTGGAACAGAAGTAAATAAGGTTGATCCTAATTTCAGCGTAGATAATATCGGATACTTCGTAATTCCTTTAGCTGATAACCAGACATTGAATGTTAATCCCTCCGGTCCTTCAAGATATATCTTCTCAGGATCCAAGAATGTAGATGCTGCAAAACAATACCTTGCATTCCTTGCATCAGATGATAGTCTTAAATACATGACCGACAATGTAGGTAAGTTTAATAAGTTACCTTACAGCAATGCACCTTCAAAATATACAGATACAATCAAAGATTTCTACAACAGATATCCTTCGCAGGTCACTGTATTGCAGACATCTGTTAAGTATGTTAATCCTCAGTGGATGGATATGGGCGCCAATATTTCAGCATTATTACTTGGCGAAATGACTCCGGAGGATGTACTTAAAGCAATTGATAAGACAAGAGCTGATCAGGCAAAAGCGGCAAGTGATCCAGCTTGGGCTAACTAGTAATAATAATGAAGCCGTCTTAAGAAAATAAGACGGCTTCATTTTTTTAACAGGAGGAAACAAGCGTATGAATAAGAAAAAAGTTTACCCTATCTATTTTGTTTTTGGCGCGCTCGCTTTATATACCGTATTATTTGTTGTTCCGAGCATTATTGGTATCGGATATTCCTTTACGGATTGGTCAGCATATACAGACAAATTGAAATTTGTAGGATTAGATAACTTTAAGATAATATTTTCATCAGATGAAGATTATATGGCTATAATTAGTAACTCATTAAAGTTTACTTTTATTACAACGATATTAAAAAATGTGTTCGGTCTTATGCTGGCACTGTTGCTTACGAAATCAATTAAGTTTTTAAATTTTCATAGAGGTATCATGTTTATGCCATCCGTTTTATCAACCTTGATTATCGGTATGATATTCAAATCCATTCTCGATCCTGCGGGCGGTCTGCTTAATACTTTTTTAAGATCTATCGGTTTGGGATTTTTGGCTGGTAAATGGTTGGTTACCTCTGAACTTGCTTTTGGTTCTGTTATGGCAGTTGATATTTGGAGAGGAACCGGGTATATAATGACTATACTGATTGCAGGTATCCTTTCTATCTCAACGACATACTATGAAGCTGCCAGCATTGACGGTGCCAACGGTATCCAGAAATTCAGATATGTCACCTTACCGTTACTCATGCCAACACTGGCAACAACCACTGTACTTAATGTTATCTACGGCTTGAAGGTGTTTGATATGATTTACTCTTTAACAAACGGAGGTCCTGGAAAAACAACCACAGAAGTATTGTATACGGCAGTATTTAAGAGATTCGGTACTGGACAATATGCAGTAGGTACAGCACTTTCTTCGGTTATGTTCTTATTTATGGCTGTAATCGGCGTATTTATGATTAAAATTATGACGAAAGATGAGGTGGTGGAATAATGTTACGAAAAATAGTAAATGCTATCGTGCGTAATTTGTTAGCTTGGATTATATCATTAATTTCAATTGTCCCGTTGCTTTTAATTTTGTTCAATTCCCTCAAAACCAGTCTGAAGGCTTCCGATATGAATCTTAGCCTGCCTTCTCTTCCTCTGCAATGGGGCAATTTTAAAGAAGTAATTGAACAGGGAAAGCTGATAGCTTCCTTTGCTAACAGTTGTATCTATACAGTAGGCAGTGTATTTATCTGCTGCATCCTATCTTCACTTGCAGCTTATGTATTATCCAGAAACCGTTCGAAACTTGCAAAGTTTATCTATCTGTTTATGGTATTAGGTATTACGATGCCGGTGAATTATGTGGCTTTAGTGAAGGTAATGATATTTTTGAATTTAAATGATACGCGTTTAGGAATCATATTACTTTATGCAGCAATGCAGATTCCATTTTCCGTATTCTTGATTTATAGTTTCATTGCCAAGATACCGGTAGAGCTTGATGAAGCAGGAATTATTGACGGCTGCAGTCCGATACGATTATTTATGACGATCGTATTTCCGTTATTAAAGCCGGCAGTAGCAACAGTTATTGTTCTTACCTTTTTGAACAATTGGAATGAGTTCATTGCACCGCTGTATTTTTTAAGCAGCTCAACAAAATGGCCTATGACATTATCGGTATACAACTTCTTTGGTATGTATTTTAAGGATTGGAATATGGTTTGTGCCGATATCGTTATGACAAGTATTCCGGTTATTTTGATTTATCTTTTAGGTCAAAAATATATTGTATCAGGTATGACTGCAGGAGCTGTAAAAGGGTAATAATCCAGAGCGATATCCGATATCGTAAGAAGTATCAATGATATATCGGAACAGACGAATTTATTATCTCTGAACGCTTCTATAGAGGCTGCACGAGCAGGAAATAAAGGTAGAGGTTTCCAGGTGGTTGCCAGTGAGATAAGAAAACTGGCAGAACGCTCCAATAAGGAAGCGGAACGAATCGGTTCCATTATCAATCAGATTCAAGGCCAGACCCAGTTGACGGAGTACTGCTAAGAAGGCTGAGGACGAGGAAAAGCTCAGGGAAACAGCACTTAAAAATGCCATCGTCGTATTTTCGGATATGGATCATAATGTTGAAAACTTAACAAATATATTGGATAATATCTCAAAGGGTATTACAGAAATTGAAAATGCCAAGGATGATACGCTGGGAGCAGTCGAAGAAATTTCTGCGATATCACAACAAACTACTGCAGCCATGGATCAATTGAGCACAACCGCAAACGAACAGCTTAAGGCTGTAGAATCCTTGTATCAAGCTGTTGAAGAGCTTGGAAACGATTCTAATTTTTTAAAATCAAGGTTAATGTATTTAAAACGAACGAAAGGTTTGGTATCATAGAAGTAATATAAGATATACAGCCATGTCATAAAGAAAATAAAATCCAGTGATAGGGTATGATAATAATGATCATATCAGGTTACTGGATTATATTTAAATACATTAGGTATAGTGGAGGTATGAATGTTAATAGTAAACAAAAGGCTGAAGAGGAGAATAAATAAAGTAGAACATAATCAGGATACATTAATGTTAATTTCCGATTACGGTATGATTAAGTTGGAGCCGAAATCTCCTGAGATCATCCGTGTGAGGTTTACGGCCGCGGATTCTTTTTCCGATCAGGAAAAACCAGGAGTTTTAGTAAATGATATTTATGCAGGTTGGGACTACACGGAATTAGAAGATGAGATACTTCTGAATACGGGTAAAATCTGTCTGCGTATCAACAAAGACACAGCTTCTTTCCAGTATTATGATATAAATGGTAAGCTGCTTTTAAAGGAACGAGAGTATGAGAGCAAGAATCTGGAGGAATTTGAATCTTTTCGTACAGTTGTTAGCGAGGATATGAAGATTGAACGTGTAGTTACCCCGGATGGAATTAAGGAAGTAGTTAAGGATGCAGCCAAGGTTTTCGACCGCAAGCTATACAAGACCAGGTTATATCTGGAGTGGCAGGAGGAAGAGGCGTTATACGGACTTGGTCAGCAAGAGGAGGGGCATTTGAATCTGCGCGGTACGACAGCCTTCTTGCATCAGGCAAATAAAAAAATAGCAATCCCAATGCTTGTTTCCAGTTTGGGTTACGGATTATTAGTCGATACTTATAGCCCGATGATTTTTAGTGACACCAATTATGGTTCCTATCTTTATACCGAAGCAGATTATGAAATGGATTTCTATTTCATTAACGGATCTGATATAGACGGTGTGATCCGGGGCTATCGTTATCTAACGGGTAAAGCGGTAATGCTTCCGAAATGGGCTTACGGCTTCGTACAGTCACAAGAACGCTATGAGACAGCGCAAGAACTAATCGAGGTTGTAAAGGAACATAGAAAACGTAATATCGGACTGGACTGTATAGTACTGGACTGGTGCTCCTGGGAGGGAGAACTCTGGGGGCAAAAAACATTTGATCAGACCAGATTTGCGGATCCCACAGCAATGATGAAGGAGCTGCATGAACTACATGCTAATCTGATGATTTCCGTCTGGCCAAATATGAGTAAGGATTGTGATAATTATAAAGAATTCTTGGATAATAAGCTTCTCTTCCCGGCTAGCAGCATTTATAATGCCTTCGAGGAAGCGGGAAGGGAGATATACTGGAAGCAAGCGAACGAGGGACTATTCTCCCATGGTATCGATGCCTGGTGGTGTGATTCAAGCGAGCCGTTTACTCCTGAATGGAATCATATCGGCAAGCCGGAGCCGTCTACGATGTATCATGAATTCTACGATACCTGCAGTCAGTATATTCCTGCCCAGTTTACAAACTCCTATGGCTTATATCATGCAAGGACGATATATGAAGGTCAACGTAAGGCTACATTGGAAAAGCGAGTTGTAAATCTTACCCGTAACGGTTATACCGGTCAGCAAAGATATGGCGCTGTTCTTTGGTCGGGTGATATTTCTGCCGATTGGATCACCTTAAAAAGGCAGATCGCGGCTGGACTCAATTTCTGCGCTAGCGGACTCCCCTACTGGACACTCGATATCGGAGCTTTCTTTGTAAGAAAGGGAATTCAGTGGTTCTGGAACGGTGAATACGAGAACGGCTATAACGATCTTGGATACAAGGAGTTATTCACAAGATGGTTTCAGTTTGGCTGCTTTTTACCGATGTTTCGTAGTCATGGAACTGATTTTAGAAGGGAATTATGGTACTTCGGTAAGGAAGGAGATCCTTTCTATGATGCTTTGATCAAAATGAATCACTTAAGATATCAATTGATGCCGTATATTTATTCTGTTGCAGCTAGGGTATGGAAAAATGATTATACCATGCTAAGAATGCTTGCCTTTGATTTTGCCAATGACTCAAGAGCTCTTGTTGTGGACGATCAGTTTATGTTCGGAGACTGCCTGTTGGTATGCCCTGTGACAGTACCGATGTACTATGACAAGGATTCCAGACCGATAAAAGCTTCCATATCCAAGAAAGTATATCTGCCAAAGGGTGCAGGCTGGTATGACTTCTGGACGAATCAATATTACGAGGGTGGACAGACAATCGAGACTGAAGCACTGATTGATAAAATGCCCCTCTATGTGAAGGCCGGAAGTATCCTTCCAATGACATGCTTTATGCAATATGTGGATGAGATTGCGAACGCTCCGATCGAAGTACGTGTCTATGCAGGAACGGATACTGAATTTGAACTATACGAGGATGAGGGCAACAGCTATCGTTATGAGGACGGCGAATTTGCCATTACTAAGTTAGTATGGTCAGAGAAGGATCAGAAGCTTGATATCGGTAAGACGATTGGCAGTTATCCCGGAATGCAGGTGAAGGAATATGAGGTTAAGGTGATAAAGCAATAAGTGTAAATATTATCATATCCAAAGGAATACTTAAAAAGTAATGATTTGACTTACTGAATTCAAACAATATTAAGGGGCTGTTGCATAATATGAACCGCTCCCCGTCAAGTAGACAATGAAAAAAATATAAATGTTTTCTGTCAGTAGGTACTCTTCCTGCTGGCAGTTTTTTATGCTGTTATCATATAAAATTCGTGTTTTTCCATAGGTGTTAATACACCTAAGTTTCGTTGTAATCTTTTACTATTATAGTAACCTATGTAATTCTCTATCATTTCAACAACAGATTCTCTGCTGGTAAATCTTTTTCCATAATAACGTTCTCTTTTAATTATTCCCCAGGAACCTTCCATTGGACCGGCACTCGAAAAGATAAAGGTATATGCTCTACCGTTGGATATGTATGTGCATTTGGAAGCAATGGAACGGTACGAACGGTGTTGTGAGAGGACAGTGGTTAATCACCGCCTCCTACTCCATTTTGCTATAAAGGAGTTGTATCAACCTTGATTTTTGACCGTTTGAAACCCATTATAAGGTTAAAAATATACATTTAAGAATCATATAATATACATTTGATGATACCCCTAATAATGCTATGATGATTTAGGAATGAAAGTTCCTACACAATACTATTGACTTTAGTATGAAAAAAATTGAAAAGGGAGGAAAATTATGTTTATCAAAGCAAGGACTGTTAAAAGAAGTATATCAATACTTCTCACTGTTTTACTTTCTGTTATTAACATACCATTTGGTGTTAACGATTTTAACACTCAGGTTGTAAAAGCAGCAGAAGTACAAACATCCTTTTATGTGTCGCCGACGGGAGATGATAATAACCCAGGAACACTTGCGCAACCATTTCAAACAATCACGAAGGCGCGAGACGCTGTTCGTGAGGTAAATGTTAACATGACTGGGGATATTCATGTCTATTTACGTGGAGGTCAGTATCGTATTGCAGATACGATTAAGTTCGGACCTCAGGATTCCGGAACAAATGGAAAGCAGATTTATTATGAGGCATATAATAATGAAGTACCGGTCATCAACGGTGCTACACAGGTGACGGGATGGAGCGTATATAAGAACGGTATTTATAAAGCCACCTTAAATCGCGACAAAAAGTTGAGGAGCCTGATAGTAAATGATAAGGCGGCTGACTTGACCATGAAGACAGTCACAGCACAGGGCGGCTACAATACTTATACTGTAACAGCCGGACAGGCAGACTGGGCTTGGTCAAGTGGAAGTAAAAGCGACGGTGTGAAATATAATCTGACGGATTTACCGGCATCAACGATTAATGAGGATGACATCGAGATTATGAACGGCACTACCTGGAATGAAAACATAGTATGTGCCAGGGATCTTATTACCACAGCTACGAACAGTGTGCTTCTTCTGCAACAACCCTATGGAGCAATAGCACAGACCCCGGGCTGGGGAACTGCTTTTACTACCTCTGGCACCCATAAGATATATAACGTGTTCGAATGGCTGGATTCACCCGGTGAATTCTATTTTGATAAGAGTTCGAAAACACTTTATTATTATCCCCGTACAGGTGAAGATATGGCGAATGCCGATGTGGAGGCACCAACGGTGGAGCGGCTGATTGATATCTCCGGAAAATCGACCACGGACAGGGTCAAGAACATTAACTTCCAGGGGATTACCTTTGCCAATTCGGATTATAACTTAGTTGATGTTGCAGGCTCACACGGAAGGTCAACCGTACAGACAGCTACTGCATTTATCGCTTTCGGAGACGGCAACTGGCATAACAGCACCTACCGAATCATAGATACACTGCAAGCTATGATCGGAGTTACCAGTAGTGAATCCGTTAATTTTTATAATAATATTATTGAGAATAGTGGCTGTGATGGAATTTCAATGGTGAATGATGTAGTTAACTGTGAGGTCATAGGCAACTACTTTACCAATACCGCTTCCAGTGCACTTACGATAGGGCATCCGCAGCATGTCTATATCGGTGACGGAGGTACTCACGAAAAATACGCCCCCGGTATCGAAGGTGTATGTAAGAATATTACGGTAAATAATAACATGTTCTATGACATATGTACCGCGCCGGGATTTGGTGGTATTAATTCAGTTTGCGTATTCTATGGTGATACAGTTCAGTTAACCCATAATACGCTTATGAAAACTGCTTCCGCTGCAGTCTTACTCGGATGGGGTTGGACGAATTTTAATGCTTCTACTACCTGTAGAAATAATAAGCTGGATAATAACAGGTTGATCGATAATGTGAATCGAACTCATGACAGCGGAGCTCTGTACACACTCGGACAACAGCCGGGGACAACGATGAATGAAAATTTTGTCAGAGGAATCCCTTCACAAAAAGATGGACCTACCTATGGTCTACATGTTGATGAGGGTAGCGCGTACATGGAGGTAAATGACAATGTACTGGATATCGACCCTAATGTCAAGTATACCATTAACTGCGAGGATTATGGTGGTAAGCATGATCTGACCATCAAGAATACCTATGCAACAACCTACAAAATGGGTGTAAATCCGCCCAAAAGTGATATAGATATACCGGTAGTGGTTCCGGATAATGTATGGCCACTGGCACAATATAATATTGCTTTAAATTCCGGTGTTCAGGATGAATATAGAAGTATCATCCCTAAGGATCTGTTTACACTAGCGGATACCGTATTTCCGGCCAGCTGTGCGGTAGATACCTCAACGAATACGATTGGAATAAGAAGTGCACAGGATACAACGAAAACCGTCTGGTTTGCTCCGTCCGGAACAACGAGCTTTGTAGAAGGAGCAACGATGACTTCTGCAGCCGGTGATGCGAACACGATAAAGGTACCGGTTACTGCCGGCACTTATAAGCTGTTTATCGTGAATGCAGACGGAACTGTAGCAGGAGTATCCAGCTTCATACTAAGAGTAAGTCAAGCAAACAGCGTGGCAGTAGCTCCGCAGGCAGAGGACTTTACCGATGGTACCAAAGGCAGTCAGTGGTCTGTTACAAATGAAGATACAGCAAATTATAGCGTGGTTTCCGGAGCGGGTCTTAAGATTACTTCACAGGCTGGAGATATCTCGGACGGTTCCATCAAGAACATGTTTGTTCAACAAGCGGATGGAGATTGGATCGCTGAGACAAAAGTTACTTTGTCGAAAGCACAGGATACCAATGGCCAGCAGCACGGTCTTGTTATCTATGGTGATAATAAGAATTACATTAAACTGGATTATGAACGAGTGAATGGTAATTCTGTATATGGACTATATAATGTCACGAATGGAACAAAAACTTTAATTGGTAATACTGTAACTGCAAATAATATATTAACACACTACTTTAGAATACTTAAGGTGGGAACAAAGTATTCCGCTTATTATTCCACGAACGGTACCACCTATACAATGTTGGGCTCCACGGCAATGGTGGGAGCATCCCAGTTAGGATTGATGGCAAGTGGTACTGCAACAACAGCAACCTTCGAATATGTTAAATTAGGAACACCGGCAGATGTGCAAGCCGATGCTTCCTTATCCGCAATTACGGTAAGTGGAGCTGCCTTGAGTGGCTTTTCTTCCGGCACTTTGAATTATTCTGTTTACGCAAAGGATGATGACCCTGTCCCGACGGTAACTGCGACAGCGACAGATCCAAAGGCCGTTGTTACAATTAACGATGCGGTTAATACACAGGGAACTACAACAATAACGGTAACCAATGGATTTAACAAACGAGTATATACGATTACCTTTGGTTCTACGATGAAATACGAGGGAGAAAGTGCGACCTTGTCGGGTGGTGCTAAAGTTATGACCGACCATAAGGATTATTCGGGTACCGGCTTCGTGGCGGGACTTTACAATACTCTAAATGCAAAAGCAACGTTTAATGTAACAGTACCAACAGCTGGAAAATATGCTTTGGTATTAAGATATGCTGACACAAACGCCACTAGCAATTTGGGTCTTTACGTAAACGGTAGTAAGCTTAAAAATCTTTCGCTTCCTGCCTCAGGGGGTTGGGATACCTGGAAAGATGCGACGGAGTACATAAACTTAAATAGTGGTGCAAATACCATAGCATTTAATGTGGAGACAGCTGCTAATGCAGTCAACATCGACTATATCACACTGACTAAGGTCGATTCTTTGCCGCCAACCTGGCCACAGGGAGCTGCGCTCAGTATAACCAATCTGGCCGAAAAAGGTATGTCAATTACTTGGCCGGTGGCAGAGGATAATACGGCAGTAACCGGATATAAGATTTATAAAAGCGGTGCGCTTGTAGCTACCGTAGCGGCAACGGTACATAGCTATGATATGACCGGGCTGGTTGCTGGTACTACTTATACCATTAAGGTAGAAGCAAGCGATGCCATCGGTAATACGAGTACGGACGGACCCTCCAAAGACGTATCAACCCTGCCAGATGATGGATTTTCAGATATTACTTACTATGGCGTGGAAGGGTCAACCAATCCAAACCCTGCCGCCTATGCGCAGGGTACCGGATTAACCTTACTCGATGCCAGCAGAACCGGATTTGATTTTATTGGCTGGTTCGATGCTGAAATGGGCGGCAATAAGGTAACATCGATTGGAACAACTGCTACCAATGATTTTACGCTATATGCACGTTGGCAGAAGGTAACAGTGGGTGTGGGTGTTCCTTTAACCAATCTGAATTTGTGGCTCGATGCAGATGACATTGTAGCAGATTCAGGCAATAAGGTATCAAGATGGGCATATTCAGATGCGAACGGTACCGTTGCACTCACACAAAGCACGGCGGATGCACAGCCGGTCCTCGTGACTGACGGTAATGGATTTAAATATGTATCCTTTGACGGTACGAATGATCTACTTCAAAAGACTGGCTTCAAGAATTACAATACCAAGACACAGCTCACCATTATGATTGTCAGCAGATTCCGTGGTACGGATCCGGATTCAGCGAATAATGGTGACAGATATTCGGCTTTATTCATTCCGGAATCTGGAAGCTGGGGATCAATTTACCTCTCACCTTATAAAAACTCAGTAAAAACAAGATTTGGTGTAGGGAACCAAAATGGTGTAACAACCTATACAAGACCCGCAGCAGTAACAGGCTTCTCCTCTACCTTTATTACTAAGAACGGCGCAACACAAAAGATCTATGTGAATGGCAGTGTTGTTACTACCAACTCAGCTGCAGCCACTACCTTAACGAATAATGCAGCAGACTTGTTCTTAGGAAAGGGTATATCAGGTGGTTCCGATTACTTCTTTACCGGTGACATTGCAGAGGTGTTGATTTATGACAGAGCGTTGACGGATGCTGAGATAACACAAGTAAATCAATACATCAATGACAAATACTCAGTAGCTGCGCCTACTGCCAGCGTTTCCTCCGGGACCTATGAAACACTTCAACGTGTAGCATTAAGCTCCACTACGGTAGGAGCAAAGATTTATTACACAACGGATGGTAGTGTTCCTACTATTAGCAGTAAAGAGTACACGAGTGCAATTTCAGTTGCCACGGGTTCGGCAATAAAGGCAATCGCTGTAAAATCAGGTATGATAGATAGTACTGTTAGTACCTTTAATTATGTAATATTAACGAAGACCCAACTAAGTTCCTTTGATACAATTGCAGCTATTGATGCCGGAAGTGCGGGAAATGCAATGGATGCGGCTGCGGTAATTGCTTTATTACCGGGTACCGTCAAAGCGAATGGAACTACGGTTACAATACCAGTAAGTGCATGGACAGATACCGACGGCTATAATCCAACCACAGCCGGGAGCTATACCTTCACAGCAACGTTGGGTGAATTGCCGGAAGGATATTTGAATGATAGTAATCTGACTGCGACAGTGGAAGTAGTAGTATCACCGGCAATTGCAACTTATACGGTGACTTATGATCTAAACGGTGGTAGTACCGAAACAATGCCGGTGGACACCAACCTGTATCACGAAGGCGATAACGTATCTGTTGTAAGTGGCAGTAGTATTACCCTGGCAAATCATACCTTTGGAGGCTGGTCAACGACCCAAAATGGTGGTGCAGTTGGTTCAACCTACACAATGGAAAAGGCGAATGTAACCTTCTATGCAATATGGGTTGAAGATGGTAAATTTATCGTAACCTATGATTTGAATGGTGGTACCGGAACAGTACCATCCGATAATCATCAATATTATGCAGGCGATAACGTATCTGTTGCAAGTGGCAGTAGTATTACCAAGGCAAATCATACGTTTGGAGGCTGGTCAACGACCCCTAATGGTGGTGCAGTTGGTTCAACCTACACATTGGGAACGACAAATGTAACCTTCTATGCAATATGGATAGAGGATCAGAAGTATTCTGTAGCATATGATCTCAATGGTGGTACCGGAACGTTATCGGTGGATGGCACTCAATATAATGCAGGCGATACAATAACCTTGGCAGCTGGAAGCGGATTATCAAAATTAAATCATACCTTTGGAGGATGGTCAACGACCCCAAATGGAGGTGCAGTTGATTCAACCTACACAATGGGAACGACGAATGTAACCTTCTATGCACTATGGGTTGAAAATGGTAAATTTATCGTAACCTATGATTTGAATGGTGGTACCGGAACGTTACCGGTGGATGGCACTCAATATTATGCAGGCGATACAATAACCTTGGCAGCTGGAAGCGGATTATCAAAGGCTAATTATACCTTTACCGGCTGGTCGCTAACACAGGGTGGAAGTGCAATCAGCACACCAACGGCTACTATGGGAAGCAGTAATACAACCTATTATGCAGTATGGACAGCTGTATCAACACCATCAACACCGTCTACACCTCAGACACCTATTCAAACTGATAATAAGGAAGTACGTTCAGGCAGCTTGAATGGTGCAGATCAAACAAACTCCAGTACAATTGTAGCGATTGATATCACTCGTGATCTAAAGGATAACAAGAAAGTTGATTCTGTTGTATTAAGCCAGAGTAAAACAGAGGATGTAATTAAGAAGGTTCTTGAACAGAAGAAGGATACGGTCCAAATTGTTGTGAAGGATATTCCGAATAATAAAGCGGATGAAGTATCAGTAACAGTTAAGCATGATTCCGTCAAGGAATTATCCGAGAACAACGTAGCTCTTAAGGTGACAACGGATGATGTAAGCATCCAGATACCTAAGGAAACAATAAAGAATATTTCAGGCAATGCAGATGATCTATTCTTCCATATTGTTCCCATAAGAGATACAGAAAGTAAGACAGATGCAATACAAAATGCAATTACAGCAAAGGTAGTTCAAGAGGTGGCTGGAAACAGTGAGGTTATTACACTTGGAACTCCTATGGTCATTGAAACAAACTATCAGAATTTGCAGACAAAGCTTTTATTCTCCTTAAATGGAATCACTTTACCTGAGGATAAAGAACTCCGTGAAAAATTCTTAAGCAGTTTAGGTGTATATATCAAGCATAGCGATGGAGAGCAAGAATTCAATCGCGGTACGATTAAATATGCCGAGGATGGTAGCTTGTTAGGAATTGAAATTGATATCAATAAGTTCAGTACCTTTGTTCTGGTCAGTGTTACGAATACAGCACCAGAGGCTACTGACCTTAAGATAACAGGAAAAGCAGCGGTGGGTAATACATTAAAGGTTTCTTATACTTATAAGGATGCTGATGGAGATCAACAGGGAGCTAGCATTATAAGCTGGTACAGAGCTGATAATTCAAAAGGCAAGAATAAGAAATTAATAGCTTCCGGATCCAAGTTGACCTATAAGCTTACGAAGAAAGATCAGGGAAAATATATTTTTGTTGAAGTAACACCTGTTGCAAAGAGTGGAACTCTTAATGGAAATATCGAGATGACGAAAGTTAAAGTTGCTGCTTCCAATGTAGCACCGAAAGCGATATCTGCAAAGATTAGCGGTAAAACTGTCGTTGGTAGCAAATTGACCTTGACCTATACTTATCAGGATGTAGAGAATGACAAAGAAGATGGAACATTAATCCAATGGTATCGTGCTAACAGTGCAGACGGAAAAGGTAAGACGAAGATTAAGAATGCAAATAAGCTTACTTATACGCTGGATGCCTCAGATGCAGGTAAATTCTTAATTGTTGAATTAACACCTGTAGCAAAAACTGGAAGTAAAACAGGATCCATAACGATTGTTGTTACAAAAACATCTGTGAAAAAGAAGTAAAGATGTAGATGATAAGAAATTCAGGTATGCAGTTTAATACACTGAATCATAACAAAATCAGGTGCCCCCAAATGGTGAACTATCAACCATTTGGAGGCACTTGATTTTATGGATATGCAAATTCATTTTAAGACTTTCGCAGATACTGGAAACTACAGATCTTTTGTAAAAATGTATGAAGTTTTTCCACGAGATATGTTTATAGTCATATACCTAATTTGTAATATTTTATAATTAGATTTTTGTGTGGTGTAATTAGCTATAAAATACAATAAAGTTTGATATGATCTTGGTGGGTAAAAGTTATTGGTGGTATATAAGTCACTTGAGGTCCCAACACCTCCAAATGGATATTGGGCAAAAGTATATGCTGGAAAGCAGGTTATTCAACCCCCCTTAGCATAGACGGATAAACCAGTTCAAAAATTTGGGATCAGGACTGATCAGGAAAAATCTACAGAAACAGACAGTAAAGTTCTATGCTTCATGGAAGATGAAGAACGTGAAATGCTCCTTGCGATAGCAGAACAGATGCAATTGACTGAAGAAGGCACAAAAATGCATTCGAAGTATTATAAAAGTAATGACAAACAGATAAACCGTTTTGTTGATATGGCAGTTGAATATATAAACGAGAATTATATGGGAATCTGACCTTAACAACTGTGGCAGATCAGGTTGCGTTACTTCTGCCTATTTGTCTTATCATTAATATAACGACCGGGCGAAATTCCAACCGTATGGGTAAATTGTTTTGTAAAGGAATACGTATCACTATACCCTGTTAGCAGAGCAGTTTCTTTGATGGAATTACCAGATAATAACATAAGTTTAGCGTGTTTCATTCTCTGCTCAATTCGATATCTGTCTGGAGAAGAACCGGTATATTTATGAAATTGTTTTCGAAAGTTTTCATAACCCATATTCAACGCAGCGGCTATTTTCTCTAAAGAGATAGTTTTATTAATGTCAAATGATAATAGTCGACAGGCTTCTTCCATAGATTCAATCTGAGAATCGTTTGAAGAAGCTTTTTGCATGCAGGCATGAAAAGATAATACAATTTCTTGAGCTTGTAGAGATAGATATGGTAAATCAATATCATCAGCACCTTTTAGTTTAGATAAAAGTCTGGATAGTTTTTGCATCGTAAATTCATCATAGTTTACTTTTCTAACTGGAATATCAATAGGAAGAAGATTTAAACTGCACAAATAATCATAGGTGGAACGACCAAAACTGATAAAGAACTCGAGCCAGTTTCCATCGGGGATAATCTCTGTGGAATGGCTAATTCCCGGAAGACGTTGCACGATATTTCCTGAATGAATTGGAATTTTCTCATTATCCTTCGTATAGTAAAAACCACTGCCGGATAGAAGTAAAAAACAACTGTAGTAATTGATAAGCAGATTATACTGTGAGTGATCTTTCGTTGGTTTAGTCATAAAACCACACGCAATGATTCCGTTATTAAAATCAGATCCGATACAACGGTATATAACATCTTTTTTCATTTCAAGTTTCATGGGAATCCCTTCTGATGAATGTTATTGTAAAAAGCGTCGTTTAATTTACCAAATTGGATAAAATAATAACCAAATAAAATATTGTGTACATATTCAAATAATATTATAATAATGACATTAAAACAAGAGAAAACAAAAACATTTTTACCAGATATGATAAAAGAATATAGTGTGAATTATGAAATACTAATTCACACGTTGAATTTATGCGTGCAAGCAAGTAGCACGCATGGACGTTAGTGTGAAAATAAAAAAGATATTTTCACACGCTGAATTTATGCATGCGAGTAAATAGCCTCGCAAAAACATGCGTGGACGTTGGCTTGACAATTCATCTTGTTTGAGCTGTCGTAAACGGCAGAATGGAGGGTATTATGAACAAAGAATGGGAAAATCAATATGTAACACAAAGAAATCGTTATCCAATGCATTCTCCCTATGGAGCTTATGAAACTTTTGAACAGGCTTTGACTGGTAATCGTAACACCTCAAAGTATGTACAAAGCTTAAGTGGGAATTGGAAATTCAAGTTGGCAGAAAGTCCTTTGGAAGCACCCACAGGTTTTGAAGATAATTATTATGATGACCGTGGCTGGGATGACATTCCGGTGCCGTCGAATTGGGAACTACATGGGTATGGAAAACCTGTTTATACCAATATGCTTTATCCGTTTCAGAGAAATGAGGAAGCGTCTCATTTTGAAATAGAGATAGCAAAAGAACAGCTGGAACTCAATGCACCCTATGTACCTGAGAAAAATCTGACAGGATGCTATCGTACTGTCTTTGATATTCCTGATTATTATGATGGAAAAGATATATTTATCGAATTTGGAGGGGTGGAATCCTGTTTTTATCTCTGGATTAATGGTACCGAGATAGGATATTCTCAGGACAGTAAGCTGGAGGCTGCCTTTGATATAACGAATGCTGTCAAAAAGGGAAAAAATGAGCTTGCCGTAAAAGTTCTTCAATTTTGTGATGGAACTTATTTGGAAGATCAGGATTACTGGCATTTGTCCGGAATCCATCGCGACGTAAGAATTTATGCGAAAGCGAAACAACGCATTTTCGATTATAAGGTAGAAACATTATTTCAAGGAGATAATTATGGAGAAGCTGAATTAAAGGTTATGCTTCACCCGAATAATACAGTGAAAGGTTACGGTGAATGTTTTGTTAGATTAAGCCTCTATGACGCCAAAAAGCAAGCTGTAACTAGTTTTCAAAGCGAACCATATGCGAAATGTGGTTTTTATCTGCTGCCTAAATTTGTAGCATTTCCATCCGTTAAGATAAATAAACCCCATTTATGGTCAGCGGAAGATCCATATTTGTATACTTTAGTTATGGAAACCATTGATGGGGAAGGACAAGTTACAGATATTGAGAGCACGAAAGTTGGTTTTCGTAAAATTGAAATATGTAAGGATGGAGTACTTTATGTTAACGGAAAAAGATTGATCGTTCGTGGAGTTAACTTGCATGAATTTTGTCCTGAAACCGGAAGATGTATTACAAAAGAATATATGAAACAACAGATTTGCTGTTTGAAGCAGTTGAATTTTAATGCAGTTAGAACCAGCCATTATCCTCATGCAAACGACTGGTATGACTTATGCGATGAGATGGGTGTCTATCTGGTGGATGAAACAAATCTTGAGACGCATGGTTATGGCGGTCAGTTAAGTTCGTCTCCGGAATGGACAGCAGCTTATATTGAACGTGCGTCCAGAATGCTTCTTAGAGATAAAAATCATCCCTCTATTTTACTCTGGTCACTGGGCAATGAATCTGGTGCAGGGATAAATCACGCTGCTATGTATGGTTGGATAAAAGAATATGATAAAACCAGATATGTTCAGTATGAATCCTGCGATCCGGGTGCTAATATCACAGACATCATTGCACCTATGTATCCATCGAAATCATGGATAGAAGATAAAATGGCAGATCTATATGATATTAGACCATTCATTATGTGTGAATATGCTTATGCGAAAAGTAACAGTAATGGTAACTTCAAAGAATTTTGGGATCTGGTAGAGAAATATCCTCGTTTTCAGGGTGGATTTATCTGGGATTTCCAAGATAAAGCATTAACACAAAGGAGAGAGGATGGTTCTACCAAGTATGTTTATGGGGGAGCTTTTGGTGAAACGATTGTCGATCCAGTAAAAGACATGTGCCTTAATGGTATTGTGTTTCCGGATTTATGCTGGAAACCGGCAGCATATGAAGTGAGAAATTGTCAGGCACCTATAAAAATATATTTAGAAGCGCCTCTGTACTTTGGAACGAGCATGTACAAGATTAAGAATAATTATCAGCAACTTGATCTCGGGCATCTCAGAATTACTTGGGAACTGCAATGCGATGGTAATATTGCCCAGCATGGGGAATTAAGACAGTATTTTACGCCGGCAGGTCAATCGGAAGCTTTAGATTTTGACTTTGATACAGATAAAATCAGGGGAGAAGCATTTGTGAATTTCAAGTTCTCATTGAGAGAAAAATCAGATTATGCAGATAAGGGGCATGTTATATATTCGTATCAACTTCCTTTGGAACAGTCGGTACTTCATAAAAGAGATGTATGCATAACAGGAGAGAAATTATTTGTCAATGATACAGATGATAAAATTATCATAACAGGTAAGGATACAGAGATAAGTTTTGATAAATCGGAATGCACGTTCGATAAAGTAGTACTGGGGTCAGAAGAAACCTTTACCGGAGGTTGTGATAACTTCTACCGTGCAGCTACAGGTATCGATGAAGGAACAAATGAACAAGGGAAAAATTATGCAGAAAAATGGAAAGAAGAAGGTTTAAATAAGCCAATCAAGCAAATATTGAGTATAAAAACTGTAGCAACAGATACGCAGATTTTTATTTTTACTGAGGTATCTTATAATGAGGGAAAAATAACAGTATCGACACAATATCGAATTGGAAGTAAAGGAATTGAATTCAATAAAACAGTAATTAATAATTGCATTACAGAAACCATTCCTAGGATCGGACTTTCCTTTATGCTCCCTGAGCATAAAGATCAAATTAATTGGTATGGAAGAGGACCCTGGGAAAATTATTGTGACAGAAAAGAAGCAGCACACATTGGTAGTTACAGTAGCACAGTTGCTGATCAGTATACTCCTTATATCAAACCAGTTGAATGTGGAGGAAAAGAGGACGTAAGATACCTGATCGTCAAAGATAAATCAGGCCATGGAATTTGTGTATCAGGTGCTGTTCCGTTTCATTTTGATATTCATGATTATTCGATAATGTCCTGTGATCAGGCTAACTATAAAGAGGACATAAGCAAAGATAATAATATTTATTTGAATGTGGATTACCTCCATACAGGATTAGGTGGAGATACTGGCTGGAAGAAAAATATTCATCCAGAGTATTTCATAAGAAAAGGATATTATCATTATCAGATTTCTCTTCAAGTTTTATAATTATATTTCGTGCAAAAAACATTCTTATATATTAAGAGTGTTTTTTGCATTTATAGGAAATGTCGTAAATTGATTTAAATGTCGTTACACGATTGGGATTTTCGTAACAGATGCCGCTATCTATTCCTGTAATTCCAGTTTTTCATATATTTGATACATAATGTGTAAGATATTTATTACGATTATAGATAATAGAATATTTTCTCTTAAAATCAGCATCTTGTATGAACACTCGAGTTAAAGTGTCTTCATATTTTGTAGATTAAAATATTCCTTTTGGCAAGAATAGAATTCCTGGATCACAATCATTTGCTCCTCATAAAGAAACTCATCGTGATATCCTGAGGTGGCGATGAAATTTTGAATTAGCTATTGAAAATACCAATATGTTATGTTGATCTAAAGCTGTCAACAAACTTAGGAGTGTACAACTGGTAATCTTGGCTATGAGCGGTATGGCAAAGACCTCGTTATCAATGAAGAGCAGGCAAAAACCGTGAGGTTGATTTTTTGATTTGTACCTTGCAGGAAGCAGTATTCGTAAAATTCAATACGAATTGGAAACCTGTGGCAGGCTAACGGCAACTGGTAAGAAGCACTGGGATTGTTCCGCCATCAGTAGAATTTTGCGTAATGAATTTTATTATGGAATCATCGTATATCGTAAGAATTATGTTCCGGATTATCTGGAGCAGAAGAAGATACGAAATTACGATCAGGTGCAAAAGGTTGAAACCAAGGGAAACATTAACCAATCGTTACTGAGGCAGAGTACCTTCGAGTTCAGAAGATGCAGAACAGTAAGAAAGCAAACCACGTAGCGATTGAAAGAGCTAGATGCGGAGTAAAGCCTAGTTTGGATGTGTACTGCAGGAAGATTATGTGAATGTGGAATCTCTTTTAATAGGAAGGTAAGGCACCGGACGAAAGAGGGAGAGAAGAAATAGGACATTGAAGAGCGGATCACCCGGCATGAGGCTGAGCTTAGAGAGTATGCAATAGATGAAATACCTGAGACGGAAGATACTCAGGATCGATTAAAAGTTTTACAGGAACTGATGGAGAAGAATTTTGATTTCTCCGGTCAGGAAGTTCCGGAAGAGATAGTCGATGCGTTCGTTGATTCTATCATCGTTCATAAAGATTATTTTGAATGGAATCTGAAATTAGGGGAGGAACCTGTCTGCTGTTATGTTGAAGGAACAAGCATAAAAGCAAAGTTATCCCTACTGAACAATCCTACGCTGGTGGTGCGTAGCACAGGCCGTGTTGAATAATAAGTAAGATGTGGGTTTTTTGCTCGGTCTTTTCAAGTTCGATTTTCTGTCTGTTATAATATGCAGCTTAAAACCAATCTTAGTACTGCAAATACGACGACATGTCCATAGGGGTTGGCCGTGTTTGTTCGCAGAACCTTGACATTCAGCGCTTTTAAAGTTGTTGCGTACGGTGATTCTCTGGACTGGAAGGATTATGGAACCGATGCTATTGTAAAGAGGGTATTGGAGGATAAGCATCTGGGTTGTGGTTCCATTATCCTGATGCACAATGGAGCCAAATATACACCAAAAGCCCTTGAGACCATCATTACCGGTCTACAGGAAAAAGGATATGAGATTGTGCCGATATCTCAGTTGATCTATAAAGGGGAATATAGA
This sequence comes from Bacillota bacterium, assembly GCA_023439505.1. Taxonomy (GTDB): domain Bacteria; phylum Bacillota; class Clostridia; order Lachnospirales; family Lachnospiraceae; genus Mobilitalea. The sequence continues at coordinate 355,442 of JAEXNR010000062.1, forward strand.
GTGGATCATGAAGGAAGACAGTTTGGAAATTAAATCAGTTGCATTTCATTACAAAAATAGTACCATTCGTGTGAATCATAATTTCTTCCGAAGATTTAATGCTAGAATAAGCAAGAATAAGAAATAAAAAGCAGACTTCAAGGAGGAACAATTATGAAAAAGATATTAATGGTTATTCTGGTGCTGGTTATGGCACTATGCGCTACAGCCTGTGGTGGTTCAGAAAAAGATGCAGCATCGCAGGCTTCATCGGAGAATATGACAGCGGCAGATACCTCTGAAACTGATACAACGAAAGAAGATACAACTGCAACTGATACAACAAACGAAGATACAGCACAGACAGATACAGCCACGGCGGATGCAATAGCAGATGATCAGGCTATGGCAGAGTCAGATTACAACCAATTACTGACATATGTTCAAGGCTTAAGTGATCATTCTGCTATGGTTGATCAGTTAAGGGCTAACCGCGAGCAATACGATGCCGGCAATCTGACAGCAGATGATTTGGTCAACGGATATCAGCAGGTTTCTGATGACTCTCAACAGTTGCTCGGATCTTTCCAGAGCGCCACCTGGGGATCAGAGTCCTACAATGATCAGATTGCACTTCTTGGTGATACTTTGAGCGCATTGGCGCAGACAGAAGCATTGAGTATGGAAGCAGTTACAAGCAATGATGAGAGTAAGTTGACCGAAGCAGACACTTATCGGAAAACCTATGAGGATAAGATGGATGAATTCCTGACCGCGATGGGTGTTTAAACCGTTAAATATTTTAAAAATTTGTACCTTTGTCTCTATCCGGATGATTCTCCAATACTGGCAGGAAATCATGCATAAAATGATTCATAGGCAGCCATACTAATCCTTGCTGCATGATCTTGTGATCAGTTACAGGAGTACGTAGCAATAATGATTAGTTTATGTTTGGAGCGGACATCGAATGAATTATGCTTACAGGATAAGACAAAGGATAGCAGAGGAAGGAATAGGTAAGACCATTCAATATTTCTTCTTTGTATTCTTCTACTGTCTTCGGGAAAACATCTACGAAGTGGTTTATGACCTGCACTACAGCAGAAGGTACTTAAAGGGTAATTGTAAGACGATTTATAAACATCTGGGCGCAAATGACATTTATCATACCAAATACTCTGTTATGCCTCATATTTTTAATTGTATCCGTATCAGGAAACAGGACGTACTTGTTGATGTTGGTTGCGGAAAAGGTCGGATCATTAATTATTGGTTAAGCCGCAGGTTGAAAAATAAGATCATTGGACTAGAACTCGATCCCAAAGTAGCAAGGTGCACGGGTGAACAGTTTGCCAGGTGGAAGAATGTAACAATTCGACAGGGTGACGCTATCAAAAATCTTCCTGAGAATGGTACAATATTCTATTTTTATAATCCATTTACAGAAGACAAAGTAAGAGAATTTGAGCAAACAATGAAAGAAAAATTCGGGACCAGACCGATTAAAATCATTTACTATAACCCGAAAAGTATCCATGTTTTTCAAAATGGCAATTGGAGGATCCGGTATGTCAACTTTGAGCGGGATCTTGGACTAAAGCGCTGGGGACGCATCAACAAATATCATGATCTGGCCATAATCAGAAACATGAGACAGTAAAAGAACCAGATCATAATCTGGCCATAATCAGAAACATGAGACAGTAAAAGAACCAGATCATAAAGAAACCAAACACTTTGTCCGGTACCAGGGGGCGATTCTTGTGAATCGTGCTCCAATACCGGATTTTGTGTTGTATGAAATCATCTGCTTAATATTGGATTATAACAGGGTAATATCAAAGGTGTGAACAGCGTCATTATCGGGAGCAAGAATGTTCACGCCCCTTTTTTCTTCAAAGATATCGGATTCATCATCGCAGGTAGAAAAGCCGGTCCAGGGTTCCAGGGCAACAAAAGGACCGTGGTTTGGGCTTGACCAAAGAATAAAATAATCGAAGCCTTCAAAGTCCATTCGTATGCCTTTTCCCGTTTTAGGATTGATCAGTTCAACACTTCGGGATTTCAGTTGGTCAAATATAAGAGCATCAACATCAAAATAACTGTGTTTTAGCGGCAGGATACGCTCATCCTTTAGCACCGACAGGCGGTTATTGGGATTGATTAGCCCTGTTGCAGGAACAGATTCGGGGCAGTTTGCATTCTCGGATTTTTCAAATTCAATTACATAATCTTCAAAGCGCTCCTCCTGAAACAAAGGACAGTTAAAGCCCGGATGCCCTCCGATAAAATAAGGCATGGGCTGTTCATCCTTATTAATGACCCGATATGAGGTGGTTATGGTCTTTTCTTTTAATTGATAGGTTATGTATAATTCAAAATCATAGGGATATTTGGCTCTTAATTCCTCGTTGGAACAAATGGAAAACGTAATTGAGTCCTTTGTCTGCGCAACATAGGAAAAGTCAAGCTTTCTAACGATTCCATGACGGTCCATGAAACAATGCATGTGATTACCGATCACAGCCTTATTCTCCCGGATACTTCCACAGATGGGAAACATAACAGGCGCTTGTCCGGACCAGTAAGCGGCATCTCCCTGCCATAGATATTCCAAACCTTGTGAATCCTTCACCGAAACGATTTGACCGCCTTTTGTATCAAATCGTATAGAAGCTAACTCATTTTCTAACAAATATTGCATGATTTTCACCTTCCTGTAAGTTATATGGTTGCAATGTTATGATAATCACAATCATATTAGCTTATATCTGGAAAGTCAATAGAGAAAGTGATTTGCCATTGACAAAACGGTAAGCTTGGGTTATGATTTGTCTATAAACAGAAACGTTTCGGTTTTGAATAAGGAGGATATGGTTATGCCATTTGTAACATCAAAAAACATGCTATTAGATGCACAGCAGGGTGGATATGCAGTAGGAGCTTTTAATGTTGAAAATATGGAGATGGTAAAAGCAGTGATTGCAGCTGCCGAGGAACTAAATGCTCCTGTGATGCTTCAGACCACACCTTCCACGGTAACGTATGGTTCATTGGAAACATTTGCAGCGATTGTCGCTGCAGAAGCGAAAAAAGCAGCTGTTCCGGTTGCCCTGCATCTGGATCATGGCAGCAGTTATGAGCTTGCAGTGAAAGCCATAGGGGAAGGTTATACATCCATTATGATTGACGGATCACATGAAACTTTTGAACATAATATCGAAGTAACCAGGAGGGTGGTTGAGGCAGCCGGACCGAATGGTATTCCGGTTGAAGCAGAATTGGGTAAGGTAGGCGGTAAGGAAGACGATCTGGAAGCAGAAGCAGACACCAACACAGATCCTGAACAAGCAAGGGAATTTGTTGAAAGAACGGGGATCAATTCTCTGGCAATAGCCATCGGAACAGCACATGGTTTTTATAGTGGTACCCCGGTATTAGACAAGGATAGACTCTCCGAAATTAAGAAGGTGGTATCCATACCGCTGGTTCTGCACGGCGCTTCCGGATTGAGTGATGATGATGTAAGGGATTGCGTAAAACGTGGGATCTGTAAAGTGAATTTTGCCACAGAACTTCGTGTCGCCTATACAGATGGAATCAAGGAGTTGCTGAATGAGAAGCCGGATACCTTTGATCCAAAGAGTTTTGGGAAGGCAGGCATGGAACGGGTGAAAAGTTTAGTGAAAAACCGTATGTTGGTTTGTGGTTGTGACAATAAAGTGTTAAGATAAATAGTGTCAGTAATTCTGTTAAAAAGGCAGGTAGTAAACAATGGCATCGACAATGAAAGATATTGCAAAGTATACAGGCCTGGGACTGGCAACCATATCTTCTTACTTAAACGGCGGTAATGTTCGGGATGAGAACAGGAAAAAGATAGAAGAAGCCATTCGGGAATTGAAATTTGAGGTCAATGAAGTGGCACGTGGTCTGAAAACGAACCGGACGAAAACGATCGGTGTTGTGATCCCGGAATTAAATAATAAATTTTGTGCGGATATCATAACTGCCATGGAGGATATACTTCGCAACCATGGTTATGGAACCATTGTATGCGATTGTAGAACGAACAAAGAACTAGAAAGACAAGCGGTTGATTTTCTATACAGAAAAAGGGTTGACGGAATTATTAATATGCCGGTTAATTCGGATGGCTCACATTTAATGAGTTTTTATAAGTCCCAGAAGCCGATTGTTCTGATTGATCGTAAAATCAATGGGATTGACTGTGATTATGTGTTAGTCGATAATCTGGATGCTGTCAGGAAGGCAATCAACAGGTTGATTGAGAACGGGCATAGAAGGATCGGAATGATTGGCGGACCGGAGGATGTGTTTACGGCTCAGGAGCGTTTGCTCGGTTATAAACTGGCATTAATGGAAGCGGGAATTGTACCGGAGGAAGGGTTAATCGAGCATGGTGACTATACCATTAACGGTGGAGTGCATTGCCTGAAAGAACTGGTGAAGAGAAATCAGGATATGACGGCTGTATTTGTGGCAAACTATGAAATGACCATGGGAGCCGTAATCGGTATAAATGAACTGGGAATTAATATTCCCGAGGAATTGTCTCTGATCGGGTTTGATAATGCAGAGTTTGCAAGAGCCTACAATCCCAGACTGATGATTGTAACACAACCAATGGAGGAAATCGGAAAAAGCATTGCCGAGTTAATCTTAAATAGACTAAACGAGACTGCATCGAATACAGCAGCAAATTATAAAATGATAAAATTACAGACAGAAATTCTGGAAGGCAATTCTGTAAAGAAGTTATAAATCATTTCACGAAACCCTTGTCCGCAAGGACGGTCAAAGGTGAAACGTTACGGTTATAAAACATTCATACAATGATGCAACGGAGATATGGTTGGAATGGAGGTCAGTGTGAAGAAATATTTACTCGGAATTGATCTTGGAACAAGTGCCTGCAAGGTGGCAGTTTTTAATGACAGCGGTGAAGTCATAGCCAGTATGACAGGCAACTATCAGGTCTACTATCCCAAACAGGGATATGCAGAGCAAAATCCGGATGAGTGGTGGGAAGCAGTTTGTCTGACCACAAGAGATACAATTCAAAAAGCCGGAATTAAGAAAGAAGATATTGCCGGAATTGGAGTCGATGGACAGAGCTGGTCAGCCATACCGATAGACAAAGACGGCAATGTCCTGATTAATACGCCGATCTGGATGGATACCAGATCAGAAGCGATTACCAGACGGTTAAATGGAGAAATCGGCGAAGATAAAATATTCAACCTGGCAGGGAATTCGCTTCAGCCGTCTTATTCCACAGCGAAAATTATCTGGTATAAGGAGAACTTCCCTCAAATATATGAAAAAATATATAAAATACTTCAGTCCAACAGTTTTATTGTATATCGACTGACCGGAGTCATCAGCCAGGATAAATCACAGGGATATGGGCTCCATTGTTTCGATATGCGTACCGGTACATGGAACGAAGATATGTGTAACAGACTGGGATTTCCTTTGGGATTTCTCCCGGAAATCTATGACTGTCATCAGGTCGTTGGATTTGTAACGGATAAGGTAGCCGGACAAACCGGTCTTCTGGCCGGGACACCAGTTGTAGCAGGTGGTCTGGATGCAGCCTGCGGAACGCTGGGAGCAGGCGTAATTCATCCATATGAAACCCAGGAACAGGGTGGTCAGGCAGGCGGTATGAGCGTCTGCCTGGATAAATACAGTGCAGATCCCCGATTAATCCTAAGCTTCCATGTGATACCGGATCGATGGCTTCTTCAGGGAGGTACCGTCGGAGGTGGCGGGGTGATGCGCTGGTTTGAAAAGGAATTTGCCGATTATGAGAGGGGAATGGAAAAGCAGACGGGCAAGTCCTCCTTTGTTCTTTTGGATGAGCTTGCGGACAAAGTAAATCCGGGCAGCGACGGTTTGATATTCCTACCCTATATGGCAGGTGAAAGATCACCGATCTGGGATGTGAATGCAAAAGGTGTTTATTACGGTCTGGATTATAGCAAAACCAAAGGACATTTTACCAGAGCCGCAATGGAAGGCGTTGCATTTACACTAAGACATAATCTTGATGTGGCTGCCGCAGCAGGAGCACAGGTGAGTCAATTAAAGGCCATGGGAGGAGCTGCCAACTCCAGATTATGGACACAGATAAAGTCGGATATTACAGGAAAGCCGATTGCGGTCCCCTCCTCTGATACTGCAACAACACTTGGTGCTGCGATTTTAGCAGGTGTCGGTGTTGGAATGTATCGTGATTTTGAGGAAGCGGTCAATACGACAGTGAAGGTTCGAAGATACCATATGCCAAATATGGAGAATCATGAAATTTATGAAAAGAATTATAAAATCTTTTTGGAACTATATCAGAATTTGAAAAATGTCATGAAGGAGAGGTAAATGATATGAAAGCAGCAGTGGTTTATGCTAATGAAGATGTTCGCTATTCCGACTATGAGGAACCGGTAACAAAACCCGGTACCGTCAAAATAAAGGTAAGAGTTTCCGGAATATGCGGGTCCGATATTCCAAGAGTTCTACATAATGGAGTGCATTTTTATCCCATTGTATTGGGTCACGAGTTCTCGGGTGATGTGGTTGAGATTGGAGAAGGAGTCACAAAGGTTAAGGTTGGTGACAGAGTATCCGGAGCACCCTTACTTCCGTGCCTAAGCTGTGAAGACTGTCAGAGTGGGAATTATGCTTTGTGCAAACATTACAGCTTTATTGGTTCCAGAGAACAGGGAAGTAATGCAGATTATGTTGTGATTCCGGAGAGAAATGCCGTGGTTTTTGATAAAAGTATTTCTTATGAACAGGGAGCCATGTTTGAGCCTTCCACCGTGGCACTTCATGGACTGTTGCAAAATGATTATCAGGGAGGTAAAAATGTTGCCATACTGGGCGGCGGAACCATCGGTCTTTTTACGATGCAATGGGCCAAAATTTTTGGTTCCCGTAAGGTAGCAGTGTTTGATGTGAATCAGGAGCGTCTGGAACTGGCGAAGCGTCTTGGTGCAGATGCAGTGATTAATACAACAGAAGAGGGCTTTATGGAAAAGGCCATGGAATACGCCGATGGAAAAGGCTTTGACTATGTATTTGAAACGGCAGGGGCTTTGCCTACCATGTATATGGCCTTTGAGCTTGCAGCAAATAAATCCCATGTATGCTTTATCGGGACCCCGCATCTGACTCTGGAATTCACCCAGAAGTTATGGGAAAATATGAACCGGAAGGAATTTAAGCTGACCGGATCGTGGATGTCTTACAGTGCGCCATTTCCCGGTAAGGAGTGGGAGTTGACCGCGCATTACTATGCAACCGGTCAGTTAAAATTTGACCAGGGGCTGATTGCTAAAAAATATCCCATGCGCCAGGCACAGGAAGCGTTTCAACTATTTAAAATACCGGGAGCAGTAAACGGAAAGATACTGCTTGTAAACGAGGAATAGCAGGTAGAACGAAGCATCAAATATATTCTCCTGAAAGGAGCGGATGAGAGAATATGATTCTGACGGTTACATTAAATGCCGCAATAGATAAAAGATATGTGGTCGAGAGTTTTCGACCGAACAGTGTTAACAGAGTAAAAGAATGCAGATATTCTGCCGGCGGAAAGGGTCTGAATGTATCCAGAGCCGCAGCCATAGCAGGTGAGGAGGTTACCGCCACAGGATTTGCAGGAGGATATGCAGGTGCTTACATTGTAGAGGCCTTGGAAGGACAAAAGATAAAGAGTGATTTTGTCTCCATCAAAGGAGAAAGCAGATCCTGTATTAATATCTTTGATGAAGTGAATCACACACAGACGGAATTTCTGGAACCGGGAGTGTATGTAACAGAACATGATATAGAAGAAATGCTGAAAAAGTATATGGAATTAGTTGCCGGGTGTTCAGTGGTGGTGATTTCAGGCAGTGTTCCCAAAGGAGTGGATAGCTCCCTGTATCACGGGATGATCCAAATTGCCAGACAGCATAAGAAAAAAGTAATACTGGATACCAGCGGAAGTCTGCTGGAGGAATCCATCTTGGCTAAGCCGACCATGATTAAGCCTAATTTGGATGAGATAAGGGCACTCAGCGGTAAAGATATCACCAGTACGGAAGAGATCATAGAGGCTGCTGTCAAACTTCATCAGGAAGGAATTGAAGTGGTTGCGGTATCCTGTGGTGCACAGGGATCAGTGATTGTTTGTGACGAAGGAGTTTATCAGGCTGTAGTGCCAAAGATAGAAGCTGTCAATACTGTGGGCTGCGGAGATTCTATGATCGCAGGATTTGCGGTTGGTTTCTCCCGTAACATGACAATGACAGATACCATAAAGTTAGCCAGCGCAATTTCGGCAGCGAATGCGATGCGTATGGAAACAGGATTTTTTTTAATGAAGGATATGGAGATGCTGTTACCTCAGATGAAGGTAATCAAGCTGAAATAGATACAGAAAACTTCAACTGTAAGAATATCCTCAGAGAATATATTCCACGGATAAGATTACTGGGGGTTGATTATTTCAATTCATTATAACATAATAAAGGAGAGAAAACTATGTCGACATTTATTGATCCAAAAACAGTACCTCAGAAAAAACTTTATACCGGTGATTTCATGCCCGGTATTGGAATGGGAACCTTCGGTTCAGACCGTTTTACAGCAGAGCAGGTTTCTTCTGCTGTTGCAGGTGCGATTGAAGCCGGTTACCGGATGTTTGACTGTGCCGCAGTCTACGAGAATGAGGACCAGATCGGTGAAGTATTCAGAGCTGCATTTGAAAAAGAAACCGTTAAGAGGGAAGAACTGTTCATCACAACAAAAGTATGGAACAATATGCACGGAAAAGGGGATGTTCTGTTATCTTGTGCGAAAAGTCTGAGAGATCTTCAATTGGACTATATCGACCTGTTCTTTGTTCATTGGCCATTTGCCAATTATCATGCCCCCGGTTGTGACGGTGATTCCCGTAATCCTGATTCAAGGCCGTTTAGTGTGGATCAGTTTATGAAGACCTGGAGACAGTGTGAAAGATTAGTAGAATTGGGACTTGTTAAATTTATCGGAATGTCGAACATGACAGTAGCTAAACTGGAGGCAGTGCTTCCTCTTTGCAAGATTAAGCCCGTCGCTATCGAAATGGAATTGCATCCCTGCTTCCAGCAGCCGGAATTATTTGATTACTGTATCGCACATGAGATTCAGCCCATCGGATTTTGCCCCATTGGATCTCCTACCAGACCGGATCGGGATAAGAGCGATGAGGACATTGCAGATATCCAGGTTCCGGAGCTTGTGGAGATTGCAAAGGCACATAATGTACATCCTGCTGTTATATGCTTAAAGTGGGCAGTACAAAGAGGTCAGGTTCCGATTCCTTTCTCCATTCATGAGCGGGAATATGTCAGCAATTTAAAATGTACCACAGAAGATCCTTTAACAGAAGAAGAAATGAAGACATTAAAATCTATTGATAAGAACAATAGATTAATCAAAGGTCAGGTGTTCCTTTGGGAGGGAGCAAAGGGCTGGGAGGATCTTTGGGACTTAGACGGAACGATTACAAAATAGCGCACCTTAAAAAGCGATTCTAAAAATAGAAAGAATTTTGGACATATCACTTTAAACAAACTGAAGATGGTCACGAACCATTAAAATGCGAATTTGTGCGGATGCCCAAATTCGCGGGCATTGGCAGTAGGGAGGATTAATATGTTAAAGGGAATACCGAAAATACTATCACCTGAATTATTAAAGGTGTTATGTGAAATGGGTCACAGTGACAGACTGGTTATTTCTGACGGAAATTTTCCGGCAGAAACCATGGGAAAGAATTGTATTGTGATCCGCTGTGACGGACACGGAGTTCCGGAGATTCTGGATGCAATCTTAACATTATTTCCACTGGATTCTTACGTGGAGCATCCTGTCAATCTGATGGAAGTAATGCCCGGCGATCCTGTAGAGACACCAATCTGGGATACGTATAAAGCAATTGTGGCAAAACATGATTTGAGGGGAGCAAAAGCGGTAGGAAACATTGAGCGCTTTACCTTCTATGACAATGCAAAGACTGCATATGCAATTATTGCAACAAGTGAAAAAGCCCTCTACGCGAACATAATGCTCCAAAAGGGCGTAATAACTGATTAATCCTCCTGCGCCGGCGTTAATTGTAGCATACCGTTACAATTAACGCTGGCGGATCAGGCTGATTCATTCGGAGACTTCAGAGATTTTACGAATTGCTTCGGGGTAATGCCCCTGTATTTTTTAAAGGCTTTAATGAAATAACTGATATCATTAAAGCCGCAATTGAAGGCTGTTTCCGTAATAGAGGAACCGGATACGGTAAGCTCCAGAGCAGCGCATTCAATCCGGTAATATATTAAATATTCAATTGGTGATTTCTGTGTCATACCACGAAAAAATCTGCAAAAATACTTTGGTGTCATACCCGCAGCCTTTGACAAATCGGCAAGGGTTAATGCATCAGAGTATTTTTCTTCTATAAGAGAAATTACATTTTTAAACTGGTCAATCCGCTGACGGTTTTTAGAAGTGTCCTCCTTTGGGACACTGAAAAGCCGGGAGTGTATCAGCAGCCCTAATAAATGGTAGAAAGTCCCATACGTAATCAGTTCATAACCGGATTCTCTGGTTTTTAATGCATGGAACAAGGTTGCACAGATCTTTTGAATATCCTCCTGATCCGCAGGCAGAACGGATTGCAGCACAGCTTTTTGTGTTATGATCTCCTGCAGCTGTTTTCGGAAAATAGTATTTTCTTTTAATAAGAATTTCATATCAAAGACGATGCATTCATAGGTGCAGTCATAAGGAGTTGCGCCGTGCAGTTCTCCGTCATGAAGGATCACGATATCACCCTTTTCTAATTTCAATTCAGTTCCGTTTCGTGTCAATAATAATATCCCATCCAAGATGCGAATTATCTCATATTCTGTATGCCAGTGGTAGGGCATCTGATATCTGGGCAGAGAAGGCGCAACATAGTAATAAGCTACCGGAAAATCTATTGTTCCATGCTGTCTGTGTTCTTTAAAATCAAGATACTTCATAACTGAGCACTCTCCTTGGACTATATAAAAAGTGAATATTGTACTATTTTTAGATAGTATAACACAAGAAATAAGAGCTGGCTATGATTATAATGTGCTTAGAGGATGTAAAAGAATGCATGATTTACTACATTCGTTTAAGCCAGCAAGTCCGCGGCTCAAACAAGGGGCATATTGAGCGAGCATGACTGCCAAAATAATCATTTAAGGAGGAATCACTATGGCAAAAAGCAGATTAATCGGAGATTATCCGGTGATTGGAATCAGACCGACGATAGATGGAAGAAGAGGTCAGGTGAAGGTAAGAGAATCTTTAGAAGAACAGACGATGAATATGGCAAAAGCTGCAGCAGAATTATTTCGCAGGAATCTAAAATACTCCAATGGAGAGCCTGTTCAGGTGATCATCGCGGATACGACCATTGGTCGTGTGGCTGAGACAGCAGCATGCGCGGATCAATTCAGAAAGGCCGGAGTTGATATTACACTTACCGTTACGCCATGTTGGTGTTACGGCGCAGAGACCATGGACATGGATACAAAGACCATCAAAGGCGTATGGGGATTTAATGGTACGGAAAGGCCGGGCGCTGTATATCTCGCCTCTGTATTAGCGACTCATGCACAGAAAGGCCTTCCTGCCTTTGGCATTTACGGACATGATGTTCAGGATGCGGCGGACACGGATATTCCTGAGGATGTAAAAGAGAAATTATTAAGATTTGGCCGTGCAGCAGTTGCAGCGGCAACGATGAGAGGTAAATCCTATCTCCAGATCGGTTCTATTTGTATGGGAATCGGCGGTTCCATCATCGATCCTGCATTTATTGAAGAGTACCTTGGAATGCGTGTGGAATCTGTTGATGAAGTAGAGATCATTCGTAGAATGACGGAAGGAATCTACAACGAAGCGGAGTTTCAGAAGGCATTGGCCTGGACAAAGGAAAAATGCAGGGAGGGCTTTGATAAGAATCCGGAAACTATACAGAAGACCCGGGAAGAAAAGGACGCTGACTGGGAATTTGTTGTAAAGATGATGTGCATTATTAAAGATTTGATGAACGGAAATGAGAATCTGGCAGAGGGCTGTGAGGAAGAAAGAGTTGGTCATAATGCAATAGCAGCAGGCTTCCAGGGGCAGAGACAATGGACGGACTTCTATCCAAACTGTGATTTTCCGGAAGCATTGTTAAATACCTCCTTTGACTGGAACGGAGCGAGAGAACCCTATATTCTGGCTACGGAAAATGATGTATTAAACGGGATCGGCATGTTATTTGGAAAGCTGTTAACCAACAGAGCACAGATTTTTGCTGATGTTCGTACTTACTGGAGTCCTGAAGCTGTTAAGAAAGCGACCGGATATGATTTGGAAGGAATTGCGAAAGAATCGGATGGATTTATTCATTTAATTAATTCAGGAGCTGCTTGTCTGGATGCATGCGGTGAAGCAAAGGATGCGCAGGGCAATGGAATCATAAAAGAATGGTATGAGATGACAGAGGAAGATCAGGAAGCAATCTTAAAGGCTACAACCTGGAATGCCGCAGATAACGGTTATTTCCGTGGGGGCGGTTATTCTTCCAGATTTTTAACCAGAGCCGAGATGCCGGTTACAATGATGAGACTCAATCTGGTAAAGGGTCTGGGACCGGTGGTTCAATTGGTAGAAGGCTATACGGTTAATCTGCCGGATGAAGTTTCTGATAAGCTCTGGAAAAGAACCGACTATACCTGGCCCTGTACCTGGTTTGCTCCAAGACTTACCGGTAAGGGGGCTTTTTTGTCAGCCTATGACGTCATGAATAACTGGGGTGCGAACCATGGTGCAATCAGCTATGGTCATATCGGTGCAGATCTTATTACATTATGTTCGATCTTAAGAATTCCGGTAAGCATGCATAATGTAGAAGAGGAAAAGATATACAGACCGGCAGCGTGGAATGCTTTTGGTATGGACAAGGAAGGACAGGATTACAGAGCATGTCAGACTTATGGACCGATGTATAAATAAAGTTCAGGTGGTGATCAGGAGGAATGAAAACAGAGAAAAAGATAGTAGCTATTGATCTTGGAGCTTCCAGCGGAAGAGCCATGCTGGGACTATTTGACGGTGAAACGATAGAACTGAAAGAAATTCATCGCTTTTCCAACGACCCTGTTGTTATGAACGGTACCATGTATTGGGATGTCTTGAGATTATTATTTGAAATCAAGCACAGCCTTAGCAGAGTTAAGGAATTCGGAAGAATTGACAGTATCGGGATTGATACCTGGGGGGTGGATTTCGGGTTACTTGATCAGGACGGAAGACTAATGGAAAATCCGGTTCATTATCGTGATAGCAGGACACAGGGGATGTTACAAAAAAGCCTGTTCTATATTGAGGAAGAGGAGTTTTATTCCATTACAGGAAATCAGTTTATGGAAATTAATACGGCATTTCAGCTGCTGTCCTTAAAGGAAAACAGGAAGCATCTGCTAGAGAGGGCAGAAACCTTGTTACTGATGCCGGATTTATTAAACTATCTGCTGACCGGCAGGAAAGTATCGGAGTTATCCATTGCATCCACAACCCAGCTATTCGATGCCAGGCAAAGGACCTGGTCAAAAAAGGTGATTCAGTCTTTGGGATTACCGGAACAGCTGTTTACAGAAATTGTTCCAAGCGGCAGCAGGATAGGCCTGGTATCCGAGGAGCTTTGCAGGGAATTGGAGATAACTGCATCGGAAGTTATTGCGGTAGCCGGTCATGATACCCAATGTGCCATGGCATGTGTTCCCGCAAAGGAGAAAGACTTTATCTTTCTTAGCTGCGGAACCTGGTCCTTACTTGGCACAGAACTGGATGAGCCGATTATTAATCAAATCTCTGTGCAATATAATATTACCAACGAAGGCGGTTATGGGAATAAAGTATCTTTTTTAAAGAATATGACAGGACTTTGGCTGATTCAGGAAAGTCGCAGGCAGTGGACCAGAGAAGGCAGGGAGTACAGTTTCAATGAACTGGAGGGGCTGGCACAGTCCGCACCTGCCCTACGCTCCTTTATTGATACGGATGCGCCTGAATTTGCAGCCACGGGAGATATCCCCGGAAGAATCCGGGATTATTGCAAAAGAACAGGGCAGTTGGTTCCGGAAAGTGTGGGAGAAATTGTCCGCTGCATCAATGAAAGCCTTGCAATGAAATATCGGTATTCTCTCGAACAGATCAAAGTATGTACCGGTAAGGAGTATACTACCATCTATATGGTCGGAGGCGGGGTTCAAAGTAAAATGCTTTGTGCGATGACAGCGAGTGCCTGCCAGTGCAAAGTCTCCTCCGGTCCTGTGGAAGCCACGGTTTTGGGTAATATGATCATCCAGCTGATGGCAAAGAAGGCAATAGCGTCTCTTGAAAAGGCCCGTGAAATTATCAGGAATTCTCAGGATATTATTTATTATGAACCGGTGGATGCGGATGACTGGGAAAATGCTTATCAGAGATATAAGGAATTTGCTTTTAGAAGGTGATGAACTTAATGTAAAAGCACCATGGAGATCATGTAAAAGTATCATGGAAATGTTTATGGGAAATTATTATAAAAGGGCAGCCCTGCCTCATCGTCCTGGAATCTTCTTTCCGGAATGATGAGGCTGGCTGCCCATAATCATTTGATGAAACATAATGTCTCTGTGTTTCTTAACCTCTTATTGGATAAAGGTACCATCTTTAATCTGATCAACTATCTCAAGATATTTAGCCTGAATATCCTGGGGTACGGCCTCACTGAACGTGCCAACGCTTAAGCTGCCGTTGGCTAAGTTACCGTAGATAGTTTTATTGCCATAGGTGCCGGCCTTAATATCGGCCATGCAAAGACCGATCAGCGTTGCGTTATCGGTAACGACACTGCTGATAATAACATCGGATTTCTGGGTGGCTAATAAATCACTGGGTTGACCGATATCATAAACGCCCTCATAATTTGCCAATGCTTCTCTGGCACCGGAATCTACAGCGCTGGCATCACCGAACATGACGTCAACCTGATTGGTGGTTACCATGGAGTCGGCAATTTCCTTTCCTTTTGCGGAATCACTGAAAGAGTTCGCATAGGCGGAAGAAACCACTATATCAGGATTTATTGCTTTCGCAGCAGCCTCATAGCTCGCCAGCTTGGTTTTTGTCGTATCCAGTTCCATACCGCCGATAAAGCCGATGCTGTTGGTCTTTGACATAAGACCTGCCAGTGCCCCTGCCATATAGCCGATTTGCTGTGCATCCGGTAATAAGGATACAACATTGTCTGTTTCAACCGTACCGTTCAGTAATGCAAAGTAAACATCAGGATAGTCGGCAGATACTTCAACGACTGCATCCGTATATTGATTGCCGGGGGCAAAGATCAGATTGAAGCCCAGATCGCAATAAGAGCGGATGCTGGAAGCAAAGTCAGCGGAAGTCAGCCCGTCGGTATATTGAGTTTCAAATCCGTAGTTACCGGCAGCGGCAACCATTGCATTATAGCAGGCAGCGCCCCATCCGCCGTCAGCGATACTGGAATCACAGATCATAGCAACCTTATAGGCTTCTTCGGTTTCCTCGGCAGTATTGCCGTTGGCGCTTTCGGTTGGAGTGGCGGAATTATCCTTTTGTGAATTGTCGGCAGATTTACATCCTGCCAGGACTGTCATAGACATGACCAGAATGAGAATGAGTGCAAAAAATTTGTTTTTCATAGTAACTTCCTCCTAAATTATAATGAATTATGCTGTCTATAATCAATGGCTGAGCCAATAATTAACGTTCTTCCCTGAAATATGCTTTTCCGTTTGCGGCAGGTCCGGCCTTTTTAATGCCAAAGAAAGCGAGCACGAACAAGGTACATAGATAGGGGATCATTGCAAGTAACTGATACGGGGTAGCGGAACTGAGAACCTGCAAACGGATCTGCAAAGCATCGGTAAAGCCAAAAAGCAGTGCGGCCAGTAAAACCCCTCCGGGCATCCATCTGCCGAAGATTACGGCAGAGAGTGCGATAAAGCCACGGCCGGATACGACTCCGTCCGAATAGGTACTGATGTAGCAGGTGGTAAGATAAGCGCCTCCCATACCTGCCAGAGTACCGCAGATGATACAGGCAAGGTATTTCATGCGGACTACATTGATTCCCAGGGTTTCTGCGGCTTTTGGATATTCGCCGACTGCCTTGTAATTCAGACCAGCCTTTGTTTTACTGAAAAACAGATAAGTGAGGGGAACCAGCAGGTAGGTCAGATATACGACGGGGGTATGCCGAAACAGGATAGGTCCGATCATGGGGATCTTACTCAGAAAGGGGACGGGGACAATCTGCATCAGATTTGCCTGTATCAGCGAAGAGCTGATTCCAAACTTTATTTTATAAAGAAAGGACGCCAATGCTGGTGCAAAAATATTAATCGCCATACCATATACAATCTGTTCCGCACCTAATTGGATGGTGCAAAAGGCATATACCAGATTAATCAGGATACCGCCAAGGGCGCCTGCTAAAATTCCAAGATAAGGATTTCCTGTACCAAAGCTTACAAGAAAGCCGATGAGAGCGCCGAAAGCCATGATGCCGTCCAGACCGATATTGACCAGACCGGCCCGCTCCGAATACAATTCCGCCAGGGCTACCATCAGGATGGGAGTTGCCATTCGAATGGTGGACAGTAATAGAACCTGTATGAAATTCCAGTTAAAAAATACTTCCATGATTTATGCCTCCTTCTTTGCTTTCATAGACAGGTGAATCAGAAATTGTCTTACTTTCGGAAGATTGATCAGAGCACTTCCGGCTACGGCAAAGATAATGACCAAAGCTTGTATAATGTCGATGACAGAGGTCGGTAAGCCTGTTCCAACCTGCATCGTTGTTGCTCCCGCACGAAGTACGGCGAATAAGTATGCCACAATAACAGTACCGATGGGGTTTAGCTGGCCGATCAGGGCGATTGCCACACCGTCAAAACCGTAGCCGTCACCGAAACCCGCCATTAAGCGGAATTGGGTTCCGTGGAGCTCCACACTGCCGCCAAGTCCCGCGATTGCTCCGGATACAATAAAGGAGATAAGCATCAGCTTCTTTACGGGAAAACCGTTATATTGGGAGGCGGTCTTATTCAAACCGACTGCCCGCAGCCAAAATCCCTTTGAGGTATGGAACAGAAAATAATGAATTACTGCTGCCAGCACCAGAGCAATGATAATTCCGGCATGGATACGGGTTCCTCCCACAATACGGATAAGCTTATCTGTTACAGCAGCTGTCTGGGGAAGATTGCCGTCTCTCAGAGGGGAGGTATAAACATAGCCCATGAACAATATGGCAATGTAATTTAACATGATACTGACAATCATCTCATTCAGTCCCCGTGTGATCTTTAACAGGCCTGGAATGCATCCCCATAAACCTCCGATCAGTGTACCGAATAACAGGCTAAGAAGAAGCAGAGGCAGGCCGGTGAGAAAAGTTGCTGTAGTGGAGATCCAGATACTGGCGACTGCACCCATTACAAACTGTCCTTCCGCTCCCAGATTGAAAACACCGCATTTATAGGCAAAGGTCGCAGCCAGTCCCGTGAAAATCAGGGGGACCGCCTTTACTACGGTTTCACCGAAGTTGGAAACCGTTCCAAAAGCTCCGCGGAATAAGTACCGGTAAGCCTCAATGGGGCTTCCACCTACAATCGCAATCAGAAGCCCACCCACAAGAAAGGAACATAACACGGACAGGATAGGAACTAAAATTTTGAATAATTTATTGTTTGTCTTCATTTAACAGATCTCCTTTATGAAACTTTGCCTGACATAGCCAAAGAAATTTCTTTGATCGGAGGATTCTCTCCCGGATAAATTCCCATGATACTTCCTTCAAACATCACAGCGATACGGTCCGATAATTTTAATACTTCATCGAAATCAGCGCTGATGAGCAGTATGGCGCATCCCCGGTCCCTGGCTTCAATGATTTTATCATGGACATATTTTGCAGCCCCGATATCCAGACCTCTGGTGGGATGTACGGCAATCAAAATATCCGGCAATTCCTCCAGTTCTCTGGCCAGAACAATTTTTTGCTGATTACCTCCGGATAGGTTACGGGTTTCCTGGTCCAGGGAAGCACATCGTACATCGTATCTTTTCTTCATCTCATCTGCATATTCGGTGATTGCCCTGTTCTTTAGCAATATCCCTTTGCCATAGGAAATCCGGGGGCGCTGTGTACTTTTTAGTACCAGGTTTTCCTTAACGCTCATATTTCCGATCAATCCCATTTTGTTACGATCCTCCGGAATATGGGAAACATTAGAGTTAATAAAGAATTTCGGCAGAAATTTCTTTACAATTTCACCTTTTAGATAAACGGTTCCGCTTTCCGGCGCAATTACTCCGGTTACCAGCTGTGCCAGCTGAGATTGCCCGTTTCCGTCTACTCCGGCAATTCCCAGAATTTCTCCTTTTCCAAGGGTAAGACAGACATCCTTCATCCCATTGTGCTTGGAATTGCTGTTATAACTGACCTGGTCCAGCGCCAGAACAGCTTCTTTTACTTTTGAAACCTTCGGATATTCACCGGAGACTAATTCTCTTCCGATCATGAGATTTGCCAGCTGAGCCGCATTGGTTTCCTGTTTGCTCAGGGTTGTTATTGTTTTACCGGTTCTTAATATCGTAATACGGTCACTGATCTCCAGCACCTCCCTCATCTTGTGAGAGATGAAGATCACGGATTTTTGTTCGGCAGTTAATTTCTTTATGATTTGAAATAAACCCTCTACCTCAAGATCAGTTAAAGCGGCAGTCGGTTCATCAAGAATCAGAAGCTCAGCACCTCGGTAAAGTGCTTTTAGAATTTCAACACGCTGCTGTGCGCCTACGGAAATTTCTGTGACTGGTTTATCAATTTCAATATCCAGGCCGTATTTATCAGAAAGAGTGAGAATTTCCTTTTTGAGTTTGTCCTTTTTGATAAAGATCGTGCGGTCTTTGGTGGTTCCCAAAATAATATTTTCAAAAACCGTCATTGCCTCAACAAGCATAAAATGCTGATGAACCATTCCGATTCCCAGTTTTACGGCTTTTGCAGGGGAATCAATTCGAACCCGTTCTCCCCGAAGATAAATTTCTCCTGCGGTCGGCTGATAGAGACCGATTAAAATGTTCATCAGTGTACTTTTGCCGGCCCCGTTTTCTCCTAAAAGCGTGTGTACTTCCCCCTTTTTGACATTTAGATTGATCGTTTCGTTTGCGTATACTTCTCCAAACATTTTTGTGATATTCTTCATTTCCAAAAAATAATCCATATTGAAACCTCCGTTATGGCAGCAATGATATCGAAAAAAGGCAGAAAAAAAGATGTATGGAATCCCATTTATTGCCTGGGCTCGCTACATCTTTGTATTTATTACAATTAAATTATGAAATTTATCATGGATGTACTATATCATCATTTGTTTGATCAGTCAATCAAAATTATGAAAATAAATAAATTTATATCAAAATTATGAAAATAAATAAATTTAACGTTAAAGACAGAAATTATTTCGAATTTACCGATATGAAGTTAAGAATACAAAGAGAATGTGAGATCTCTCATGGAGTCGGGAGCTGTTCTATGGTTTTGACTATCATTTCAGGTCGATTTCATGACATTTCATAACATTGATCATTATTTCATTGCTTTTTGCGTTATAATTGCACAGTGGATTAGATTAGATAGAGAAAGCATGGTGGAGGATTTATATGAGACTTCTGCTATTTTAGAATTAAATATCAGCGGGAAGCTGGGGCCGGAGCAGACAATCAGCTGATACCATTACCGTTAAAATCTTACATGAATAGAGGGACGAAAGATCGGGAGGCAGAGTAGTTTTTGCTTCCCGATTTTTTTAGTGATTCATTCATAATGAATATCTTAAAATTGAAAAAACAAACTATTTTTTTTAAAGAAAAGGATAAGATAAGCTGTTATAATAGTTTTACGAATGAAACCGGACAAAGGGGTGAGCAGACAGTCCGAAAGCCAAACGAATGCAGGAAAAGGAGTGGAATACCATGGCAATATTACAGGTAGATTTTTATTCAAGAGCTTTATCTAAAATAACAAATTTTTATATGGTGATACCAAATGATGGTCCGCCGCAAATGGCCACAGGAAATGAATGTTATCAACGAAATACAAAGGTCTTGTATTTACTGCATGGGTTTTCCGGTGCAGGAAAGGATTGGATGTTAGGGAGCCCGGTACAGGAGATGGCTGCTAAGTACAATATGGCAATTGTGATGCCTTCCGGGGATAATAGTTTTTATCTGGATGCAAAAGGAACAGGCAGAGCATATTGCCGGTTTGTAGGACAGGAGCTGGTGGATTATGTAAGAATGACATTTGGGCTGTCATATAAGAGGGAGGACACATATATTGGAGGATTTTCCATGGGAGGCTTTGGAGCCATCCACACAGCACTTGCCTATCCGGATACCTTTGGAAAACTTATGGCCCTTTCCTCAGCCCTGATTACTCGTAAAATGATAAATAAGAAGGAAGAAGATATAAAGGATGGAATCGCTGATTATGATTATTATGTTTCTACATTCGGGGATCTGAGCATGTTGGAGCACAGTGTAAATCATCCGGAATTTTTAATACACAAGCTGAAGGAAGAGAAAAGGGAGGTGCCGGGCATTTATATGGCATGTGGAACGGAGGACTTTTTGATAGAGGATAACAGGGAATTCCATCGGTTTTTACAAGAGGAAGATGTCCCGGTAACTTATGTTGAAGGTCCGGGGATTCATAACTGGGCATTTTGGAATCAGTATCTGGAGCCGTCCATACAATGGATGTTGTCCGGGAAACAGTAAAAATTTATTGTTCATAATGATATTGATCTGAATTTATGTTAATATAAAGGTATCTGCATACTTAATGCACATTTAAGGAGCGGATACCTGTTTTTATGGGATAAATCCGTTTTGTTCAATAGAAAACCTCCGGATGATGCATAGGAGTCGCCGGAGAGTGGCAATATGAATTCCTAATAAAGTTCCTATGAGGTAATCAGGAGGATGAAGATAATGAACAAATATTCGGTAGTGATTGTTGATGATGAGCCATGGACAAGAGAAGTGATTAAGACTCTTGGTGACTGGAGCAGTCTTGGCATGGAGATTGCCGGTGAAGCCTCTGACGGTGAGTTTGGATTGGAGCTGATCCGCCAGACAACACCGGATATTATAATAACGGATGTAAAGATGCCACATATGAGCGGAATAGAATTGGTGGATATATTGCGCAGGGAACACAACCGATCACTCGTGATCTTTATCAGCGGTTATGATGATTATACCTATATCCGGAGTGCCATGAAGCTGGATGCGATTGATTATCTTCTAAAACCGATTAAGCAGGAGGAGCTGAATAAACAATTAAATGCCTGTCTCGAACAATTATCGCAGAACCTTGAGGAGAGGTATGAAAATAAGAGCCTTGAGAGCGGTTTTTTGAATGCCTCCTGGGCAAGGCGGTATTATGCACTCAGAGATAATCTTTGTGACGCACTAAATTCAACGGAATCCGGAATTATTCGGCATAAATGCAACGAAATCTATCAACTGATTACTGACAATGAGGGAAAAGAGCCGGCAAAAGGGATCATTGTCTGTATATACTATACCCTGATGAATGCCCTGGAGCATCTTTTGCTCAGCAGGGATCTGATCCCATCAGAAGTGCTGGGAGATCGGGAGATGACCTTTGTTTTCAGCAGGGATGCTTCTTTAATGGAAATGATAGATTATGTGCAGAATCTATATTGCATCGCAGCAAGTCGGATACAGGAATATAATCGAAGCCGGAACCGCCTGGATATTAATAAAATCAGAAAATATGTACAGGATCATTATGCGGAAGGAATCACACTTGAGCTTACTGCAGCTATTTTTTATGTGAGCAAGGAATATCTGAGTAAAGTGTTTAAAATAGATACAGGGAAAGGCTTTATGGAGTACCTGACCGCTCTTAGGATGGAGCGTGCAAAAGAACTGATTCTTAATTATAGCGTACCTATTAAAAAGGTCGGAGAGATGGTGGGGTATATGGACCAGGCTCATTTCTATAAAACATTCAAGAAGTATTACGGAATAACCCCCGGAGAAATGAGGGGCTGATAAAAAGTCTTCAAAGGCTTCGTCAATACTACAGGTGCAATATGTCAGGATACAAGCCGGTATTAAGAATTTATTCCGATTTGTTTTACCTTCCTGTAGAGCTGCGGTGTTGTCTGCAGCCGTTTCTTAAAATGTTTATTAAAGGAGGATGCGTCTCGAAAACCGCAGGAATATGCAATCTCCGTCATGGAAAGATCCGTTTCTTTAAGTAACTTTTCTGCAACGGTAATTCTGTAATCAATTAAATATTGCTGGGGGGATATCTTAACATATATCATAAACAGCTTGTAAAGATAAGTTCTGTCGATATGGAGATAATCGGAAATATGGGATATCTTAATATCGTAAGTATAATTATTATGAATATAATTCAACGCATCGTCTACATAGGATTCGTGAAAGCCGTTAGCACTAGGAGGGACAGGCGGGCAGATCCGGGAAAAACACAGATATAACTGACTCAACAGAGTGAGTTGGTTTCCTTCTTTCTTATTAAAAATTTCACTGAGCTGCTGTAAATCCTTCCACAGGAGACCACCGCTCTGGTCATAAAAGATGTGATTTGTCGGAGTTAGACCGCAAGCCGGCAGAATATTTCTCACATCAGATCCGTCAAAACCGATCCAACAATATTCCCAGGGGTCCTTTTCATCGGCTGTATAGGTTGTTGTTACACCGGGATAGATCAAAAACCCCTCGCCACCCTTTAAGGGATAGGTTTTCCCATTTACATAATAGGTGCCTTTCCCGTGAGAAATGTAGTGCATCAGATAATGGGGACGGATGGCAGGTCCATAGGAATGGGAAGGACGGCATTGCTCAGCTCCGCAATGATAAAGGATCATAGGTCTATTAATGGAGTTTGTCTCATCTAATATCTTCGTCATATTCATAAAAGGCTCCCCTATTCCAAGGTATCATTCAACATAATGCCAACTTTCTGAAACATTTTGCAAATTAATCTGTTTGATCCCATTATATAATAAACAAGTAAATTATTCAATGTAATGGAGGAAAAAACTATGGTTAAAATAACATTTATGGGAGCTGGAAGCACTATATTTGCAAGAAATGTACTGGGTGACTGTATGTGCACGCCAAGCCTTTGGGATGCGGAGATTGCGCTATATGACATCGATGCCAAACGACTTGCGGAGTCTGAGGTGATTATAAAAGCAATCAACAAAAACATTAATTTTGACAGAGCCCGGATCAATACCTACCTTGGAGTGGAGAAAAGAAAAGATGCATTAAGAGGTGCAGACTTTGTTGTCAATGCAATTCAGGTTGGTGCCTATGATCCCTGCACCATCATAGATTTCAAGATTCCTGAAAAATATGGATTGCGGCAGACCATCGCGGATACTTTGGGTATAGGCGGTATCATGAGGGGACTCAGAACAATCCCGGTTATGAGAGATTTTGCACAGGATATGGAAGAGGTATGCCCTCAGGCGTTATTTATGAATTACACCAATCCCATGGCAATACTGACCGGTTATATGACCAGATATACTTCGGTGAAAACAGTGGGTCTGTGTCACAGTGTTCAGACTTGTTCCGAGACATTGCTAAAAAATCTTGGTATGGAAGATAAGCTGGAAGGCAGAAAAGAACTGATTGCGGGCATCAATCATATGGCCTGGCTTTTGGACATCAGGGATAAGGATGGAATAGATTTGTATCCTGAAATCAAACGGCGGGCAATGGAGAAAAATACGACAGAAAAGCACGGTGATATGATCCGCTTTGAGTACATAAAACATCTTGGTTATTATTGCACTGAATCCAGTGAGCATAATGCCGAATACAATCCTTTTTACATTAAGTCAAACTATCCCGAATTAATTGAGCGGTATCAGATTCCGCTGGATGAATACCCGCGCAGATGTATCAGGCAGATAGAAGGCTGGGAAAACGAGAAAAACAGTATTTTAAAAGACGGGAAGATCACACATGAGCGTTCCAAAGAATATGCTTCTTATATTATGGAAGCAGTAATCACCAATCAGCCGATTAAAATAGGAGGCAATGTAAAAAATACATCTCTTATCGATAATCTTGTTTCGGATGCCTGTGTGGAGGTGCCCTGTCTTGTGGATGCGCAGGGAATCCAACCCTGTCATATCGGAAGACTTCCGGTACAGCTGGCGTCAATGAATATGACAAATATTAATGTGCAGCTTATGACGATTGAAGCCGCAGTAACTAAGAAGAGGGAACATATCTATCAGGCCGCTATGCTGGATCCGCACACGGCAGCAGAATTATCCATTGATGATATTGTAAAAATGTGTGATGAACTGATCGATGCCCATGGAGATTATATGAAAGAGTACAAATAATTTCCTGAATTATTTCAGACTGCAGCCCAGCCGGTTAACCTGGTGTAATAGGAAAAACCTTTGATATTTAAAACATAGCTAAAAAATCGGGTTAGTTTGTCAGATTATATTTACAAAAGACGACATTTTAAGTACACTATAAAGATGTAAGAGCATAAAGGACATCGTACAAAAGAATGTCATCAGGAGGGATACAATGCTGCACATAGCTATCTGTGATGATCAAGTAAACCAAATAGAACTGATCCGGTCAGCAGTTGAGCAATATATCACAAGATGGAATATCAAGGCAATGATTCGAGAATATAAAAGTGCCTTGGAGCTATTAGAAGATTTATGTAAATCGGGAGGATTTGATATCCTTTTGCTGGATATCTGTATGCCGGGTATCACCGGTACAGAGGCAGCCAGGGAAATACGGGGGAGAAAGGATAAGACGGAGATTATTTTTCTAACCTCCAGTGATGAGTTTGCAGTAGATGCATTTGCTTTAAAAGCCACCCATTACCTGCTCAAACCCATATCACAAGATCAGTTTGAGGAAGCAATGGACCGGGCAATGGAACAATTATCGGATGGTCAGGTTAAGAAGATCTCCATTAAACTGGAAAATGGATCAGTTATGATGGTTGATATTAATGATATTTTATACATAGAGAGTGCGGGGCATGCCCAGTGTGTCTATCTGAAAGATGGCATCAGCAAAGAAGCGAGGCGATCCCTGACCCGTCTTGCACAGGAGCTGGAGGAAGTTTCTCCGGGTCAGTTTATCAACCCATATAAAGGATATCTGATAAACCAAAATGCGATTCGTACCATAGAACCCAAACAAATCGTATTGTTGTGCGGAAAATGTCTTCCTATTCCACGTGGCAGCTTCAGACAGCTTCAGGATGCATTCTTCGAATATCAGTTTCGAGAAGGAGTTCACCGATGAGTACGTTGTTCAGTGATCTGCTTCGAGCCATAGTATCCGTAGTGATGAATATTCTTTTGCTTTTCTCACTAGCGCAGCCCAAATACAGTAAACGTGTCACCAATGCAGTGATGATCGGAATCTTTTTACTAAATGTTTTGTCCAGCGTGTATTTTTATCTGCTTCGTGATCTTACATCACTGGCCAGATTTAGTGTACCATGGTTTTTACTGGTTTATATTATATTAAAACCATTATTCAGGGACAGCCTGATGCAATGGTTATTTAACCTGATTACAGTGATCAACATATATGCCGCTATTGTGGTACTCAGTTATTATTTTGCTATTTACCTGCCCTATACTCATTATGCGGTTACGATCCTGCGATTTGTGTTTTTTACAATTGTCATTATTATGTTTCGTTATTGGCTTCGCCCACTGTACCGGCAGGCGGTGGCACATTGGAACGTATATATCCTTCTGGTGATGGGTGTCCTTATCAATATTATTTATTACTTTATCTTTAGTGATGACATCATGGTAACCTTAAAGGACCAATTTATACCCTTATTACTATTAATTATACTTGGTGTTTTTGGATATATCTGTATTTTCTATTCTCTGAAAAATACTTCGAATGAGTATGCCTTGAAGGAGGAAAATATCAAAATACAGGCCAGAGAGGAATTATTGCAATCAGAGCTTTTCTCGTATGAGGATTATATTAATATTTCGCGGCAGCACCGTCATGATCTGAGACATCATAATGCATTGCTCAGAGAGATGCTTACGAAGGGAGATACACTCGGTGCACTAAAATATCTGAATGGGTATGATGATAGTATCGTGGAAACAGCATTACTGCAATATTGTAGTAATACTGTAGCGAATGCTATCTTTCGTCTCTATTACCGCCGTGCGACGATGGATGGGATTCATTTTACGGTTCATGCTAATATTTCAGAGGAGCTGCCCGTCACGGCGTCGGATTTTGGAGGACTGTTATCCAATCTGCTGGAAAATGCCTGGACTGCCTGTAAAAGTGATGAAGATCAGGAGCGGTATATTGCAGTATCTGCCGATACTACAGAAAACCAGTTCTTTTTAGAAGTAAAAAACAGTGTATTTCATACGGTAAAATTTGTCAGCGGTCTGCCCGTCTCTACGAAGGAGGGCGGAGGGACCGGGACAAAAAGCATGGTACGCATGATAGAAAAATATGAAGGGATGAGCCGGTTTAAACAAGAAGGAGAACACTTCATAGTTCAAATAGTTTTGCCTTTAACATAGACTTTGAGTGGTAAGGATCGATTCGATAGGATAGAAATCAGCTGCTGTATCCCGTTTGGGAACAGCGGCTTTTTTCTATCCTATCGGAAACTCATTCCGATTAAAAATGTGGAAGTCCTCAGTAACATATGATAGTATAATTGTAATTGCATTTCACTAATCTAAACTCTTATTTCTTACTTCATCCCAACAGGCGATATAGGATCAATTAAGTACAGATCGATCAGCAGATCAATGCTCTGCCGGTTTCCGGGGGCAGCTGCAGTATGGAGGATTACCATGAATAGATCAAAGGACTTATCCATTCGTAAAAAGTTATTCTTAGGGTTACTTGTTTTTTCCGTATTATTGGTAGTATTGGTTACGGAGGTGGCAGTTGTCATATCTTACAAAACCATGCGGGAACAGCTGATTTATAATCGGCGGATGAGTATTCGCTGGCTTCAGGACAGACTTAACACAGAGGTTGAGAGATATACAAATCAATTTTATGAATTCGAAGTAAATAAAACCATCAAAAATGATATCTCGGACTGGTGCAGCAAACGGGGGGATCTGGATTATAAACTAAAGCTGGATCTGATTTCAGCATTAAATGAGACCATCAGCATGGACAAGAACATAAATTCCATGGAAATCTATAATTTTAGAAAACAGGAAGTGATTGTTGCAAAGCGATCCGGGGCATCTGTGGAAGTGATCGGAGATAAGCTGAATCAATGGCAGCAAAGAGCGCAGTCTCTGCAGACGAATATTGTATTTATGCGGACAGAGAAAGAAATCCTGGTATATCATGAGGTCTACAGCTTTGTGGACAGGGAACCCATGGTTTTAATCACCATGCACATCCGTCCGTATGATATGGAGGAGATACTGGAAGATATCCAGACAACCTCGGACGAATCTATTCTGATCTTTAATGACCAAAATCAACTGATAGACGCGGAGTATGGAAAGGGTGCGGATTTTGAGGAAGGGAAACTTACAGAACTGGTAGGACGGCTGGAGACATCGGAAAAACAGGAGGTATATCAGGATGGAAGCTTCTGGTTTTTTCGTAATGTTAAGGGAGGTAAACTGAAAATATTAATGACAGTACCAAACAGCTCCATTGTTGCTGCTCTAAGTAATACAATCTTTGCGGGACTCGCCATCGGCATCGTGGCGGTATTTATATCTACGATTGTTTCAATGCTGTTTTCCAGAGCCTTTAGTAAACCGATCATTGCATTATCCGCAATGATGAGAACGGTTACGATTGAAGATTTTTCCGGAATTAGTCTGAAGGAACGCAAGGATGAAATAGGTATGCTGCATGACAGCTTCAACATCATGCTGGAGCGAAATCAGGAACTGATCAGGCAGGAATATCAAAGCAAGCTGGAAAAGCGGGAGGCCCAGATCAGAGCCCTCCAGGCTCAGATCAATCCTCATTTTATGTATAATACCTTGCAGGTGATTGGAGGAATGGCATTGAAAAAGGATGTTCCTCAGGTATATCACATTACTACGGCACTAAGTGATATCATGAGATATTCTCTTGATTTCTCGGATGAAATGGTAGGCCTTTGGAAGGAAATTCAGTATTTTAAGGCTTATTTGACCATCCAGAATGAACGGTTTGGAAATAAAATCAACCTGGAAATCAATATTTCGGAACCGATTCTTAACTATCTGATACCAAAATTAATCTTGCAGCCCTTGATTGAAAATAGTATTGAGCACGGCTTATCAAACAAATCAGGTATGTGGAAGATTATACTGGAAGGAGGTTTGACAAAAGAAGGTGATTTGTTTTTGGTTATGGAGGACAATGGGGTCGGAATATTACCGGAGCGATTGGAGCAGATTTTATCGTCACTGAAAAGTGATACGGAAAAATCAATCAGATCCAGTGCACATATCGGACTTTGCAATGTTAATACGAGAATTAAGCTGAAATATTCAGAAGAAAAGTATGGCATTTTCATAGAAAGTGTCTATGGGGAAGGGACCAAAGTCAGAGTGCTTACAAAAGCACTGCAAAAAAAAGAAGAGCATGAAAACAACAAGGAAGATACCGGGGAAAAATCAGTGGTTTAATAATTGACAATAAATAATATCTGTTTCGGAAAATGTATTTTTCATTCAAAATGGTATGATGTAATTACCGTCAGAGAGAAGGAAAGACGGCAAAATATTGTAGGAGGGTTTTTTATGAAAAGCATGAAAAAGGTAATTGCATTGGCAGTATCGTTGTGTATGATTTTGGCATTGACTGCTTGTGGGGGCAAGAATTCAAACGAAGCCGCAACCGGAACCACGGATCCGACTCCGGAGGTTACTTCCGGCGCAGAGCCGACACCCACACAGGAAGTGAAGGCAACCCCGGAGCCAAGAGAGGCAGAACTAAATATCATGATGAGTTTCCCCCAGTACATGGATCAGTGGGAGAGCTATTGCAAGCAGTTTGAGGCAAAGATGCTTAACGAAGAGAATATAAAAGTTAAGGTCAATCTTGAGATGCCAAGTTCAGATCAATATGACAGCGTGCTTCAGGCAAGACTTACCGGTGATGATGCTCCGGATTTATATACCATACATAGCAATAATCTTAAGACCTATAATACCGCAGGCTATTTAACTGATCTTTCAAAAGAAGCCTTGGCAGGTAAAATCTTTGATAATGTTAAGAATACTGTTTCCGTAGACGGAAAACTTCTGGCAGTTCCTATTGAAAGCCAGGCATGGGGCGTATTGTATAATAAAGATATCTTTGACAAGTGTGGCTTAAAGGCACCGGATACAATGGATGATCTGAAGAACATCTGTGAGGTTTTAAAGAAGAATGGATATGATCCTTTCTTACTGGCATTCCAGGAGCAATGGGTACCGCAGCTTATGACGGCACTTACCATCGGCGGTAAGGTATCAGGAGATGTTCCGGACTGGCTTACCCGTATGTATGAGAACAACGCTTCCTATTCGGAAATCGGTGAAATCTTTGATGCGATTCAGTACATCATGCAAAACGGTACCAAACGTGCAATGGAAGAAGGCAGTGAGGCAGGCAGTGCGGACTTTGCTAACGGTAAGGCTGCTATGTATGTTCAGGGAACCTGGGCTTCCAACACCATTATGACCACCAATCCCAAGATGAATATGGGAGTATTCGCACTCCCGGTTAATAATAATAAGAATTGTACGCTGATCAATCTGTCCACCTCAACAACGCTGGCGGTATATCCTGACAGCAAGAACCTGGATATTGCACTCAAATTCGCAAATTATGTGCTGGATGACAAGGATTCTTCTGCATTGTTCCAGGCATGCTCCTTTAATCCAATTGCTACGGTACATAGCTATGATACCTCCTCCTGGGTAAAGGAAGCTTATCAGTATGTCGCAGACGGACGTTCCTATCAGGATCTTGTTCTACCCTCCTCCGTAACGGATGAACAAGGTAAGCTGTTGCAGGAATTCTATACCGGTTCGGTTACAAAAGAGGATATCATCAAAGATCTTGATGCTAAATTCAAGGATGCAAACGAGCAGACAAATTAAAATGATTGGAGCTGGCGGGCTCAGGCCCGCCAGTTTTGACAATAAGGAGAAGCATTAAGATGAAGAATAAAAAAGAAAATATCAGTCTCTTGTTATTTGTTGCTCCGGCGTTTATCGTATACTTCATATTTAAACTCTATCCTGCAATTACAGGCTTATTTTACTCCATGACGGATTGGAATGGGTTGGCGAAAGGCTATCACTATATCGGATTTGATAATTTTGTTAAATTATATACGGATGCAGACTTCTGGAAGTCCATGTGGTTTACCTGTAAATATGTACTCGTTATTCTGATCACGGCAAATGTTCTTTCCCTTGGCCTTGCAGTTGCCATTGAAAGCAGAAAACGGGCGAGAGGCTTTCTCCGGACTCTGTTTTATATGCCAAATATGATCAGTATGATTATCGGCGGTTATATGTGGAACTTCATATTCACCAAGGTACTTTATTATATGGCGGATCACTGGGGAATGAAGTTATTTGACCGGTCCTGGGTAGGAGATCCTAATAATGCATTTATCGCAATCATTATTGTAGCTTCCTGGGGGATCGTCGGTTATCTGATGATTATCTATATGGCAGGACTTCAGGGGGTTCCCACCAACTTAATGGAATCCGCATCTTTAGATGGGGCCAATGCCTGGCAGAGGTTTTGGAAGATTGCCTTTCCGATGATTAGACCGGCACTTACCATCTGCTTCTTCTGGACATTAAATTCTGCATTTCAGGTATTTGACGTTATTTTCGCACTTACCGGCGGCGGACCGGGACGGCAAACCCAATCTGTTGCCCTGAATATCTATGAGGAGGCATTTACCGGGAATATCAGGTACGGCTATGCAACGGCAAAATCTACGGTGTTATTCCTTGTGGTCTTATTGATTACCATAGTACAGATCAGGATTATGAGTAAAAGAGAGGAGGAGCTGTAGTATGAAGCATAGGAAATCATCGATTATTGTTTATACTTGTTTAATTATTTTTGCATTTTTATGGCTGTTTCCATTGCTGATGGCCCTGATGAATTCCTTTAAGACCAATGGAGAATTGCTTACGAATATGATGTCATTGCCAAGCTCCCTTTCGCTGGAGAATTACCGGCGTACCATAGAGAAAATGCATTATGTCAGAAGCTTTTTTAATACGGTTTTGGTATCCTTTTTGGGCGTTGCATTTATGATCATCTTCTCTGCATTGGCGGGATGGCGTTTGTGCCGGACCAAGACGAAGCTCTCTTCCTTTCTCTTTGGTCTTTTTGTTTTCTCCATGCTGATCCCTTTCAGCTCCATTATGATACCGTTATATAAAGTGATACTGGCACTGCATATTAAGAACTCACTGATCGGACTTTCCTTTGTTTATTCCGGTCTCGGAGTCAGTATGGCAATCTTTTTGTACCATGGCTTTGTTAAGGGAATACCGATGGAATTGGAAGAGGCAGCAGCAATGGATGGATGTACAAGGCTAAGGGTATTCTTTTATATTATACTTCCTATGCTAAAACCTATCACGGCTACGGTGTGTATCACCAATGTTTTGTGGATGTGGAATGACTTCTTGCTGCCGTTGATCACCATCTCAAATAATAAGAAGTACAGTCTGCTTCTATCAACCAATACCCTGTTTGGACAATACAGCAATGACTGGGCGGCGATTCTTAGTGCGCTGATTCTTTCTGCAATTCCGGTCATTATCTTCTATGCCATATTTCAGAAGCAGATCCTTAAGGGGATTACAGACGGAGCAATAAAAGGATAATTATAAGATAACTACATAGGAAACTGGAAAGTTGGAGGGCAGAAGGAATGGAATTTCTGAAGGCAAAGGGCAGATATATTGAGGAAGGAAACAAACAGATCCTGTTGCGCGGATTTGGGCTCGGCGGCTGGTTCCTGCCGGAAGGCTATATGTGGAAGCTGTATCAAAAATGTGACCGTCCCCGCAGAATGGAAGCTATGATAGAACGGTTGTGCGGGAGAGCCTACGCAGAGGATTTCTGGCAGCGTTATCTGGATTTCTATATCAGTAAGAAGGACATGGAGTGGATTGCAAAGGAAGGCTTTAACAGTGTAAGACTACCCCTGAATGCCAGGCATCTTTACGATGTGAAAGAAAATGTATTCAGTTTAAATAAGAATATGATAGCCAGGATGGATGAACTGATTTCCTGGTGTAGAGAATATAAGTTGTATGTAATTTTGGATATGCACGGTGCACCGGGCGGTCAGACAGGGCAAAATATTGATGATAGTGAAGATGACCACCCCCGTCTCTTTACAGAGAGCAGATATGAGCGGGAACTGGTGTGGTTGTGGATGGAATTGGTGAAGCACTATCAGGAGGAACCGGTGGTAGCGGGTTACGATCTGCTCAATGAGCCGGTTCCCAATTTCTTTTGTCAATACAACGATAAGGTGCTGCCACTTTATCGAAAACTGATCAAAGAAATCAGAACCATTGACCGGAAGCATATGATTATCCTTGAGGGACTACACTGGGCATCGGATTTTTCGCTGTTTCATGAGTTTACCAAGGAAGAGGCGCAGGACAATATCCTGCTGCAATTTCATAAATACTGGAATAACCCGGATGAAGAGAGTCTGGAGCCCTTTTTAAATGTTTCAAATGTTTTGAATGCACCCCTGTTTATGGGGGAAGGAGGGGAGAATAACTGTGACTGGTATACCACCGCATTTCCCTTATATGAGCGTTTGAATATCAGCTGGTCCTTCTGGAGTTACAAGAAGATGGAGAACAAGAATTCACCCGTAACCTTTGCGGTTCCTGAGGGCTGGAAAGAACTAATCGATTGGATGGATGGAAAAGGTGATTTAAGCAGGGATAGAGCGAGAGAGATATTGGATCAATTTCTCCATAATATTAGGGATTCCAGGCACAATCCTCAGGTCCTTCATGCTCTCAAACGGGAGCTTCCCCTGAGAATTCCCTGTGAGGCATACGAGGATGCGCAGTTTGCATCCACAAGAATTGTTGGAGCAGCGTTAAGACTGAGGGATCCGGTGAGTATCCTCTTTGAGAACGGCAAGACGGGAAAGGTTGATTATGAACGTATGGGAGGAGAAGAACAGCCTCCGGAGGAAAATCTTCTGGTCATGCTTTTGCCGGGAGACGGGGTAAAGTATCTCTTTTACTGCCGGAAGGAAGAAATAGAAGTTACGATAAGAGCAGGAGGGCAGGGAAGCTTGCTGCTGGAGCTTTGTGACGGTGAGAAAACAGAGGTCACAGTTAATCAGAACCAGGACTACCATGTGGTAATCAGCTGCCTGCCAAAGGAACAAGAAGAATGCAAGCAACATCAGCAGTATACGGTGAATCAGAAATGTGGGGAACATCAAGAATGTAAGGAAGATAAGGAACATCAGAAGCAAGAGGAAAATAATCAATATCCGGAAGAAAAAGATAATAATCCACAGAAGGAACTGTGGATTCGCGGCTTAGAAGGTACGGTACTTTTGGATTACCTGTATCTATCTTAAGATAATACCCGGAATAAGCGTTCGAAATGAACTTTGCTAAACTGTTTTCCGGGACAAAGTTAGCACTATTGTATTACTTGTTTCCGGTTCTTTCGACAGATTGCTGATTTTCTAAAATACATTTGACTTCATGGCTGGATGATATTACAATTTTCTAAGAATAGATCCTTAAAATTAATAGGATCGTAAATTAAGATGATAAAAACAAGCTTACAATCAGAAAGGATTGTAAGCTTGTTTTTCTGACAGCCGGACGATATAAATCTGAATAAACAGACCCCCGCGCCACGAAGGATGCCGTGAAGATTCCTTTGGAGGGGTCATCGTAGAAAATTATGACAGAGAAGGAGAAAGAATGAACGATAAGAATCCATATCATATATTAAAAACATATTTCGGATACGACAGCTTCCGTGAAGGACAGGAAAAGCTGGTGCGGAGTATTCTGGCAGGTACAGATACGATGGGGATTATGCCTACCGGAGCAGGGAAATCTATCTGTTATCAGGTGCCTTCGCTTCTCCTTGGCGGCATAACAATTGTTATATCCCCTTTGATTTCTCTCATGAAGGATCAGGTCTTTGCATTGAATCAGGCAGGCATTCACGCTGCCTATATTAACAGCTCTTTATCTGCAAGACAAGTCAGTCTTGCGCTTCAATATGCCAGAAACGGGAAATATCAACTGATCTATGCGGCACCTGAGCGACTGGAAACCCAGGAATTTCTTGATTTTGCGTGTGATGGGGATATTAAGATGGTTACCGTGGATGAAGCTCATTGTATCTCCCAGTGGGGACAGGATTTTAGGCCTAGTTACTTAAAGATTGTCAGTTTTATAGAAAAGCTCCCCAAACGGCCGGTGATTAGTGCTTTTACAGCAACGGCAACAAAAGAGGTAATCGAGGATATCAGCTGTGTCCTTCGTCTTGAGAAGCCAACAATTGAAATAACCGGCTATGACAGAAAGAATCTTTATTTTGAGGTTCGCGCACCAAAGGATAAAGATGCAGAGGTTTTGGAATATATTAAGAATCACCGGGAACAGTGTGGAATAATTTATTGCGCAACCAGAAAGAATGTGGATGAATTGCAGGAACTGCTGACGATACGTGGATTTTCTGCGGCGAAATACCACGCAGGTATGAGCGATGCCAATCGAAATGAGAACCAGGAAGATTTTATCTACGACAGAAAATCTGTTATGATAGCCACCAATGCGTTTGGAATGGGAATTGATAAGTCGAATGTAAGGTATGTGATTCATTACAATATGCCAAAGAATATGGAAGGATATTATCAGGAAGCGGGTCGTGCAGGACGGGATGGGAATAGTGCAGAATGTATTCTTCTGTATGGTGCCAGAGACGTCAGGATCAATCAGTTTCTGATAGAGAACGGGAATGACAATGAGGGATTAACACAAAGCCAGAAGGAAATCATCAGAGAGCGGGACGAAGAACGCTTAAAACTAATGACCTATTACTGCTATACCAGGGATTGCTTAAGAGAGTATATCCTTCGATATTTTGGAGAGTATGCGGATAACTGCTGCGAGAACTGTTCCAACTGTATGGCAGACTTTGAGGAAAAAGATGTAACAGAGATCAGCAAAGATATCATCAGCTGTATTAACGACTGCGGACTGCGTTACGGTTTGAATGTAATCATTGCCACCTTACTTGGAAGAAAGATTGCCAAACTGACTGCAAACCATATGTCGGACAGCCCATATTTCGGAAAAAGGTCAGAAGAAAGTGAACATTCTCTTCGCAATGTCATGAATAAGTTAATTATCGATGATTATTTATACCTTTCCAATGATAAATACACAATTGTAAAGTTAAATCGTAGCTGTGAAAAGATTATGAGGAATGAGACTTCCATTGTGATGAAGCTGTCCAGAGAAACAGCATTGCCAAAGGAAAGAGAACCAAAGAAGACCACACGCAAATCCGAACTCCTGACCTCGAAGGGATTGGAGCTGTACGAAGCCCTGCGCCGGTTGAGAACCAGTCTGGCAAGGGAAGAGGGCGTACCGCCCTACATTATATTCTCGGATAAAACACTCACCGATATGTGCCTGAGAATCCCGTTACATGAACAAGATATGCTTCGGGTAACCGGAGTAGGAGCGCATAAATTCGCAAAATACGGCCAGCAATTCATACAGGCAATTCAGGAATTTAGCAAAGGCAATCAGGACGGATATCATTATGGACAGGCGGTAGCAGATGAAAAGCCGCACAAAAGCCTGCGGCTCAGAGAAGTGAAATCAGAATTCTATCTGACCAAAGAGATGGAAGAAGGCGTCATGATAACCGGTACGGTTATGATCAGCCAATTTGTAGAGCAATTGAACGGTTTGAGGGACGAGCAAAGGATGAAACGTCTTACCGCCACCTTTCTGACAGGAAAGTTAAGGGAGGAGGACTATATTATGGATCGATATATCCCGGCTTTGGGGAGAAATGTTGCCACGGTGACAGAAAAAGGCCTGCAGATAGGGATATCAGCAGAAAAACGTATGAGTGAAAAAGGCAATGAATATGAAGTGCTGTTGTACAATGAAGAGGCACAGCGTTATTTACTTTGTAAATTATTAAGCAACGATAAAGAAGCGCATTCAACATAAAAAGATATTGATGCGTTCCTGCAGCAGATGCAGTTCATCTGGAGAGAGCACCAGTATGGCGGCATAGCCTTCAAGAAATGATAGATTTCTGTCCTGATGATTTTCTTTTTCCAAGAAGGGACAGGAATCCGGTGCCTCTACAGGTGATAAGAAAAGCGATGAGTCCGGGAATGATACAAAGCAGGGAGGCGTGAATTCCCCAGGCTCTGCAGGAAAAATAGGAGATGACAACACCGGCATGATAACTTAGCAGGGAGATACCAAAGAATTGGAACTTTTCCAGCTGCCCTACATCTCTGGTGAAGATATATTCGCCGGCGGCTGAGAAAGCCTGCCGGAAGTTATTGGTAGAGAAAATCGTGGAACAGGTGTACCCGTTTGCACCATTGAATACACTCCACTGAGTAGACATAATAAAAAACAGGGGTAATATTCCGGTTATCGGATCTGTGGACGGGGAAATAAAGTTCAACATCACAAATCCGGACAGATTGATTAAGATGCTGTATCTTTGCAGATTAATCCTTGTTTTATGCTTTAGAATGACACATAATTCAATGCCCGCAAGATAAAGAAACATCCCGGTAAAACGGATCAGGATTTCCTTTACATTATGTCCGAGGATGCCAAAAACCAGATAGATCAAATTGGCGGTCTGGGAAGAACCGAAATTGCCTCCCCGGTTTAGAAGCGCATAAGCCCCCATAAAGCCGCCGATCAGGCACATAAGCATATGTAAATAGTAGTCCGGATTTTTCTCGCGATTCAATGTGGTACTCCTTTGTCAGCAGCATTGTGATAAAATACATAATATCACAATTGAATCCATAAATATAATGCATAATATATATCATAACCATAGACAGAATTAATACTTTGCTGTATATTCAGATCAAGAGCATTGTGAAAGGCCAACAACAGGCTGGTTCAATGCGCTATCAGTAGTTCCGGTCCGCCATAACATTGGCTGTAAATGAGATGATATCAGAATGTTATTCCGGGCAGAATGGAGGGTATGATGTCAGTCAGTTATGATGCCTATAAAGTGTTTTATGTAACAGCAAAGAATAGAAGTATTACAGCGGCGGCGAAGGAATTATTTGTGACTCAGCCGACCATAACCCATTGTATCAGAAAGATGGAGGAGGAACTGGGATGTGTACTTTTTCTTCGGGGCAAAAAGGGCGTGGAATTAACACCTGAGGGAAATGTCTTATATCATCACATATCGATTGCCTGTGAACAGATCGAAGAAGCGGAGACTGCGATAGAACAGATGAAAGAAGTAGAGAAGGGGGATATTGCAATCGGAGCCAGTGAAACCACGCTGCATCATTTTCTATTTCCCTATCTGAGAGAATTCAAGACACAATTTCCCGGTATCCGGTTAAAAATTCATAATTCCAGTACACCCGGTATGATGGAGGCAATTCAAAACAATCTGCTGGACTGCGGCGTACTTGTTTTTCCTATGGATTATAAAAAGAAGGGAATACAGATAGAAACCCTGACTACATTTTTGGATATTGCAATTGTGGGGAAGGCGTATAAAGACCTCGCTGCTTCTCCAATATCATTAAAGGAGCTGATACGATATCCGCTGATTAGTATGGAGCAGGGAACAATAACAAACCAGATCCTCCGTCAGACCTTCGCACAATATCAACTGGAATTACAGCCC
The DNA here is from genome assembly GCA_023439505.1 of Bacillota bacterium. Taxonomy (GTDB): domain Bacteria; phylum Bacillota; class Clostridia; order Lachnospirales; family Lachnospiraceae; genus Mobilitalea. Next base: position 393,596 of record JAEXNR010000062.1, read on the forward strand.
GATATTGAACTGGCGACAACGGATCTAATCGTACCAACGGTTATAAATAATCTGGGAATCGGATTTGTACCGGAAGCCTTTGCTAAGGAGGCGTTGGAAAGGAAAGAGATTTATCAATTAGAGCTTCTCGAACCGCTTGCGCTTCGCAGAATTTGCCTGGTGTACAAAGAAGGGAAACCCGCATCCCATGCTGCCCGGGCATTTATGAAGTGTTTAAGGGAGTGCAAGTAAGCTGTTTACAATTTATGTACTGCAAAGAATGGAGGAAGCTGTCATCTGCGTAATCTACGGATGAATAGATGACAGCTTCCTCTGCTTTGGTTTATGCGAGGCTGATATCGTCGATCTTCTGTAATTCCTGCCCGGTAAAATCAGTCTTGTTCATCGCAAGGATATTCTCCAGAATCTGCTCCGGCTTGGAGGCCCCGATGAGAACGCTGGTAACGATACCATCTCGTAAGATCCAGCTCAAGGCCATCTCTGCCAGGGACTGTCCGCGCTCTTGTGCTATTTGATTCAGCTTACTAATCTGCTCCAGCCTGTGGGCTGTAAGTGCATCCGCATTCAAAAAGCGGCCGGAGGTCTTGATCCGGCTATCCTCCGGAATTCCATTCAGATACCGGTTGGTCAATAATCCCTGCGCCAGCGGACTAAAAGCAATGATTCCCTTCTTATGATCAAAGGATGCTCTTTTTAATCCATTGTTCTCTATGGTACGATTAAAGATGGAATAGGAATTCTGGTTGATGATAAAAGGACAACGAAGATCGTTTAAAATTGTGATTGCCTTTTCTAATGTGGGACCATCATAATTGGATAAGCCCACATAGAGTGCTTTGCCGCTTTTTACAGCCTGATCCAATGCGCCCATGGTTTCCTCAAGAGGGGTCTCAGGATCCATACGATGGTGATAAAAAATATCCACGTAATCCAGTCCAAGACGAATAAGGCTCTGATCCAGACTTGCCAGCAGGTATTTTCTGCTGCCCCAGTCTCCGTAAGGTCCGTCCCACATGCCGTAACCGGCTTTTGTACTGATGATAAGCTGATCCCGGTAAGGGGCAAACTGTTCTTTTATGATGATACCAAAATTCTTCTCCGCACTGCCCGGTTCCGGACCATAATTATTCGCCAGGTCAAAATGTGTAATTCCATGATCAAATGCAGTGAAACATAATTGCTTCATTGTATCATAATTTGCATTGTCACCAAAGTTGTGCCAAAGACCCAATGAGATTGCCGGAAGTTTCAGACCACTGTCACCGCAGCGATAATATTTCATGGTTTCATATCTTTTTTCACTTGCCTTATACATAAGTTAACCTCCTGATAAAATATATATTAAAATTCTATTTACAAATTCTATCACTTAAAGTACGCTTGAAGTCAAGAGATTTTCATTGAGGAGGATATAACAGCATGAGTACCTATACAATCAAAGAAGTTTCAGATATGTTTCATATTCCGGCATCCACCCTTCGCTATTATGAGGAGATTGATTTATTGACCGAGGTAGGCAGAACAGCTTCAGGCCAGCGGATCTATTCCCAGAGTCATGTCAATCGGTTAAAGACCATCAGCTGCTTTAAGCAAGCAGGGATGACAATTGCCCAGCTGCAGAAATTCTTCGCCTACGAGCAAAATGAAGAGGAACATATTGATGACATCTTGACATTACTGGAAGAACAGAAACAATCCGTTTCAGGTCAGTTATTACAGCTTCAAAGGGATTATGTGCATATTCAGCGTAAATTACACTTCTACGGGGATATTAAGACAGCAATGGAGTCCGACAGGCCCCATCCCCGGTGGGAAGATTATAAGAAGAAACTGTATTCGGACAGATTGCAATCAAAGTAGGACGTTACGGTCTTTCTATTATTTTGCAAAGGGAATGCAAGCCGGTGCCTGATGGGGAAGGGGTGATCCACAGGCGGAGGATAAATACCGATTGGAAGAAAAGAGGAGAAGGGTATGTACACAGTGATTGTTGCGGATGATGAAGAGGAGCTGCGACGGGCAATGGTTCGGAGAGTGAATTGGGAGAGCATTGGATTTCGTGTTGTGGGTGAAGCAGAAAATGGAATAGAAGCACTGGAACTGGTGGAAAAGCTAGAGCCGGATCTGTTATTAACGGATGTTCAGATGCCATTCATCAATGGACTGACTCTGGCAAAACAGGTCAGAGAGATCCGCCCCAATCTACATATAGCATTTTTGAGCGGGTATGATGAGTTTGCCTATGCCCAGCAGGCCATCCAGTATAATATCATCAGTTATATGCTAAAACCCATCTCATTAGCCGAGATGACGGCAGAGCTGGGGAACATCAGAGAGAAGATGGATGCCAAATTTCGTGAGTTTAATTCCCGGACATTAAATCATATGGAGCTGTCTTCCTTTCTTATGCCCTTGCTGCTGGATGAATATCAGGAAGAAAGATCAGAAGAGGGAAAGCGAAAGTTAAAGGAAATGGCAGTATCCTGCGGGTTGTTAAAAGATCCGGGAAGTGAAACCAGGTTTACCGTTATGGTGGTACGGATTACCGATGACATGGATAGGAACACTACCACTTTTACAAATGTGAATGCCATTGATATGATCTTAAGAAAATATATTAAGCATTCCAGTTTCTATGCGAATGGAAGAATCATCTCCTTATTGATGACGACACAAAAAGGATTTGATAAATATTTACATATCCTGGTGGAAGATATTATACAAAGCGTAAAACAAATTATGGGAATGTCCTGCAGTGTTGGTTTAAGCCGTGTGATCACAGAGTTAAGCAATTGTCATGAAGCATATCTGGAAGCATCCAATGCCATCAGCTATTCTAAAAAGAGAGAAAGCAATGTGCAATTTATCTCTGATGTGGAGCGGATGGACAATTATGATTATACACAGGTACAGAATATGATTTATGATATTGAGACGATTATCCGGGGCGGGAGCAGGCAGGAATTGGAGAACTGGCTGGAGGGATCCTTTGCTGTGGTGCTTCCAAAGTTAAGTGCTACGGCAGTCAGTTTCCTGATGATACAAATGGTTTCTGTTGTATTTAAAATCGTTTATGCAATTTCGGATAAAGATGCAGTAAGGGAACTTCAGCTTCATTCACCCGTACAGGAACTGCTAAGTTATCATAATTTGAGTGATTTAATAGAACGATATAAAGAATTCCTGCTAATTGCAAGGGAGCTTGTTTGGGAAGAGCGCAAAAGAAACAATAAGGTTTTTTGTGATCAGGCAATTGAATTAATCGAAACCCATTATATGGATCAGGATATTTCACTGGTGTGGGTCAGCAATGAGATTGCGGTTAGTCCCAATTATCTTAGTTCACTGATTAAGAAAACAACAGGAAGTACTTTTGTGGATCTGTTAACCGGAAAGCGAATAGAAAAGGCAAAGGAACTCTTATTATTCACGAATCTGAAGATAAAAGACATATCAGAAAAATGCGGATACAGCGACCAGCATTACTTTAGTTATTGCTTCAAGAAATATACGGGAATTTCACCGAATACATGCAGGAGGCAAAATGAAGGAAAGGGAGAAGGCTTATAAAGGATCATTATCGGCAATCATGACAAGCTTTGTAACTTTGATTGTTTTGATTGCTTTATTGGCTGCCTTATTTATCTTTTTGCGCCTGTATCAGTATTCCATGGAGCAAAATACCGTTACCGGCAGTAAGCAGTCAGTGGTACAGGTAAAAAATACTCTGGCCAATTATACGCAGGATATGAGTGATTTAATGAGCATGATACAAGACCGTGTCTGCTCAGACAGGGGGAATGCGCAAGAGTTCCTTCAGAATCTTCTAAAGATTCGACCGGACGTTGTGGATATTATGATTTATGATTCCAATGGATATCTAAAAGACTTTTGGTCCGGAGAATATATCAGGAAAAAGGCTTATCTGAAAAACTTATCTTATATTGATATCACGGAGAAGAATAAAATCTATATTTCCAGTCCCCATGTTGTTTCACTGTTTTATCAGGAATATCCATGGGTAGTGACCATTGCAGAGAACATAACAGACCAGAATGGTCAAACAGTAGAAGTGGCAATGGATGTTCAGTTCTCCAAGATCGCAAATTATGTGGATCAGGTTGGAATCGGACAGCGTGGATATTGCTTTATTATGGATATGGAGGGGAATATCGTCTATCATCCCCAGCATCAGCTGATTAATTCCGGGCTAAAGGAAGAAAAGACAAAGGAATTAAGGGACTGTGAGGACGGTGCATATCCCAGTTCCAACGTAATATATACCGTCCAGACTTTGGAAAACAGCAGGTGGAGAATTGTTGGTGTCAGTTATGTGGATGAGATGATTACAAATAAGGTTCAGGATATGATCCGAATCATGCTGGCGATCCTTAACGTTGTATTGATTACATCCTTTCTTTCAGGACTGTTATTTTCTAAAGTATTTACCAAGCCGGTCAATCAGCTGGCCAGTGCCATGGGAGAATTTGAGAAGGATGCACAGAAGTTTGAATTCGTTCAAGTCAATGGAACCAGTGAAATCGCTGCCCTGTCTAATTCCTTTGGACATATGGTTGTACAGATTCAGGAATTAATGGAGAAAGTACGACAAGAGGAGATTACGCTTAGAAAGACCGAACTGAATGCACTTCAGGCGCAGATCAATCCTCATTTTCTCTATAATACCCTGGATTCTATCGCCTGGATGTGTGAAGAAGGCCGTAACCGGGAAGCTGAGGAGATGACAAATTCTCTGGCAAAGCTGTTTCGTATCAGTATCAGTAAAGGACATGAACTAATCACCCTGGAGAAAGAACTGCAGCATGCCCAAAGTTATCTAATGATTCAAAAATACAGATATAAAAATCAGTTTACCTTTACCTTTACTGTGGACCCGGGCACGCTGCAGTATCTTTGTAATAAAATTACGCTGCAGCCTATTATTGAAAACAGCATCGTCCACGGACTGAATATGGTGGATGAAGGTAAGATCCGAATCGGAATCTGTCAGGAAAAAGATGATATTTTGATTACAATAGAGGACAATGGTGTGGGGATGACGAAAGAACAGTGCAGGGAAATTCTGCACCGGGAATCCTTGGACCGGACAGGCATTGGAATAAAAAATGTGAATGACAGAATTAAGATTTATTTTGGAGAGAAATATGGACTAAACATTACCAGTGAACCTGACGAAGGAACTTTGGTATTGATAAGAATACCCAAAATATCGGAGGTCTCATATGAAGCAAAATAGAAAAAGCCATATTATTCCCATCCTGATCATCTTATTGATTTTCAGCTCTTTTGCAACCAGCATTGTTTATTTTACGAACTACACCAGAAATACTGATAAGAGTGAGCTGGATATATCAAAGCACTATGTGGCTGTTATTGCAAAATCTACAACCTCTGCCTTCTGGAAGTCGGTAAGGGCGGGCACCAACGCAGCCAGTACAGAATATAATCTGACGATGACGTTTGAAGGACCGGAAAATGAAGTGGATTATGAAGAACAGAATACACTAATCCACCAAGCGGTAAAAAACGGAGCGAAAGCAATCGTATTTTCTGCCTCTGATTTTAACGGTAATGCCCAGGCGATTAACGATGCTGCGAGGCAGGGAGTTAAAATAGTGGTGATAGACAGTGATGTTAACAGCAATCTGGTCAGCTGCCGTATCAGTACCGATAACTATAGGGCCGGTTATATGGCGGGGAGGGCGTCCCTTACCGCCAAAGAGGACAGTATTAATATCGGTATTGTAAATTTTGAGAAAAATTCGGCCAACGGACAGCAAAGGGAGGAAGGTTTTCGCGATGCCGTTGCCCTCGACCAAAGGGCCAAAATAGTGGATGCGGTTAATGCCAATTCCACCACGGAAGCAGCGCAGAGTGAGACTATAAAAATGTTGAAGGAGCATCCGGAAATTAATGTGATTACTGCACTTAATGAGTGGACTTCTCTGGGCGCGGGAAATGCAATTGCGCAGTTAAAACTGGAGGAGCAGACAACGGTTGTTGCGTTTGACAGTAATATTATCTCTGTTGGGATGTTAGAGACAGGGGAAGTGGATGCCTTAATCGTACAGGACCCGTTTGCTATGGGATATCTGGGTGTGGAATGTGCCTATAATCTGATCCAGGGGATAGAGCCGGAAGCCCAGACAGTGGATACGGCTACAACACTGGTTACCAGGGATAATATGTTTGAGGAAGGCATACAAAGAATTATTTTTCCGTTTAATTAATTGGTAAAATATTACGATTTTACCCTTAAATGTTCAAAAATTTACGATCCTTAAATTCTTGAGCATTTTATTATGTAATTTTCTAACAAATTTATAAAATATTGTAAAATAACTTGTACAAAATAATAAAAAAGCGTATCAAAATCATAAGAATTCTCATGGAATATGCACAAAACCGGTGTTATACTCTTCCTGTAGTTGGTTTAAAATAAGAAAATAAAGGGAGGATTTATTTTATGAGTAAAAAGATGATTGCAGTCCTTATTTGTCTGGTGATGGTTTTTGGAATGATAGGCTGTGGCAGCTCATCTGACAAAGATAAGGATAATACGCCAACAACCAAAGATACTGCAGATACGAGTAAGGATACGCCGGCTGATACCGGTGCTACAAAGGACACTGCTGACAAAGCAGCAGATAAGTCCAATGCGAACATTGCTGTGTTTTATTACACTTACTCTGATACCTATATCTCTTCGGTGCGTACCGCACTGGATACTGCTCTGAAGAATCTGGGGGTGACCTATCAGGATTATGACAGCAACAGTAATCAAACAACGCAGAACGAGCAGATTGATACAGCGATCAGTACAGGCGCAACACTTTTAATTGTAAATATTGTAACCTCCGGTTCCGTGGATGCTTCCCAGGCAATTGTTGATAAAGCTTCGGCAGCCGGAATTCCGGTAGTATTCTTCAATCGTGCTGTTGAAGGCGATAAGGATGAAGGAACCGTTCTTGGAAGCTATGACAAATGTGCGTTTGTAGGAACGGATGCGCCCGAAGCCGGTCATATGCAGGGCAAATTGATTGGTGATTATCTTGTGAAGAATTATGATGCCGTTGATTTAAATGGTGACGGGGAAATCTCTTATGCAATGTTTATGGGACAGTTGGGTAATGTAGAGGCAATTTATCGTACCCAGTATTCAGTAGAAGATGCCAACGCAATTCTTAAAGAAAACGGACATAAGGAATTAAAGTATTTTGATCCCTCCAACTCAGACTGTTATCAGGTTGATCAGGATGGTAACTGGAGTGCAACTGCAGCAAATAACTACATGACAACAAACCTCTCCCAGTATAACGAAGAGAATAAAAACATGATAGAGCTGATTATCTGTAACAATGATGGAATGGCGGAAGGTGCGATCTCAGCACTCAATGACAAGGGATATAATCTGGGGGATGGCAGCTCCAAGACAATTCCTGTATTTGGTGTAGATGCTACCGATGCTGCAAAGCAGCTGATCTCAGATGGTAAGATGATCGGTACCATCAAGCAGGATGCACAGGGAATGGCTGACTGTATCGCCTTCCTGGCAGGAAACAGTACATCGGGCAAGGCTCTGATGGATGGAACATCTTCCTATAATATCTCTGATAAAGTGGCCAATAAGATTTATATTCCTTACGGAACCTATACAGGAGAATAATCCAGCCGTAATCGAAGCGAATACATTAGAGGCGACCGCCGGATTGGTGGCGGTTGCCTTTTTCGTACAGGAGGAATGAAAGCCTTCCCGGCTGGCATTCGATAGGAGAATGGAGGGCAGATGATGGAGCATGATGTTGTATTGTACATGAAAGACATAAGCAAGGAATTTCCCGGTGTCAAGGCACTGAATCATGTTTCTTTGACAGTAAAGCGCGGAACCGTGCACGCACTGATGGGGGAAAATGGTGCAGGAAAATCAACGCTGATGAAGTGTTTGTTTGGTGTTTATATGAAAAATGGCGGTCAGATTTTTCTGGATGGAAAAGAAGTGAACTTTAGAAGTTCAAAGGAAGCATTGGAAAACGGTGTGGCCATGGTACATCAGGAATTAAATCAGGCACTGAAACGAAATGTTATGGATAATATCTGGCTTGGACGATATCCAAAGCGATTTGGTGTTATGGTAAATGAAAAGAAAATCTATGAAGATACGAAGAAGATATTTCAGGAACTGGGAATTGAAATTAATCCGAAGCAAATTATGAGAACCATGCCGGTATCTCAGAGGCAGATGGCTGAAATTGCAAAAGCAGTGTCCTTTCATTCGAAAGTTATTGTGTTTGATGAACCGACTTCTTCCCTGACGGAAGAGGAAGTAGAACATTTATTTAAAATAATAAATATGTTAAGAGACCGTGGATGTGCCATCGTATATATTTCCCACAAGATGGGAGAGATTCTTAGAATTTCTGATGAAGTTACCATCATGCGTGATGGGATGTGGGTAGCGACAAAGCCTGCAAATGAACTTACGACTGCTGAGATCATCCGCCTGATGGTGGGAAGAGAATTAAGCAATCAGTTTCCGCCAAAAACCAGTCATGCGGGAGAAATAGCACTGGAAGTGGAACGTCTGACAGCGCAGTATTCGTTGTTACAGGATGTCTCTTTTTGTGTCAGGAAGGGTGAAATTGTAGGTCTCGCAGGTCTTGACGGCAGCGGCAGAACAGAAACTCTGGAAAATATATTTGGGACCGCCGCCAGAAAATACGGAACCATCCGGCTAGACGGCAAAGTAATGAAAAACAGAAATTCCAGAGAATCCATTGGCAACGGCTTCGCCCTTCTGACAGAGGAGCGGCGTGCAACGGGAATTTTTAATATTTTGAGTATCAAAGAAAATTCCGTCATCTCAAGTCTAAAAAAGCATAAAAAATTCGGTATGTATTTAAGTGAAAAATCCATGAAAAAAGATACCCAGTGGTCAATTGAAGCAATGAGAACCAAGACACCGACGCAGGAGACCAAGATCAGAGCATTATCAGGCGGTAACCAACAGAAGGTGATTATAGGAAGATGGCTGCTGACAGACCCGGAGGTATTACTGTTAGATGAGCCCACCAGAGGAATCGATGTAGGTGCAAAATATGAGATTTATCAATTAATTCTGGATCTGGCCAAACGCGGTAAAGTTGTTATCATGGTTTCTTCTGAGATGCCGGAGCTGCTGGGCGTTTGTGACAGAATTATCGTATTGTCCGGCGGACGTCTGGCAGGGGAAGTGAATGCTGCAACTGCAACCCAGGAAGAGATTATGACCCTTGCGGCAAAATATGTTTAAGGAGGCTATGCAGGATGAAAACAGTAGAAAATATCAAACAACGTTATACCGCTTATCAGGAACTGGATGCAAAAGATAAAAGAACCTACTGGAAGGAATTACTGATTAATAATGCGCTGTACATATTGCTTTTAATCGCAATTATCTATACCTATACACAAAACCACAGATTTCTTTCCACAAACTCCATCGTTAATATTATTTCCCTGTCCGCAGCGAATATCCCCATTGCCTGCGGCATTGCGGGAACGATTGTATTGACCGGAACTGATTTATCCGCCGGACGTGTAGTGGGTCTGACCGCCTGTGTATCAGCATCCCTTTTGCAATCCGTAAGTTATGCAACAAAAATGTTTCCGGGACTTCCGGTTATGCCGATTCCGGTTGTGATCCTGATTGTTATTCTGATTGGCGGTGTCATTGGATGGGTGAACGGCTTCTTTGTAGCCAAATTCAATCTGCATCCGTTTATTGTGACTCTGGCTACCCAATTAATTGTTTACGGAATTCTCCTGATGTATATTATGATCAATGGCAATAATGGACAGCCGTTGTCCGGGTTGGACAATTCCTTTAAAAGCTTTGTCACAGGAAGTATCATCTCGGTTGGTAAAGTGCCCATTCCGAATTATGTATGGTATGCATGTGCAATCATTGCGATTATGTGGTTTATATGGAATAAGACTGCCTTTGGCAAGTATATGTTTGCCGTGGGCTCCAATCCGGAAGCAGCCAATGTCTCCGGTGTGAATGTAATGAAAACAACCATTCTGGTCCATACCCTTGCCGGTTGTATGTATGGGATTACAGGCTTTATCGAGTCTGCCCGTATCGGTTCCAATACAGCCAATACAGGGCTTAACTATGAGTGTGATGCCATAGCAGCCTGCGTCATCGGCGGGGTGTCCTTTGTCGGCGGTACCGGCAAAATCAGTGGTGTCGTACTGGGTGTGTTTTTACTTCGAATTATTTTCGTAGCATTGAATTTCCTTGCAATTAATCAAAATCTTCAATATATCATCAAGGGGTTAATTATTCTGATTGCCTGTGCAATCGATATGAGAAAGTATCTGGTTCGGAAATAACAGATCATGGAAGGGGACTGCCGGAATGAAAGAAAAAGCAAGATCAGCCATTTATATCATGGCGGGATGTTATCTGATCCTGCTGGATTATAGTATGATAAAGGATTTACCGCAGAGCAGCGGAGGGGAACGGCTTCTGATGATGGTCTTTTCCTTTGTATTTGGAGTAATGAGTATTGGGCTGATGGGATTTGGTGTGTATTTATATAGAAAGTCATATATAAGAGGAAAGAAAGGCGAAGGAAAAAGTAACTCCTAGAAAATAAGTGCTGGTTCTTAAAAACATTGATATCCGGATATGGGCCAAGGCCCATATCCTTTTTTGGTTCAGTGGAACAGCCCGCTGCTTCATCTTGTTTATTCGCTCTGATTGATACAGGAATTTAGTAATTGATAGGGATATTGGGTACCGCATTGATTGCATTCAATATAGGTTCTGGTATCCTTTTGTTCCCGGTTATCATATAAGTAGGATTGAAATTCTTCGGAATTCTTCAAACCCGGTGCATCTGAGTCCAGGATATAGGAGTAAACATAACTAGCTTCATAGCGAAGGGTAAGATTCGTACAATTACAAACAGGGCATTGGTAATGCTTCATTTCCATGGGATATAACCTCTTTTTTATACTGTTCTATTTATGACAAGAGAAACACTTTGACGGTAATCTTGCTTATGATACTAGCTTAACCTGATATTTTAACTTTATGCCTCACGGAACTATTTTCCCAAAGGTTGCGTATGGTAAGAGGTTTGTTTCGCGGGCAAGATTGCTAGTGAGTAAAACTTAAAATAAAATTTCTGAATCTCATCCATCCCATTTCTGAGAGATCACAATGTGCTCTTTCTGCAATGGTTAAATATTCTATCGTATGATCAATTTCACGCATAGCCGTTACAAAAACATCCGAATGCCGATGGATGGCGACAGCCTGATCCTCCGTACAGTGTGCAATAAAATAGGGAATACGGGGCATATTCATCACCTGGTGAAACGGGGATGCTGTTTCGAGTGCCCTCTCAAAGGGCATATCATAGCCGGAAAAGGCATGATAGAGGGTTCTGGGCAGATCCCTTCGTTCTGTGAAATGATAGGGCAGATCGCAAACAGGGCAGTTGGCTGCACAAGCACGGGGTGTTCTGGCTGCATATCTCGCATAGATCAAGGCACTCAGACCGCCCATGCTCCCCCCGCTTGAAATAATCGGTACATTCTCATCCAATGAATATTTCTTAAAAATAGTATCCAGGATTGCATCCACCAGGCGGACTGCAGATTGATTCATCCAGCTCCAGGGTCCATAGTATGGGAAGACATAAAGGACATTATGCCTGGCATAATATCTGGCGGCCTCAGTGTGCTCATATATCATATCATGAAAACCAAGCCCATGAAAATCCAGCAAAACCGCTTTCCATGGTTGATCACAAAGATCTTCATTGGTATAAGCAAAAAGGGATAGATTGTTTGTATTTATCATCGACATAGGATTAAAAATCTCCTTTTTGAATTTTTCTAAGTTAAAGGAATTATGATCGAACTGGAATTATTACAGATTATAATCACCGGTAATATCAATGTAGCACAGAGTTTGAAAGCCTTTTATGGTTTTAGATAATTACTTTATGTCTCTAAATCAGATATTGGGATGTGTTTAGACAAGCTAATCATCCGATCAATACTTCAGGAATGGGGATGTTTTCATGAGAATCGCTTCGTGCAGCATTGATATATGTCGAAAAAAGAGATATAATTATAACCAAAGAGTTCAGAAACAAAGAAATTCCGATTTGGTTTGAAACTGATTTTATTCCATATATCACAAATTATAGTGCATTTACTTTACAAAAGCAGGTAATATAATATAAACGATGCAGACTGATATTGAGATTATTCGGAAAGGGGCACTAAAAGATGTATCGTGTAATTTTAGTTGATGATGAACCATGGACCTTACAGGGAATTAGGGAGACCTTTCATTGGGAGAAGTATGGATTTGAAGTGATTGCAGCGCATACATTTGCAACAAAAGCACTGAATGATATTCTGGAGCAGAAACCGGATGTGGTATTTACGGATATCCGGATGCCGGTAATCAACGGCATAGACCTTTTGAATGAGATAAGAAAGAAAGAACTGGAAACGGAAGTAATTATCATCAGCGGTTTTGGTCAATTCGATTATGCCCAGGAGGCAATCAGGCAGGGAGCATTTGATTATGTATTAAAACCCATTGATGATTCGGAAACAGATAAGCTTTTGGAGCGGCTGAAGAGAAAGCTGGATGCCAAATTAAATATAGAGAACAGAAGAGTAATTGAGATGTTGGTCAATGAACCGGAGGGTATTGCCCCCGAGCAATTTGGATTACATAACCGCTATGCTTATTATCAGGTCATTGCATCGGACGGTTTGGAGTATTTTGAAATTAAAGAGTTTCTGCAGCAACGCAGGGACCTGGAATTTATTGAGATTCCTTTAACGAATCGAATATATTATATCATTAATTGCATGGAAGATTTATCCGAAATAATGATCAATTATCGGTATCAAAATGGGATCGGGATCAGCAGTTTATCCGACAACTCGGATCAGATATTAGAGCTGGTCTCGCAGGCCACGATTGCTGTGTCAGAGTTTTTTATCACAAATACAAGGAGTGTATCTACATATCATGAACTTCGTTCCTCCATCTTAATCCCCTATATTTTCAGAATTACAAAAATTTTGAATGAGGGGCGCCTGGTGGATTTTAAACAGATGGTGGATGAAATCCCTGCTATGTTTCGTAAAAAAAATTACAGCGTGGAAGATTTATGTTTTCTTTGGAATCGTATTGTTATGCATGTGGAACTGATTGCCCCCGACAAAATTCAGAATTCAGCGTTGGATTTATGTGAATGGCAGCAGCTGGAGATCAAATTTGATACGCTGGAGACGATGTGTCAGACTTTGATTGACGGTGTGGATTACTGCTTTAGTCATTCCGGATATGATCCGGAAGAGGAGGATGCATCCGGAAGTACGAACTTTACAAGCATTTTGAAGTATTTAAATCATAATTATAATAAGCAGATCAAATTAAAAGATCTGGCTCAGTTATTCTTTATCAACAAAAATTATGCATGCTTTCTGTTTAAGAAATATACAGGGATGACTTACTCAGAATATCTGAATAAAATTAGGATGGAGCATGCAAAAGAGATGCTGGTTACCACCACATTAACCATTGCAGAGATAACGGAAAAAGCCGGGTATGTAGATTATTTTTATTTTTGTAAGCTATTTAAAAAAATTTATGGAATGACACCTACCCAGTTCAGAAATAACCCGATGGAAATGGCCAACTAATTACGGGAGATAATATGATTAAGAAGATTAAAATGATGGGACTTCGCAAACAGCTTGTTATTCTGTATATGGCCTGCATCATTATTGTGCTGGCAACTCAACTGTTCTATAATATCAGTATTTTTGCAAAGAATACCAGTGACAGTACTGAAAAATGCTACAGTACCCTGATGCAGACCAACTCCATGATTGACCAGGTGCTGGATCGTATTAATTCAATCGGGGAATCAGTGGTTTCAAATCAATTCACACAGGAATTTCTCTATTTAAACAACAGTAAAAGTGATAATTTTAAAAGACGAAGAGATCTGATTCAAATTATTCATAATAATAATAAAAATATCATCGATGCGAATAATATGCTGATTGATTTGGTGTTAATTGATCGAAATGATACCATATATTCCTCAACGACCCAGTTTAGCTATGGTACTTATAAGTTGCTTCAAAAGTATTATGATATTGAACAAATTGACAAAGGATGTTACACATCCAGTCTTAATTTGAATTTTTATGCAAATAAAAGCTTTGCTTATATTATTCCCATCTATTATACGACGGGTAATTTCAATTTGGTTACAGAAAAGCTTGGAACATGCATTGTATGGGTAAAAAATACGCCCCTGCTTGAAACGGTGAATGCTACAGCCGCATCAAAAGGAGCCACCGTATCTGTTACGGATGGCAAGGGTAATATATTGGCGTTAAATTCCTCCTATGCTGCTGATGAAATCAAGGATGAAATCGAACATATGATAGCAAATTATTCGGATTTTAAAGAAGATAATGTACAAACCAAATATTTCCGGGGACGAAAGAGCTTCGTTCTGATTAACAAACAGGAGAACACCGGCTGGAATTCGATTAATATTGTCCCGACAAAAGAAGTGTATGAAGAAACCTTTGATACCCTTTATCTTGGTATCGGTGTTTCCATCATATCCATCTTTATAATTTCTGTTTTCTGCTTTTATATGGCAAACAATATCACACGGCCTCTCAAACAGATTACTTCTGCACTTGATAAAATCGGAAAAGAGAATAGAAAATATAGAATTGTTGTTTCTGAAAAAAACGAATTTGGGATCATAAGCGATAGTATTAATGATATGCTGGATAACATGAGTCATCTGGATCGCAGGATATTTGACATGCAGTCTCAGCTTTATGAGAAAGAGTTAAAACAAAAAGAGGCCGAAATGCTTACGCTCCAGAGTCAGATCAACCCACATTTTCTATACAATACACTGGAATGCATTCGTTCGATTTCTGTGGTTCATAATATAAAGGAGATTCAGATTATTACGACAAGTATGGCTAAGATCTTTCGTTACAGTATCAAAGGGGGAAATGTAACCACGATAAAAAGTGAAATCGACTGTCTGAATGATTATTTTAAAATCATATCCATTCGTTATAATGAGAGGATTACCCTTTATATTGATATGGAAGAGAGCCTGCTCCAATATAGCATTTTGAAGCTGTCTTTGCAGCCGGTACTTGAAAATACGGTAAATCACTGCCTGGAAGCAACGGAAAATGATGTAACAGTTCATATAAAGGGATATCTGGAGGAGGAATATGTCATACTGATTATCAGTGATGATGGCGTTGGGATAGAAGCTGAACGATTGCAGGAGCTTAATATGGTACTGAATAAATCATTACGGGAGAGTTTCTTTGATCTGGAAAAACCAAAGGGCAGTATCGGTCTGGCCAATATCAATTTGAGAATGAAACTCCATTACGGTGAAGATTGCGGGTTACATGTGGAAAGCATGAAGGATGCGGGTACAACCATAAGAATGAAAATAAGAGTAATTTCCTAAACGATCGAAAGAAGTAGTCAGACTGGTGTCTGACTACTTTTTTTATACCAGCTACAAATGAAGCCTGGGTGATAACTGTACGGCGCCACTCTTTTTTCTATAACTGATTTCTATACCAAAAGTACAAATCTCAGCACATTTTTACACCTGCAATTATGATTTATAATGAGCAAGACAAGGAGGAAATAACATGAATAATCGTAATGGGAGTGCATTGAATACACCGGGAAAGTTAGCAAATCGGCAAAAAAGAGAAAGACTGCGAAGTGAGATGCGACATTATAGAAAGCTGTATCCGTTGATGATATTTGGCGTCATATTTTTTGCGGTATTTTCTTATGCGCCTATGTATGGAATACAGCTGGCCTTTAAGAATTATTCCATTGCAAAGGGGATATCCGGTAGTGTATGGGTAGGTTTTGATAATTTTAAGGTACTATTTGGGAGAGCTGAATTTTGGAACGCCATTAGGAATACACTGGAAATCTCATTGCTGAAACTCGTTTTTATGTTTCCGATTCCAATCATTTTGGCGGTTGGGCTAAACGAGGTTTTCTCAAATAAAATAAAAAGAGTCCTTCAGGTAATTTTTACATTGCCACATTTTCTGTCCTGGGTTACCATAGGCGGAATTATGATTGCTTTATTTTCAACAGATGGTGCAATCAATGGAATGTTAGAAGCAATCGGGAGCTCTTCTGTACACTGGCTGAGTAATGGCTTTGTGTTCCGGGTACTTATCATTATAACCAGCATCTGGAAAGAGTCTGGATGGTCGTGTATCATCTACATGGCAGCCATTGCATCTATTGATCCATCCCTGTATGAAAGTGCCAAAATAGATGGTGCCAACCGATTGCAATGTGCGCTGCGGATTACCTGGCCCTCCATTATGGGTACCGCTGCGATTTTATTGATCTTACAGGTGGGTAATTCAATGAACGGAGACTTCGATCAGATTTTTAATCTTTATAATCCAACCGTATATCGATGGGCAGATATTATTGATACCTATATATATCGTATTTCCTTTGTGGAATCGGCAAATTACGGACTCAGTACGGCGGTGGGATTATTTAAGGGAATTACAAACTGCATTCTTTTATTACTTGCAAATTATGTTGTCGGTAAATTTGATAAAGATGCAACGCTAATATAAGGAGGAACAATGAAGAATAAAACCGCAGTTGGCTCAAGAAGAAAGAAAAAAATCAATATACCAAACATGATGATCATCCTGTTGCTGTGTGTATTTGCAATCATTATTCTATACCCTTTCTATAACAGTGTTTTGACATCTATCGTACCCTACAAGGTAGCGGTAAAGAATAAATTTTTACTATACCCTCCGGCACTTGACTTTTCGTCTTATCAATTCATCTTTCATTGGAAGACATTGTGGCAGGGGTTTCGCACCACATTTATCGTGGTAATCATCGGTGTTCCCTATAATCTTTTTCTTACGGTTACCCTGGCTTATGTCTTATCAAAGCCGATTCCCGGCAGAAGGCTGGTGAATCTGTTTGTTATCTTTACCATGTTCTTTCAGGGCGGATTAATTCCCGGATATTTGCTGATTAAGAATCTTGGGTTGATTGACAGTTATTTTTCCATGATTTTGCCCGCGGGTATCAGTATTATGAACATGATGATTATGAGAACGTATTTTCAGGGACTTCCGGAGGAGATGAGGGAGGCTGCCAAAATCGATGGCGCAGGAGAATACACCATATTGCTTAAAATCGCCCTGCCCCTGTCGAAACCCATGCTTGCCACCATTGGATTGTATTATGGTGTTGATCGATGGAATGAATGGTATAACGGTATGCTGTTTATGAGATCCGTGAGCAAGTGGCCTTTACAGCTCAATATCAGAAATATGATACAGTCTATCAGTTCCGTAATCACACAAATTCCGGAAAGTGTCAGACCTAACACTTATCCGACGGGAATTCAGATGGCAGGAATTATCGTGACCATATTACCGGTCGCCATCATCTATCCTTTCTTGCAAAAGTATTTTGTGAAGGGACTAACCTTGGGTGGAGTGAAGGGTTGATAAATTAATTTGATCTGGCCTGCGAAAGAGCAGGCAAAGAAAATGGGAGGAAGAAAATGAAATCAAGAAGAGCTTATATGACAGCACCAAGAACCATTGAATTACGTGAAGTAGACGTGGAGAATACAGCGGAAGAAATTCTGGTAAAGGTAGCGGTTTGTGGTCTGTGTAATTGGGAATTGAATCACTGGAAGGGACTGATTCATGATTATCCGCTGACGCTGGGGCATGAGTGCGGTGGGGTTGTAGCTGCAGTCGGTGAGAATGTAAAGGGGTTTGAGGTAGGGGATCTGGTAACCGCATTGCTTCCGGGTATGGATGGATTCTCGGATTATGTATCCCTGAGTCCGTCAAAATGTGTGAAGCTCTCCTCAGAGGTTAATCCGGTTCACGCAATCGGGGAACCGCTCAAATGTATTGTTACCGTATTAAAAGCATCCGGGGCTCAGAGCGGTGATTATGGATTGATCATGGGCTGCGGGGCGATGGGATTATGGTGTGTTCAGGGGTTATCCGGTAATCTGTTATCCGGCTTAATCGCAGTTGATATTGACGATGAGAAACTGGCGCTGGCGAAAAAATTTGGTGCTTCCCATACCATTAATCCACGGAAAGAGGACGTGACAGCCGCTGTGGAAAAGATTACAGATGGTCATATGGTGGATTTTGCAATTGATGGTACCGGAAGCACAAAGACAGTGAAAACTTCCATGGGGTGTTTAAAGAACGGGAAAGGAAGACTTGTGTTAATGAGTTCTTATGAAGGCGAGGAAGGATTCGACTATAAAACTGCTATGGAAAAATCCATCGAAGTCAGAGTGGCCCATGGATTATATTCTGACAATGAACTGGATGATTTAAGAAGGGCTGCGAATTGTCTGAATAATAATACCTTTGATATGACTGACATCATCAGTCATACCTTTCATCTCGAAGAGATCAAACAGGCATTCGAGGCGCTGGAGAATAAGCCACAGGGATATCTCAAGGGGATTGTACTTCCATAATATTTCTTGATAATTTTATAATCATTGGAGGATCAGGATGAAAAAATTTAAGATTGGAATCATTGGCTGTGGAAACATCAGCGGCATTTATGCAAAAAATTTAACACAGGTTTTCCGACAGACAGAACTTGCAGCCTGTGCAGATCTGTTCTATGAAAAAGCCGAAGCATTGGCGAAGGAATTTGACATACCGGCCGTTTTAACGGTACAAGAGCTGCTGGATACTCCTGAGATTGATATTGTGTTGAATCTTACCATTCCTTCCACACATGCTGCCATCAGTATGCAGGCACTGGAAGCCGGTAAACACGTTTATTCGGAAAAGCCGCTTGCGACGAATACAGAGGATGCAAAGAGACTGCTTGATAAAGCACAGGAAAAGGGACTTAGAATTGGCTGTGCACCCGACACGTTCCTTGGCGCAAGCTTGCAGACTTGCAGAAAGTTGATTGATGATGGATGGATCGGAACACCGGTAGGCGCTACCGCCTTTATGATGGGGGTCGGACCGGAAACCTGGCATGGGAATCCGGATTTTTTCTATAAGATGGGAGGTGGACCGTTGTTTGATATGGGACCCTATTATCTCAATGCATTGATCCATCTGCTGGGTGATATCAAAAGAGTCAGCGGTACTGCCAACAGAAGTTTCCCGACAAGAACGATTACAACAAAGCATCGCTTCGGGGAAGAAATCCCGTGCGAGGTTCCGACTCATATCGCCTCAGTCCTGGATTTCTCCTGCGGTGCAGTAGCCAATATGATCATGACCTTTGATACCTGGGGATCCAAATTACCGTTTATTGAGATTTACGGCAATGAAGGAACCATTAATATACCTGATCCCAATTTCTTTGGCGGTCCCGTCTATTATAAAAAGAAGGGAGCCTCCCAGTGGAGTGAGATACCGCTGCTCTATGGTTTTGATGAGAATAGCAGGGGGATTGGCATCGCTGATATGGCATACAGTATTGAACATGGCATCTCCAACAGGGCAGGCTCTGAAATGGCATTTCATGTTCTGGAGGTAATGCAGGGAATCTATGAGGCCTCGCAAAGCGGAACCTACTACATACCTCAAAGCAGCTGCAAACGTCCTGAACCGCTCCCCATGGGCTTCCCGGAATTCATCCTGGGATAGTGGGGGAACAAGATCATGATTTCGCTACAATATCGGAGGTAGTTGTTTTGATAAATCGCAATATTATAAATGTCGGAATTTTATATAGTAATTTGGTGCGGCCTGTGGTGGATGACAAAATCCTGGTGACAGTGATTCAAAATGCTGCGAAGTTAATGGACGCTGTCATCAACACAACCAGGATCTGCGCTGATACTCCAGAGCAGATGATCTGCCTGGAGGATCAAAAGATAGATATTTTAATTAATGTACTGGGTTCTTATTATCCGGAAATGGGTTTGGGTTCTATCCTGCGCTATTATCAGGGGGGCGGAAGCATTTTAAATATTGGTGCAAGGCCATTTCTCATTCCTTATCTTCAGGAAGGAAAGAACATAGTCTGCCATACTCCGTCCAATGAAGCAATTCGTGCCTTTCGCGTAATCGATGAATATGCGGAGATTACTGTTGATCATAAGAATCTAACACCCGAACTTCTGGATAAAAGCTATGTCTGTCTTGGGGAACTGATAGAAAAGAAGGAATTTCCTGATATGAAAGAAAGCTATGCTGTCAATTATCATTTTGGATCTATTGCAGAAGATGATGCACCATGGCCGGACGAGGTGGGAGAAATCGAGGCCCGTTTGATCCCGATCTGCGGTTTGAGAGACGAACAGAATAGATTACAAGCTGTTCCTATCACAAAGATCGAACATAAGGATGGCGGCTCCCTCCTTATGATGAATTTTACGCCTGCCCAGGCAGACTTTTATTATTCGGACGCAGGAAGAGCGCTTTTAAGCACGATGTTGGAAAGCGGGCTGATGGATCGCGTCACTATGAACCTTACTTCCTTATATGCCCGCTACACCCAGGAAGAAACGCCGGTCATAAGGATTCAGATTCAACAAAGGAATTCCGTGCAAAAGACCAATGACGATATCCTTCGATGCAGAGTTTTTTCAGTGTGGGAGAAGGAGTACAAGCAGGACTACAGTTTTGAGGGGCTGGTTTGGTTAGATGGAGAATGTAAGCTGGAGCTGGCGCTGGAAGGACTGGAAGAAGGGTTTTATAAAGTAGAAGCAGAAGTTATCAGGAATGGGAACTGCTATCTTCGTAAGGAAACCGGGTTTTATCGATTGTCCGATATCGCTATGAGGCAGTGCCTGGATACATTCAAACCGCTTTTCATTGATACCACAAAATCAACTGATTTTTGTCTGAGAGACGGGAAAGTTTATCCCATTCACGGAACCACGTATTTTACCACGGATGGATACAGAAACTGCTTTTTAGAGTTGAATGTCTTCTTGTGTGATCAGGAGATGGCACAGATAAAAGCACTTGGATTTAACCTGATCCGTACGGGAATATGGCAGCGATATGATGATTTTTATATGGATGACGGTGAGATTTTCGAGGGATCCAAACGAGCACTGGATGCATTCTTTTTCACCGCTGCAAGACATGATCTGCCGGTTCAGTTTGTACTTGGTGCTTATGTATTGAATCATTGGAACAGAAATCAGTGTCCCATCCATAATCCCAATGCCAGAGAGAAAACAGTGAATGCTTTTACTTCCTTTGCAAAGCGATTTGGCAGCTGGCCAAACGTATCCATAGATGCCATAAATGAGCCTTCCTATTCCATAGCCGGCAGATGGACAACCGCAAGGCCTTCGGGAGATGAATATGAGAGAATTCATTGGATTGACTGGCTTAAAAAAAAGTATGGCAATGATATTACCCTTCTCAGACACACCTGGGGTATCACAAGTACGGCATTACCTTCTTTTGATACCGTAACACTTCCTTCCATAGAGCAGTTTCGACGGGGATATGACAGAAAGGATCGCTATCAAAATTACCCAATGGTAACGGATTTTTATACCTTTGCCGGTGCGTCTTACAGTGGATGGGTGGCGCAAATCCGGGAAGCTGTTAAAAATGTAAATCCTGAAACGATGTTTATGATGGGAAGAGATGAAACCCTTCGTATTCCTGCGCAGCAGTACGAGGTATACCGGGGACATTTTGATATGGTGAATTGGCATCAATGGCATGAAGACTCCGCCATTTTTGCAGAATATTTTTTAAACCGTGTCAGAGGAATTCCCTGTTGTGCCCAGGAGCTGGGGGTATATCATTATGATGATTTACAGGGAAACATGAGAATGACGGAGCAGGATTGTGCCAGGGTACTGGAACGTAAATTGTTATATTCTTTCGGAAACTGGGTTCAATGGCAGCTTCATAGTGATCCGAATATGCTGGATAACTGTGAAATCGCACTGGGATTGTTACGAGCAGATAAATCAGAAACTCCGCTGATGAAAATCACAGAACAGCTGGCGCTGATTGAAGAAAAGATGGCTGATTACATGATGGGAAGACAGGAGGAGAAGGTCAGGATTCTGATGATACATCCCTCCTCTTATTACTATAGTGCAGATCATCAAATCGCGAAAAGAAGTGTATTAAATGCAATTTTTACCCTGCATTATTCTATGAAGATGCAGTCTGATCTTGTCCTGGAAAACTGCTTTCGAAAGGATAACACGACCCAGATCGGGGATCCGGATCTGATCATCTTCCCGGCAGCACAAATGATATCGGAGGAGGCCTGGGAGTTACTCCTAAATTACGCATGGATGGGAAAGACCGTGCTGATTTCGGGTTGCGCAGAATTGAATGAATACGCAAGATCCACCAATCGGTGGGAAGCACTTGGATATGATACGTCTGTCCGTAATATATGCAGTGTGGAGCAGATTAAAATTGGCAACAGGACAAAATATACTTCTTTTCGGGAATGCGTAAATTTTATGAATCCTTCCAAGGTTCTGGATAAGACGGTGTATGAAGACGGTAAGGAGAATATTGTAAGGGTGTTGCCTATAGGTGAGGGAAAGCTAATTCATTGCCCAATTCCTCTTGAGACAGGCAATTCATTGGAAGCAATCGAAGCCCTCTATGAATTTGCAATGAAGCAGGCAGGAGTCAGCCATCCTGTTTTTTACCTCAAAGAGAGAGGAGCCAGCCCGAACATCATGATTTATCCAATCGTTTATCGTGATTGTGTTGTCTATACCATTGTCAATGAAGGGGAGGATGCCATCGTGGAATTTACCGATCTTCAAAGCGGTGTCGACATTAAGGTGGCGGTTAAGCGGGAAAGAGGCGCTAAGCTCTGGCTGGATCAGAGGGGACGACTGTTGGGCGCGTATCTCAATGATAAGCTCTCCGTAAATGGTCGGGAGTTCTCCCCAAAAGAAGCTATGGTGCTTTATCTTGAGAATGACACATATGTAGAATGTTTCAATGAATAAAATTATGCCGGTGCTGGACTTAGAGTACCGGCAGTATGGAGGTTAAGATGAGTAAAATTAAGATAATTGGTGATGCATTAGAAAATATACCATGGCAGGAGAAACCGGCGAATGAGCCCGGTGTTATCTGGCGGCACAGAGAAAATCCGATCATTGACTGGAATCCGACACCCAGTACCGCCAGAGTTTTTAACAGTGCGGTTGTGCCTTTTGGCGACGGGTTTGCAGGAGTATTCCGTGCGGATCATAAGCATGGGAAGGCAATGCTTCATACAGGATTTAGTAAGGATGGTCTTATTTGGGAGATCGAAGATGAAGAAATTCAGTGGAGGGATGAGCAGGGGAAACCTTATCAGCCAACCTATGCCTATGATCCCAGAGTTGTCAAGCTGGATGATGTTTATTATGTGGTATGGTGTTCGGAATTTGGAGGGCCTACCTTGGGTCTTGGTATGACAAAGGATTTTAAAGAATTCACCCGTATGGAGAATATTTTTGTACCGTTTAACAGAAACGGAGTTCTCTTTCCGAGAAAAATAAACGGTAATTATATGCTTCTTAGCAGACCAAGCGACAGCGGGCATACACCCTTCGGTGATATTTTTCTAAGTGAGAGTCCGGATCTGTGCTATTGGGGAAAACACAGACGTGTGATGACAAGGGGGGGCTCCGGATGGTGGCAGAATTTAAAAATCGGTGCCGGTCCGGTGCCGATAGAAACTTCGGAAGGCTGGCTTTTGCTATACCATGGGGTATCCGGAACCTGTAATGGCTTTGTCTACAGTTTTGGCGGAGCAATTCTGGATATAGATCATCCGTCCAAGGTATTATACAGAACAAGGGATTATATTATTACACCGGAAAAGCAGTATGAAACAGTAGGCTTTGTACCCAACGTCTGCTTCCCGTGTGCAACCTTATGTGATGCCGATACAGGAAGAATTGCAATCTATTACGGAGCCGCGGATACCTATGTGTCTGTTGCCTATGCCAGAGTAGAGGAACTTATAAATCATATTAAAAATAATTCGGAACTGCTGTCTGGTGATGGGGAAGAGTCCAGATAAAAGAAGCGGCATGATCATCGGGGAGTAATAAATAGAGGGAAGGTAGGATTGATTAATTGTGTTTTATAACACTTTTAATACAACTTAAGTTAATGCAGAGCAAAATCTCTTCTCCTGCTTTGCATTGCTTAAAAAAACTTATTGGGAGGAAATTCAATGAAAAGACATCTTACAACACAAATGAGAAGGTTTGTTGCAATTTTATGTATCTTAACCTTATCGTTTGCACCGCTGATGCAGTCGGCAGCACCGGTATATGCAGCCGAAGAAGAGAATCAGAATACGCACAGCGGAACATGGGCGATGAAGATGGACCTGTCCGGCACAGACTGGAAATCAGCCAGCAGATTTTTGGAAAATATGACCACAAATACGAATTATGTCTTGAAATTCTGGGCTAAGGGAACAGGCAAAGTATGGTGTGCAGTAAAAGATTCTAATTGGGAAGCAATCAGCTATGAGGAGTATACGGTATCCGATACCTGGACACAGTATTCCGTTTCCTTTCATACCGGTAATAATGATAAGGTATGTCTGCAATTTACAGACACCGTATCTTCCGGTATCCTTTATATCGATGATGTGACCCTGCAGATTGGCGGTGGTGAAGCTGATTTAATTTCCAACGGTGACTTTGAAGAAGGCGGCAGCGGCGGTGGATGGTGGTTTGAGACCGGTGTAAATGCTTCCATAATTCAGCCGGGACTGGAAGTGGTGAATTCTGTAATTCAACCTGTAAGTGCAGAATTTAACTTAAATACAGAGGACAAGAAAGATATCAGTGTAACCCTAAGCAAGAATGGGAATCAGTTTCTGGGAATCAGGGAAGGGGATACAGACTTAGCCGCTGACACAGCCTACACCGTTTCCGGAAGTGCAGTAACGATAAAGAAGGAATTTCTTTCTACCCTTGGGGAAGGATCCCACGTTTTTACGTTTGATTTTGACAAGGGAACTGATCCTGTGTTTACAGTGAATGTCATCTCTTTAAGCGGAGGCATTTATGATGAATTAGCGGATTATAGTAAAATGTATGATCATCAGAATGTTTCTACGGTTAGCCCGGGAGATGTTCTCGGAGGGGATGCAGACAGAGTATTTCCGAGCCAATGGGATCAGCAATCAGTCATTATCTATGAAAATGATACGGACATAACCTCCTTTGTTTCCAGTGTTTTTTACTGGGCGCAGAGACCGATTGTTGATCTTAAGGTATCCGTTGCTACTGAAGCAGCAGGGGAATATACCCCTCTGATCCTTGATAAAGTGACGAAGAACGAAGTAAATGACTGGCCTTATGTAACCTTTAGTTGTTTTGATATGCCGATTTCAAATGCAAGATATCTTAAAATTGAATTTTCAGCGGTGGATCAGAATAATTGGGGAATTCAAATGGCCAACGTTCAGATTAATACCAGCGTCTCTCCCGTTGCTGCCACACCCGGTACGGGGAAACTTGCAAACCCGATGGAGATTGCCCTGACAACGGCAACTGCAGGAGCAGATATCTACTATTATACGGATAGGGACAGTACACCGGTACTCTATTCAACACCGATTCTAATTTCTACATATACGAAGTTATATGCATATGCGGTTAAAGCGGGATTAAGAACCGGTCTAACCAAAGAGTTTATCTACTATACTGCCGATCAGGAAATAGTTGACCGCTATGGGCAGGTAAAAAGCGCACAGTTTGATACGAAGGTAACCAGTGATGCTGAACTGGAAGCGGATGCTGCCGCTGATGAGGAATATTATAACAGTCTTACACCGCCGGCACGAG
Source organism: Bacillota bacterium (assembly GCA_023439505.1). Taxonomy (GTDB): domain Bacteria; phylum Bacillota; class Clostridia; order Lachnospirales; family Lachnospiraceae; genus Mobilitalea. The sequence continues at coordinate 419,542 of JAEXNR010000062.1, forward strand.
ACAGTTATGGCGGAGAATTGGGAAGTAAGGAAAAATATAATTTAGAAGCAAAGGGATACTTTAATATTCAGAAGATTGCGGATAAATTCGTGATGGTGGATCCCATCGGTAATCTGTATTTCAGCCTGGGTGTTGATTGTACCGGTTCTCCCGGTGAATCCTATACCCAGGTCTCCGGCAGAGAATATGCTTATGAATGGCTGCCGGACAGTACACCGGGCAGTGAATTTGCACGAGCCTATATGAATGGAAATTCCAGTTATTTCTCCTTCTATGTTGCCAATTTGATCAAGAAATTTCAGGCACCGTTTAACCAGGTAAACTACTACAAAATGGCCGTGGAACGATTGAAAAAGTGGGGCTTCACCAGTGAAGGCGGATTTTCGGAAACTCCTTCTGCCGCGGAAAATGATACCGGATACCCGCAGATCAGATTTGAATATCTTCCGGATGGATACGGGATCGGCGGCACCACATTATTTGATATTTTTAAAGATAGTGCACCTCAGGCAATTTACAATCACTTTGTAACTTGCGGTGTGGGTGAAAGAAAAAATGATCCGAACATCGTAGGTTATATGTTTGGGAATGAATTCCCTTATCACAAATTTAATCAGCTGGTGCTTTCAGCAAAAGCAAGCGAAGTAGCCACAAAGGGAGCGCTGGTGGATTTTCTGGAAGAAAAATATGTGGATATCGCAGCCTTTAATGCAGCGTGGGAGACCTCTTATGACAGCTTTGATGCTTTACGGGAGGTGACTCTGACCAGAAATACAGAGGCAAGTTCCAATGATATGCTGGAGTTTTTCAAACTTTATCTGGATAAATTCTATGCTATCATATCCACCCAATTTAGAAGTTTGGATCCCAATCATATGTATATGGGAGACCGCTATCTTGTAAATGTGGCAGATAATACGGATATCCGTAATGCGCTGTGTGAAGTTGGCGGTAAATACTTAGATGTAGTCTCCTATAACTACTATACCTATTCCCCGGATCTGGAACGAATCAATTCCATGGTAGAACTTGCTAACAAGCCAATTATTATTACGGAATTTCATTATGGGGAACCGACACAGGGGTTGCCCGGTGCCATGAGAGTGGTTGAAAATGAAACAGAAAAGGGATTAAGTTACAGAAATTATGTCGAAAAGCTTGCAGCTTCCGGTAATGTGGTAGGAACCCATTGGTTTGAGTGGATGGATCAGGCAGCCACAGGGCGATGGTTTGAAGGGTTAAACGGTGAATCCTTTGCCATTGGTTTGATTAATGTGACCGACCGTCCATATAAGGCAATGCTGGAGTCTGTAATGGAGACGAACTATAACATTTACGATATTGTCACAGGCAATAAGCAGCCTTTTGTATTTGATAAATACAGTGGCGGAGAGAGTCAGCCAATCAAGGATGTTAACATTGTAAAAGCCAGGGAACCTATTGTGATTGATGGTGACAAAGATACTACATGGCCGGACGCAGAGATATTGGAGCTTACGGATGAGGACAGAACACTGGGCGTTAAAAAGGAGAATGTTTCTGCGCATATGAGTCTGGCATGGGATGATACCAATTTATATATCTTCGCAGACATTAATGATCCCACACCAATGCAAAATTCAAAAACGGGCTTTGATATCTATAACGGAGATGCTCTTGAACTATTTATCGGACCTACAAGAATTAACGATCCGGGTTCCTTAAAAATAACGGATTCCCAGATTATTATCAGTGCAACCGGGGAGAGTTACTGGTATAACTATAATGTACAAACACAGCCGGAGATCAAAACAGTTACGAAATTAAAGAATGACGGGACAGGCTATACCATGGAGGCTGCAATTAAATTGACGGATCTGGCACTTGCTGATGCGACAGACGGCAGACTGATGCGTTTTGATATCGGCTTTGATAACGGGGAAGGCGATCATCGTATTGCCCAGTATCTTTGGAGCGGAATTGACGGGAATGCATCCAATCGCGATAAGTGGGGAACCGCAACACTAATCATTCCAAGCGAGCCGACGCCAACCCCAACGGTTACGCCGACGCCTACAGATGCACCGACACCGACAGATGCACCGACACCGACAGATACGCCAACACCGACCGTAACACCGTCCCCGACACAGGCACCTTGGCAGCCGGGGACTGGGGAAAATCCGGGAAATAATACAAATACGGGAAGGGTGGAACAAAAAGGGAATACTGCCCCTGCAGATCTTACCTTTACCGAAAAGAACGGAACCTTAAATGTAGGTGTGAAACCTGACAAAGATGCACTATCCATGATGTTAACACACATAAAAACCGGAGAGCGTATTGAACTCGCGTTATCCGATCAAGCTGTTATTGATAAAATCAAGACTTCTGACAGCAGCGTGGCAGAAATCACACTGGATCTTCCAACCAGCATTCTTACGGAGGATAACCAAAAATTAATTTCCATACAATTAGAGGAAGCGTTGTTTACCGCTGCGCTAACAGCAAATAAAGACATCAGGATCAGGATCAACAGGGAAGACGGCAAAGAGCTTTATTCCTGGGGTTTTAAGGGAGCAGATCTGGCAGCATCAAGACAGTCCATGCAGGATGTAAATCTAAGTCTTACTGTAGAAAAGCTCCGGGGGAATGCAGCATTAAATCAAATAATTTCAGAGGACAACACGAACGGAGCTGTGATACACTTTGATCATGATGGAATGCTTCCGGCCCAGGCTTTTGTCAGGGTTTATGTTGGCAATGAAATTCAGAACAATAAAGTGTATGTATACCATTATAATTCTGAGACGAGAAAGCTGGATACACTGCCTTACAGCTCCGATTATACCGTGGATTCTGATGGCTATCTTCAAATTAACATCCTGCATTGCTCTGATTACGTTATCTTAAACAGGGAAGCGGATGCCAAGGCAATGACAAGTCTCAGGAATCAGATTACTGTTACTCCGGGTAAGAAAACGATTTATCTGGGTAATCCTGCGGATACCAAAACAAGTCTTATTTTGAAACTTCCGGCCACCCTGGAACTGGTAACCTCCTTGAAGGATAAAACCTCAGGCAGTGCTGTCGGTGCTGTAACTGCCACTTATCAATCCGGGAATACGAAGATAGCAGCGGTGGATAAAAACGGAATTATTACAGCAAAGGGAGTCGGAACGACGACAATCCTTACGACGGTAATCCTTTACAGCAATAAGAAGATTACATTTTCAACAACAGTCACTGTGAAGAAACCATTCATTCAGATGGGGGATTACATAACAGCTATGAAGATCGGAGACAGCTTTGTATTCACTGCAGAGGCTTATGGTTTGGACGAGTCTGATCCGGTATGGACAACGAGTAAAAAATCAATTATTGTAATTAACGCTGCGACAGGCAAAGCGACAGCTGTTTCAAAAGGTACTGATTTTGTGAAAGTGAAGATCGGTGATCTGATAAAGGAAATAAAGGTTATTGTGAAGTAATTCCTTTTTGTTAAGGATTCAGATTGTTTCTTATAACGGCGTTTGATTCCGGAGCGAATGATTCCCAACGAGAACTCTATGGGAAATCAGGGGATGCTCATCGGTTCGACGCCGTTATTTTACAAAAGAATAGAGAAATTCCGGGCATTGCAGCAATCTGATTTTAATACCAAAACAACTGAACAGACCACATTTTCTAAGAATTGTCCATAAGTTATAATGAATGCATGTTAATGATGCATAGTTGAGTATAACAATCATCATAATTAGTTCCATCGGCAATTTGCTTCAATATAGAAGCGTTGTAAATATATAATGATTATAGGAGGGTTTTATGAAGAAATTAAGAAAAATTGTTTCGACCATTTTGGTGCTGGCAATGATTGTAACAAGTTTTGCTGCATGCTCTTCCAACAAGGAAAAAGACACCGGCAAAGACACAGGAAATAATGACGGCGGCCAAGTTACTGCCGACGGCACGAAGACGGATGACAGTCAAGCTGAAAATCCGTATGAGAAAAAGCTTACCTTCACAATGAGTGCAATTGATGCAGAAAAAGCCGGCTTAACAGAGAACGGTGAAGTGGCAGCAAACTATAAGTGGTTATGTGATAAATTCAATGTTGATTTTGAATTCTGGCCACTCACCTGGTCAAATTATATCGATCAGACCCGTATGTGGATCAATTCCGATTCTGCACCGGATATCATGATGCTGGATGTTGCTCCGGTACGCTACAGCGAATATCTGGAATGGGTAAATGCCGAGATGTTCCGGGCATATGATCTTGACAAGTATTCAAATCTGAAATCAGCATACGACGGCATGATCACCGGTAAGAAGTTTTCAGTAAATGATAAATTATATGCTTGGCCTGCTACTATGGATACAAGTACATATAATTTTACTGTTGCACAAGGTTATATTTATCGTAAAGACTGGGCGAAATCAGTTGGTTTATATCATGATGATAACATTTATACCTGGGATGAATGGACGAATCTGGTCAGTACTGTAAAAGCGAAAGATCCCGGAAATAATGGCGCGGGCAACACCCTGGGTATTATCACCGCTGTAAATTGGGCATTCCCGAAATACATCACAGGTTTTATGTCACCTTATATGGTTTCCTTTGCGCAGGATGCGGATGGAAGCTGGAAGTGGGGTCCTACCTTACCTGAAACGTTAGAAGCAGTGAAAACAGTGAAGGATCTGTATGATAAAGGAATTATCTGGGCAGATCAGCCGATGGTTCAGGATGGGGATGCAAAGAACAATTTCGCAGCAGGAAGGTTATTTGCAGCAACAGCTTATAACACAACCCTTGGTATGATGGACGATTACAGAAAGACATTTGAAGATGCGAATCCCGAAATCAAGTCAGAGGATGCAATGGATTTGGCAATGATTAAAGGTACGGACGGAAAATTCCTTACCTGGCAGTCAAATGATCAGTGGTCCCAGACTGCTATGAGCCATAATATTACTGATGAAAAAGCACAAAGATGGCAGGATATTCTTGATTACCTTGTATCAGGGGATGGTTATTACTTCCGCAACTATGGCATTCAGGATGTAGATTGGAAATATGACGGTGATCAGGCCGTATGCCTTTGGAAACAAAATGATGACGGAAGCTTTATCAATCCTTATAGTTACGGTACCTGGCCTTGGGCTAGAACCGCAGGTAACAATGATGGATTCTCAATGATTGATCCTTCCTATCCTGAATGGGAGCGTAATATTTATCTGAATGCGATGAAGATATTCAGCGACGAAAGTCAGACCACCATCATCCCTGTGAATGCTAATTTCTCCTTCTTTACATCTGATAAATATGCGCAGGCAACCGCAGGTTTAGAGACAGAAGTTGTAAATAAAATTGCAGAATTAATGACATCAAAGGATATTGAGACAGATTGGAATGCGTGGGTAACGCAAAAGTCATCTGAAGTTACACCTGCACTGGATGAATTAAATGCAAATGTAAAATAAAAGATATGAAGTGGGAGGGAACTCGGTTTTCGGGTTCCCTTCAATAAAATATAGAGATAAGATTTCATGAGACAGGTGCAAAAACAGCACACAGAAATGGAGGATGGGATGAATTATCATGGATTGGGTATGTATCAGTGGGATACCTGGTACTGTAGAAGAAAGGATACACAAGAGGTTCACGCATTCTATCTTCAGGATTTGAGACCCGATAGCAGTCGCACCAGGCTGGAGGCAGACAGTATCGGTCATGCAATCACCTATAACCTGCTGGACTGGGAGGAACTTGAAGTAGCAGTTACGCCACAACCTGCTAATACGCCGGGGGATTTAACAAACTGGACAGGTTCGACGCTGGAGCATGAGGGGAAATACTATATGTTTTATACCATCCGCTCCTCAGCCAGTGAAGGCAAGGAACAAAGTATCGGGTTGGCGGTAAGTGAGGACCTGATCACATGGGATAAATGCAGCAAGAATCCCATTCTGATACCGGATGGCCGATGGTATAACACCATTCATCAAAAGTCCATCAACCAAATCGTTGATTGCCGGGACCTTATGGTGGTTAAGCATGATAAGAAACCAGGTTATTTCGGAGTTTTTGCCACGAGAATACCGACCAAAGAACTTCCTCAGGGTGCTGTATTTGCGGGAGCGTACTCGGAGGATCTGATACACTGGGAACAGACACCACCGGTAGTGCAGTCACCGGTGCATAAATATTCCATCGTGGAAATGCCGGATCTGTTTTGGATGGATGGAAAGTGGTACCTTACATGGCTGGAGGATACCTCCTATGGGAAACGAGAGATTCTGGGGGATCTGTTTCTGACCAGCGGAACAGTGTATGCTGTTGCTGATCAGCTGGAAGGTCCTTATACTGAGCCGGAGGATAATATATTAATTGCTTCCATGGGATTTAACGGGTTAAGTTGTCGCACGGTAGATTTTAAGGGCAAAAAGTATGTGATCTATACCATGGCAGAACGTGAACATGAAAATGAGACAAAGCATACCTTTGGCGCTCTTTCTCTACCGAAGGAGATTCGGGTTTTAAATGATAAACTATGTGCATGCTTTGCATCCGATATATTAGAAGAAAAATTAATGGAAACGCTTATGGATCCCAACTGTTTACCGGCACAAATCGAGTTTCATAATTGTCATGAAACCTTTGGTGATTGGAAAAAAGCCGGTAATACCGTATATGGTGCAACGGATACCACCTGGTCCAGGTACACGTTTGATGTCAGAGCCGACAACTTTTATTATTCCGCCGATATTACCGTATCCAGGGGAATCGCAGCCGGGCTGCTCATTCGACAGGGGAATAATAAATCTGGAGGCGTAGTGCTGCTGGATTACGAGAGACAATTACTGATGTTTTGTACCGTACCCCGTTTTCAAATCGTGGATATGCGTAAACTTAGGCTGGAATATAACAAAACATATCATATTCAGGTGATTGCAAATGATAAATTCATTGAGGTCTATGTGGATGAAGTTTTGCTTCTTCAATTTGTATGGTATTTCTCCTTTGAAGGCAGATTCGGACTATTAACCGATCGGGCAGATACCAGATTTGAGAGGATTTGTGCACGCAGACTGGACATCAGTGAAAGAAGAGTAAGGGGAGGAAAATCCAATGCTTTCCATGAACCAAATGCAGAATAAATTAATTGAATTTACCTATGTCAGTAAAGAAACGTATGAGAATCCATTTTGGGACACACAAATAACAGCGGTTTTTTGCAATCAGGAACAGAAGATCTGCCAGACTGTATATGGATTTTATGATGGAATGGATCAGGAGCATAACCAGGTCTGGAAAATCAGGTGGATGCCTTTAAAAGCTGGGCACTGGACCTGTCAGATCACGACCCGTCCGGAAACAGATGATTTATGTCAAAAGACAGAATTTCAAATTAAGAAGGACCAGGTCTTGTGCCGGGGATATTTAAAGACCGATATGTCTAAGAACTGGAAGTTTCATTTTGATCAGGGGGAACCGTTCTTCTTGTTTGGGGATACCATGTATAATCTTATTGGTGCGCATTATTGCGGGGTGGATATCAGGAGGATATTAGAGACACGCAGACAACAGGGAATTAACTACCTGAGGGTCAGAATACATAACAGCTCGTATCATCCTCCCATCAAGAGCAGCTGGATGAACAGGGATTGCTGGCCCTGGGGAGGCAGTGCACAGTGGCCTGATTTTAAGCGCTTTCACCTGGAATATTTTCAATCCATGGATGAGGTTATGCTCCTTGCCACCGAACTTGATATGGGTCTTGAGATGATCTTCGAGGCATGGATGCTGGAGTTTCCCTTTAATGACAGGGGAAGATTCCTGCCGGAATATGAGGCGCTGTGGTTACAATATATTATTGCAAGATACAGTGCATTTCCCTGCGTTTATCTTTGGTGCCCGGCAAATGAGTATGAATTCTATCCGGATGGCACAGCAAGCTATCATACGGAGGCAGACCGTTGGATGAAGCGGGTAGCCGCACAGATTAAATCACTTGATCCTTTTGGTCATCCAATTGGCATACATAATTGGGGAGAAGAGACAACGCCGCTGACAAACCGTTGTCAGGGTATGGATGATCTGGATGTTTATCTTGTTCAGACCGCATGGGCAAAGGATATGTCCCTGCCGGAAAAAGAACTGGAACTTTGTGCAAGTATGGACCAGCACATCTCGCAGCTGGTACCAATACAGGACAGGGCGGTCATTGTAAGTGAATTCGGATATGAAAGGGCTGCCGGATTAGAAACGGTGGATGCCCATGATAAGTTAAATTGCCATCATACCAGAAGAGGACAATGGAGAGCCGGTTTTATGGGATACCCTATTGTGCATGGATTTAACAATACCTGGGGTCCCCATATGACAGTTTCATCGGATGCCACAGGCACCGGATTTTTGATTCACTATTATCGATTTATGACAGAAGAAATTAAATTTTATGAGATGGTACCGGATCATGAAATTATTTTGCGCTATACCACGACGGAGAAAACTGCAAAGCCATTATGTCTGTTCAAGTCCGACGGCTCCGTCATTGCAATTTATTTTCCGGTAAAGGGAGAATGTGAATTGAAATTGGAAACAGCTGAGCAGTATACGTATTGCTGGTATCAACCGCAGAATGGATTAAAGTCTGAGGCAGACTGCTGCAGCAGCAACCAATTTGCAACACCCGGTACGAATGACAGAGATGACTGGGTTCTGTTAATTTGCAGGAGGCAAGTCGAAAGAGGATTCCTTAGGAAGGATTAATAATTTAAAGGAGAAATAATTTAAAGGAGAAATAATTTCATGAGTTCGTTTGGGAAATTTCAAAATAACGGAGCTGAATATGTAATATCTGAGATAAACACACCCAGACCGTTATTAAACTATATATGGAATGATAAATTCCTGTCGGCCGTAAATCATTTTGGCGGGGGACTTGGCGCTTATGGTGCAAGAACGGCAAGCTATATTGATCCGGACGGCAAGGGAAGAGCCAGCATCATACGGGAAGGGAATCGTTATCTGTATGTTAAGGAAGAGGATATCGTCTGGAATCCGGGTTGGTATCCGGTGAAGACTCCTCTGGATGATTACCGTTGTGTTCATGGACTTGGTTACTCAGAGATAGAGGGTAAGAAGAATGGGCTGATCGTAAACACAAGAGTATTTGTCAACGACGAAGAGCCGGCGGAGATCTGGACGGTCAGGGTTAAGAATATTACCGGTCAGGCTAAGAAATTTAGTATTTATTTTGCCTGTGATTTTTTACTGGAGGGTTATTCCAGGTACAGCGACTATAATTCGTATGTCTATAGCAGATATGACGAGAAGCACAATCTTCTTCTCTGTTATAATGAAGCGCAGGAACGTCCCCACGGCTGGTTTAACGGATTTGTTGCTTCTGACAGGAAAATCTCCGGTTTTGAGAGTAGTCGCAAGCAGTTTCTGGGGAATTACACAAGCTTTGAGAATCCTTCTGCAATCAGGGAAAAGCATCTGAATAACAGCATTGCAGCCTGTGAACTGATGGTGGGGGTGCTGGAACATGACTTTGTGCTGCAGCCGGGGGAAGAGATTATCTACCATTATCTGCTGGGAGCCTCCGATCATATGGAAAGAGCCATTCAAACAACTGAACTATTATTTCAGAAGGATAAAATTGAAAGTGATTTTCAGAAGCTTCTGGCCCAAAAACGTCGATTGAAGGAAGGCAGCTTTACCGCTACACCCGATGATAGACTCAATCATCTGATCAATTCCTGGGTAAAGCAGCAGGTTCAGCTCTGTGCAGAGGTGGGACGGGATACGGGGAAGGGATTTCGGGATCAGCTTCAGGATGCATGGGCAATTGCGTCCTTTCATCCAAAGCTTGCAAGGGAGAAAATAATAGAAACCTTACGTTACCAATACAGGGACGGAAGATGTGTAAGAGGCTGGCTGCCTCTGGATCATCACATCTATTCTGACGGACCGGTTTGGATTGCACCGACCATAAATGCATATTTAAAAGAGACGGGTGATTATTCCTTCCTGAATGTTATGGTGCCCTATCTGGACGATGGGGAAGATACGGTTTGGGGTCATATACTGACGGCGGCAAGATATTCCAGTGAAGACTTGGGAGAGCATGGATTGGTGCTTGCACATGACGGAGACTGGAATGACTCCCTGAACGGTATCGGAACAGGGGAAAAAGGGGAAAGTGTCTGGACTTCAATCGCTTTGTGTTACGCACTGCAAAACACTGGGGAAATTGCGAGGGAAGTATTACATCAGGAAGAAATTTATCAGGAGATGCTGATCAGAGAAACTAAAATGAAGGAGACGATAAATCAGAAGGCCTGGGATGGAGCATGGTATCTGGCGGCGATCAACGATCTGGGTGATGCAGTAGGCAGCAGCAGCGAGAAGGAAGGCAGAATTTACCTGAACAGTCAGACCTGGGCAATTCTGTCCCGGGTAGCCGGGGGAGAAAGACAGCTTCAATGCCTGAACGCAGTCGACACCTTGCTTGATTCTGACAACGGGCCATTAACACTTGCTCCGGCTTACCGTAACTATAATAAAAACATTGGAAGACTGAGTAGTTTTGTACCGGGGATCTGGGAAAATTCCACACCTTACTGTCATGGAGGAGCCTTTAAGGTAGTTGCTGACTGTATCGTGGGCAGGGGAAGCATTGCATATCAGACCCTATCAAAAATATTGCCCGACAGCAGTTGGAATCCGTCCGTGCATTCCGGGTGCGAACCGTATGCGCTCACCAATATGTATCTGGGACCGGAGAACCCAAGAGCCGGAGAAACAATGTTTGCCTGGGTAACGGGAACTGCCGGATGGGTGTACCGCGCCGTTACCCAGTATATGATGGGATTTCATCCGGGTTATCGAAGAATTACACTGAATCCCTGTATACCGGCGCAATGGAAACAATGCAGCTTTCAGAGGACCTTTCGAAACAGCATTTATTATATTGAAATTCATAATCCAAACGGGAAGGAGACAGGTATTACTTCCTGTATGGTAGATCAACGGAACATGGCAGGGAATGAAATTCCTGTTTTCAATGATGGTCTGGTGCATCATATAAGAATCGAGATGTGACATCATTCCGCACCCAGGTATGGGCATAGGAACCTTTAGACAAAACGAAGGGCTTTATAAAGCGGGTATGGTTATTGGGTATGAACGATTAATTACGATCGGATTCAGGAAAGGGGTTAGATATTTATGATGGAGGATTATAACTATATTAAGAAATTGATGAGACCGGCAGGAAAGGTTGATGTCGTTATTGATACGGATACATTTAACGAAATTGATGACCAGTATGCATTATCCTATTTAATTAAATCAGGTGATAAGCTTCAGCTAAAAGCGATTCATGCAGCCCCGTTCTTAAACGAGAAGTCCGTCAGTCCTAAAGACGGGATGGAAAAGAGTTATCAGGAAATCCTGCATCTGCTCCGGCTTATGGAAAAAGAGGAGTACGAAGCAATTACCTATCAGGGATCAGCGTACTATCTGCCGGATGAGACACAGGCAGTTGTTTCACCGGCTGCAGAGAATCTGATCCGTCTTGCCATGGAACGGGAGGAAGACACTCCTCTGTATGTGGTCGCAATCGGTGCGATTACCAATGTGGCGTCAGCTATCTTATTGGAGCCTCAGATAAAAGATAAGCTCGTATTAATATGGCTTGGCGGTCATGCGCATCATTGGACGGATAACTGCGAATTCAATCTTTATCAGGATGTAGCCGCAGCCAGAGTAATCTTTGGCTGTGGTGTGCCTTTGGTACAGCTGCCCTGCGCCGGTGTGGTCTCCGCTTTTCGGACAACAAAACAGGAACTTGAATTTTGGCTGAAGGGAAAGAATAAATTGTGTGATTATCTATATTCTGCTACGGTTGCGGAAGCTGCTGCTACGGAGGAAAGCAGCTGCTGGAGCAGGGTGATCTGGGATGTTACGGCGGTAGCATGGCTTCTTGACGGAGATTTCCTGAAGGAGTATCTTACCCATAGCCCTATCCCGGAATACGATCATCACTATTCCTTTGACAATACAAGGCATTTGATAAAATATGTTTATGAAATCAGAAGAGATGCTTTGTTTGAGCATCTGTTTTATACCCTGGCAAAGTAGATAATGAACGGGAAGAAGCAGGTTATGTTATGATGTAATTCGCAAGGAAATGTGCAGCAAATATGCCGGAGGAAGCAGCGCAATAAAAGGAGTATAAAATGATTGACAACTTTATAACATGGTGCTACACTTGCTATCAGATAGATACATAAATGCAGTGATTGGGACAAATTGTCTGCTTTCGTCATCTCAGAGAGTCGCTGTCTGGTGGAAAGCGATATGAAGAGTGGAACAACATCACCCATGAGCATTCGTTCTGAACATATGGAAACGTAAGAACGAACGGCTTCTTCCCGTTACAGAAGGATTATATCTGATGATATCATAATATACACCGGATATAACGAGAGTGGTTATGCAAAGCATAACAAATAGAGTGGTAACGCGATATCATCGTCTCTTTCACAGAGGCGATTTTTTTGCAGCTTCTACGTTGATAAGGTAGAGTGACAAAGTGATTTCGTTTACCATATGCCATACACTGCTTATAAGAAGATATGATATCTGTCAAAAAAACAATAGGGGGACAATTAAAATGAATGGTTTAGTTATGATGATCATTGCCATCGTATTTCTTGGCGGAGCATATCTGATCTATGGCAGATATCTGGCTAAAAAATGGGGGATTGATCCAAAAGCAAAGACACCGGCATATGAAATGGAAGACGGAGTGGATTATGTTCCGGCAGACACGAATGTAGTGTTTGGTCATCAATTTGCTTCCATCGCCGGAGCGGGACCGATCAACGGACCAATCCAGGCAGCGATTTTCGGGTGGGTACCGGTATTGCTATGGATATTACTTGGCGGAGTTTTCTTTGGAGCGGTTCAGGATTTTGCAGCGATGTATGCTTCCGTCAAAAATAAGGGAAGATCCATCGGATATATTATTGAAATCTACATCGGTTCTCTTGGAAAAAAATTATTTTTGTTATTTACCTGGCTGTTTTCCATTCTTGTTGTTGCCGCATTCGCCGATATTGTAGCAGGTACCTTTAATGGCTTCACTGCGGATACCGGTGCAAAAATTGAGGCCAACGGTTCGGTTGCGATGACCTCGATGCTGTTTATTGTGTTTGCAGTAACTCTGGGATTTTATACAAAATACACCCATTTTAACAAAGCGGTAAATACCATTGTAGCGATTTTCCTATTAGTTATAGCGGTAGCGCTTGGATTATTATTTCCGATCTTTATTCATCAAAAGGCCTGGCTGTTATTTGTTTATGCATATGTTATGATCGCATGTATTACGCCGGTCTGGGCATTGCTTCAGCCACGTGATTATTTGAACAGTTATCTTCTGGTGGCCATGATAGCCGGAGCGGTTATCGGAATTATCGTCTACAATCCATCTATTCATATGGCAGCATTCAAGGGTATGGAAGTAAACGGCTCCTATTTGTTCCCGACCCTATTTGTAACCATTGCCTGTGGGGCAGTATCCGGCTTTCATTCCCTGGTGTCTTCGGGAACTGCTTCCAAGCAAATCAAAAATGAAAAGAATATGCTTCCCATTTCATTTGGTGCGATGCTCCTGGAAAGCCTCCTGGCTGTTACTGCTTTGATCGCGGTTGCAGCGCTTGCCACCAGCGACGGATTACCTACGGGTACTCCTCCCCAGGTATTTGCCAAGGCAATTGCCATGTTCTTAACAAAACTTGGTTTATCAGAGAATGTTACTTTTACACTGATCACCTTATCCGTATCCGCTTTTGCCCTTACCAGCCTGGATTCTGTTGCTCGTGTAGGAAGAATTGCATTTCAGGAATTATTCACCAATGATGCTGTTGAGAATAAAAAAGCAGGTATTGTCCGAAGAGTACTGACGGATAAATATTTCGCCACAATGATAACACTGGTGCTGTGTTATTCCTTATCCGTTGTCGGATATGCCAATATCTGGCCATTGTTTGGCTCAGCGAATCAGCTCTTATCGGCACTTTCTCTAATCGCATGTGCAGTATACTTAAAGAAAACAAAACGTCAGGGATTTATGCTTTGGGGGCCGATGGTTATTATGCTGGCCGTTACCTTCACCGCATTATCTCTTAAAATTAAAACAATTGCCGCTATGTTTTTAGCACATGACGGAAGTTTTAGTGCCGGACGAGATGGGCTGCAATTTGTATTTGCAATATTGTTATTGATTCTCGGATTGATCGTGGCAGTCGAGGGAATCAAAATGCTGTTAAAGAAAACTGAGGATCAGGAATCGGATCAGGAACTTAAAAAAGAGATTGCATAAAAGAAGAACAACGAATTACTGCGTGTTGTAAGATTATGTAATAGGATAGAAAATCCAACAAATCAGGAAAACAGCCGGGAGACGAACGAAAGATCTCCCGGCTGTTTTCCCGTCAAAGATACGGTACTGGAATCAAGTTGGCGGATGATTGACAATTTTCTTAGAAACTCTTATAATAAAACAATATTTCTACAATATAACAAAAAGCGGGGAATAAAAATGATACAAACCGTGAAAATGAATCTGGATGATGTGGAACAATTGGCATCTGTGTCAAAGGCACTCTCTTCGGAGACTAGAATACAAATACTAAGACTGCTTCGTTCCAGAGATTTGAATGTAAATGAAATAGCTGAAATTCTGGGGATTCCGGCATCCTCTTCGGCAGCTCATATCAGAGTGCTGGAAGATGCGGGGATGATAAAAACTTCACTACAGCCCGGGGTACGCGGTTCCATGAAATTATGCAAGATTGTAATGGACCATATGTATGTTGAGATGAATACCGCTAAAAATCTTAGTAAGTCGGAAGAAATCATTAAGATGCCCATCGGCAATTTCTGCGATTGTAAGGTAACGCCAACCTGCGGTATGGTAAGCTTAAAAGGACCCATCGGAGAAGAAGATTCTCCCCGGTGTTTTTATCTGCCGGAACGTGTGAAGGCACAGCTGATCTGGCTGGGGGACGGCTATCTGGAATACCGTTTTCCTACAGATTCGATAAAGAATAAGATGGAGGAACGGCTGGAGCTATCCATGGAAGTCTGCTCGGAAGATCATGAATACAACCTGGATTGTCCTTCCGATATCACAGTCTGGATCAATGAGCTGGAGGTGGGAACCTGGACCTGTCCCAGTGATTTTGGCGGAAGACGGGGCAAACTAAGTCCTGACTGGTGGCCGGATAAGAATACACAGTTTGGTATTTTAAAGACCTGGTCCGTCACGGAACAGGGTTGCTTTATTGATAACGAGAAGACGAATGATCGTAAGATATACGAATTTCAATTGGGCAGAAGGGAATTTATCTCTGTCAGAATCGGATTAAAAGAGGAGGCAGTGCATAAAGGCGGATTTAATATTTTTGGTAATGGATTTGGAGACTATGCACAGACGATTGTAATGAAGATTACATTTCGCTAAAGGGCAGGAAGCAAGATTCCCAAATCACAAAGGCCCAGAACACCAAAATTCACGGATCGGTAAGAGTTCATTCTTTACTTTTGCGTGAATTTGGTGTATGATAATTAAACAAACATAAAATCTGTTATAAAACAAAAATACAGGATAAATAAGAAACAGGTTCCAGAAAGTGCAGTTACATCAAAACGGTGTCTGGATGAATCAGAGCGTGTTCTATGCCCGGATGTGGCATGATAAGGAGAGACAATGAAAGAGCAATTACTTCAGAAGTTTAAAGAAGTGTTCGGAGCAAACGGAGATTACCATGTATACTTTGTTCCGGGGCGGGTGAATTTGATTGGAGAGCATACGGACTATAACGGAGGGTATGTTTTCCCCTGTGCACTTACGATAGGCACTTATGCGGTGGCAAGAAAACGAATGGATAAGACACTCAGGTTTTTCTCCATGAATTTTGAGAATATGGGAGTGATAGAAACCTCTATCGAACAATTGGAGCGCAAGGAAGAGAATGACTGGACAAATTATCCCAAGGGCGTTCTATGGACCATGAGAAATCAGGGATTTCATATAGAGAATGGCATGGATATCCTGATCTACGGTAATATACCCAATGCTTCCGGATTGTCTTCTTCAGCTTCCCTGGAGGTACTAACCGGTTTTGTTATCAGAGAATTGTTCCGTCTGCAGATTAGTTTGCAGGAGCTGGCATTAATTGCCCAGTATGCAGAAAATCATTATAATGGTGTAAATTGTGGAATTATGGATCAGTTTGCCGTGGCAATGGGTAAAAAGGACAGTGCTATTTTTCTGAATACGAATGATCTGTCCTATCAATATGTTCCGGTATTATTGGAAGATGCGAAAATTGTAATCATGAATACCAATAAAAAGCGTGGACTTGGTGACTCTAAATATAATCAGAGAAGAGCGGAATGTGAAGCGGCGCTGTCAATGCTTCAGAAGGTAACAAGCATTAACTGCCTGTGCGACCTGACAGAAGAACAGTTTGAGCAGTATCAGTATGTGATCGAAGATCCCATACAGCATAAAAGAGCAAAGCATGCCGTATATGAAAATCAAAGAACCAGAAAAGCGGTTGAAGCGTTACAGATGAATGATCTGGCACTGTTTGGACAACTTATGATTGATTCGCATACATCTCTTCGCGATGATTATGAAGTTACGGGTGTTGAGCTGGATACCCTGGTGGAGGCAGCCCTGGCACAGGCAGGTGTGATTGGTGCCAGAATGACAGGGGCAGGATTTGGCGGCTGTGCAGTTGGGATTGTAAAAGAAGATGCGCTGGAGTGCTTTATCGAACAGGTTGGTAAAGAGTATCAGGAGAAAATAGGGTATGCGGCTGACTTTTATGTAGTGGAAGTCGGAGACGGTCCGGTTGTTTTGAACTAGAAAGGAAGGGTCAGAATGTCTGTTTTGGTATTAGGGGGAGCCGGATACATCGGTTCCCATACGGTTTATGAATTAATGGAACTGGGAGAAGAGGTCATTATTATTGATAATCTCGAGACAGGGTATCGCGAGGCGATTCCTTCCGGGATCCGGTTTTATCAGGGGGATATCAGAGACAGAAACTTCCTGGATCATGTTTTTGAAACGGAGATAATTGACACGGTGATTCATTTTGCTGCCAATTCTCAGGTAGGGGAAAGCATGGTAAATCCACTGAAATATTATGATAATAATATGTTTGGAACGAAGGTATTGCTGGAGGCCATGGTGGCCCACAAGATAGATAAGATTGTATTTTCATCCACCGCTGCAACGTATGGTGAGCCTTCCCGTATTCCAATTCTGGAAACGGATAAAACCGAACCTACCAATACATACGGTGAAACGAAATTGTCCATGGAGAAGATGTTCCACTGGACAGGGAAGGCGCATCCTCTCAGATATGTATCCCTTCGTTATTTTAATGCCTGCGGAGCTCATAAAAGCGGTAACATCGGAGAAGCACACAATCCGGAGACCCATTTAATTCCTCTTATTTTACAGGCAGCCGCAGGGCAGAGGGAGTCTATACAGATCTTTGGCAATGATTATGATACGATAGATGGAACCTGTGTCAGGGATTATATTCACGTCACAGATCTGGCGGCTGCTCATATTCTGGCAATGGATTATCTTCGTAAGGGGAGGGAAAGCAGCATCTTTAATCTTGGGAATGGCATTGGCTTCACCGTAAAGGAAGTAATTGATGCCGCAAAAAGGGTGACCGGCAGACCAATTAAAACCGTGGTATCTGAAAGACGTGCGGGAGATCCTGCAAAACTGATTGCATCCAGTGAAAAAGCCAGAGAGGTACTGGGATGGAACCCCGGGTATACAAAACTGGAGGAGATTATTGCATCTGCCTGGAACTGGCAGGAACATCATCCGAACGGTTATTAAGATTGGAGATCGCTATGATAAATCAACAAATAAAGAAACTGATCGTATATGGGCTGGAGTCAGGATTGATAGAAAAGGATGACGAGATCTTTATCACCAACCGATACCTGGAGCTGTTTGAACTGGAAGCATACGAGGAGCCTCATTTGCAGGAGGAGCAAATCGATCTGGAAGAGGTTCTGAAAGGAATGACAGATTATGCCTGCCAAAACGGGATCATAAAAGAGAATACACAGACCTGCCGTGATTTGTTTGATACAAAAATTATGGGTATCCTTGTCCCTAATCCCAGTACGATTATCCGGCAATTTCATGAAAAATATAAAGCATCACCTAAGGAAGCAACAGATTTTTACTACCGTCTCAGTCAGGATACAGATTATATCAGGAGATATCGTATCAAAAAGGACATGAAATGGAAGACCCGGACACCGTATGGAGACATTGACATCACCATTAATTTGTCCAAACCGGAGAAGGATCCCAGAGAGATAGCCAGTGCCCGGTTAAAAAAGCAGAGTGGTTATCCCAAGTGTCTGCTTTGCAAGGAATACGTAGGTTTTGCTGGCAATGTCAGCCAGCCGGCAAGACAAAATCATAGAATCATTCCTATTACCATTAATGGACAGAACTGGGGATTTCAGTATTCTCCCTATGTCTATTATAACGAGCATTGTATCGCTTTTAATTATGATCATACCCCGATGAAAATAGATCAATCGGCCTTTATAAAGCTATTTGATTTTATTAAGCTCTTTCCTCATTATTTTATCGGGTCCAATGCAGATCTTCCCATCGTGGGAGGCTCTATCCTTAGTCATGATCATTTTCAGGGAGGAAATTATGAGTTCCCCATGGCAAAGGCTCCCATGGAGAGATATTTTGTGGTGGATCATTATGAGGATGTGGAGGCCGGAGTGGTTACATGGCCAATGTCTGTCATCCGTCTTCGCTGCGAACAGGAGCAGCGTTTGGTTTTTCTTGCTGATGAAATTCTCCGGCAGTGGAGAGAATATTCCGATACTTCCGTCGGGATCTATGCGAAAACGAATGGAGAGCCTCATAATACCATTACGCCCATAGCCAGAAAAGTGGGGTGTAAATTTGAACTGGATCTTGTTCTGCGCAATAACCTGACCACAGAGGAATATCCCCTTGGTGTTTTTCATCCCCATGAGGAACTTCATCATATAAAGAAAGAGAATATCGGATTGATCGAAGTTATGGGACTGGCGGTGCTGCCCTCCAGATTAAAGGCAGATATGGACAGACTGAGCGAATATATTTTGGAAGGCAGATCCGTAAGAGAGGATCTGCAGCTGGCGATTCATGCCGATTGGGTCGAGGCATTTCTTCCGAAATACGGTGAAATTACATCTGATCAAGTGCAGAAAATATTACAGGATGAAATCGGTAGTGTGTTTCTTCAGGTATTGGAACATGCCGGTGTATTCAAAAGGACGCCCCAGGGGCAGGAAGCGTTTGATCAGTTTATTGAAGTTATTCGTCATAAGTAACGGAAGAAGATCTCTTGTCAGTTAGTGATAAAGCATCGATCTCCATTTCCTTCACAGGACCTGAACAGAGTATGAACTATTTGCGGTGCCAATGAGTATTCGCAGTAATTCATACTCTTTTTTATAAACAGCATTTCTTTCATTGACAGGACGGTATATCGGTATTAAAATATCGATATAAAATACTGTAAGACCGGAAGGTGCTATCCATGTATGAAAATAATATTAAGATCATTACCTCGCAGGCATTGCGCAGAATGCCTTATTATATTCAGCAATTAAAACTGTTGAAGGAAGAGAATGTTGAGACAGTATCAGCGCCTAAGATCGCTGAGCGTCTGAATCTGAATGAAGTACAGGTCAGAAAGGACTTTGCAGCAGTCAGTATATCCAGAGGAAAACCCAAATCCGGATTTTTGATTGATGATCTGATACAAAGTATGGAGGACTTATTAGGTTATCACAATGCTGATGAGGCAGTGCTGGTGGGAACCGGTCCGCTGTCCCAGGCAGTTCTGGCGCATGAGGGGATCCACAATTACGGATTGAAGATTGTGGCGGCCTTTGATACCCAGCCTGAGGTGGTTGGAACGCAGGTCAGCGGAATTAAAGTGCTTCCCACAGACAAAATCAGTAATCTGTGCAGACGTATGCAAATTCATATCGGAATTATCACGGTACCATCAAAACAGGCACAGGTGGTTTGTGACCAGCTGGTGGCTGGGGGAGTTCTGGCAATCTGGAACTTCACGCCCATCCATCTGTCGGTACCCGAGTATGTCCTGGTACAGAATGAGAACTTTGCCGCATCCCTTGCCATGATATCAAAGCACTTAAAAAGAAAGTAGGATTTGAATGAATACGCAGCATTTGAAATATGCAATAGAAGTAGAGCGGACCTGTTCCATTACCCAGGCAGCAGAAAATCTTTATATGGGCCAGCCAAGTCTTAGTAAAGCGATCAGGGAACTGGAGGATACCATCGGTTATACCATTTTTGAACGAACTTCAAAGGGGGTAACGCCTACATCAAAGGGGACAGAATTTCTAACCTATGCCCGCAATATGTTACATCAGCTGGAAAAAATGGAAGCACTTTCAGAGGCTTCTCCTGTAAATTCTCAGAACTTTAATATCACAATTCCCAGGGGCAGCTATATTGCAGATGCCATTACTCGATTTGTCGCAGAGTTTGATGACAGCAAAGGGATTTATGTGAATGTGCATGAAACCAATTCCTTTCAGGTAATTAATAATATTATTGACGGACCCTTCAACATTGGGATTATCAGATATCAGGTTGCGTATGAAAATTATTTCTATGATTATCTGACAGAAAAGAAGCTGCAGTCAGAGCCATTATGGGAGTTTGATCATCTGGCCCTGATGTCCGTGAACCATCCGCTGGCAAACGAGGATAAGGTATTGTACGAAGAATTAAAGGAGTTCACACAGATCGAGCATGGAGATACGATTATTCCATACCTGATGCAAGGGAATAATATGAAAGCGAACAAAGAGGAAAATACGGCAAGAAAGATATATATCTATGAGCGGTGCAGCCAGTATGATATGCTCTCAACGATTCCCACCACTTATATGTGGGTGTCGCCCATCCCTGAGAAATGGCTGACAAGATATAATCTCACTCAGCGAAAATGCAGAGCGCCGGGGCATCGTTATAAGGATGTGTTCATTTATCCCAAGGATTACAAATTAACAGAATTAGACCGGAAATTTATTGATAAACTCTCAGAAGCGAAAAATGATGTATCATTTAAGGAATACAAATAAAGAGTATTTATCATACGGAAATGAATGATGTATCAAAAAATCATCACTGTTACCATGACACTTTGTGCCTTCCATATTTCTGATTGCAACCTGCGATCAGAAATATGGAAGGAGCAAAGTGTTTTTTATCGTACAGAACGTTCGGCCTATTCGAAAAAAACCTCCGGGGGAGGCACATGACGCACTTAAGGAACAGCGCCTGTGTCTGGCGAATCAGACTTTTTTCCTGTGAATGAAATTGCTATATCAATATTGGAATATCGATATTCCAGAATCGGTATAGCAGGTTTGGTACTTTTGACGGTAGGAGGCATGGATTCATCCTTTGGTTTGTTATTCTTATCTATCTTAATTCATACCCAGAAATCGGCAGAAAATAAACGATTTGGGTTGAGGTTTTCCATATCTGGTAAACAGGGAGTTTTTGATCAATTTTTGATCATTATATCGATAATGGAATATCGATATAATAAAAAAGCATTTCCGTTTTTAATGAAAGATTGTTAAAATATAAACAATCCATTCGGTAATCGATAAATACACCGGAACTTTCAAGAGAAGCTTTTGCCAGGGTTGATAGAGATTGTTTGTTAAGTAGTTTTCTTATCTTGATCTGTTAAATTGTGTCGCTACAATAGAACAGGATAGATTCGAATATAAGGCTGCGGCTTTCCAAAGCCGCGGCCCTTTTTATGGAACAGGAGTGTGTCCGGCAAAGCTGGATTGCCGGCCCTGTTTTATATAAGCCCGTATAACGCAGGATTTGTAAATTTACCTATAGATTTTTATGTTTAACAGTTTAGAAAGTGGAGGTAGTTATGTATAAAATAGTCAGTAAAAAAGTACTGAATCCAACCGTCACCTTGATGGAAATCGAGGCTCCTCTCATTGCGAGAAAAGCACAGCCGGGTCAATTCATTATTCTTCGGACAGATGAAAATGGAGAGAGAATGCCGCTAACCATCGCCGATTATAATCGATTGAAAGGGACTGTAACAATTATTTTCCAAATCGTAGGCGCTACCACTGAGATTTTAAATCATATGGAAGAAGGGGAATGTCTTCATGACTTTGTCGGACCGTTGGGTCGTGCCACAGAGACAGAGGGTAAGAAAAAGGTCGCAGTCGTCGGTGGAGGCGTGGGATGTGCCATTGCATATCCGGTGGTGAAAAAGTTCTTTGAACAGGGGGCGGTAGTTCATGCTATTGTCGGATTTCGGAATAAGGACCTCGTCATCTTAGAAGATGAATTCAAGGCAAACAGCTCCAGATTAATACTGATGTCTGATGACGGCAGCTGTGGAGAAAAGGGTTTGGTAACAGACGCGCTCAGATCACTGATTGAAAGTGGAGAAGCGTATGATGAAGTCATAACCATCGGGCCTCTGATCATGATGAAGTTTGTAAGTAAGCTGACACAGGAATTTGGAATTAAGACCGTCGCAAGTATGAATCCAATTATGATTGACGGAACCGGGATGTGCGGCGGATGCCGTCTGAGTGTCGGAGGCAAGACCAGATTTGCCTGTGTGGACGGGCCGGAATTTGATGCGCATGAAATAGATTTTGATGAAGCCATTGCACGTTCTTCCATGTATCGTACCTTTGAACGAAAGGCACATGAGGAAGCCTGCAATCTAATGAAAGAAGTGAGGTAAATATCATGGCTGCAAATATGTCCTTAGTAAAAAATGAAATGCCTGCGCAGGATCCGCAGATACGTAACAAAAATTTTCAGGAGGTTGCTCTGGGCTATTCCCAAGAACAGGCAATTGATGAAGCAAAGCGCTGCCTGAACTGTAAAAATAAACTCTGTATCACCGGATGTCCGGTTCAGATCGATATCCCGGCATTTATTCAGGAAGTGGCAGGAGGAGAGTTTGAAGCTGCATACCAGATCATTACACAGGCCAGTTCCTTACCTGCAGTTTGCGGAAGAGTCTGTCCGCAGGAATCACAATGTGAATTAAAATGTGTCAGGGGAATAAAAGGAGAAGCGGTGGCCATTGGAAGGCTGGAGCGTTTCGTGGCGGATTATCATAATGCATTCAGTAAGGAAGAACCGGCAAAACCGGTAACAAACAACCATAAAGTTGCGGTCATCGGATCCGGTCCCTCCGGTCTGGCATGTGCAGGTGATCTGGCGAAAAAAGGATATCAGGTAACGATTTTTGAAGCACTTCATCTTGCAGGGGGTGTATTGGTATACGGGATTCCGGAATTTCGATTACCCAAAGCCATTGTACAAAAAGAAATTAATGCCTTAAAGAAGCTGGGGGTTGATGTCCAGACCAACATGGTAATCGGAAAGACACTTTCGATTGATGAGCTCTTGGAGGAATACGGATTTGAAGCGGTGTTTATCGGTTCCGGTGCAGGACTTCCCAGATTTATGAACATTGAAGGCGAGAATTTAAAGGGTGTTTATTCCGCCAATGAATTCTTAACCAGAATTAATCTGATGAAAGCCTATCAGGACAATACGACAACGCCGATCCAAAAGGGCATGAAGGTGGCAGTTGTGGGTGGTGGTAATGTGGCGATGGATGCTGCAAGATGTGCAAAGCGGCTGGGAGCACAGGTGTCAATTATCTACCGGAGAACCGAGAAGGAATTGCCGGCCAGACTGGAAGAAGTGGAACATGCGAAGGAAGAGGGAATTGAATTTCTGTTTCTGACGAATCCGCTTAAGATAACCTCTACACAGGACGGATGGGTTAAGCAGATTGTTTGTGAGGAGATGATGCTTGGCGCGCCGGATGAATCCGGCAGACAAACGCCGGTTCCCATTCAAAACAGTGAATTTAGCGTTGATGCTGATTGTGTCATTATGTCCATCGGTACCTCGCCTAATCCTTTGATTAAGGATACCACCAACGGACTGGATACCAAAAGGTGGGGTGGGATTATTGCAGATGATACCACAGGATTAACCTCCAGACAGGGTGTTTATGCAGGAGGAGATGCAGTGACCGGTGCGGCCACCGTAATTCTGGCGATGGGTGCAGGAAAAAATGCAGCTGCTGCGATTGATGAATATATCGTGTCTGAGCATGGAAAATAGAAGCCGGAAGATGAGATGATCCCTCTGTTTCAGCAAGTTTGTGCCTGCGCTGCGTTCACAAACTTTGAGGTAGAAAAGCAGCGCAGAAATGAGGAGAAAAATGAACGAAACATTTGATTTTACTGTAGTTGACGGTATTATAGAAGAACTCGGATGCAGGCAGAGCGCAATTATTGCGATCCTGCAGGGGATTCAGGAACACTATCGTTATTTGCCGAGAGAGGTATTTCCTTATTTATCAGAGAAAATAGGAATCAGTGAAGCAAGAATTTATAGTACGGCAACCTTTTATGAGAACTTTTCTCTTGAGCCAAAGGGTAAATTTGTGATTAAAGTCTGTGACGGTACTGCCTGTCATGTACGAAAATCCATACCGATTCTTGAGCGTCTCCGCAAAGAATTGGTTTTATCCGATAAGAAAGCTACTACGGATGATCTTAGTTTTACGGTGGAAACCGTATCCTGTCTTGGTGCCTGTGGTCTTGCGCCGGTCATTACCGTAAATGATAAAGTATATCCGGCTATGACACCGGAGAAGACCTCTGAACTTTTAAAAGAATTAAAGGAGGAACTGTGATGCTTAAGACAAGAGAAGATTTAATTCAGATACGTTCCCTCTATGCAAAATCCATCGAAGCGCAGACAAAGAAGATGTTAGTTTGTGCGGGAACGGGATGTGTATCCAGCGGTGCACTGTTAATCTTTGACCGTTTGAATGAACTGATGAAAGAGCGTAACATTGCCTGTTCCGTAGAACTGGAAGAAGAGCCACAGGAAGAATCTGTCGGCATGAAGAAAAGCGGATGTCATGGCTTTTGCGAGATGGGACCCCTGATCCGAATTGAGCCTCAGGGCTGGCTGTATACCAAGGTTACGTTACAAGACTGTGAGGAAATTGTTGATAAAACAATCGTCGCAGGAGAGCACATTGACCGGCTTGCTTATAAGAAGAACGAAATTTCTTATAAAAAACAGGATGACATTCCCTTCTATAAGAAACAGACCCGTACCGTTTTGGAACACTGCGGACAAATTGATGCAACCTCCATTAAGGAATATTTCAGTATTGGAGGATACACGGCATTTGAAAAGGCATTATTTGATATGACCGGAGATGACATCATAAATGAGATTACAGAATCCGCCCTCAGAGGAAGAGGGGGCGGCGGTTTCCCTGCCGGTCGTAAGTGGTCCCAGGTAAAACGTCAAAAGGAAGCACAGAAATATGTGGTATGCAACGGTGATGAAGGAGATCCCGGTGCGTTCATGGACAGAAGTATTATGGAGGGAGATCCTCACAGAATGCTGGAAGGTATGATGATCGCAGGTCTTGCCTGTGGTGCATCTCAGGGATACATCTATGTGCGTGCCGAATATCCCATGGCTGTCAGCAGATTAAAAGCGGCCATTGAACAGGCGACGCAGCTTGGTTTGCTGGGTGAGAATATCTTAGGTACCGATTTTTCTTTTCAGCTTCATATCAACAGAGGAGCAGGAGCGTTTGTTTGCGGTGAAGGCAGTGCCCTGACAGCTTCCATTGAAGGAAAACGCGGAATGCCCAGAGTTAAGCCGCCAAGAACAGTAGAACAGGGATTGTTTGAAAAGCCTACCGTATTAAATAATGTGGAAACTTATGCCAATGTTCCGTTAATTATCACCAACGGAGCAGAATGGTATAAAAATATAGGACCTATGAAGAGTCCGGGAACAAAAGCATTCGCCTTAACCGGCAACATAGAGAATACGGGTCTGATTGAAGTCCCCATGGGAACTACCCTTCGTGAAGTTATCTTCGATATCGGAGGAGGAATGAGAGACGGAAAGGAATTTAAGGCAGTTCAGATTGGAGGTCCTTCCGGCGGATGCCTTACCAAAGAGCATCTGGACCTGGCGCTTGATTTTGACTCGCTGAAGAAGGCAGGTGCGATGATTGGTTCCGGCGGACTGGTTGTTATGGATGAGGACACCTGCATGGTAGAGGTTGCCCGCTTCTTTATGAATTTTACCCAGAATGAGTCCTGCGGTAAATGTGTACCCTGTCGTGAAGGAACCAAGAGAATGCTTGCCATTCTTGAAAGAATAGTGGAAGGCAAGGGAGAGGAAGGAGACATCGATCTGCTTCTGGAATTGGCTGATACCATATCAAGCACCGCACTATGCGGTTTGGGCAAATCCGCACCCTTCCCGGTTGTCAGCACCATCAAGCATTTCCGTGAGGAGTATGAAGCTCATATCTTTGATAAAACCTGTCCTACAGGAAACTGCCAGAAACTCAAGAAGATTACCATTGATCCTGCTTTGTGTAAGGGATGCTCCAAATGTTCCAAGACTTGTCCGGTCAGTGCCATCTCAGGAAAAATTAAGGAGCCATTTGCAATTGATCAGACAAAATGTATCAAATGTGGTGCCTGCATCACATCCTGCCCGTTCCACGCAATCAGTTAACATAAAAGCATATTGTGCTAACGCCTGGATTTGCAGGCTTTCGCAAATTTGGAGGAAATTATATGGAAATGAAAGATATCATGACAATAGACGGAATCGCGGTTGAGATTAACGGAGAAAAGAATCTCCTGGAACTGATCCGTAAGATCGGGATTAAGATGCCCACATTCTGTTATCATTCTGAATTATCAATCTATGGCGCATGCCGTATGTGTGTGGTGGAAAACGAATGGGGAGGAATTGATGCCGCATGTTCCACGATACCAAAAGCAGGTATGAATATTAAGACCAACACAGAAAGACTGCGCAGATACCGTAAAAATATATTGGAACTTTTATTGGCCAACCACTGCCGTGACTGCACCACCTGCAGCAATAACGGCAAGTGTAAATTGCAGGATCTGGCGATGCGTTTTAATATAACGGGAGTACGTTTTCCCAACACCGCAGAACAACCAAAGATCGATGACTCCTCTGTCTGTATTACAAGAGATGCGAATAAATGTATCCTTTGCGGTGACTGTGTAAGAGTGTGCAATGAAATTCAGAATGTCGGGGCCATTGATTTTGCTCATCGTGGTTCCAAGATGACCATCAGTACCGCATTTGAAATACCAATTGCGGAATCAAACTGTGTAGGCTGCGGTCAGTGTGCTGCTGCCTGTCCGACAGGAGCAATTGTTGTTAAGAATCATACCCATGAGGTATGGGAAGCACTGGATGATGCCAATACCAAGGTGACGGTACAGATTGCCCCCGCAGTTCGTGTGGGACTTGGCAAGAAGATGGGGATGCAGTCCGGCGAGAATGCCATGGGAATGATTGTTGCAACCCTTCGCAGAATGGGTTTTGATGAAGTATATGATACCAGCACCGGGGCAGACTTAACTGTTCTGGAAGAGACAAACGAGTTCTTAAAGCATCTGCAAAATAAGAAAGAGCTTCCTCTCTTTACCTCCTGCTGTCCGGCATGGGTACAGTACTGTGAGAAGAACTACCCGGAATTATTACCCAATGTATCAACCTGCAGATCTCCGATGCAGATGCTGGCATCCATCGTGAAAGATCAGGCTGCATCATCCAGCCGCAGACATATTCATATTGCCGTTATGCCTTGTACAGCGAAAAAACATGAGGCAAAACGAGAGGAATTTATGGTGAATGGTCTGCCGAATGTGGATTATGTAATCACAACCCAGGAATTAATTCAAATGATTCGTGAGTCGGGAATCGAATTTGAGGAGATGGAGCCGGAGGCTGTGGATATGCCTTATGGAACCATGAGTGGTGCCGGTGTGATCTTTGGTGTTACCGGTGGTGTAACAGAAGCTGTTCTTCGAAGACTCTCCTCCGATAAATCCAGACAGTCCCTCAAAGCCATCGAATATCAGGGAGTCCGTGGGATGAAGGGCGTGAAGGAAACAAGGGTAATGTACGGTGACAAAGAAGTGAGAATTGCCGTAGTCAGCGGATTGAAAAATGCAAGCGATTTAATCGATAGAATCAAGGCCGGAGAACATTTTGATTTCGTTGAGGTAATGGCATGTCCGGGCGGATGCGTATCCGGAGCCGGTCAGCCTTTTGCAGGACTGGAAGCGAGAGAGAACAGAGGCAAGGGATTATATGCTGCGGATAAGCTCTCCAATATCAAGTTCTCTGAAGAAAACCCGTTGATGATGACCTTATACCAGGGAATTTTAAAAGGCAGAGTACATGAGCTTTTACATGTGGATTATCTGCATGGAAAGGAGCATGAATAATATGATAATGGTAAATGTTTGTGTCGGTACATCCTGTCACCTGAATGGCTCCTATAATGTGGTTCAGACCTTTCAACAGCTGATTGAAGAATATAAGCTTCATGACAAGGTGGAGCTGGGAGCCAGTTTCTGCATGAAAGAATGTCAGAATAAAGGAGTATCCGTTTCGATCGAGAATGTAAAATATCAGGTGAAACCGGAAAGTGCAATAGCGTTTTTTATGGAGACAATTTTAAAGAAAGCCAGAGTAAATACAAACGTTTGAAATTCATCTTTGGAAAAAAGATAACAAAAATGAAACATGCGCCCCGCAGGGTGTAAAAAGATAAGAGGCAGGCTGTCGGTTGGAGACGCCTGCCTTTAAAACATTACCATATCGGTAAGGCTAAGAGATTTTAAACGAACGCATAAACAATTCCAAAAGTTCAATTCCATAAGAGGCGAGAGGGTAATTTCCTTCACAGATACACCAGTCATACAAAATAGAACGCTCCTGCATGGCATAGATTTTCATCGTTTCTCTGGAAGAACGGTCTGACTTAATCTCATTGTTTCTTTGTCCTTCTTCAATCACCTGTTTGATTGCTTTATAATAATAACGGTTTTGATCCAGAAGATGCTTTTCTCCCTTCTTAATTACCTGAGAAGAATACAGAAGGGCCAGAATGTCAACGGGTACATTGTCCTCGATGAATTTAAATAATTGCTTAGACATGAGAATCAGCTGATCAAAGCTGTTCATACCCTGAGGAAATGTGTCCATCATTCGTTTATATTCTTCATCGAACATATAGGAGAGGGAGCTTAGCAGCTCATCCTTGGCATTATAATAATAGTAAAAGACACCCTTTGAAATCTTGCATTCTTTTATTATCTGGTCTACGGTGGTATTCTCATAACCCTGTTCATAAAATAATTTCCAGGCGGTTTTAACGATTTTATTCTTGGTTTCTTTATTTTTTTGTGCCGGCATAGTAAAAACCTCTCATTATCATGGTACCTTGGGATAACCTCCATTATACGTCAAATCATACATTATGTCTATATTCATAAGGAAGAACTTTCATTTCGCTAAAGTGCGTCATTTCCAGAAGGCAGCCCAGGGTATCCTTTAAAATTGCGGTCTGCATCTCTTTGTTGTTTGGCTCTCCTGCATTTGAGCCAATGGGGACATGAGGGGCGCTGATACGGGGGGCACCCTGCTGTTTTGCGATTGGAGGAAGTGCGGCGATAATAATAGTAGAAATACCGGCTGCTTCACAGGCGCGTTCCACAATCACAGCCGAACGATGACAGGTACCGCAGCCTCCGGTGCAAACCACAATATCAACCCCTTGCTCCTTGAGTCGTTTCGCAATTTGGGGTCCGGTCTCGTTTTGGAACTTATCTATATAACCGCCGCCTCCCATAAAGCCAAACATAATATCTGCCAGACTTCCGATAAAACCTTCTTCCACCAATTCGCGAAGTCTGTCGATGGGGAACATGGAGTTTACATCCTTGTTAATGTCAGAGTTATCAAAACCGCCGTGGGTAACCATCAGTTCTGAGGAGGGGGTATCGGAAGGAATCTCGCGATAACTGTAATCTCCGGCGGTGTTAAAGGGAGGCTGGCTTTTTAAGTGAATTCCTCCGGCAGTAATAAAAGCTACTTTGCAGTCTTTCAGAGGCTTTGTCAGAGGTGTCCAGACGGGTGGCGGTGTAATTGGAACAAAGATTTCTGATTTTAAACCTTTTGCGGTAGTTAATGGCATGTTTAATTTCCTCCTGTTTTTTTAAATTGGATCAATGATCATGGCTACAAAACATTCATGTAGCTGAAATAAAAGGTAACGGTCTGTCCCGGGGCCAAAGGCTTCTCCGTAAATACCATTCGAAGAGGAACGGTGATTACCCCAAGACGTCCCTGAACGCTGACTTTGACAGCGGTTTCATTCACCTGGATAATTGTGGCTTTTACCAAATTGGGTTGTAGATCGATATTCATATATTCACTCCCTGACATAACGCCGGTCCTGCGGTCGTTGAGAATTACGGTGAAAGAGTACGCCTAGCTATTTCACCAGCTTTTGATTGCTGTTAATGACATCCTGACTCCATTTTCTATCGGGTGATTCAATAGGGATCCCGGACATTTTGGTTTTCAACATCAGAATGGCTCTCTTAGCATCCTCCTCGCAGAGCGTATTGCAGCCAAGAATTTCATTTTCATAACCCTCCGGATCTTTATTTAACTCGATCATAGCATCCATATACTGATTTCCTACAACCAACTGTCCCTGATAAGCAGAATAAGTAACGCCAACCACCGGAATATCACGGCTGCCGATCTCTGCTATATGGGCGGCAAAGTCAATGTGATTATTGCCAAAACCTTCTGTGGTTACAATAGCCCCGGCCAGATCCATAGATTCGATCCAGGCGCCCAGACGCTGGGATACGTAGGATTTCTCATCATTTACTTGCGGACTTCCTATAAAAATTACACCGGCCAGATTCAGTTCCTCGTCTACTGCCAGTGCGTGGACCAGCGGCTCTCTAAAATAATGTCTTGTCATTTCCTTTGTGGAAGGTCCGATACAGGTAAGGGCGTGCACTGCACCATCCCGCACTTCATTTGGTGAAAGCATTACCGGTACGTTACCAAGATCCACATTCTTTTGCCCTCCAAGTACTCCGGCAGGCTCTGCGGGGACGAGAATATTATCATGCATGGCACCCTGGCCCATAATTTCTTTCACCAAAACAACTCTTGGACGTCCGTATTGATACCGGTCATAATAAGTATTGGCTGACACAGGAATTTCTTTAGAGACTTTTAATATATCCCGTATTTCCTGAATAATAACATCACAGGCAGTATGTGCTGCCAGAGGACCCCTTCGCTCCATTCCGGTATTTTTCTGAATGACAACATTCACCCGTATCATAATATCATTCAGATCGGGGCACCCGGGTCTCTGGAAGGATATTTTCTCATCCAGATATCCTTCACAGGAACCAAATTCATGAATCTGCACCCCCGCCTCATCCAGGCCGGTCAGGCAAAAGACTGCGCCGTCCATCACAGCGGTTTCCCCTTCGCCTATTTTCTTACTGACCTTAGCGGCAATGGGAATAATATCCATTATGGTGTTGGTGAAGGTATGATGCTGATCAGGGGTGATAATATCTAATGACACTTCTTTTACCAAAGGGCTTGAGGCCTTTGCTTTTTCCAACAGGTGGCTGCCGATGGAAAGAACACCCTGTTCAAAGAAGGTGGTATCGCCAAGGATTACCTTAGATACAGTGTAATGTTTGTGAACCAGTGTACGAATTATTTTGGAACCGGAAGCTGCTTTTGATGGAGATGGGATCATCTGAAGACAGGAGGCCAAGGATGCAATTGGCAGATCCAGCTTCAAACCCTCCAGTTTATCGATTGACAGGTGAAGGCAGGCGCCGTTATGTAACGACGGATCCTCCCCATCTTGCCGTACTTCACAAGCAGAAGCCTCTGTTGGAATATGCTCAGAGAACCTGTCTTTGAGAATCATTTCGGCGGTGATTGGTGTAAGAGCTTCGGCATCGGATAAAAGTGTGGCACCAAGAACCTCGCCGATGGTCAGACCTTGTGGAGATAACATCATCAGACCTGCTTCTTCCATATCGGGAAATACCGTCGGATCTTCCAAATCGGCCTCACTTATCACTAGTCCTTTGGTACGCATGCAGCAAAATACTGCTGGATCGTTAAGATGGGTTTGAGCCTTTTCCTTTGACATTGACATAGAAAATATCCTCCTTATAGTTGTTCATGTATTTTTCTAACCAGTTTCATACCTACGGAACGTAAACTCCCGTCAGTGATGTGATGGACCGGCATATGTAATCGGGATGCGATTGTAGAAACAGTATTGGAGCAATCGGTACAGTTGCCGATGAGAAGTGCCTGCGCTCCCTGCTTTCTTAATTCCAGGATCTTCTCCGACTGACCAGGGCATTTCCCGGGGTTTTCACACTTATAACCGCCGTTGTCTACAGAGATGGCCTGTTTACAATAAGATACGCCGCATATTTTGGCGCCCATACTGTCGGCAATTTCTCTCATTCGGCTCTCGGTGGCTCCGCAGGCACAGACCAGGATACCCAGAGGTCTTTTTTCTCTCAGAAATGGCATAGTCGCGATAATACCACCGGTTGTTTTGATGATGGGGCGGGACAGATCCGAACGAATCCCTGTAAAAGGACCGCCCATAATGAGTTCGCCGTATTCACAGGAAAGGCCACCTGCCAGGTTAAGTGCTGACAAAACTGTGGTTCCAATCGGGATGTCTTTGATTACCTGAATGCTGTCCGGATGACGCAGCTGTCCCGCAACTGTAATATCTTTGGAGATTACCGGTTTTTTTAACTCTATGGCATCTAAAATCTTTAATACAGTCTCTACGTTCAGCACAAGCGTATTTGATACAAGGGGAAGCTCCCTGACTTTGAGCAGATTGCCGGTGATCTCTCTGATCAGGGCTCTTTCTTCTCCTGCCGGGTAACGATCCGGCAGCAGATGAAGCCGCAAATTGGAAGATGTCATGCGGTCTTTTAAAAGGGAAGCTGTTTTCCTGTGAATTTCCTTTAAGGCAATCACTGCATTGGACACACCTGCAACGTCCATGGCATAGCGAATCCCCCGCAGGAACCTGTCAGGAGATTCTGCGATTCGAAGAAGGTTATGTGAAAGAATGGGTTCGCATTCCGCACCGTTAATAATGAGAAGTCCGTCCGGATCCGGTTTGTTGTGTAATTTTATATGAGTGGGAAAACCTGCGCCTCCCATACCGACGATGCCTGCGGCTTCGATTAATTCCAGCGGATGCTCCCCTTTCAGCGGCACATACGCTTCGGTCTGGACTTCATCTGCGGCAATGGTAATAGATAGTTCGGAGATTTTGATGACAGTTCCACTAACACTGCTATGCAGATTCGCACATATTTTCCCCGGGACAGCACGGGCAATTAAGGATCCTCGCATTACATAATCGCTTATTTTGACTACGGGTATTGCAGGAATCCCTATCTGTTGTTTCAGTAAAAAAACAAATTCTCTTTGTTGCTCCATTTGTGATCCTCCTTTTGCAAGCCGATTCACTTTTCATAATAAAAGAAGTCAAAGTATGCACGATACTTTGACTTCTTTGTCAAACTAGTCTAGACTATGGTCTATTTTTGAATTATATCATCACTGATGAAAATGTCAATGATAATTTCAATCAATAGTATCATATTCTCACTTATACAACGCAAGTTCATGGTAAAGAGAAGAATGTAGGTCAGGAAAAGGGTTAACGATGGCCAAAGCAGATTGGATCAAGAGAATAGGATTGATTTCTCCCGTAAAATATAATTGACAAATCACAAAATAGCATCCATAATATAGACTGTAGTCTATAACGAATAAAGGTAAGGGCGCCAAAATATTGCATTTTGGCGCCCTTTTTTCCTTAGGGATGCGAACGAAGGTTTCGTATTCCGTGTAAAGCGTTGATAGAAGTGATGAAAACTCAATTGGCAAAGAGAGGATCAGTATGGAATGTTTGAAGGAATATGTTTTCTCCAAAGAGACGTTTTTAGCAGTGGATACCCATACCATGGGGGAACCGACAAGAATCATCGTTGAGGGATTTCCGGAAATAGAAGGCGAGACGATGATGGATAAAAAAAACTATGTGGCACGTTATTATGATCACCTGAGAACAGCCTTGCTTTTGGAACCGAGAGGGCACAGAGATATGGTAGGTGCCCTGCTTACGAAACCGGTACATAAGGAAGCGGATCTTGGTGTTATCTTTATGGACAGTGGAGGCTATCTGAATATGTGCGGTCACGGCAGCATCGGAACGGCTACCTTTGCCCTTGAGACCGGCATGGTAAAATGCACGGAACCCTATACCGATATTATATTGGATGCGCCGGCAGGAATGATTTACACCAGGGTTAAAGTAGAGAATGGAAAGGCAGTGGAAGTGAGTATGCAAAATGTACCTGCCTTTTTATACCGGGATCATATTCCGGTAAACATAGATGGCTATGGGGAGATCACGCTGGACATTGCTTTTGGCGGGAGTTTCTTTGCCTTGGTAAATGCCCAAACCCTGGGATTAGAGCTTGAAAGAAGTCAGCTGCCGCAGATACGGGAACTGGCCATGAAAATATTAAGCCGGCTGAATCAGGATCTTATGGTGGAACATCCGAATCTGGATATCAGAACGGTTGATCTGGTTGAATTTTACACCAGGTCAGACCGGCCGGGGGTGGATATGAAGAATGTGGTTATTTTTGGTAATGCACAGACCGACCGCTCACCCTGCGGCACCGGAACCAGTGCGAAACTGGCAGCCTTGTATGCAAAGGGAGAATTAAAACAGGGTCAGGAATTTACCTATGAAAGCATTACGGGCACCTTATTTCGGGGGAGGGTTATCGGAGAGACAAAGGTGGGGGCTTATAATGCCATTATTCCGGAGATTACAGGAAAAGCTTACATCACCGGAATTAACAGAGTTATGATGAATGAACATGATCCGTTGAACTATGGTTTTATACTGGAATAGACAGGGGCAGATAAGGGGCAGATTATCCTGTGCAGAGGTAATAATCAGTTGCTTAATCCATAAGAAGCAGATATAATTTGATTATGCAGGAATAACAACCAGGTGGAAGGTATATGGCTGAAAATAAGAAGATTATATTGAAAACACAACAGGATATAGAGGACTTTATTGTCGGATGCACATTTTATGGGACCGGTGGCGGTGGATTTCCGGAGATTGGACAAGACGCATTATTGGATTTGTGGAAAAAGGGGAAAGAAATTGCATGGGATACAGTGGAAGACAGGGAAGATGACATCTATACCGCGTGCCCTTTCTTTATGGGGAGCATGGCTGCCACGACCCCTGAGATAATACAGGAACGGCAGAGGCTTGGGGCGCTTGACCCCGGGTATACTTATCTGGAATGTCTGGAGAATTCCATTCGGATGCTGGAGCGCCGTGGTCAGGTGACGATCGAATTACTGATACCTGGAGAACCGGGAGGAAGTAATATGCCGTTATGTCTGGCGGCGGGAATTGAACTGGGCATAGCAGTTGCTGACGGAGATTATTCAGGGGGACGGGCGATCCCGGGAATGGATCAGGGATTGCTTAGTATCCGGAACAAGAATATATTACCTATGGTAATTTCGGATTTGTGGGGGAATCAGTGTGTTCTGGAACACACATCAAATGATGGCATGCTGGAACGCATCGGAAAGCACCTGAGTATGGCATCCTTCGGTGCGACAGGAAATGCTGCTTATCTTATGTCCTTTAAAGAAGCCAGGGAAGTAATGACGACCGGGACCCTGTCAAAATGCTATGAGGTAGGCCGGCTGATCCGTACGTGTGCCGGGCAGGGGAAACATCCTGTTAGTGAAATGATATCGAAGCTGAATGGGTTCTTGCTGGGAGAAGGAGAGATTATCTCCATCTGTGCCAAAGATGAGGGCGGATATTATCAGGGTGAGTTTATCATACAGGAAGCCGGTAGCTCAAAGGATGCTGTGATGAGTGTGTGGTTTAAAAATGAGAATCACATCTTTAAAAGAAATCATCGGATTGAAGCTACCAGCCCGGATTTCATTATCACTGTAGATACAGATACGGGGCGGCCTTTTGTCAACAGTGCGTTGAGAACAGGCATGAAGGTGAGTGTCATTGGCTTACCGGCAGATCGCCAATACCGAACAGCGGATGTCTTGTCTGTATTTGGACCAAGAGCATTCGGGGTGGATATGGAATATCAACCCATTGAAGCATTGTGCTCTGGCCGGTTAGGAAAAGGATAGATCAGCGGTTATGTTTCCTTGGTTTTTTTCAGCATTCTGGTGATCAGAAGAGCGAATTGATACTGACTGTAATAAGGAGCCTCAAAAGGATCCCGTTCCAGGATTTTCAAGATCTTTTTTCTTCGCTGCAGGAGCGTGTTCTTATGGATAAACATCTTCTCCGAAACAAGGGTGGTTGACAACTGATTTTCCATCAGCATTTCAAAGGTGGTATAAAGCTGGGTGTCATTTTTCTGGTCGTATTGAAGCAAGGGATCCAGTAAGCCTGCGGATGCTTCCAGTAAAGAATCGGCATTTTGATGAAATGTGTTCTGCAGCTGGCAAAACAGTTGAAAATCCTTATAGCAGGCACTCTGATTACTGCCGGGAATACGATAAGCGGTTTTTATGACTTGAAGCGCTTCCTGATAGCTATTCTGGATTTGCAGTACATTTGTGTAATAATTGCCGATGCCAATAAATATACTCCTGTTCAGATATTTTTTAACAGAATTGATCAGCTGACTTCCCAGTTTTTGCGTATAGGAGATGGTACGGGCTTCATTTCCCTTATCCGGGACCAATATAATGATTTTGTCTTCCTGCTTATGGTATAAAAAATCGGAACTTAACGTGGATAGCTCTGATTTAATGTATTTACTTACTACCTTAAAATGGTTTAAAGCGTCACTGGTATAGGAGACGGTATCAAAGGAATCAGATTCTCTCAGGTCTGCGATCATGACGGTTCTAATGGTTTCTATCGGGATGCCCAGGGCAGTTCCTTTAGAAATGGCACGGCTTTCTTTATCAAAATTTCCATGGAGAATGTCATAGAGGTACTCCTTTTGATTGGAACTGATCAGCTTGTGCATTCGAACCTGATTTAAGGATATAGTAGCAAAGGTGTTTTTAGCCTGGGAGATGGCAATCCGGTCCAGCTCGCTTAACGACTCAGGGTGAAAAATTACAAGAGTTCCGTAATATATGGAAGAGATGGAGATGGGAGAAATCAGGAGTTCTGATTCGTCAAAGGGAGAGCGGATACAGATTTCATCCTTTGTATTAAAATAATCCATAAGATAATGATTAACGGTCTGTGTCAGCTGGTTCAAAAGATCCTGGCTCAGACCTTTCTCTTTGCCATAAATCCAGTCATTTTGTGGTGTGAGGTACAGAACCTGATTATGTATCATGGATTCCAGTATTTGAATTAACTGGCTGCTGTCTTTTCCCCGTAGTATGACATGGGTCATTTCCTCATGGATCTTTAAGGCGTATTCCAGCTTCCGGCTCTGTATGTTTAGTACTCTGTCCATCACGCAAGCAATGATTTCAGAGTAAGTGACAGGACTTGGGACGACGATAACCGGAAAATTCAGCCGGTTGGCCAATTCGATAAACGACCTCGATATGGTCTTCATCCAGGTATCCACATAGCAAAGGATCAACCCGCTGCAGTCGCAGGTGTCAAGATTTTCAATTATTTTTAACTGGGCCTTTTCATTATGTGCAACCGCATATAATGCAGATATTACCAATTCATAACTTTCGGGAGGGAGATCCTCTTCCAGAGTGGTTTCCTCCGTATTAAAGGGGATTTCCAGAACACTGACTTTCTTTATCTTTCTACTAAGTCCATTTTCTCCTGCCACCACGATCCCCGAAGATAATACCTCCAGGGATAATGCGTCTCGTACTGTGTAATCCATAAGAATTCTCCATTCCTGTGATTGTATGTGTTTCCTGTCAGGTGTCTGCTCGTGAACTATGTGCGGTCATAACAAAAACTAATTTATGATATATGTGAAAACACACATAACAAGGTGTTATAATGCTAGCATAGGAATAAGGAAAAATCAATGTAAAAAATGATTGAAATAAATGGAACAGGAAGTGATGTCAGTGGAGCGACAGGGGCAAAAGAACAGGGAACAAAGAATTATTGAACTATTAAAAGAAATCACGGCGGTTCCAAGCTTATCTTCGACCATGCTGGAGAAACAGGCGGCTCCCTGTGTGGAAGGGCTTTTGAAGGGCCTTGCATATTTTAAAGAGAATCCCGGGTATTGCCGGAGCTTTTCCATTCCCGGAGAACTTCTTGAACGAAAAATTGTGTATGGTCTCCTGCGGGGAGAAGGCAAAAAGACCGTTGTTTTGATGAATCATTATGATGTGGTCGGAATTGAGGATTATGGAAAGGCAAGAGAATATGCCTTTGATATTGATAAACTTCCAAAAGCACTGGAAGCTCTGGAGTTGAAGGAAGATGCCAGAAAGGATCTTCAATCCGGTGAATGGATCTTTGGGAGGGGAGCAGCGGATATGAAAGGCGGACTGGCAGTTTCAATCTCCTGTCTGGAAGCGTATTCCATGCAGGAAGACAGAAAGGGGAATTTGCTGTTTTTGTCCGTACCTGACGAGGAATCCTATTCTGTAGGGATGCGGGAAGCCGTAAAGCTGCTGCAGGATTTGAAGGAACAATATCAATTGGAATACGAATTCTTAATTGACCCCGAGCCGAATAATCAGACCGACGGCGCTCATATTATTCCGGTCGGCACAGGTGGAAAATGTATGCCTGTGGTAATGGTTCAGGGGGAAAAGGCTCATATTTCCAAATGCTTTGACGGGTTAAACCCCATCGGGATATTGGGAGAGATATTTACAAGAACAGAGCTTTCCCTGGAATTCAGTGATTTATATGACAAAGAATTAACGGTACCGCCCACCTGGAATTATTTTAAAGATATGAAGGCAGAGTATGATGTCTCCATCCCCATCAGGGCATGCGGCTATTTCAGTGTAATCAGCTTTACTACCACGCCGGATGAAATACTGGATAAGTTAAGAGCTATTTCTGCCGAATCCTTTCAGGCCTACGTGGATAAAATGAAACATATATACACGGAGTACAAAGCAGCATATAAGCATGAAATGAAAAATCAGATATTATACGAGCCCAGGGTGATGACCTATCAGGAACTCATACAATACTGCCAGAACCTGTACGGGGCAGAATTTAACAGATTTTATTACAGCCTGTATGAGGAAATAAAGCAAAAGCTTCGGTCTAACGAAATCAATTATCCTCAGGCTGCCATTAAAATGATGGAGGAGCTCCTCAATTATTCCGGCATCCGGCAGCCTCTGGTGTTATTGGGGTTTGCACCACCCTATTATCAGCCGGTGAACAGCTTTAACATAAAGAACAAGGGAAATAAGGCAAAGCAGTGTTTTGAAGCACTGAGAGAATATGCTGACATGAAACTTCAGTTGAAACTGGAAACAGAAAATTATACACCGGGCCTATCTGACTGCAGTTATGTGGCCTGCGAAAAATCCTTTGATTATCAGGAGTTTTCAGAGAATATACCGCTATGGGGAACCTTATATGATATTGATTTTAAATCCATAGAAGAATTGAACATTCCATTTTTTATTATGGGACCTTACGGAAAGGATTATCACCAATTTACGGAACGGGTGAATAAGAAAAGTTTGTGCGAGGAGCTGCCCCGGTTGATGGATTTTGTAATTCGTTATTATTTAAAGGAGGAGTTGTAATGTTTCATAAGATGAGAAGATCGGATCGCCAGATCACACAGGAGGAATGCCTGGAATGTTTAATCGGCGGAGAATTCGGAATGCTGACGACTTATGGCGAGAACGAATACCCGACAGCCATGCCATATAATTATGTGGTAAGTGAAAATTATATATATATTCATTGCAGTATGCGCTCCAATCATACTCTGGCGAGTGTAAAGCATCATGCCAAAGCCTCATTTACTTACGTTGGAAAGACAACGCTGATACCGGAAGAGTTTGTAACGGATTATATCAGTGTAATTGTATTTGGTGAGGCCATGATCATGGAACAGGAGGAAAAGAAAAGAGCACTCCGGTTATTTATTGATAAATATGCGCCGCATGTGAAGGAACTGGGGTATCAGCATGTAGATGAGGACATGGATAAAGCCTGTGTCGTTGGACTTAAGATAGAACATATGACTGGGAAAAAACGGCAAAGCTAATGGAGCCAGGGAAAGGAAATTCTTATGGTCGATATACTACATAGACAGGAGCCATATATGTTTATGCAATACTTTCGAGAGATCAGTCGCATCCCCAGAGAATCCGGTAATACAAAGCCGATTCAGAAGTATCTGGTTGAATTTGCAGCAAGTCATAAGCTGTTTTGTATCGTGGACAGTGCGGGCAATGTTATAATAAAAAAGCAGCCTTCTTATGGGTATGAGGATGATGCGAGCATTCTGCTGCAGTGCCATATGGATATGGTTTGCGTCAGTGAAAAGGAATATGATTTCTCCCGAGACGGAATCCGTCTGCTGATGCAAGAGGATTTCTTATACGCGGACGGAACCTCTCTTGGAGCAGATAACGGAATTGCCATGGCTTATTTTCTGGAGATATTAGCAGATAACAGCATCTTACACCCGCCTTTGGAAGTAGCCTTCACCGTAGATGAAGAAACAGGAATGTATGGTGCATTAGGTATGGAGATGAATTTGCTGGAATCCAAATATTGCATCAATCTGGATTCGGAGCGGGAAGGTATTATTATCATGAGTTCAGCCGGAGGAATCGGATGTCACATTCCCCTGGAGCTGGAGTATCAGATTTCCGGCGGAATTCTTGTTAACCTTGAGATTAAGGGATTGCAGGGAGGCCATTCCGGTGTGGATATTCATAAAAACAGAGAAAACGCCATTCTGTTTTTAGGACGTCTTTTGCTAAAGCTAAAGAAAAAAATATCATATCAGGTCATTACGCTGCAGGGTGGGACGCAGGCAAATTCCATTCCAAAAGAGGCTTGTGCGCAGATTTTAATCCAACCGCACCAGATGAAAGAGCTGACGGAGTTCATGGAGCATGAGCTGTCGGGAATGAAGAAGGAATATCAGGTAAGGGAGCCGGAAATTTCTTTTGCTATTACAGACTTTCAGGACTATGACGGTATGGTATTGACAGAAGCCTGCTTTCATAAAATTCTTCTTATGTTGGTTGCACTGCCCAATGGAGTTCAGGTAATGCACCAATCCATACCGGATATGGTGGAAAGCTCCGTCAATCTTGGAATGATGAAGATGGATCAGGAACAGATTTGCTTTACTTTCTCCATTCGCAGCTCAGTCAATCACTATAAAGAATTTATCTATGATAAATTGAGTTATATTGCCGGGGTTGTACAGGCAGACTGTATTATTACGAGTCGCTATGAGGCTTGGGAATATGATCCGGACTCTAAATTAAGGGACATAGCGGTAAAGTGTTATTATGATCTTTACGAAAAGGAACCAAAGCTGGAGGCCATTCATGCAGGTTTGGAATGCAGCATCATCACAAACAGGATTAAGAATTGTGATGTTATATCCATCGGACCGGATATTATGGATGTTCATACCGTACATGAGAGAGTAAGTATTAATTCGGCAAAGCGTGTCTTTCATTATTTAGTATATCTTTTGGAACAACTACAATTTGATCAGAATGAGAATGATTAACAATGCTGTTAACAGGTCGATTACAGCATTGTTTTTGTTTTATGTGGAAGAACCTGTTAAATAATAGGAAAATAGACCAGATATAATAAAAGATAATTGGAAGGAAGGGTGTCATTGTGAGAAGTTATTTGGGGAAGAGGGTCATCACCGGAATATTATGTATATTTGCTGCACTATGTATCAATTTCATATTAATTCATGCTGCCCCCGGAAATCCCGCCAGACTGCTGATAGGCAGTGAGCATCCGGACCCGGTTCTGGTAGCGAACATGACAGAGAAATTCGGATTGGACAAGCCGCTTATCATACAATTTCAAAAATATGTGTTCCAGCTGCTGAAAGGAGATCTGGGGGTATCCTACTATACAAATGAACCTGTGGCAAAGCTGATCGGGGAACGCTTCGCCGCAACGGCATTGCTTGTAATCACCTCCATTGTTCTGGCAGTGGGAATCGGTTTGTTCTTAGGGATTTTAAGTGCCAGGAAGGCAGGAGGGAAGATGGATACCTTCTTTGGAAGCTTCAGTTACCTCTTTGACGCCATCCCCAGCTTCTGGCTCGGCCTCATGGCAATTTTATTGTTCGCGTCAAAATTAAAACTGCTCCCCAGTTCGGGAATGGTGAATGTCCGGGAAGATTATGAGGGGATGGCGCATGTACTGGATGTGTTAAAACACCTGATTCTTCCGGCTATGACGCTAACCTTTGGATTATTTCCATACTATTATCGTATTACCCGTTCCTCTATGATCCAGGTTTTGGGGGAGGAGTTTATTACAACACTCCGGGCTGCAGGTATGCCGGAAAAGAAGATTTTTCGCAAATATGTATTTCGGAATGCCATCTTACCGACGGTAACCAGCATAGGGATACAGCTGGCTTATCTGGTAACCGGGGCAGCCATAGCAGAAATTGTATTCTCCTGGCCGGGTATGGGAAGTTTCATCATGACCGCCATATCCAGAAGAGATTACCCGGTATTAATGGGAATTTATCTGGTGCTGAGCATATCAGTGGTTATCATGATGCTGGTGGTGGATATTTTATATTCCGTATTGGATCCAAGAGTAGTCCATCAGAATAATTAGGGAACGGGGGAAGCGTATGAAACGACTGAGAAAATTTATTCAATGTAATTCCAGACTTTCTGTGGGATTGCTGATGTTGCTGATTCTGGCAGTAATTGCTGTATTTGCACCGCTGCTGGCTCCGTATGATCCTTATATTTTATCAGATGCACTGGTTCAGGCACCTGGCAGGGGTCATATGTTCGGAACGGATGGTCTTGGCAGGGACATCTTCTCCATGATCTTATACGGAAGCCGGACATCCTTACTGATTGGTGTCACAGCGGCTATGATCTCTGCGGTAATCGGAATCATTCTGGGGGCCGTGGCAGGTTATTTTGGGAACAAGGCAGATATGATAATCGGCGAAGGGATTAATGTCTTTATGATGATGCCAACGTTTTTCCTGATCCTGATTATCGTTGCTCTGTTTGGATCAGGAATATTTAATGTAATGATTGTGATTGGCTGTACTACCTGGACAGGGAATGCAAAACTGATGAGAGCTCAGGCCATGAGCTTAAGAAACAGAACTTTTATTAAAGCTCAGGAAGCACTGGGAGAGCAAAAGCTGAGAATTCTCATCCGTCATGTGATACCAAACGGAATATTCCCTGTGATTGCCAATACCACCATGGGAATTGCATCTGCAATCCTTACAGAATCCAGTCTGGCATTTCTGGGACTTGGCGACCCGAATGTGGTCAGCTGGGGTCAGATCGTATTTGAAGGGAAGAATTATCTGACCACGGGCTGGTGGATTTCTACCTTTGGAGGCATCGCAATTATTTATACGGTTATTACATTCTTCTTCATCGGAGACGGATTGAATATTATATTAAATCCCAAGCTGAAGAATGTTATTTCATAAAATGGAGGTGATACAATGGCAGCATTATTATCCATCCGTGACCTGACTGTGATATATCATAATAATGATGTGAAAGTAAAAGCAGTTGATTCCATTTCACTGGATATAAATAAAGGGGAATCTCTTGGAATTGTCGGAGAATCAGGTTCAGGTAAAAGTACATTAATTATGGCAGCATTAAAGCTTCTTCCCCAAAAG
Organism: Bacillota bacterium; assembly: GCA_023439505.1. Taxonomy (GTDB): domain Bacteria; phylum Bacillota; class Clostridia; order Lachnospirales; family Lachnospiraceae; genus Mobilitalea. Next base: position 463,574 of record JAEXNR010000062.1, read on the forward strand.
ACTTCCACCACCTGTGGAAACGTAATCTATGACGATAGAAACTTATTGGAATTATCACGGGAAGAGCTGGCGAAAATCCGATGGGTGGACATTGCGGTGGTATTCCAAAAATCAATGAATATCTTAAGCCCTGTTCATACCATTGGTACATTTTTAACCGATATTTATCGTATTCATGTCCCCAAGGCATCAAAGCAGGAAGCAAGGGAGAAGGTTTGCTCCGTATTGCAGATGGTGAATCTTGCACCACGCATCTTTCGCATGTATCCTCATGAACTATCCGGAGGGATGATGCAAAGGGTTAGCATTGCCATGAGTCTTATGTTTCAACCAAAGATTTTGATTATGGATGAGGCAACAACTGCCCTGGATGTCATCACACAAACACAGATTTTAAGTGAAATCACAGCATTGGAGCAAAAGTTTGACCTGACCAGAATCATGATCACCCATGATATGTCTGTTGTGGCATCAAGTTGTAAGAAGGTAGCCGTACTTTATGCAGGAAAACTGGTGGAAACAGGGCCGGTGCAGGAGGTATTGGTATCCCCCAAACATCCTTATACCATCGGTTTAATCAACAGTTACCCGAAGTTTACACCGGATGGAGAGGCGGTAATGGAGAGTATTGGAGGAACGCTTCCAAATTTATCACAAGAGCCGGAGGGATGTAATTTTAGGGACCGATGCAGATATGCGACGGATATCTGCAGGAAAAAGGTGCCCCTTTGCGTAAGCTGTGGGACCGGTTGGAACTGTGCCTGCCACCATGCCGGCAGGTTAGGGGGTGGACAGAATGTATGAGAAGGATAGAGCAAATTCTTATGAGATACCGGTTTTAAAAGTCAGTGAGGTTACGAAATATTATAAGCTGAAGAAATCTGTTCCAGCACAGGATGGAACAGTAAGAAAGAATGCGGTAGCAAAATCCGTCGGGGGCGTTACCTTTCGCCTGAATAAAGGGGAAGTGCTTGGAATTATCGGTGAATCCGGTTGTGGCAAAAGTACGCTGGGACGGGTGCTGGTAGGTTTGGAGGCACCGACTTCTGGCAGTGTGGAATTAAATGAAATTCCTATGAAGGTGCTGAAGGATCAGAATAAGAAAAAATTTCACAGAATGACACAAATGATATTTCAAAATCCCTATGATAGTTTTGATCCCAGATATACCATTGGAAGCTCTCTGATGGATGTCTTAAAGATACATCAGATTGGTGAGAATAAGACAAAGCGGCTGGAAATCATTCTGGAAGCAATGCAGCAAGCCGGACTAAACCAGTTTCAGGATTTTTTAAAGCGTTATCCCAGTGAACTATCGGGTGGGCAGCTTCAAAGAATTTCGATTATCCGGTCCATGCTGCTCAAACCTGAAATCATTGTTGCTGATGAACCGGTAAGTATGCTGGATGTATCTGTCCGGGCTGAAATCATTCATATTCTGGAGAAAGCCGCCAGACAAAATCATACAGCAGTGATCTTTATCAGTCACGATATTGCAACAACAAGATATATTGCTGACCGGATCGCGGTTATGTATCTTGGAAAGATTGTCGAGACCGGGAATACCAAAGACATTATAAACCATCCCCTGCATCCGTATACCAAGGCACTGATCTCCAATTGCGCCAGTGTGGATCCGAGAGAAGCCTGTCATCCAATCAAACTGGAAGGGGAGCCGCCTTCTCCGGTGGGAATTCCACAGGGATGCTCATTTGCTCCCAGATGTCCTTTTGTTAAGGATAATTGCAGAATCAGGAGCCAGCAGCTGTTAAGATATGAAGGATCAAGCCATAAGGTAAGCTGCAGTGAAGTGATTTTTTAGGCAGAAGCAGAACACAGGAATCTAACCCAATGGGTTAAATATAGAAGAAAAGAGGAAGTTTATAATGAAGAAAGTGATAGCATTATTCATGGTCATTACCTTAATGTTTTCCTTTGCAGCATGCTCAAAGGATACAAAAAAGGAAGGTACGTCACAGAAGGACAGTCCGACTGTGGCACCGACACAAGGAGAGGAAGCAGAATCTGAAGACCAGGGGTCATCTCTTCCCCAGGGAGGAACAATTGTTGTGGGGCAGAGTACGGAGCCGATTACCCTCAATCCGGATGGAAATCCTGATTCTGCCAATGATATTATCATGCAGAATGTATTCAGCCGTCTCTTAAAGATCAGCAACAGCGAAGATATCATACCGGATTTGGCACTTACTTATGACGTGAGTGATGACGGTTTCACTTATACCTTTCATTTAAGAGAGGGAGTCAAGTTCCATGACGGAGAAAGTTTCACCTCAGAGGACGTGAAATTTACCTTTGATCAGATCATAGCCCAGGGAGGCAGAGCGTCCGGAGGTTTATCAAATGTAACGGATATTTCCTGTCCGGATGATCTTACCGTTGTTTTTACATTAAAGCAAGTGGATGCCAGTTTTATCTACAATATTGCATATCAGGGAACTTATGTTCTTCCAAAACATGTATATGAGGGGAAGGACTGGCTGGGAGCGGATGCGATGCAGCCGCCGATTGGTACAGGTCCCTTCAAATTCAGTAAATGGGACAAGGGAATCAGCGTTACGCTGGAGAAAAATCCGGATTATTTTCTGGGACCGGAGGTACCATATCTGGATAAAGTCATTCTAAGCTATATTACGGATACCAATACTGCAATGCAGGCATTCTATAACGGAGAATTGGATGTACTGGGTATTATCCCGGCATCCAGCGAATATGCAACTTTATTTGCAAATCAGGATGTCGTTATGGATAAAGTTGTGTATCCCTCCAGATTTGTTATCGGTTATAATATGAATAAGAAACCTTTTGATGATGTTAATGTAAGAAAGGCAGTGGCCTGCGCAATTAATTCAGACGAAATCATTCAAAAGGCATTAAAGGAAGTCGGACAAAAGGCAACCACCTATATTACCCCACTCTATAGCTGGGCAGTGAATTCTGATCCCACGGGCGCAGTACAAAGTTATGATGCAGCAAAGGCGGTTCAATATCTGGAAGCTGCCGGACTGACAAAGGATGGGAACGGCAACTATCTAAAGGTGAAGATCGATACCCTCAATTATGCTCCCTTTACAGATGTGATTCAGGTAATCAGAGATGAACTGGCCAAAGTCGGCATCGAAGTTGAAATCAATATGATGGAATATGCCGCATGGGATGAGAAGGTGAATCAGCAAAAGGACTTTGAGGTGTGCGTAACCAGTGAATATCAGGGTCCCGATGCAGGCAATCTGGCTTCCTGTGTTGTAACCGGTCAGTATAATAACTGTTTCGGTTACTCTAATGCACAGGTGGATGATCTGATGACACAGGCCTTGGCATTATCAACCCGTGAGGAGAGAGCCCCGTTATATCAGCAGGTACAGGAGATCCTGGCAGCGGATATCCCCTATGTCCCGTTTTCAGAGTGGCTGGGATATTATCCGTACTGGTCCTATGTACAGGGACGTCCTTCCTCAGCTGATGTGGCTGATAAAGCGGGTAATGCTGAATTCACCTATACTTATCTTGACAAATAAAGCAGCATCGTAATAGGAAAATGGCTATCCTGAAGGAAAATGAAACCTCATGGATAGCCTGTTCCAATATGGGGGGACATGGCCATGGAGATAGAAAGAATATTAGAGAGAATTCCGGAGTACCAGGAATTTTATACGGTGGATGAGCTGGATGCATTTTGTGCAGCATTGTTGGAACAGTATCCGTCAGCGATGAGATTGGAAACCATAGGGGTTTCCAGAAAAGGACATAGAATTAATTGTATGATTATGGGGGAGGGCACAAAGAACAGCATCTGTTTTGCCTGCCCTCACCCGAACGAACCCATTGGAGCGATGACAGTCATTACCCTTGCAAAGCTCTTTATGGAGGATAGAACCCTTCTGGCAGAGACAGGGTATACCTGGTATCTGATTCCCTGCATTGACCCGGATGGCACCAGACTCAATGAAGGCTGGTTTAAGGGACCCTTTGACCTGGAACACTATGCGCGGGACTTCTACCGCCCTGCCGGCTTTTTGCAGGTGGAGTGGACATTTCCCATTGATTATAAAGGATGGAACTTTGATCAGCCAATTCCGGAGACCCTCGGGTTGATGCAATTAATTGAGAAAACCGAACCGGAATTTGTTTTCTCCTTACATAATGCGGCCTTTGGTGGTGCTTACTGGTATGTGACAAAGGATATTCCTGAATTAAATCATCGATTTGAAGAGGCGGCCATGAGACAGGGCGTACCCCTTCATCTTGGGGAAACAGAATCTCCTTATATCAAAAAATATTCCAAATCCGTACACAGCATGATCAGCATGAAAGCGTATATCGATGATATGGAAGAGACGTTTGGTGTGATTCAAAAGCCATCCATCCTCTGCGGCACCTGCAGCGCAGACTATATCAACACCATCTGCGACTGTTATACCATGATGGCGGAACTTCCCTATTTCTATACAGATCAGATAGAGGATGAGACACCGGTCAATAACACCAGGCGGGAAATCATCACAGAACATCTAAAATATCAAAAGGAGCATTATGCGTTTTTAAAAAAAGTATGGGATCAGGGGAGAAAGTATTTTACATCAGACAATCCCTTCCCGCTGCTGGTAGATGAAGCAATTGACGTGATTCCTTCAATTCAGGAGTCCACATTAACCTTGTTGAAATCAAAGGAGTATGACAAGATGGCGACCACGGCGCAAAGGTTTGATAATCTGTATCTTCGCCGTTATTTTGAATGCCTCAATCTGGCGCTTATGATGCGTTCCTGTGCCTATGAACTCCAGAATCCCGACTTAGGGTGCTCCGGAGAGGGTAGGGATTCCAGCGTACAAGCGGTTACCGTCCTAACCCGGATGATGGCAGAGGTGGAAGCTGAATTAAAGAAATGGTGTGACTATCTGGAAGAGCATATATCCTATACGGTGATACCAATCAGGAAACTGGTTCGTATTCAAGTGGAATCGGCGTTACTGGTATGCGATTATCACCGGGATCTTTAGAGCGGATGGGAACCATTATATTATGAAATTTTAGATTGCATCCTGTCAGATTTTAAGCTATGATGAAGATAAGAAAGTCATAATTTCATTTAAACGATAAGAATAAGGGGCAAAGGATGTTGATAGAAAATGATAGAATGGGCAATGGTTTATTCTGTGAATCATCCGGAAATTGACGAACAGCATAAGGTTTTAATCGGGATGCTTAACGAGATGGATGCTATAATAACGAAGGAAGAGTTTAATTATACCAATTTAATTCATACCATGGAATGTCTGGAGGAATATGTTAAGACACATTTTTCCTTTGAAGAAAATCTGATGCTTTGGCAGTCTTATCCTGATATTATGGTACATACCAAAGCACATAATATATTCCGTGATAAACTGCAGAATACGTATGTGCTTGACATTGAGAAGCCAATTAATTTTTATAACGAAATGTCCCAATATTTGACGGACTGGCTGATGAATCATATTATGAATATGGATCGGCATTTGGGAAATTATTTGAAGGAGAAGGACAGTGAAGATGGCCGTTAAGAACCACCTATCGAATGACCTTGATGCCATATAAAATCATTTCCTGTGCCAGCGTAGCGATCTGTTGGGGCGGTTCGATCAATCCTTTATTCAGCCAGCTTTCAAATAAACCAATACAACCGGAGAGAATAAAGCTGTAGAAGTATTCAAAATTATCTACTTTACTGTAACCAAACAATTCCTTCCAGACACTGATACACTTATCCCGGACAATATCTTTTATTTTATTAACAAATGCGATGTCACCATTGCTGCTGAGAAGTACGGCACACATGGTGGCATTTTCTTTGAGAAAAATGAAAATATCTGTCAGTAGAGGAAGCGGCAGGCCATTGGTATTAAGTGTGGAGTGGCGGGACATAACCCGGGTAAAATCATGGAGCATTTCAGTTTCTATCTGTTCTATCATATCAAAAACATCCTTATAGTGCAGATAAAAAGTTCCCCGGTTAATATCAACCAGTTCAGTCAATTCCTTCACTGAAATATCTTTCAGGCTCTTTTCCAGCATTAATGTTGTTAATCCGTCTCTTAATGCCTTTTTGGTTTTTCTGATTCTCCGATCCGTTGATACCCCTTGCTTTTGATTCATCCTGACGCTCCTCTCAATACTTGATAATTCTGAATTAATCAACAGCTTTTACGAACTATGTTGATTAATTAACCGCAGATGCAAGTAATGTTTAATAATCAGCGATTTATGACTACATTGATTATTGTCATTTTCTGATGCTTTTATTATAATCGAAATGAAATCAATAATCAACAACATGTTTATTAGAAGACTTGTCTATCAACAGAAAGGAAGGAAGCGGATGAGCTTGAAAGAAAAATTCTTTCGCGGAATCATTCACCATAAGATCCTTGTGATCATCCTCTTTGCAGCAGCTATTATTTTCTTTGGCTTTTGCAAACAATTTGTGGGAGTGAATTATGATATGAACGATTATCTCCCGGACGGTACCTTTTCAACAGTATCCCTGGAAGTTATGGGAAAGGAATTCAAAACGGAAATCCCCAATGCCAGGGTAATGGTTTATCACGTTACAATCCCTCAGGCCTTGGATATGAAAGAAAAATTAATGGAAATTGATGGCGTAACAGAAGTAACATGGCTGGATGATGCGGTGGATCTAACCATTCCCCTTGAAACAATGGATCGTGGTGTGGTGGAAAATTATTATAAGAACGATACGGCTCTTTTTAGCGTAACCATTGAAGAAGATAAAAGAATCCAGGCGGTGACAGCAATCAGAGCACTCATCGGCAAGGACAATGCAATGACCGGTGCAGCAGTCAATGCAGTAACAGCAACCCAGTCCACGACAAAGGAAATTATGAGAATTACTGCTATAGCAATTCCATTTACTTTGCTGGTACTGATTTTTACCACTACATCCTGGTTTGAACCTATTTTATTTTTGGGTTCCATTGGGATCGCCATTTTAATAAATGCCGGCTCCAATATAATATTTGGTGAGATATCTTTCGTCACCAATGCAGCAGGAAGTATCCTTCAGCTGGCAGTATCTCTGGATTATTCCGTATTCCTTCTCCATAGATTCAGTGAGATCAGAGATCAGGGAGTCCAACCGAAAGAGGCCATGATCCAGGCCTTATGTAAATCATCAGGATCCATTCTCTCCAGTGGTTTGACTACGGTAATCGGATTTCTTGCACTGATAATCATGAAGTTTAAGATTGGTCCTGATATGGGATTTGCATTGGCAAAAGGAGTAGCGTTCAGCCTGATTACAGTATTTATATTAACTCCGGTTCTTACCCTCTATTGCTATCAATGGATTGATCGTACCAGACACATGCCTCTTCTGCCAAAGTTCGACCGGTTTGGGAACTTTGTGAGTAAAATTACAGTAGGTATGGCAGTCATCTTGATCCTGCTTGTGGTACCTTCCTATCTGGGATCAATTCATAATGAATTTTATTACGGCAACTCTTACATCTTTGGCGAGAAAACAACGCTTGGCAAAGATACGAAGAAGATTGAAGAGGAATTCGGTAAGTCAAATACGTATGTACTTCTTGTCCCGAAGGGGGATACCGGGAAAGAAAGCGCATTATCTGCTTCTTTACAGAAGATACCCGGAGTAAGCTCTATTATTTCCTATGTGGATCATGTGGGGGCCGAAATTCCGGCGGATTTTCTGGATCAGGAAACCGTATCAAAGCTGATTGGTGATCATTACAGCAGAATGATCATAACAGCCAAAACAGATTATGAAGGGGAAGAAGCCTTTCAGGCCGTAGAGAATCTGCGGGCGACGGCTGGCCAATATTACGGAGATACTTATTATCTGGCAGGTGAAACAGCAAGTACTTATGATTTAATGAAGACGATAAAAAGCGATAATATATTTGTAAATGCCATCGCTGTTGGAGCAATCTTCCTGATTCTGATCTTATTTATGAAATCGGTATCCTTGGCATTCCTCCTGGTTCTGGCGATTGAGACCGCAGTATGGCTTAATTTTTCCCTGTCCTATTATGTCGGCACACCGTTGTTTTACATCGGTTATCTGATCATCAGCTCGGTGCAGCTTGGGGCAACTGTGGATTATGCCATTTTACTCACGGATCGATACAAGGAATTCCGAGGGGAATATTACAAGATGGACGCAGTGAAAAAAACCATATCTTCCGTTACCGTATCCATTCTGACATCGGCTACCGCTATGACGGCTATGGGATTTTTGCTTGGTAACATGACGAGTCATGGTGTGCTGCAGCAACTGGGATTTCTGCTGGGAAAAGGGACCCTGTGTTCTTTGGGAATTGTATTGTTTGTACTGCCCGGTCTGCTCTGTGTCTTTGATCCCCTGATTCAGAAGACGACCAGAGGGACGTCCTTTGTTACGAAGAAACAATAGAAGGCAGAAGAGCGTAATTGTATGCCTGACAGGCACTAAATCATAGAATAACATGAGGCTTGAGCCTGTGATACCCTCAGACAAAACGGAGGGTAGGATGGAATGGATATGACGGTTAGTGAAAGGTGAATGGTAAATAATATGATAAGAAAGATGAAACAAATAACATCCTTACTGATGATAGGAATTTTATTTAGCTCAGTTAATTTACAATCTGTCCGGGCAATGGAGCCTTCCAGCGCAAAGGAAGAAATCATCTATGCGAATCTGGATGGGGGCGGACAGCTGCAGGGCACCTATGTGGTAAATAAGTTTACTGATAAAAACATCGTTGATTATGGTGATTACAGTCAGGTGAAGAATTTGACCACGACGGATGAACTCAATGTTCAGGATGGCATGGTAACTGCAAACAGTTCCTCAGACCAGTTGTATTATGAAGGTATCCTTCCTGATGCCCAGCTTCCATGGAAGTTTCAAATCCGGTATCAGCTGGATGAGACAGTCTGCTTGGCTGATGAAATTGCAGGTAAGAGCGGTAATCTTGCAATTAAAATAAATATCACGAAGAATGAGAATGCCAAAGAGGGCTTTTTCGATCAATATGCACTTCAAAGCATTATAAAGCTTGATACCAATCATTGCAGGAACATCGTAGCTCCGGGTGCAACCCGGGCGAATGTGGGAGACTTGTGCCAGCTGACCTATACCATATTACCCGGCAGGGAAAAGGAGATTGTGATTCGTACGGATGTAACTGATTTTGAGATGGAAGGAATACAAATCAACGGGATCAGACTAAATCTTGGAATTGACAGCAATGACATTGACTCCGGGATGTTAGACACGAAAGTGGAAGAACTGCAGGAAGGCGTACATGAGCTTGATAAGGGGGCTAATGATCTGAAAGACGGTGCCGCAGGCTTAACGGAGGGCGCAAAAAAACTGTCGGACGGTGCAGCAGCCATTCAGGATGCATTAATTACGCTTAACAGTAAATCGGTGAGCCTGACAAGTGGTTCGGATAAGATAAGAGAAGCATTGCTACAGATTCAGTCCTCCCTGCAGGATGTGAAGATGTCAGCTGGCATGCTGGATCAATTAAGTGCCTCATCCTTAAAGATAAAAGAGGGGATAACGCATCTGGTGGATGGATTAAAGACAATGGAGGGCTCCATCGATACGTATCGTGCAAGGCTTTCTGATGCGGGCATTCCTGATGCCAACGGGTTTGCTGATCAGCACAAAGCGGCAATCGCAGCCCTGGGAATTACAGATACGCAAAGAACACTATATCAGGCTTATCTATCCGGCGGTGACAGCAATGTTGCCGTGAAACTGGCAGATCTTGTGAAAAGCGGGGATCCTATGGCAAAGCAGCTTTATGAGAAGGCAGCCAAAGGGGATTCCCTGGCATTAAAAGATTATATCATGGATGCGGGAAAACAAATCAACATTGAGACGTTATTGAAGGCAGATATTGGCTATATTCAGGGGAGTGATCAACTAATCAGGGGAGTGGAGCAGACGCTGAACGAGGGGCCGAAAACGTTAATGAGCGGAACTCTAACCTTGCAGGATAATTATGCGGTATTTGATAACAGCATTCAAAGTATGCTGACTTCACTTGGTGACCTATCCGTTTCTATGACCAGATTAAAAACCGGTATCAGGGAATTGAATGATCGTTATGCTTCCCTGGATCAGGGACTGGAGGAATATTGTGCAGCGGTTAACAGTATCACAAAGGGATATGATAAAATCTATGAAGGTGCTGATCAATTGGCAAACACAACTTCCGATTTGTTTCATGGAACCGTGTCCTTGACGGACGGTACACAGGAATTTGTCAGTAAAACATCTGGCATGAAGGAGGAGTTAAATCAGGAAATCGACCGAATGCTGGGTGATTTCAGCAATTCTGATGACAAGGTGGCATCTTTTGTATCCGATAAAAATACCAAGGTAGCGTCAGTTCAATTCGCATTTAAGACAACTGCCATTGAAAAGAAAGAGATTACAGTCATAGATCAGACACAGGAGAAGCCATTAAATCTGTGGCAGAAATTTTTGAGAATATTTGGTCTTTATTAAAGATCAGGCAGATAAATGAGACAGGAGCCGGGAAGTGATTGCAAGAAACTTCTTTGGCTTCTTTTTTTGTTATTATTTGGTATAACTATGAAAAAAATGAATTCTTTTAGAAAAATATGTTGTATAAATACGAAAGGAATATATAATTAAATTAGAACTAAAATAGAAGCGATTATTACTATCATATTATGATGACACCAGGGAAATCAAATAACTTAGAGATGAAAGTTATCCATGAATTGCCGAAGGTTAAGATGGAGGATTGAATGAAAAAGAGCAGAGGAATGATTGGTATTCTTATTCTGATTGCTGTGGGAATGGTATGTATTTCCTGTACACATAAGAAAGGACCACTGGATCCGGAGAATCCCGTTACCATTTCCATATGGCATTATTATAACGGAACCGTAAAGAATCAATTTGATTCTTTGGTGACAAAATTTAACGAAACAGTAGGTATGGAACAAGGGGTCCTTGTTGATGCCCAGAGTTACGGTGATGTCAATGAACTTGCAGATGCAGTCTACCGAGCGGCTGATAAAAGCATTGGTGCGCAACCGATGCCGGATATCTTCGCAGCCTATCCTGACAATGCATTCCGTGTAAATAAGATAATCGATCTCGTAAATCTGGAAGCGTATTTTACGAAGGAGGAATTGAGTTTAATCCGGCAGGATTTTCTGGAAGAGGGGCGTTTTGGAACGGACAATGCGTTAATGATTCTCCCCATTGCCAAATCTTCGGAAAATCTCTATCTAAACAGAACCTATTGGGATAAATTCGCAAAAGAGACAGGAGCCAGCCTCGATGATCTCTCAACCTGGGAAGGATTGATTGATACAGCCAGGCAATATTATGAGCATACGGGAAAAGCATTCTTTTGTATTGATTCCAATGCCAATTTTATGCTGTTAGCCAGCAAGCAGCTGGGAGAAGAGTTATATACATATCAGGGAAATAATGCATCTATGAATTTAGGAGAAGAAGCTGCGTTTAAAATCTGGAATACCTTCTATGTGCCCTACATCAATGGCTATTTCGCTAAGTCCGGGCGTTTTAGCTCAGATGATGCGAAAACAGGAAAAATTATTGCATATGCAGGATCAACAGCAGGAGCATCTTACTTTCCCACAGAGATCACGGACGGTGATACTGTGGTGCCTGTGGAAGTGAATACCCTTCCCTATCCCTATTTTGAAGGAGGAGAACCCTACGCAATTGCCCAGGGGGCAGGTATGTGTATCGTGCCCAGTGATAAAGCACACGAATTTGGAGCAGCACTGTTTCTAAAATGGTTTACAGAGGAAGCCCAAAATATTAAGTTTGCTGTTTCAACAGCGTATTTTCCGGTGAAATCATCCGCATTAAAGGAAGAGGTTCTGTTAAAGGAGCTAAGTAAAACAGAGGTATCCAACGAGGCCATTAAAAAGTCTATCAGTACCACACTGAAGATGTTTGAAACCCACAAACTCTACGGAAACCGGCCCTTTGAAGGAAGTTATGATATGCGCAAACTTCTGGAGAATCATCTCTTTCAGAAGGTGAATGAGGATAGTCTTATATTGGAGACGAGAGTTGCCCGGGGAGAAGATCGGGCAACGGTGATACAAGAGCTCAGTTCCAACAACAATTTTCAATCATGGTATCAACAATTTATAACAGACGCGGAACTACTATTATCAAAATAACAGGAAGGCTGATTATTGCATGCTAAATAAGCTGGATAAGAAGTCAATCGTATATCGGGTGACTTCTTTGGTGATTATACTAATTATAGCACAGACAATACTGCTCTCTGTATTCCTTGTATTGGGTGGGGTATTAAGTCAGGCGAAGAAGAATGCGTATGCTTCCTTCTCAGAAAAGGTAAAAAACAGAAATGAATATTTGCAGAGGGAAATGAGTAATCGCTGGACGAATCTAAATCCCTATCTGGAACAGATCCGAAGTGCTAAATTGGATTCCGGAAATTCGGCCCGGTATTTCAATGAAGTATCAGACAGTATCATATCCATGATGAGATCCACTATGGCTACCGGAGCTTTCCTCATATTGGAGCAAAAAGATGAAGGAGACGATTATGACTGCGTGTATTTCAGAGACTATGATCCGATATTGAACGATTACGGAAATAATGATCTTTATATGATTTTCGGACCGGCTGATATTGCAGGCAGATTGCAAATACCGCTCGATCAGATGTGGAAAAATCAGATCCCTTTATCAAGAATGTCCAGAGAGTTTTACGATGAACCTTTTGCCAATATACAACTGTCAGATAATGCTAAGTTACCGGGGTATTGGAGTTTACCCTTTCAATTATTTTCGGAGGATATTCCGATTATGACCTATACGGTGCCATTGCTTTCGAAGGATAACGTACCAATCGGCGTGATAGGAGTGGAGATTTCTGTTCAGTATTTCAGTCAGTTTCTTCCATCGACTGATCTGCAGGCAAGGGATTCCCTGGGATATTTCATCGGATGTGAGATGGAGAACGAGACAGGGATAGAACCATTTCTATTTACCAGGGCAATACAGAATCAATTTCTTAATAAGGGGGAGAAAATACCTTATCAAAAGGTTGACAAAGAAGAAAATATTTATCAATTGGAACATAGTAAGGGAAAGAATGAGGTGTATCTTTCGATAGAACCTATGAATCTATACAACGAGAATACGCCTTATCAAACCAAACAATGGTATATCATTGGGATGATGAGCAGCAATTCACTGTTCAGTTATGTAGCAAAGATTAAAAATATAATCATGTTTTCCTTCTTATCGTCGATTGCCATTGGAATACTGGGCGGTTATTTCGCCAGTTACCAATTTACAAAACCCATTATCAAATTAGCCAGGAAGGTGAAACACAGTGATTTCCAGAATAAATTGACGCTGGAAAGGACGGGTCTTACGGAAGTAGATGAACTATCCATGGCAATTCAAACTGCCAATGACACGTTGCTGGAATCCACAATAAAGATGTCAAGGATTATCGATATGGCCGGCCTGTCCATCGGAGCTTTTGAGTACCGGCAAAAAAGCGACTATGTATTTGTAACAGAGCAATTGATGAGTATTCTTTCGATTCCTGCTAAGGAAATGGAACGATTGAAACGGGATAAAGTACTTTTTTGTGAAAAATTAGAGGAGCTCCTTGGTGTGCCGGAAACGGGTGAAGAGAATGTCTATGTTTTGCACAAAGAGAAAATCAAGTGGGTGAAGTTAAAAGAGGTAAAAACCGAGAAATCAACCATAGGTGTAATTATTGATGTTACCGGTGAGATGCTTGAGAAAATGGATATTATAAGGGAACGGGACTACGATTATCTGACACAGGTTTACAGCAGAAGCGCGCTTTACAGAACGGGAGAGGAGATATTAACCCTGCGTCAGATAGAACTGGTTGCAGCGGTATTAATGTTTGATCTGGACAGTCTGAAATTAATTAATGATGCATACGGTCATGAGTGGGGGGATAAGTATATTAAGCTGGCTGTGAAACAACTGGGTGCCCTTCAAACAGATCGCAGTATGATTGGAAGACGATCCGGAGATGAGTTTGTTGTTCTATTATATGATTTTAAAACAAAAAAAGAAATACGGGATTGTATCCGTAATTTCTACCGTAGCCTGGAAAAGGACCCTTTAAGATTACCTGACGGAAGTGAAAAACAGGTGTATATATCTTCCGGACTGGTATGGACAAACGACATTACCGCCACATTTGAAGAATATCTCCATCTGGCAGACAAAGCTTTGTACCACGCGAAAAGAAATCAAAAAGGAACCTGTTTTGAATATGATGAAATTATGCCTTATCCGTTGACAGGGGAGGCGAATCCCGATATACTTGTAGAATAACCAATGCAAAGGGGATTAGTGTTTGACACTGATCCCCTTTGCAGATAGGAGCTGCTACCGTGATACAGAAGATTACAGATGATATTTATGAACAAGTGATAAAGGAACGCAATCTGACCATGCATTTTCAGCCGATTGTAAGTCTTGATAAAGAACGAATCGTCGGGTGCGAAGCTTTGATGCGCGCTAATTATCAGAATGAGCCAATTTCGGCAGAGGCCATGTTTCAATATGTCAGAGAGCAAAAGAAGGAATATGATCTGGATGTTCTATGCAGGGAGAATGCATTCCTGGAATTTAGTCAGATGGGAAGGAACGATATATTACTGTTTGTTAATTTCGAAATGGGTCTGCTGCAGGAGTATCTGAACCATCTGGATGGGTTTGTGAAACTACTGGAGGATTATCAGATTCAAAGAGAAAGAGTGGTTGTAGAAATTAATGAAAAACGTTCCGGTGATAACGGGCTCCTGAATGAATTTGTCATGAGGTTTCGCGCGCTTGGCTTTCTCATCGCTCTGGATGATGTGGGAGAGGGCTATTCTAATCTTAACCGTATTATACTGACAAAGCCGGATATCATCAAAATCGACAGAAATACCATCAAAGACCTTAACAATAATTATTATAAATACGAAATTGTAAGATCCATAACCTCTCTGGCCTCCAGAATCGGAGCAGTTGTCATAGCCGAGGGAGTAGAAGAGGAGGAAGAAGTGCTCTCCTGTCTTTCTCTGGGTATAACATTAATACAGGGATTTTACTTTTCCAGAGCGGTAGAAACGGAGAAATTCCTTTCTCTTAATCATTATCCTGTCATTCATTTACTGTCCAATCAGTTTCAACTCAGGGCGGAGAATAGAATTCTTGATCATGTGGAGAGAGGTCATCAAAGGAAAAACATGTTGTACAGACTGATCGAGATGTTATCCGAATGCGGGATGGAAGAATATGAAACGGAGCTTGCAAAGTATCTGCGTTATAACCCTGAGATTGAATGCACTTATATCATTGATGCACAGGGAAAGCAAGTGACAAATACCATGTTCAACAGAAATACGATATTTAAAAGTACCTATCTGTTTTCTCCGGCAAGGGTGAATGATTATCATATCCTGAAACCTTATTACTATGTGGTAAGACATAATAAATCTGAAATATTTGTCAGCGACCGTTACATATCCGCAGCCACAGGGCATTTTTGTGAAACATATTCCTGTGGCTTTTATTCGGATCATATGCAGGAGTTTATTGTATGTCTGGATTATGCGCTGGATGAATAGAATCATAACGAAGAGCGAACATGTTTGGATATCATCCGGCTACCAAATACAAGCAGTACTAAGGTTGATGTCGTCATAGGTTTTATAGAAATATTCGCAAGTATTCGTATTCATAAAGGCTGTATATTTGGTATAATCATAGGTTTCACGCCCGGTAAGAACAGCGCCCTTAGGTATGGAAACACTTTCCATTATGTGAAAACATGCAGGAATGGCTTCCTTACTATCCTTGGGTGTCGGAATATGTGATTTTAGATAGGAGACTCTGACAAATCGTTCCGGAGAAGTGAAGCCTCCGGGCAGAGTTGTCGTACCTGCGGCTTGCCCGAAGGGAGTCAATGAGACTGTATTCCAATACGTTTCATCTGATTGGGTTGGAGAAGTCATCATATAATTCTTTAAATTCGTCATATGCCAGGGTAAATCCGGACTATTGGACATGACACCCATGGGATTCTTTATAAAATCCAACCCATTGCCTGTAGATTCAATGGTGGCACATTCCCCGCTTCTGTCGGTGACAATCCAGTGTAAAGGAGCTATTGTCTTCGTAACGGGATCCGGCACACCTAATATGGTAATGGTATTTAATAAGGACGGCAATTCTCTTACAGAGGCACAATTACCAAGAATATAATGAAGAAAATCAATGGACGTAATCTGATCTTTTGTCCCCGGTACAGAGGAGGTATCATATTGTGCGTAGCCTGCAAAATATAACGCAGCCGCGGCAAAGCCTTTTTCATTCACTCCATCAAAAAATCCAAACATTCCATCTGCTTCCTGGCCGAGTCCAATAATTCGATAGGTGTTCCTCACCGGGCGGTCATTCGCACTGTTATGCCATATATAGGAACTGGGAACGATGTAGAGATTGGGAGTAATATCATAGGAGAAGTCCATGGTTCTGCCAAAAAATATCTCATCCGTTTCTGTTCGTAACGTCATTGCTGTACACATGATTTCTTTCCTTTGATTTGGTTTCTATAATATATGTAAATGAAATACTAATGTGCAGGTGATCTGATACCTGTTCTTTTTTGTGTTATAAAATCCCTTCGAAGTGTTATCCATAAAATTCAAGTGTTCCCTTCTTATTATATGGATTGTCGTAAATTGCGATATCTTCTTATGAAAAATCTGTACTTCTATTGACTTTGACAGAAGTTCATCGTTAACTACTTCATAAAAGAAAAGAAAGGTGACACATAATGACTATTTTTACTGATTTAAACTGTTTTACTGGAAGGGACGCGACAAGAGATTTACGGAAATCGTTTACAGAGCTTTTGGATCAAATCAAATTGCTGAAACTGGAGTTAGGAGAACATGCTTATCTGATGGATTGTTATTTTTCATGCATCCTTGAAGCAACCAGTAAACTCCGGGAATTTACCACTATCTCAAATGGTTTGGATGACGCTATGGAACTCAGAGGAATTTGCCGCAGCATAATATCGGGAAGCGGACACTATTCAGAACATCCGTTTTACATACATGCGCAGAACTATATAAATGCTATGACCTGTCAATTTCATGAAGATAGTACAAAAGAGGCTTATTGCGTCATTGAATTATTCCATGATTATCTTGAGTATAAGGTGAATTTATTCATTCGACAACAGGAGCAGGTGCTATATTCAGATAGTGATATTCCTAAAATCAAAGAAATGTTTTATAAAATCTGTGACATTTTAGGTGATACAGAACAGATGATGAATATAAACAGACTTTTTTGTCAGCGATTTTTTACTGTTACCCCTACAGATGGCTTTATACAGGGCTTAACCTCTGATCTGATCTACAGCATGATCGAAAGAGATATGGAAAGCTCCTGGCAGGTCTTTCAATTCATTCTTGATCAAAAGGACTGAGCCTAGATACCAACTGAAATATCCCGTATTGACAGAGATTATGTGGGCACAGGGATACATCAGAGCTCGTAATTTTTTCTGACGGAAGTCTTCAAATGCTTTATGGTATCCGCAATGACACGCAACTCCTTTTCAGTACAATCGTTGAGAAGTTCCGAGATTTCATTTTGATAAACAATCTGTGATTTATATAAGTTATCGCAGAGAAGTTCATCTGCTGATATATTCAGTGAATTCAATATTGCAATAAACATTTTAAGACTGGGAATCGTATTGCCGGTCTCTATATGACTGATGTGGGTAGTACCTGCCTCAACCATTTCAGCCAGTTTTTCCTGGGTGATGCCAAGTTTTTGCCGCGCTGCACGAATTCGTTGTCCGATTTCCAGATAATTTACATTCATTCGTTCTTCTCCTTGTGTCCAATTGTTCTTCCGGTTAACCCGCATTACATACATACATAATATAATAGAAATCACAAACTATTTTGTATGTATTGTATGTGTAATCGGATTATGTTATAATGATCTGAATAGGCAATTAGACCAATAAGAGATAGTAAATGAGCAAAATTTCCTAATTATTCCCTTTGTAAAGAGGTGACTATGGCTATACAAGGGGAGAAAAGGATAGGCTTGAGGATTAATATTTTACGAATGATAAGGAGGTAATTATCATATCAAAAATTTATCTTAGCAATGATATATATGATAAAAATGGTATCCTGCTTCTATCAAAGGGTCATGAGGTTTCAGCGCAAATGCTGCAGAAACTAGAAGAAATGAATATTTTTATGAAGTCTGAAGGGGATAAGAAAAGTAAGAAAGAAACACCGGATGAGTACAGGATCAAAGAAAGCAAAGATCAGATTAAAGAAACACTTGGAATTAATAATATCAAACTGTTGGATACATCCTCCAAAATACTAAATGAAATATTGTTTGAATCAAAGGAGAAGCTGTGGTGGATCTATGTGAGCACCTTAAGTAATTACATCGACTGGCTTTATACCCACTCTATCAATGTTGCATTGATTTCGGTTATGCTGGGAAAGGCACTTCATATGGAGGACGGGCTGCAGGATCTGGCCATCGGAAGTTTCTTTCATGATATCGGTAAATTGATGATACCCAAAAACATCATACAGAAAAAAGGAAGTCTGACCGAAGAGGAGATGTTTTATATCAGGCAGCATTGTGACCTTGGAATCAGTATGGTAAGTGACTTTCGATTCAGCAGACGAAGTAAAGACATCATTCATCAGCATCATGAAAGACTGGATGGCAGCGGTTATCCTTTGGGATTAAAAAGTGAGCAGATTCCGCTGCACACCAGAATTGTAATGATAGCGGATATTTTGGATGCAATCACCGCATACAGGCCCTATAAGGAGCCGGAACAGATCGAAATCGCATTACAGGAGCTGCAGGGTGAGCCGCAAAAATATCCGCAAGAGATCATAAATACCTTCAAAGAGTTCCTATAATTACGGTATTATTTTACATAAAATTTATAACAAGGGAAAGGGCTTGCCACTTCCTCTTGTTTCTGGAATTATATTCTGGCCCTCCGCCAAGTCATTCTATTCAGAATGATCATAATCATAAATAAACATGTTTGTGAATTAGTATTTCATAATTCACACTAACGTCCATGCGTGCTACTTGCTCGCACGCATAAATTCAACGTGTGAATTAGTATTTCATAATTCACACTAACGTCCATGCGTGCTACTTGCTCGCACGCATAAATTCAACGTGTGAATTAGTATTTCATAATTCACACTACTATAGTACAAGATGAAAGTCTGTTTCAATCAGTTCTGTCAATTTATTTGAAGTAACAAGGTGATAAAAAACTTCCATATCCTCATAGAGATATCTGTCCTTTGTTACAAACGGAACATGGATACGGATCGCCTCCATCATTTTAGCAGAAATGGGTGACGGCGACAGTCCGGTGGAATCAATGGTTAACTCCAAGGCCTGAGCGGTGCACATAAGCAGAATACCGGTCATTTGCAGTAACTTCTTTGCGGACTGATTGGACTTATAGCCGGCATGATATGCCATGGAAACAGGATCTTCCTGACCGGCGCAGGTGGTGATGCTGTCAACACTGGCAGGGACGGCAAGAAGCTTTAATTCACTTTGCAGAGCAGCCTGGGTATACTGGGGAATCATAAACCCACTGTTTAAACCCGGATTGGTAACAAGGAAGGGTGGCAGCCCATTACTGATATGGTGGTTTACAAGCCGGTCAGTGCAGCGCTCTACAAAGTTACCGAGATTTGCATAAGCAATGGAGAGCATATCACAGTGGGTGCCGATGTAGGAGCCGTCAAAGTTGCCTGTCATATAGACGCTCTTGTCATCTTCCTCCTCAGGAAGTATGACCGGATTGTCTGAAATAGATTGCATTTCGTCTATGATTGTGGTGTAACTTTCCTTTATTAACTGCAAACAGGAACCAAGTACCTGTGGTATTGTGCGAAGGAGACAGGGATCCTGCACCTTTTCCTCCCGGTAGGCAAGGCAGATTGCACTGCCCTTTAACAGGCTGCGCATATGCTCAGCAACGATTTGCTGGGATAAGTGGCGCTTTAAGCGGTGTACCTGCGGGTCATATGCTTTGGTGGTTCCTTTTAATGCCTCGAAAGACATGGCAGCGGCAATCTGAATATTCTTATATGCTGTAATACCATGAAACAGGGATAGGAGAGAGAAGGCTGTGGCTGAGGTGGTTCCGCTGATCAGGGAAAGACCTTCCTTACAGCCTAATGTGATAGGAGTCAGATGATGCTTTTCCAATACCTGTGCGGCAGGAATTTTCTGATTTTCTTCCAGGAAGAACCCATCTCCGATGAGCGTGAGACAGATATGGGCTTCCACTGCCAGATAACCTACAGAGCCATTTCCGGGGGCAAAGGGATATAAATCTTGATTTAGGATGGCGCAGAGCAGTAATATGGTATCTAATTTAATTCCCGAGTTTCCTTTTCCTGTATTTAAGATAATCATCAGGATAATGGCACGGACTTCCTCCAAAGCCAAAGGTTCCCCAACAGAACAAGCATGGGAACGGAGAATGTTATTCTGCAAAAGAACTGCATCCTCAGGAGAAATTACATATTTTACGTTATCCCCAAAGCCGGTAGTAACGCCGTAGATTGCACTGCCCTTTGATAAAAATGCTTCAATAAGGCTGCGACACCGAACGATCCGTTGCTCATATTCCTGTGAGAGACGGATTTTGGCATGATATTTGACAATGGCAATAAACTCTTCCAAAGTTAAATTGCCGTCTATAAGAGTGACTTCTTTGATGGAATGGATTTGCTGTAATAAGATATCATCCATGGAGCATTCTCCTTTTATCGAGGGATTAATTTGATGGCTGATTTGGGACACTTACTGATACATACACCGCATCCGATGCATTGTTTTGCCTGAAAGGAAACGGTTTTTCCTTCTTTTACAAATGCACCCATGGGACAGCGCTTTGTGCAAATCCCACAGTGAATACAGGCAGTTTCCTCCCAGGAGACAATTTTAGTACTGATCGGCCATGTTCCTATTGTATCACAAAGCACAGCTGCCCGATACTCAAAACAACAATCTGTACAGCAGTTACAGATTCCGTAATTCTCCAGAGTATGGATGAGTCCTTCCTGATGGCATTCGTTCACCAGTGCGATGGTTTCATCTTTGGTAATTAACCTTGCATGACCCCTGTGGAAAGATGTGTTCTGCTCTCCCGAAAAACCGATACAGGTCTCCAGGGTATGGTTGCAATTACCAAAGATACTTCTGCAATCGCATTTGGTCAGATAAAATCCACCTTCATGCTGTTCTATGAATTGGATTGTTTCCTCCAGCGTAGCAACTCTGTCCGGTCGTTGATTGCTTTCCCAGAGAGGTTTTGTTTTCTTTATAAAGGACTGGAGATACCAGTTGCCAAGAGAATTCCTTAGCTCCGGATCCAGATTGCTCCATAGGTCGTTTTCAAATTGACAGAAGGTTCCGAGTCTGGCATAGAAGGATCCGAGCTGATAATAAGGTCCCTCAGAGATATTGATGATGTTTCTTTGGTAGGCACTTGTTAACAGATTCCGGGCTTCTTCCTCGGAAATCGAGAAAGCTCTGCTTACTTCCACG
This sequence comes from Bacillota bacterium, assembly GCA_023439505.1. Lineage (GTDB taxonomy): Bacteria > Bacillota > Clostridia > Lachnospirales > Lachnospiraceae > Mobilitalea. The sequence goes on from JAEXNR010000062.1 coordinate 485,298, forward strand.
AAGGAGAAGGCTTCCCCCGGTTGAAAGGAGCATATTAACTGCTGTTCCTGTTCTCTGAGGATGATTGGAATGATAGGGGAAGCACATTCGGGGATGTGAAAGTGTTGGGATAAGATATGATTCATGATGGTACCTCCTTTGGATGTTTGCCTGACTATAAAGAAATACGAAGAAGGTCTCCGGCTTGGTTACCTTCTTCGTATGTTTGGTTTTGACAGAGGAACCGGAATGCCAATTCCTTTTGTTCCTGATAATGAAACAGTTTGCCGGTTCCCCGGCTTATGAAGGAAGATTTCTTCCCGGATATTCCCTATTTTATGGAATCTTTGATGGTAGCGAAGTAATCTGCTGCAACATCACTATAATCTTCACCGTCTACGTCAACCTTTGCATTCATTCCGGTGACATTTTCATCGGTGAAGGTTGCGGTTACCTTATTCACAATGGCCTCAACTTCCGGATGAGCCTTTATCGCATCATTTCTCATAATAGGAGTGAGATAGTAGGGGGGCCAGCACTGCTTATCATCCTTTAATACCTTAAAGTCTCCGCCAGCCAGGCTGCCTTCCGTTGTGTATACACTGAAAACATCAACTTCACCATTCTTAGCAGCGGTAAAGGAAAGGGTATGATCCATGGTCAGGGTATCTTTAAAATCGACCTTGCCATATACCTCCATTAAACGGTTATAGATATCAGGCTGTTCGTAAAACTCGCCATTACCCGCAAGAACCAATTGATCAGCAACAGCCCATGCGTCTGAGAAGGTTTCCAGACTGTATTTCTGAGCGGCAGCAGTAGAGACAGCAAGTCCTTCCGCATCATTTACATTGGAATGATCGAACCAGGTAATATCAAATTTCTCTGCATACCCTTTTTTTACTTCCTGATAGCATTCTTCCGGATCGTAAATCGGCTCGGCACCCAGACGGCTGATTAAACCGGTACCTGTATATTCAGGATAAAAATCAATTTCATTATTCATAATGGAATCATGAATAATGGAGGAACCAAGCTGCAGCTTTCTCTCTACAGGTACGCCGGCAGCTTCCAAAGCCAGGGCATAAATCTCGGCGATGATAATGGATTCGGTGAAATCCTTGGAACCGATGACAACCGGTTCACTGCTGGTACCAGGGGACTTGGTGTCAGATCCTTTACACGCGGTCAGTGTAAGGGTCGAGATGATAAGCGTTAAAGCCAGAAATAATGTTAAAGCTCTTTTTTTCATAATTTTTTCCTCCCATTTTTTGATAATAAAATAAGCCGGACGCCAGAATATTCTGGGACACGGCTTTGTGAACAACAATAAAATATGTTGATGTAGTTATAACACAGGAATGTCAAAAAATCGTTGAATGAGATTTCTGAGTTTTTTGACTGTTTTTTGACAGTATCATATTATGATGTGTTTAATAATCAAGATGCATTGCATAATGTGAAAGGTCTGGTGTTTTATGAAATTAAATTGTACGATTAATGGACATCAAATCCAGCGGGAAGTAGAACCCAGAAAAAGACTTCTGGACTTTTTGCGGGAGGATATGGGTTTGACCGGAGCAAAGGAAGGCTGCGGGGAAGGGGAATGCGGCGCCTGTACTGTAATTATGGATGGAAAAGCCGTCACCTCCTGCACGGTATTTGCCGGTCAGATTATGAACCGTTCCATTATTACCATTGAAGGACTGGAGGAAAACGGGGAGCTGGATGAAATTCAAAATGCCTTTATCCGCAATGGTGCCATTCAATGCGGATTTTGTACTCCCGGAATGATCCTCTCTTGTAAAGCTTTGCTGATGCATCGTCCCAATCCGGACAAGGAGGAGATCCGACGTGCCATAGAAGGCAATCTATGCAGATGCACCGGTTATGATAAGATCATCCTTGCTGTGGAAGAGGTAGTAAGGGAGGGAAAACAATGACATATGAAATGCCGGAAACATTATCGGAATTAAGTGCGATGTTGCACCATAAGGACGATACTGTTTTTTTATGTGCGGGAACTACCGATTTAATGCTGCATCTGAGACAAAAATCATACGGAGACTTTGGACTGATCGATCTTACTCATATAGAAGAGATGAGGAAGATCAGCATAGAGGATCAGGTATTGCATCTTGGCGCGGCGGTTACCATGAGTGAATTGGAGTATCATCCGCTTCTTGTCCAAACTGTGCCTGCCTTAGCAAGAGCCGCCGCCATGGTGGGTTCAGAGCAGATTAGAAATCTTGCTACCCTCGGGGGAAATGTTGCCAATGCCTCCCAGAGTGCGGATACCCTTCCGGTATTGCTTGCCTATCAGGCGGAGGCCGTTCTGATGAACGAGAAAGATGAAAGACGGGTGGTAAGTGTGGAGGAATTGATCATTGGACTTGGCAGGCACAAAATCGGAGCAAGGGAAGTAATCGTCGAATTTTTGATCCCCTGCGAAGCTGCTTTTTCTTCCTTCGCTAAGGTTGGTTCCAGAAAATCCGTTACCATCTCAAAATTAAACGGCTGCCTGAAGGCTGACATCATTGATCAGAAGTTCCGTGAGGTAAAGCTCTATCTGGGAGCAATCGGGCCCAAAGCAGTCGAAGCTGTATGCGTAAAGCAGGTTCTGGAAGGCGCAAGCCCATTTCATATAGAAGATTCGGCATTAAAAGAGGCAGTGTATCAGGAGATTGAAGATAAAATCGGGAACAGGGCCTCAAAACATTATAAAAAATCAGCAGCCTTTGGCATTGTGCTGGAGCTGATCGATGGATTTAAAGTCAGGATGGGATAAAGACAAGGACAGCCAGCGTCAGAAAGGAGTACGGATGAAGGACTTAACTTATATAGGGAAAAGAATCGTACGGGAAGATTCCTATGATAAGGCCTGTGGCAGAACACAGTTTATCTGCGACAGGGTAGAGGCAGGAATGCTTTATGCAAAGCTCGTACTCAGTACGAAAGCACATAGTGATATCAGAATAGATCCCGGGGAGGCCCTGAGGGTTCCGGGCGTAGTTGCAGTTTACAGCTTTGAAGATGTACCGAAAGTAAAATTTAATTCTCATAACTGGACACCGGTGATTACCTCTCCACAGGATCAGTATATCCTGAGTGATCGGGCAAGATATGTGGGAGATCATCTTGCACTGGTGGTGGGAGAGAATAAAGAGGCGGTTGAAGAAGGGGTAAGAAAAGTGAAGGTGGAATATGAGCCTTTGCCGGCTGTGATTACATTGAGAGAGGCCATCGCACAGGAAAAGGAGCAGCTGGCATTTTCAAAGGAACTTAGCTATGGAAGCTACGAGGCGATCTCCGGGGATGCGGATTATAAGATTGTCACCAGGGGAAGTACACAGAAAATACATCACGCGGCCTTAGAACCCCACATTGCCCTGAGTAAATATGATGAACTGGGAAATCTGGTTTTGTGGACACCCTGTCAGACGGTATACCAGGTACGGTATCACATCTGTCACCTGCTAAAGCTTCCCTATGCCAGGGTACGTGTCATAAAAGCGGTAATGGGAGGCTCCTTTGGGGGGAAGGGCCACACCGTGCTGGAACCGGCTTGTGCTTTTGCCACCTACAAATTAAAAAAACCGGTGATGCTCTATATGGATCGGAAGGATGCAATCATTGCAACCAGAACCCGTAATGCCGTTCATATGCAGGTGGAAACGGCGGTAAAGAAAGACGGTACCATCCTTGGCAGGGACATTCAATGTGAGATTGACGGCGGCGCTTATTATACCAATGCTTCAGCCGTTGCAATGGCTTTGGCCAAAAAACTCAATCGTCTCTATCGCATGGATCATCAGAGAATTAAGGTTAAGACTTTTTATACCAATACCATCCCCGGTGGTCCGTGCCGTGGATATGGTTCACCCCAGGCACATGCCATCACCGAAGTTAATCTGGATGAGGCGGCACGCGCCTTGCATATGGATCCCTGCGAATTGCGATTGAAGAATATCGTCAAACCCTTTGATCCGGATCCTACCGGAGGGACGAATCTCGGGAACGCTCAGGTTGAGGCCTGTATCCGACTTGGCATGGAGCAGTTTCACTGGAAAGAGAAATATAACCATATCGGAGAGAAGAATAGCAAACGGTATGCCTACGGGGTGGGGATGTCAGCCTGTACCCATGGCAATGGATATCATGGGGCATACCCGGATTTTACCAGTGCATCCATGGAACTGCAATGGGACGGAGGCGTGGATCTTAAAATTGGAATCCATGATCAGGGCTGCGGAACCATTCTTACCATGCAGCAGATTGCCGGGGAGGCACTACGCATGAACCCGATGCAAATTACCGTACATGAGGCAGATACTTTTATTACCCCATATGACAGTGCCGGCACCCAGGCCAGCAGGGTAACCTTTGTCTGCGGGAAGGCAGTGCAGGAAGCGGCAACACTGCTCAAGGAGAGACTGTTAAGAGCCTGTCTGGAATTATACGGCTGGGAGGCAGATCAAATCTGCCTTGAGGATGGCCATGTTTATTATCAGAATGAGAAAAAGCAGTATGGTGAGATCACCATGGAATATGAGAAATTAAACTCCAGGGGGATGTCTGTGAATCTGGAATTTGAATCAAGGTCTAATCCTGCCAGTTATGCCAGCGGCTTTACCCAGGTGAAGATAGATCGTTATACCGGTCTGATTACGGTGGAGGAGTATCTTGCGGTACATGATATCGGCAGGGTTATGAATTATACCCTTGCGGAAGGTCAGGTAGCAGGGGGCGTTCAGATGAGTCTCGGTATGGCTTTATATGAAGAAATTGATATTGATGGAGCCGGTATGGTAAGGTCAACGAATTTCTCAAAATATCATATCATAAATGCACCCGACATGCCCAAAGTTAATGTAGTATTTGTAGAAGAGGGGGAGCAGGATGGACCTTATGGCGGGAAAAGTCTCGGGGAGGTTGCAGCCGTATGTCCGGCACCTGCTGTAGTCAATGCAATAAATCATGCACTTGGAAGCCATTTTTCCCATTATCCGGTCAAACCGGAACATATTGTGGCATTTTTGGAGGAGCAAACACGATAACAGGGACAGAGATGGATCAAGGGGAAGGAAGTAGAGGATAACATAATGGATAAGAAGGAAATCATTCTGGACGGTAAGTCGCTTACCATAGAAGAGATCCGGGAAGTGGCGGAGAATGAGGCGACCGTTACCATCAGTACAAAGTCCAGAGAGAGGATCAGGGCGGCAAGAGCGCTGATCTTTCGGATGGATCAAAGAGGAGAAGCAGTATATGGCCTAAACATGGGTGTGGGCTGGAATAAAGACCGACAGGTAAAGGAGTGCTTCTACCCTGAGTATAATGCCAATTTATTACGAAGCCATATGATTGGAGTTAACCCGGAATGCACTATGCAGGAGGTAAGAGGCAGTATGGTCATCAGACTGAATAAAATGGCCTGCGGACATACGGGGGTGGCAGAGGAAATCCCGGCATATCTGGAAGCATTGCTTAATCTTGGGATTACCCCGGTGCTTAAGAAAAGAGGATCCATCGGAGAAGCTGACATTGGTACATTATCCGGCATCGGTCTTGCCATGATCGGAGAAGGAGAGGTGTTTTATCAGGGAGAAAGACTTCCTGCCATGGAAGCGCTTTTGATGGCGGGATTAAAGCCTTTGCAGCTTGGGCCTAAGGATGGGCTGGGAATTGTATCCTCCAATGCCCAGTCCGCCGCCTTTGCCTCCCTTTGTGTGAGTGAGATGCAATATCTTCTTGATACGCTTGACCTCATCTTCTGTTTATCTCTGGAAGCATTTCATGGCGTGGTGCATCCGTTGGATGAAAGTGTGAATGCGGTCAGGGGATTTCGCGGGCAGCTGCAATCGGTAAGCAATTGCAATATGAATTTAAAGGGCAGTTATTTATTCGGATCAGGGGAAGGCAAGGCGCTGCAGGATCCCCTCAGCTTTCGAAGCCATTGCGCCGTCATGGGTGCGGTGCGGGATGCGCTTCATTTTCTTAAACAGCAATTATTGCTGGAACTTAATAGTTCGGATGATAATCCCTGTTTGCTGCCGGAGCAGGACCGGGCGGCGGGAAGTTCTAATTTTGAGCCGCTGGCCTGGGTGCTTCCCATGGAGATGTTAGGAATCGGACTGATGCATCTGTCCAGGATGATGGTAAATCGTATGCTTCGACTGGCAGATCCTGCCTTTACAAAGTTAAGCAGATTCCTGTCACCAAAGGAGGAGAATGTCATCGCCTTCAGCACTCTGCAGAAGACCTTTACCGCACTCGATACGGAGAACCGCCTGCTTGCAGCCCCTTCCTCCTTCGACTATACCGCTGTCGCAGGCCAGATTGAGGATCATGCCAGTAATGCAGGCTTTGCTGTATTAAAGATAGAACGGATGTTGGATAATCTAACTTATATGGCTGGTATCGAACTGCTTCATGGAGCACAGGCCATAGACCTGCGTAAACCGGATACCATGGGAGAGAAGACAAAACCGTTATTTGAGAATTATCGCAAGGAAATACCCTTCCTAAAGAAGGATAGAAATCTCTCGGTTGATATCCAGCGCTCTTATGATTTTATAAAGAAAATCAGAAAGAACAGATGGAATTAGAAAAGCGCCTTCATAATAATGGCGGGTTTGGGTTTTGAAATACTTGGCTTAATCGAAGGAAGTGTTGGAGTCGGCAGGCGCAGAAGGGAGCAGAAAATGAGACGATTGTTAATAAAGAATATAGCACAGATTGCCACACCAAAAGGGACCACCCTCAGAAAAGGTAGTCAGATGGGGGAAATTACCTGCATTCAAAACGGTGCGATCTATATCGAAGATGAAACGATACGGTATGTGGGAACAATGGAGGAAATCCTTCCTAAGGTTTTAGAGGACGACTTCGTGACCTTGGATGCCACAGGGAAATGCGCCGTACCCGGATTTGTGGATTCCCATACCCACTTTATTTTCGGGGGGTATCGTCCGGAAGAATTTATCATGAGATTAAAGGGCGCCGGATATCTTGATATCATGAAGATGGGTGGCGGTATTTGGGCCAGTGTACAGGCAACAAGGGAAGCCGGGGAGAAGGAGCTTTTGGAGCTGGGAAGGAAAAGGCTGAGAAAGATGCTGTCACAAGGCGTAACCACTGTGGAAGGTAAGAGTGGCTACGGACTGGATCTTATAACAGAGCAAAAGCAGCTGCAGGTGATGAAGAAGCTGGAGAGGGAACAACCGGTGAGCATCGTCTCAACCTATCTTGGTGCCCATGCTGTTCCGTTAGAATATAAGGGACGGGAAGATGCTTATATCGATTATATGATTGAGACAGTCCTGCCGGTGATAAAAGAGAAAGAACTGGCTGAATTTTGTGATGTATTCTGCGAAGAAGGCGTGTTTAGCATTTCCCAGTCTGAAAAGTTATTACAGGCGGCAAAGGAGCAGGGATTTTCGGTAAAACTTCATGCGGATGAGATCATTACCCTTGGTGGAGGAGAGCTGGCCGTTACTCTGGGTGCTGCTTCTGCAGATCACTTGCTGGCAGTTTCAGAAGAAGGAATCCGCAGGCTGGCAGACGCCATGACAACAGCGACGCTTCTGCCCTGTACGGCATTTTGCCTCGATAAGCCTTATGCGAAGGCAAGAACAATGATTGACGCAGGATGCGGAATTGCGCTGGCCAGTGATTTTAATCCGGGAAGCTGCTTTGCCGGTTCCATTCCATTGATCTTTGCCCTGGCAGTGATTCATATGAAGATGACCATAGAAGAAGCGCTGTGTGCCATGACATTAAACGGTGCCGCCGCCTTAAATCGAAGTGCATTGATCGGCAGTATAGAGGAAGGAAAACAGGCGGATCTTAATCTGCTGGAATATCCGGACTATAAGTTTCTGGTCTATCATACCGATGCCCAGATCATTGATACCGTAATAAAGAAGGGAGAAATCGTATATGGAGATCGATGTGAAAATCTATAACACCTTTACCACAAGTAAATGGTCCGGCGGTGAGACAACGGAGCTCTTCATTTATCCGCCGGCCTCTCAATATAAGAAACGGGACTTCCAGTTTCGTATCAGCAGTGCGACAATCCCTGAGGAAAAGAGTGATTTTACCAAACTCCCTGGCATCGACCGAAATCTGCTTGTGCTTAGCGGAACAACAACGCTTACCTTTCCTGATCAGGTTGTCACATTGTCAGAGGATGAGCAGATTGAATTCAGCGGGGATTGGGATACCACCAGTGAAGGGGAGGCCACGGATTTCAATCTGATGATGCAGAATGGTGCACAGGGGTCACTGGAGTCCCTTTGTCTGCTGCCGGGGGATCGGGAGATTTGCGGAATATTTCTAAAGAAGAGGTCAAAATGTTTTGTATGCTTATATCTGTGCGAAGGAAGTATCATTGTCAGAGACGGATATGGAATGAGAAATATTTTGCAGGGAGAACTTGGCGTGCTTGAAATTCCCGGAGATCAGGGTGTCTCTGGTGTTACCTTTGAGAATGTAACGGATCGAAAGGTAAAGATGATTAAGACGGTGGTATATATTGATTAAATAAATCCACATTTAGTTTCCGATTTAGACGCCGTCCGGACGGCAGAAGGAGGTTAGAATGAATACATATGTTGTTACGATTGCAAGGGAGTTTGGAAGTTTAGGAAGAACCATCGGAAAGAGGCTTTCCCAGGAGCTGGAGATCGGCTATTATGACAGGGAACTTCTGGAGGAAGCTGCGGACATCATGAATACCAATGTGGAAAGTCTTGCCGATTATGATGAGAAACTGAAGAACCGCTTAACAAAGGCCTTGTATCCCATGGGGCTGGACTCCACCTTAATTCAGACGAAGTTATTTGAGACCCAGAAGATGAAGATTCTTGATATTGCGGACAGGGAATCCTGTGTCATTGTAGGAAGGTGTGCCAATCATATCCTGCGGGAACATCAGAATGTATTAAAGGTTTTCGTCTACGCCCCTTATGAGGAACGGATGAAGAACTGCACCAGGGAGTTAAATCTTGATCCGGAGGAAGCAAAGCGTATGATCCGGTCCGTAGATAAGGCCAGACAATTGTATCATGAGTACTATACCAATGAGAAGTATAAGGAAATCGAATCCTACGATATCTTAATCAACAGCAGCCTTCTGGGGGTGGAGGGAACCGTAGCGTTGATAAAAGATCTTGTTAAGAATAGATTCTAAGATACAGGACTTACGTATCAGGTGTTCTTCATTTTGATGAAAACGAATATCGAACCTCTTAAGAGAATAAATCGTAAACTATTTGGAACGTATTCGATTTATTCTCTTTTTTATGATACCAAACGCAGCAAAACTCATCTTGAATATAAGGAATCTCTTAGGATAACAGACGTTTCGCATCCTGCAGATAAAAGGACAGTGATTCTGTGAGCACGTCAGAAAACTTTGCCGGATATTTTGTGAGAAGATCTGATTGAATGGTTCTCAAAACCCCTTTTTCAATGGGAGATCCCAACTGATTGGAGGCTTTTTTGGCAGCATTCAGATAGGATTTGGCCGTATCGAAGTCGTTCATTTCACTATAATAAATGGCACAATATCCTTTGGCTGTAGAACGTCCCATCAGGGTAAAGGAATTATCATAGATGTCTGATGCGATCAGAAAGTAGCGGAATGCCTGGTCTTTATCTCCCTTTTCATAGTAGGTGCAGCCGGTATTTGTATAATAAGTAGCATTCGGATTGATATTATTTCTCTGGCATAAATCGATTGCGGTATGGTAATACTCCAGCGCTTTGTCATAGTGCTTTTGTCTGCGCTCCATATCTCCAAGATAATTATAGGCAGCAGAAGTATTGATAAAGCAGGTACTGTTTTGTATACTGTGATTTTCCAGGATGGAGATGGATTCCATCAAATTTTCATAACAGCCACCATAGTTTTCCGACAGCATCTGTAGCAATCCGTTGAGCCGGAGAAATAATGCGTATTCCAGCCACATATAATTTTCTTTTGAAAGTGTTAAACCTTTTTGAATATATTCCTGCATAAGATCAGGAAGATTGATCTGAATGCCGTAATATACCATTTGCCGAAGGGCACGCAGCAGATAGGACGGGTGATTTTGTACATAGTTTAATTGTAAGGCGTCTTTGATGCTGACCAGACCTTCACAGTATAATCCCGTCAATATGGAGTAGCGACCTTTGGCAATGAGAAGTCGTGCATGCAATTCTTCGTATAATTCCATGTCATAAAACTGATTCTTACACTCATTTAATTTCTTCTCAATATCCAAAAAGTACTGGGTCAGATTTTCCGGGGTTTGAAGATTGTCCTCGGTAATCTGACTGGGATAAAGCTCAAACATGGTGACAGACATATCCTCAAATTGATAAATCTGATACATCAGTGTCTTAACCGTATTACCCCCCAGCGTAAAGTAATAGATTAACTTATTATAGTAAGCGGATGTATTCCGGGGGAGGGTCTGTTCCAGGGCATTTGCTATGCTGTTGCATAATACCTTTTGCTTGGAGGGCGGAATCTGGGAGCTTACATATTCCCGCATTTTAGAATGAGTAAAGGTAAACCGGATTTCATTGTGCAGCAGCTTTTCCTTAATCAGTGCCCGTGATTTTAATTCTTCCAGAGAATTTAGTACTTCCATGGGATTTCCGCCGAAGATCTTTTCCAATAAATCCAGGGAGGCATAATCATGAAACAAGGATATGATATCCAGGGTTTGTCTTGCCAGCGTATTCAGTCCCATCAGCCGTTGTGCCAGGATACTCTGAGCATTGATGGAAAGTTCCGAAAGGTTTTTTTGTTCTTTGTAGGTGGTAAGCAGTTCGGTTAGGAAGAAGGCATTCCCTGCTGTCTCCTCTACGATTTTATCCAGGACGGAGGGTGGGATTTTCTGAAGATCCAGGGTTGCTCCGATGATTTCCATCATATCCTCCCTGGAAAACCGATTCAGGTGAATCTGAGTGAGAAGTCCCTCCTTTTGAATTCCCCCTACAAATTCCAGCATGGCAGTATTAAGTGGATCCAGGGATGTGAAAATAATCATAAAGTTCTCCTGCAGGTCCCGGAGCAAGGTTCCGATGAGATGCCTGCTGATGTCATCGGCAAAGTGTAAATTATCAAAAAATAATAGTATGGGGACCTGCTCTGCGATCTGAGATATTATGCGATAGATTCCATTCTGTACCGCTCGTAAATTCAGGGTGTTTGCCAGTTCAAAGGGAATTGTCTGAACCACAGCCCAATGGCTGCCAAAGGTGGGAAAGAATTGAGCCACTGCCTGAATATAGTTTGAAGCAATCGGTATCTCATGTTTCTGTATGTAATCATCCAGCTGCAGCATGATGCTGTTCCAGGGATAGAACAACGTATCTTTTTCCTGAGAAAAGCAAAGCGTCGATAGGGTAAGGGTATCGTCGGATTTCATTGATTCCAGCAGGCTCTGAACCAGATAGGTTTTGCCGATTCCGTTTTCTCCGCTGACAATCACAGCCTGTACTTTACCGTTTACAAAATTATGATAAACATTCTTTAGCAGAAGGGCTTCCTTTTTACGGGCACGTACCACAAAATTATCAGAACCCTCTTCTTCCGTTGCAGAGTCAGCCCACTCCATGCGCAGCTTACGGTAGAGATCCGTAATTTCCTGCCCGGGTACAATGCCAAGCTCTTCTCCCAGTTCTTTGTGAAGCTTCTGATAAGCCTTAATCCCTTTCAGATATAATTTATTGGCATGATAGGCCTTGATCAGGGCATAAACCACCCGTTCATCAAAAGGATCTGCCTTCATATAGGAGAGGCAGCTTAATTCTATCTTGGATAAATTATCATAGGAGAGGGAATGAATGTAGTCATACAGTTTAATCAGATAATAGGATCTGATATTCTCCCGTTTCTGCGCAATCCATTGTTCAAATGCCTCTGAATTTTTCACTAAGAAGTTACTCAAAAAATCAGTATCATAGACGTTCATATTTCCATGTTCCATTAATTCATCAGCGTCACATTGAAGGGTAATATCAGGATGCAGGGTCAGATTGAATTTCTGGGAGGAGGTTATGACTTCAAAGCCAAACACTTTTTTGATCATATAAAGTGCATGGCGTAAATTCTTATGTGCGGTTTCCGTGTTGGCATCCTCCCATAGTAAATAGGAAATCACGTCCCGTGTCGCACTCTTTTCCACGGCGATATAATAAAACAATGCCTCCGTCTTCTTATAAGGAAAGACCACCGGATTTCCGTCTAATAATACGAGGGGGGTCTGTAAGGTAAATACTTGTATTTTAGGCATAATATCCTCCATCCATGTCCTGCTTTTTATGTTATTCTACTTTATAATGAGTAAATTGTCAAAAAAATAATAGTCATAATGAAATTATTAGACGCTTTTTAGACAAGCATTTGATATACCTATTAAAGAAAAAAGCACAAGGTTGTGTAACTGATATGACCTTGTGCTTTTTTCTTTTGACAAGTGAAACAGCTTGAATGGAAGATGATCAAAGAACAAGGAGGTAAAGCTATGTTAGAGAAGATGATATCTTATTATCAGGGGAATCCGGGCAAATATTGGAATGCGGTAATCAATCATTTGACGATCAGCCTGCAGGTGGTTTTTGCAGCAATTATTATTGGTGTGGTACTTGGAATCATTTGCGCCAAGAACGAGAAAAGTGCAAAATTTATCTCAAGCTATGTAAATATTCTTCGGGTAATTCCAAGTTTGGCGCTGTTGGTTATTATGATTCCGGTTCTTGGAATCGGTAGAAAATCTGCAATCGTAGCACTTGTCGTCATTGCAATTCCGCCGATTATGATTAATACTGCGGCAGGGTTGCTTGGGATAGAGCCGAATATACTGGAAACCGCAAAAGGTATGGGGATGAATTCAAAGCAAATGTTTTTCGATATAGAACTACCGTTAGCATATCCGCTGATACTGACAGGCATCAGGACCGCGACGGTAGAAACCATAGCAAGTGCCAGCATTGCATCTTATATTGGTGCCGGTGGTCTGGGAGATTTAATATTTACCGGTCTTGGGGTAAATAAGACGGAGATTGTGCTGTTGGGCGGTCTTAGTATCGCCATAATTTCCATCGTAGCGGACTTGATTTTAGCAATTTATCAGTCGCATGTTGTACGTTATATGAATGAAATTTAGGGGGGACGATAATGAGTGAAGATAAAGTGATTTTGCAATTTGTGAATACCTGTAAAAGATTTGAGAATATGGAAAAGAATGCAGTGAATCATGTGGAGCTCTCCATCATGGACGGAGAATTTGTAACCATTCTTGGTACCTCAGGTTCGGGAAAAACAACACTGATGAAGATGGTGAACCTTCTTTATGATATTACAGACGGTGACATCTTATTTCACGGTAAAAGCATCAAAAGTTTATCGCCGGTAGAACATAGAAGAAAAATCGGCTATGTGGTTCAGCAAAGCGGGTTATTTCCGCACATGACCGTAGAAGATAATATTGCGGTCGTTCCAAACATTCTGAAATGGGATAAGAAACGAATTGCTAAGAGAGTGGAGGAGCTGTTGGAAATGGTCAGCTTAAACCCGCAGATCTACAGGAAACGTTATCCCCGTCAGCTCTCCGGCGGACAGCAGCAGCGGATCGGAATTGCCAGAGCCATGGCAGCAGATCCCGATGTGATGCTGATGGATGAGCCCTTTGGAGCCATTGATGCCATTACCAGAGAGTCCCTGCAGAATGAGCTTCGTAAGCTGCAAAAGGAAACAAAGAAGACAATATTATTCGTTACCCATGATATTCAGGAGGCATTTAAACTGGGAGACCGGGTCATTATCATGGACGACGGAGAATTGCAGCAATTTGACACACCCAATCATATTATGCTGCACCCGGCGAATGATTATGTTCGTAAACTGGTATCTGCGGATGATGCAATGCAGAGAATCAAAACCGTTACGCTGGAGGCAGTCATGGTAGCAGTCAAAGAATATCATGCAGTAAAGAAAAATGTGCTGAATATGTATACGTCCATCGAAGGCTCTCTGCCGATTTTCTTAAACAACAAAGATGCGACAATTTACATTGAGAATGATTTGGGAGAAGTTGTTGGTCAGGTAGAATGGGAACAGTTATCCTTTATCGCTGATTAATAAAGAAAGGCAGGTAAAACCCTATGGATAAGTTTATACGTTACGGGCAGAGGCATTACATGGATATGCTGGGATATTTGCTGGATCATATTCAGATGTGTGCCATAGCCATTGGAATCTCTCTTTTGATATCCATACCCCTATGCAGCTTTTTATTAAAGCGAAAAGTACTTTCTAAGATGGTGGTAGCATTGTTGGGAGCCTGTTATGCGATACCGAGCATGGCATTTTTTGCCATTCTTTTACCGGTATTCGGATTGGGAAAGTCAGGAGCCATCGTTGTTTTAGCCGTATACAGCCAGTTTATTCTGACCAGGAATATATTAACGGGATTTGGAGGCATAGATCCGGTAACCATAGAGGCGGCAAGGGGAATGGGTATGTCAAACCTGCAGGTGTTCTTTCAGGTGCAGCTTCCCCTGGCTATGCCGGTGATTGTTGGCGGTATCCGCATTGCTGTGATTGCAACCATAGGAAGTGCTGTGATCGCTCAGACCATTAATGCGGGGGGCATCGGTGTATTACTGTTTGAGGGACTCAGATCCTCCAACCTGGCCAAAATGATTTGGGGCACCCTCCTGGCTGCCGGGCTGTCCTTATTTTGCAATTTTATTCTGGAAAAGCTGGAACGCTATACCTTAAAGAGATCAAGAGGAGAAAGATAATACCTGAAAGGATGATAGAACATGAATGATTTAATACAAAAAGCAATGACGATACGACTTGACGATACATTACCGGAATATCCGCCGATTTTAGAAGGCTACAGAAGAGCACCCAGACGAGAGTCGAAGCTGTCAGAGAATGATAAAAAATTAGCCGTTAAAAATGCACTTCGCTACATACCTCAGCAGCATCATGAACAGATGGCCAGGGAATTTTATGAAGAACTGGAGGAACGGGGCAGAATATATGGCTACCGTTTTCGTCCGGAAGGCGCATTATCCGGAAAGTCCATTGACAAATATCAGGGAAAATGCCTGGAGGGGAAAGCATTTCAGGTTATGATAGACAACAATCTGGACTTTAACGTGGCCCTGTATCCTTACGAACTGGTTACTTACGGAGAGACAGGACAGGTGTGTCAAAACTGGATGCAGTACCGGTTAATTAAAAAATATCTGGAGGTTCTGGATCATAATCAGACCCTTGTCATAGAATCGGGACATCCGGTGGGCTTGTTCCAATCCCACGAACTTTCCCCCAGAGTAATCATCACCAATGGTCTCATGGTTGGAGTATTTGATAATCAGGAGGACTTTAACAGGGCAGCTGCCCTTGGAGTTGCCAATTACGGACAGATGACGGCGGGAGGATGGATGTACATCGGACCACAGGGAATTGTTCACGGTACCTTTAATACCTTGTTAAATGCAGGACGTCTCAAGCTTGGGATTCCTGCACAGGACAATCTGGCAGGTAAATTATTTGTTTCTTCCGGTCTTGGCGGTATGAGCGGCGCACAGGGCAAAGCAGCCGAGATTGCAGGTGCTGTGTCTATCATTGCTGAGGTGGATCTCTCCAGAATTATGACCCGTTATGAGCAGGGATGGATTCATTCCTATTCCTCCGATCTGGCAGAGATCGTTGCGCTTGCTGCAAAAAAGCAGGAGGAAAAGGAGGCCTTTGCCATAGGGTATCATGGGAATATTGTAGACTTGCTGGCATATTTGACACAAAAGGAAATCCCCGTGGATCTTCTATCGGATCAGACCTCCTGCCATGCCCAGTATGATGGCGGATATTGTCCCAAGGGTCTTACCTTTGAAGAGAGAACAGCACTTTTGAGTCAGGATAAGGAGAAATTTAAAGTGCTGGTGGATCAGACCTTGAAGCAGCATTTTGGATATATCTGTACCTTGTCGGAGCGGGGTACCTATTTCTTTGATTACGGAAATAGTTTTATGAAGTCCGTGTATGACAGCGGGGTGAAAGAAATCTGTAAGAATGGAGTGGATGAGAAAGAAGGCTTTATTTTCCCTTCCTATGTGGAGGATATTCTGGGACCCCAGCTCTTTGACTTTGGATACGGACCGTTTCGCTGGGTATGCTTAAGCGGAAGCCAGGAGGATCTGGATATTACAGATCAGGCGGCAATGGACTGCATAGATCCGGACAGAAGGTATCAGGATCGGGACAATTATAACTGGGTTCGGGATGCGAAAAAGAATAAAATGGTGGTTGGCACCAAAGCCAGAATCCTATATCAGGATGCCATGGGAAGAACAAAAATTGCCTTAAAATTTAACGAACTGGTTCGGGAAGGTAAGATAGGACCGGTAATGCTTGGAAGAGACCATCATGATACCGGGGGAACAGATTCGCCATACCGTGAGACCTCCAATATTAAGGATGGTTCTAATATGATGGCGGATATGGCGATCCAGTGCTTTGCGGGAAATGCGGCAAGGGGAATGAGCCTGATTGCCCTGCATAACGGCGGCGGTGTGGGTATCGGAAAAGCAATTAACGGTGGATTTGGTATGGTTTTGGATGGAAGTGAACGTGTGGATTTTATATTAAAGATGGCAATGCCCTGGGATACCATGGTTGGTGTCGCAAGACGTTCCTGGGCCCGGAATGAGAATTCCATCAGTACCTGCGTGGAATATAATGAAAGCTTTAGCGAAAGCAATCATATTACGATTCCATATATCGTTGATGAGGAAATTATAAATAATTTATTTTATTAATTAATATATAGAAAAGACTGATTTTTACCAATGAGTTCATAGACCTGGAAGGAGAAAATGCCTTATGGCAGCCGTATTAGACGCGACACAGAAAACGACAGCACAATTCTTAATTGAGTGCCTGGAGAATGAAGAAGTGGAATACATCTTTGGAATCCCCGGAGAAGAAAATCTTGAAGTAATGAGGGCATTGAAAGATTCCAAGATTAAATTTATTACCACAAGACATGAGCAGGGAGCCGCCTTTATGGCGGATGTTTACGGGAGATTAACCCACAAAGCCGGTGTATGCCTGGCGACCCTTGGTCCCGGGGCAACCAATCTGGTCACAGGGGTAGCCGATGCCAACGGGGACGGCGCTCCCCTGGTTGCCATTACCGGTCAGGTTGGCACCGAACGGATGCATATCACTTCCCATCAGTTTCTGGATCTGACCAAGATGTTTGAGCCGATTACCAAACGGACCAAGCTGGTAATTAAACCGGATTCCATCAACGAAATTGTACGAATTGTATTTAAATATGCAGAGGGAGAGCGTCCGGGGGCAGCTCATATCGATTTGCCGGTGAATATCTCCAAGCTTCCGGTTCCTGTGTCGGAGAAGCCTTTAAAAAGACAGGTCTGTGACAAAGAACATGCGAGTATCGAAAAAATAGAAAAGGCCGCCGGATTAATCTTTATGTCAAAAAACCCGGTGATTCTGGCGGGTAGTCAGGCAATCAGAGCCGACGCGGCCAGCATGGTAACAGAATTTGCGACCAATTTAAAGATTCCCGTGGTGAACACCATGATGGCAAAAGGAATCATTCCCTGTGATAATCCCTATGCCATGATGACCATTGGAATCCCCCAGCGCGATTATGTCAATCAGATCCTGGAGGAAGCGGATACGGTCATTGCCATAGGATATGATCTGGTGGAATTTGCACCGATTAAATGGAATAAGAATAACAATTGCAAAATCATTCATATCTCCACAAGACCGGCTCACATCAATAAGTATTTTCAGTGTGATGTTCAGGTTGTGGGGGATATCGTGAACTCCCTGAATAAAATAATGCATCGGGTGAACAGAGAGAATGAACCCGAGGGAGCATTTCGTATTAAAAATGAGTTTCAACAGTCCCTGGTCAGTTATAGAGCGGATGACAATTATCCCATGAAGCCGCAGAGAATCTTATTTGACGTAAGGGATGTCATGGGAGATGAGGATATTCTAATCTCTGATGTAGGCGCCCACAAGATGTGGATCGGCAGGTTATATGAGTGTTATAAACCCAATACCTGCATCATTTCCAACGGATTTGCGACCATGGGGATCGGTGTGCCGGGTGCAATCGCCGCCAAATTGATCAATCCCGCAAAAAAGGTTCTGACTATAACCGGGGATGGCGGATTTATGATGAACAGTCAGGAATTGGAGACAGCCGTACGGTTAAAGTTAAATATTGTGGTCTTAATCTTTAATGATGCAAACTACGGACTGATCAAGTGGAAACAGATCGATCAATACGGGGAGGAATGTTTTGTGGATTTCACCAATCCGGACTTTGTTCAACTGGCGGAGGCGATGCGGTGTATCGGTTATCGGATTACCAGGGCTTCAGAATTAAAACCTGCGCTGGAGAAGGCATTCATGCAGGAGGTACCGGTAGTGATTGATGTGGCTGTTGATTATGATGAAAATATTAAATTATCAGAAGCATTGAAGAAGATATAAGAACGAGGGAATGTATGGAGAAAACGCTGGCTATTAATATAGAGAGATTAATGAATAACATGCAGGCACTGTCGCAGTTTGGCCAAAATCCCGGCGGCGGTATTGACAGAGCACTGGGGAGTATGGCGGACGAGGAGGCCAGAAACTGGCTGATCAACTACTGGAAGGAGAATTTAAGCCTTCCGGTGCGTATGGATGCGATTGCGAATCTTTGGGCAGATTATCAGGGAAAGCAGGAGGGGAGTGCCATTGTCATAGGTTCTCACCACGATGCGGTTCCCGATGGCGGCAAATATGACGGAGCGCTGGGTGTCTTAATGGCTACGGAGATCGTGGAGACGCTGAAAGAACATCATATGGAACTGAATCACCCGGTATCCATTGTATCCTTTACAGGGGAAGAGCCCAATCCCTATAATGTCTCTACCCTGGGCAGCAAGGTTGTATCGGGAAGATTGACACAGAAGGATCTGGTAACCTACAGCAGCAGGTTAAACGGCGAGTCGCTGGAAGACAGAATACGAAGGCTTGGAGGCGATATTCATCAGGCAGCGAATGCATTGCTGGATGAGGATAAGGTATCTGCCTTTCTGGAATGTCATATTGAGCAGGGAAAACGTCTGGAGAGGGCGGGAATCAGTGTTTCGGCGGTAAATTGCATCACGGGGATTCACCGGGAGATGTATACCGTATTGGGAGAAGCCAATCATGCAGGAACCACTGTTATGTCAGAGCGAAAGGATGCAATGCTTGCAGGAGCACAGCTTAGCCTGTGTCTGGAACAGATTGCAAAGAGCTTTGAAGACAATGATGTTGTGGCTACCGTCGGATATTATCAGATTGAGCCGAATGAAGCCAATATCATTCCAGGCAAAGTAACCTGCATCGCAGACATCCGCACGTACAAACCGGAAATTCTGGCAGAATTCACACAAAAAATTAAAGATGCCATTACAATGATTGAAAAGGAGCGCGGTGTTGCGATTCACAGAGAGATTATCCTGGATCAAATGCATGTTCCGATGGATCCTGTCGTCATTGAGTCAGTGGAAGCAGGAATTGCACAGATGGGAGAAGTTCCTGTTCAGCTGGTGAGTATGGCCGGTCACGATGCAGCCAATATGGCACTGGTTACAAAGAGTGGAATGATCTTTGTGCAGAGTGTTGACGGAAAGAGCCACTGTAAGGAAGAATATACCAGGGAAGAAGATATTGAGAAAATGGGCAATGCCATGCTTTTAACGCTTCTTCACTTAGATCACCGGCTTGCACAGTAGCTATCATGGGAAAGAGAGAATTTTCACACAGCAAATTTATGCTGATGCCCGAATTCGCGGGCCTTGGCGGCATGGAGGATTACAATGATATTATATATTCCGGAATATATGTATACGGATTCACAGTTTAAGACGGAATGGGCCCTGGCTGTTAGCGGAGAGGAGATCACAGGAATCGGACCTATGGCCGAACTGATGAAGCACTACCCTGAGGCCCAGTTGGAACCAATGCCCAATCAGGTGATTGTTCCGGGAACAGTGAACGTCCATAATCATTCTTTTCAGAGTTTACTCAGAGGGATTGCGGCGGACAGACCCTTTTTAGAGTGGAGGGACAAATCCCTGTATCACTATTCACCAAAGATGACAGAAGAAGACATCTACCACGGTGCATTATTTGCATTTGGTGAGATGATGAAGCGGGGTGTTACCTGTGTAAGCGACTTCTTCTATCTTCATAACTTTGGACTTGATAGTGATGAGGCCATTATCCGGGCGGCAAAGGATGTGGGAATCCGTCTGGTGCTGGCAAGAACCATGTATGACTGGGAGGGTGCGCCAAAAGGTTATGTGGAGACCATCGATCAGGCAGTGGAACATACCAGAATATTGGCGGATAAATATAATCACGGCAATCAGATGGTTACCGTACTGCCTGCCCCCCATAGCCTTCACGCTGCCACACCTGAGATGATTATCAGAGGTCATCAGCTGGCGAAAGAATTAGGTACCTGTTATCATATTCATGTGGCGGAAGAACCCTTTGAGGTAGAACAGGTACAGGAGGAGCATGATCAAATGACTCCCATCGAGTATCTGGATTCTCTAGGTGTTGTGGATGAGCATATGGTAATTATCCATGGAGTATGGCTAAAGGATAGTGAGATAGAGCTGTTGGGCAGAAAAAAGGCAAAGCTGGCTTATTGCCCTTCCAGCAATATGTTTCTTGCTGATGGAATTACGAAGATACCCAAGTTTCTGGAACACAATGTTGTCATCGGACTTGGCAGTGACGGTGCCTGCAGTAACAATCGAATCAGTGTTTTTGAGGAGATGCGTATGGTATCGATCCTTCAGAAGGCCAGCACCTGTAATGCACTATGTGTCAATTATACCCAGGCCTTTGATATGGGAACCAAAAATGGAGGAGTTCTGTTAGGCTTACCCATCGGAAGACTTGAGGCCGGATATAAGGCAGATTTTGTGGGAATCGATTTGGATGACTTCTCTATGATGCCCTTGAGTGATAATCTGGAGCAATTACTTCCAAACATTGTATACTCGATGGAACCCACTGCCATAAAAAGCGTTGTGATAAATGGAAGAAGAACTGTAACGGATGGGAAGCTTTTATTAACAGAGGAAGACAGTATCCGTAGAAAAGTGAAAGAAACCATGAAAAGATTGGGTTAGCAGGAACAGTTTCCCGTAAAACAGGGACATATTGCATGTTTGCAATATGTCTTTTTTCCTGCTACAATATTTGCTACAAAATAATATAAGGCATGAATTCATAAATCAAAGGATGGGTTATGGAATGAGCTTAAAGGTTGATAAAAGAAGAATAGACATCATACGTACTGTTCAGAGTGAAGGAGAGGTCAATGTAGCCGAAATGGCGAAATTGCATGGTGTTACGATGGAAACAATCCGTGCGGATTTTGACTATCTTGCAAAAGAGCATGGATGGATTCGAACTCACGGCGGATTACAGATGAAGGATTTTGGGAAATATAATCAGAATTATTTCTTTCATGAACGGCAGACGGTTCATATGGAAGAAAAAAAAATGTTATGCTATAAAGCCATGGAGCTGTTATCCGATGGCGAATGCATTTATATCGATTCGGGATCAACGGTAATTTATTTGTTAAATTATATCAACCAAAAGCATAATCTGACCATAGTAACTCATTCAATTGGCTTCTTAATTCGTTATACCATAGACGGATTTGAAAAAATATTTAAAGAGCAGGGGCACAGGCTGATCTTTCTGGGCGGAGAAGTGGACGTGAATATCATGATGACCTACGGTGTGTTCTTTGAACAATCCGTAATGGAATTAACTTATGATCATGTTGTATTCTCGGTGGATGCCATGGATGCTGACATTGGAGGCACCAATGTGGACTATCAGGCCTATGCGGCGATTAAATCAGTCTTGCGCCATTCTCGTAATAAGATATTACTGGCAGATAAAAGTAAATTTGAGCTGCGTGCAACCTATAAAGTGATTACAACGCAGGAGATGGATTTTATTATCACAAATCAGCCGCTGAAAGAACCCTGGCAGAGCCTTTTGGTACAAAAAAATATCAACTATATCTGTGTATAGGAACCAGAGATCCTTAAGAAATGGAATAAAGAAGCATAAAGTGAAAGGAAGAATTGGTAAAACATACCGTCACTTTATGCTTTTTGCTGTGTCAGGCTTCTTGTATCAATTTGTCGTTACTGTTAATATTTCTTAAAAAAATATAATAAAATTATCCAATAAGGATTGACAGAAGGCATCTGATATTGTATATTGTTGATAAAGAAATCGGTTTCTGAAATTGAGGGGGATTTGATGGTATCAATTAATGATGTTGCGAAAAAGGCCGGTGTGGCAAAGTCGACGGTGTCGAAAGTATTAAATAATTACCAATTGGTGAGTGATGAGACAAAAGATAAGGTGGAAAAGGCGGTGCAGGAGTTGGGATATATTCCAAACACAGTTGCGATATCCTTATCGAAAAAAGAGTTTAACCGGATAGGACTGATTGTTGATATTCGTCATAACAGTCAGTTTATTGATGAGATTGGTATGCATTATCTAACCGGTGCCTTTGAAAAATCCAAAGAGTATCACATGGAAACCATCACATTTTTCAGTTCCCAGTTTGATAATATGTCTTCCAAACAACTGATTACTTATTTGAAATCCCAGAGAATTAATTGCCTGATCATTTATAATTTGTCAAGTGAGAATAAAAATTTATTTAAATTAATTGATAAGCAGGAATTTTACTGTGTACTGGTGGATTCACCGATTATTAATAAGAAGACTTCTTCCGTATCCATTGATCATTTCAACGCCCAGTACGAGGTGGCAAAAAAGACACTGGAAGAGAACGAGGTTAAACATAAGATTTTATATATTGCCGGAGGGGAAGGCGGATATATTACAAATGAAAGATTAAATGCCGTGAAAAAGCTTCAATCTGAATTAGGGTTTGAATTAATTGTCGCGTATGGGGATTTTAATGAATATAGCGCAAGGGAAATCGTTTTTCGGTATGGCAGAGATATTCATATCGTAATATGTGCTTCTGATATGATGGCAATCGGTGCGGTGTTTGCACTGACCGAGATGAACATATTCCGGCCGGTCTGTGGTTTTGACGGAATTACGTTAATGGGATATACCAAGATCGCGATGAACACAGTAAAACAGAACTTTAATGAGAAATCAAAACAGGCATTCGATGAATTAAAAAGACTGCTGAATGGAGAAACAGGCAGGCATATTGAAATACCATATGAGATTGGCATAATAGAATATATGGATGTGATTAGCAAATAAAAAATTTGCATCCATATATCTTTTTTATCACCACTCGGAAACCGTTTTCCGAATAGTCAAGGAGAAAATATGAATTCAGTGCAATTTATCAATTTGCAAATGATGATTGTAATTCCAGAATAATTCATTTTATAAAAACAGACGAGGAATTCACTCAGGTTGAAGTGATATTAAATTGTTCCGACAGTTCACTTATCATCAGTTACAGCGGCAGGAATTTATTTGCGCATGGTCTGTTCGAATATGAATTAAAACCCAAGGGAATAGTATTCAGATTAATCGATTCTTTGGCTGGTATTTGAATAACAGATGGAAAACATAAAATGTGACTTGCTAAAACTTAACATAAGGAGAATGAATGATGCGTGAAGCAGGAGTATTATTACCTTTATCAGCCCTTCCATCAGAATACGGAGTGGGCGAAATGGGGAAATTTAGTTTTCAATTTGTTGATTTATTAAAGCGGGGTAAGGTAAGCATATGGCAGATATTACCCCTAAATCCGCTGGGATTTGGCAATTCTCCCTATCAGCCTTATTCTTCCTTAGCAGGGGATGAGATTTACATCAGCCTGGAAGAATTGTTTAAGGAAGGATTGCTGGAGGAAAAGCCTCCCGTATTTTATGAATCAAAAGAGTATGTGGAGTA
Organism: Bacillota bacterium; assembly: GCA_023439505.1. Lineage (GTDB taxonomy): Bacteria > Bacillota > Clostridia > Lachnospirales > Lachnospiraceae > Mobilitalea. The sequence goes on from JAEXNR010000062.1 coordinate 509,323, forward strand.
TGAAAGCGTCAGAAAATACAAAGAAATATTTTTGAGAAAGGCCTTCCATACATTTATTCCTGATCAGGAGTACCAGACGTTTGCGGCACAGGCGTGGGTCGGAAACTACGCGGTATTTATTACACTGAAAAAGAAAAATAATTTACGCTGTTGGAATGAGTGGAGCAAGCCGCATAAGGAATGGATCAGTACCCGAAAATTTGATGTATCCGTATATCAGGATGATATTCAATATGAAATATTTGTCCAGTACATCTTTTATAAACAATGGATGAAGCTGAAACAATATGCCAATCTGAACGGAATAAAAATCATGGGAGACATTCCTTTTTACGTGGGGATAGATTCGTTGGATGTTTGGGCGAATCAAAACTGCTTTTTACTGCGAAGAGATGGAACACCGCACTTTATCGCGGGAGTTCCGCCGGATTATTTCAGTGAAACAGGGCAAAGATGGGGAAATCCAATTTATGATTGGAAGCATCAGGAGAAGGATGGATTTGGGTTTTGGCTGGATCGGATTACTTATAACAGCAAGCTGTTTGATATTATTCGAATTGATCATTTCCGTGCCTTTGATACTTATTGGAGAATCCCTGCGGAATGTGAAACGGCAGTAGACGGGAAATGGGTGGAGGCACCCGGATATGCAGTGCTGGAGCGGATACAAACCGAACTTCCTGATGTTGAAATTATTGCTGAGGATCTTGGAGAGCTGCGTAAAGAGGTTCACGAACTAAAGGATCATTTTGGTCTGAAGGGAATGAAAATTGTTCAGTTTGCATTTGATCCGGAAGAAGATAATAATGACTTTGAAGATATTGAGAATCTGGTAATTTATACGGGTACTCACGATAATCAGACGATAACCGGCTGGTATCAATCCCAGAGCAAAGAGACTCAGATAAAGATCAGGGAAGAATTGATAAAGTTGGGCTATAAAGGAGCACATATCTCAGAACAATTTATCCGGTATACCCTGGACAGCATTGCCATAACAGCAATCCTTCCTCTGCAGGATATCCTTGGTTTTGGGGATGAAGCAAGGATCAATACGCCGGGTACCTTAGGGTCACCGAATTGGGAATGGAAATTAACAGATTTTAAACATTTGGAACAGAAGCTCGAGTTTTTGGCTGAGGCCATTATGACAAGCAAGAGGGCAAAAACGGACGAATATGAGGAATGGAAGGGATTAGAGGAATGTTAAAAGAAGTATTACGCGATAGATATGACAAAAGTATTTCAGAATGTACGAAAGAAGAACTTTATGTTGGCCTTTTGGAATTGGTAAAAGATATGGCCAGAGATAAAGAAACGGAACAGGGAAAGAAGAAACTATATTATATATCCGCAGAATTTTTAATTGGTAAATTATTGTCCAATAATTTGATTAATCTGGGAATCTATCAGGAGATAAAGGCTTTGCTGCATTCCAATGGCAAAAGCTTATCGGAACTTGAGGAGATGGAATTAGAGCCATCCCTTGGTAACGGAGGTCTGGGACGGCTGGCTGCCTGCTTTCTGGATTCGATGGCAACCCTGGGACTTCCCGGTGACGGTATTGGACTGAATTATCATTATGGCTTATTTAAACAGGTCTTCATGGATCATCAGCAGAAAGAGACAAAGAATCCGTGGATTACGGACAAAAGCTGGCTTACAAAAAGAAGTACTTCTTATGAGGTTAAATTCAAGGATTTTACGGTGGTATCCAGATTGTATGATATAGCGGTAACCGGATATCACAGCAGAACAAATCAGTTGCATTTGTTTGATATCGATACGGTGGATGAAGGAATTGTAGAAGAAGGCATTACCTTTGATAAAGAGGATATTAAACGAAATCTTACATTGTTTTTATATCCGGATGACAGTGATGAGAAAGGGGAATTGTTAAGAATTTACCAGCAGTATTTTATGGTAAGCTGCGCAGCCCAGTATATCATTGATGAATGTATTGGCAAGGGATCCAATCTTCATGATTTATATGAGTATGCAGTGATCCAGATTAATGACACCCATCCCACCATGGTGATTCCGGAACTGATCAGAATATTAACACATCGGGGCATCGAAATGGAGGAAGCAATCAATATTGTGTCCAAAACATGTGCCTATACCAACCATACTATTTTATCTGAAGCACTGGAAAAATGGCCGATATCCTATTTGAGGAAAGTTACCCCTCAATTGGTGCCCATTATTGAAATTCTGGATAATAAAGTACGCAGGAAAAATCCTGACGCATCCACCTATATCATTGATGCGGATAACAGAGTGCATATGGCTCATATTGATATACATTATGGCTTCAGTATAAATGGCGTTGCCTATCTGCATACGGAGATCTTAAAGAAGAATGAGCTGAACAATTTCTACCGGATCTATCCGGATAAATTCAACAATAAGACCAACGGCATTACCTTCAGAAGATGGCTGCTCCAATGCAATGAACCATTGGCATCCTACCTGACAAAATTAATAGGGGAAGGTTATCACAAGAATGCCAGAGAACTGGAAAAACTGATGGATTATAAGAATGATACTGCTGTATTAAATCAACTTCTTGAGATTAAGAAGTCAAATAAAGCAGCGCTTAAGGAATATCTGAAAATCACTCAGGGAATTGAATTGAATGAGAAGTCCATATTTGATATTCAGGTGAAACGTCTGCATGAATACAAGAGGCAGCAGATGAACGCACTCTATATTATTCATAAGTATCTGGAGATAAAGGGAGGGAAAATACCTGCCACGCCAATTACCCTCATCTTTGGCGCAAAGGCAGCGCCGGCTTATACCATCGCCAAAGATATCATTCACCTGATTTTATGTCTTTCCGAACTGATTCGCCTGGACGGGGAGGTAAGTCCTTATTTGAAGGTTGTTATGGTTGAAAATTATAATGTCACTCTGGCTGAGAAGTTAATTCCGGCCTGTGATCTGTCGGAACAGATCTCCCTGGCTTCCAAAGAGGCAAGCGGTACAGGAAATATGAAATTCATGCTAAACGGTGCCATAACGCTGGGAACTTTAGATGGTGCGAATGTTGAGATTGAGCAGCTTGTGGGGAAGGATAACATCTATATCTTTGGAGAAACCAGCGACAACGTAATCGCACATTATGAAAACGAGACCTATCAGCCGGATTTGTTCTACCGGAAGGACAGAGAGATTAAAGAAATGGTTGATTTTATTATCAGCGATCGATTACTTGAATTGGGGAATAAAGAAAACCTGAAGCGGTTACACAAGGAACTGATTTTAAAAGACTGGTTTATGACCTTATTGGATGTAAAGGAGTATATCAGCAAAAAGGATCAGGCCTTGGCCGATTATGAGGATCGCCGGAGCTGGTCCGTGAAAATGCTTGTGAATATCAGTCAGGCCGGTTATTTTTCCTCAGACAGAACCATAGAGGAGTACAATAGGGACATCTGGAAGCTGTGATACTTTCGCGAGTAAGAAAGCAAACAATATTTATTATTATACACAATAAAATTTGGTATTAATTCAATAAAGCAAAATAAAAAAGCATAAAAGCGAAATTAAAGAAGAATTGACATAAACTTTACATCGTTTTTATGCTTTTTTTTTGTGCCTGTGCTATGATGATCGCAAGATATAAAAAAGGAGATATGTCAATGAAGAAAAACACCATAGCTAGAATTGGTTTCAGCCTCCCGTTTCTTATCCCGCTTTTATTATTTTGGATTATCCCTCTGATCTCTGCCTTCTCCATCAGCTTTACAGACTGGGACTACATATCACCCGATTTTAATTTCGTGGGACTTAGTAATTATAAGGAGATGTTTGCAGACTCGGACTTTATCAGGGCACTAATCAATACCTTCGTATTTGCAGTGGGAACCATATTTCCCATCATAATTCTTGGATTTTTGCTGGCTTTGCTGTTTCAGAAAGCATTTGCGGGAAGTAAAGTGTTTCAGATGATTATATTCAGTCCGTGGATCACCCCTGCAGTTGCCGTATCCATGGTATGGTCCTGGATTTATGATCCCCAGAAAGGATTTGCAAATTTCGCATTGTCGATGCTGGGACTGGCCCCCTCCCAGTGGCTTCAGAGCAGCAAAACCGCTCTGGCTGCGGTTATTATATTTACCATATGGAAATCGGTGGGTTGGACATTTTTATTCTATCTGGGGGCATTATCCCAGGTATCAAAGAGTGTCTATGAAGCAGCTGATGTGGATGGAGCTTCCTATTTAAGTAAATTATGGCACATTACCGTACCATTTATCTCCCCAACCACCTTCTTCTTATTCATTGTGAACCTGATACAATCCATACAGGTATATGATCAAATTCAAATTATGACGCAGGGTGGACCCGGAGGAAGTACAACGACACTCCTCTATCTTTATTATAATAAATCGTTTCAGAATTATCAGATGGGACCGGCGAATGCGGTAGCGATTATGATCCTGATCATCATTATTGCATTATCCTTGTTGAGTGATGGTATCAGTAAGCGTTTTATACATTATGAATAGGAGGCCCAAGGAATGAAAATCAGAATTGGTACTATGATGAAATATATTATTTTAATTGCATTGGCGTTCCTGTTTATCTTCCCATTTTTATGGATGCTGTTCGGGTCCTTTAAAACGAATAATGAAATATGGCAGAAACCATATCAGTTACTTCCTTCCCACTTTGATTTTTCACTTTTATTTACGAATTTAAAAGCCATTCATTTAAATGGCTATATGTTCAACAGTCTTTTTGTGGGAATTGCAGGAACCTTCCTGATTTTAGCTGTTTGTTCTATGTTTGCTTATGCAGTGGTTTTTCTAAAGAGTAAGAATATGGATCGGATTTTTATCATCGTTTTGATTACCTATATGCTTCCGGGCGCGGTAACTTATGTTCCTTCCTATGTGATTTTAGCTGATTTACATATGCTCGATAAACTTACAGGCTTGATATTTTCTTATCTTGCAAATGTATTTGCGGTGTTTTATTTCCGGCAGAACTTTATGAAGACAAGCATTGAATTTGTAGAGGCCGCCAAAATTGATGGAGCGGGTCATTGGTCAATCTTACTTCATGTAATATTGCCTTTGAATACATCAGCATTTTGTTCCGTCGGACTGCTTACTTTTATACAGATGTATAACAGCTATATGTGGCCTGGAATTATGCTGAAAAGCCAGGAGAAATACCTGATTTCTCAGGGACTTAGACAATTTTTTATTCAGGATGGGGCCTACGGGATGAACTGGTCGCAGGTCATGCTTGCCAGTACGGTAGCAATACTGCCGGTAATTTTGATTCTGATTTTGGCTCAAAAATGGTTGGTTGCAGCCATTTCACAGGATAGTGGCGTTAAATTTTAATGAATGGAGGAAAGAAAGGAAATGAAAAAGGCAATTAGTATCATTTTAATGGTATCCTTCCTTGTGCTTAGTTTATCAGCTTGCGCTAAGGATAGTACCGAATCAGCAGGAAATACAACAGATAATACCTCGTCAGATAATCAGACGACACAGGCAGCGGCGACACCGGAGGTAACCCAGGGCGCGAAAACAGATGAGAAACCGGTTGAGATTGAATTCTGGCATGCGCTTGGAGGAACCCTTGGCGATACCCTTCTCGCGATTGTGGACGAGTATAATGCATCTCAGTCAAAGTATATCATTAAACCGGTTACCCTCGGAAGTTATTCTGAAATAGACCAGAAGCTCCAGGCAGCTTATGCGGCAAAGAACACACCTGCTCTTGTAGTTGGCGGCAATCAGGATACCTTTTATCAGAAAGGGCTTGTGGAAGCCTTTGAGGATTATATGCCCGCAGATTATAATAAATCTGATATTGTCGGTGGATTTTTAGAAGCGGCAACCAAGGATGGTAAGATGGTATTTGCACCTGCTTACGGAACCTCCCAGGTATTATATTATAATAAAGCAGTGCTTGAGGAGGCAGGGTATACAGTGGCAGATCTGAGCTCCTGGCAATCGATCGAGGGGATGAAGAGCAAGATTATTGGAATTGAAACCAGTCCCAATAAAATCGGATATGTATGGGAGCCTATGTGGGGATACTATAACATGGCTGACGTGGTATCCAGTGCGGGCGGCAAGTATCTCTCCGAGGATGGAAAAACCGTTTTAATCAATGATGCTACATGGGTAGAGGTATTTGACCAATTCAGAACCTGGATCAACGATGAAAAGAGTATGGCGATTCATTCCGGCGGACAAGGCTGGGAGTACTGGTATAAGACCATGGATGACTGGGTTTATGGAATTTCACTTGGTTATACCGGTTCCCCCGGAGACTATACCATTGCCCTTGATGCGGTAAAGAAAGCGAAAGCAGAAGGCTATAAGAATGAATTTGCCTGCGCAATTCAGCCGGGCTGGAAGAACAATGCTCCCGCACCTTACTTCAGCAGCCTAATGTATTTTATGCCAAAAAGCAGTAATGTAACGGATGACATGAGAAAAGGAGCAGCAGAGTTTGTAACTTATGCAACAAATACTGCCAATACAGCCAGATTCTCCATGGGAACAGGATATGTGGCAGTTCGTAAATCCGTACTTGATTTACCGGAATATAAGTCCTATCTGGAAGAAAATCCGGATGCGGATGTTGCATTAAAGCAGATTGATCAGTATGCGGTTCCGGATTTCATTGATCCTACCGGCGGCGCGATTTTCCAGGCACTGACAGAGGCCGTGGATAAGATTCAGATTGAAAATGTATCGGCCAAAAAGGCACTGGATGAGGCTGCAAAGAAAGCGCAGGCTGCCCTTGATAAAGTAAATAAGTAAATCAGCAATCATTTCTATAAAGATCATGGATGGGAGGCTGCGGCAAATGCAAATCAGGTAATTTGCAGCAGTCTCTTTTTTGAAAGGCAGGAAAACAATTGATTATCGATATTATGTTATCCGGAAATTATGAAAGTACCCGGTTTGAATTGAAAAGCCCCATTGACAGTCTGTGGCTGAGTGCTAAAATGAGGGAAGGTCTGGGTGCTTTGATCTACGTTATAAATCCAGGCCAACGCCTATGCGCCTGCATTGCTCCCGGTATCAGCAGATTTACCAATGAGGTATATATTTCCGGGGATCTGTGCACCATGAATGGACTTCGTCACAAACCGGAAGAAGGATGCTATACCCTGATTATCATACCGGTATCCGATGGACAAGACAGAAATACTGCCATCGAGATCGAAGTAGAAACGAATGCAGGAAAGGATGAGCTATCAATATATGGTCAGACGCTTTCCCGTCACAGGGAGATCTCCTTTGATAACATCATAGATCCAGCCAGCCGTTACTATAAGGGTGATTTTCATGGACATACGGTATTCTCAGACGGACATCAGACAATGATGGAAGCTATGGAAGTATTGCAGCAAAACCAATTGGATTTTATGGCATTTACAGAACATAACAGTATGCCTTTTTCCATGCCGGAGTCCTCTTGTCTTTTGATTCCATCCGTTGAGCTGACACTTCCCATCGGTCATATGAACATTCATGGGATTATGGATCTTGGATCATTTTTTGCTGGATTTACAAAAGTAGATCGACTTGAGGAGGTTTGGGATCATGCAATACAAATATTTGGAAAAGAATGTAATATATCGTTGAACCATATGTTTATGGAACCCTGGCATATTACCTATGATTCCTTTGACCTATCTAAGTTAAATACCATTGAAGTGATTTGCGACCCGACTTACCCTTATGCACCCCAGGCCAATGACAGGGCAGTCAGTTTTCTGGATTTTCTATGGCAGGAGGGACTTAAGGTCTTTGGTATCGGCGGCAGTGACAGTCATAACAGACCGGATGAGCTTTATGAAGGCGCCACCGAGCCTTCGGTATACGGTGATCCGGCAACTTATGTTTTTTGTGAAGGACTCTCCGTGAATCATGTGATAAAAGCAGTCAGAAGAGGGCATTGTTATGTCTCAAGATATAACAAATTGAGTATCTCAATCGGCGAAGGAAACTACCTCCCGGGAGATTATATCCCGGATGAAGTAACAGAGTTAACGTATCTGGTTTATGTGGAAAATATGGCATTTCCCTGTATCGGCCGATTTATTCTCAATGGGGAGACGGTTTGGGAAAATAAAATGGATCAGGATAATCCATCGGCCTTTTATATATTAAAGCCTGAGACACCGGTTTGGTGGCTGAGGTTTGGAATTTATGATTTATCGAATCATGTCATAGCTTACGTGAATCCGGTCTATCATAAGCTTAATCAATGCAATATAACGAAATTTAAAAAACTAAAGGATAAATTTGGAGATAGCAATGATCAAAGGAATCTTATTTGATAAGGACGGGACGCTCATAGAATTTAAAAGTGTCTGGCATGAAATTATCGGGAATATATTTACTGCCCTAAGTGACAGATTTCAGGTATCGGAAGAGATGATTGACCGGTTAAAGATGGTCTCTGGATATCAGGAAGAGGATTTTCTAAAGGAAAGTATCATTCAATACTGCGCAACCTCGGAGATCGTTGAGATTTGGTATAAGGTTATAACGGAAGAGGATTGGAAGCCGGAGGGAATTACTAAGGAAGCATTAATGGAATTATTTGATGAGAAAGCACTGGATGAGGCAATCAAAATCGAAGCACTGGACGGGGTTTTAGATGTTTTGGACTATTTGAAGAAAAATCATTATGTTCTGGGGGTGGCAACTGCTGATACCTATTCCTCTACCGTATTCAGCCTGAGAAAGGCGGATTTATTATCCTATTTCGATTTTATCGGATGCAACGACGGCATCCATCATCCGAAGCCACAGAAAGATATGGCGGTACGATTTTGTGAAAAATATCATCTGAATCCACAGGAAGTACTTATTGTGGGAGACAGCATATCGGATATGCAATTTGCAGAAAATGCTGGAGCCCATTTTCTGGGATTAAAGACGGAATACAATGATTACGAAAAATTTATGGAACGAAACAAAGAGGTGGCGGACCATCTATCAGATATTTTGATTCGATATCATCTGTAAATGTCGAATCATATCAAAAAATGCAAAGAAAGTTTTGACCAATTAATCAAATAGATATGGTAATTTCTTCGTTTATATGATAATATGATGCAATATATCTTGAATTAGTTTGCAACGAAGGTGTTGATTCCTGAAGAAGGACGTCAGCACTTTTTTATTATGCAAAAGGAGGAAATGCAAATGAACAAAGGAAGATTGCGTGTGCAGACATTATTAATGGGCTCATTAAATGTATTGCTTACCTTGGGAATGGTTGCAATGGAGGATATCAAAAATGAGGTACTGTGGTGGATTCTCCTTGTCTTTTTTTCCTTTACCATCCCTTTTGTTGTTGTATATTTGTGGAATCGAACGATTTTTCGTTTACTGCAAGAGGTTCGTCAGGTGCTGCATCGATATAACGACGGGGATTTTTCCGCCGGAATAAAGCTGAATACAAAATCAGGGGAGTTAATGGAAATCAAGGAACAATTTACAGTTCTAAGAAGCATGCTCAATACCTGGATTTATGAACTGCTCCATTCTGCGGTAGCCGTCAAACAGTCAGCAGAGAAAATTAATGAGGACTCAGAACGTACAACGGAGGGTATGGAAGAATTAAACAGTAATCTGAATGAGATCAGCATGTCCTTTTGTCAAACATCAGATATGTTGTCAGAGGTTTCGGATGCGGCAGGCTTCTTATCGGAAAGCGGGACAAACATCGCCGCCCGGAGCATAGAATCCGTAGAACATATCCGGCTTGTCAACGATGCGGCAAGGGATACAGGTGCGGCATTGTCACAGGTCACAGCGTCCATGGAGCTCATAGAGGAGCAAACGGCTCATTCCTTTGAAAAAATTACATATCTTGAACAACTGTCCCAGCAAATCAGCGCGATCACCAATTTAATTACCTCTATTTCACATCAGACCAATCTGCTATCCTTAAATGCATCCATTGAGGCTGCAAGAAGCGGTGAACATGGGAAGGGGTTCGCAGTTGTAGCGAAAGAAATTCAAAAGCTCTCAGAAGGAACGAAAGCTGCCACGAACCAGATTAATGATTTGATTAGCAGGATCCAAAAAGAGGTGCAGGAAGCCGTGCATACCCTGGGGGCAGCCAAAAAGGAAGTAGCGGAAGGGGTGCGTGCCACCGGGCATGCTGCAATTAACATAGAACATATGATGAATAAAGCCCGGGAAGCGCTGTTACTCATGGAAAACATCACGCTGGATGTCAAGGAACAATCGCAAAAGACAAATATGATTTCAAAAAATGCAAGGGAAGTTTCAGAACATAGTCAATCCGGTACCGCCTCTGTGCAGGAAATCTCCTGTGTCATGGAAAGTCAGGCTGATAATATGAGAAAGACAACACAGACGACCAAAGAATTGTTGGATGTTGCACAAAATCTTGATCAAGTCATGGATCGATTTGATCAAACCCTGGGGGAGCAGATGCTTAAGGTATGCTCCACAATATCGGATATTATAACATCCTATCATAAAGAAAATAGGGACCTGTCAAATCAGGAACTGGAAGATCTCACACAACGATTCGGGGTTTCCGAGATTCATCTTATTGACAAAGACGGTGTTATTATTAAGACCAACAGTATTGACATCATAGGGTTTCAATTTAGCAGCAGGGAAGGAACCCAAACCTATGATTTCATGCAAATATTAAAAAACCCATCCCTGAGAGTAAATCAAAAATCAGCTTTTCGAGATGTGGATGGAAGGTTATTCAAATATGCCGGCATTGCCATGGAAGGGCAGTCAGGCATTATCCAGTGCGGACTGGATGCATCCAGATTAACAGGCTTCGCAGGAATATAGATTCGCCGGAGAAAATCACTTCAGGATGGATGGAAAGAAAGGAGGGGCAGCTGCTCCTCCTTTCTTTCCATCCATCCTGATATCAGGTCCAGTGAAATGACGGACTTGTTCGGGAAGCAGAAGAAGCGGATCACGAGCCAATGAAACAAAATTACGACAAAAAACTTAATGAGTAAAATAATATTTCAAAAAACTATTGACATGTTGAGACAAATTGTTTATGATAGAACCATAGAAAATGTAAAGCAGATACTGCTTTCGCAAAGGATAGTTTTCAAGGGAAGACACTTTATTTTTGTTTGGGTACGAAGATGACCGCAAACAAAAGGAGTGTCTTTTTACTTTTAAAATGGTATACTGGTAGTCTTATGGATCAGGATAAATGTTCATAAGATAAGAAAAGCTATAAGTTGGCATGAAATAAAGTTTCAATATATAATAAAATTATTAAAATAAAATTTCAAAAAAGTATTGACAGAACGAGAAACGTTGTATAAAATAGAGACAGAAACAAAAAATAATAAATAGAAATTGTGCAATATTACTAATGGTGAAGTGCGCTCATCATGCACGATTGCATGCACAATTGGGAGTGAGTGTTTAGGATGAATGAGTATTTATCAGGACTGGTTACCGAACAGGTAAATCAAATGACGCAAAATATCGATGAATGTACAACAGAGCAGATTCTTCGTCTGATTAATCAGGAGGATGAGAAGATCGCACAAGCTGTAAAGCAGGAGATACCTGAGATTACCCATGCGGTTGATCTGATTTATAATGCACTGAGTAATGGAGGAAGGATGATTTATCTGGGAGCAGGTACATCGGGGAGATTAGGAGTACTGGATGCATCCGAATGCCCACCCACCTATGGAACAGACCCGGATGTGGTTCAGGGATATATAGCAGGAGGGGATACGGCGTTAAGGACAGCGGTGGAAGGAAGTGAGGATAGCGAAGAGGAAGGGCGAAGACAGGTAATTAACTGCGGAGTCACAAATCAGGATGTCGTTGTCGGAATAACAGCCAGCGGATATGCAGCATATGTAATCGGTGCATTAAAGCAGGCAAGAGAAACAGGTGCCGTTACCATAGGGATTGTGAATAATAAGGGAACGCAGTTAGAAGTGATGTGTGATATATGTATTTCACCGGTAGTAGGGCCGGAAGTAATCATAGGCTCAACAAGAATGAAGGCAGGTACCTCTCAAAAGCTTGTTTTAAATATGCTGACAACAGCAAGTATGATTAAATTAGGTAAGGTTTATGGCAATATGATGGTTGATTTAAAGGCCTCCAATCGTAAGCTTAACGACAGAGCCAGAAGAATCATAAAGGCAGTAACCGGTACAGATGATATAACGGCGCAGACCTATCTGAAAGAGGCGAATATGAATTCCAAATTAGCGATCATGATGATTTTGTCAGGTCTTTCCGCCAAAGAGTCTGAAGAACTACTGAATGAAAATAAAGGATATTTAAAACTTGCATTGCAGAAAATAAATAAAATATAGCAATTTATTAACCCGTATTAACTTGCAAAAGCAATTTAATATAAAATCAAGTCCAGCTAAGAAATGTCAAGAGGTGGTTTGAAAAAAATCAAAAAATTATTTCTTTCAAAAAAAGGGTAACTTTAATAAACCTAAGCAGGTGGAAGTTTTTAAACCTGTTAAGCGATTTCACCCA
>JAEXNR010000001.1 GCA_023439505.1 Bacillota bacterium
CAGCCGCCGTGCAAGTCTATGTAAACGACCTGCTTACCGGGGATGCCGCAGGAGTAACCGCAACCGTTACCTACAACAGCGAAACAGGTAAGTATGATGTTGCCATCTCTAAGGGCAGCGAGAACGAAAGCAAGAGCATTTCCATGACCGTGAATACCGCATCTGACCCGGATGCTGCTACCGTCGCCGGAGCGAAAACTGCCGCGCAAAGTGCAAGCTACGCAGATCTGACCCAAGCGGCTGCAACGGATGAGAATGCAATTAGAACGGCACTTATAAATACCGCCGTAACGGCAGTCAATAATAGCGGCGTTACTGTCAACATCAATGAGCGTGACTATACCCCACCGACTGCCGGAACTTCCGCAAATCCCAGCGGTACAGATGGCAGCTATACCTTTACCGTTACGGTATCCAAAGGCACTCAAAGTGAAACAACCGAGCAGAAAACCATTACCATAACGGCAACACCTTACATTCCGCCGGTCATAGTACCGACAACAACACCAACCCAAACGCCGGAGCCTGTCGGAGAGCAGATAACGGTTGACGTTAAACAAGGTGATTCTGATCATACAATTTCACAGATGATAATCAAACGTACCACTGATTCTAAGGGAAATAAATCAGATACATTGACCTATAATGAAGAACAAGCCAAAGAAACAATTGATAAATTAAAGAAGGACGGAAAAGATACCGCAAGAATTGTGATTCCGTATCAAACGGATGAGATATCGGAAACCACTGTTAAGATATCTATAAATTCCCTTGGCTTACTAAAAGCAGGTGGCATAAATCTTCAGATTGATACGGAGGAAGCAAATCTTTATATTCCTAAGGAGTCCCTGGAGAAGGTGAACGAAGGTTTCTATGACGATATTCACTTTAAGTTCGTGCCGTTAAAAGAGGAAGAACAAAAGAATGAGATTGCAAAACGAGCCTTACTTGAAGCCGTTAATAGATCCGAAGAAGCAAGCAGTGCTGCTGTGATTGGCGTACCTATAACAATTGAAACAAATATGCCATACACTTCGATGGATATTACTCTTGCGTTAAAAGGCGCGGACCTTCCCACCGATCCGACGGAAAGAGAAGCCTTTCTTGAACACTTGGCGATTTATATTGAGCATAATGACGGGGATAAGGAATTAATTAAGGGAGAGCTTGTAGACTTTAAGACCGGAGTACCGGGAATTAAGTTCCATATATCGAAATTCGGCACCTGTACCATCATCCGGACAGAGACCTTGAAAAATCTTCCAGACGCGGTCAAATCCACCGGCTGTGATGTGACAAAAGTAATTGTACCGTCAAAAGCGGCTATCACTAAGAATAAGATATCGGCTACGGTTGCGAATGAGAAATCCAGTCTGGTCATTAAGGTGGACGCGAGTGTCAATGCCTCTTGGAAATTATACAGCGACAAGGCATGCACGAAGGTATTGAAGCAAAATGAACTAAAGCTTAAGGTTGGTGAAAATAAAGCGTATATTAAGGTAACAGCCGAGGATGGAAAATCAAGTAAGATATACCCCCTTACAATTACCCGAAAAGAAGCTCCCAGGAAATTAATCATTATAGCTACCAAATATGATTTTGCAGATGCATTTGTGGCAGGGGTTCTGGCCGACCAGAGAAAGGGTAAGGTTGTCAGCACCGGTATCACAGAAAGTGATGCGAAAAAAATGGTGGCTTATATCAAAAAAAATTATACAAAGCAGGATCAAATCTACATTATAGGTTTAGGTCAGGCGGTTTATAAGGATCTTGAAAAAATGCTGAAGAAGGAGGGGTATAACTCTATCATTCATATCGGCGGCAAGGACAAGTATGAAACAGCAAAGTTAGTAGCAGATAAGGTGATACGTTCGAAAGAAGCCAAGGTAGTTCTTGTTAACGGAGAGGTGAAACCAAAGGATGCTGAAAACATTCGGGCAGTTTGTGCCGAACTGGGTTATCCTATTTTGTTTGTGAAAAGTGGCACTTTGACCTCCTATACTGCAGAGGCGTTAAAGAAGATTGATCCGACTCAGGTATATGTTGTTGGCGATAGTTCGCAAATCAGCAGTAAGGTATTGAAGGAAATCACGAAAGAACTTGGAATAAGCAGTAAAAATATAATAAGAATAAATACTGGCAAGGCTATCAAATAGACAGTATTGGATGATCAAAAAATCACCGGAATACCGGATCAAAGGATCCTGTATTCCGGTGATTTTCATTATTATTGTATCTCTTTTACCGGAAATGCACCAGGTGATTATCTTCTCCTTCTGCCAATGAAACCAAATGCAGCACCACAGACACCCCCCATAATATGCACAATATGAGCGATTCCATCATCATTGCCCATGCCATTCACCACTTCACCGCCAAGGTAAACGATCACGACAAGGATAAGAGTAATAGGAATTCCTCCCTCTTCCATCCCGGCAGCAGAGGACAGAACAATCATCATAAATACAATACCGCTTGCCCCAAGCAGGGCACTGTCCGGGTAAAGGAAGATAAAGATGATGCCTGAGATAAATGCTGTAATCACGATCATTTCAAGGAATAGTTTTGATCCGAATTTTTCTTCCAGCATAGGTCCCAGCACCAGAAACAGCACCATATTGCCGGAAAAATGAGACCAGTTTGCATGCCCCAAAACGTGCGTGAATATTCTGATATAAGTAAGCGGATTTGATAAGGATGCTTTATACGTACAAAATAACAAATTGGTACTAACTCCCTTTGTGATATAGCCAAGGATCAGTACTGCCAGTGAAATCAAGGTAAATGTTAATGTTACCGGTGAATTATATTGGAATATCCCTATCTTTCTTTTCATCCTGAGTTTTCCTCCCTCTTATCAACCCACTGTATGTTATTATTTCTTTGTGTTATCCTCTTCTTCATAACAGATAATCGGAGTACCCGCTTCTATATTTTCGAATACAATTTCAGCAAGAAATTTCGGTGCATTGATACATCCATGAGAACCGTTTCTCAGATATATTTTTCCTCCGAAAGAATATCTCCAGCTTGCATCATGAAGCCCGATATTTCCGAAAAACGGCATCCAGTATGTCACTTTTGACTCATAATTCGGACCGACCAGTTCCGCATCTTTTTGTTTATAATTCAACATATAGGTACCTACTACCGTTGCATTTCCCCGATTCGGATTACCTGTTACAACAGGTCCCTGTGTAATCAGCTTCCCATCTTTATAGCACCAGAGATGCTGTCTTGTAATATTGATTTCCACATAAGAATTGCCAATTTCATCTTCCCCCCTTGCAAGGGCTTTCTGAAGATAGACCGGTTCCTTCTCCAACACCTGCCCGCGTTGAATGTCTTGCAGAAGCGTATTGGTCTCTTCTATCCGGTCAATTTTCCACCCGTACAGGCCGCCATGGACTTCAACGATCTTCCCGGTGGATGCTTTAAATTTTCTGGTAATACCTACCGTATCGTATTTCTTGCTTAAGGTATAGACATAGTGTTTCACTGCGTCCTGATCAAGTGCGACCTCCAGGTCGTCATCCACACGCAGCCACTCATGGATGATATTGCCATCCAAAATCTCTTTTTGCGTGCCAAAGTTATAAATGATTTTAGTGGAAACATATTGATTCAGCAGCTTTTGTGTCTGCTGTGTTTTTTCCGAGTTCCTGATAAAGCGCGGCTTTTCATAGCATTCAGCCTCTTCCAGATTAAGCTGCAAGCCCCCTCTGGTTATGCTGTTTCGCACAGCTTCCTCCAATTTATCAGGAAGCAGTTTATTTCCCATAACCTCACTGATGATGGAATAGGAACCGTTACTATATTGGAAGGAAACATTCTTTGGCGGCATCATGGCCCTGTTAATGCATCGAAGGGACTGGATTCTTTGATCCAGTTTCATCGGATCATATTCATATAAATCCTTAATTTCATAAGTATGCTGTTTCCATATTCCCTTTATCCACAGAAATGCATTCTGCTTCCGATAGATCTTTGCAATTTGCTGCTTCCCGGCATAAGTGATTCCTGCTTCCACTCCCGTGATGGTTTCTGCATCACCATCTCTATCTGATATCTCAAGCTGATATGCTTTTTCATACTTTAAGGCTATTTCATCTGCTGCTTTAAAAGCCTTTAAGGAAACATCCATTTCATTGATCTTCGTATGAAGATAGAAATGGCTGCTAAAATAAAATGTAATGAAACAATAGATCATAATTAAGGAGAAGAATATTATCATTATAATATCCCGTCGTTTCCTTCGAAAAAGCTCTTTGATCTGTAACCGAATCATATCAGCATTGCTACCTTTAATCACTCATTTACTGTATCATATGTCCGACATCCTGAATTTAATCTATGATCTTATTCTATTCTTCCCAGCCCTTGCACACATCTACCCATTCCCTGTAGTTTGCATATTGCTCCAATTGGGGAATATTAAGTTCAATGGCACTGTTACTGCTCCCGCAGGCAGGAAACACCGTTTCAAACCGTTTCAGTGATACATCAAGATAAACATCTGTATTCTCCGGTATTCCAAAGGGGCAGACACCTCCGACAGCATGTCCTGTATCTTCCAGTACCTCGTCCGGTGTCAGCATTTTAGCCTTGGTCTGAAACCTGGCTTTATACTTCGCATTATCAATCTTAGCATCTCCTGCTGTGACTATCAGAATGCATTGTGTCCCAACCAGAAATGATAATGTTTTGGCGATTCGCTGCGGTTCACAATTTAATGCCATCGCTGCCAGTTCAACGGTTGCACTGGAAACCTCAAATTCCATGATTCTCTCTTCCATATGATATTGTTTAAAATACTCTCTTACTTTTTCAATTGCCATATCATTTCTCCTCTTTCCCTTTTTAGTTATCTGCTTTGATCAATAAAGCTGACAAATAACAAAAGACTGCTTCTCTTAAGTAATGTTCCTTTTTATCATTCATTTTCAGTTTCTGCCATATCATCTATCATAATGCTCCTGGCTTAAATAGGCAAGCCTCTTTTCCAACCTCTTTCGGTCTCAAGTGTGGTTGAATTAAGTTGATTTAGAATTTGAAATTGAACTGTACGTGTATTACAGAATTTGAAATTGAACTATACGTTGACTTTAGGTTCATTCAAGATTATAATTCATATTAATTCATTGATTAATATCAATATATTCTTAGTTTCATCGAATATTTAATATCAATAACATTCTTACTAATTGCAATTGCAACTATTCATCCAGACTATAAGAACGGACATAGGATATGATACAGAATATAGAACCGAAGAAACTACATAACGAATTTGCTCTTAAAGCAGCCACACCTGACAGCGTTATTTTAGCTTACAGGAATGAAACGATATTATGCAGGAGAACAGATCAGATGCTGACCTTCCCCTTATGGAAGGAGCTGCATCTGAATGCAGCGGATGCTCGTTATCTTTTCTCCGTGGATGAAACCGAATACTTTCTTTATCAGGGACAGGAAGAACTTTCTTGCGATTGTTTCTCCTATGAGAGTGTCAGGATCTTCAGAGAAAGCAAGCCTAAGGATACTGTTTATGCTGGATTTGTGGGGTTTCATTTATACAAATGGTATCGGGATACAAAGTTTTGCGGAAGATGTTCCGGTTTACTGAAAGCAGATACCAAGGAACGGATGATGTCGTGCCCGGAGTGCGGCAATATCATTTATCCACCGATTGCACCCGCCATTATTGTTGCCGTAACAGATGGTGATAAGCTTCTGATGACCAAATACGCAGGAAGAGAATATTCCAATTATGCTTTAATTGCCGGTTTCACAGAAATCGGAGAAACAATTGAACAGACCGTGGAACGTGAAGTGCTGGAGGAGGTGGGACTTAAGATCAGAAATATCACCTTTTATAAAAGCCAGCCCTGGGCCTATTCCAATTCCCTTCTCCTTGGATTCTTTGCACAGCTCGATGGGGATCGGGATATTACGCTGGACGAGACGGAGTTATCTGAGGGTCAGTGGTTTTCAAGAGATGAAATAGATCTTGAGGAAGATGACCTGTCTCTTACCCGGGAAATGATTATGAAATTCAAACGTGGATAACATAAAAAACTCCAACCATAACAAAATCACGCTGGCTGGAGTTTATTATTTACGACAAGTGAACTGTCTTGCCGGTTCTTCTTGTTTTTGACAGGTAAAGTAAAACAGCTAGTCACGTCTTCTTATTCATGACAGGTAAAATGGCTTGCCGCCGCATCATCTTGTTTATAAACCTTATGATAAATCCGGACCTTGAGACAGTCCTTAAATTTTTCCACTGTTAGCATAAGCTTTAATTCTGTCAGATTCTTCTCCAGCCATTTGGGAACATGCTCACATAGAATTTCTAGGCTTTTAAATTCCCGATTTTTTATAAAGGGAAGCAGAATCTGTTTCGAACTGTAGGAGGTATTCCCTTTCATGACCTCCCTAAGATCTGTATAATAAATACCGGGCTGTGCTTCGTAAATTGCATTATGCTCCAAGGGGACTTCCTTTCCGGTTCGCTGATGACGCAAACAGTCTCTGACATCATCCAGAAAATCCTCCGGTAATCCTTTGATTTCCAGCATCGAGATTTGATGTTCTTCAAAAGCGATATAATGAATTCCTCTGATTCGGTTCACAATTAAAATTCTGCTTTCCATCATCCATTTTCCGATTTCACAAATGCACTCCCGTAATAAGGCAGCATTCGTGATATTCTGTATGTAATATTTCTTTTCTCTGACAATACTCCATTCCCCATCTGTTTTTGAATAGATTCTCAGTGTACCATCCTGTTCCAGCCCCGAAGTTTTCCCTTGTTCATCCACCATTACAGCTATCTCCATACTCATCTCCATTCTGCCAAATCAACGCTCTCCGGATTTGTGGCAATCTACATCTTCTTCCCACCCTTACATACAGGCGGCTCCGCAACCGGAACAGTCACTGCCGGGACTGCATTTCTTTTCCATATACGCTCCATCATGCAGAAATAGAAATCTGGAGTTCTTCAGATTAAAAACCATCTTCTTGGCACAATTGTCGATGATGATTTCATTCTTCTCAAAGGTTATCACAGTTGGTACTTTTACCAGTTCATTGGTCATCAAATCCAGCTTCAACTGCTGGTAGATTACTGTTCTATTCTTATTTTCATCATTGATCACCACAATATCACTATTGGTACAAAGACAGGACAGCTCACCCTCCGAATTGAAGCGAACGGAATTATAATCGGCATCCATTCCAATCGCATGCTGATCAAAGGCAATGATAGTACCGATCTTTGTATTCAGGGACAAGGGTTTTGCAGGTTCAAAAGATTCCAGAGCTCCGTTTTCATAAAATCGAACTCCAATCCGTACAGGAAGCACTCCTATGGGCGTATTGAGTTCTATGGACTCCTTCGGCCACAAGATTATACTTTTTAATGCTGAATTCTCATAAAACCGAAGACCGATAATTTTAACAGCAAATTTACCGGCACCGGTATAAAAATCCACTTTCTCCAGGAGCTGCTCTTCATCTTCCACCGACCAGCCAAAGCCAATTTGCCCATTGCGTGGAAAGATACTGTCAATCTCTCCGGTTTCATAGAAGGTTAACAGTTCGGCATCTATGCCGCCCAAAGAGGTTGGGATTTTGGTCTGATTTTCCAAAGTAATACTCTTTAGCGCTCCGCTCTCATAAAAGGAGATTGCTTTCGTTTCTTTTTTACGCTCATCGGGAGCACCGTACCGGGGGACCAATTTAACATCCTTCCACATAATCTCATTGTACTCCTCCAGAATTGCGCTTTTCAAATTCCCTTTCGGATATGCGATATAACTGGTAATTCCCTTTAACTGATACTTTTCCTCAGGTATCATTCCATTCCCTCCTTTTCTTCTTTTCCCGCATCCTATCAATGAATGCGACCAGGATCAGCTGCATTTTCCTTGGCTGTAATTTCCTCCGGAATAATCTGATATACAGCGACGGGTCGCTGATCAAGTGAGGAATGATAATTTTTCACATAGGAGCCGGATATCTTCCCTTTATAAAATCCTGGCATAAATTTATCTATGATCGCCTGCAATGCCATTGCTTTTTCAGCGGGATCATCTATTGGAACAGCTTTACCAAAGATCATCACACTCAAATAGGAAGTATCTGCATGACAGGGCACTTCATCCTCAACAGTTCCGTATTCTTTGAATACAGTAAAGCTGACGTTGCTATGCTCCATAAGCAGATTATTTTTCTTACCCGATCCCATACCGTGAAAATAAATTTTTCCGTTTTGCCATACATAATTAACCGGAACGCAGTATGGATAGTGATCACCGCTGATACCCACAATTCCGATTCTGGCCTCATTCAGAAAACAGTCAATCTTCTTGTGATCCGTACAGTTTCTTTGTATATAACGTATTTTTTCCAACTCAGATATCCCCCTCCCGGTATAGCTCGTGCAGCTTATTTAGAAAGCACTTCAACTGGCTGTTGATCTGGATGAGATACTCCGGATGTGCACAAAGCTCCTTGGCCGTCTGTACATAAATATCTGTAATCAATTCATCCCTGCAGTTTATAATAAGCTCCTCGATTATCTTCTGCGTATATTCCATATGAAACTGAAATCCATACGTCCTGCTGCCATGGAGAAATGCCTGATTGGTACAAGCCTCATTGGATGCAAGTATAATTGCATCCTTGGGCAAATCGATAAAGGTGTCCCCATGCCACTCAAAAACAATAGGATGATTTGGGAAAATAGAAAATTGAGGAAATACAGATGCTTTTTCCGCCATGGTAACCGGAAACCAACCGATTTCCCGAAACAGATTTTTTATTACCCTTCCTCCAATCACATCCGCGATCAGCTGTGCACCCAGGCAGAAACCGATCATCACCTTTTCAGCTGCCATTGCTTCTTTCATAAATGCTTTTTCCACTATGAGCCAAGGGAATTGTTCTTCCTCATATAGATTCATCGGTCCACCTAAAATGATCAGCCAATCAAAGGTATCCAGTCCCGGCAGAGGATCCTGTCTATAGAAGTGGGTACCGGTCATGGGATACCCATTTTCCTTTGCCCAGGTGAATATAACACCCGGGTCTTCAAAAGGAACATGTTGTAAATAATGAAGTCTCATATCATCATCCCTTCCGCCGAATCCCAAGAATCAGGATTTCGGCCATATTATAGCCAAAATATCAGGGAGCTTTCTAGAGATTGACAGCCGGCCCGGTATATAATCTTAGTACCGCTTCTTTAAGACCGTCCTCAATCAGGTTATAAGTAGTATAGATATCAATGTTTTTCTCTCTCAGGGCATCGGAGGGACAAGCACCGATTCTCATACATACCACACAATTGCAGTCCTCGATTGCTTTGATCAATTTATAGACTCTTCCTGCCGCTTTATCCTCTTTTGTCCCCTGAGCGTACTGCTCAGTCGGTCGCGTCTCTAAAAAAGTAACGAATCCGTCTCTAACATCATAAATATAGAAGTTCGTTGCATGACCAAAATGTTCATCAATTAGTATTCCTGTTTTTGAACATACCGCAAATCTGTAATGAGGTACTTCTCCCTGTAATTTCACCGCCGACCCTTTCCCTGGATCTCTAAAATCAATAGCAAATCTCGTATTTAAGGTCTCTACTGTTGCAGAATTACAGGGCTTACAAAAATAAGACTGGGGCATGATCTTCTCGCATTCCCTTCTCAGGTACCCAATTTCATCATTACTGTAAGTATTTAATCCGTTAAAATCATCTTTATTGTTCATAGAGGGAAGAACAATATTGGTCATCTTGCACCCGCACTCTTTCGCAAGATATACCATATCACAGATCTCCTGTTCATTTACATCTTTCATAACAAGTATATTCATTCTTACCGAAATCCCCATAGAAGACAGATAACTCATTCCGGAGATTTGATTTTGCAGCAGAATATTCGCACCTTCAATTCCCGTATAGTGACGACCAAGATAGGTAATATGATCATAGAGTTTATCTCCTGTTTCCGGACTGATGGTATGCATATTCACAGTGACGTAATTTACTCCCAGAGAGATAAGATGATACGCGTAAACAGGAAGCATCAGACCATTCGTTGCCAGACACAGAAGCATCTGCGGATATGACTGACGAATGAGTCTTAATGTCTCCTTTGCAGATTCAAAGTCTGCCAGAACTTCACCAGGACCTGCGATTGCGGCTACCGTAAGATTGGGAATACTTTTTTGCGCTTGCTGGACACGATCCACTGCTTCATATGGGGTAAGTAATTCTGAACTATTTTCCCCGCAGATGCCGGAGAGCTGGCCCTTCTCTTGCAGAATGCGATGAAAAAAGACATTATATTCCCCGGCGACCGGCAAATGAATCATCGCATGATGGAAATCATAATTGTTAAAGCAGGGATGTCTGCAAAAATTTTTTTTATTTGAATTATAGTTCGTAGAATCATTGCCCGGCAAAGGTACACCACCTTATCCATAAGATACATTACCAAACATTTAATATCGGCTCTCTGTTATTCTTATACTCCATATCCGCAAACCAGGTATTTGCAATTTCCTCGGCCAGCAGCATCGCCCCTTTATATCCAACGATAGGGTGCCGATACATTCCCGCTCTGTCATATACGGGAAAACCGACTCTGACCATGGGAATATGATAATCGATGGAGATAAATCTACCTTTGGAATGACCCATGATCAGATCCACCTCCAAACCTTCATTTTTAATGCGATTTTCCAGTTCCCACAGATCGGCATTTGTTATAATTTCCATTTTGTAATCCAGCTTTTCTTTAAACTCAAGTATTCTGGGATCAGTCTTATATTTGGAATTGTCGTCTCCCAGAAGGAGCAATACCGGCTTCATCTCCATATCCAGGCAAAATTGTGCAAGACTGATGACCAGATCCGCACTTCCATAGATGGCAACCTTCTTATCAGCAAGGAACATGTGTGTCACATCTGTTATAGCATCCAGCGCAATTCCCCTTTCCCTGACCAAAGATTCGGGAATGGGTTTACCGGTGATATCACTTATTTTCTTTAAAAAGGTATCCGTATTTCTGATACCGATGGGCGTGGGCCCAATGATTGCCGGTATCTCAAATTCATCCTCCAGATATTGAGCTGCCTTACCGCCTTCATATCTGTTCAATGCAAAGGTTGCTTTCGCATTGGCCGAATTTCTCAAATCCTCCACGGTAGTCTCTCCGTGAGATACATCATTGCCCTCCGGCATCAGCGGAGAATCGAAGGCCTTCGTCTCAAAGTATACATTAGCCTCTACCTCCATTTGTGCCAACAGATGTTTCAGCTCCGTAACATCACCTGGGTTAACCCAACCGGTGATCAGGTTGATTTTATCGGAAGGATCACTTTTTCTTGCAAAGTAGGAGATAAATTCTTTTACCGCCACATCATAACCACTGATCATACTTCCCACGAAGCTGGGAGAATGAATCGGAATCAGATGAACCTCCCGGTCCGGATATTTTTCTTTCAAAAGACCTGCATTTAACTTTCTTACCACACCATCAATGTCATCTCCGATAACTTCTGTGGAACAGGTGGAGATGATGGGTACGACCTTAACATGAGGATATCTCATGAGCAATACATCCACCGCTTCTTCCACCCTGTTAAGTGCACCGAATACAGCTCCGTCTTCATGTAGGGAGGAAGACGCTAGTTCAAAGCTTTCTTTAAAATGCTGTGAAAACAATAATCTGACAAACATTACACAGCCCTGACCGCCATGTACAATTCCGATACAATCTTTAATTCCGATGCTGGCATACTGTACACCGCAGGGCTGGCAGGTAAATATGGGATTGATTATCCCGGCACGCTCTTTTTCTTTCACTTCACAGTACATATAACATCCTCCATTCTGTCGAAACACCTCGATCCGGATGCGACACACTTTTTGGGGAAGTACCACCCATTAAAGTGAGCCACACCATCCGGTCCAATCAAACAATCTGCATGAACTACCCTGTTCCGGCAGCACCCCCTGTATTGCTGTCTCTTTTCTTACCTCAAGGTAGCCTCTAATAGTGCGGGTCACTCAGTTCGGCATTCAGGGAACCTTTAATCAGCAGAAAGTCCAGCCGTTCCTTTAAGGCCTGCATGATCTTTTTTATTTCAAACGTTTCAAGCTCTGAGATCCATTGAAATCGTTTGGTATAGTTCTCGGCAAGATAATTGGCATCCACAAAATAACATCTATCCTCCGGTGTGTCATTTTCTACCGGCTCTTTGCATAGAATCTGCGTTGTCTTTTGAATAATTTTCTCATTTTGTCTTTCCCTGTCCCAAGCTCTGGAGTGGAATTGCCATAAACACTTTTTCATGATAAAGTCCAGGAGTAATTCCATTCTTTCATTCATCATCTTTTCCTCCATCGCAATTCACCTCCTTTAAATAGCCGAAAGTTCTTCGCCTACGAATTCATCTTTTCTGGGGAATACCGGATATTCCCTTTCCCTGATTCGTTTTAATGCATCATATTCCCCAGTATATTCTCTTAATACCGTGGAATTTTTTACCTCTTCGCTTAAATTAACATCGGAAAGGATCCTCTGTGTCTTAAATCCGATATCCGTCGGTATCTCATCTTTACTGATGTTAAGTAAGGAGAGCTCATGAATCGGAGAAAATATTCCATTGTAGACATCCTTTGCAAATCTCACCCAGCCCTCGTATCCCTTCCAGGGTCCATTATGATATGCGTGGGCATTAAGGTATGGAACACGAACTTTCTTCGCCACCTCTCCCGGCCGCTTTCCGGTGAAGATAATATCCGGCTGAAGCATTTCCATTGCTTCCAGTCCTTCCAGTTCATTGGGATCGTCAATCGCAAGCGCACCTTCTTCACAGCGTGAAATCCCTTTTTCCATATCTCCCTGATGTCCGAATTTGGTATAAACAGATACTACCTCCACTCCCATTTCTTCATGAATACAATTCGCCCAGTGCCATAACTTGGAGCCGCCCGGCCATAAACAGACTTTTTTCCCTTTTAGTCTTTCTTTATACCATTCCAGTTCCGGTTTCCATCTCCTTGTTTCCTCTTCAATGATTGCCTCAGCTCTGTCCTCGATGCCAAAAAACATGGCTATCTTTCTTAAGGAGGAAGAAAGAGGTTCAAAACCAAAGCCGTCAATATCCAGTCTGGGAATCCCGTATCTCACTCTTAATTCATTGCAGATATATTCTGCGGATCTTGCACATTCCAGCACGTTCAGTTGAGCCTTATGCATTCCGCGCAGATCATCATAGCTCCCATTACCGGTAAAGGTAGAGAGAACCTGAATTCCCATTCTCTTAAAGAAATCCTGCATAATTTCCTGATCACCCTGAATATTATATTCCCCTACATAATTGATCACATAGTCACTGGTAATCTCCGGTTCTACGGTTCCTACTTTCTGATTAATCCAGGCAATATTAATCTTGTGGTGGCCACCGGACTGGCTGGGTCCTCCAAAGCCCGGCGAATTGCAGACGAAGATATCAACCTCCGGCATTTCTTCCATGACTTCTTGTGCAATGGCATTCATATCATCTCCGATCAGAGCGGAAGCGCAGGTCTGATAAATTGTCATCCTCTTAATCTTGGGGAATGCTTTAAATGCCTCAATGATATTCTTTTTTAACAGTTTCTCGGCTCCGAATACAATATGGGACTCCTTCATATCCGTTGCAAAGGTATATTTAATCTGAAAATTATCATTATCACTGATGTAACGCTTGGTCTGCCAGGTATCATACGTACAACCCACCGGCCCATGACTGATATGAATTACATCTTTCATTGGTGTCCCAATTACATGTTTTGCACCGCAATAAGCACAGCCGCGCTCTGATATTGTGCCGGGAATTGTATTAAGATATCCCAATGGCAGCGCATCTGAAAGCGTCTCACCGGGGCCTTTTATTACCGCATGTTTCTCTCTTTCAGGTATACATTCACTACATTTAAATAAATGATACGGCATAGTTTTCCCTCCTTTTTAATTGATGGCACTGTTTCCCTGCTCCTCTGTCCGGATTCTTAACGCTTCCTCTACCGGACAAACGAAGATTTTACCGTCACCAATCTGGTCCGTCTGATTAGTCTTAATGATCGCCTGTATTACCGCCTCCACCTCATCATCCGGAATTACGATGGACAGATATCTCTTTGGAATATACTTCATTGCCACATGTCTGTTCAGATCAAGCGTACCCGGTCTGAATTCTATATTGATCTCGTTTTCCAATCCTTTTTGCTTTCCTCTGCCAAGGACCGGGATAGCAGTAAGACTTGGGTATCCCAGCTTCACCAGCGCATCCTTTGTAGCACTGACTTTTTTGGGTCGTATCACAGCGATTATCTCTTTCATTGACACCACCTACAATTCTTCTGCACCGGTTCTGATGGTTAAGGCCCGGTCTACAGACGTTATGAAGATCTTGCCATCACCGAAATTGCCGGTATATGCTTTGTATTTCACTACTTTCAAGATCTCATCCACATGTTCGTCTTCCACTACCAACATAATAATTGTCTTTGGCAATTCATCATAATGTACCGATCCGATTACAATTCCGTTTTGCTTACCACGACCAAAAGCATTGATCTTTGTCATTGAATTAAATCCCGCTTCCGATAAAGCATCTGCTACCGTATCCGCAACTTCCGGACGAAGGATCGCTTTTATCATTTTCATACCCATTTCTCCCTCCTGATTAATCTGAAATACCGTATTTGACAACCATTTTTTCTAATTCATCCATGGTTAAGGGTTGTGGAATTACAAATTTCTTATTTTCAATGATCTTTTTTGCCAGTTCCCCGTATTCTTTGGCCTGATTTTCGTTTTCATCGTACTCCACTACGGTTTTCTTATTAAATTCCGCTTTTTGCACAATATTATCTCTTGGTACAAAATGAATCATCTGGGTTCCGATGGATGCCGTGAATTCTTCCAGGAACTCTCTCTCTCTATCCACCTTACGGCTGTTACAAATAATACCTCCCAGTCTGACACCACTTTGTTTTGCATACTTTAGCAGACCCTTACAGATATTATTTGCCGCATAAATAGCCATCATCTCGCCGGAGGCAACAATATACACTTCCTGAGCCTTTCCGTCTCTGATGGGCATGGCAAATCCACCGCAAACAACATCACCAAGAACGTCAAAGAATACAAAATCCAAATCATCCGTATAGGCGCCGTTGCTCTCCATCAAATCAATGGCTGTAATAACCCCGCGTCCCGCACATCCTACGCCCGGTTCCGGTCCACCCGATTCCACACAGCGAATATTATGAAATCCGTTTTTAATTACCTTATCATTGGTTACCTTTTCAGCTCCTTCCTCTCTCAGTACATCCATCAGGGTCTCTTGCGGTTTCCCTCCAAGAATTAATCTGGTTGAATCCGCCTTGGGATCACAACCGTGAATGAATATTTTCTGATCATAAAAATGAGCCATGGCAGCCGCCGTGTTTTGCTGTGTTGTAGATTTACCAATACCGCCTTTTCCATAAAATGCTATCTTTCTCATATAAAATTCCTCCTTTTTATTAATACAAAAGAGGTTATTATATCCGTAAAAACTAATATAATAACCTCTTTGTTATTCATTTAAAATCACAAAACACTCACTGTCACATCTATCACATTTCTCCCGGCAGCGTATCAGTTTTAACGTTTATCACATTTATCACCGGTTGTAAATTATAGTGTTATGATATCTCTCGCGTTTCTAAAAGTCAATGGAGACATCTCATAAATTACGCCTCCTATTTCTTTACTTTTATGTTGTTATTGATAACCCAATGTTCATTTGTCACATTTGTTTATGTTTATCACGTCAAAAACAAAAAAAGGACCGCTACAAACCCCAGGTTCCTCTCAATAGAAATGATATCGGTTCCTTCAAACACCGCCTCATTTCTATGAGAAGCTGCAGTTTTGCAACAGCCTCATCTTTTTTCTTCAATAAGTTCTCAGTTTGTGCCGGAAATTTCTAAGTCCATATAATCCTGCCGGTCTCCGTGGTATCATAACAGCCCAGAATCTGAAGATCCATTTTAAACGAATCCGATGCCAGTACTTCCATTACCTTTTTATATGGCTGTTTATCTGCGTCTGCGAGTCGCATAATCAGATCATAGCATTCAATCTGAAGGGGAATAAAATCAATCCCATTTACATTCATTAATCCGGATTCACTGCCGATTCCAAGATCAGCATCACCATGAGAAACCAGACTTGCAACGGCAAGATGGGATTTACACTCATGATGATAGCCTTCTATATAATCACCAATCACGCCCATCATCCTGAGTTTTTCGTCCAATAATACTCTCGTTCCGCTCCCTTTTTCCCTGTTAACAATGGTGATATCCATACGCTTCAGGTCAGCCCAGCCGGTAATTTTCTTCGGATTATTTTTCTGTACATAAAATCCATGCCGGCGCTTTCCGATCCGAATGACCAGTGCCGGAATCCCAGGCATCATTTTCTTTACATAGGATACATTGTATTCATCCAGGTCACCATCCCACAAATGAGCAGTGGCAATATTAACACGTCCCTGATAAAGTGCATAAATAGCATTATAACTGGTAAGATAGGAGCGATATATCTGCAAAGAGTCTGAATATCCGCCAAGGTGGTTCGCCAGCAGATCCAGTGAAATATCCTGGCCGCAGATAATAAACTCGTTGCCTCTGATATTATCATCCACCGAATGTATTGGAGTTGGTTTTTTCATTGGTTTTACCGCTGCATTTCCCGCAGCAGCATAAGGTTTTTGAGAGGATACACTGACATTAGCAGTACCATTTAAGTAAGAGGACACCTCACTTTTTGCTACTCTTACCTGTTTGCCTACCTTTGAGGAATTTAGTTCTCCTCTTTTAATTAATTCATAAACTGTATTTCTGGAAATCTTCAGTAACCCGGCAACCTCCTGAGCACTCAGCAGCTCATTCTCCATTAGACGATCCTCCATTAAATTGAAGCACATTCAATCTATCTTCATTCACTTTATTATTTTCTGATAATTACATTCATTGACTAATAATTATAATATGTTGTAATTCTTATCATTATCATTTGTTTATCTCCGTCGTATTGATATTATCATGTTTTGCGAATGATGACAAGATGATTTGTCGAAATCATATTTGCGTCCTTGAATGAGGCGTGAAAGTTACTGTTTCTTCTCTGTCAGGTAATATAAAAACGCCAGAATCGGCAAAACAACTCCAATGACGGAAGCCCAATTCCAGCTTCCCTGAGCATAAGCCCATCCGCCCAGGGATGATCCTATGGCTCCGCCTCCAAAAAACACTGCCATAAATACGCCATTGACTCTTCCACGGATTTCATCCCCTAACCCGTAAATTGCCTGTTGACCAAGGACCAGATTGCCTGATACGGACATATCAAGCAGAATGGCTGCAAGACAAAATATCAAAAGTGATAGGAATTTATTACCCGGCTGCAGATGCGTAAATACAAAGGAGAATGACGCGAGAAGAAGTGCAAAACCTGTAAGTCTCCCTGACCATCCGCGGTCTGCAAGCTTTCCGGCAATGGGGGCGGCAATTGCTCCGGCGACACCTGCTAATCCAAATAAAGCAATTCCCTGTTGATCTAGTTGAAAGTGCTCGGACAGCCATAAAGGAACCACCGTCCAGAACAAACTAAAGCTTCCAAAAAGTGCTGCCTGATACAAAGCTCTTCGCCGTAAAACCTGTGTATATCTAAAATGATACCACAAAGATTTTAATATATCGGGATAGCGATCCTTTGGTACCGGCTTTCTCTTTGGCAGTTTGAAATATAACAGCATAAAGAGAAGCATCATAATCCCTGCAGAAACTATAAAAACCAGTTGCCAATTCCACAGACTTGTAATCAGGCTGGCCACCGGTCTGGCTAACATGATACCCAGTAACAAGCCGCTCATTATTTTCCCTACTATCGCGCCCCTTTGTTCCGGTATCGCCAGGTGCGCGGCAAAAGGTACGATGATTTGTGCTGCGACAGATCCTAATCCGATCAGTGCCGCAGCTATAAAATAAACAGAAGCATTTCGTGCCATAGATGCAGTAACTAATCCCAATATAACAATGATCAGGATCGCATGAATCAATCGTTTGTTTTCCAGCAGATCACTTAACGGTACCAAAAACAATAGTCCTATGGCATACCCCAGCTGGGTAATGGTTACAATGAATCCCGATGCACTTTGCGATATGTTGGTTGCCGCACTGATTGGTCCAACCAGCGGCTGCGCATAATAAAGATTGGCGACAATCAAACCACAGGCAGCTGCCATGAGAAGCATCAGTCCTCCCGAGATATTATTTTCTTTGTTTCTTTCATATTTCATTCCATATCCTCCTCACTTTTCGTATAACGATGTTAAACTTTTTGATATTTCATTTGCCAAAACTATTTGGCATTACATTTTTTATTTCTAAACGCATCGTTTACTTTCTAATATAATAAACGCAACGTTTACATTTGTCAATGCTTTTCTTTCACAAAAAAATAATGTATAATAAAGGTAATATATGATCCTTTCAACCATAAAAAAATCAGACATGTTTCATGTCCGGATAATTTGAACAAGTTGTATCAGAATCAGGAGAAGCTTATGAATAAAAAAATCGGACGTCCCCGCAGCGAATCTACGAAACATGCGATTCTTGCTGCTTCTTACGAACTTTTGCTGGAACAGGGCTTTCAGTCGATAACAATTGAAGGAATAGCTGATAGAGCCGGTGTGAGCAAAACTACCATATATAAATGGTGGCCCAATAAAGCGGCGGTTGTTCTGGATGGGTATTTTAGCGCAACGCAGAGTATGGTACAGATACCTGATACCGGATCTGTTAAAGAGGATTTATTCCTGCAGGTTCATCAATTGGCTACCTTTATCATGAGTCCAAAGGGAAAAGTAATCGCAGATCTTATCGCAGAAGGACAATTTGACGATAATGTTGCCGCAGAATATCGTAATCGTTATTTTCACCCCCGCCGCCTTATCTCCAGATCTCTGTTAGAACGGGGAATCAAGCGAGGAGAATTAAACAAAGATCTGGACATTGAACGCAGTATCGACCTCATCTTTGCGCCTTTGTTTTATCGTTTATTAATTACAGGTGATCCCATTGATGATGATTATATCAGAGGTCTTATCTCCTATCTTCTACCCGGTCTGGGATATACGCCACTGACAACAACGCATAACGTTTAGACCAAGCATTAAATTGACTGTTCCACTCCTCCTTTGCTTCATTGTTGGTGAAATATTACTATTTCGGTATAAAATTCCTTGACGTTCATCTCAAATTGTAATACAATAGGAATTGAATGAACGGTTCAGTAAAGGAGGAGGCGTAATGGAAAATAGAATGAATTTAATATACGATGCAGCCAGTCATTTATTTATTAACAAGGGTTATGCACGAACACAGATGAAGGATATCGCAAAGGAAATCGGCTTATCAACCGGCATGCTCTATATTTACTTTACAGGCAAAAGAGATATCCTGAGTTTTCTTCTCAAAGGAACCATAGAGCCGGCTTTTATTACACAGGAATTTGAATTACCCGTTCGTTCTGAATTATTTGATTCTTTGGATCATGATATTATGAAGGCCTTCGAAGAGAATACGCAAGCATTTTCTTCGCATCTTGATGATATTACCACCTATCCTTTGGACCAAATGTTATCAGACGCATTTGACGTCATTGCAAAATATGGCGTCGGCTGCTTACTGATTGAAAAAAATCCGGACGATTTAAAAAAACTGATCAGTTATTATAAGGAATACCGCCAAAAGTTTTATCATCAGGTGCTATCCTATATCACCCAATACATGCAAAGGGGTACCTTCCGTCAGGTGGAGTATCCACAGTATGTTACACGCTTAATCATTGAGACCTTATCCTGGTGGGGCATGCATATCACAAATGATGCTTTTGAAACACAAAAAAATATTTCCGCACAAACAGCCAAAAACATATGTATGGATAATCTGCTTCACGCTTACAAAGGATAATTTTTACGGAGCATTCGCTCCGTAAAAAAATAATTATTTATTAAATGAACGGTTCAATCAGAAGGGAGAATATTTATGAAACGAAAACTTATTTCATTCAACTGTGCGTTTTTTTTACTCTTCGGAATGTTAACAGGATGCACAGAAGTTACTGCGACCTCGCTTGTCAACACGCTTACCTTCGATACAGGAGATTTCGCCAGCCTTCGGCTTGATTATGACGCCGATGATATCATTGTTCTGGAGAGTGCTGATCATAACGTGATGGTAAAAGAATACATGAACGTTAATAAAAAGAGCTATTATGCCAAAACTTTCATGCAAAATGGTGAACTCTTGATTACAGAAGGGAACAGACCAAGACGTTCCAATTTTAAATCATACATTGAAGTTTACATTCCTAAGAACTATACAGACGACCTGTCCCTGCATTCTACCAGCGGAACTGTTACTTCAAAAATTCCGCTGAATTTATCAGGTATTTTTCGTATTGATACAACCAGCGGTATGGTGGAAGTGTCAAATACAAAAGCATCTACTGTAAAAGCTGTCAGTACAAATGGAATGATCACTATTGAAAATATGAATGCAAAGGAAGTTAACATCCAAACTACCAACGCCAAAACTTCCATGAAACAGATAACCGGAACCATCAGCTATCAATCAAAGGGTGGTACACTAACCGCCACTGATCTTTATGGTTCTGGTTCCTTCCATGCCTCCGGGAATGGTTCCATTGATATCACCTTTGCTGATGTGAGCAGTGACATTTTAGCATACGCTAAGAATGGAACGCTTAAGGTGACGCTTCCGGGCCAGCTTAATTTCAAGTTTTCAGCAGTAACTAAAAATGGCTCTATTGATACCTCCTTCCCAGACCAGCTTGTAATTACAGATGATACCGCCGCCGGGGACGTTGGCGCTTCTGCTGATATTACCGTAGAACTGGAGACCAGGAATGGAGATATTAAAGTATTCAGGTGAAGGAATGAAACATACTGATAAACCAACTGTAAAATTAATCCTTCTTATTACTTTTTTTATTGCTCTGATGATTGCCTTGAACCTGATTTTTCTTCCCTTGATTCATCTCATATCAGAGCAGGAAACCCAGAAGAAATTTAAAGTATGGATCACTTCTATCGGTGTGAGAGGCTGGCTTCTTGTCCTCTTCCTTCAGATCGCCCAGATTGTGATTGCCTTTATACCCGGTGAACCCATCGAAATTTTGGCCGGAATACTGTATGGTGGTTTTGGCGGTCTATTTCTTTGCATGTTTGGGTGTGTGACTGCTTCTTTCAGTGTTTTTATGTTTTCGAAAAGAATTGGCACCCCTCTTGCAGCAAGACTTTTTAAAAAGAATCAACTTGATAAATTTGCATTTCTTAAAGATGCGAAGAAACTGGAAACCATTGTGTTTATCCTGTTTTTAATTCCCGGCACTCCAAAGGATATGCTAACCTATATCGTCGGAACCAGTCCCATGAGGACAACACACTTTTTAGTTCTATCTAGCTTTGCACGCATTCCCTCCGTCATTTCCTCCACCTTCATCGGCTCTACCTTAAGGCAGGGTGAGTGGGAAATAACTATAGTAATTTTTGCATTCACCGCTGTTTTAGGGATTACGGGAATAACATATCAGGAAAAATTCATTAAATTCTGCAAAAATAGATCATTTTTTCTTTTATGATAACGAAAAGCAATTGTCAACTCTTATACTTCGTCTAGTTGACAATTGCTTTTTCTTTCGATATACTATCCTTATTTACAAAGGAGACAAACTCATGCTTACTCAATTAATAAATAAAATTCTATCCGGGGGTGCTATTTCCCGTGAAGAAGCACTTACCCTGCCAAATGAGAATCTGGACGATTTGTGTCAGGCAGCCAACAATCTGCGAATTCATTTCTGCAAAAATGGCTTTGATATTTGCACAATCATTAACGGAAAAAGCGGACACTGCACAGAAAACTGCAGATACTGCGCCCAATCTTCCCACTTTTCTTCCCAATCACCAGAATATACCTTGCTGAGTAAGGAAGAGATGATAAGAGAAGCTGTCTATAACTACACGAAGGGTATCCTGCGTTTCAGTGTCGTTACTTCCGGCAGGAACTTGTCGGATGCCGAGGTTGATGATATGTGTGAAACTTACCGGGCCATTGCCAAAAGCTGCCCCATATCACTTTGTGCCTCTCATGGTCTTTTAACACCGGAGCAGTTTGTTAAACTAAAGCATGCCGGTGTAAATAGATATCATAATAATTTGGAGACTTCAAGAAATTATTTTCCCTCCATCTGTACCACCCACACCTATGATGAGAAAATAGCGGCTATTACCGCCGCATTGAGTGCCGGTCTTACCGTTTGCAGCGGCGGTATCATGGGGCTGGGAGAAACTATGGAGGATCGAATTGATATGGCCCTGGAACTGAGACAATTAGGCATCAAATCCATTCCCATCAATATTCTTAATCCTATCAAGGGCACTCCCCTTGAAGCTCAAAAGCCACTGACAGATGATGAAGTCCGACAAATCATAGCCATGTACCGGTTTCTGCTTCCCGATGCCACCATACGTTTGGCAGGCGGACGCAGTCTTCTTACCGACAAGGGACAAATGGTTTTCTGCTCCGGTGCAAATGCTGCCATATCGGGAGATATGCTTACCACCGCCGGCATCTCGATCAAGGATGATCTGGATATGCTCTCTCAGCTCTCGTTCGATATTAAGCTGTTATAAGCAGGTATATAATTGATATCCAATCGTTTTGATTTTTAGCATTTTACTTAGGATTAATTTATCACGTTTCCAGCCGCATCAAAGAACTGATATTCTCCACCGGCAGTTTCGTCTGGAAATTCAATCATGGTAAGGGATGGATTCCCATCAACTTTTAGCTGGTTGGCTGTATTATTATCAAAGTTCATGGTGATAAGGGATAATGCGGGATTCGTGCTGATCACAGCCAGATACGGATACTGTTCTTTCTCTTCCTGAAACAAATCAACATATGCAACATAGATATCCTGAGCCCTTTTCGTCAGCTTTTCAAATCGATAGGTCTTGATTAATTCCGGCTTTGAGTTATCCTCCTCTTTTATCACCGCAATACCTGCTTTGGCGCTCTCTTCCCCAGTCAGTGTAAAACCGGTAATTGTATAATGCTTCAGATTCTGTTCTGTAAAAATTTCAATTTGCTTTGTCTTATTGTACTGCCTGGAAATGTCCTTTTCGATTAACGTCTTATGGTCAATTTCGGTTTTCCATAAGACTTTCCCGGATAAAAGTGCAACCAGACTGATCATAATAACGGCGAAATACATCTGCTTCTGTTTTTTTTGACCCATTATAACTGCCTCCACAGGAAATTCTAACACAAGATCGGTTGCTCTGTACCAATCCCAGTTTAACACGAATTACCCTGTAATATCAAACAAAATATGTAACCTAAAAAAACTTAAAACCCCTTATTCCTGATATCCTCAAGAATAAGGGGTTCTTAAAATAACCTGTGTTTCAATTAAAAATTATAGTTACAAAATCATATAGAGTGACTCTACCTCACTGACAAGCGCTCAGACTTACTTCATATCCGGTTATCAATTAAAATATAAAAGCAATCACGTAAACACTGACTGTCACGAGAAACAGGAACGTGATTACAATTTTCCATAATCGATACTCCCTGTCCATTTTCGTCTTTTCTTCCGCTGATGGAATATCCTCTTCCAACGAGCAGGCTTCCAGGTCTCTGATGGCTCTCATTTCCTCTCCGGACAAAGAATGTTTTCTGGAATACAGATAATAAAATGCCAGGCATACCGCTGTGATGCTGCAACTCATAATAAAATAGCGCATCCCCAGATTTACCATCATGATAGTGTATATAATCACACTAATTACTGCTCCGGCAATCCCAAGTTTCATTTTATATGGTCTTTTTAATTCCGGCTCCTTTTTTCTGAGTAATACGAATGAAATAAAACCAATGATATAACACCAGAACAGAGAACACATGCTGATTTCTGCAATTATAACGATTGAGTTGGTTAAGATCAGCATAAACGCCACGATTCCCACGAATAAAATAGCCAAAAAAGGTGTCTTATATTTCTTATGCACCTTACCGAATACTTCCGGAAGCACATGATCCGCTCCCATCTGGAATATATATCGGGAGGGCGCCGCCACCCCGGGATTCATGGTTGACATATCACCTCCAAAAGCTATGGTTACACAGAGCAGGATCAGCGGAAATCCAACGTATCCGGCCATCTGTAATCCTTCTGCATAAGGAGCCTGAGCCTCAGCAATCTTTGAGATCATATCCGCAGGCACCACTCCCACAAGGAAGTATTGGAACAAAGCGGATACTGAAAAAATAAGAAACGGGGAAAGCAGCATAGCTCTTGGTATATTAATCTGGGGAAACTTAATTTCTCCTCCCATTCCCACCGCTGTCTCAAAACCAGCAAAGCACCACCATAAATATGTAATAATTAATACTGCATCGCGAAATCCGGGCAGTTCTGCCAGCTGTGACGGTATATAGTTACTGAAATCAACATTCTGAATCATATATAACATCCAGATGAGCGAAGCTGACCAGAAGAATGCAACAAAACCATTCTGCCACCTGCTGGACATCTTAACCCCTCTAAAATTAATAGTAACAAAGAAGGCCATTAATATAAATGCAATGATACGATTATCGATGGCAATCTCGAGTCCCAGGCCGTTCAGGATCCATCCAAAATAATTGGAGAATGCCAGGGACTCACTGGCACATGCGGCGATGATGGCAATAATATAATGCCATGCCGCAATGTTGGCTACCGGCTTATTAATCGCTCTTTTCGCATATTCGTAGGTTCCTCCCGCATAAGGAAGGGCCGATCCCATTTCCGCATACATCATCGCCGGAATTAAACAGATTGTCATAGCAATTAAGGTATATAAAATAACGGATGATCCCATGATCCCGGCGCAATTTGCACCTACCGTAAATAATCCTACCCCTATAACCGTTCCGGTGGTAATTGTGATTGCTTCTTTCATTCCCAGTGTTCTTGACAGTTTGGTATTTTCCATATGATTTTCTCCTCACCTCTTATGCAATTATAATTTGCCGTTCTTTCTATCCTCTGCCAATTTCTGCATGCTGATCTTTGCAGCATTTAATACCCACTTGGCATCCTCCATGGTATGAGAAATATCCATATACCATCTTTCTCCGGGAAGCATAATGATACCTTCTTCCTGCATATACTTTCTGAAATTAATAAACAGTTTTGGATTCCAGCCGCCGTCAATCGCTTCCTGTACGGTATAAACGGGCTTTCTTCCGCCGGACATACCGAAGATGGTGAAAAATACGCCCGGTGCCTCCGTAATTCTCAAGGGTATCTCATATTCCTGTGCGAGAGAAAGAAGACCGTCCACAATATGATCCTGAACCTTCTGTCTGATCTCATAGCATTCGCCATTGTTCTTCTCAAGGATTGCAAGGGTTGTGGCAGCTGCTCTCATACCGAGGGCATAACCATTGAAGGTTCCGGGTCCCTTTAATCCGGTATCAAAAGGCTCAAAAATTTCCTTTTTCCCTACAACACAGGATACGGGAATTCCACCGCCGATAGCCTTGGCAAAAGTTGCAAGATCCGGTGTAACCCCAAGGAACTTTTGTACTCCACCCAGACCCAGCCGGTAGCCCGTAATAACCTCATCGATGCTCATAACAACATTGTATTTGTCACATAATTCTCTGATTTTCTCGATAAAACCAGGCTTTGGATACAGTCCCAGTGTATTGCATACAATGGCTTCAAAATGAATCATTGCGATAGTATCATGATATTGATCAAAGGTTTCCTCCAGCTTTTCAAAATCATTCCAGGGCAATACATAGGTTTCGTTGACGCATCCCGGGAATCTTCCTGAGGTCCAGTGATCATCATTCATGTTATCCCCTTCCTTCTGATAGGGAATTGCATCCGGATCATCACATAGAAGACCTCCAAACACATTATCAAACCATCCATGATAATGATCCGAGAATCTGACCACTACACTTTTACCCGTATATGCTCTTGCCATCCGAATTGCCATCTGAACTGCTTCTGATCCTGTTACCTGAACCTTTACCGCCTCTGCGCAGGGAACATCACGAATGATGGATTCGGCAAAATTAATATCATCCTCTCCGAACAAGCAATTAGAACCCACAATAGTCGCGGAATTTTCAATGAGGTCCGTCAACGCCTTCACCAGTTCCGGATGAGCATGTCCCAGAATACTTGGACCAAACGCATCATTAAATTGAACATATTCATTGTCATCCACATCCCATACACGGGACCCGTGGGCCTTCTTAATAAAAACCTTATGCTTCGTCACATCAAAAGGCTCTCTGAATTTAGAATGGCCACCCGGATACAACTCATCAAATCTTTCTGATAATACCTTACTTTTTTCCTTACGATACATACGCTTCCTTCTTTCTCTATTATTTTACAACAAAAAGAGCAAAGACACTGATCGGCATCTTTGCTCCACATAAATTGTATAGTAAGGATTGTAATCATATTTTGCAGGATTATCTAGAACAAATCGGAACACTTTTAAAATGTATAGATATTCACCAGAGAATGATACTCTGCCGTAAAAAATTCATGATTCAAGAGCGTACTGGACGGCCCTCCAAGAAACTTTTTCACCAGCCGGTTCATATGGGACTGATCACAAAATCCGGATAGAAACGCAATCTCACATAGAGAGGTATTGGACGTTGAGATTAAATAAATGGTAGACTGCAGTTTAATAATCTCATCCATGTACTTGGGAGAAAGTCCGATATAATCGCGAAATAAATTATTGATAAACCTTGCGCTGTAGTTTACTTCTTCCGCCAGGGTATTGACATTAACCAGTCCCTTTGACGTTACCATTCTCTGGACACAATATTGTATTAACTCATATTTCTCTCTGAACTTTAAATTGGTGATCAGAAAAGTTTCCAGAATATCCGCTCGTTCCACTAAACTATTCGCTTTCTTTAACTTTTCATTGATTTCATTTATTTTCAGGTTTTTTGATTGAATAGGAATTTGCCTGGATGCGATCTGACAGGGATCTTCATCAAAAAACAATTTAAATGCCCCGGGTTTAAACCGGATTCCCAAAACATATCTGTTTTTCATAGCAAGAAGTCCGCTAAAGGTTAAAGCAGTCCCAATCTGATAGGAATGAAACTCCTGATCAGATAAGATGAAAGTAATATCCATACAGCCATCGGGAATAATCGGAATTGAAATATTTCTCAATTCACTGGTATTTAATTCATAGAAGTATGCCACATATTTGGAAAGCACCTGACTCTTCGGTTTACGTTCTCTGTAAAACGCAAAATTAGCGCCAAAACCGGGCTGCAATGCCAGATATTGATTTAAACTGGCCTGCATTTCCTCTTCGGTAAATTGCGACTGATAACTCAAATCCTTCATATCTATCACTCCCATTGT
Organism: Bacillota bacterium; assembly: GCA_023439505.1. Lineage (GTDB taxonomy): Bacteria > Bacillota > Clostridia > Lachnospirales > Lachnospiraceae > Mobilitalea. The sequence continues at coordinate 27,618 of JAEXNR010000001.1, forward strand.
CTAGAATAAAAAAGCAAAATCACCCGAAAGCGACTTTGCTATATTTTAGGTCCATCTGATAAATATTTCTTTATAGAAGCAAGAATCTTCTCATAATTCTCCGGTTGATGGGGAAACGTACAATCGGTGCATACCTTGATGCTTTTACCATCCTTTTCTTTCCATACGGGATTTCCGGGGCAACTCCTTATCAGGTATAAGGGACAGTAACAGAACAGACAATTCAATACTTCTGCCCCTTTATGACAGGGAAAATACCTGCATTCTCTGTTTTCAAAGAAACGATAGGAGTTCTCCATCGCATCAATCCCTTTCCTTCTTTTCTTTGACAATGACAAGGGTAAGATATCCGCTTTGTATTTCCAGATTCTCCAACCCCACAGCAATTCTTTCCTCTATCATACCACAATTCGAAACTGTGTAAACCTCCAAATTATGTTTATTCTCGTATTCGGATAAGGCTTCTTTGAGATGCGCTAAGTTTTTCCCGGATTTCATATACACTTTGGTTCCCTTTAACGCCAGCGTATGGCTGATATCATAAGAACCCGGTATGACATGGATCTCTTCCTCCTTATCTCCCAGAGATAACCCGAGTCTTGCAGCTGCGGCACAAAAGGAAGGAATTCCATTTATCATAACAGCTCTTATTCCACGCGTCAATACCTGATGATGTATGTATTGATAAGTAGAATATATGGTCGGATCCCCTATGGTAAGAAAGGCTACCGACTTGTCTCTGTGTAAGTATTCTAGGATTCTTTCCAGTATTTTCTGATGCGCCCCCGCTAGCACATCCCGGTCCTTTGTCATGGGAAATGGCATGCAGACAATCTCTTTCTCTTCAATCTCAGGGTAAACCTGACGGACGATCCGGTATGCATGGCAGTCTTCTTTCGGTTGTGAGGGAAGAATAATAATATCACTTTCTTTGATACAGGTAAATGCTTTCAATGTGATCAACTCAGGATCCCCCGGACCTACTCCGACTCCATATAAAATTGCTTCCATATGCTCTACTCCCTTTCTTTCTCCAAAGCCCTGCTAAGGTGCCTGATATAAATCTTACGAATTTCTTCATATTCCCCAATCCCTTTCAGGATGCATTCCGGTTGATAACCCTGCTCTGTCAGCTTTGCGACAAAGGAATTCTCCAACCCTGCCATATCATTTCTGGCATGATCACCGGCTACCAGCATAAATGGATGTAATAGCAATCTCCCCTTTTTCATTCCGGACTTCTTTAACCGTTTGATGGTTATGTCGATAGAATCCTTCCCTTCCACCGTGGCGATATAAATCCCGCGCCCGGAGACTTCTTGCAGCTTTTGTTCTAATATCCCATAGCTTTTATCTGCAATATGGGCGGACCCATGTCCCATAAGTACTACCGGACAATCCTCTGCCCTATGTTTTATGCAATCCCAAAAGATATTTGCGGCAATGACATAGTCCTCTTCATATTTCAACAGCACCTCGGCGGTTTTGATTTCGACAAACATATCCCGGCATTCTTCAATGGTCTGCTTCATTCTATTATTTTCTATCCCGTCGATAATGTGGGTCGGTAAAACTGCAGCATGGGTAATTCCATCCTTTTCCATCTGCAGCAGTGCTTCCCGGGTGCCGGGCATTACAAAGCCATCTCTTTTTCTTAACACTGCCCTGATTTTGTCACTGGAGTAGGCTTCATAGATGTTCCAGTCCGGGAAGTGCTCCCGGACTGTTTGTGTTAATTGATCGATGTTCTTTTCTCTTGTATCCTTGTAAGTCGTTCCAAAGCTGACGATCAGAATTCCCTTTTTCATAGGTTCTCTCTGCCGCCGCTTAATTTCTTACGTTCCACCAGCCGCCCCATGCAAAATGCAATAATTCCCACACCAATGCCTGTCTGCAAACAAAAGAATAAACTTTCCACTTCTCCCGGAAGCTCCCCGTGTATCATTCTTTCCAGTACAGGTGTAAACCACGGTTCATAACTGCCTGCAATCTCCTCGATCATGACGCTGCCGGCATCATCTGACCCTCCAAAGGATGCCCCCTTTAATGCAAACAGCGGAACAAAAGCGATCAGTATACCAACCATCATCAGAATCAATACCGTTTTCTTTGTTTTATTCATCCGAACCTCCCTCTGCCGTTATAACGGCTGATCAAAACACCCTGTGCCTTATTTTTCCCCCGCAAAGAACCCGGCTGTTTTTAATTCGGGTTTTGCATAGGTCTGAAGTGCGATCATAATTAACACAGTGATAATTCCTTCCAAAATAGCAAGAGGCAGCTGTGTCGGTGCAAATACACCAAGAAACTTGACGATGGATGCCATAACGCCACCCTCAGCACTTGGATAAGCAATGGCAAGCTGAAAACCGGTAACACAGTAGGTAAATAGATCTCCCAGAAATGCCGCAGCAAAGATACTGACCAATGGATTCACGTTCCATCTCTTACAGATCTTATAAACAACAAAGGCTAAAAACGGACCCGCAATTGCCATGGAGAAGGTATTGGCTCCTAACGTGGTCAGGCCTCCGTGGGCCAGCAAAATTGCCTGAAACAGTAATACGATACTTCCAAGAATGCTGACAGACGCCGGTCCGAATAAGATTGCTCCTAACCCTGTCCCTGTCATATGCGAACAACTTCCCGTGACAGAAGGAATCTTCAGGGAGGAAATCACAAAGATAAATGCCCCCGCCATGGCAAGCAGCGTAATATTTCTTCTGTTCTCCTTCAGTCTCTTCTGAATGGATAAAAACCCGGTGACCAAAAAGGGGATACTTAAAATCCCCCAGGCAATACAGTACTTCGGAGCAAGATACCCCTCCATAATATGCATTGCATAGGCACTCGGGGTAATACTGAGTACTATCGATACAGCTGCAATTGCTGCAATCATCTTTTTCTGATTTAATGTCACTTTCTTTTCCCCTCTCTTCTCTCTAATATTCTTTCACAATAGTACCTCCGGGAGATATAAACTTCTTTCTTGATCGTCCTTTATCTATCTCCTTCTTTTTAATCCTCCTTTCTTTGTATCCTCCTTTCTTTGTATCCTTCTTGTATTTGTACCTTTTTTATATTTGTATCTTTTTTGTATTTGTATCTTTTTTGTATTTGTATCCTTTTTGTATTTGTATCCTTTTTGTATCTTTCTTATAATTTGTACCCTTCTTTGTATCCTCCTTATAATTTGTACCCTTCTTTATGTCATCTTTTTCTATAAGCGTGCAGGCTGCCACTCTATTGTATCTAATAATAATGCCAGACCAGTCAGATCCTTCACAACATCATCCGTCTCTTTCAGGATCCCCCTCCCTCTCAGCATATCATAGACTTCCATTAATACAGGCTTTCTCAAATTGGCCTGTTCCAATAATCCCTTGTCCCTGAAAATCGTATCCGGACCACCGTCACCAATCAGCATCCCATTACCAAAGACCAGTATCCGGTCCGCAAACCGATAGGCAAAGTCGACATCATGGGTGGATAGCAGGATGGTTTTTCCCTGTTGTTCCATCTTATTTAATGCTTCCTCCAGTATTTGTACATTCACCGGATCCAGAGAAGCCGTCGGTTCATCAAATATCATAATCTCCGTATCCATTGCTATAATATCCGCAATGCTGACCCTCTTTTTCTCCCCGCCGCTCAGGTAATGGGGCGGTCGCAGTGCATGGTCCGACAAATTCATATCCCCAATTGCCTTCATCGCCCTGGCCTCCACTTCCTCTCTGGAGAGTTTCATGTTCATGGGACCAAAGGCAACTTCTGCTTTCACAGTAGAGGCAATGATTTGCTGATCCGGATCCTGAAATACAATCCCAACCTTTTTTCGCAGTATGTTCTTATTCCTCTTGAGAATTTGTTCTCCACGATACCTGATTTCACCTCCGGTGGGTTCTCTGACCCCATTCAGATGTAAAAAGAACGTGGTTTTACCCGCCCCATTGGCACCAAGGACTGCGATCCTCTCCTGTTTGTAAAAGGAAACATTAATGTCATGCAGCACATCCCTGCCTTCCTCATACCCAAACGTAAGATGGCAGATTTCCATCAGCTTATCTTTCATAAGCCCCTCCTTTTCTTTTCAAAGGAAATGAGGAAAGCAATCAGGAGTAATAAGACTGCGTAGCATACGGCATAAGAAAGCTGTCCCCTCCCAAACGGTTTTCTTTCTTCCCAGAAGGAGCAATCTCCTTCATATCCCCTGGCTTCCATAGCATCATAATATTGTTCGGACTTCTTCATGGACATCAGAAATAGATTGGCAATTTCACTTCCAAAGGTTTTTAAGGACGTCTTCCAGCCCCAGTAACCAAGCCTCGAGACAGCCGCATCCCTTTGTCTTTGATTCATCTCTGACAATATATAAATATATCGATAAATCAAATGCATCAGCTCCAGGATAATACCGGGAACATGCACTCTTTTCAATACTGAAATGATCTCTCCCATTGGTGTTGAAAGCGTCATCATAAAGAATCCGCTGATGGCCGCAAACGCCTTACAGGAAACACCGATGGAACGAAGCAGATTTTCTCTGGTAATGTAGAGAAATGTGTGAAAAAACCTGATCCGGTACAGACAGTCTTCCCCGCTTCCCATCTCTATCATAATTGCCACCGCACTCATCAGAATAAATGCAAGAGGAATTTTCATCAGGCGAATATAGACCCCGAACTTAATTTTTCCCACCCGGACATTGAGAAAGAGCATATAAAGGATGGTTACAATGGATACCGGCAGAGTATTTACAGCAATCACGGTAATTAAAATACCCAGGGAAAACACTACCTTAAAGGTGGTATTCCAATGACTCATACCGGACTGATATGCATCATAATCAATTGTCGGATGGTGATGATGCTTTCCCATATTCCTTCACCCTTTCTAAAAACCGCAGCGCATAATTTATATCAGAATAATAATACAAATGGGGAAACCCCCACCAATGATTCCGTCCTGTATGTACACACTTCCATTCTCTCCCTGTCACAGGCTTTTGAGCGACACAGGAAGTTCCATTATCAGAACTGTCATAATGATGGAATTCATGACCCTTGATCCTGCTGCCTCTTGGTAAAAAGGTTTCCTCCCTTTCCGTTATTTCAATATAGCCAAATCGGACTAACTTTCCTGTATCATAGCAGTGACCGGGAATCATTCCCACCATGGGAAATGACTGTCCCTCCATATCTTCCATGGTTTCATGAAGGTACATAAAGCCTCCGCATTCCGCAATGGAGGGCATTCCAGCGGATAATGCTTCTCTCAGGCTCTCTCGCATCTTCCGGTTAGCTGATAATTCTCCTGCATAATTCTCCGGATATCCGCCTCCCAGTATCATTCCATGCAAACCTTCCGGCAGGGAAGTATCATGAAGCGGTGAAAATGACACCAGTCTGGCACCTGCCTTGCAAAGAAGGCTCAGATTATCTTCATAATAAAAGCAAAAGGCTTCATCCCTTGCGATTCCTATGGTAAGCGCCCCGTCCAGCCTGGGAATTACTACTTCCTCCGCTTTCAGTTGTACCGCTCCCTGTGCGATGCGCTCCAATTGCATCATATCAACTGTCCTCTTCAGGATACCGGCTGCCCGTTTTACCTGTTCCTTAAGCCCCTGTACTTCATGGGGCATTTTTAATCCCAGGTGCCTGCTCTCCAGATGAAATTCCTCTTCCCTGGGAAAATAGCCAAGGACAGGAACCGGAATATGTTTTTTCAGGAAAGGCATCAGCGTCTGATAGAACATTCCTGTAATTTTATTTAAGATAATGCCCTGAATCAGATGGCAGGTGTCATATTGGAGAAATCCCAATATCAGCGGAAGTACGGATCTCCCCATTCCATGGACATCTATCACCAGTACAATGGGTGTTCCGGTTACCTTGGCCAGATGGTAGGATGAGGTCTCTTCCCGTATGCCTCCAAGCCCGTCATAAAGTCCCATCACCCCCTCTATCACACCCATGTCACAATCCTTCATCCCTTCCAGTAATAAATGCCTGGTGGTATTCTCCTGCGTAAAGAAGGTATCCAGATTTTTTGAAGCTACGCCAAGAACCTTCTCATGGAACATGGGATCGATATAATCCGGCCCGCACTTAAAAGCCGCCAACCGCTTTCCCCCTTCCTTCAATGCCTGCAGCAAAGCGCAGGTTACCAAGGTTTTGCCGCTGCCGCTTTTTATTGCCCCAATCAGAATTCTCGGTGCCTTCATTTTCTCCATCTTCATAACCCCTTTTCTCTGTGATCACAACATCCCTGTTTCATCTCATGAAGATAAAAAGCCCGCTTGCACCGGATCAATCCACATTCATTCCTCTCACCCGGCTCCCGGATTCCCCACTTCCCTAAATTGAAAAGAAACAATAAAAACCGGATTATGTGCCTTCATCAAATGATATCCGCCGGCAGTGACTGCCTTGCTCACCTGAATCTGACTGATATCTGTCTGTTCCACCTGCAACTGCTCTAACAGCCTCATCACTTCTGTCATGGTCTCCAGCGTGATTGCATTGATCACAATACGCATAACCGGGTTCTTCTCATATAGTCCAACGAGAATTTCCTTTAGCTTCCCGCCGCTCCCCCCGATCAGCGCATGGGTCGGAGGCGGGAGCTCATCCAGTATCAGGGGCGCTTCCCCTTCTATCACCGTGATATTATTCAGACCAAATTTCTTCCTGTTTCTATTAATTAACGAGACAGCTTCCTGTTTCCTCTCAATGGCATATACCCTGATCCCATGGGATAAACCGGCAGCTTCTACTGCCAGAGAGCCGGTACCGCTTCCAATATCATATAATACCGCTTCCTTGTGCAATCTCAGTTTACATATGGAAATCTCCCGGATCTCCTCCTTTGTCATAGGCACCTTGTCCCGAATAAATTCCTCATCCGGCCGGCCATGGGTCAGGAGGCGGTTGATTGCCCCCTCATGTTCCAACAGGCAGATATAAAGTCCTTCCTCACAGATGGTGCAGCATTCTGCTGGCGTAAGTCTTTCAATCCGTTCTTCGGGATAGGAAAGCTGATATCCTGCTGTGATTCTTATCTCCTTGAGATTGGCATTCACAAGCTGATTCCCCAGTCGATTTAAATCCTGCACCCCGGAAAGCAAGAGAAAGGTCTTTGGATTCTCTCTAACAATCTCAGGGAGATTGGCAGATCTTCCATGAATGCTTATGATTGCGCCGTCCTGCCAACCGATGCCAAGCCTGGCTGCAAGATAAGATACGGCGCTGATTCCGGGCAGAATAGTCAAATCCGCCTCCAGACAACCGCTTTCCATCTCTTCCTTTAATCTCTGCGCTAACTTCTGCGCTCCACTGTAAAAGCCCGTATCTCCGGAGAATAAAACCACCGATTTCTTACCGCATCCTTTGTCTTTTAATACCGGAAGAATATCCTTTGCCAGATAAAACGGCAGCTTCACTTTATCTTCGGGCATACCCTCAAGTAAGCGTTGTGCCCCGAAGAGCAGATCAGCTTCCCTGATCCTCATCATTGCCTCTGTTGTCATATTCTCTGTGCTGCCCATACCAACGCCTACCAGACTAATCTGCATTCTCTGTATCTGAGTCAGTGGTATTCCGGTCAATTCTTCCAGTTTTGACCGGACTTCTTCATAGGTTTCCCCTTTTGTCTGCTCCGGATTCTGAATTACCATGGTTTTTATTCCCCTGTTTTTGGCAGCGGCAATCTTCTCCATGAATCCGCCGCTTTCACCGCTTTCCTTGGTAACCAGCCATCTGATCTCATATTCGTCTATCATCGCCTCGTTCAGCTTTACCGAGAAGGGACCCTGCATGGCGATGATCTGCTTGCCGGTAATTCCATGCTGCTGACACAAAGCAATACTTTCCGCGGCAGGCAATACTCTGACATACAGCCTTGGTGAAAGATCCGCTTTGGTATATACCGACAGCTCCTTACTCCCGGTGGTCAAAAGAATATTTCCCTCTGTTTTACTAAGTGCCTCCACACAGGCAGCATGATCTTTAAAACATTGGATCTCCTCTCTCCCCTTAGCATAAGCGGTATCTCTTTTTAGTCGAAGATATCTGGTTTTGGTGTCCTTCAGACTCTCTCTGATATGCTCCGATACAACGGTAGCAAAGGGATGGGTGGCATCTATGACTGCTAGAAAATCTCCTTCCTCTGTAAGCCGTCTCATCTCCTCCACCGACATTCTGCCCTGATGAATGGTAAGACCCGGCCTTTTCTCCATGACAGTCTCTCCATATTGGGTGGCAACGCAGACCGTAACAGGAATTTCTTTGCTGCACAATAATTCTGCCAGTTTTCTTCCTTCTGTCGTACCGGAATAGATTAAGATTTCTTTCATAAATGATACCCTCTTTTGGTAACCAGCTTTCCCTGAAGCAGCTCTGTATGCGAGCTGCCGATGAAAACAGTGGTAAACATATTCACCTGCTGATCTTTTAACTCCTTCAAGGTACAGATAACGGTTCTGGTTTCATCTCTTCCGATATTTTCCACGACTCCACAGGGTCTGGTTTCGTCCATCAGTTCTGATAAAATAGTGCAGGCTCTGGACAGATAATCCGCTCGTTTATGACTGGCGGGATTATAAATTGCAATACAGAAGTCTCCTGCTGCTGCGGCTCTCAACCGCTTTTCGATCACCTCCCATGGGGTTAAAAGATCGCTTAGGCTAATGGTGCAATAGTCATGATTTAGCACCGCACCCAGACAAGCAGCCCCGCTGTTTGCAGCTGTAATTCCAGGAATAATGGTCAATTCGCAGTCCGGGTAAGCTGCCCCTATTTCATACATGAGAGACGCCATCCCATAAACCCCTGCATCACCACTACAAACCATGGCAACCTTCTTCCCTCTTTCTGCTTCTTCATAACACATTTTGCACCGCAAGGCTTCCTGTCTCATAGGTGTGGATAAGAACTCCTTCTCTCTATAACGTTCTCCAAGGAGTTTTAAGTATACCGGATATCCAATAATGACATCACATTCTTCCAGTGTCCTGATTGCCTGAACCGTCATCATCTCTTCCCTGCCCGGCCCAATTCCAACCACATATATTTTATGTTTCATAAAAAACCACGCTCCGTTTTCTCTCTGCTATTGCTACTGTAATTCCATTCTGCGCCTGTTTTCTGACAAGCAGCGTTCCATTTCCCCCGCAGGCAGCCATTGCTGCCCGTTCACACACATTGTCAACGCCCATCTGTTCCTTTACGAAATCGGAGGAGGAAAACTCACCGGATACCCGATTTAATGCCTCGTTATCATACGTAAGAAAAGGAACCCGGAGTTTCTGCGCAAGCCTTACCAAACCTTCTTCTTCCTTCTTTCGATCAATGGAGGCCAGGGCAAACACCGACTCCATACAAATACTGTAGGATCTGATCTGCTGTAGCACCGCATCTTCCAGTTCCTCCAGTGTCTTGCCACTCTTACAGCCGATTCCGATCACGTGTGATTTAGGACAGAGCTGCAGTTCTGCCATACCCTGTTCAGTTTCATGGACAGAGACAAGAATTGAAACCTTCTCCCGAAAGGGCGTAATTAGTGTCAATTCCTTTGGTATTTCGCCCGTCCATTCACATTCCATGGCTATGGTAACCCGTTCTCCGGCAAGAATTGCTGAAGCAACCCGTACGATTTTGTCACGATTACGGATGACCAGATCATTTCTCCGTGCAAATACGTCCACAGCGAACAGGTGATTTACATCGGTTGCCGTCGTGATAACCGCAACTGCACCAAGTAACGCAGCCAGTCCTTCTGCCAGCTCATTGGCACCGCCATAATGACCGGATAGCAGGGGTATGATAAATCCACCCCCCTCATCCATTACAAGCACCGGCGGATCCTCCAGCTTATTCTTAAGACAAGGAGCAATGGCTCTCACAGCAATTCCACAGGCACCAATAAACACCATTGCCTGTTGTTGTAAAAACTGCTGACGGGTCCAGGCAGTAAGACATTCTTCCACCCACACAACATCGCCTCCTGTCTCAGCCATTTCATTCATTGTTTTCGGTGATGGATACATACAATAATTCTCTTGCTTGTGTTTTGTGTATAATGTAATATCCATCTCATTGGAGGCTGCCTGATATAATCCTTGGGAAAGTAACCTTCCTTTTTCAGTAAAGCTGATCACGCTGAGCCTCATATCCGCTTTCCCCGAAACTCTGTCTCAAAATCCGGAGCATATAGTCTGGACCGATTGTAATTCTGATGAGCGATGGCATCTCCCACCAGGATTAAGGCGGTCTTTGTGATATGATATCGTTCCCCCGTCTCGGCCAGGGTTGCCAGTGTACATAGATAACTCTCTTCCTCCGGCCAGGTGGCTTTATAAACAATTGCCGCCGGTGTTTCCATAGGATAACCGCCCTGAATCAGCTGCTCACTTAGTTTAACCAGCATTCCCGCACTCAGATAGATGGCCATTGACGCTCTGTGAGAAGCCAGATGTTCTATTCTCTCCCGATCCGGAACAGAGGTCTTTCCCTCCATTCTGGTAATAATCAGGGTCTGGGAAATTCCCGGCAGTGTATACTCCAGATTCAATGCTGCCGCTGCACCAAAGCAGGCACTGACGCCCGGACAACTCTCGTAATTAATTCCTCCTTCCTCCAAAAGATCCATTTGCTCCCTCACAGCACCGTATATGCTGGGATCTCCCGTATGAAGCCGTACCGTTGTCAACTGCTTTTCTTCCGCCTTCTTTATTACCTCCATAACTTCTTCCAGCGTCATTTTGGCACTGTTATACGTCAAACAGTCCTTCCTCCCATACTCCAGCAATCTGGGATTGACCAGAGAACCGGCATAGATAATTACATCAGCTCTTTCTATCAGTCTCATCCCTCTCAGGGTAATCAAATCCTCTGCTCCCGTGCCGGCCCCGACAAAATATACCATGGTTAACCTCCATTCTTCCCTCCGGTTACTGTTCCTTACATCATACCGCTTACGACAATCCTCCGATTTATTCCGGGGATTTCTTATTAATCCTGGCCAGCAAAGACTTCGCCCCGTTACTGACCGTCAGCTCTGCATATTCTTTTGCATACATCATGCATTCTATCTGCATTCTGCCTGCGGCCCGCTTCTTAAGATAATCACAGGCTTTGTCCATAATAATCTCCATGGTTTGTCCCATAAGATGACAATTCCATAAGATCTCCAGGGCCTCTTCCGTGGATACACAGGCAAGAATTGCTCTTGCCGTATCGGCATTAATTCCGGCCTCTAACCCTGCTGCTGCCATAAGTTCCATCCGGCAATCCCCCTCTTTGGAGTGGGTGTTCATGATCCCTCCGGAGAGCTTGATAAGTTTTCCGATATGACCGGTTAGCAAAAGTTCCGTAAATCCCTCCTCTATGGCCATGTCTATGGTATTGCCGATAAAATTGCTGCACTTTACACTCTGGTCAAGATCGTATTGATACTTTGATCGCATATATTCCTGCCCGTAGTTTCCAGGTGCTATGGCTACTGCCCTATTCCCCTGGGCTCTGATCATCTTCAGTTCTGCTCGGATGGTATCAAGCATAGCCTGACTGCTCATAGGTTCTACAATTCCTGTGGTTCCAAGAATTGAAATTCCTCCCACAATCCCCAGTCTGGGATTAAAGGTCTTGTCTGCCAATCTTTCTCCCTCAGGAACAAAGATCATAACATGAAGACCTCCCCGGTAGTCGGTTACTGCACATACCTCACTTACTTCCCGCCGGATCATCGCTCTGGGAACCCGGTTAATGGCAGCGGCTCCCACGGGCTGATCCAATCCCCGCTTTGTCACGCGCCCTATCCCATCACCGCCATCAATCAAAATCTGATCCTCCGTCTTCTCCCTTGTTCTGTCAATGATCCTGACGGTGGCAAAGATCAAGGCTCCTGTCGTAACATCCGGATCATCTCCTCCATCCTTTCTCACCGCACAGGTTACCTTTGTTTCCTCTCTTGTAATCTCTTCAATAACAGCAGGAAAGGGAATCCCCTTTGGCGTAATGATCTCAATTTTTTCTTTCTTTGTTCCGGTCAGAAGCATGTAGGCAGCCGCTTTCGCTGCGGCCGCCGCACAACTTCCGGTCGTAAAGCCATATCTCATCTTACTCCTCCACGCAGCCTGTCCTCACTGGCGCCAGGTCATCTGGTAACCTGCAAAGACGTATCAGTTCCTCCATTTTGCATTCCTCCTGCCTCCGATTCGCAGGCACCGGTTTGATTTACTCCGGAATCTGATATAAAATAGCATTACAAATGGCTGCCGCTATATTACTTCCGCCTTTTCTTCCCCGATTGATGATATAGGGAATATCCGTAGTTAAAAATAATTCCTTGGCTGCTGCCACATTGACAAAGCCTACAGGAACGCCGATGACAAAAGAAGGGTGAAAACTTTCCTGTTCCATCAGTTCGTAAAGCCGGATTAGTGCGGTGGGCGCATTCCCGATAACAAATATCACGGGTTTTTCTATTCTTGTGGCCCGCTCCATACTAATGGCTGCCCTGGTGGTCTGCTTCCTTACGGCCTCCTGTGCAACTTCATTATCTGCCATAAAACAGTGACATTGCCCGCCAAACCTGGCGAATACCCCTTTATTGATTCCGGCTAAGGCCATATTGGTATCTGTCACAATATCCGCACCGCTTTTCATCAGTTCTATTGCCTTTTTTACTGCTCCATCAGAGAATTGCAAGGTATTGGTATACTCAAAATCCGCACTGGTATGAATGACCCGTTTTATCACCATTTCATTCTCCGGATTTAACTTAATATTGTTATCTTCCAACTCCTGTGAGATCATAGCAAAGCTTCTCTGCTCAATTTCCCCCGGAAGTACATATTCGATCTGATGCATCCATAATCTCCTTCCATTCCCGTATGGCTTTTATTAATATACGATTCTCCCGGTGATTCTTTACTGCAATCCGGTAATATCCCGCACCCAAACCTCTGAAGTTACTGCAATCCCTTAACAGGATTTCCTTTGCCAGCAATCCGTCATACAAAGGCAAATTTGTAGTGATCAGGAGAAAATCCGCTGTAGAAGGAAACACCCTGATTCCCATCTCTTCTAAAGCCCACGTCAAGAATTCCCGCTCCCGTTGTACGATTTCGATGCTCTCTTTGAGATACCCGGTTTCCTGACATGCTGCTGCTCCTGCCATCTGTGCAAATACAGATAAATTCCATTCCGGTAGATGGGTGGCTATTCTCTTCTTTAATTCCTGATCGCTGCAAAAGAGATACCCCAGTCTTACCCCCGGAATTGCAAATATCTTAGTAAATGCACGAACGACCACCACATTGGGATACTGCTCCAGCTTTCCTTTGAAGGAGTATTCCTGCTCATTCTGTGTAAACTCCAGGAAACATTCATCCAACACCAGAATTATCTGATGATCTTTGCAGTGAAGAGCCAAACGTTCCAGCAGGGAAGGAGAAATCAGATTTCCCACCGGATTATTCGGATTGGCCAGAAATACAAGATCCACTTCCTTCGTTAGCACCGTAGAAAACTCCTCGTCAAGACAAAAGCCATGCTCCTGTTTCATTGGATAAAATATAATCTCACCACAGGCTGCCATTGCTGCCTTCTCATATCCGAAAAAGGAAGGAACAGGTATCAGTGTCTTCCCTGGTTTAATCGCATGTACGATGGCAAAAAATAATTCTGATGCACCGTTTCCAAACTGGATCCGTTCCTGTGCCACACCGCTCATCCGGGAGAGATTCCTCGTAAGCTTTTCTGCGTTCAGATCCGGATATTCACTGCTATGTTCGATGGCCTCCATCAGCGCGTTTTTTACCGTCTCCGGAACTCCGAGCGGATTAATATTCACTGAAAAATCCCAGGTTACTTTATTGTGATAAATGTCTCCGCCGTGCAGCATATTAATCCTCCGTACTGCCAATGCCCGCGAATTTGGGCATCAGCACAAATTTATCGTGTGAATTGGTTTTTTTAATTCAACGTGTGAATTAGTTTTTTCATAATTCAACGTGTGAATTAGCTTTTCATAATTCACACTCTTCCCCCTCGTATCATATCTGTCTGAGGAACAACATACCAATCAGACACAGTCCCTGGCATAATCCGGCAGACAGATAAAGGAGTCGGTTCACACGGGCAATATCCTCGTATTCAACTGCTCTTCTTTCGTCTCCGATAAAAGGCTTCTTCACCATCCTGCCAAAATAACTGGCATCTCCCGCCAGACGAATTCCCAGTGCGCCTGCACATACCGATTCCGTATGCGCCGCATTGGGGCTGGAATGATTTCTTCGATCCCTTCTATAAATCTTCCATGCATCCTTCGCACAATATTCCTTCCCGGCCAGATAACAGGACAGCAGCATAAATAACGCGCTGATTCTTGCAGGCAGATAATTAACCGCATCATCCAGTTTCGCCGCTGCTCTTCCAAAGTACAGATATCTTTCATTCTTATATCCCACCATGGAATCCATGGTATTCACAGCCTTATATAATAACCCGAGAACCGGTCCTCCCAGGGCAAGCATAAGCATGGGAGCGATTACCCCATCCGAGGTATTCTCAGCAACCGTTTCAATGGCTGCCTTTGCAACACCTGTTTCATCCAGAACCTTCGTATCGCGTCCGACGATCATAGATACTGCACTTCTTGCGCCTGCCAGATCCTGACTTGCCAGCCTTACGTATACCTTCATGCTCTCCTCCTTAAGGCATCTGGTTGCCAAAATCTGATAAGAGAGGATACTCTCCAACAGCAATCCCAGATAGGGTGATATCCGATAAGATGCATACATCAAAAGGAAAGTTACGGTTCCGGTCAATGTCAAAACCAGGCTCACCAACAGGATTCCCCTGCAAAATTCCTTCTTTGGATCTCTTTCATTTCCGTCTCTGACTCTCATCAGTTTCTTGTCAAGAGCTCCAATTAATGTTCCGATCATCCGGATGGGGTGGGGCAGCCAATAAGGATCCCCAAAGAGTAAATCCAACACAAATCCAAGGAAAAATCCGGCTATATGATAACTCATCTGTTACACCTCTCCTCTATAGCTTTCGTAGTATCTCTATGTCTGGCTTCATCGAATCCATCCATCGGAGCCTGCAGAGATAACCCGCTCCATTCCCGCATTGATAATCAAAATAGTCTCCCGCTCCGTAAGAACTTAACAAAGCCATAATGCTTCCTCCATGAAGAATACAGGCCACCGCAGGCACAGGCTTTATAGGACTGATATCTTCCTTCATAATGGCCTCCAGCTCCCTTAGCATCCGATTCATCCCCACACAGCATCGGCAGATGAAGGCTTCCCTGCTCTCTCCCTCCGGAAATGCAAGAACTCCGTTACTCTCAATCCATTCCCGGTAAACCTTATCCCCCGACAGCTCCTGAAATGATTTGCCTTCAAACCTTCCAAAATCAATTTCCCCCCACTCCCCGATCACCTTTGGCGTAAGCTCTGGGTAGAGCAGGTCTGCCGTCTGAAGACACCGCTTCATGGGACTTGTATAGAGATAATCAGATCCTGGATAAGATCCTTTGTCGTTTTTCAGGATCAGGCCCTCTTTACCGGCCTCTGACAACGCCTCGTCTCCCTTACCAAGATATCGTTTCATTTCATTGGAAATCGTCATACCATGACGGATCAACACCATATTTATTTGATTTTCTGTCCGATTCCGCATATAATCCGTTCCACCTTCTCTGCTCTTTCTGCCAGAACGCAAAGCAACCGGCCAAGCACCTCCCTATAGTAGCGTTCACCGGCATCCATGGGAATGATACCATTGCCGACCTCATCACTGATCACTATCATCTTAGGATTTCTCAGAAGCATCTCTTCCATCCTTGACGTTAATACTTCCGGCGTATCTCCTTCCTTCAGCCTGTTTTTTACCCAACGATGAAAATGGTTCAGTAAAACAACTTGCTCCGTCAGCTCTTTCGCTTCTGTTACCTGCTCAAGAGTCATTCCCGTCTGCTGCAATACATACTGTAATTTCCCCTGGGCAAAGCCACCGATATATAATTCCATTCTGCCTTCCTCCTGACACCATAGGGTAACAACTGCAGTCGCACTCACCCTCCTGGCGCATCATATTTCTCCCTTTGGGAGGTTATAAGTTTTTGTTATCGATCATTCACTCTAGATAAATTCTCCGATACAGAAAATGGCAGCAATGATAACGATTGCCCCTTCGCAAAGTGTGACAAAATACCCCGCCGTATCCCCCGTAATTCCGCCAAATTCCTTATACGAGCGATACCGGTAATAGTAAAAAGTAATTATAGCGCCAAGAATTACCGCTGCGCCCATTTGAAAAGAAAGAAGAAGCATTCCTGCCATACAAAGTCCGGTCTGAAGAGCAAGAATGATCTTGACTGCTCTCTCATGTGCCTTACTGGAAAAGAGATACAATAACCCTTCCTTCTTTGCACAACGAAGGGTAACCACCCCAATGCCGCTAAGGCATCGGGACAGGAAGAATCCGGCGCCAACCACCGCCATGGCTTTTATGTTGTTCAATGCTGAATATGCGCCCAGGTAGATGAAATAATAAACCAGAACCTGAATTACTGCAAAAGCTCCGATATGGCTGTCTTTTAAAATTTCCAGTTTTTTTTCTCTGCTCTGATAAGAATGAAGAGCATCCATGGTATCCATAAAACCATCCAAATGGAATCCGCCCGAGACCAAAATCGGAATTACGGTCCCTACAGCAGCAAACGCCAATGTTCCAATTTGAAAATAACCGCATAACCACCCCCAGAGAATAGTCAAACCGGCGATTACTGCCCCTACCCAGGGGAAAAAGCAGAGGACGTATTTCATATCCTCATCTTTCCAGGGAAACTGTGGCATTGGAATCTTCGAATAGATTGATAACGATATCATTAAGGATTTCCACACTTTCATTTCTTCACCTGATTCCAAGCCGCAGCAGTTCTGTCCGGATGTGTCTCCCGTTTTTCCTGTCCTTTTATTCTGACAGGGATACCGACAACGACTTCCATCACGCTATCCGCTTTCTTTGCAAGCCACTCATTGATCCTGCCCAGAGTCTCCATATAGCGCATGGTGGCTTCCGCATAGACGATGCCGTCTTCAAACACATTGTTGGTAACCAGGATCAAATGGTCTGCTTTCCTCGCCAGTTGGCTGATTTCACCGCAGATTCTTTGCATGATCCAATCATTTGAAACCTCTGACACTCCGGAGAACAGTTCGTTGGCAATCAGATTTGACATACATTCGAGAAGGATTGTCCTTCTTCCTGCTCCCATCTTATTCAAAGCTTCTGCTACGGCTACCGGCTGTTCAATGGTGATAAAACCCTTGCCTTCTCTTAGTCTTCTGTGCCTTTCCACCTTTTGTTTTCCTTCTTCATCATATATCTTCATTGTGGCGATATAATAAAGCTTGCCGCATCCTCTATGGTCTACGGCTCGTTGCTCGGCATAGGCGGATTTACCGCTGCCACTGCCGCCGGTAATTAATTCAATCATTCCTTCCTCCCGCATCCTCTCATGACCAGATGAAATCACAGATACTTTTCTACCTTGACAGCTTCAAGAAATCGCTGATATCTTTCTGCCTTGATAGCTTTAAGAAAATCGCTGATACCTTTCTACCTTGATATCTTCAAAATTTGTTCTTGTATCATATACTGTCAATGCAGTATCAAGTAATGAGAACATCATCACTGCTCCCGTGCCTTCCCCCAACGCCAGTTTTGCATCGATCACCGGATGCAGCTCCAATTCTTTCATAATCATTGCCATCGCCGGCTCTTTACTTTTATGGGAGGGAATCATATAATCCAGGGTGCCGGGTACCAGTCGCTTTGCCGTTAAAGCAGCCACCGCGCTGATCATCCCATCCATCACAATGGGAATATGATGAATTGCACCACCGATATAGACACCGGTAAGCCCTGCAATATCAAACCCGCCAAAGGTTGACAGTATTTTTAGCGTCTCTCTCCGGTGAAGGGCATATTTTGATAAAGCTTTCCCGATTACCTCACGTTTATGATATAAGCCTGCCTCACTTAATCCGGCTCCCTTACCAACTACCTCATTTGCCTCATATCCCATCAGGGCCGCTGTCATTGCACTGCTGGTAGTGGTATTGCCAATTCCCATCTCACCGGTTGCAATCAATCCATATCCCTGTGACCGGCAATACTCAACCATCGATATTCCAACCTCAATTGCTCTTAAGGCATCTTTCTCAGACATGGCAGGTTCTTTCAGAAAATTTTTTGTCCCGTAACCAAGCTTCTTCTGATATAGACCCAAAATCTCTTCTCTCTGATTAATCCCTATATCTACGGGGAATACATCGGCACCGGCTCTTCTGGCCATCTTACAAACAGAGGCTGTACCCTGAGCCATACTTTTTGCTACCAGCGCAGTTACTTCCTGCCCCGCCTGGCTTATATTTTCTTCCACAATCCCATTGTCCGCACACATGACGATGACGGCCTTCTTACTTACCTCAATCTGTGTGGTTCCCTGTATGGCTCCGATTTTAGCAATGATAGTCTCAAAATCCCCCAGACCATCCAAGGGTTTTGCAATCCTGTCCCAGACCGCTTTAATTTGTCTTCCGATCTCTTCTCTTGGTCTCTCTATTTTTAAATGAATGAATGCTTCCTTGGTCACACTTACTCCCTTCCTTATTTCTGGCCGGACAGGATCCGATAAATTTGATCCATATCCAGAAACTCCCGTAAGGTATCTGCCAGCTTATCATATTGTGTTTCTTTAAAAGAAGCATAATCCAATTTCTCCTCCATGGATAATTCTTCCACCGTTATTCCCTTCCTTAAGGCAAGACCTCTTATCACGGACAAAGCAATGGTTCCTTCATCAAAAATGCCATGAACATAGGTGCCATAGATATGCTCCCGAACCATCCCATCCACTTTTACCTCTCCATTCAAAATGTTGGTAAGGGTACATAAAGAGGCTCCTTCCTCTACTCCTTCTACTCTTTTACTAACCCCCATGTGAATTTCATATCCATGGAATGTCGTTCCTGACAATCCGGATAATACTCCGGTTATCTGTCCGAAGACCCCTTTCACCCGGGTACGAATCTTTTCCTTCCTGAGAATGGTTTTTATAGGAAGCAGCTCCATTCCCCGGATGCTGCCTCCTTCTTCAACCAGATAAGGATCAGATATTACTTGTCCCAGCATCTGATATCCTCCACAGATACCAAAAATAACACATTCTTCTTTTCTTTTCAGGATTGCCGTTTCCAGTCCGTTCTGCCGCATCCACATTAGATCCCCCATGGTATTCTTGCTTCCGGGAAGAATGATCATATCGGGATGATGAAGTTCCCGGATAGAATTAACATACCGTAGCGATACCCCTTCCATCTGCTCAAATACAGCGAAATCGGTAAAATTAGAAATTCTCGGAAAACGGATCACCGCTATATCAAGTTGTCCTTCTTCTCTGGTATCAAAACGACTTGTCAGACTATCCTCATCCTCCAGCGATACGTTCATATAGGGAACAACACCGACGACCGATACCCCGCTTCTTTCTTCCAGCATGGCTATGCCCGGATCAAGGATTGACTTATCTCCGCGGAATTTATTGATGATCAGTCCCTTCACGCGTTCCTTTTCCTCGTCTTCCAACAGCATTAGTGTGCCGATTAGCTGCGCGAATACCCCGCCTCTGTCAATATCTCCTACCAGAAGTACGGGAGCATCCAGCATCTTGGCCAACCCCATATTTACAATGTCATTTTCCTTCAGATTGATCTCAGCAGGACTTCCCGCTCCCTCAATTACAATAATATCCGTATCTGCTGCTAATGCTTCATAGGCTTTCATAATCTCCGGTACCAGTTCCTTCTTAAACGCGAAATAATCTCTTGCCTTCATATTGCCTATGACTTCCCCGTTGACAATCACCTGAGAGCCAATGTCATTGGTTGGTTTCAATAAAATCGGATTCATAAAAACAGACGGTTTTCTTCCTGCTGCTTCCGCCTGCATCACCTGCGCCCGTCCCATTTCCAACCCTTCCTCTGTGATATAGGAATTCAGTGCCATATTCTGTGACTTAAATGGCGCAACACGATATCCGTCCTGATAAAATATTCGGCATAAACCTGCCACGACCAGACTTTTACCTGCGTTTGACATGGTTCCCTGTATCATTATTATTTTTGACATAAAAAAACCTCCATTGCCACAAGTGGCATGGAGGTATTAATAGACATAGGGATAGAAAGACCTGTCTCATCCATTCCAGACCAAGTACTCGTGGCTGTACTAACTGCATTTAAGGCAGGTCTCCTGGCTGAAAGATCATCATTAACGGCAGCCTTCCCAATTAAAAAATCAGTGACTTTATTTGCCGCAACTCCCTTATCACAGTGACGAGTTCGTACAGGATTTGCACCTGTTTCCCTTTTCATCAGAACCAAGCATGAAAGAATTATGCTTTTCTGACACCTCAAATGGATTCAATTTTCAAACAAGCCTATTATAGTATAGTTATTCCGAATTTACCAGCATTTTTTTATTCTGTTATTCATCAGCCTCGTTGCAATGATTTTTCGTATTTTTCTGCAAGAGAAGTATCAGTAGTAATACTGCCGTCTGTCCCCCATAGACAATAAGGGTTTTCATACTCGGAACATTATTAAGAGATGTGAGCGTATACATTCCACCTAAAACCGTATTCCCCCATGCGTGAATTAAGATAGTCACCCAAATACATTTGGTTAATCGGTAAGCAACTGCAAGTGTCAGCCCCAATGTAATGCAGTACAGGGTAAAGGCAATAAAGTTCATAGAACCTTGCGAGGTATTCGGCACGAACCATAACGGTAAATGCCAAATACTCCAAATTGTGCCCTCAATGAGCGCCGCCACAAGAAAGGGGAAGCGTTTTTCAAGCAATGGCTGAAATACTCCTCGCCAACCGATTTCCTCTAAGCCGCCGCCCAAAATCATCATAGGTATAAAGAGAAAAAACAAGTACCACGGATTCCCCAAATAGCTTTCCTGTACCACACAGGCTAAAAATTGAATCAAAGCAAAAATGATAAGGAACAGTATGGTGTTACCACGGGGTGTGTGAAAGACTTGATTACAGAAATCTTTCAGTGTGAGGCCGCTATTCTTTTTCTGGACAATAAACGCCGCATAAGCGGGAGCCATGCCCGCGCCGAAACCAATCACCGCAAAATGTAGGACAAGCGCGGCATTTCCGTTTAGCAGATTAAAATGGTAGCACGCAATCAGCAAAAGCTCTGTTCCCCAAGCGATTGCAAAAGTATAAAACAGGAAGCGCCACAACAGGCTTCCATCTTCTTTTAAATTGGATTTTTGTTTCTTCATCAAAATTATTTTCCCCCAGACTATACTTCCATAGCTTTTATTTTATTTGTGAATTTCTATCGCCGTTTTCGTCATGGCCGTTGTTCCCTCCTGATTTTATGAGTATCTTTTTTGAATACAGGGCAATCACAAGTGATACCACGCTTGCACCGATTGTGATAACAGACAGGTTCGCAAGCCGTTCAAATAAAACACCATACATAAGCTGTCCTACGGGCTGAACGCACATGATAAAAGTCATAATGCAGGCAATCACTTTCCCGATTAAATGCTGCGGCGTTTCTGTTTGGACAACAGCCAACATTTGTAAGCTGAATATGGTAGATAAAGTAGTGACCACAAAACTTGTGACAGACAAAATGATGTATTTTGTCATGGGTGCTTTCACGGCTGCCATTCCCACACCCATAAGACAGGCACATGCGGCGCAGAGAAACAGTGGTATATATGCTTTCTGCGGCCGCAGCTTCTTTTCCAAAAGAACCGTCAGTAAGCCGCCCACTATACCGCCGATGGCAAGCATCCCTTGAGTTATTCCGAGTAACTGGTCTGTTAAAAATAATTTGTCAACGATAATCACAGGAATCCCTATTGTTATCATGGAAGATAGGAATAAATTTAACCCCGCTATCACAAAACAAACCCGAATAAACAGCGGCTTTTCAAATCTTAAATACCGTATGCTGTCCTGCAAATCAACCTTTACAGTTTGGAGCATTTTCCCCTGTGTCGGCCGCTTATGAAATGGTATTCGAATGAAAATCTCCATAATGGCGGACAAAGTAAAGCATACGATACTGATTTTTAAGATATGCAAAAGTCCAAAGGTTCCATACAGCATACCACCGAGAACCGGCCCTAAAAAGCCCGCAAGCGCCCCAATCTGATTTACTACCCCATTTGCTGAAAGTATTTTCCCCTTTGGAACAAGCGCGGGA
The DNA here is from genome assembly GCA_023439505.1 of Bacillota bacterium. Classification (GTDB taxonomy): domain Bacteria; phylum Bacillota; class Clostridia; order Lachnospirales; family Lachnospiraceae; genus Mobilitalea. The sequence goes on from JAEXNR010000001.1 coordinate 49,939, forward strand.
ATACTCGCCTGCACCGCGGGCTGATAGGTACCGGAAATACCGTATAGCAGCATGAGTGTAACAATGAACAGCGGTATGACAGGGACAATACCCAATAGCATGGAAAAGGCCGTCACAACACCCGCCGTTAAAAAATCCAAACCGACCATGATATTCCGCTTGTTTACCCGGTCGGCCAGTACGCCGCCTAAAAGCGATAGAACAATCATAGGCAGAAAAGAACAGGCCGTCACAATACCGAACAAAGCGGACGAGCCTGTTTCCCGAAGCAAATATAAAGGTAGGGAAAATCGCAGGATTGCATTGCCAAATAGTGAAACTATCTGGCCAGCAAACACAAGCACAAAATCCCTGCCAACCTTTTTTTCGTTCTTCATCATAGCCACCTCCTTATACAAATCAGTATAAGGGTGGTGGCGACCCCCAAGTCAATAGGGGACTTTCTGTTTATTTCAGAGGGATAAACACCTCGTAGAAGTTGCGTTCTATCTGTCCGAACAGCTTAACAAAACGGATAAAAATATAAACAACCCCTTTGAAACTCTCTCCATGTTCGGCAGCCCACTCATAGGTGGCAATAAACATTTTTTCCATAAGGGAATTGTCGCGGCTGTCTGCTTCCAGTATGGTGTGCAGACATCTCCCACTTTCAAGATATGTTTTCCCCGCACCCTGTTCCTTTTTTGCAGTCCGCCCTACAAGGCACATCTTTGTTCCTTTATAGCCGGATTTATCAAATGTAACGGCACGGACAAGATTCGATAAAATATCGTCCTCCTGCAAATCCATAAAGGCAAGTACCCGTTCTTCATATTCTTTCAAAGAGGATACTGCCTCAAAGGTTTCCATGACAAGATGTAAGGGCAGCTCCTTTACAGAAAATACCTGTTCAGACTGAACGGCATCTTCACAAAACACCCTTGTTTCGATAAGACGTTTTACGATACGCTGCTGTGCACGGATATTGTTTTCTATATCGCTTATTTTTTGGCTGAGTAGCCCCAAACCGTCATAGTCCCCGGTTCCTATCAGTTCCTTTATTTCCAATGGTGAAAAACCACGCTTCTTATAAAAGTCGATGGCCATTAAGCGGGAAACATCATCAAAGGTAAATTCCCGGTATTGGCTGCTTTGGTTTCGTCCCGGCGCAATCAGTCCGATTTCCTCATAATAGCGCAAGGTTTCCCTTGTCAAACCGAGGTTTTTGTATAAATCATTGGTGCGGTAAATCGAGTTGTTATCGGAATCCATGCTGTTGATTTTTTGTAATGCTCCCTGCAATTCGGGATTATCCCCAACCACCATTTTATTTTTTGAGAATCGATTATCCCCCGGCTTTTCGGCATGAGCAAGGAGAAGCCATGTTTTCCCTTTTTTGATTGCTCCGGGCACTTTTCCGGCTTTGCAGTAATAAGCAACCATACGACTTGAAATATTCCATTTTAGGGCGATTTCATTTGCGGTTAAGTATTCCATTTTACTTCCTCCTTTGTCCAATTATACTTCGCATATCTGAAATATGCAAGGTTCCTTATTACGTAGGTGGTGGAGTGCATAAAAAAACCGCAGACTTTATAGAAAAATCTACGGTGCAAAGAGCCTTGTAGCCTTTGTGGTTTTGATGTTGTGTAATGATTTCATGACCTGTTACGCGTATGATAAGGACAGGTTGTGATATGATCATCAATCATCCCAATCGCCTGAAGGTAAGAATAGATGATCACAGGCCCTGCAAATTTAAAGCCTCTTTTCTTCATATCTTTGCTGATCTTCTCTGAAAGATCTGACCGCGCCGGCATCTGACTCTCTGTTTCCCATGTATTCACTACCGGTCTATTCTCTACATAATTCCACAAATAGTTAGAGAAGCTTCCGAATTCCTGTTGAAGCTCTAAAACCGCAATTGCATTGCTTCTTACTGATTTTAACTTCGAGCTATTCTTAATTACCTGATATTGATTTCTGATCCATTCGATATCTTCATCAGTTAACCCTGCACAATAAGCAATGTCGAAGTTATGAAATGCATTCTTATACTCATCTCTTTTGGCCAGAACCGTACTCCAGGATAAACCGGCCTGCGCTCCTTCCAAGGTCAGCATTTCAAATAAATAAGTATCTTCATGACTCGGTACACACCACTCAATGTCATGATATTGTTTCATAATTTCATTATTTCCCGGCCATGCACATGCTCCCATAAATATTCTCTCCATCTTCATGTAATAGTAGAAGTTACGAACCCGTTCCCGAATATCCTCTTGCCCCCTTCATCCATACTTTATAACTGATATAGAAAAATACGATACCAAATAAGGGTAAGGTATAAGTCAGAAGCGGGATTGCTTCTTGACGAAGAAACGGCATACAAGGATAATAGGCCAAAAAGGCGATGGGAATAATAAAGGTGAAAATAAAACGAAATACCGGACCGAAGATTGTAATGGGATATCTGGCATAGTCCTTAAAGTTAAAGGCAAATATCATGATAAAGGTAGATCCCATCAGCCAGAAATTCGTTGCTGCCGCGATATTCATTAAGGCAATCATAAACAGCGATGCAAAAATAAGTTCAAAAACAAACAGCAATAATATTCCAACCGTAACCGGAAGCCTTAGATGATGCCATGCATACACTACGGTCACGGTTCCAAAGGCAAGCTGTCCTAACCCCTTCATATCAAATACCTCGGAAATGTAGTAAAAAAATACATTAATTGGCCGAAAACAATATTTGATAAAATCACCGGTGTATACATTCATTCGAAGCTGCCAGTTATTATCAAACAGACACTGCACCGGCGTCAGCGCCATCAAGGAAAACCCATACATATAAAGCATCTGGTGGAAGGTCCATCCATTGATTGACGGAAAATTCTGAAATATAATCCAGAATGCCATAAAACCTGCCATATTGGTCAATATCATACCGATATTTGAAATAATAAAATCCGCACGGTAACTCATTTTCCCCTTAATGTCCTGCAATATGATCATCAAATAGAGGTGAAGGTACCATCTTAGCCCATAACGCTTTTTTATCTTTTTCATTGTCTCAACCTCCGTTTACCGTGAGCACCCGTTTGGAAACATTCCAAAAGCTGCGACTCAGCACCAGCATCACAATTACCCAGAAGATTTGTTTTCCGATCATCATCAGATAATCCTCCCCTGTCAGAGATCGATTTATTAAGATCTGTAAGGGGGTATTATAAATTGCCTGAAACGGCAGCAAATTTACAAAGGTACGTAATTGATCAGGAAAGAAAGCCAGGGGCACCGTTGCACCGGAGAGAATCGCTACCACAACCTCTTTCATGATATTAACCCCCCAGATCGACTGGGTATAAAAGCATATGGTCCCAACAAAAAAATCAATGAAAAAGTTGATCATAACAGCAATCGCTACACTGAAAACAAAAAGCACAAGGTTGATGCCCAAGCTAATACTACCCTTTGTTACAAAATAAACAATAAGAAACGTGGGTAAAAAGGTTGTAAAAAACTTGATTACATACTCGCCGGAGGTGGCAAAAAACCAGTAAGCCTGAAAATCTGCCGGCTTTAGTAAGTTTTGTATAATCTGACCGGATTGAAAATCTCTTCCCATTCCCCATATGATAAAACAATTCATAAAATTAAAAAGAGCTGATGCCAGAACAAGGTAGATCATTGTATCGGAAAATGTCATACCGTTTACTGTATCCATTGGGCTTGAATTATAGATTGCTTTCCAGAGATAATATATTATAATCAGGTAAACAATATTTCCAATGATGGTAACCAGCATACTGGAACGAAAAGCAAGACTCTCCATAATGCTTCCTCTGGTTAATCCAAGATATCTTGTGAGAGGTAATCTTTTTGACTTGGTCACTGTACTCCCCCCTCATATATTTTTCTGATAACACTTTCCGTAGAAATCTCCTGCAACATCATATCGGCAATTTTTCTCTTGTCCTGTATCACATGAAGTGCCTCCATCACCGTCACTTCCTCTTCATTCAGAAGAATTTCCGTCCATTCACCGTCTTCCTTTACACTTAGAGACTTCGCTTCGGGAAATGCTGTATGTAACAGATTTTTCACTTCCTCAACATCTTTTGCCGTAGACATTGTCCCATTTTTCGGAAAATTTAGCTTTATGGTTCGATATGCGCCAAAAAAACCTCTCAGGTTTTCTATTTTATTATCATAAAGCATCTTTCCCTTATCAATGATAATAATCCGTTTACACAGGGCATCCACATCACCCATATCATGCGTGGTCAGGATGACTGTGGTCTTCTTCTCCCTATTCAATTCCTTAATTAATTCCCGAATCTTACTTTTAATTGAAACATCCAGTCCAATGGTAGGTTCGTCCAGAAACACCACTTTAGGATTATGTAAAAAAGATGCCAGAATATCACATAGGATACGCTGGCCCAAGGACATCTGGCGTACGGTTTTTCCGTATAATTCCCCAGCTCCAATAAGGGAATCGAAGTATTCCAGATTATTTTTAAAATCCTGATCCGGGATATAATAGATTTCCTTTAAAATTTTAAAGGACTCCATCGCGGGCAGCGCCCACCATAATTGCGTTCTCTGCCCGAAAACGACACCGATTTCCTCTGCATTCTTTGCTCTGTTCTTATAGGGAATACGGTCGTTTACCCTGATTGTCCCTGAGGTCGGCTCCAAAACACCTGTCATCATCTTTATCGTAGTTGATTTACCCGACCCATTTGGTCCCAGATATCCTAAAATCTCCCCCTGCTTTATCTCCATACTGACATTATCCACAGCCCTCAGCGTGTGATAATCCCTGGAAAACAGGTCCTTTACCATTCCGCCCAAACCTTCCCTGTGGTTTAGGACTTTAAATTCCTTGGTGATGTTCTCCACCTTAATGATCGAATCACTCATGCTCCCCACTCCTCATACATTCATCTTAAGTCTAATCATATTATCTGATCTATCTTACTATGTCATGGTATCTTTTTTCAAATAGGTGTCTTTTTTTTACCTGCCCATAAGACGATTGCTCAGATGTTGCCATTCTCCCCCGTAATGAATAATTCATGATAATATTTAATGACTGACTTTCGTGTGATAATTCCCATAAACTTATCTCTGTCATCAACCACCGGAACAAAATTTTGTTCCATGACGCGCAGCAGCAACTCATCAATGGTTGTATTAATCTTAACCGCCGGATTCCAGCCTTTTCGAAGGATCTCTGTGATTGGGTAATCCTCCTGTACTTTTATGGAACTTACCCCGCTGTCCACAATATGCCAGAGAAAGTCCCCTTCACTGACCGTCCCGATATAGGTGCCGTCGTCTGAGACTACCGGCATAGCCGTATACATATGATGCCTCATCTTCTCAATCCCCTGTCGCAGGGTACAGTGATTGTTCAGATATGCCACCGAGGTTTTGATGGTCAATAAAAATATAATACTCTTCTTCCCTATGTTCTTTGTACTTTTTTTGTCACTACTGGAATCTTCTTGATTTTTGTCGTTATTATCTGTTGTTTGTTGCAATATAAAGCCCCCTTTCAGTCTAAATGGCATCCCATGCATATCATCCGGAATTACCTGTGCACCAATACATTGTTGGAATAACATAAATCCTCATACTCAATCCGGGTCCTGAGAAAGTGTGGAATACTTGATTCGCAGAATCCGTTCCAATGATTGGTTAATACGATCCTGAGTAATGATACCGTTATTTACTGCATCCAGAACTCCTTGATAAGCCGTTTTAAAATCCTGAGGCATCAATATAATGTCAGCGCCAGCCTGCAGGGACTGTAAAACCGCCTCTTTTGCACCATAATGATTAACAACAGCCCCCATGCTCATGGAGTCGGTGATTATTATACCATCATATTCCATTCTATTCCGAAGTATATCTGTAATCATGATCCTGGAAAGAGAGGAGGGCGTATTATCCCCTATCACTTCAGGAACAGAGATATGTGAAACCATTATAAATGGAATATGCTGCTCCACGGCAGCCTTGAAAGGAATTAACTCATTCTCCTCCAGCTCCTCCAGTGTTTTATCCGTGTAAGCAAATCCTTCATGGGTATCGCCCTGAGTTGCTCCATGTCCCGGAAAATGCTTAAAGCAGGAAAGCACCTGATGTTCCTGAAGACCCTTTGCAACGGACAGGTCCATCTCAGCAACCAGATTTCCGTCCTTCCCAAAGGAACGGCTGCCAATCACTGTATTATCCGGGTTGGTAAGCACATCCGCCACCGGAGCAAAGTCCAGATTAAATCCGAATTGATTCAGATATTCTCCAATGGTACTCCCAACTTCATAGGCCTGATCTGTATCCATTGTTGCTCCAATGGATGCCATATCCTTATATTTTTTCACTTGAAACTTGTCATTATTTCCAATTCTCGCTACAAGACCGCCTTCTTCATCTATCGCAAGAAAAAGCGGCAGATCTTCAATCTCACCGGCATATTCCTGTGTTTTCTTTGTCATATCAAGCAATTGTCCGGGAGAAACAACATTGGCACCAAAATACACCAATCCACCGACCGGATATGCTTTTAAGGCTTCTTTGGTAGTTTCATCAGCCTGTATGACAGTCTGGTATCCGGTGAGTGCTTCCGGTGTTATCATAAATAGCTGAGCAACCTTTTCCTCCAGTGTCATCTTCGAAATTTTTGATTGAATTTTTTCCTCCAATCGTTCCTCCGGTGATTGTGTCGGTGTAATATTCTGTTGGTCAGAAGCAGGTTCCCTGGAAGGATGATTCCTGTCTTCCTCCGGTATTACCGGGTCTATGGAATCTGCCGTATGCTGATCCGTATTCTCCTTTGAAAAATAACGGCAGGCAGATAAAAGGATTGCGATTGTTATGAATAATAAGCATCCGTATAGTTTTCTCTTCATGATTTTCCTCCAGACTAATTATACCATATCGTAATCCATTTGGCAGTGCGCTAAATTATTATATTTTTATAACATTATCTTTACCGTTTCCGTTTATTCTCCACATGACATACTGCACAATGGTCTCGATTAATCATTCCGAAAAGCTTGTAACGAAGCGAGAGCAAAATAACAGCGCAAATTCCTTATAGTAAGCGGACTTGCGCTGTAGATATAGATGTTACTGCTTCGTTTCATAAGAGAAACACATTGCAATATCAGTTCTACTTTTAATTTATATTCTAAACGCTTTAATAACGATTTTCTTAAAGTAATTGGTTTACAAGTCTGATAAGATATCCTTATCCATGCCTGTAATATTAATATTTTTGTTCGTTTTCGCATCAAGACTGTCTGACATGACAATATTCTTCATATCGATGCCAACGGAGCTTTGAATGGTATCAAAGACTTTGGCCAGTACTGTAGGGACGTTGTCTGACACGCTGTCAATTCCGCCGCCATAAATCTTGATATCAGAGATCTGGCTTAATGGTTCTGCAACTGCTCTTGCAAGTTCCGGCAGCTTCTCAATTAATTTATCTGCCATTGCGGCGCCGGTGTATTTCTTATATGCTTCCGCTTTCTTCTCCATTGCTTCAGCTTCCGCAAGCCCCTTCGCTTTAATCGACTCTGCCTCAGCAAGACCAACGGATGCGATTGCCTTTGCTTTTGCTTCACCATTGATGGCCTGGGCCTCCGCTTCTGCCTTGGCTTTTACTTTAATTGCTTCCGCCTCTGCATTTGCTTCTGCTTTTTTCGCCTCTGCCCGTGCCTCTGCTTCTGCTATTTTCGTATATTTCTCGGCGTCCGCTTCCGCTTTCCTTTGTTCTCTCTCAGCGTTGGCAGGCTCCACTACCTTGGTTTTTAATTCCTCTCGGGTTTTTTCCGCACGACGCTGTTCCAACTCAATCTGCTTTAACTCTCTTGCAATATCAACCTGCAGCTGAGCTTCCTGCAGCTCTTTCTGCTTTTGCTGTTTTAAAATATCAGCTTCCATCTGCGCAGAGATAACTTCCTTATAGGTGATGCTTTTTTGAATTTCATATGCAGCATCTGCCTTGGCTTTTGCAGATTCCTGCTCGATTCTAAAGTCTGCTTCCCGTACTTCCTTTGCCTTAATTGCTGCGCTTACCTCAGTTTCTGCTTCAAGTCTGGCCTTCTGTCCCTCTTTGGTAGCCTCAGATTTCTTAATGGATTCCTCTTTCAATGCTATTGCTTGAGCAATCTCAGCATCTTTCTTCTTCTCTGCAATCTGTTTTGCTCCCAAAGCTCTGATATAACCGTTGGTGTCATTCACATCCTTGATGGAGAAATCCTTTAATTCAAGACCCATCTCTCCGATCTTTGTACCAACAACTTCCTGTACCTTTGCTGAAAATGCTTCTCTGTCATTATAGATTTGTTCTACGGTCATGGATGCAACGATCTCACGAAGCTTTCCTTCCAGAATCAGCGTTACCTGATCTGCGATTGACTTCTGAATCTGTATCTCATTACCGCCCGTAAATTGCTCAATTGCCGCATAAATACTTTCATGGGTATTTCTTACTTTAATTACGGCTGTTCCGACAACATCAATGGGAACCCCCTGGGAGGACATGGTCTGTGAAGTATTAATATTCAGTTGAATATTCCCCAGAGAAATAATATCTGTCCGCTCAAGAACCGGAATTACCATACCACCGCCACCGGTGATAATTTTCTTTTTCATACCGGTGACCACCATTGCTCTGTCCTGTGGTACTTTCTTCCACATGCGTAAAATCAGGGACAGTACGAGAAGAAAAGCTGCCACAGCCAGCACCGTAATAACAATCGGTGCATAGTTTACATCCAATAAATTTGATAAATACATGAAATAACCTCCTTCTATTTAATAATGCCGCAAGACCTGTTTCGCACAGTCTTTATGATTACAAAGGAATGTGCACGCCTATGGCTGATCTATGGTTTTGCCTACGGCATTACTCTTCGTATTTATTCTTTGGTTCTACAATAAATATTCCATTACGGAATTCTTTTGCCTTTACAATTCTACCGGTCTCCAGTTTCAGGTTCATATCTTCACATCTTGCCGGATAGCTGACCCGGACATCCTTAAGTGTGACAAAGCTTACCGTTCCCAATTGTCCCGGTAAAATCGTATCAATTACTTTACCATCATAAAGGAGCAGCTCATTCTCATTGATTCCATTATTTATGGTCTGCGCTCTTTTTAAGGAATTAATGATGGTCTGTACCAGAACAGAGGCCAGATAACCAAATATTACTGATAATATCAAAGACAAGATCCGGTTTCTGTTTCCTAACGTCATCAATGCACCGGAAGCTCCAAAGATAATTGCAAGTCCGGATATGGATAACAAAGAAGTGGGAAGCAGTCCGACTGAAAATAGTGATTCTGTTCCTGTCCCCGGGTGATCCATGGCAGATGAATGTGCACTGTCTGCCGCAACCGGATGGTGGAACTCCATATCCGGATCAGAATCGATCTGGAGGTCAGTATCTATATCCACATCCAGATCAACATCGGCATCAACATCAATATCACCATCGATGTCCGTGTCCATTCCATGGGACAAAAAGCCTGCTATTACATTAATCAGTGGTAATACAGCGCCTCCTGCCAGAAAACACAAATAAAAAGTCAACATAAGATCCCCCCTGATACGCTTTTATTTTATTTCGTTATATCATAACGATCTTTTTTTATGAAAACTAATGCTAATATGATTATGAATGAGGATGTTATCTGCCATCCGATAATTCAGGTATAATTACAGTATAATGATTGGACCCCCAATTTTCAACCCCTTTATCCATATGTAACCATTCCTTAATGAAACCTTAATCTGGTGTTATACGCTGCCAACACAAAGATCCGCATGGATATTATTTCTATTGGAGTCTTGTCCCTATCTGGTATATCCGAAGCTTAGTTCACATAATCAGAGAAAGTTTTCTCAGAGAAAGTTTTCTCTGAAATTTTCTTTGAAGATTTTCTACTAATGATTTTCTACAGAAATTTTTTCCTGAAGATTTTCTTAGAGAAGATTTGCTCTGAGAATGAATTGCTCAAGAAGATTTTCTCTGAGAATGATTTTCTCTGAGAAGATTTTCTCTGAGAAGATTTTCTCTGAGAACGATACATGAAGTTGATTCTATATTAATTATAATCACTCTTATAACGACAATTACCAAGATATGTTGCCAGAATCACATACAGGATTGCAATAATCGTAACGATGACCAACAGTTTTCTATTATAAATCTGACTGGATAAGGATGCGATATGATAGCTCGGAAAGAATTCTGCGCCTAAGGTCCATTTTTCCGATAAGATGGCTGCCCCCGCTGATTCCAGTATCTCATAGAGCAGTCCAACTGTGATTAGTATGGAATTACTTCGAATGAACACGGAAAACATACAAAATACCGCAGAATAAGTAAACAGTAAAAAGACCTGAACAGGCAGAACAAGGAAATACCTGAATGGATTGAATTCTCCCAATCCAAAAGTAAAACCTAATCCGATGGTACATACAGTCAATTCCAATCCAACAAAAACAATCATATACTTCATATTAGAAAAAAGCATGGCAGGATAGCTCAGCTTTTTCCTGTCTTTAGCGATGATCCCGGCAAGTAATATTGCACACAGCGCAAATAAATTAGAAGAGGTTCCTATGGTGTACACCGCATTAATTCCACTGGGCTCAAATCCATAAATCATCTGCACATTAAGTTGATATCCGTCCAACATAGGATTTGTGCTTAGATAAGAGATAACCGCGACGGTGACCAGGGAATACCCAATGACGATTCCATAAATCGGAAGAAGAAGGTGGCTTCTGATATGAATCCCGGTAAAAGACTTCTTTCCGGCAAAAAGCCCATAGACTACCACTAGTCCTCCGCATAAAACCGCACTGGGTTTCGCAAAGGAAAAATTAATCTGTTGAAAAAACAATTGGATCATTTCATCCTCAAAGATCATTTTTACTGAAATATATATTAAATAGCCTGCACATAGATAGGTGATGAGCGGAAATCGCTCCATCAGACTTGTAACTGCCGAACTGAACCACAGCAGAATCGGTACACAGATTAACAGTCCCAGGAAAGCGATGATAAAATCCTTCACAACAAGGTCATGACCGTCGGATGCGATCACCCCCAGCATGGCAACCACATTATCAATACTCATGCTTACATCTGCGGCAATAATTGAAACAATCGCCAAGACATAACTGTCTCCTTTGCTTCCATCATTTTTAATTGTCCTTACGGTCTCCTGGGTCTGCTGTCTCAACATATTAAAGGTGATAAAGATTAATAGTATCCCTCCTACAATGCGGATATGAAGCCATGGAACGTCAAATAAAAGTCCAATGACCGCAATAAACAGCATTTTCATGACAATGGATAATCCAATCCCGATGCGACGGGCCATCACTGCTTTGTCACAGGGCAGGTTGCGGGTGGCCAGTGCAATCACACCGACATTATCAAAAGATACCACCAGATTTATAAACACAAGTTGTACCAGTTCCTTCATTAAACTTTCCCCATATCCGAAATAACCGATCAATAATTTTATGATTTTGCAGGTATGATTATGATAATATATCATCATAAATTATAATGATGAAGTATAACGATGAAATGCCCCAATGATTTGCCCCGATGAACGTTATGGTAAATCAATGATATTAATGCAATAAAATAATTTCTAGTAGTTTTTGAGATTAATTCCATTCATAGTTATCTTTATCAAAAAAGAGAATTCAACCTATCTATTTGTTGAATTCTCCTTTTGATTCCTTTGATTAGTTAATCTTTCCGAAGGTATTATTTTCATCGTTTCTTTTCTTATTTTATCTCATTACTTCATTGCATTATTTCATCTTATTCCATTATTCCATTGCATTGTCTTATCTCATTACTTTATTTTATTATTTGATTTCAGAATAATCCAGATAAATGATACTGCTGTTATACTGTTTCCCATCCCATTCCGCATATGCCAGCTCCTTACCGGAAGGGCTAAATTGCGTCATCGCATTCTTAACATCAACGGCAAGCTGTGTTTGATTTCCGGTAACCATGTCATAAAGATATAGTGCTCCTGCAGGAGTAGCTCCTTCCGAGTTCATGCTAAAGGCTGCCATCTTCTGATCCTGGGACCAGGATATCCCGCCTAATTCACTACCTTCTGCAATGGTCTTAACGATACTTCCATCCGCATTGCATAGTAGTAATGTCATCTTTGTTCCGTTATTTTGTAATACCAGCATCTGATCGCCGTTCTGAGATGGATATACACCGACAACGCTTGTAAGATCTAAATCCTCGGATTTTTTTGTTGATAAATGATACGCCTTCAAGCTGATATCATCTCCGGTATTATAATAAATAATATCCTTCATTTTTCTGATGATAAATACTGATTTTTCTTCCAAACCTTCCAATCTCGTGGCCTTTCCTTTGGTATCGGCAGTATAGCCTCCGCCAAAATATCCGGCACCGATTATTGTGTCGGCATCTGCCCAATTAGCGCTTCCGACTACACCAGTCTCCCCGTCTTTTATTACGTAGGAGTCCTGTGTACTAACATTCATCACATAATATCCCGGATCACCCAGCGTATTGCCACTATAGAGCAGGTTCTTTTTATCGGGAGAAAATACTGCTCCTTCAAGATTCAATTGTTCCTGAGCTTTCAAAAGATCAAATTCTTTGGATGTCAGATTTAACAGATACAGACTTCTCGGATAAGAATCTTCCAGTTCGGCAAGCTTCATTTTATCCAGCAACTCATTTTCCTTCGATACAAGTACCGTATTCTCATCCAGCCAGTCAGAGATCACCATCGCCTCATAACGATCAATCTTAATTACCTTTACCTCAGGCTCTTCTGTATCCTGATCTTTATCATCAATCACCTTAATTGTCCCTTCCGGTTCTTTGACCGTAGGTTGATTTGTGTCGTCTTTTGTGCTGCACCCTGTAACTGTGATGAGTATCATTAGTAAAGCTATCCATGTTGCTATTTGCGTTTTTTTCATTATTATCGCCTCCTTGATAGTAAGAATAACAGGAGTTTGTATCTTCCTCATATACAATTATATCAAACTCATCAACAATTGTTTCGAAAATGTAAACATTGTTCCCGTTATCTGTCAGAAACAGGAATGCTGATTTGAAAGCAGGTGCCCTGTTCCCCTGTTTTGACCAGTTCAACCGTACCTCCCATCATCTCCGCCTGTTTTCTGGCAATGGACAGTCCCAATCCGGTGCCTCCAGACTCTCTTGACCTGTTTTTATCCACCATATAGAACGGTTCAAATATTCTCTTGATCTGTTCCGTTGGGATACCAATTCCGGTATCTGAGATCTCTATCCGAACCTGCCGGTCCGTGATCTCATTCGTCACCCGGATGGTACCTCCCGCTTTATTATATTTTATGGCATTATCAAGTAAATTGATCAGAACAATTGTCATACTGTCTCTATCCCCGTATACATAAGCTTCCCTCAGATCGGTTGTCAGCCCGATACCGAATTTATCAATTTTTCCCTGTAAACTGTTCAGTATCATTTCGATTGCCTGCTTCACCTCTATCTGCTCAAGATGAAGTTCAAAATCATATTTTTCAAGTGCGGATAATTGTAGTACCTTCTCTACCATTTCATATAATCGCTGTGTCTCATCTTTTATACTGCCAACCGCACGATCAAGCAAGTTCACATCATCCGGATACATCTCCAGTAAATCCAGGTAAGCATGAATGGAGGTTAGCGGGGTTTTAAATTCATGGGTTACATTTCCGATAAATTGCTTTTGCTGTTCTCCCATTGCAGATAATTTTTGCACAGCAAGTTCCAGCTTCTTTTGCTCGCCCTCCATCTCCTCCATGGAGGTTTTGATTCTCTCACTCATTGCCTTAATTCCCTGACTTAGCTTTCCGATCTCGTCCTTACGACGTAGTATGGTTACGTTATAATCCCCTTCCCTGATTTTGTTCACTGTTTTATAAAGTTTGATCATGGCAGTGACAAAGGAATTATAATAAAGATTGCCCAGAAGAAAACTGAGAATGAATACTCCTGCTCCAATGGTAATAAAGAGCCGTTTAATTCGCTGGTAAAATTCTATATTTTGTGTAAGGGAATATTTGAATTGCACCACCCCAGCCTGTTCCTTTCCCATTTTCAAGGGCGCCAGATAAAAGATTGCTTCTCCCTCCAATAGATATGCTGTTTTATTATTTCGTGCATAATCCAGTGTTGTCTTTAGCAGTTCCGACTCTATTCTTACGTTCTTCGCACTTATAATTTCTCCCTGCATATCGTATAAAACGGTGGAAAGACCACTGATGAGTTCTAATTGTCCGGCAAATTCCTGCCCCTTTTTGGCAAGAAAGTTTTGGGGGAGCCACTCCTGCTCTGATAATAGCCGCTGTCTGAAGTAAGTATTTGCAGTCTTCACCTGTCTGGCCAGATATTGCTCGTACTGGTTTTGCTGATTGCTTTTAATCCCCTCCAATACCAGCAGACTTAAGATGAATACCGTCATAAGAAGCAGCATGGCAAGAAATACGCTGAATTTTAGTCTGATACTGATTTTCACTGCTGCCTCCCTATCGCCTTATATCCAACCCCATAAACGGTTTGAATGACATCCTCAAATTCTCTCCCAAGTTTCTTACGGATCCTTTGGACATGAATGTCTACGGTTCTGGTCCCTCCAAAGTAATCCATACCCCAGATCTGATCCAGAAGCTGCTCTCTGGTATATACACGATCGGGATTTGACAGGAGAAGTGCCAGCATATCATATTCCTTGGGTGTCAGTTCCAGGTGGTTCTCTCCTGCTGCCGCACTTCTTTTATCAATCATCAATACGACTCCTCCCAGCCTTACCTCACTCGTATCCTCTTCTACTGCAGATTTTTGCATTCTTCTAAGAAGAGATTTTAATCTGGCAAGAAGTTCTCTCATATCAAATGGCTTAGTCAGGTAATCATCCGCCCCAAGTTCCAGCCCCAAAATCTTATTTACGATATCCTCCTTAGCAGTAACCATGATAACTCCTATTCGTCCTTTATCCTGTAGCTTCTTCAGAATTTCATAGCCATCCATACCCGGAAGCATCAAATCCAGAATGATAGCATCCGGACGAAATTCCTTGATCTTATCAATCGCAGTCTCTCCACGATATATTACCTCAGTATTATATCCTTCTCTTTTTAATGCATAAGCAATGGCTTCTGCTATTTTCTTTTCGTCTTCAATTACAAGAATCTTTTCTTTCATCATCTCATCCTTACTAATCTTTTTAAGCATACTTCTATTATTATTACACATCACATCCAGAAAAATCCTTAATTACTTCATTAACCATCAATCGTATGGCTGGGCACACTGACAAAAAACGCAGGGATGATCTTCTCTCCCTGCGTTTTTCCCTGGCTATAAGTATAAAAATGTGCTGTTCGTGTATCCGATATCTCAAAGATTTAATTTATTTCTGCAGTTATTGCAATCATGATTGCAATGGGTCTCTTCCCATATATGATCTGCGGTAATCGCCCATTGACTGGCGGTGGCTACACATTTTTGTCCCAGATCATGCACGTCTTCCGGATGGAGCAGATCTGTGGATTTTGCATCAGTAGCCTCAACCATATTTACCAGGCGATCCGGGTTATCCAGCAGCGGACACGGGCGAAGATGATTGCAGTTAAAGGGCTGATTTTTATAATACTGCTGCAGAAGCGGTGACCGAAGTGCTTCTAACAGCGATTTATTATAGATACTGGAATCCGAATAGTGGACGAAGGCACAAGGTTCTATATCCCCGGCTGCATTGATGTGAAGATATCTTCGACCTCCGGCAACACACCCGCCGGCATGTTCCCCATCGTTCCAGAAGTCCACACTAAAGATTGGTTTTGTTTTTCTGAATTGATTGATCTGGCGATACATAAAGGCCCGCTGGTCTGCTGTTACCATCAGTTCCGGAGCACAATCCACACCCACGGGAATATACGTAAAGAACCAGACAAACTTTGCACCTTTCTCAATGAGATCATCAATAAATTTTTCACTTCCGATGACTGTTGTGTTCTTGCTGGTATAGCAGCAGGATGCCCCAAATGCCAGTTTTCTCTCCTTTAACAATTTCATGGCACGCACCACGGCCTGGTAGGTTCCTTTGCCTCTTCGTTCATCCGTCTCTTCTTCAAACCCCTCAATACTGATTGCTGGAATAAAGTTCTTCACACGTAGCATCTCATCTGCAAAGGCCTCGTCAATCAGGGTTCCATTGGTATAAGCGGTAAACGCACAATCATGATGTTTCTCACACAGTCTGATAATATCCTTTTTACGTACAAGGGGTTCCCCGCCGGAGTATGCGAACAGATGAACGCCCAGCTCTTTCCCCTGTCGAACAATATCATCCAGTGTCTCATAACTCATGGACTGTTTGTTGCCGTATTGGGCGGCCCAGCAGCCGATACAGTTCAAGTTACAGGCTGAGGTAGGATCCATCAATATGGCAAATGGGATATTGCAATCATATTTGCGCTGAAGTTCATCATGTTTTTCACCCGCCAAAAGGGATGCCTGAAACAAAAAATTGCAAAAAAAAGACTTACGGACACCCTGATCAATATCCTCCCACATACCTAGAATATACCTGTACCAATTATTCTCCCTATCTGACAATACTTTTCTGAATATTTCCCTCTGTGGTTTCAAATTATCGTTTCGATCCAACCGGTCAATCAGCCAAAGTACCCGTTTCATTCTTTTTAACGGATTACGATCCATATAATCATATGCACGATTTGCCATTCCCGACAGTATTTTTTCTTTTAACAACGTGCCAGCCTCTTTCAGCGATAGCTTTTATACACAGTCTATGATACCGTCAGAAAAGTGGTTCATCAGATCAAGAATTATATGAAAAAACGTCAACGTTCAACTTCCATCTCACTGGTCATTTTAACTGCTTTAAAAATATCTGCTGTAGTTATTTCGTAGCTTTTCCGTCAATTCTGATGAAGTAAACGTATGATTCCCAATGGAGCATACCTTCATCACTCCTATCACAGAATTTGTGATAAAGCATTCCTCAAATTCACTTAAGTCTGATAATGTTATCTTCCTCTCTTGTACGTTCTCACCCGCACAGATAATTTCTCTCATGATCCCCGGCAATATCCCGCTATCTTTGGACGGCGTAAATAACTGCTTCCCCTTTATGAAGAAAATATTAGAACTGCTGCCTTCACTAATCTCTCCTTTCGTATTCAGGAATAATGCTTCCTGCGCCTGATGGGAAAGAGCGATGCGTTTTGCAATTATATTCTCCGCATAATTCAAGGTCTTATGGCTGGTCAGTAAAGAGGCTTCATTTCTTGGAAAAGAACTGACCCACAGATGAAATCCTTTCCGGTAAATCTCCCCTGTATATGGATTTTCCCTTACCGATATATCGATATTTTTCTCGGAGACTGCAATCTTTAGAACTCCGTTGATGAACTGATGCCGGGCGATGAACTCCCGTATCTGTACCTCTGAAATGACATTTGAAATATTAAAAAATTTCAAGCTATGATGCAGCCGCGCAAGATGCTCTTTGCACATTAACGCCACACCATTTTTAACAGCTAATGTCTCAAAGGCACCCATCCCAAAGTAAAACCCCTCATCAATCTCTATCATAGCAATTCCTCCCCTGCATAAATCCCATACTGCTGTCATTCTCTTTTGCCGGACGCAAGGCATTCACAAAAGCCTTTGCCTTAAGCAGTGTCTCTTCATATTCCATAGCGGCATCAGATTCAAAGGTAATACCTCCACCAACACCGAGCTGATAAATTCCGTTTTGATAAATTGCCGTTCGAATTACAATATTCATGTCACAATCACCATTTAAGGAGAAATATCCGATGGATCCTGTGTACAAGCCCCGTTTGGTATGCTCCAGCTCCTCTATAATTTCCATCGCTCTTTTCTTTGGGGCACCGGTGATGGAACCTCCCGGAAATACTGCACGGGTGATGTCTATGATATCTGTTTCCGGTTTCAGGTGTCCGCTTACGGTTGCAACAAGATGATGAACGGTTGCATAGGATTCAATGTCAAACAGATGGTTGACCGTAACGGAGCCCGGCTCACATATCTTGTTCAAATCATTGCGTTCCAGATCCACGATCATCAGCAGCTCACTTTTATCCTTTTCTGAATGCTCCAATTCCATACGCATGATACGGTCTTCCCCGGGGGTGCATCCTCTTTTTCTTGTGCCCTTAATCGGTTTTGTAATAATTGTTTGATCCTTGACACGGATAAAACGTTCGGGGGACGCACAAACCACCTGAAACTCGTTATAATTCAAATAAGCTGCATAAGGGGCAGGATTCTCCCGCCTGAGCGTCACATACAAATCATAAGGTTTCCTGTCACTTTCCAGAAAGATACGCTGGGTCATGTTGGCAATATAAATGTCACCCTCAACGATATAATCCATCATTTTATGAATTGCTTGCAGATACTCCTCTTTGTTAAAATCATATTTCGTTTCAAATATTTCTGTCCGCGGCGGTCTTGGTCCAGAATTTTGGCGTCTTCTAGCTTGTCCGATCTTAAGCTCAACTTCCTGAATCAGAATATCAGCCTGATTCGTCTTACCGTTGGCAACTACATAAATCTCATTTTTATCATGTGCTTCCATGATGAATTGATCATAAAAAATCAGGATACTTTCCGCTAAACCGTCTTCTCCTTCCTTTTCTTTATTATCATCATATGCAAAATATCCAATTGCACCTGATATGAGGGGAAGACTGCTTTTATTTTCCTGATGGTTCTCTGTGAAATACTTCTTAACATAGGTTTCAAAATCAACCCATGCCCTCTTCCCGTTAATCAGAACACCATTCCCTTTCTTTTCTATCTTAAGATATGGCTTTCTTCCAATAATAGAAAACTGACCGGGGGAATTTACCAAAGAAGATTCCAGGATGACGGTATCCTCCTCTTCATGGAATAATTCGAAAATTTCAGCTATTGGTATCCGGCAGTCCAGTTTCTTAATACTTATCATTTGATTTCTCCCAACTGATACAGATCTCTATAAAATTCCCAAGCATCTCAAAGCCAAATTCTGTGAGCAATGCTTCCGGATGGAATTGAAGTCCATAAATCGGAGCCTTTTCATGGGAAATGGCCATAATTTCTCCTTCCGCGGTTACTGCATCAACACGAAAATCCACAGGCAGCGAATCCTGTTCAATGATCAGAGAATGATATCTGGTCACATAAAACTCCTCCGGCAGATTGCAAAACAGTCCCTTTCCATTATTCTTAATCACAGATAATTTCCCATGCATCGGTCTTCTTCCTTTGCATACATTTGCCCCATAGCAATAACCAATCACCTGATGTCCCAGACATACCCCTAGTATGGGGATTTTGCCGCCGTACCTGCCAACCAGCTGACGGGAGCATACTGCCTGTCCGGGGGTTCCGGGTCCGGGGGAAATAATAATACCACTATATGGATGCTGATCTATCGTGGCAATATCCGCACTATCTATAGTTTCGACAACAACATCCGCACCGTGCATTTGGACATAAGCAGCCAGATTATACACAAAGGAATCATGATTATCCAGTATATAAAATTTCATCCTGTCTCCTTCCTTCGTATCTTTTCTCTATTTTGTCCATTATATGATGCATTCCATGCAATTACAAACTCAAATTATAATTGGTATTTGCCTTGTATGAAAAATTATAATTGGTATTTACCACGGGTACCTTACTTTACCGGTGACAATCCAACCCAGTGATTATTCGTGCTGCCCGGATCCAAGTCCTTTATTCACCGCTCAAGCTTTCAAAGGTCTTGAATAAATTGACTGTACCATATCCCCACTCTCTGTTCGGATACACAATGGAAGGATTTCGGCCCACGCCTCGTATTAAATATTTCTTTACCTGATAGGTATCCATCGAGCGGTCATTCCCTCTAACAATCCCCCATTCAAATAACATGGCAGCAACACCGCTTAGCAAAGCTGCCGCGCTGCTGGTCCCCGAAGTCAGACCAAATTTATTGTCCAGTAAGGGAGAAAGGACTTCTACGCCAGGTGTTGCCACATCAGGTTTAATTACATTGTAACGGGAATATCCCCTGCTTGCATCAATATAAAGACTTTTATTTGCCGGACGATACGCCGTAGCGGTAATGGAGATGATGTTATTGCCTGGCTCAGTAATGGTCGTGTATTGATTCGGAGAGAGAAATTTTGTCGCAGCAGTAATAAACCCGCGAATCGGCAGCCAGATATGAAAACCGGATGTGATTTTTGATCCGTAAACTCTGAATTTCCAGATCCCCGGCGCCGGATCCCGAAACCGGAACAAAATCAGTTCATCACCGGTTTGTGCTTCAACAATGACATAATCAACAATTATCACAGTTGTTTCAAATATAAATCCAATATTTCGAAATTCCCCCAGTCTGGCGGGAATACGGGGGATGTATTCTCCTGAGGGAGATATCATATCAATTGAATAAGTTCCCGGCGAATTCCCCCACATTTCCATCGAGAAATTATTCTCATTCTCGCCAACATTTAGTTCCACTACAGTATAGCCCATCTCTTTATCCACTTCTCCATAGAAATGGTGTCCATCATTACCTTCGTTCCCACCTGCTATAACGAATGCAATTCCTATTTTATTCGCATTATATGAAATCATTTCATTCAGTGGTCCAAGTCCCGCATGACTCCCCTGGTTGGTCCCCAAACCAATGCAGATAACAATCGGACGATCCATCATTTTCGCCGTATTAAGCAGGTACATTATCCCAAACATAATATCATTTTCTGAATAGCATACCGCATCCTCCGGTATTCCAAAATACGCTCTCGTAAATGGTTTCGCCATCTTTAATTTTACAATTACATATTCGGCAGATGGCACGACTCCCGAAAATCCCTCTTTGGGAACAGGAGTACCGCCCGCCAGTCCGGCCAGTGTTGTTCCGTGACCAATTTCATCTTTACTTGGCACAATATCATAGGGTACAGCACTTCGTATTGCCTCATTAATCTCTACTCTGTTATATTCTGCACCATAATAAAAGATATTTGAGGGAGCCTGCATGTTTTCTATTGTCTGATCCCAAATGGATACTATCCTGGTGGATTTGTCTGCATTTTGAAATATAGGATTCAGATAATCGATCCCCGTATCTACAAACCCCAATAATACACCCTCTCCTGAAAGTGATAAGTGGGGGATACGGTTTACTTTGGTCACCCCCATTTCCTCCAAACTGGATAAATCCAGCAGTGTGTATTGCTTGGGTATGATGGAATATGCGACTGCACCGACGAGTCTGTCCGGCAGCTGGGATGCCGGCACATAAACCACGGCATATTTGTCATTGATATAATTTATGGTCTCGCCTGCAAACCGCCCAAATTCCTCCTGGCTGAGTGCATATTCAATAATGCCATCCGTATACTCACTGCTGATGATTTTGATCCGTTCTTCGTCATTCATAGATTGCCCCATATGATACCTGGAATTAATATAATATATGATAGGGATATCCTGTACTATTATATAAATGCATGAATGGGCGTATGATAATTACAAAATAGCGTTATGAGAACTCAAAACGAAGTCTTGGAATTATTTTCACAATTCCAAGACTTCAACATGTAGATAATCTGCTGATTATTATGGCTATTTCTTTTTTTTAAGTCCTTTTTCCATCAATAATTTAATAAATAATCCACCCTGTACACTTCGATGCTGAAAACCGATTTGCTTTGCTGTTCGGGTATCATACCAATCCGTCATTGGTACTCTGGACTCGGATTCATGATAGGCCTTCCATAGCGGTTCTATCATTAGTATAAAATCCTCTTTCTCTTCCATCAGAGAGGCACTCCACACCAGCCAGTCCGATTTGGTATAGACCGCTCGGTTATCCAAAGGCATTCCATAGGGATTAATATGGCTGAGATAGCCTTTTAATTCCTCCGCTAATGTATCCCGGGTAAAGTAATTGGTTTGAAATATCCTGTCCCAGATTAGATTATATTTCATACTAAAGGTCCCCGGCTGGTCAAAGGTAAGTCGGAAGGTATTATCTTCATTCCCTGCCCGCTCTGTCCAGCTTTTTGCCATTTCTTCGGCTTTTGCGAAATAAGCTGCACCTGCTTCTTTTCCCTCGAGGTTTTCCATGATAATCCCATATCCTGCGATTCCCATGATTGCTTTTGCCGCCAGATTACAATTATGAGCCAGGTGTCCGGCAAAATCATCCGTGCAGAGCTGATTTTCAGGATCGCTTCCGTTTTTGACCAGATAATCCGCCCATTTTCCAAGGAGTGGCAGGTAAGTGTGTGCGAAGTCAAAATCCCCGCAGGCCAAAGACAGGGCTGCCACACTGATCAGCATATTACCACATTCCTCAATTGGCATCTGATCAGTCAGGTTTGTTCCTCCCCCATAGACCTGACCATTCAGATATGGATACGTGCCTACATCATGTGGGGCAAAATCAAAGCACCATTCGTCCTGCTGAGCATATTGAAATACAGGTCGTAACATTGCTTTTACCAATTCCGGGTTATAGATTAAAAACATGGGTATGGACGGATAGGTCACATCAACCGTTGCGGCACATCCGTTGCTAAAGCATTCCTTGGATATAAACAGAAGCTCACCTTCTTTATCCTCACAGAGCTTGTGAGCCGCTATCACCTGACGATACGCCAGCTGCAGCAGCTGTGCATACTTTTCTCCCCCGGCCACTGCTCCGGACTGATACAATGCTTCGGAAAATTGATTGCATCGTTTCATAATCTCGTCATATTCTTTCAGGGACCGGATAATAATTTCCTTAATATCCTCCGATTCCTTTGTCCAATATCCCTTTCGATTTTCTCCGAAATACTGGAGGCTGTATCTGTCATCATAAGCGAAGGCAAAAACCACTTGATTTTGTCCTGTTGTCTCCAAAGTAGCTACTGCCTCCAGCCTGGTTGCTTCCTCTTTCTTATGAACTGAGACAGTGGAATCCTCAGCCATAGCAGCGAGATAAAAATATCCCCAGTCAATACGAACATCGTCTCCTGCCTGGCCTAATATCTGTTGTCTGGTATTACCCATTCTTGCACAGGCTATGTTCTGTTCAAGAATCACTTCTTCTCCCATACTGGGAAACTCATGTTGCATATTGAGACATACATCGTCTTCGACACTAAGTCTGATCTTTACTTTATGATTTTGATTGTCTAAAGACTTGATCCGGGCATGCAAATAAGACACAGGGCGTGACATAATCTTTAGATCATCCGCCAGAAGCGGCGATGTAAAGGTTAAATGTAATTCAATCTGTCCGGCAGCAAAGCTATAAAAAGAAGAAAGGGCTGTTATGTCACAATCTTTCTGTCTCATTTTTTTCAGCTCTGAGCGCACTCCCATAAACAAATATTCCTCTTCGTCAAGTTCGAGAATGCCAGTAATGGCATTGGGCTTACCGGTCCAATGAACCGTTTCTCCCTCATTTAATTTGTCGTGAGAGGACCAGATGCTAAAATAAGGGTCTACTGTGATTAGTGGTGTCGCGGGTGCTCTAAGTTTCATCGTCTTCCTATCTCCTTTATTTTTATCCCTCAGGGAGAACAGACAGGTGCTCCCTGTATTTACATATTATAACATAATCTATTTCAATATTTCTTTATTTTTTCCTAAACACATTTTTGCCAACAATCTTACAATACGTTCACCTTGTATTTCAATTGTGTGCTAGCCATCGGTCTAAGCCTGTTACACCGGTATCCTTCTTATCTAATGACTGAAAGAATGTACTGCATCAACCTTTAATTCCAGCTGATGCAATTCCTTGAATGATATACTTTTGAAAAAAGAGGAAGATCAATAACGGCGGAATAATGGATACACAGGACAATCCGAATAGCTTGGGGAAATCTCTGTCCCCGCTCATTTCCTGCAGGGATGTTGCCAGCATACCGATGTAAGCGGGTAATGTTGAATCCTTCACTCTGTTAATATACATAAACGGTATAAGCCAATCGTTCCAGGTTCCCAGTGCGGTATTTGCAGCTATAACAGCAATAATCGGCTTTTGAACAGGAATAATGACCCTGGTGATTGTTGTAAAAAAATTACATCCATCGATTTCGGCAGCTTCCTCAAACTCCTTCGGCAAGGATTTCATCGATTGCATAAAAAGGAATACCCAAAGAAGAACCGTCCATCCAAAGGGCAGATACAGGGCTAAAGGATTATTGATCAAGCCATGGCCCCCGATTCCCATCCAGTTATTTCCTCCGGTGAAGGGTATCTTTGACATCATTACAAATGAAGGGATTAAGGTCATGACACTTGGTATGACCTGGGAACAGATGATAAAAATGAAGAATGCCCTTTTTCCCTTGAATTCATACCTTGCCATTACGTATCCCAACAGCACTGCAACAATGACATTCCAGGACGTATACCACGCTGTCCGGTATACGGTATTCAGTAAAGGCAGGACACCACTTTTGCTGAATGCAAATAAGAAATTCTTAAATTCCAGAGTTTTGGGAATCGGAAGTAAGGTTCCCATATTCGTAAAATCAAGTTTATTATTTAGAGCTCCTAAAAAGGAATAAATAAAGGGATAGAGCATTAGAAGAACAACGAGCATCATTCCTATGCTCCAGATGGATTTTAAGATATTACGCCATGACTTACTCATTCATTTTCTCCTTTCGAAATGACTCCAAACGCCAGGAGTGCGATTGTCACAGTTACCAATCCCAAAATAGCCGAAGCAGCTCCGGACATTCCCATATTAAAGCTGATCACGCCGTCCCTGTATATACGGTACATCAAAACATCTGTCTTCCCATAGGGATTTCCATGGGAAATCAGCATAATCACGTCGAACATCTGCATTACACCAATCAGTCCCGTCAGAATAATATAAGTAGAAATAAAGCGTAATCCCGGAATCGTAATGTAGCGTATCTGCTGCACCTTATCTGCACCGTCCACCTTTGCCGCCTCATAAAGCGTCGGATCAATGGATTGAAGTCCCCCCAGCCATATAATTGCTGCGGGTCCGACAGAACGCCAGACATAGAATATAATAATCCAGAATACCATCCAGAATTGGCTGTAATTCCAAATGATCGGTTCTGCCCCGATAGATTTAAAAAAGCTGTTTAATCCTCCGTTAAATGGATTCAGTAACGCAATAAAAACACCTGATGTAATTGCGACCGCTGCTACATTCGGCACATAGACTGATGTACGAAAAAATCCCCTTAGAGGATGTTTGACATTCAAAGCCAATGCCATTAAAAAGGAAAGCACTGTATTAATAATCAAGCATAAACCGCCCATCCATATCTGTCTGTATAATAAAATCAGATAATCCCTGGAGGTAAAAAATGTTCTGAAATTCTTTAACCCGACCCATTTTGGCATACCATTTAACGCATTAAAATCAGTGAATCCGAGCAATAAGCCGATAATTAACGGCAATAGACTCCAGATAGAGATATACATAAAAAACGGTAAAATAATTCGATAGGCTCTTCGGCTCTGCCGCTGCTGCCTGTTAAGGATACGTCCCTTTCTTTGGGTTGTTTCCATCTCAACACCCCCTGCTGTAATTTCGTTTATCATACAAACGGCAGCTTACTTTCCTTTGGTACCTTCTGCCTTACGGATCATCCAAGGTACGAAATCATCTATTGATAAGCTGCCGCTTTTTATTAATCCGGTATTGATAAGCCGGGTGCAAAACTATTATTTTAACAGGTTTTCTATTTCTTTTTGCGCTTCCTCGCAAATCGTATCAATAGAATCATTGGTCATTGTCGTCCGCGCCAGTACCTTTGTATCTATGATTTCCCAAATCTGTGCATCATTTTTATCAAAGGTAGTTAAGCCCGTAACTGTTCCTGCCTGTAAGGCCCTGGCAGCTTCCTTTAATGTCACATCATCCGCATATTCGGCATCACTGTCTACATAAACGTTAAGTGCGGAAGGTGTACCTTCTTTCAACCAATGCTTTTGAAGTTCGTCATCCAGGAGTACACGGATCAAATTGAAGCAGTCCTCCTTATTCTCTGCACCAACCGGAACTCCAACATAAACCGCACCAACCATACAGTTGCCTTCTACACCGCCTTCCGGCATAGGAAGTGCCGTAACGCCCCAATCGATATTGTTTTCTATCAAAGCACTCTTTAGCCAGGAACCGTTCACTGCAAAGGCAATGGTACCATTCTGCTGGAACTCTGTCCATAGCGGTCCTTCATCACTATTGTTACCCAGTCCTGCCGGGAAGTTCGCATTCATTTCTCTGATATATTGAAGTGTTTCTTTTATCTTGGGATCTGTTAGGTTAATGGTGCTTCCACCACCGAAATCAACGCCCATCTGACGGAAAAACGGAGTTGAGCGAAGTGCTCCTCCTGCATGAGGGAAGGATGGAATACCGCCACCGAATACTTTTTTGTTTCCCTTAGCTGTGATAATGTCGGACATCTCCTTCCATTGTGCCCAGGTTGTCGGAGGTGTTTCCGGGTCAAGTCCCGCATCCGCCATCAATGTCTTATTATAAAACAGCAGGAACAAAGAGGATTTATATGCTACTGAAACCGGTCTTCCCTGACTGTCTTTGATCAAAAAGGATGGATTGACTTTATCAACAATATCCTGGGGCAGTGGCTCCAGCATTCCGGAAGATGCATATACCGGCATAAAGGTTTCACCAGCTACCAGACTCGGAGAGCTTCCTGATAAAATCAGCGCACGCTGCTTCTGATCCAGCGTTTCTGCCCATCCCCAATCCACGTATTCCATTTCATAATTCGGGTAATCTTTGGCAATTTTATCTGTCACCTCGATATAAAATTTTGCAGATTCCGTAAGATCCCTATTCTCCATTGCCGCATTGTCTTTTTCCACCTGAATCTGTTCCTCTGACATACCGGTCTTAGGTGCAATCAGATGAATTTTCTTTGTGGATGGCTGTTCCTCTTTTGCTGCATCCGCCGGTTCTGTTCCCGGTGTTGAATCCTTTGTGGTGTCCTTGTTTCCCGTAGAATCTGCCTTTTGCTGCGCCCCACATGCAGCCAGAGTAAATGCCATGATGCAAACCAATACTAACGATATCCATTTTTTCATAACTTACAATCTCCTTCTCTATTATTATTTCCGTCATTCTATCATTTCGCCGTGTCTACAAACCCTCCTTTCCCTATCTAATTATTCAGACTGATACACAATACCTTGACGGATCGATATCCTGTATCTTAGAATAAGATCTTTAAAGTTTGTATTTCGAAAGGCTGAAATGAAAGCCTGACTTCACTTTCCCATATTTTGAGTGAATTTTCATCCTGTTCCATGAGATTAACCGATACTGCCTCTTTGGGCGGCTGATAAAACTTGATTGTTGCAGCTGTTGATGTCCCATGACATTCATAACAGCGCAGGATCATATGATTGCTATCCTCAGCCTTTTTTATAGTTTCTACCACAATATGATCATTGTCCGTTTGAAGCAGGTAAAAATCCACCGGACATACATCTCTTTGATTATCTCCCGTCATTATCTTTAGCGGTATATTAAGTTCATAGGCTGCCTGATTTACCAATCCGATCACTTCATTTCCTTTATGCGGATACAGGCTGTAAGTAAATTCCTGAATTCCTCGATCCGCATTTTCATCCGGATACCGTGGACTTCTTAAAAGATTCAGATCCAGAATATCTTCCTCCACGTGATAACCATATTTGCAGTCATTAAGCAGCGCCACTCCATATTCCGGTTCCGACAGATCCACCCATTTGTGGGCACATATTTCATGCATTGCCATGTCAAATCCCGTATTCTCATGCGTTGTACGTTTCACAGAGCCAAATTGAATATCACAGGTGGCATTCCTAGTTTTTAATCCGAGGGCAAAAGAGGTTCTTAACATCCTCGCGCTTTCCTGCCAGTCAACCCTTGTCACAAAATCCAGCCTTTTACTGCCCTGTGTCAGTACAATTTTCTGTTCAATCCGGGAATTACCAACCTCGTAAGTCTGAATAATCCATCCCTTTGGCCCGTCAAGCATCGCCTCTGAGGATATAAGCTCACAGTATATCGGCGGTCTTTTGTCATATTGGATGGAAAAATCCCATGCATCCCCTTTATCGTAATAGACTGCCAGTTTGTTTCCCGGTCTCTGGTGGCATAGCACCTCCCGGTTCATTTCTTTATCATATATGGAGATAATGGATCCATCCTTGTGAAATTCGACGGTAAGCAAATCATTTTCCAGATGAAGCTGTGTTACTTTTGGAGCATGTTCCTCCAGGTTCTTTTCGTACTTTTTTGTATCCAAAAGGGTAAATCCCATGGGTCCTGCTTCCACTTTTATCCATTGGCCCTGATGCTTTATCCATTCCGACCTTCTCCAGGATAAGGTATTACACACAACAGAGGAGGAGGGGAACAGAGTATGACAGGCTTCCTGGAGCATCTCATTGATTTCCTTCTCCATCTCTTCATAACGGTTTACAGCTTCCTGATACACCCTTTGAATAGATGATCCGGGTAAAATATCATGGAACTGATAGAGCAGCAATTCCTTCCAAACCGTTTCGATTCTTTTTGCCGGATAAGGTTGTTGAATAAGCAGCTGTGCAAAAAACGATATCATTTCCAGTTCTCGAAGGGCAAGTTCCAGTTTTCTGTTAAACCACTTGTTTTTTGACTGGGAGGTATAAGTTCCCTGGTGTTTTTCCAGATAAAGTTCTCCCTGCCATTTTATTAGTTTGGGTTGTGACAAGGCCAAACGGTCAAAGAATGTAATACTCTCCTCCTGCTTCACCGGCAGCAGCCCTTCCAGACTATGCTCACGCTCCATCCGTTCCAGATGCTCCTCCCCCGGTCCGCCGCCTCCATCCCCGATTCCAAACAGCATCAGGGCCTCCGGAACGATTCCTTTCTCCTGATATTCTGTCTCGGTTTTTCGTATGGAGGTCGGGGATCCCGCCGAATTATACGTGCCTTCCGGGGGCATATGTGCCAGAACTTCGCTGCCATCAATCCCCGACCACAAAAAGGTATGGTGGGGAAATTTATTGTAGGTGCTCCAGGAGAGCTTAATGGTCATAAAGTAATCGATCCCTGCTTTTTTGAGCAGCTGCGGCAGGGCACCGGAATATCCAAATACGTCAGGGAGCCACAAGATACGCATTTCTCTATCAAATTCCTGTTTGAAGTAACGTTTACCGTAAAGAATTTGTCTGACAAGCGCTTCTCCTCCTGAGATATTGGTATCCGCTTCTACCCACATCGCACCCTGTACTTCCCAGCGTCCTTCTATTACTTTTTCTTTGATCTTTTGAAACAATTCAGGATAATCTTCTTTAACCCACTCATATAACTGAGGCTGACTTGCTCCGAAGATATAATCCGGATAAGTTTCCATCATCTTAAGCGCCGTGGAGAATGTTCTGGCGGCTTTTCTTTTTGTCTCTCTGATCGGCCACAGCCATGCAAGATCAATATGTGCATGCCCAATGGCACTGATTTTCAGTGAAGTATCTCCGCACCTCTTATTCAGTTCGACACGCAGTATAGTACGAGCCTTAACAGCTTCTTCCTCACTAAACTCATTCAAAATGAGAGAGGCTTCGTTCAATGTATGTAAAATACTATTAGCCCTGGCACTGTTCTCTGGCAAATTCCGCCACAGATCGAGCAGCACCTCAAAATCATAATAAAGTAATCTCATTTCTTCCATACATATAGCAATATGTGCTTCGAGCAGGTGTCCGTGTTCTTTGTAATTTCCAAAGAGATCATTACACCCGGCATCTGCCCAAAGATCAATTTGCTCCGTGCCGACTGCACATTCTGATACTTCAACCACTCTCTTTCCAGGTTTTCCAAGGGTATAATCAAATTGAGAGCTTACATTGGTCAGGCCCTGAACCGGACAGCCTCCTGCATCAAACAGACAGGCTTCTCCACTGATATCAATTAATAGAACCACCTTTTTACCTTTACTCTTTGACGGGAGTACTCCTTCAAAGTGGAACCAGGCACAATCCCAGATCTCTCCCCAGCTTTCTCCGATCTGAAGAGTTCTCCTTTCCCCGCTGCACCGATGTTCAAAGGGAACCGGTTCCCTGGTTTTCCATATGGTTACAATCAAGGGCGACAGCTTTTGATAGACTGCCTTTTCTATGGCATCCAGAGTATTTGGCAGTTCCTGCATCATTTCTTTGATGGGATATGGCATTTTTCTTCTCCTTGTATGTATAACGTGTCTTTAAATAACATCTAATATCACTTGATATTTATTATATATTAGCTGATATGTTTTATATTATTACATATCAACATTTTTGTCAATACATTTTATAAGCAAAATTATTTATATTGTCTATAAATCAAGACAAAGTTACCAGTTTCTATGGTAATATTACTGATTCCTTCCTGTTCCCAACAAAAAAACAGGTCACCAATGGAACCTGTTTTTGATTATTATTCTAACATTCATACATTTTTTCTGCCACTGCAGTGTGTAGTTGCACAATTTTTAGATTGTAATGCATTCTCACACCGCTTTTTCTTATATTACAAGTACACTGTCACGTTCGATGATTTCGGTTTTCACCCGTATGGTTCTGGATGGTGCATTGCTGTTTGAAATCTTATCCATCAATACCTCTACCGCCAAGTCTCCCAGTTCTTCAACGGGTTGCTTTACCGTAGTCATCTTCAACGGAATGTAGCTCAAAATCTCATTGTCAGTGAATCCGATAATCGATAAATCCTGCGGGATTCTTTTCCCTATCTCCTGAGCGGCGTAATAAAGATATACTGCAATATAATCATCTGAACAAAAAACAGCTGTCAGACCTTCATTATTCATCAGATACTCTTTGAGGCTTTCGATAAAAACCATTTCATCCCTTGTCTGTACACTCTCATTACGAATTCTTTTATTTGCCTCCATCATACCAGCCATATAGCCCCTGTAACGTTCTTCACGACTTGTCACATTCGTAATCTCTTTAGATATAAATCCGATTTTTGAATGTCCCTTTTCAATCAGATACCGTACCGCATCCTTGGCCCCCTGATAATGATCATGACAAATGCTGTCAAATTCAATCTCCTTAAAAACCCGGTCAACAATTACAACCGGATAGTTACGAACTTTATAATTCAACAATTCAATCCCGCAGGTATTATTGTCACTGGGAAATAAGATTACACCCTTAATTTCTGATATTTTGGATACCTCTGCCAAAATCTGCTCTTCCTTGTCACTTACCCCATCCGAATATTTAACAATAACATGATAATTATAAGCTTCTGCTTTCTTTATAATTTCTTTCACGATATTACCGCAATAGGAGTCAAGTTTTGGTATAACAAGGGCCAGATAATTGGTTTTAACGGAAGAACTGCCCGTCCCAATGCTGAGATCCACCATGCTTCGGATTTTATTCAAATCAACATCGGCAGAGAGAAAACTTCCCCTTCTGGGAATTCGATAAATAATATGCTCCTCCGCCAGGGAATTTAGTGCCAGCTTACTGGTCATCTTACTTACGCCACACTTTTCGGCTATTTCACCCTCAGAAGGAAGAAGCTCATTTGTGCCAATCTGCCGTTCAATAATCAGTTTCAGGATTTCATTACGTACTCTGTTATAAAGAGTATCCGGTATATTCCCTCTTTTTGATTTCTTTTCATCTGCATTACCTCTATTATCGTTCATTATTCCACCCGCATCTATTGTATTTATTTGATATAATGTATATCACTGATATGCATTATATCAGATGATACTTGTGTTGGCAATATGTTTTTGTTTATATCACCTGCCTTGATTTAATAATATTATATATCACTTAATTACCCCTTCATTTTCCCAACATTAATCTCAACATTTCCTATTGACATTCATGAAAAAATAGTTAAAATTGTTAATAAATAGTAAAGGCGCTGTAAAAAACAGCGCCTTTACTTATTCTATCTTCTATGCGTATAACAGAAAAGGAGGACCAAATGAAATTAAGGAAATTAATGACCTGCTGCATGACGATTGTTATGCTCTTTCGTCTGTACCCGGTACCAATTGCTGCTGAAGCTTCCGGCTTCAATACAAGTACCGCCGCTGGGAAAAGCGGAAATTGCTATTATACCGCTCCCGGCACCTATACCGGGGATGTGAATGGTCTTGCTGTGATTACTTCAGCAGGAGTTGTAATTAAGAATTCTTCTATCACAGGTAATCTGGTAATTACCGGTACCGCATCAAAAGAAACCATCCTTGACGGTGTAAATGTGAAGGGGGATTTTCTTGTAATGACCGGAAGTGCGGTATTAAAGAATACAATCATTGATGGAAATCTGGTAATATCAAGTGGCTCCGATTCCAAGGTTACCACGGACTACGAAACATCTGTAATGGGAGACACCATCCTAAACCACGACGGTAAAAGCAGGATAGAAAAACCATATTCCTATGAGGAGCTGAAAACAGGAACAGTCATACGACCATATACCCTGATCGGCTCCTATCAGGATGGTGTGATCAATAACCTGACCGTAAATTCAAAACGAAGTGCTTATCTGTGGGATAAGGATTCCGATACCTTTTACCAGGTACCGTTTAACTCCTTCAGTCTGGTAGGTAATTATGGGGAACTCATTGATTTAGACGGGGATAAAGATATTGACGGTATCCTTCTTGTGAAACATCAGGACAGCAGTAACTATTGGGACCCTGATATGCGATGGTTGAACGGAATCGGTGCCGGTTCAGATCCTGTGGTAACTGATGCCACCGGCTCCTCCATCTTCCGGGCACTTTACACCATACCCATGGGGGAACGCCAATTGAGTGGTTACGGTCTTGGTGACTGGAGCGGAGTTACTGATTTCTCTAATATCATAGCATATGGGGACGAATCAGGACAATCACTCTCTGCCGGTTTAAATTATTACTGGCCTCAGCATGACTATTACAATGCAAAATCCAGCAATACACTCACTATGCTGACCAATTATAAAACTTATCTTCAGACAACCGGCGCTAATTGCGGCCTTGCCTCCGCTCTTACCGTACTTGATTGGTATGGTCAGAGAGGTGACTTAAATGATAATGATCTGGTAGGATTAAGAGAGAAGAGCAAATGGAGCGGTGCAACAAATCTGGAGCAATTGCAGAATGTATTCGAGAATCTGACGAAATTAGACTTTACCTGTAAATGGAAGTTTCAATCCAGCTATGATAATCCTTATCAGTTGTATGATCCTTCGTGGATTCAGTCTACGCTGGCGAAAGGCTCTCCTATCATGGTCGGCTGGAACAGCTTTGGCGGACACTGGCAGGTAATTATCGGTTATGATACTATGGGGACAGAGACCACCGCTGACGATGTACTGATTCTTATGGATCCTTATGACAGTACCGATGGTCGAAATGACGGCTACAATATTCAGTCCTATGAGAGACTGGCCTATGGCACCCAGGACTTTGATACAGATGTTAATTATCCGGGAACACTCTATCTCGTGGCTACGCCAGATTATTCCAATACCCCTTTCACCTGGCATTATTCCGCTGCGAATATTACAGACGGAACTGGTTACACCATAGCACCAGCCAGTAATGCAATGAAATTTGGCGCGGATTACGGTGCCAGACTCGAAAAGAATTGGATATCTTATCGTGATACTGCTGCCGGTATTCAAAACTATTATCCGGATACGGAATTATGGGGATCCGGCGATGACGGTCTGGCAGGTCCTGCCACAGGCAGTTACCGTCATTCCGGTGATGTAGAGAACTCCTCCTATTATTCTCATTTTAATTTCTTTGATATGAAGAGCAATGATCATCTCACCATGTTAAGTAACTTCAAGACAACACAGCAGTCCACTGAATGGACCTGCGGACTCGCATCCGCACTTATGAACATAGAATGGTTTGGAAAGAATCCAACGAATTCCGGCCATCCGGATGGTCTTACCGAAATTGACCTGGCACAGATGCGGCAAGGTGGAAAAGCAGGTGCCACTACCGTTAACGGAATGGAAGAAGTCTTCCAGACACTGAATAAAGATTACAAGGGGGACTGGGCATGGTTTACCATGCGGGATCTTGACAAGGATCTTGCGATTGGCGGACACAATCTCCAATACGGGAAAGAAGACGGCGGACTGATTCCTTATCTCTTATCCAATGGTATTCCTATGATGATTGGATGGGATGAATGGGGCGGACATTGGCAGGTAGTAATCGGTTATGATACTATGGGTACCCCCGGAACTCAGGACGATGTTTTGATACTTGCCGATCCTTATGATACCACCGACCATAATCAGGATGGCTATGTGATTGAGAGCTTTGAACGTCTTGTCTTTGGCTGGACGGCCCAGTTTGATGAGGAGAATTCCTTTGTTGTTGCCTTCCCTGCCACCGGATACGGTTCTGTAATGAAAGAACTGGGATTAAAGGCTCCTTATTACACTGCCAAATAAATCCGCGCAGTATTTTTCACGAAGCTAATGAATTGTGCATAGATCAGTACCATCATAAGAACTGCCCTGTTGATCATGTGTCAGATCGGCGTTAACTGTCTACTTCCGTTCCATCAGAAGATGTAATATCCTTCCACATAAAATAAAGTATGCAGGCCGCAAAATCAGACACGATCACAGGGCAGCTCTTTTCTATTAATACTATAGTCTTTGTTGTCCGATTACGGACTGAATTAATCTGTCAGATGGATATCTCCGCTTATACTGCTAATGATCAGTTCACTTCCCTGATTACCAAAGGTATATGTTCCTGACCTCAGATTTCTCTGACGCATATTATTATAATTAATATACAATTCACCGGAAGTGGTTCTTGACTTGATGCTGTATCCATTCCCATAATTCTTCAGGGTTACATCCACATTCCCGCTGGTACTGTTGGACTCTAAGACAATATCACCCTCACATATTACATCCACATTTCCGCTCTTGGAACTTGCATGACATCTTTTCACATTAACGTTCAGCACTACGTTTCCACTGGTACTATTGACTCTAAGGCCATCCCCGATTGCCCCGGGAAGTTTTATTTTACCGCTGATGCTGCTGATATCCGCATTGTTCATGGTAATATCATCAACATCAATATCTCCGCTGGTACTTCTGAGTTTGCATTCTCCGGTCTTGATCTGCTGCATCTTCAAATCACCGCTTAATGAACTATTGTCAATAATATCTGCTAAAATATTTCTTGCCTTCACATCACCGCTGGAGCTTTTTAAAGAGAGAAATTTCGCTTCGATTTGTTCTGCATGCACATCGCCGCTCATGGTACTGGCTTTCAATTGAATGCTGTTGATATTCTCGATTCTGATATCACCACTGGAGCACTTCACACGAAGGTCTGTCGCATACACCTCGTTAATATCCGTTTCACCGCTTGCCGTTGCTACCACCATCCGGTCAGCCTTCACATTCCTGATTCTGATATCGCCATTCGCTGTTTTAAGCTCTACATTACTCATCTTCTCCGGTAATTCCACATTAATGTTGATGGAATTTTGATTCAAGTTAAATAAAAACACTGCCTTTCCTACCCTGCGTATCCCGGCATAAACCGTATTTCCCTCTTTATAGCTGTAGAACTCATACATTTGCTTCTGTCTTTCGCTGCCATTATTTTCATAGCTGATATTAATTTTATCATCGGATGATTTTACTACGGTTACTTCTGCACATACGCCATCCACGATAAGATTTAAACCGGCTTCCGTATTCGCACTTCCCCTGGTATCTTCTTCAGTCTCCCGCGCTTCCTCCTCTGTTTCCGGGGTTGCAGGCTCTTCAATCTCTTCTTCCCGCCTTCCTGTGTTTTTGCTAACCTCTGCCTGGTTTTTGGTTGACTCCATTGTATCCTGAAACTCCCCGGAAACACTCTGTTCCGGTTCAATGACATTCTCTTCATTCGTATCTGCCACGGTTTCAGCTTCATAGCTTACACTGCTCTTGCCCTTATCCTCTTCTTTATCATCGGCATCGTAGCTCTTTGAGACATTATCCGTATATCCCTGTGCATTTCTCTTTCCAAAATCAAAGGGATTAGAACCATGATTTTTAAGATACGTATCCGTAAAATTGTTAATGGAGGAGGTTGCCTGACCTATGGTGCTCTTTAACGTATGGCCAATCTCAATGACGTCAATTTTGCTGATTGCCTCTCCTGCACTACCGAGGGCACTGTTGATGGCATCACCGATTTTCTCCGTATCAATATTGGGAATATTAAAATGCCAGTCTTTGGACTTTTTATTACCGGAATCCGTCTGTTCCCCGTCGTTATCGCCGCTGTCATCTTTTTCCTCACCGACGGGATCTGTATTGTATACATCTTTAATTTCTTTCACCAGATCTTCAATTGACCCAAGATCCTCGCATATTTCTTCTTCACTCTTACCGTTTTCCATTCCGGCCTGAAAATGCTCTTCATAATCGGATACGATTTCTCTCATGATACTTTCCTCTGTATCGCTCAGTGCTTCCTTTAACGCACTCAAATATTCCATCTTATTCATAGCCATCCTCCTTATTTAATAATATCCTGTACAACCACAACAAAATCCAACCATTCTTTTTTTAGTGTTTCCTGATAGATGCTCCCTTTTTCTGTTAAATGATAATATTTTCTGGCGGGACCTTCCCCGGATTCCACTAAATACGTATCAACATAAAAATCATCCTTTAACCGTTTTAGGATCAGATATAACGTTCCTGTTGAGATTACCATCTTTTTTGAAATAGCATCTGTTAATTCGTAACCGTAACGGTCCGCTTCTACTAATTTAGAAAGCACACATAATTCCAGCACTCCTTTTTTAAATTGCGCGTTCATATGCCAACTCCTTTCTGTCTGAATAAGTCATTGCTAATAAAGCAGCTTCTCAAATAGTTACCGTATGAATATGTTTTTCTTGACATGTTTCATCTTAGAGTATATATTATCACTAGCTATTATATATTGCAATATAGTATTTATTAAATAATTGTGATTTAATAAATTTTTAATATTTCTTTTTCATAAGGAAAATGGAAACAAATATTCATTTTAATTTATTTTTAATAATAACCGTTATAAATTTTCCATATTTTAATTTGTCAATTCAATTGTAATACGTTATAATGAGACTAATATAATGCTTTCTGCCTAATTGTTAAAAAAGTAATAATTTCATTATAGATAGATATGACCATATGTCGGAGGAATGATCATGAGTAAAAGAATTGGAGACGAAATTAAGGATATTGTTCAAAATGCTGTCAATACAAGAGATTTTCGTCAATTAAACAAAGATATCGGTGATACTGTTAATCATGCATTGGATGAAGCGCGCAATGCACTGTTATATCCCAGAAACCGACAGAACTGGCGTGATTCTGATCATAATTACGAGGGTAGTGAAGATCGGAATAACAGCTTTGCTGACAGAGAGGATGACCACAAAAGACATTCCCGATACGACAGACAGGATCGCTATCATAACTGGAATCAAAGGAATCAATCCTATTCCTATACAAACAAGGACAATCAGGCTGTCATCAGTCAGACGCCAAAACAGCAGACTTCTTTGGTTCCTAATGTGGCGGTTGGCAAGGTATCAGGAATCCTCCTGACGGTTTTTGGAAGCATCGGTTTTGGTCTTTCCACCATTGCCGCTTTTACATTATGCCTGATCGGACAGATCACAGGTGAATTTCTCCTCTTTGGTTCCATCGCACTTGAAATCCTGCCGATATTCTTCATCAGCCTGATCTTGTTAATACGGGGTTCCTATCTGAGAAAGCGGGTCAGACGGTTTAAACGATACCTTGGAATTTTTAAAAGCCGCAGTTATTACTCCATTAAAGAGCTCTCTTCCAATACCGGACAGAGCAATAAGTTCGTGTTAAAGGATTTACGCAAGATGATTTCCATCGGAATGTTTCCGGAAGGACATATAGATGAACAGCAAACCTGTTTAATATTAAATCGGGAAAGCTATCATCAGTATCTGGAATTGCAGAAAAATCTGCGTCTGCAAAAAGCAAATGTTCAGGAAATAAACAAAACAGTTGAAATGCCGGAACCTGTTCAGGAGACAAAACAGACTTCTCCTGAGGATACCGTGATGGATCCGGAGTTAAAGGCTGCCATTGAAAGCGGTCGTGCCTGTATCCGCCAGATCAATGAGGCCAATGAGGCCATACCCGGCGAGGACATATCAAAAAAACTGTATCACCTGGAAGAAATCATAGAGAGAATATTCAACTACGTGGAAGTGCATCCGGAACAAATTCCCCAGATCCAGAAGTTTATGGATTATTATTTGCCTACCACCCTAAAACTGGTAAATACCTACAAGGATTTCGACAAGCAGTCCGTGCAGGGTGAAAATATTACATCGGCAAAAAATGAGATTGAGCGTACTCTGGACACCATCAATCTCGCATTTGAAAAGTTATTTGACAACCTGTTTCTGAACGCCGCAATGGATGTATCAACAGATATTTCCGTATTAGAGACGCTTCTGGCACAGGAAGGATTGACACAGAAGGATTTTAAAACAAATCTATCTATGGGAGGATTAACAAATGAATAACGAAACACCCACACTAACCTTTGATCCTTTTGGCGAGGAAACAACTGTTGTGGAGCTCATACCCCAGGAAGCAGCCAAGCCGGAAGCGATTGTTTTTGATGAAAGTACCCTGTCGGCGGAAGAGAAAAAAATGGTTGATAATTTTGCAGGGTCGATTGATCTGACCAAATCCAGCCTGATCCTCCAATATGGCGTCGGGGCTCAGAAAAAGATTGCTGATTTTTCTGAATCAGCCTTAAATAACGTTAAGACAAAGGATCTTGGCGAGATTGGTGAGATGCTCTCCGGTGTTGTATTAGAGTTAAAGAACTTTGATACAGATACGGAGGAAAAAGGATTTTTAGGATTCTTTAAGAAGACCTCCAACAAGCTTACCATGATGAAAGCAAAATACGATAAAGCTGAAGTGAATATCAATAAAATCTGTACGGTTCTAGAGACCCATAAGATACAATTATTAAAAGATATCGCTATGCTGGACAAGATGTATGATTTAAACAAGACCTATTTTAAAGAACTCTCCATGTACATTCTGGCAGGAAAAAAGAAATTGGCGCTGGTTCAGTCAGATGATTTGCCAAAACTTATTCAGAAATCCAGTCACTCTAATCTTCCAGAGGATGCACAGGCTGTTAATGATCTCGTTGCCATATGCAACCGGTTTGAAAAGAAAATTCATGATCTTGAATTAACCAGAATGATATCCATTCAGATGGCACCCCAGATTCGACTCGTTCAGGAAAATGATTCCCTGATGGTTGAAAAAGTACAATCCACCATTGTCAATACGATTCCTCTCTGGAAGAGTCAGATGGTTCTTGCACTGGGGGTTACACATTCCGTACAGGCGGCAAAGGCACAAAGAGAAGTTACCGATATGACCAATGAGCTGCTTAAGAAAAATGCTGAAACGCTTAAGATGGCAACCATCGAAACCGCGAAAGAATCCGAGCGCGGTATTGTTGATATAGAAACGCTACGCATTACCAATGAATCCCTGATCTCAACCCTTGACGAAGTTCTTCGGATCCAGACAGAAGGCCGGCAAAAGAGAAAGGAAGCAGAGGTTGAACTTAATCGTATTGAGAATGAGTTGAAAACAAAGTTACTTGATATGTCTGCCACAAGGCAGTCCGTCAACCAGAACAGTTAATTTTACCAATCAATATCCTATAAGTATAACGTGACAGGACCAAAGCAACATGTTAAATTGCTTTGGTCCTGTTTTTTCTATAAAATAAAATAACGTAAT
The DNA here is from genome assembly GCA_023439505.1 of Bacillota bacterium. Taxonomy (GTDB): domain Bacteria; phylum Bacillota; class Clostridia; order Lachnospirales; family Lachnospiraceae; genus Mobilitalea. The sequence goes on from JAEXNR010000001.1 coordinate 89,905, forward strand.
GTCTCCTCCAGACGCTTAGAATGTTCATTTAGCAGGACTGCCATCTTCGTGAGTTCTTCTAAGGAGTATAATTGTTCCTGTGTGGAGGCAGATACTTCTTCTGAAGAAGCCGCCGTCATTTGAGAAACTGCCGCTATATTGCTGATCCTGTTTAGAACGCTGCTCTTACCTTCATCGATCCTATGGATCACGTTCCTGATATTGCTGATATTTTGCTGCAGCTCATTCATAGCGATATCAATTTTGCTAAAATACCGTGAAGAATCTTTCGCTGTTTCCGCCTGTTCCTTAATAACATGATTGGCTTTCATAATAAATTCTGTTGAAGCCTGCGTCTGCTTTAGGATTTCATCTGCCAGGATCTCGATTTTCTTTGCCTGTGAACCGGATTGTTGGGCCAGCTTTCTAATCTCATCCGCCACCACAGTAAATCCTTTCCCGTGCTCTCCTGCTCTGGCAGCTTCGATCGATGCGTTCAGGGATAATAATTGGGTCTGCTCCGACGTAACACTCAAGATATTCGTAAATTCATTAATATAAGATATGCTCTTCTCAAGTCCACGAATCTGTCTTACTACCTCTGACGTAATTGATATTACCTCCAGGGCTTTGCCATCCAGGATTTTTGCAGCCTCTATCCCTTCATCCGTATAATTCTTCACCTTCTGGGCCGCAGATACCATAACATTCGTATTGGCTACCGCCTGGTTAATCTCCCCGGCCAGACCCGAAAAGATCTGTACACTACGTTCCACCTCCTCGCTCTGCTGTCCTGCACCGGCAGCCACATCATGAATGGCACCGGAAATTTCCGATGCCGACCGGGTGGAGGCGTCTGAGATTTGCGTAAGTTCTTCCGCTGTTGCGCTGACTCTTCCTGACACTTCATTGCTCTGAGCAATTAATCCTCTGATACTTTTCACCATTTCATTAAAGGAATTGGCTACTTTGCCGATCTCATCCGTACGCTTCGTCTGTGCTGCCACTGTCAGATCACCCTTTGCAGAGACGGACATTATCTTCTCTACCTTTTTCAGAGCCTTAGTCATATTCAGAGAAAAATACAACCCTCCAAAGATCGCAATAACAGAAAAGGTAATTCCAACCATCAGGATCAAATTTCTTATCTCCACTGCCCCCCGGAAAACTTCGGCTTCCGGGATAACCATCAGGAAAACAAGGCCTGACTGATTACCTTTGTCATAAGTAACAATGGATCTGACCCCATTTACCTCCATGGTAAAAGCATCGGCATCCACACTGGCCGCCCTGATCAGTACTTCGCCAAAAACAGGATTTTTAGCAGCTTCCACCGTTTGATCATAGGGAAGAGAAGAAATTAGATTTTTGTTACCCGCGATAATATAAGAGATATCCTCTTCTCCAATTTTTATTTCTGATAACATGGATTGGAAGGCGCCATAATTTAGTTCCAGCATTACGGCAGCTACCGGCTCCTTGTCCGAATAATAAAAGCTCTTCACTGCCTTCCCAACGGCAAGATAGCTGCTGTTCACCATTATGTCCGCAATATCTTTTTCCAGCCATATCATATCCTTACTTGTAATCAGTCTTTGATACACTTTTGTTTTGCGAACATCATTCACGCCCTCAGGTAAGGTTCTGGAGGGACCTACCACATCTCCTGACACAAACATTAAAGACAGGCTGCTGATAAATTTGTTTGCTATGGTGATGCTTTGAATGTCTTTATCAAGAACCTTAAAATACTTCATCTTCTCCAAATTCCATGCTGCTATTTCCTTGTCACTCAGCCCCTCCTTTGGCTTAAGATGTGTTACTGCTTCCTGAAAGGAAGTGCCAGTTGTGATCTGTAAAAACAACTGATTGATTCGCTCCATTTCCTGGTCAATCATTCCGGCGGTTTGAGAGGCAATTGCAGCTTTTGAACTTCCGGATTGATTCTCCAGCGCATTTTTAGAGATATTTGTTGCCAAAACCCCAATGATAAAGATTGGTACCATAACCACTGATAATATGACTGCAACCATTTTCTGCAGCAAGCTCATATTTTTCGTGAATTTCCCCATTTACATACCCTCCATGAATAATAAATGCTGCTATCTCCATCAGTATAAGACAGAAATAACAGCATTAATATTCAATAAATATACGAAGAATCACCAAAATCATACTACATTCTTAATGATTTTCCAGGTTTGATACCATTTTCCCCTTATTCTGCCTCCCGTCTTCCCTGATTACGATATTCCTTTGGGGTCAGAGCAACATATTTCTTAAACTGTACGGAAAAATATTTGTAATCACTATAGCCGATCATTTCAGCAACTTTGTATATCTTAAAGGATGTGTTCACCAATAATTTTTTTGCCTCCTGCATCCGGAGTTTCTGAATATAATCGATATAGGTAACACCGGTAATTTTTTTAAACAAAAAGCTGAAATAGGTCTCAGAAAGATACACATACTCACTCATCATTTTTAAAGTGATTTTTTCACTCAGATGCGATGCAATATAGGCTTTCGCTTTGTCAATTACCATACGCTGTTCTTTGATTTCCAACGGATCCACTGTCTCGTCTATTTCTTTCGCCAGCGCAACCATACTATTGATAATATAGGTTTCCAGCTCTTTAACCGTTAAGGCTTCTTTTACAAATTCGTTGAATTCATCTCCAATCGTTTTATCGATGACATCGTAACTGTTATTGATCTTGGATTGCACCATTAATTTTAAGGCAATGCAGTAGTTTTTTACGATTTCCGGCAAAAGATTCTGTTCCATGAGAACGCGAAACATAGAAGCCAGATACCTCCTGGTGTCAGCCTGATTACCGTTGCTGATTGCAATTGCAGCATGCTCCATCTCCTCCGGATAAAACCGGATGAAATTCTGCTCATATTTTGATTCATTAATGTCCTGATAAACCTGTACTCTTTGTTCGCCAAGATAAAAATTATTTTGGAGCGACCGCTTCGCCTGACTGAAGGACTTTGCAATATAATGTATGGAAGGATAACTTAAGCCGATTCCGATGGTATAGGGCACCGTTATATGCCGAAACAGGCAGTTGCGTATATTTTCACTGATACTTTCCAGGCACTGTATCATAGCAGAATCCTGTCTGTCCTGTGAGTCAAAGCAAAAGATAAAGTCAATTGTATCATAGTCCTCAACAATATAATAAGCATTATCTATATTGATCAGTTCCTCTTTTATGATATTTCGATAGGAAAAGGTGAGCAGCCTTTTATCCGTTGCCCAGGTATTTTCCAGCTCCTCATAAATACTCTTTCGATCAAATTTAATGGTTGCCGCAGCAAAATAATGTCCTGAGAAATCCAATTCCAGAGACGCCGTCTTCTCTTCAAAATCTTTGAACAAACTCACATCCCCCTCCAGCATGGACTGAAGAAATTCATTTCTCATGGTTTCATAGCCGGCATTAATATACATATTACTATAAAAGATTTCTTCCTTGATTTCTCTCTTCTGATCCATCTTTTCTTTTAGGTACGTAAATGTTTCCAGAAGTTTCTTTTTATTCGTAGGCTTTAGTAAATAGTCAAATGCCCGAAATCCTATGGCTTGACGTGCATATTCAAATTCAGCAAAACCACTTAAAATAATAATTTCAATATCCGGGTACAATTGCCTTGATATTTTGGCAAGTTCTGTTCCCCCCATGATCGGCATCTTAATATCTGTCAGTAAAACATCCACCTGGTTTATCTTCAGCTGTTCCAAAGCATCTTTACCGTTTGCACTTTCTGCTACAACAACAAAACCCAGGGACTGCCAGGGAATACTATTCACAATACCTTTGCGTATCATATCTTCATCTTCTACGACCATCAATCTATACATATTCTACCTCATTTCTGCGATATATCATGGCTCGCTTTGCGAGACTATGCGCATCCAAAGTATGCGGATGCAGTGTAGACCTAAACGTCACTTCTTAATCGGGATACACAGGCTTACTGTGGTCCCCACATTGATCAGGGATGTTATATTTATACCATAAGGTTCGCCAAAGTATATCTTTATTCTCTGATTTACATTTCTCATTCCAATACTGTCTCCAATACCAAGAATTGTACTATTCATCTTAAGTCTTATTTTTTCGCAAAGATCCAGTTCCATACCCTTTCCATTATCGTTAATATCAAAGACAATGGTATTGGTACCTTTTCTTCCTGAGATATGAATGATGCCTCCTTTCTCAATGCCTTCAAACCCGTGAACAATGCAGTTTTCAATGATGGGTTGAAGAATCAGCTTCACCGTTTTATATCGTATAATTTCCGGATCAATTTCCCACTCCACATCGAATTGATTTTTATGCATAATCTTTTGAAGACATACATAGCTTTTCACATTTTCAATTTCCGTGCTTATCGTAACAAATGCCCCTTTTTCAGACACGCTTGTTTTAAAAAACTCCCCCAATGCCGATACCATTTCACCGATTTCCTCATATCCCTTCATTTGTGACATCCAAAAAACATTATCCAGTAAATTATAGAGAAAATGTGGATTGATTCTCTGTTGGAGTGCCACCAGCTCCAATTCCTTTATTCTTGTCCGAAGCATCGTTTCGTTGATCTCTGTAACATAAGTTTCTTCCAGCACTTCGTTTAGTCTATTTAACATGGAAGTAAATACATTATTTAAAATCTGATGCTCATCTTTCGTATCCGTGTCGATATATTCGTCCTTCCTGTCCGGCACCTCATCTTCGTTGATCTGCTCCATTCGACCAAGCAGCCGATTGAGCGGAAGCTTAATGCTCACATTCACCAGATAGATAATACTTCCTGAGATAATCAATACCAGAAGGAACATTAACATCGAGGTGACTAATCCATATAAGTCATACTTTTTTCCGGCAAAGGTATTCATCACGGATAACCCTGTGTCCGAGATGGGAAGCAGTACGGAGTAAACGGTGTCCTTATGTTCAAACCGCGAACCTGCAACCATTCTGCCTGAGTGGTCCGTAATTGCTATCTTTTGCTTCGTCGATCCCACCGCATTGTTAAGTATTTTTTGAATTTCATCGAGATTAATCAGGACTACATATCTGGCCTTAAGACCACTGGAATAATCTATCTCGATATTTTCCGACCGGCATAGTACCGTTTTATTGTCATAGTAAAGATAATACCAGCCCTGTTCCTCTTTTAACTGATTTTTAATTTCACTCGTATCTATTAATATTTTGCTGTATAAAAATGTGGTCCCATCCTCAAGGATCACTGAGGTATAATCTATCTCACTATGGGTTGACATGATACTGGCTATGGTATTCTCAATTCGATTTGTCACGCCCTCTGTCTGATATCGGGGCGAGGTTGCATACAAATAGAGGTCCGTCAGGATGTCATTGTTCTCCTTTAAAAACTTAAATTTCAATTCCAGCTGATCAAACATGTCATTAACCCTGATATCTGATTCATAGGCAAAATTCTCATAATTACTTTTTAGATTATTGTTATAATAAAAGAATTCAATGGTCGCACTGATGAAAATCATGGAACAGATCGGGACCACACACAGAATAATAAATGCATAGGAAAGTCGCCTGCGTATCGATATTCTTCTGAGCGTCTTAACAAATTTGTCCATATCACTTCTTACCCTCACTTCCGTTTTCCTGGAAAACCGGTATCATTACCCTGATTTCGCTCTGTTCATGATCTAATATAACGCCATACCCTTCTCCATAATACAGCGTTAGCCTCTCATCTACACTATTAATTCCCCGCATATCAGGACTTGCTGTATCTACCAGACTGAGAAAGTAGGATACAGCCTGACCTGTCATTACGACCTTGATGGTATCAAACGTTTCAACAACCGCAATATTAAGGATAATCTGCCCCTCTATGTCATCCAGATTCGTAGAGATGATATCCTCGACGATTGGGTGAATTGCTAATTTAATAATTTTTGTATTTCGTAAGGACAATGAAACATCCCAGGCGCTTTTAATCCGGTTACCAAAGCGCTTGTTTTGCAGGAAGATATAATTATTAACGCTTTCAACCTCATTTTCAATGGTTACATACTCTCTTCCCTTCATAATAATTACTCTTAGATAATTGCCCAACGCACTGACAATTTCACTAATCTCGTCATCACCTTCCAGCTGTCCGTTCCAGTAAATGGACTCCAGGGTATTATATAGAAAATGGGGATTGATCTGCTGCTGCAATGCAGACAGCTCTGCTTCCTTACGAAGTTCTCTTAGCTTCGTCTCCTGCAGCTTAATTTTATATTGCCGCTGGATTGCCTCCACTAAATTACTGCTCATTTTATTAAAACCTTCAATTACCGTATGATACTCGTCATCGCCATCATCCTCAACATATTTCTCAACTTCATCCTTATTCATTTCCTCGATTAACCGGTTGATCGGTCCCGTAATACTTTTCGTAAATAATATAGCAAAAATCATAGCCAGTACTGCAAAAAGCACCGCTGTAAATAATGTGATTGTAAATTGTATAATTGCTGATCTTAGCAAGGTCTGCATCGCAATATGATTTACAATGGTTAAATTTGTGTTTGAAATTGACTTTGAGATGGACACAGAGAGCAATTTATCTCCGTTAAATGTGGATCCCACCTGCTTTTCATTGGAAGCACTGATAATGATATTATGTTCGTCAATGATCATAACCTCATTTAAAAGATTTGTAACATTTTCATAACATACCTTATTAAAGTAGGATAGGTCCAGGGCTGCCACGATATTTCCGATGCATTGATCCTCTTTGCTAAAGATTCCTCGGGTCAAAATAACATAACTGTTTCTGTCACTTAATACCTCCTTGGGACTCACTGTCATAAATACCCGTCTTGCTTCCTTAGACAAAAGCTTACTTGTAGTAAAGTTGCCATTGGATACCGGGGACGGAAAATAAAAATATGTCTGATTTACAGATACCAATTCACAGGTATTAATGGCACCGCTTGCACCAAATGTACTTCCTAGTACCAGTCGTATATGATTTTCGATATCACTTTTCTTATTCCAGTCAGCCTGATTATATAACATCAGATCATCTACAATCTCCGGATTGGTTGCTACTTCTTCCAGCAGATTCATATGGGAATACATATAATAGGACATATTATTGGCAATCTGGGCTGTGGATTCCTGCAGGAACTTTTTCGCATCCCGTTCATTTTTTGAAAAAGAATATACGGCATTATACCCGCCGATTAAGAGGATGGGCAAAACGAACACATAAATAAAACACCGGATCAGGCGTCTGTAAATACCGTATTTATAGAGTTCCTTCAAACTCCATTCTTTCATCTTTTCTAAAATTCTGCTTATCATGATGCTCCTCAACTATTTATTGTATTGAAAACCCCATATTTTTTCTGCGATGTACGCCCAATGTTTAGGATCATTGCTGTTATCCGCATTAATGATATACGGAGGTATGGTGACTTTGGCCTGGTTATCCTGTAATGTGATATCACAGACCTTCCAATAGGTATCATCGCTGTAATATTTTCCTTCCGGAATCTTTTTTCCCGCAAGAACATAATTAGCAAGCAGATCCACAGTAATATTACCGTATGCAATCACATCCTGCGCAACTGCACTATCCGCATATCCCCTGTTAATTAAGCCCACGAAATAAGGATCTGCATCAATGGTTACAAGAATGATATGTCCCTCTTTCCAAAACGGTTCCCAGTGGTTGGATTCCTGTAATGCCTCCACAAGCCCTCTTCCGGGATGTTCACTGGAAGCATGCACCGCATCGATCTGTATTCCTGATTCGAGGGCTTTTAACAGCTCTTCTTTTACCAATTCCGGTCTTCCTTGCGTAGCTCTGGCAAGATAGGTAATATTGGGATATTGTTGAATCACAGACTCAAAGCCCTCTTTTCTGAGTCTCCAGGCATTGCTGCTCAATTCTCCATATGCGTTAAAAACGGTGCCCTGGGCTTTACCATACCGTTGGATTAACTGTTCAACAATGGCCTCTGCCGCCATTTCTCCTGCTTTATAATTGTCAAAACTTACATCAATGGCTAATTTTCCTCCAACCGCATTGGTATCGATGGTACACATTGGAATTCCTGCTTCATTCCCGCGGCGTATCACTTCCTCTATGGAAATACTGTCAATTGCAGTGGTAATAATTGCATCCGGCTTTTGTTCAATAAAATTCACAATCTGCTGATTTTGTCTCAATGGATCGTAATCGGCAACAGAATTTTCGAAGACCCAGCCTCTCTCCTCCACAGCCTTCTTTACCGCCTCATTCATAATGGTATAAAAGTAGGAATTAAAGCTTTTGTGGGCAAAATCTATCACTACCGGTTTTTCGTTCCCTACCGGAGGCTTTTCCAGTACCCTGGTACCGGGATTTATCTGAGCACATGCTGATAACATCATCATGCAGAATATGATTCCCATCATTGTCTTAATGCGTATCATCTTATCACCTTTCACAAAAGTGCCGGAATTTGGCACGGGATGGAGAAATTTTTTGTTTATTTTTATTATACCATATTCTTTGTAAATGATAAACAGGATCAGGACATCCTGTATAAAATTAGGATGCCCAATGAATTGAGCATCCTAATACTTATCATTTGACAGATGAAATAGCATTATTTTTCATTGCTTTCAACCGCTTCATAACGTCATTTTCACCTTTACCAAAGTAATCATGTAACGTTTTATATTCTTTAAATAACAGATCGTATCTCTTAACATTATCTGCATTTGGCATATAAACCTTATCCTGTAATCTGGACATACGCAAGGATGCTTCTTCAATGGTATCATATCCGCCTCTGGATGTTCCGGCTGCAACCGCTCCAAATAATGCAGCACCCAGCGCCGGAGCCTGCTTCGATGCCGAAATACGGATCTCTTTATTGGTTACATCAGCGTAGATCTGCATCATTAATTCGCTTTTTCTTGCAATTCCTCCGGCTGCATAAAGCTCCTCGATGGGAACACCACCCTCTTCAAAAGCTTCGATAATAATTCTTGTTCCAAAAGCCGTAGCTTCAATCAAAGCACGATAGATTTCTTCCGGTTTGGTCTGGAGTGTTGCGCCGATCAGTAATCCGGTAAGATCTGCATCTGTTAAGATACTGCGGTTTCCGTTCCACCAATCCAATGCGATGAGACCGCTTTCTCCCGGGAGCTGTTTTTTTACTTTCTCTTCAAACAGCTGATGAATGCTGACTCCCTTTTCGGCCGCCTCTTTGACATAAGCTTCGGGTGCACAATTTCTCACAAACCAGTCAAAGTGGTCTCCAACGCAAGCCTGGCCCGCCTCATAGGCATAATATCCCGGAATTACGCCATCTTCTACCACCCCGCCGACACCGGGAATAAAGTGTTCCTCCTTACTCATCATGATATGACAGGTACTTGTTCCCATGATCATGAGCATCTTTCCAGGTTCAGTTATTCTGACGGCCGGTAATGCAACATGAGCGTCAATATTAGCAACCGCTACCGGTGTTCCCTCCAAAAGTCCTGTTAATTCGGCGCTTTCCCTGGTAAGATATCCTGCACAGTCTGTTGTCGCATATATGTCCGCTCTTAGCTTTTCCTCGGCAAAATTCTCCATCTCCGGATACAATGCCCCAAAGAATTCCTTACTGGGATAGCCATCTTTTTTAGACCAGACAGCCTTATATCCCGCCTGGCACAAGCTGCGTTTCTCTTCTCCTACCAACATCCTGACAATCCAGTCACCGGCCTCTATAAATCCATCCATTGCCTGATAGAGTTCCGGATCTTCATGAAGAATCTGCATTGCTTTTGGAACAACCCATTCAGAAGACATTCTGTCCCCGTAACGTCCCATGAATTTCTCCTGTCTTTGATGGGCGATCTCATTAAACCGGTCTGCCTCTCCCTGTGCTGCATGATGTTTCCACAGCTTGACATAAGCATGGGGTCTGTCTTTAAATTCTTCCAGGAAACACAACGGTGTTCCATTCTGATCTATCGGAAGTACGGTACAGGAAGTAAAGTCAACGCCGATTCCTATAATTTGTTCTTTCGTTACCTTACCAAGGCTAAGTACCTCGGGAATTGCACTGCGAAGCACCTCCAGATAATCCTGGGGATGCTGCAATGCAGTCTCAGGGGCCAGACGTCTGGATGAGCCCGGTAAATATTGATCCATAACTCCATGCGAATATTCCAGCATGGTACAGCAGATTTCTTCTCCTGTTTCAACATCCACCAATACTACACGTCCGGATAAAGTGCCATAATCGATACCGATGGTATATTTTTTCATCAAGTTCCTCCTAATTTACTATCCTTATTATGTCATTACACACGAACTATCCCACTGAACATTTCGCACAGATTTGCTATTAGAACCAGTCAGCTTGTCAGGATCTCTTTCCCTGCGTATCTTAGAAACAGGTAAAGGCTCCATCTATGATAAAATCTGATCCGGTTGTGAAATCACTGGTATCACCTGCAAGATATACCGCAATTGCCTGAAGCTCATCCGGACGTCCCATTCTTCCCAACGGTGCCATATCGTTCCATTTCTCAATCAATGGCTGAAGGCTCGGAGAATTCAAGGTAAGCTCAGTTCCGATATATCCGGGGCTGATGCTGTTAACTCTGACATTACGTTTTGCAAACTCTACTGCCATGGATTTGGTTAACTGAATTACCCCAGCTTTTGATGCATTGTAGGAACATTGGGGCTGAGGTACATTAACGATATGCCCTGACATGGATGCGGTATTAATAATGGAACCTTTTCCCTGCTTTAACATAACTTTGGCAGCTGCCTGTGATGTTAAGAAAACTCCGGTTAAATTGATGTCGATTACTTTCTTAAACTGGTCAAGTGTCATCTCTTGTGCCGGAATATTCATACAGATACCCGCATTGCAAAAAGCAACATCCAGCTTTCCAAACTCCGTTAATATTGTCTCAATCATCTGATCCACTTCCTGCTGATTGGTAACATCGGTTTTAATTGCTATGGTCTTTACGCCTGTTGATTCTGCAATTTCCAGCGCTGTTTTTTCCGCTTCCTCTATATCCACATCAACAATAGCAACATGACTGCCTGCTTCAGCAATTGCAGTTGATATTGCCTTACCAATCCCCCTTGCTCCGCCGGTTACAAATGATACTTTACCATCCAATCTCATTCTTTCCATAATTCCCATAATCTGATTCTCCTTTAATATTTATGATTGCCGCCGATGCTATCACATCGCAGCTTTTATACTTTTTCTCTCCCGATCCAACTGACCTTATCTCAGACTTCTTAGCTTACTATATCAGGTTAATGCACGTTTCTTCTGAAAGCTGTCAAAACCTACCGCCAATGCCAGTACAATACCTTTTACGATCATCTGCATATAAGTACTTACATTCATAAGAACCATTCCGTTGGAAAGGATTCCGATAATTAAAACACCGGCAACAACGTTTGACATTTTACCAAAACCACCGGATATGGATACACCACCTAATACAACGCAAGTAATAACGTCAAATTCATATCCCATACCGGCGGTAGGCTGTGCAGAATTTGTACGGGAAAGCATTACGATACCGGCAAGCCCTGCAAATAATCCGGATAATGCATAAACCAGATACTTGGTACGTCCGACTCTGATACCGGATAACTTAGCAGCTTCTTCATTGCCGCCGACAGCGTAGAAGTAACGACCGAAATAACTCTTATTTAAGATGAAGGAACCGATTCCAAAGCATACAATCATAATAATTACGGGGACGGGAACAGGTCCGATATAACCCTGTCCGATTACTTTAAATCTTTCATCAAACCCGTAGATCGGTGTACCGCCGCTGATCAGGTAGGAGGCACCTTCAAAGACGATTTGGGTTGCAAAGGTTGCAATAATTGCAGGGATCCCAATGGATGAAATCAGAAAACCATTTAACACGCCAACCAACATGGATATAATTAATGCAATAATAACGGATGCGACCATACCAAATCCCATTTTTACCATTAAATATGCTGCTACAATATTTACAAGGGTAATAATCGAACCGACAGAAAGATCAATGCCGGCAATCAGGATAACAAAGGTCATACCGATGGAGGCAATACCAAGCATGGATACCTGACGTGCTATGGTGAATAAATTACTTGATGAAATAAACCTGTGGTTTGCCAGAGAAAATGCAATAAACAATATAATAAAAACAATCCAGATTGCTTTCTCCTTAAAAATTTTAAGAAAAGTGCTTTTCATTATTTACCTCCTAAACGGCCGATGCCATTTTCATTATAGTCTGTTGATTAAATTCTTCTTTGCTTAATTCTCCTGTGATCCGCCCTTCGGCCAAAACTATAATTCGATCCGACATCCCCATCAACTCTTCCATTTCAGACGAAATTAACAGAATTGTCTTTCCATTCGCGATTACTTCATTCATCAACTTATAAATTTCTGCTTTTGCACCTACATCAATACCTCGTGTTGGTTCATCAAAGATAATTAATTCGGACCTGGCAGCAAGCCACTTCCCGATGATTACCTTTTGCTGATTGCCGCCGCTTAAATTTTTTACCAATTGGTTCAGGGACGGAGTTTTAATTAAGAGTTCCTCTTCGTATTTTTTAGCATTTTCCAATTCTTTTTTATGATTAATTACCGACGCTTTGGATATCTTCTTGTAGATTGGCATATTAATATTATTTTTAATAGATACGCCAAGCAAAACACCATGACGTTTTCGATCCTCCGGTAAAAGTGCTATGCCCAGATCGATCGCCTCTCTTGGAGATTTGGGATTGATTTCTTTCCCGTTAAACAGTATCTTTCCACTTGTCTTTTTTACCGCACCAAAAATCATCTGTACAAGTTCCGTACGACCGGCACCTACAAGTCCTCCAAGTCCAAGAATTTCACCTTTTCTAATCTGTAAGTTTATGTTCTTATCCCCGTTACCGCTTACATTCTGCAATTCCATTATAATATCCTTTTTCTTATCACTTACCGGTCTGGAAGGATATGTCTCATTCAAGGCACGTCCTACCATCAATTGAATCAGCTCATCCACATGAGAATCTTTCGTAATCAGAGTTTTAATATATTCACCATCACGCAATACGACGATTCGATCTGACAACCTATATATTTCTTCCAGCCTGTGAGAAATATAGATAATAGACACACCCTTAGATTTTAACAGTTCACACACTTTAAACATACTTTCCACTTCCGCAGTCGTAAGAGGTGCAGAAGGTTCATCCATAATTAATACTTTTGCATCCTGTAAAATAGCTTTTGCGATTTCAATCATCTGCTGATAACCTACTGTAAGATCCCCCACCAGTGTTTTGGGATTGATCTTAATATTCAGTTGTGCAAATGCTTTCTCCGCTTCTTTTTCCATCGTCTTCTTGTCAACGACAATACCCTTTTTAATCGGATTTCCCAGAAAGAGGTTTTCCGCAGCCGAAAGACCTTTTACATTATTGAACTCCTGGTAGATAATTGCTATCCCGTTTTCTGCGGCCAGCTGAGGTGACATATGAGTAAATTCCTTGCCTTCGATCACTATTTTACCGGAGGTTGGGATAACGGCACCGGAACAGGTTTTTATCAGCGTGGATTTTCCAGCCCCATTTTCGCCAATCAACGCAAGTATTTCTCCCCTTTTCACTTGAAGAGAGACGTCTTTTAATGCAACGACACCGGGATATTCTTTTCTAATATTCTGCAATTCCAAGATATAATCACTATTCATTATTTTCCTCATTTCTGCGCTTTTTTCTTATTGCGCATCTCAAGTCATAATGTAAAGCCATTTAGTTGTGCCATAGCACTTATATTTTTACTGACCATTTGAGAAGCCGCAAAGCGGCTTCTCAAAGGCAAGTGTGTTGGCTGTCAATCTATCAAAAGTTACTTTCTGGCTATCTTAGTTACAACCTGTATGATGACTTTGAATTATTTGTAATCTGCAAGGAAATCAGCTGCGTTAGAGCCATCAATAACTGTAAGCGGTCTTACGATATTTTGTTCAGCAAATTTCTCACCATTTAATAATTTCTCATAAAGATCAACCACTGCTGCAGCTGTCTTCTTATTGGAACCTTCAAATCCTACGGATGCTCTTGTTGCTTCACCGTTTACAATTGCTTGTAACTGTTGTTCTGTCGCGTCTGCAGAGAAGATACCCATATCATCCGGAATCTTTCCTTCTGTCTTTGTCATGAAGGCCTGATTTGCACCGATATCACCACCTGCTCCGATAGAACAAACGATCTTTGTATCAGGATTTGCCTGGAGTATTGTCTCCATATTGGTTAATGCTGCCTGTGCATCAAGTGCCGGCTGCTGAGCAACCACTTTATATTTACCTTTTGCGATTTCTTCCAGTGCGTTTAAGATACCTGTTTCTCTTTCCAGCAGGATTGGAGTCTGAGGATAGTTCATGATTGCTACTTCTGCAACCTTGTCTCCGGTATAATGCTCGTTGATGAAATTAGCTGCTTCCTGACCAATTGCATATCCCAGCTTGGTATTATCAAGAATCCAGTTAAGATCTGTATTTGTCATTGCATCATCCCAGCACATTACCTTAATTCCTGCGTCTCTTGCTGCTTTCAGGTAATCTTCGATCGCATTTGGATCTGATGGATGAACCATGATCAGGTCTACCTGGTTTGTTACAAAGTTTTCAATCTGCTGAATCTGAGTAGCTGAATTATCATTACATGCAAGGATTGTATAATCCCAGCCCTTTTCTTTTATTAACTTTTCAACTTCTCCGAATACCCCTGCCCAATAACTGTTTTCCAATGACTGGATGGTGATACCAACTTTAAACTTCTTATCAGCTTTTGTCGTATCCTCTGTTTTTGCATCGTCTTTTGATGTGTCGGTTGTGTCTTTGTTATCTGTTACAGGTGCTTTCGTATCTGTATCAGCCTTCTTTGTCGTACAACCAACCAATCCTGTTATTACCATCGCCCCAATAAGTAACAAACTAATGATTCTTTTTTTCATTATCTTTCCTCCTGTTTTTTTTATATAAACAGCGATTGCTGTTTATTTCGTTAAACTAACACCGATCCCGCTCCATAGAAGGGACGTTTTGCCCGGCTAATCGTTTAATTTGATCACCGTCTTTCCTTTTCTTCTGTAATTCACATCCTCAAAGACCTTAATACAATCTTCCAGTTCAACAATATCACTGATCAGATCGGTCACATTCAGCTTGCCTGATTCCAAAATTGCAATAGAACGTTCAAAGGTATATGGATTAATGAAGGAAGAGGTAATCTTTAATTCTTTTTTAAATACCACATCCGGTTTCACATTTATGGCAGTTTCCGGTCCTGTCAGTCCGAACATCATAACGGTTGCGCCTTTGCCTGCCCACTGTATTGCATTCTCTATGGTATTTACATTCCCCACACATTCAATTACCACGTCAATATTCTTACAATTCGCCTTCAGAATAGCCTGCACATCTTCTTTTTGAGGATCAATCGCAAGGTCAGCACCCATCCGGATACCAAGTTCTCTTTTTCCGGCAATTGGCTCCGATAGAATGATTTTACTGGCACCAGCTATTCTTGCCAGTTGAAGCATGATAAGACCGATTGGTCCACCCCCGATTACCAATACCTCGTCACCGACTTTAATATTGCATAAATCAATGCCGTGAAGGCAGCAGGATACCGGTTCCGTCATAGAAGCTGTCAGGGCATCCATCCCCTCTTTATATTGAAATACCTGCTTTTCGCAAACCACACAATATTGAGCAAATCCTCCGTCCTTTGTTGTACCATATCCAATGACATTTTCACAAAACTGCTCCATTTTATTTTTGCAGTAATAACATTCGCCACACATATGATTTGGATCAATTGTTACCAGATCACCAACCTTTACTCGTTTGACCTTTGATCCGATCTTCTCAATAATACCGGAAAACTCATGCCCCATGATAAGCGGCGGTGTAACCGCAAACGCTCCCCCGTCCCCACTGTATATATGGTAATCTGTACCGCAAACGCCGCAATATTTCACCTTAATCAGAACATCCGTCTCACCGATTTGGGGAAGCGCAACCTCCTCAACACGGATATCTTTTGGACCGTTATAGACCAACGCTCTCATCTGCATAAAACCTCCGTAACTATTTGTCATGATTCCACTTCCTATGTATTCCCTGTTTTTACTGCCTGATAACTGATGGTGTTACGATAACTTATGGAACATTTCTGTCTCATCAGTACATGTATAAGATTACATGAATTTCCTCCTGATTAATATCCCAATAGATTTTTAAATATCCAAGTATCTTATGAATTTCATCTTGAAACACAAAAAAACACCCCTTTGTTTCAAAGCTGAAACCAAGGGATGTTTTTCTACGTTCATTTTTTTCTATTCATAATAAGTGAAACCCTTTACCCGCTCATCTTGTTTCATATCCCATCATAACATATCCCTGTTAATGAAGTGTATCAGAGCGCTTTATGGGGCTACAAAAACAGCAGCAGACTGAGTGCCATGACTGCCATGCCTGCGATCAGTCCATAGATGGAAAGATGATGTTCTCCATATTCTCTTGCAGAGGGCAGTAATTCGTCAAGACTAATGTATACCATGATCCCTGATACAGAGGCAAAAATGAAACCAAACATAGCTTCATTAAAGAAGCGAAATAAAATCAAATATCCGATCAGTGCTCCTACGGGCTCCGACAATCCTGACAGGAAGGATAGCCGGAATGCTTTCTTTTTATTCCCGGTTGCATAAAAGATTGGAACCGCCACAGCGATACCTTCCGGTATATTGTGTATAGCAATTGCAGCAGCTATGGGAATCCCGAGATTGGGATCATTTAATGCTGCAGTAAAGGTAGCCAGCCCTTCCGGGAAGTTATGAATTGCGATGGCAAGTGCGGTAAACAGCCCCATTCTCATCAAATTCGCTTTGTGGGATTCACTTTTCCCATCCATCTCTTCTACCGTATGGATCTCGTGGGGATTTTCTGCGGAGGGGATCAGCTTGTCTATCATCGCAATTAAGAATATCCCAAAGAAAAAACCTCCCACAGTGGCCCAGGTCCCGGCTTTCACTCCAAGAGATGATGTCAGAGCGTCTTTGGCTTTAACAAATATCTCAACAAAGGAAACATAGATCATAACTCCGGCGGAAAAGCCCAGTGCAACGGATAGAAACCTGGTATTGGTTTTCTTCGTCAGCAAGGAAAGCGCACTGCCTATTCCTGTAGAAAGTCCTGCAAACAGTGTAAGTAAAAACGCAAATAAAACATCCGAAAATTCCATAGTAATCCTCCCTCCAACCTGCCAATGCCCGCGAATTTGGGCATCAGCACAAATTTGCCGTGTGAATCAGTTTTTCATAATTCACACCAGTTTCTCCTTTCTTTTCCTTCCCCTGACGTTAGAATAGCAGAATAATCGGGGTCCGGATCTGCTGCTCAAATCTCTTGCGCATAATCAAGCATCTTTGATAATCGCAGGAAGGTCAATCTCCTGCGAACATAGGGACATAATTGCAGGGTGAGCTCCTTTTGATCCTCTTGTAATCCGATTTCACTCATATCGGCTACACAGCCGGCATCCTTTAATTCCATCTTCATTACTTTCGAATCCGGCAGTTCCTGCAGCAGCAACAGGATCTTGGGCAGTGACTTCGATAAGACCTCCAAAGAAACACTTTCTAAAATATTCTGTCCGTTCTCCTCCATGATGTCCTCATAGAGTCCCTTCCTTCCAAAAGTCTGCTGCAGTAAATTTGTTTCAAATTCCACAGACTTTCTTACTCCACAT
Organism: Bacillota bacterium; assembly: GCA_023439505.1. GTDB lineage: Bacteria > Bacillota > Clostridia > Lachnospirales > Lachnospiraceae > Mobilitalea. Next base: position 107,722 of record JAEXNR010000001.1, read on the forward strand.
TTACCATCGGCAATCGCCTTTCTGATCTTTTCATAGTGCTCCAGGCAAAGGATCAGTCCTATGGATACCTTCTCTCCATGAAGGGCATCCAGCTTATCATTTATAATCCCCATTTCCCATAAATGAGCCACATGATGCTCTGCTCCGGATGCAGGTCTGGAGTTTCCGATCATCTGCATGGCAAGGCCTGATAAAATCAAGGCATACATGAGTTTCTCCGTACTTTCTTTATCGTGGTTCCGAATCTTATCCAGTACAGCTTCAACCTGGCGAACTGCCTCAAACTCTAACGCATAAATCCGGTCACAAAAATACTCTCCGGTCACCAGACTTGAGATCTTCCAATCCAACAGTGCGATATACTTTCCAAGCAAATCAGATATTCCGGAGGCAGTTAATCGATACGGTGCATGCGTAAAGATATCACTGTCAGCCAATACATAGATGGGAGCCACTGCAGGCATCGTCTTTTTCATACCATGCCAGGTCATTGCCGCAACGGTGGATACAAACCCATCCACACTTGCAGCAGTTGGTACCGATAGGAAAGGAATATTTTTATCATGCGCTATGTACCTTGTAACATCATGTACCGTACCGCTTCCAACAGCAATCAGCAGGTCGGTATCCGGTTTCAATCGTTCCAGTACATCATCAACCTGCTTATCATCCGCATGGATGTCATTCCCCTTAAGCTCCAATACCGGATAGTTATGAAAGTACTCCCCCATCGCTTCCCCGGAAGCTTCTCTCGTGTTTTTATCACACAGGAATACGGGATGTTCATATCCCTTTAAGATCTCCTTCAAATGTCTTGTTGCCTGCGCTTCAATTAAAATTCCCTTTACAGAAATTTCATGTTCTTTACCACAGGAACAGACGCTGTTAAATCTGTCCAAATCCACCTTCATACTCTGTTCTCCCATCATATTCATAATCAATCTGTCATTGCCGGAAATCCTTCTATTACGATTTCTTTTTATTCTTTATATTCTATTTCCATATCCATCTTTTTCATAAAACCGATCGCTCCTTTTTATGATATATTGTAAATAGAATTGTAACATTACACTGACTTATCCCGAATGCGTGTTCTATCGAACTACTACCATTATAATAGATTTTACAACACTTTTCCAGCAAAAAAGGACAATCTTTATTAATTATTTCAATAGTGCATAGCACTGTTTTAATAATCTATCAACAAATATTATAAGCGTTGATGGCACTTGCTATAACCCTAGTACTGGCCGGAGATACTTCTCTTTGGTATTATTGATCGAACTCATTGTGCCTCATGATGATAAGGGGAGAGAGCTGTAACTCACATCTAAATATTTTTTTATTTTAATTTTTTTTGTAAAAAGGTATTGACACCCACCAATATCCATGATATTATTAGGAAGTTATTTTAGATGTCAATTTTGATTCACATATTTTTGTAAGTCATTGATTCATTTAATGATTTACAAAAATATGTGATTTTTATTTACATTAAAAATATTCAAAATATTATTATTAGGAGGTATCTTTTATGAACAAAGGTACAGTTAAATGGTTTAACGCACAAAAAGGATTTGGATTTATTACTAACAGCGAAAATGGCGAAGATATTTTTGTACATTTCTCAGGAATTGCTACAGATGGCTTCAGATCATTAGAAGAAAATCAGAATGTAACTTTTGATATTACTAATGGCGCTCGCGGCTTACAGGCTGTTAACGTTGTAGTAGCTTAATTACATTTTCCTTTAAAAAAGAGATCGCTTCAGACAAAACAGATTGTTTTGTCTGAAGCGATCTTTTTGTCTATGAAACTGAACTATCCTTGATTTGATTGCTCAGAGTCAGGAATCTTCCTTTTGTTTAAATTTTGCAAAAGCATCTGCAAATGCTGTGTTGATCGGCTCCTGAGATTCTTTGTTCACCTGGTTCATATATTTTGCAACTTCTTTTTTACTCACTCCGGCGCCTTCCTTTTTCCGTCTGTCCTGGAATGCTGACATTCTTTCTTTATGCCCGCAAGCACAGGTAAAGGTCTGTCCTTCTCCCTGACCTGTCAATTCCATCTTCTTATGGCAGACAGGGCATCTGGCATTGCTGACTACGGCGATGGTCTCCCTGTGTCCGCATTCACGGTCCTGGCATACCAGCATTCTGCTTTTCTTACCGTTTACCGCCAGCATCTTCTTCCCGCAGACCGGGCATTTTTTATTTGTCAGATTATCATGCCGGAATTTGCCATCCCCGTCTTTGATCTCTGATACAATTTCTCTGGTATAGGCTGACATCTCGTTCATTAATGTCTGCTTCTTTAGCTTTCCTTCTGCAATCTTAGCCAGCTTCATCTCCAGGGAGGCAGTAAGCTCCGGCTTCTTTAAATCCTGTGGCACCAGCTCCAGAAGCTGTTTTCCCTTTGATGTGATATGAATCTCCTTCCCTCTTTTTTCCATGAGGAAGGAATTAAAGAGCTTTTCAATAATATCAGCGCGGGTGGCAACCGTTCCGAGTCCTCCGGTTTCTCCCAGTGTTTTCACGATTTCCTTGTCCTTTTCCTCCAGAAAGTGTACGGGATTTTCCATAGCAGTCAGTAACGTTGCTTCTGTAAAAAACGCAGGCGGCTTTGTTTTGCCTTCGGTGATCTCAAATTCAATCGATATTATCTTATCGTTTACTTTGAGTCTTGGCAGGCTGTTATTTTCTGCATCCTCCTCGGAGAGATTCTCATAAACCTCTTTATATCCCAATGATTTTGTAATTCTTCCCTTGGCAGTGAATTCTTCCCCTTCCACCATAACTTTTACTGTGGCTTCCTCATATTCATAGGGCGGAGATAATACAGCAAGAAAACGCCTTACAACCATATCATAGATTTTGCGTTCTTCCGAACTCATATTCTCCAAATTAACAAACTGTTCTGTCGGAATAATGGCATGATGATCGCTGACCTTTTGATTATCTACAAAGGATGCATTGGTCACAATGGGCTTTCTGGCTAATATCGCGGCCATCTTCTTATAGGGTCCGATACTGATTGCTTCCAGTCTTTCTTTTAAGGTTCCTACGATATCCGTTGTCAGATATCTGGAATCTGTTCTTGGATAAGTTAAAACCTTATGATTTTCATATAACCGCTGCATGATATTCAAGGTTTCTTTGGCTGACAAATCATATCTGGTATTGGCATCCCTCTGAAGTTCCGTCAGATCATACAATCCGGGAGAATAAGACTTCTTCAGAGCCGTATGAAATTCTTTTACAAAGCCGTCCTTTCCCCTTACCCGCCGAAGCACTTCCTCCATCTTCTCCCGATCAGAAAGGGTAGTTCCTCCGGATTTAGAATTTCTCCAGGTCAGTGTCATCCCCTGAATCTTACCAATCAGCCCATAATAAGGAACCGGCTTAAATTGTCTGATGTCTTCTTCTCTCTTTGCAATCATCGCCAGAGTGGGTGTCTGGACACGTCCGCAGGAAAGACTGGCATTGTATTTGCAGGTCAGCGCCCTTGTGGCATTCATGCCAACAATCCAATCCGATTCCGCTCTTGCAACCGCAGCATGATATAAATTCTCATACTCTTTCCCGTCCTTTAATCTGGCAAAGCCCTCTCGAATCGCTTTATCCGTAACGGATGAGATCCAGAGTCTTTTGATGGGCTTTTTATTATTTGCTTTCTCCAGAATCCAGCGTGCCACCAATTCGCCTTCCCTGCCCGCATCGGTAGCGATGATAATCTCAGACACATCCTTGCGTCCAATTTGTGCCTTCACTGTCTGATACTGCTTTCCCGTCTGCTTTATCACAACGAGTTCAAACTTGGCCGGAAGCATCGGAAGATCCTCCATCTTCCATTGTTTATATTTTTCATCATAATTTTCCGGGTCAGCCAGCGTGACCAGATGCCCTAACCCCCAGGTCACAACATATTTATCTCCTTCAAGAGTTCCTCCCAGATTCTTCGTACACCTGAGCACCCTTGCAATATCTCTTCCAACGGAGGGTTTTTCTGCAATTATCAATGATTTCATGTATCGCTCCTATCTGTTTTTATCATCTATTTCTAGTTATTGTAACATAAAATATGAAATAAGTCTTCCCTCATATCATTTCACAGAATTTCAATTTTAATTGATGAGGGAAATAGGCTTACCTTACTGCTATGCATTGCTTTTATTCCCCTCATTTGGTATGATATGATTTGATACGATATAACGATATAATATTAACGGAGGAACAATGAGTAATACGATGGATAATCAGGATCAGACACATCAAAGACGCGTACGATATAAAGGCACACATCCCAGAAAGTTCAATGAGAAATATAAGGAATTGCAGCCGGAGAAATATTCGCAAACCATTGAGAAGGTAATTCAAAAGGGAAATACTCCTGCAGGCATGCATCGCTCTATTTGCGTGAATGAAATACTGGAATTTCTGCAGATTAAGCCCGGACAAATCGGATTGGATGCAACGCTTGGCTTTGGCGGACATACAAGTGAAATGTTGAAATGCCTGGACTTTAAGGGACATCTGTATGCGCTGGATGTAGATCCCATTGAATTGCCCCGTACCAGAGAACGGCTGGCAAATTCCGGTTATGGTCCCGAGATACTGACCATCAGACAGATGAATTTCTCCGACATAGATGAAGTTACAAAGGAATCGGGTCCGCTAAATTTTGTACTGGCAGACCTGGGCGTTTCTTCCATGCAGATCGATAACCCGGAAAGAGGGTTTTCCTTTAAAACTGAAGGTCCGCTGGACTTACGTCTAAATCCCGAGAAAGGAATCTCTGCCGCTGAACGTCTAAAGAAAATATCCCAGGCTGAGTTACAGGGCATGTTAACAGAAAATTCGGACGAACCTTACGCGGATAAGATCTCCCGGGCCATTATTTCCGAGACCAGAAAAGGCCGCGATATCGCTACAACAACCAGTCTCCGGCAAATCATCGCACAAGCCCTGAACTTCCTGCCCTTAAGTATCCGCAACGACGAAATAACCAAATCCTGCAGACGCTGTTTTCAGGCATTACGAATTGATGTGAATCATGAGTTTGAAGTATTATATGATTTTTTGGAAAAGCTGCCTTTGGTTCTGGCAGAAGGCGGACGTGTGGCAATTCTTTCTTTTCATTCGGGAGAAGATCGACTTGTAAAGAAGTCCTTCCAGCGTTTTTACAGAGAGGGCATCTATAAAGAAATCTCACCGGATGCCATTCGTCCCTCCGCCGAGGAATGTAACTCCAACAGCCGTGCCCGCTCCGCAAAACTGCGTTGGGCAATCAAAGCGTAATATGGCATCAAGCTGTATCGGCAGGCCATTCCTATTGTCTTAAAATGAACTATCACCCGGTGTAAAAAAACTTAACACCGGGTGATATCTATTCTCACGAGCCATTCAGCCTGTATTCTATGTTCTTGTCGTATTTACACCGCAGGTAATGTCCCTGATTTTATCCAAATCAACCTTAGGTTTTCGGTCATACGTCAGTAATCCGTTCACTTCCTGCTCCACATCCGTTAACTGCGTATAGCAAAATCCTTGCACATGCGCGGAATGAATCAGAGGTGTAACCACCTCATGATATTTCTGCAGAAAATCCGATTCAGACAGGGCATTGGAATATCCCCATCCCTTAGCACCATCACAGGGAAACGATATCCCACCGAATTCACTTACAATAATCGGTTCCTGATGATAATTATCACCGGCTACATATAATGGTCTTCCGGCGGGCTGATCGCCTAATATTTGGGCGATTGTTCCGTACCGTCTTGTTAAAACGGATTCCTTTGATTCATAATCATGAATGGTCAGTATGTCGCTATTTACATGCTCCCATCCGTCATTATCACTGATCGGACGTGTTGCATCCAGGGATTTTGTAACAGAATAAAGCGCTCTGCAGAAATTCTGCTGTTCCTGATTAGAAGTGATCTCCAATACCCCCCAGGACTCATTTAATGGAGTCCAAACAACAATACAAGGGTGATTGTAATCTCTAATCACAGTATCTGTCCATTCTTTCATCATATCGGTGGCAAGCCGTCTTGAGTATGTATATCCGGAGCCAATTTCTCCCCAGACCAGAAATCCCAGACGGTCTGCATGGTATAGATATCTTGGGTCTTCTACCTTCTGATGTTTTCGCGCCCCATTAAACCCCATCTGTTTTGCAAGTACAATGTCCTTAATAAATGCATCATCCGAAGGTGCGGTCAATCCTCCCTCTGGCCAATACCCTTGATCCAGAATTAATTTTTGATAATACGGTCTGTTATTTAAAAGGAATCTGCCATTTTCAATGGATACCTTGCGCATACCAAAATAAGAGCAGACGGTGTCTTGTATCTTTTCCTTCTCATTCAACGTAAACTCCACATCAAACAGCCTGGGCCTCTCCGGGGTCCAGGATAAATCTTCTACAACATTCCAGCACCCCAGCACCGCTTCCTCCAACGTTATGACAAACGCACCCTTTCTGCTTTGAGGATCTATCCTTGTATTGCTTACCAGCTTCCCCTCATATGTAATCTTAGTGGTGAATATATAATCACCTTTTTTCTCCAGCTCATATTCGAATTTAACAGACTTTTCATCAAATAGAGGCGTAATGAATACTTGTCTGATATAATGCTCAGACACCGGTTCAAGCCATACACTTTGCCATATTCCCATGGTGGCGGTATAAAATATACTTTGTGATTCTTCCTTCCAGTATTGCTTTCCTCTCGGAATGTCAAGTTCCTGATGATAATCCATGACACATACCTTTATTTCATTGTCTCCCTCCAGCAGATGCTTTGTAATATCAACAGAAAAACTACTTTGTCCCCCTGTGTGACCCGTGACAAGCTGACAATTCAACCACACGTTGCATTCGTAGTCGACAGCTCCAAAATGCAATATCACGTTTTGTCCGGTCCATTCTTTGGGAACTGTAAAGTATCGGCGATACCAAACGGCTTCATGGAAATCTCTTCTGTCAATGCCTGATAATTTTGTTTCATATGCAAACGGTACGCAGATTGTCTGGTCAAACTGATCCTGATCAAAAGAAAACTCCCAGGATCCATTTAACGTCATCCAGTCATTTCTTACAAATTGCGGTCGCGGATATTCTGCTCTTAATATTTCGTTCATTTCTTCTCTCCCAACTTCCCTCATATGTCTTCCACTTTATTCTTTGCTCTCATGGATTGATAATTTCTCTGTATAAATCAGGCTGTTCTGTGCCCATATTCCACTGCATCCATGGGTAAAAGGTACCGGATCTCTTACTATCAGCCTGGGTTCCTGCTCTGCCGCTACCCAGACACGAATCATATCATCGCAAATGTCGGCATGAAGTTCACAGGATTGGCCTTTATGATATTCGAAAGGTGCACAGGCAAGAATTTGTCTGTTGTAGCTATGTCGGGTAATCTCTATACTCTTTTCTGAAATGCTTACAGAATATCCCTTAAAAAAATCAAGCCCAAGTTTCTTATCTGCTCCTTCCCCTCCTTCTGACGGCTCAGTAACACGGAGCAATATTCCTGCCTTACTCTCCTGATCCATAAACTCAGGCTTGATAATTGCACTTACCTTATAATTATGCCATGTAGATTTTCCGCTCAGGATTTTCCCATAAGGACCGGTAAGATCAGTTGGTTCCGGACCATCATAATAAAAGTCCTCATCGGCTGAAACCAGACTGATTTTGTTGATTACCATTTCCCCCAGACTTCCATCAATTTCCAAGGAATGTTCTCCGGCGGATAACGAAATATGATAAACTGTCATCCCCTCTTTTCCATTCCAGGTGCCTATTTTTATCCTATCAACAAAGAGTTCCGCTTCTGATCTGCTCTCGGACACCTGGTTGGTGAGGTATAAGGAATACTTCGCATCCTTAGGAATTAACAGCCGATACTCTGCTGTCTGGTCCTTGGCCAATCGGATGCTTCCATTCTTCATCGCCTGATAGGTTCCAGAGCCAAACACGGGGTAAAAAGGGCAGTCCGGCGCCAGCACTGCAGTCTTTGCAGCTTCCTCCTGGGTGCTTTTTGTAACTGCGGTATACCCGCATCCTATCCCCTGGCCCTGAGAAAAGTATCCCAAACTGATCGTCGTAAATTCCAGATGCTCCATCTCCATTTGAAGTCTGTTATCGATGAAGATGAAAACTTTGCTGTCTTTATTGCACTCCATCCGAATGCAATGAAGCGTATCAAATTGATAATCCTCCGGCAATTTTGCCTCTTGCATCGGTTTTGCGTCTTCCCCCATCCTATCCCACAATTGGACCCGGTATGCTTCCTGGTCAAAGGTCAGTCTATAGTCCACCGTATCGCTTTTACCGACAATGATTCCAGTCTGCCCCAAAAAATTACTCTCCGGAAGTATAATATGAAACTCTGCGGTAAAACCACAGGAAAATTGATTTTTTGTAAGAGCAAGAAATCTTTCTGCCCTACTATAATACACATGATTGCCACAAGTCCAGTTGCCCTCGGGGAAGTGCCATTGAAGTTCCGTGGCACCATACGAGGGAAACGAATAATCCGGCATTGATGGTCCTGGCTGACAGGTACGTGTAGGGCCTATGATCTGGGTCACATGATCCGACCATAATTGACGATCGATATCCAGATCTCTGCTTAGGTCCTCATTCATGTTATGATAGACAATATAATGCGATACCAGATCCGGTCCCAGAACCGTACTGCTATGCCCCAGTCCCACAACCTCGCCCTGCGTATGAACGATGAGCGGATTATAGGCATCTTCCAGATAACCGGTCAGGGGATGCTTGCTCCAGGCGGCATTAATCCGGTACCCCCGGCTTAGGTAATGATTTCCTGTGTATGTCATGTAATAAATGCCTCTTCGCTTATAGATGAATGGACCTTCTGTCCAGCCATTCATTGTTACCCCTGTTAAAACAGGTTCTCCCGGTTGTGTAGGCGACTTCATCTCACATCCCCAGATGCCTTCTTCACCGGCCCAATAAAAATACCATTTTCCATCATCATCAATAAAGACAGAGCCATCAATTGCATGATGAATATTATCACTGATCTTTTTAAATGGTCCGGTAGGAGAATCGCTTGCCAGAACATAATGGCCAAAACCGGAGGGCGAGGTATACAGATAGAACTTTCCATTGGAATAAGTAACTTCAGGTGCAAAGGGTACCAATTCAGGAAATTCTTTTGCATCGATTGCAGGTCCTTCCAATTCCCAATCCACGAGATCTGCAGAACTCCAGCAACGGATATCAGGGTTCGTACAGTAAAGGTAATACCTCCCGTTATGCCTTAATACAAATGGATCAGCAAAGTCTCCCTTCACCGCAATCGGATTTTGATACGTTTTTCTCATAATTTTGCCTCCTTATCCTTTCAACCCTGTCATCGCAAAGGATTCTGTAAAATACTTTTGACAGATAATAAACAATGTCAAAACCGGCAAAACAGCAATTAATGATGCCGCCATGATTAGAGGGATATCCGTCTGTGTTTCATGATAGGAGTTCAACATGGCAATCACGACTTGAACGGTTTGCTTCTTCGCATCGTTGATAAAAATCATCGGTCCAAAATAATCATTCCATGTAGCCATAAAAATCATGATAATATTGCTGACAATTGCCGGCTTGCAAAGTGGCAAAAACACCCGGTAGTAGATTTTGAAATAGCTGCAGCCATCAATCTTTGCCGCCTCCACCAGTTCCGTTGGTAATCCGGTCATATATTGACGCAGAAAAAACATCATTGATACGTTTCCCAAGGTTCCGGGAATAATCAAAGGCAGCAATGTATTGATCCACTTTATCCTGGTATAGATGATATATTGGGGAACAAGTAAAACAACAAACGGGATCATCATTGATGACAATATACATAAAAACAATGCCTTTTTATAGGGAACCTCAAGTTTCGCAAAGGCAAAAGCTGACAGAGTGGAGGAAAATGTTCCAAAGAACACAACACAGAAGGACACAATCGCACTATTCTTCAGGCCATGCAGCAATTTTGCATTTTTCCAAATCTCAACATAGTTATTCCAATCCACCGGATGCGGGATCCATTTTGGTGGAATTTGATATACGGACATTGCTTCCTTCAAGGAAGTGGATAACATCCAGAGAAACGGAATAATCATGGTAAATGCACCGGCTAGCAGGAGTATAAAAACCAACGGCCGGATAATGTTTGTTTTCTTTTGATTGTGCATATATTATTCTCCTTCATAGACCCACTTATTTGAAATTCTGAATTGAAGCAGCGTCAGAATTAAAATCATCAGACCAAACACAAGGGCAGCCGCACAAGCATAACCCATCTGACTATAATGAAAGGCTTTCTGCCAGATATAATAAATTACTGTTGCCACACCGTAATTGCGGCCGCCGTCCGTTGTGAACAAATCAACTTCGACAAATGTTTGAAGAGAACCTATCATGTTCACCGTTACCAGATAGAAAATTACCGGTGTAAGTAAGGGTAATGTAATTTTTCTAAATTGCTGGGAAGCATTAGCGCCATCTATCCTGGCAGCTTCAAAATACGCAGCCGGAAGATTTTTTAGACTCGCCAGAAAATATATGGAGGTTATACCAATCATCTTCCACGAGATCAGAATAACGATCATTCTTCTCGTCCAGACGGGATCATTCAACCAGTTCGGTCCTTTGATACCAAAAAAGCCCAGTGCCTGATTTACCAAACCAAACTCTGAGTTAAACAGCCATTTCCACAATAGGACCAAGGCTACAATCGAAGTAATATACGGCAAATAGTACAGTACGCGGAAAACTTTATTTCCTTTAATATTCTTGTTACAGGCCATTGCAAACAGCAGACCCAGCGTCATATAAACAGGAATCGGCAATAGCATATAAATGGTATTTCTTACAGCAATCCAGAATTTAACGTCCTGAAACAGTTCAATAAAGTTCTTTATTCCAATAAATGATTTATTACGCACCAGTACATTCCAGTCTGTGGCGGCTGCAAACCCGCACAAACATAAGGGTATGAAAAAGAAACATATAAATTGGAGTAAAGAGGGCAGCACAAATATCAATCCTGCAATTTTTTCGTTACGTTTAAGACTCTTTTTAAACATATGGCAATTAAACTCCTGTATCATCATAATAGTTTAGCCAATCAGGCCTTTCGGTTTACAGTTTTCAGGATAATATAGCTTTCTTTACGGGCTGTCAGAACTAATTGTTTCCAACAGCCCTATCCTTTTACTTCTTCAAAGCCTTCTGCTGTTCAATACTTTTATTAAGCAAGGATTGAACGGTATCAGCCATAGACTCACAGTAATCTTTCGCACTTATTTCACCGTTAAACACTGACTCCGCACCTGAATTAAACTCACTCCACCACTCCTGATTAAAGGTTTTTGACTGAGTTGCCAGACGCCCGTAATCGTCAAGTACATTTAAGAAAGCCTTCTTATTGGCAGGAGCTTTGTCCATCTTCATATATTCTCCATATGCCATATCCTTCAAGGTAGGTACAGACATACCGGTTGTATAACTTGTACGCTGCGCATCTTGATTAAAAGCAAGGAATGCTGCCAGGTCACATGCCGCCTGAACATTTTTACTGGAAGGCGCCACTGCCAGACCGGCACTGCCAAACCAAATCGCCTTATTTCCTGTATTGGGACTCACCGGCCAATCCATCAGATCCCAAGCAAAATCACAGTTATTCCATAAATCAGCAGTAGCCCATGATCCAACGCCCATCATGCCAAGTTTTCCCTGCATAAAGCGGTCATAGCTGCTTAACGAGGATTCTTCTGCGGAAGATGGCGCTACTTTATATTTGCAGCGAAGATCGGCAACATACTGGAAGGCTTCTTCAAATTTTGGTTCAGTAAATGCAACTTTTGTCAGGGATGGATCCAGCCAATCGGCACCATTTGACCATACTGCCGACTCCATGGAATACATGGAGGTACCATAAACATCACCTTTTGTCAGCTTCTTTGCTGCTTCCAAATAATCATTCCAATCCCATGGAGCATCTTCTGTCGGAGGTGTAACCCCTGCAGCCTCGAACAAATCCTTATTATATACAACAGAAAAAGCACTTACATCTTTGGGCAACGCATAAATCGGCCCATTGCCTAATCCGTTTCCATCATATTTGTAAATATTAATTGCGTTATCCCATACATTGCTTACATCGAATATGTCATTATTATTCACATAAGCGGTAAGATCATATAAATTACCGGTTGCTGCATACTTCATCACATAATCAACACCACAGTAAAATACATCAGGCTGATCATCAGCAGCTATCATATTCTGCAGCTTTGTATCGTAATCACCATTTGGAACCACTATGTACTCGACGGTTATATTCTTGTGCTGTTCTTCAAATTGATCAATCATGGCCTGAAATGTTGCGACCTCCGCGTCATTTCCCCAACCCATGAACTTTAATTTGATCGGTTCTTCTCCATCCGCTTTCGTGCTCTGTTTTTGATCAGCGCCCTGATTTCCCTGATTTGACGAAGTATCATTCGTTTTTTTACATCCTGCTAATCCTATCACTGCAACTGCAAGTAAAAAAATCATCAATAATCTTAATTTCATAAAGAGCCTCCCTCTATTATCTTATTAATTAAAACAATATTAATGTTACAATTCGTAATATTTCTTCTATGTTTCCTTTCTTGTCAAGATATTTTATAACATATATATTGTTTCTTTTCAATCAAATATTATCATTTATATACATATATGTCAATAGACAAATATGTAATTCTTGTTTTTTGTGCTTATTACCGCTTTTAAAACAATATTATTGTTATTATATAATATATTATTATTCATGGACATCATTTCATAATTGTGATATCATTATTGTAAAACAGTATTATTGGAGGAATCGTATCGTATGTCTAAAATATTAGAATTAAATGCTGATAACGAAGAAATGCTTTGTAATGTCTCTAAAGCTCTTTCATCTCCCGATCGCATTAAAATAATAAAACTATTATATTATAACAGCTATAATATCGGAGAAATTGCAGAGCAGCTTCAAATACCGGCATCGACTGCCGCTTTACATGTACGTATTTTAGAAAGTGCCAACCTGATACACACAGAGCAGCAGCCGGGTTGCCGTGGTTCCATGAAATTGTGCAGCAGAAAGAATGATTTAGTAAGTATACGATTAAACGGTATGTCTGCGGGTGTAGATCAGATTTCCACTATATCAATGCCTGTGGGAGCATTCACGGATTGCCATATCCTTCCCACTTGCGGGCTGGTTGCTACCGATGGTTATATCGGATATGAGGACAGGCCCTCCGACTTCTTTTTACCCTCCCGCTTCAAAGCACAGCTCCTTTGGTCAGCCGGTGGATATGTGGAGTATAAATTTCCTTATACACTTGGCCCAAATACCAGTCTAAATCAACTTTTACTTACGTTCGAGGCTTGTTCGGAGGTGGCAAATTACAGAGAAAACTGGAAATCCGACATCACAATCTGGATTAACGGCCACGAATGCGGTACCTGGAGATGTCCAGGGGATTTTGGTGCAAGAAGAGGAAGGCTTAACCCTGGTTGGTGGGAAAATGGGGCTACCCAATATGGACTTTTGACAACCGTTACAATCACTGATAAAATGACACTAATCAACAACGAGGAAAGCAGCGCCATCGGATTATCCAAGCTGGATCTGCCGGATCATAGTTATATTACTGTTCGTATTGGAAACAAAGAAGACGCGGCTTATCCCGGAGGCTTTAATCTCTTTGGACAAAAATTCGGAGATTATGAGCAAGATATCAATATGTCCTTTATATACTAAATACCAGGCTTTCGTCAAAACGAAATCCGTTCCATTCCTCATAAATAAAAGAACAGTACCTATGTCACTTAAACATGGGTCTGTTCTTTTATTTATGTCAGCTTTACTGACCACGGCCGGAATATGAAAGATCACTCCATCCCTTTATATTTGTTGTGTTTTACATCCTCTGCCCGTTAATTGACACTGCTCGAACTTAGCTGCTGCTCTCTGGGTAAGGTTAGAAAAATAATAAACCCGATGATAAACAGAGGTATAATCCCGACAATACTTAATCTGGCTCTGCCGGTGATAGTAGCTGTAAGGGACATTACGGTAGGTCCTATAATAGCTGAGAATTTACCAAAGATATTATAGAATCCAAAGAATTCATTAGATCTTTCCTTGGGTACGATCTTAGCATAGTAGGATCTGCTGAGTGCTTGTATTCCTCCCTGTGCGGAGCCGATCAATGCACCCAAAACGAAAATATGCCATACAGAAGTAATAAAGTATGCCGCGATGCAGGATATGATATAAGTAAGAATCCCAACCCCAATCATTGTTCTGGCCGTGAACCGTTTTGCCAGATTGCCATAGAGAATTGCGCAGGGAAATGCAATAATCTGTATAATCAGCAAAATTCCCAACAGGGTAAATGTATCCAGTGCCTCATCCCCTAAAATTGATGTTGCATAAGGAACTACCATTTTTATTATGGTATCCACTCCATCTATGTAGAAAAAATATGCCGCCAGGAAAACGAATACAATTTTATGTTTTCTGATGTTCTTAAATGTTACAGCCAATCGTTTGAAGCTATTCATCACCGGTCGCGGTTCCGGCTCAATATAGTGCCTTTGCTTCACATCCCGTATCATCGGGAGGGTCAGCAGGCCCCACCAAAGCGCTGTAATAATAAACCCAATCTGATAACCGATTGCCTGATCCATTCCCATAAAAAATATGAGTGCAAGACTGATGCCAAAAGGAATGACACTGGAGATATATCCGAAGGCAAATCCAAGGGAAGAAACCTTGTCCATCCTCTCGTCGCTCGAAACATCCACCAGAAAAGCATCGTAAAAAATGTTTGAACCTGCAAACCCTATTGAAGAAAGCACAAAGAAAATAATCAACAGCTGCCATTGCCCACCGGAGGGAGAAACAAATGCCAGCGCTGCGGTTGCAAATACCCCAACAGCTGTGAAAAATACAAAGAACCGTTTCTTCTTATCCTTATAATCGGCTATGGTGCCCAGGATTGGACTGAGTACTGCTACAAAAATACTTGCCAGTGAATTAAAGTAACCGAGATCCATACTACTTTTTACATTCTCAAACATTCCGAATATGATCGGAAGCAAAGCTGTTGTAACCGCCATTGAGTAAGCTGAATTACCGCAATCAACCATAATCCATGATTTTTCTTCTCTGCTTAATTTCATGAATGAATTCTCCCTTATGATTTATTATTAAAATTATATCATACTGTAACAGTCAAAAAGTAAAATCAATGTAAACTATAGGTAATTTTTTTGTCATTTTCTTTTAATGATCCTTTATATATTTAAATATTGCTTCGTAATATTCCCTTCTAATCCTCGTATCTGCATTATAGATCTCATGCCTGGAATCGGGAATATGCAATAGCTCTGTGTTTTGGGATTTTGACGCAAATGTCTTCTGTCCCTCCGGTTTCACTGTCGTATCTTTACCCGCCTGAAAAAGGAGTATGGGTGTTTTCACCAGCTTCGCATTCCTGTGCAATTGTTCCACGGCTCGTAAACTTGCCAGTGTCCATGCGCAGGTGGCACCATAGGTCTGATAATTCTCATCCTGTAATCGTTTTGAGAAAATATCCAGATATCTTGCTTTTGAGAGGCAGCTGCTTGTCTCATATTCGGGAACTTTTCGAAATGGGCCATGTCCGGGCACATAATCAGTTTCTGATCCGATCAACCGTTTGAACAACAGCACGAATCTGACAATAAATGCAGGAATTTTACCAAAGTTAATATCCAACATGGGAGATGACAGTATGGCACAGGAAAATATCTCAGGATATTGCTCCAGATACAATGCGGCAATTGCTCCTCCCATAGAATGTGCATACAGAACCAGTTTTTTATGTATCTTGTCCTTTAAGATTATCTCTGTAATCAGTGTATGAAAATCCTCCACATATTCCTCATATGAGTTGATCAGAACCTTCCCTCTGTCCCCTATGTTTCTTTGAGAATATCCATGTCCCCGGTGATCCGGTATATACACCGAATAGCCCTCCTGAAAAAAGTAGAAGATCACCTCCTCAAACTTTTTCGTGAATTCACAAAAGCCATGGGACATAACAATAACAGCCTTTTCCTGAGGATGTTGATAAGATTCGTAAAATATCCTGCTTCCATCAAAGCTGCTAATATACCAGCACTTTCGTTCCCGATCCAGGAGAGGACGAACCATATGCGTCATCTTTTCCTCATAGTCCTCTTCCCCCAGAAATATCTTACCAGCCGCTTCCATCTCCTGATTTCCTTTCCCATTGGTTGACCACGTTACGCCCAAGATCCGGATAATTGGTGATCATTGCATCAATACCATACTCACACAGCATTCTCATCTCTTCAATCTCGTTGACCGTCCATGGTCTTATCGCGATATTTCTTTCCTTACAATCCTTAATAAAATTGGGATATTGCAAATTATAAATGGCCGGATGCAATGCTTCAACATGATACCTGCTTGCATATTCCGGCATATCCAGATATCCGTCCTCATATAGAAAGCCTGTTTTTACACAATGATCCAATCTTTTTAGTTTCATTACGGAATAATGATTAAAGGAGGAATATATCACATGTTCCTCCATCCCCATATTTCTGGTCAATTCCATTACCCTTTCTTCGATATCAGGATAGAAAATAATGCCGTTTTTAATCTCTACATTGATTGTTAACTGGGTATCTTTCATCAAATGATATACTTCCTCTAATGTGGGGATTTTTACCACCCCATATTCCGGAAATTTTTTATTCACATTCAATTGCTTTAATTCCTCACAGGTAAAATCTTTCACCCAACCCTTTACATCGCTGACACGATGTAAGGTTTCATCATGGATGATCACCAGCTGTCCATCCCGGGACATCTGTACATCCAGTTCTATGCCGTCTGCTTTTAACTCAATCGCCTTTTGAAATGCCTCCAGTGTATTCTCGGGTGCATATCCGGAAGCTCCTCTGTGCGCCCATACCAAAGTTCTTTTCATATTCTTCTTCCTTTCCGATGAACCTCTTCCTCTTTCTTCCTTTATTATACGCTTATATCATTAAATAAACCAAAATAAATGTAAAATTTAACTTATATTATTATAAAAGAATCATCTGGAAACTCTCTGGAATTTCTTCACGACAAAAAACCCGGTATGAATATTTTCATACCGGGCTAACCTTGGACAACTGATTACAGCACACTTTTTAAGAAATTAATTGCTTTTTCGTTCTTCGCATGTTCAAATAATTCTTTGGGACTTCCTTCTTCCAGTATCATACCATCCGCCATAAAGACCACCCTGTCTGCAACCTCTCTTGCAAATCCCATCTCATGGGTTACACATAGCATTGTCATACCCTGTTTGGCAAGATCCTTCATAACGTTAAGAACTTCACCTACAAGTTCCGGATCAAGGGCACTGGTAGGTTCGTCAAATAACATGATCTCAGGTTCCATTGCGAGGGCCCTTGCGATAGCAACACGCTGCTGCTGTCCTCCGGATAACTTACTTGGAAATTGATCGAGCTTATCTGTAAGACCTACCCGTTCAATCAGTCTGTTTGCCAGCTTCATTACCTCTTCTTTGGACTTCTTTCTGACAGACTGAGGTGCTATCATAACATTTTCAAGTACAGTCTTATGAGGAAAGAGATTAAACCGCTGAAATACCATCCCGATCTCTAAGAGCATTGCTTTCTGCTTGTCTGCTGCTATTCTATGTACCGTCCGGTTATGTTCTCTATGAAGACATAACTCATCTTTGATAAAGATCTTTCCGGTGGTAATCTTCTCCAGCTGATTCAGTGAACGAAGATACGTGGACTTGCCTGCTCCGGATGGTCCAATGATACAGATAACCTCACCCTTCTTCACTTCCAGATTAACATCCTTGAGAACCTCTAATGATCCAAAGGATTTCCCCAAGTGCTCTGTTTTTAATATATATTCATAATCACTCATAGCTGCCTCCTACTCATAAATTGAGAGTCGTTTCTCAATTTTTCCAAAGATATATGTAAAAATTGCAGTTATGATAAGATAAATGATAAGTGCAGGTAGAAATACCAGATAATTACCTTCGCTGGTCATAATTGTCTTCGATATTGTCGTGATATCCATCAGCGAGATCGCAAATACCAGCGAGACATCTTTAATCATCATAACAAATTCATTACAAAGAGGCGGAATCATTCTTCGGATTGCCTGAGGAATAATGATTTTACCCATGGTTTGAGCATAATTCATACCCAGTGCTTTGGACGCTTCATGCTGTCCCTTGTCAATGGACTGAATTGCCGCACGAACAATCTCTGCACAATATGCCGCCGAATTCAGGGAAAAAGCAATTAACGCCGCTACAAAAGCTCCTTTATATACTGCTTCCGGATCCCCTTTGTCAAATAAACCTCTCCAGGCGAAACCAAAGATTCCCGGTATTGAAAAATATACAACGAATAACTGAATCAACAACGGTGTGCCCCGAAAGAAAAAGATATAGCTGCTGCTTAATTTACTGATCAGTGGATTTTTTGATATTTTTCCCAAGGCCAGGAAAACGCTGAGTACAAAACCTAAAGCCATGGATAATGTGGTCAGCAGCAACGTTAACTTTGCACCATGTAATACATTCTCGCCGGTTCCCAACATTCGATAAGTATAGTTCACCATCTGTCCGGCAAATTTTGCTACCCCTGAATCCGCATTATATACGTTTCCGGCAAACCCCACATAAGATTCCTTTATGGCCTTTGCTCCTGAGGTTGTGAACGAAAGATAATTGATGACACCAAGATCATTATAGGTAATTGTAAGATACTTCCTTGCACTGTCCTTTTCATCTTCAATCATCTGCTTCACTTTGTCAGAGGCATGATCCATCATATCTTCTCTCGATAGATTAAGTATCGAAAGGACTACCATTACCGTCAAAGCCGCCATAACAACTATGGCGGCAGCCTTTGACGAGCGTTTCCATTTTTTAATGTCAACTATTCTCTTTATAATATTCATCCTTTATACCTGCTATTTTTATTTTTTATGTCCGTTCTTTATTGTGCACCAAACCAGTGAGCAGTATTTTCCTCAAAGAATCCTTCAGATGTAAGCTGCGCAATGGCCTGGTTGATTGCTGTTTGAAGGGCAGTATTTTGTTTTCCCATAGCAACACCAAACTGTTCCGGTTCACTTTCATCCTGAAAAGCTTTCACATATTTATCAGGGTAGGATGCCAGATATCCGTCTGCAACGGTGGAATCTACCACTACCGCATCTATTTCACCGTTATCAAGCTGTGTAAAACAGGTTGTTACTTTTTCATTTGCGGCGATGGTACAATCGATGGATCCTGTTGCCTTATAATCCGACATCAATTCATCAGAAGTCGTCTCCTTCTGTACTGCGATTGCCATTCCGTTCAGATCCTTAAAGCTTGCAATAGTTCCTTCAAAGTCAGGTCGAACTACAACGGACTGGTAATTGTTAATATAAGGGTCGGAGAATAACATGGTCTCTTTTCTTTCCTCATTAATGGTAACCGCTGAAATTACGCAGTCATAGTTTGTGTCAATCCCCTGGAAGATACCATCCCAGGCTGTATTGATGAAATTAACCTTTAACCCTAACTTTTCACCCAATGCATTGGCAAAATCAATATCATAGCCAACCGGAGTAGTTCCGTCTTCCGCAAAGTCCTCAAAAGGCGGGTATCCAATTTCAACACCAATGGTAAGGGTTCCATCATCCATAAGCTTAACACCTGAAAGATCAATTCCGGTTGTTTGTGCTGCCTCAGTAGGTTCTGCTTCATCGTCCGCAGGAGCTGCTTCCGGAGCCTGTGTTGCTGTGGGAGTAGGTTCCCCTGATGTTTCCTGCGCTGCTTTCGTACCGCACCCTGCGAATGAAATCACCATTGCAGCTGCTAATGTAAATGCCAAAAATTTCTTCTTCATATATTCTCCTCCTTAATAAAATAAAGAGAGTTTCACTTAATAAGCAAAACTCCCTTGTCTTATGAAAAAAAGTAGCATATCCTGAGGAACATGTCAACAGAAAAACTTAATTTTATTAAATTATTTTATTATAGTTCCATTCCTCACGGTTTTGATCATCGGTGACAGTACCCCCATTGGTAATTTATATAAAATTCAGGTTATTTCTTTTGGTTCGCGTAACAGCTGAGTGCTTCCCCGATAAACTTCGAGGCCCCTGTCCCATACTTCTCATCATTCGCTTTAATAAATACACCGTTTGTCAGAAAAAGCTCGGCCGTATAATTCCAATAATTTTCTCCCGCTTCAATGTTTAAGATTTCGTGGCTTTTATTTGTCAGCTTTACAATTTCTTCGACAATCTCCTGGATTTCCTGTGAGTCAGGTTTTTTCGTTAAATCTGATGTAAGTTGTCGATACAGCAAGACATCCCTTGGTACCTTATCCGCCAGATAATTTTTTAACGCTACTCCGATAAATTTGGATGCACCGTCGCCGTATTTAAGATCGACTTTTGCAATCCAGTCAGGAAAGAGAAGAAAGCTTTGTACCATTGTAAACCAATAATCGATATCAGGATCCAGATCAAACACTTGATACTCCTGTTTTGCTGTGTCCGTGATTTCTCCGGCAATCTTCCTGATCTGTTCAGACACCGGATCTTTTGACAGATCAGAAACCAACATCTGAATTAATCTTGTCAGTGAAGGATTCTTCTCCTCCAGAAAGTCTTTTCTGAATTCATCACATTGTTCTGCAATTGTAAACATCTCGCTGTTAAAATTTTTCTTTATGGCATTCGCATATTTTTCAATACTTCCATACTTCTTGATTGCCATCTGTGCAATTTCGTCCTCTTTGGATTGCACTTTTTCCATCACATTATTGTACTTGTCAATGCTGCCAAATGCTTTTAGGATCTTATCTTCATGTTCTGTCTTAAATTCTTCCATTGTCTGATAAAATTCACTCATATCAAATTCCTTAAAACTCATCTCATGATCTCCTTTTAACCTTTTATTGATCAGTTCAATCAAATCATTCAGGCGCTTACTCTTTAAAAGCAGAAGTTTCTTTTGATTCTTAAGTGCCTGTGTTATATCATAGTCAGGACGATACATTATATCTTTCACTTCCTTCAGAGGGAGATCAAGCTCTTTATAAAACAGGATCTGCTGCAAAGTCAGCAGCGCCTCCTCATCGTAAAGCCGATATCCTGCTTCTGTTACAGTACTGGGTTTTAGCAATCCTATTTTGTCATAGTAATGTAACATACGTATACTGACTCCTGTCAGCTCCGAAACTTGTTTTATTGTCCGCATATAACCTCCTCTGCCGTGTTCCCCAGCATCAAACAAAGTGAAAACGCGCCCCGTTTTTTAGAATGAGTTTTTATATACATAACAGATTTGACCGGTCATGGATTCTATGAATATTTCAAACTCTGTTCGTATCTTACACTATGACATCGTGTCAAGGTCAATAGATCTTTCAGATTATTTCAAATTATTTTAAAATGCCCGGTGGCTTTTCATATGATCGATGGCTGTCAAAAAACCAAAAAGTCTGAGTTATAAAACGGGTAATAATACAGCATGCAAGCGCTCATATGCATCTGGATTATTTTTTATGGCACCATCTGTTTTGACGGTACCACCAACCATTGAAAATGCTACTCCTGTTGAATCCCTTTTAAAAATAAGGACACGCTTTTTATGATGTATTCTTCCTGCTTAACTTTTGATAATTCTTCTCCGAAGGAAGCTTTCAAAAAAGTAAAGCCAAAGGTAGCGGAAAAGACAGTCATAGCCAGGCATTCAAAATCAAAGACACCGATTTTTCCTTTTACATGCATTGACTCAAAATATAGTATCAATGTCCGAAGAAACGCTTCAGGAATTTTCATAATATATGGCATGGTGTCCTCATAAATCTGAGGAGCGCGTAAACCAATAGAAAGACTAACAAAATCAGGAGTAACGCGTTCCAGATAGTTACGCATGAACATCTCAAGATCCGATTGTAAGTCCCATTTCAAATCTCGAAAAATATCGGCAGATACATTAGCCCGCCATTTCTCCTGTTCCATTCCTGACAGCACAATTTCCTTCTTACCTTTGAATTTTCGAAAAATCGTGCATTCATTAATATGAGATTGACTGGCTATGTCTTTTGTGGTTGTTGCGACATAGCCCTTCTTTTTGATCAGCTCCATCGTAACATCAATAATTTTTTGACTCGTTTCATCCACTTTAAGTGTCCTCCTGACGCAAGTATACGCTTGCATTGTAGTATATATAACTTAGTATTAATCATATATTTTTCCAGATGAATAGGTAAGTCCTTTTCAAGCCTATTATTCAGCATGCAGGAGCTTCGTTATTTCTGAAATAGTGCTAATTAACTCTCCCTTAGCAAATTGATAACTTGAGTCATCCTGATAATTGCGATATTTGGTCTCAATTGTCATAATCAAATACAGATATAAATCATAGAGCAAGGCACGTAAAGGAGCTTCCCTTCGTAAATCACGTCCATATCCCTTCACAAAATCAGGATTGTAAGCATGTTTTCGAAAAAAATACTCCATTAACGGGTCTCCCCACAATGCTCTTTCAAAATCAATAACACCCGATAACTTTTCATTATTTATAAATACATTTCCTTCCCACAAATCCCAATGAACCAAAACCGGTTCTATTATTTCATCAAGGCAATTCTTTGCTTCCTCAATCAATCTTCGGATTTCCTCGTAAGCGACTCCTAAAGAAATATCAATCGTTTCTCCATCAATCAGGACATCCTCAATCAAACAAAGAAAAGTTTCTTTCCATGACTTTTTCGATTGATCGGGTCTTCCCAGATAACCAAAGTACTCCCCTTTCATCTGATTAATTTCAAAATTCCATTTTCCTATCTCATGAAAGATTTCCGACTGCTTCTTTTCGGACATCGGTTCCGTTTTCATCTGGTAAAAGCTCCTACCCGAAAGTACCTCCATAAAGAAATAGGGGGCATCACATAGTTCTCTGCTTGTATCATAAAACAGCACCTTAGGAACTAACACTTTTGATTTTTTACTCACCAGAGTAAGCCCCAATACTTCTGCCTCCATAATATTTTTTTCATATGTCATTATTATTGTTTCAGGTGATGGTGCTATTTTTAGGATAACTTCTTTGTCCTTAAATAATATCAAATACGCCACATTAAAATATCCTTCAGTCAATTCCTTAATGAAAATATCTTCTTTTTTAAGATCTTCTGAAAATGCACGTTCTACCATTTTCAGAATGCTGTCATCTGTCTGCAAATTTTTTGTCATAATACTTTTACCCTCCCCTTCAGAGTAACTTTACTACTTCAGTATTCGTAACTAACGCAGTTTTATCATTCCATTGTATTCTTGCTAATATTTATTAACCTGCTTTTTAACAAATTCAATCGTAACCTCAATTGCTGAACAAGTTAATTTCTCACAAGCATGTGGCGGATCGTTTTCATTAAAGCCATTCGGACGCAAATCGCAGCATCTTAATGTTCCAAATTTTTGTGAAAACTCTTCAGCGTATTGATAGCAAAGTGACGCTATATCAGTATCAGATTTTTCATTCAGGCTGAAATAAATCCCAATAAACATTAAGGATCCTTCAACCAATCCACATTGAGCCCTAAATCCTCCTGCTCCATGTAAACCTATCGCAGCACTTAAGGTTTGTTCTTCGAGATTAATTTGAAACGATTCACACAAACAAATTAACATCGTTCTAGCACAATTGATATCATGTTTCCAATACAATTCATGTACTCTTTCTTTCGTCGTTACTTCCATTTTGCCCCCCATTCTTTAATTCTTTATATCTGTGTTCTGTAATAATCAATATCGGCCTTTAAACATTCTTCGCGGGTTCCATGTGGGGACCATTCTCTTTCTACAATATAGGCTTTGCAGCCGTGTGCATCGGCTATCCTTGTTAGTGCTTTCCAATCGATCAAGCCCTCTCCAGCAGTACAGTTAATCTGTTGTTGCAGTACCAGAGCTTCTTTTTCTTCTGTACTAAAAATAGGCATTCCTTTTTTATCTTTTTTAATATTCTCAAAGTTAATAGCGGGTTGTGGACCAATTACTTTACTGCTTTCCTTTATATGAATCAACTTGAATCTTCCACTATACCGCCTGATCAATTCAATGGGATCAAAACCAGCCGCAGCACACCAGCCTGCGTCCAGTTCAAAACTAACCCAATTCGGGTTCGTCTCATACATCAATGTATCAATAATTCGTTGTCCTTCACATGGTAGAAACTCCTGAGTATGATTGTGATAGGTCAACACCAATCCATTTTCCATACACTTTCTTCCCAGATCGTTTAATTTTTCAGCAAATCTGTGTACTGCATTTTCATCCTTCAAATATTCCATGCCTATTCCAATAAGTTTATTATCAAGGGCCATCGCAACAGGAATCAGCTGTTCCACCATATCTGTCTGGGGAACATGAATAGATATAGGTTCCAAATGATATTCAACCAATTGGCTTTTCAATTCATTCAAAGGAACTTGTAGGTCTAAACCAATTAATTCAACACCATCACACCCCATCTGTGAAGCTAATCGAAGGTTATCAACTGTGTTATAATAGGCTCCTTCCATAAAGGAATACATCTGTATATAGATCTTTCTCATTTAAATTTTTCCTTCTGAACATCCGTTTTGTAATGCGTCGAGTGCTTTGTCAATCTGTTTCTGCTCTCCTGCGGAGAATTGGCGCTTTCTTTATTTCATCTTTTACCAAATTAAAACGCTACATCAATATCGCCACGTGTTCATCCATCTACATTTTCCTCCGATTTTTAGAATTATTATCATGCGCAATATAAAGTAACTGCATATTATATGTATTTTGGAACGTTGCGCTTTTTTTAATATGCAAATTAAAATATATGCTTATTTTGTATATATCATTGGAGTATACCTTATGCCATCTGTCAACTGCTCCGTATTTGCATCAATAAAGCCCAAATGATGATAGGCTTCCATCGCATATGGAGAAGAATTAACTGTTATTTTATTTGATGAGCTGTTTTCTATAACTATTTTAATGAGCTTTTTACCAATTCCTTGTCTATGGTAATTTCCATCAACAAAAAAAAGTGCAATATGATTTCCTTCATTTCGTGTTGCAATGACACCAAGTATTTCATTATAATTAAAGGCACCATACATAGTAAGGTTATCTATAAATTCTTGGCTGGCAATACAGTTTCTAAAAGTATTTATTCCTTCGTCAATATAATCGGGTGCTTCATATATCATAAAAACATTCAATACAAGTTTTAATGCCTCATCCATATCCGACTGTTCCAATTTTTTTATAACCATTTTCTTTTCCTCCAGTAGTATTATTTGTTTCATCTTATAAAACCATTTCCTACTTATGGATTATGGGCCGTTACTTTTATGTAAAATAAAGCAATGTAGTTAATTTATTCGTTGATGATCCATTTTCTATTGATATCCTGGTCGTCCAGCCCCAATTTAATTATTTTCATATTTTCAAACGAATGTACAATAAAACTAACAATAACTAAATATGTATTTTTAGAAATCAATATTTATAAGCATTGTGTAGATAAAATAAGTTCTGATGATGCTTATAATTAATAAGCTTAAGTTAAATGCAAGGATATCTTTATTCCGGAATCAGCTTTGGTTTTATACTGCCGCCGTGGAATTTAGACAAATATCAATTGAAATTCCGCCACTCAACAACATCATCTATCGCCTTTCTCGGTCTTGCAAGCGGTTTTTCATCCGCATACCCTACTGCCAGCGCTCCAAAAATCTCACCATTGACCTTAAGCCACTCACACAATTCATCATATGCAAAATAGGTATCGCAAATCCATAAGCTGCCCAGCCCAAGTTCGGTAGCAGTAAGTGTCATGTTTTCTATAGCCGCACCTATGGATTGAGCATTACAGATTTCATAAATGCGTTCCTCAGGCTTCAGTGAAGAATGTATATCTATTCCGAGCGGATTAACAATGAAAATAATAACAGGTGCTTGACCCATAATTTTCAAGGTGTTTTCCGCACCGTTAAGATATCGGATGCTTTGAGGAAGCAACGGACACTCCTGCTCTCGCTTTAATCCCTTATTCATAACTGCAAGCATATCATTCTTTGTGGTTCCGCTAACTATTATGAATTTCCAGGGTTGCCTATTTTTTGAAGATGGTGCAAGTATCCCCGACTGTAATATTTCTTCTATCATGTACCTTGGTACATCTTTGCTTTTATATTTCCGTATGCTACGTCTATCAATGATAGCTGATATCATTATACATGTTCTCCCGTAATAAAATTTTGCTTATTAGCAGTAGTTTATGACTACATGTTAAGCAAGTGAAATAGTAGTTTTAAAAATTTTCTGATTTTTTCTACAATATAATCGGACTTATCATAATGTAATTAATGCTTTCCTATCTGAGTAATGATCGAAGCCATTTCATCAGGAGATAATATTGCATCACCAGCCATCCAAGTCATCATCACATTCCAAAAACCACCGATTCTATAAGCAAATACATACTCTATCGGTAGCTTTCGTACATTATCATCAATCAGCAGTTCGATGTGTTCTTTCGTAAATTTCTCAAATTGCTGAAATATGAAATCACTCAAACCGCAGTTCTTTGTTTTTTTAATAAAGCTCAAATGTCCGCTCCAGAACTCAAAAAAGAATTTAACCGCAGTGTAACTGCAAGGGTTATCCATCGTAGAATACATTTTAATATACTCTTCACCCAGAATCCTGATATATTCTTCCAACACATCATTTTTCGAGTCAAAATTACGATAGAATGTGCGCCGATCTAAATCCGCCTTTCGGCAAATCTCTGATACACTGATTTTGTTGTACTCTGTGATTTCCATTAAATCTAATAATGCCTGTATGATCCATTTTTGAGATTGCTGTGCTGTTGGATTTATACTTTGAAGCATATCCTATTCTCCTCTTTACCGCTACAAAATCTTCTCCTTTGTAGCACTTGATTTCAACTTATTGCTTCATATCATTTTCCATATTATACTGTATTTTACAAACCGCAACAAGTGTTACGGCTTGTCAAATACAAATTTTAGAGAGGAGTATCTCATTGATAAGACTAATAAAAGTAATCGGCATATTCGGATTCATTATATGTCTTTGGGTCATGTATATAACCGACCATGGAATACGTAGAATTCAAACATTTGACAGTTCTTTTCGTCTGCTGGATATGCGTTTCCATTACAGCAGTGAAACAGTGACGCAAACTTTTGAACAAATTTGTGAGGGTGGACGAATCGCTTATCAAAAGTATCTTGTGTTGGATTTTATGTTTATTTTGTGTTTTTTTATTACTATGATCACCATTTCGGACTCCTTAACCACGTCCCCACAGGTCAAAACAATTCTTTACATTCTGTGCGGTTTGAGAGCATTGTTTGATGTTTTTGAAAACATATTACTCATACATATGCTTAAACAATATCCTGTGTTTAACAAGACCACGGCAACAACATGCTCCTGGTTTACAACATTAAAATTTGTTATGCTTTACATTTGGCTGCTGACTATTACAACGCACATTATTATATTTGTGGTAAAATCACTCAGGAAATATCTGTAATATTCATCCAGCCATACATCATGGAGTAGATCGAATCTTATTTAAAGGCAGATAGAACGCGCATAGAAAAAGCCCTCCAAACCGGCAAGTCTGCCCTTAGTAATATTGCATTATTTCTTCAGAGTCAATCAATTATCTCAAATCTGTTGCTGGCCTGCCCATGGCTTTATTCACCACTGTTTCCTTGCTGTCTTCCTTTTCAGGCCATTTACGCCATACAATTACCAAAAGTATAAGTGAGGATATGATCAGGATCGCCAGCAACCGAATCTCAAAAATAAACGTCGGTCCTCCAAACAACAAGCCAAAGTCGATTTGAGTATTAGGGTACATAGGTGTAATATAGCTGATCACTTTGAATAGATCAGGCATGATTTGCAGTGGCATGGTTCCACCTCCGGCTATGGTCTGTGCAAGCAGTAATGGTATATTAATAAAGATTCCGTTTTGTCCAAGCAAAACCGAGAATATTAAAGTAAACTGGAAAGCTGTTAGTTGCATAAAAACCTGCTGCAGATAAATAATCACCAACTTCTGTAAGCCGATTGAAATTAAGATTCTTGCCATAATTACTCCAAACAAGGGTGCAAGAATAGCGATAACACATCCTGCCATTTCAACATATTGAAATGCCTTCCATTTTCCGATAATAGGTATAAAAGCAAGGAAAATATTCATCAATACAATCGCTGCAACCATAGAGGAAGCGTATGTTGCTATAGATAGAAATGATGGTGCCATTACATAATCCATACTGCCGGGTGCCTTGTTAATATAAACATTATTTTGAACTACTGAACTATTCAACTGTTCCGTAATCTTTTCCTGCTGCGTGACATTTACATTGAGAGAATTCAGTATGTTAGTTAGTTTCCCCTGATTAATAGCCTGGTTAAAATTGTCTGTTATAGATTTGGCAACTGCCTCCATCGTATTGATAACCGTAGTGGTATTTGATTCATCAATATAAAAATCAATCGTCGATTTTCCTGATGTTAAGTCATTCACAAAATTCTCAGGGATGACAACAATCATTTGTACCTGTCGATTATCAAGTTCCGCTTTGCTCTCATCCAAATCCTTGTCTGTAATCACTTTTCTAAATGATTTGGACAAAGTGGGAACAAGTTCTTTTTCGATTGCTGTTCCTTTATTACCATCTTGATTTACCACATTGATCGCAAGTAGATTTACCCCATTTGGCAGAACGTGATAGCCGTAAATATAAAGTCCCACCATCGCGATCTGATAAAATATTGCCAGAATGATGGCATAGATAACACCCTTAGTTATCAAAAATTTTGTAAGTTTCATAGGTTCTCCCCCTTTAACAAGTATTCATGATTAAAATCTGATTTTTATCTTCAGCCATGATCATTCTAGATCATTATCTGAATTCCGTTGGTAAGAAGATAAATGTTAAGTGCCTTTTTTAAAAAGTTTTCTATAGGTTCGCTTATATTTTTTGTTTCTTCAGGCCAGTTACCGATATCTCTCCCAGCCGAAATAAGCCTTTCCAACATATTAATGTCACCTGTTGTAAAATCATTTACCATGTTCCACCAGAGATCTGCAAGCTCCTGTCCCTCTTTTCCGGCAGGATCAGCACCTTGTTGATATAAGTTTTCCAGTTGCGCAAAAACTTCTTCTACCAAAATTTCATTTTTTTCAGACGGTGCTAATAATCTATTTTCAATGCTTTTGAGTTGTTCGTCATTAAGATATCTGACGACAAAGGAGTACGGGTTGCCTTGCTTCATTAACTCCATTATAGTAATCAGCCTATCCACACTAATCTCTTGTCCGCCCTCTGTCTCTGCTATCACTTGATCTAAAGTTACAGCGATTTTGTTTAGATTTGCGATCTGATGCAGCAGTATTTCACGCTGTCGGGTAAAGATTTTTTTAAAATCAGCAGAATTTTTTGATTTCAGGATTTTGTTGTTTATCTCTTGAAGAGGAAATCCTAATGATTTTAAAAAAAGAATTTGCTGAAGCTTTAGTATATCGTCACGGGTATATACTCTTTTATGCCCTTGGGTATAAGTAGAATTGAGCAGGTTTGCCTGATCGTAATACTGCAATGTTCTTACGGATACTCCCACAAGCTTTGCCAATTCTCCAATTGTAAATAGACGTTCTTCATCGTTTTTCACACTATTCCACCTCGCTATACTTATTAGATTTCCCGGGTTCAAATAGACCTTTTCATTTATTCTCTCTAAGAATTATCTCGTTTATGGGAATCTGTGGCAATAGGGACATTCTCCCTGTCTGCTTTGTTGTGAATCGGTAGCTCCTTCATTTTGCTGACCCCTTGTAATTCCATACTCTGCAGCTAATTCGTTACCTATAAAGGTAGCCGCGGTTTTCCCCATATTATTATTCATATAAATCACCTTTCTTCTCTTTTATATTTACATGCTATCACGTGACGTTACGTCGTCAGCAAGTACTTTTTTAATATCCTATAAATAATCCTACTTTCAAGTAATATACTTCAGACTCCATATCACGGTGGACGTCCTTGGCTTCGGCTGTATCCTACCCACTACCGGGTGGATTTGGGGACTTGCACCCGTTAGAACGTGTGCCCACCGGGCACAACAAGAAACGAACCATCTTCTTTTTTAGAGGATGGTTCGTTATCTTATTGCCGCTCTAAATTGCAGCGCTGGCCTTTTCACTGTTCTTATTTCTTTTGTCAAGAGGTTACCTCCGTCCTAATGATTTGATAACTAATGTACCATATATCTTCACATCATTCTTGTATGATATTGCCCTTGCCCTATTTAGGTTTTCTGCGTTTTTGCTTTTACAGTATCCATAAAATCTTTTAGATTTTCTGAAATCCATTTATTTTTATGATAGATCAGTTGGGAAGCAATTTTATAGTTTGTCACATAGTTCAGCTTCACCAATTCATTGTTATCTAGTTCTTTTTGCACGGATAATTGAGGAAGAACACATATGCCAAGCCCACTAAGCACAGTTTGCTTAATTACTTGAAGACTACCGGTCTCAAGAACAATCTTAGGCGTGATTGAAGCATTCAACAAATCTTTCTCAAACATTTTTCGATAACAGCAACCCCGTCCTGTCAGGATTAGCGGAACATTAAAAAAATCATCAATTGTTACTTCTGCTTTATGAGCAAGCGGGTGTTCCGGAACTGAAAAAGCACCTATGGTTTCGTCAATTTGTAAAGCAGTATTAATTGAAGAATGGTATATGGGTACATCAAGCGTAAATGAAATGTCAATTTCGTTATTCGTGAGTAAAGGTATAAAGTCGGTTGAGTCCAAAACATTCAAATATAATTCAACGTTGGGATGTTCTGTTTGATAAGTCTTTATTATTTCAGGGAGCCTGTATATACATATGGATTCCGAAGCTCCAATCCTAATGCGGCCATAGTCATTTTTATTAGCAAATTTATACTTTAAGTCATCTGACAAATGAAGCATCTGCCTGGCGTACCCAATTAACTCTTCTCCTTCCGGAGTAAGCGTAATATTTTTACCCATACGTTCAAAAAGTTTTACACCGAACTCATTTTCCAGCTGTTGTATTTGAGTAGTAACATTTGATTGTGCATAATGAAGATATTCGGCGGTTTTTGTAAAGTTTTTTATTTTACTTAATGTTAGAAAAGTATGTAAACGCTTTAATTCCATATTAGAAATCCTCCTGCCTAAAATATAAATATCTCAAATAGAGATTGTTTCAATCAATATAATCAATTTTACAGATTATTCTCTGAATGATATCATTTAATTACAAAAAAATCAAACAATATGGAGGTATATCATATGGAAGTAGTAAATCTGTTAAAGGAAGTCAACAAAATTACGGAGTTATACACTTACAAAAAAATTGGCTCTTTCAACGGAAATGTCCTAAGTATAGTTCAAGTGGAAAATCGTACCTTGGATTTTCACATTCATGAAAATTCGGACGAATTATTCTATGTTATTGAAGGCGGTTTTTATCTGGAAATGGAGGGGGAAAAAATAAAAGTCAATACTGGAGAATTTATTATTGTTCCCAAAGGAATGAAACATCGTCCGGTAGTAAATGAATTGACGAAGTTCTTAATGATTGAATTATCAGGCACCCTTAATAAAAAAAATAGTGGAAATCAATATGAGGAATAACAATGTTTATAGTCCACCGGCAAAAGCGATACGCCCTTAAATCATAGGAACAAAATCATCTGCATTACTGCAACGCACCGAGTTTGGTTACACGGCTCACTGGCGATTATCGTGACAGGACTTACACCGGCAAGTGTGGTCCGGCTTCGCTGGACCACACGATACAAAAAAGGACTGTCCCTTAGGACAGCCTTTTGTTATCGTTGAATACTAGCTGAATAGATCAGCCGTTTTGATGTCTTGATTTTTTAACCGCAATTTTGCTGCAACGGATTGGATTTCTGCTCAGCGGGATTCATTGACCCTGGAGTCCCCAGCATATCCAGGCAGGGATTTTTCACAAGCCCCACCTGATTTACAAGTCCGCCGGCCGCATGTTCCAGTTCCTCATCGGAGAGGATGTAATTCTGCTTCTCTAAATTATTATTATTATCTGTCATAATCATTTGTCTCCTTTCTTCCAATTTTGAAATATCCTACATCGTTTTCCTTTGTCTTTGCTTTACTTTTAGTCGCTTGGTTTAAAGGTACATTCCCTTCGATGTAGTTCTTAGCTTCCTGTCCGGTAATGTCCTTGGCAAAACTTTCTTTTGCAAAAGTTATGTTTCTTATTCCACGTCCGTATAGCCAGTGTATCAATTTATATAAAATTTCTCAATAGCTTTGCCATTTCCAGCAGGTTTTACGACATATTTGCAGGTAAATCAAAACGCATCCATAGATTTTGTTCGTGCAAAAAAGCGGAATGAATAATCTTTTCTGATAAACATTTGCTATGCCCTCAGTCTATGCTGATCGGCAAGCCAAGCGAGACTGGCGTAGTCTGCCCGCCCGTTATCGGGGTAGCAGGACCGCCGTCTCCGCTGCCAGAGCCCTGGCCATTATTGCTATAAACCCACTTGTAGCCATAATGGGGGCTGAAGAACTGGCAGGTCTCGCAGCAATGTTTGTCAGTCTGCTGTGCAGTGCTGTAAAGGCTGCAGTTATTGTGCTGTCCTTCGTAATAATGCCGTGAAAAATCCCGAACAGCTTTCGTACAATCCACTTCAACGCCGTTCGCAATAAAGTAAACAGAAAGATTTAAGCCGCCGGTTACTTTTGACAGCTCCGATTCTGTCAGCTGGGCTACATCTTTTTTTCTTTCATCCTTCATGAATATTCTCTCCTTTACAAATATATCCTGTGATAATCAAAACATTCCAAGTGCTTTGTCCGGCTCAATTTTTCCGGTCATCGGGTTGTAATGACAGTACTTACATTTGGGAATATAGTTTGCTTTTGTCGTATTATAATTATAGCGCCTGCCACAGTGCTCACAGGTGTGACTTCCACTCATCGTGTTATCGATGCTGCCGGAGAGTACGCCTCCGCCCGCATTCGCTACCTCTTCATCAGTGAGTTCGACGAATGGGTTCTTTCCTTCTTCGCTCATTGTTGTTGCTTCCTTTCTACCGGGTAATTATCTCCGATCACATTACCGGAATTGCTCATAGCTCAATTGTTAAAATGTCTGAGAAGCCTGTGATTTCAAAGACTTCCATAATTGTCTCATTTACTCCTGTGATAACCAGGCGGCGTGGCGGAGCCATTTTCTTATGAGTGGTTAAAATAACACGCAGCCCTGCTGAAGAAAGATATTCCAGTTTATTCAGGCTAAGTTCCAGCAACTGTACCTCCTGTCCGATGATTGATATTTCTGCCTCGAGCAAAGGTGCAGTGATGGTATCGAGTCTGCCTTCCAGCAAAAGTACAAGTTTGTCTGCAGTTTGATTCTTGTTAATTGTCATTTTTCTTCCCTCCAGATTATTTTAATTGCTTCTAAAGCTCTGTGCTTCATCAGGGCCTATTTCAAAACCAATACGCTCTCTGAGCTCTGTGATCAAAGGCCGGTATCATAATGGCCAGCAGCTCAAAATCTTTTCTGATAGCGCACCTCCTTTTCTTTACTTCCAGTTTTTGGTTAGTGTTAAAAGGTTGAGTCCGTTCTGATATTCGTATGCCACTGTGTCCATTAATTTTTTTACCATGAATATTCCCAGACCGCCGGCATCCCGTTCCCCTGCATTGAGTGTAGTGTCCGGATCCGGCTTCTTTGTGGGGTCATAGGGAAGGCCATTATCGGCAAAGCGCAATATGACCAGCCCATCTTCCACACTCACACCCACAGTGGCATCGGTTGCACCCGAATAACGTGCAATATTGGAGAAAATCTCGTCCACCGCAATGATCATCTGGGGAAGCGACTTTCCGGGAATATCCGCCGTCTCCAGCTCCTGTTCCACAAAGGCGGTGACCTGCCCTATGGATTCCATCGTGGGTCTCAGCTTCAGTTTATTCATGCCCGGGCCGTTTTGGGGCATTCGTTCCACACATAGCATGGTGATATCGTCAAACTGTGGCGCCTCGCCTGCAAAAGCATCGATTTCCTCTTTCATGCAGCGCAGCAAAGCCTCACATCCCACATCCTTGTTGCGGTTCAGAGCATCCAGCATCCTTGCGGTGCCGTAGAGCTCGTTATAGGCGTCTGTGGCCTCAGCCACACCGTCGGTATAGAGAAACAGTCTGTCCCCCGGTTCCATCTGAAGCTCATATTCCTTGTAGTGAGAGCCTTCCATTCCGGCAAGTACAAAACCGTGCCTATCCTTTATCAGCTCATAGCTTCCTCCCGCACGTTTGACCACCGGGTATTCGTGCCCGGCATTGGCGCAGGTCAGCCTGCCGGTGGAGATTTCCAAAATTCCCAACCAAACCGTAACGAACATCTCCGCCTCGTTGTTCACACAGAGCTGATTGTTCACCTTTTCCAACACTGCCTTGGGCGAGAGACCTGTCTGCGTTACGTTCTTAAGCAGCGTCTTTGCGATTACCATAAACAAAGCCGCCGGAACACCCTTGCCGGATACGTCGGCCATGACCATGGCAAGTCTGTCGTCGTCCACCAGAAAAAAATCGTAGAAGTCGCCTCCAACCTCCTTGGCGGGGATCATGGTGGCATAGATATCAAGCTCCGGACGTTCGGGAAAGGCGGGGAAGATGCAGGGAAGCATGCTGGCCTGAATATGCCTGGCTACGTCCAGCTCTGCGCCGATACGTTCCTTCTCAATGGTGACCGCGGTAAGGTTCTCAATGTATTCCCGCATTCGCAAAGACATGCTGTTGAAGCTCTGTGCCAGCATTCCAAGCTCGTCACCGCCCAGATTGGGAATGACATGGTTTAAGTTGCCGCCGCCCAATTCACGGGCTCCGGCAGCGAGAATGTCCACCGGCTCCGTAATCTTTCCCGCCAGCTTCTGGCTGACGAACAAAACCGCAGCAAATATCAGTGCCAGACATAATACAAAGATAGCAATGATGCTGAAAATCTGCCGCGACATAACGTCCTGCATCGTCTCTGACGACATGTCAACCGTTGCTTCCACCTTTCGCACCGGCTCCACCACCTGATTGTAGTCCAGACAGTTGACCAGGATCCACCCGGTTTCCCCAATTTGAGCGTACCCGGCAATAATATTGTCCCCCTGGTAACAGCCATAAGCACCGGCAGAAAAGTCAACCTGTTCCGAAACAGCCCTGTATTCCTCCGACCGGGTTGTGACGTTTACGTCTTCCGTACTCAGAAGCACTTTTTTGTCGGTGCCTATAATAAATGCGTCGGTAAAGGAAGCGTCTGTTTTATTCAGTACCACCTCGGAAATTTCACTGACCCGCAGATCAAAGGCGACAACACCGAATTCCTGTCCCCCGTAATAGACAGGGATTGCCACCGTAACGTAATTGCGCCCATCAGTGCCTGCATAGAGTTCTGACCAGCAGATATCCCCAGCCGCCACGGCATTCCGGTACCAGTCCCGTGTACGCATATCTGCCTTTTCCACCTCGGGATAAAAGGTATCGGCACTGGAAAACACCATTCCGTTTTCCAGCACGATATATGCCAGGGATATTTTATCCTCATGGGCCAAAACATTATCAAACATTGCCGAGGCTCCCGCCAGCCGTGCCACATTTTTGTCGATCTCCTTCCGGGACAGCGATGCTCTCTGAGAGATGATATACTCCTGATACCGCTCCACGGCGGTGACGGAAGATATGATTCCTCCCCCTGCATAGAGATTTTCGATATCTCCCTTGAGGGTCAGCAGTTCTCCTTTGATACGGGAAAAGTCGCCGCTGATTTTGCTGGCATTCAGCCTTGCTGTGGATTCCGCCAGATGGATGCTCATAGAAAGCATGTCCTTGGAATTGCCGGCGGAAATCATCTGACTGGTACGGCTCATTTGAGCGGACAGATTGCCTCTCAGTGAAAACAGCCCGAACAGCGAAACCAGCATGATCAATGCGATGGCGGCGATGCTTACCATCAGAAGCGCATTTCTGATACGTCGTTTAATCTTCAAAGCGGTACCTCCTGATTTGTTCCATTTGTGTTTTCACCTCCGCAAAAGGGTTCTGCCCCTGCTCAGTGGCAGGCGGTTCAAAGTCTGCCTTTCCGAAGCGGCATTTTAGCGGAATCAGAAACTGTTCTTCCTTTAATCCTCTGGCTGCCAGCCCTTCCAGAGCCGCATCCAGCAAGGCTGTCATTTCATCCCTTAGAGACCGCCGCAGCGCCAGGGCAGAGTGCTGCATCAGCCTGTTACGCACCACCGCAGGGGAATCCGTGGGGAAATAGGTCTGATATAGTATGTCAAGTACCTTTTCCGCCCGGTCCTGATTTGCCGACAGCCCCAGATAGAAAGCCACCGGCTCCATCAGCCGGTTGAGCGGCTGGGTACAGGTGGAACGTACTTCCAGACTCCCATATTTGGTCGGTGCTACAGGTTCCAGCGAACGGAAAGCCTCCAGCTCCTTCTCGGAGCAGCCCTCTGCGAAATGCTGTCGGAGTGGAACAGGGGTGATGGGACGAAAGGTCTCCCCCTCTGAAAGGATGAAAAGCTTCATTTCCGCTAAATAGCGGCAAAGCTCCTCTGTATCCTCAAGCGCTCTTGCCCCTGCCTGAACATTGGGAGCACCGCAATACTTCCACAATTCGTCCCTGAAGCACAACGTGCTTCTCTCAAGGCCGGCAAGAGCCGGATGGCAAAGAAACAATCCGGGATCAGTGGGGGACGGGGAATTAGCGAAAAACAGTCCTTCCAAAGCATAAGCTCTTCGCAAAAGCCGGAACAGTCTCATATACTGCGTCTGATTTTTAGCATCCAGATGTGTCTGTGTGGAGGCACAGATGGCATGAAAGATCGCTCCGTCATGATGTTCAGTAAATTGGGTCAGAAACTGTGATTTGGCAAGTAAAACAGGTGTATGTAACGGTTCTGGACAGAGCCTGGCGGCATTGGGGTTGATTCCCCTGCCGCACAGATAATAACCATGTGTCAGACAGAATTCCTGCACCTGAAAAAACAAAGAATAAAAGCGGCAAGCGAGTGCACTGAGACTGGAACTGTGCTCCATGGAAAACTCCAGTGTATTAAAGGTGGTTTCAAAGGAGCATACGTCACCGTCCTTGTTTTCCATTGCACAGACATCTCCCTCCAGCGTATGTACGGTATCTTTAAAACCAATTTCACGCAGATGCGCGGCAAGAGCCGCTAAAAAGGCGGGATCAACCCAACCGCCCTCCTTCGGCACCAGCGGAAGCTCGATCTCCACACCGATGCTGGTTTCGTTCCTCGCAATGACGTCTATGTATTGTTTTTGAAGCACCCGCTCCAGGGATGCAGGAGCGGCAGATAGCATTTTCACGATTACACCTCTTTTATATTGAACGGCTAAATAATGATCTTTCACAGTACTAGCTGCAGCGTATTTTTACCTTCCGTATGGGTTGCGGATATATCCTTTGTGAATTTTTTAATGATTGCAAGTGACATTTCATCGGAAGCATCGGATTTAAAATCATAGACCGCTCCCGCAAAATCTGCCTGTACCGTAACCTCTCCACTTGTATCCGAATATTCCACCGTAAGCGCAATCCACGCGTCGGGAAACCTTCTGAGCAGGATACCTGAAAGGAGCTCCTCGCATACCAGCTGGATATTCCTGATCCGCCCCTGGGGAAACATCTGTTTTGCTAAAAAACCTTCCACCCTTGCCTGTAATTCATACAGGTCGAAACCTTTTCCCTGAATGTCATACACAAAGGAGGAAATCTTTTTAATAAATGCCCTTGTTTTGGATTTCTGCGGGGCATTAAAGATCTGCGCGGGTGTACCGTCCTCATAAATGCCTTTTTCATCCATATAAAATACTCTGCCAGACACATCTTTTGCAAATTTCATCTCATGGGTGACGATCATCATCGTCATACCAGATGCGGCAAGTTTGCGAATAACTGCCAAGACCTCGCTGACCATCGTCGGATCCAGTGCGGAGGTTGGTTCGTCAAGCAATAAGATTTCCGGCCTCATAGCAAGTGCCCGGGCAATGGCGGCACGCTGTTTCTGTCCGCCGGACAATTCATCGGGAAACGCCATTGCTTTTGCTCCCAGTCCAACCATTTCCAGATATCCAATCCCCTCTTCATATGCCTGCTGACGGGAAAGCTTTCTCAGACTGACCGGGGCCAGCATGATATTTTCAATTATCATCAGATGGGGAAACAGGTTGAAGGATTGAAACACCATACCCATTTTCTTCCGGAGTCCATATACATCTGCATTTTTAGCAAGAATGTTATTCCCGTCAATGATGATTTCGCCTTTTGTCGGCTTTTCCATAAGATTGATACATCGCATAAAGGTGGATTTTCCGCACCCGGAGGGCCCAATGATGGAAATAACATCGCCTTTATTTATTTCGGTGCTGATATTCTCCAGCACGCTTAATTTTCCAAAACTTTTAGACAAATTATTGATTTGAATCATACTTCTGCCCTCTTCCCTTCTGCGCCCTACTGGTGAATATCCTTTATCCTCCACATCTGCCATTCCCTCCTATATGGGCTTTATAGGTTCTTCCCATCTTGTCGGCGGCAAGAATGCAGGCCGCCACACGCTCCTTTTGAACCGGAAATGGCATGTTATGAATATTGGAGCCCTGCACACATGCAATGGCAGTAACCTCCTCCAGCTTTTGGGCAGATAACTCCTTTATGCCGATATCCTCCAGACAAACCGGTAATCC
Source organism: Bacillota bacterium (assembly GCA_023439505.1). Lineage (GTDB taxonomy): Bacteria > Bacillota > Clostridia > Lachnospirales > Lachnospiraceae > Mobilitalea. The sequence continues at coordinate 146,753 of JAEXNR010000001.1, forward strand.
CACCTTCAGGCAAAAGCAGATAACCGTATCCAGCTCTTCCTTCGGAGCGTTTTCCAAAATAAGCTGACAGATGGTGCCGAAAGCTACCTTCTCGCCGTGATAATAGGCATGGGTTTGGGGTAGCGCAGTCAGTCCGTCATGGATCGAATGTGCCGCCGAAAGTCCGCCGTTTTCAAAGCCCAGTCCGGAAAGCAGAGAATTGGCTTCCACGATATTCTCAAGAGACGGGGTAACCACTTGAAGTTCACATGCCTGCTTTGCCATGAAACCATCGGAAAGAAGTGTTTCATAACAAAGCCTCGCCAACGCCATGGCTGTTCTGGTAGATTTTGCAGGTGGGCAAATAGTTCCTTTTGCACCGCAGGGCAGTCCTGCGAACACATCAGCACAGGAACGTTCGCAGGAGCGGGCTTCAAAGAAGGTTGCCAATGCGTCACCCATACCGGAAACCAGAAGCCTGACCGGGGATCTTGCAATGATATCGGTATCCAGCAATACCACATCAGGATTCCTGTGTAAGAAGACATACTCCTCAAATACGCCGTCCCCGGTATAGACCACTGCCAAATGACTGGTGGGCGCATCGGTGGCTGCATTTGTCGGAACAATAATCAGAGGATTCCCATCTGCAATACATTTGGCGGTGTCAATGGCTTTTCCGCCGCCCAAACCTACGGTGCAGCTACAGCCATTTTCCTGTGACAGCTCACGCAGGCGGGCAATTTCTGTTTTAGAGCACTGCCCGTTAAAATCAGCAGTAACAAAAGTAACCTCGAATTTATCTGCAGTTTTTTCAATTGTTTCCCGTACCCGCGCATAACCGCTTGCACTTGCAACCAGCAGCGCACTTTCCCCGAAGGCTTTCACAAAAAAGCCGAGATTTAAAAGCTCCTTCTCTCCCTGCACATATTTGGAAGGGGTAATAAATGCCTTTCTCAT